>CAVXNR010000015.1:0-344141 GCA_963763095.1 Vicinamibacteria bacterium
CAACGCTGTTGCTATCGCCCGGTACGTCAGCCAGGACTGCCATGTGCAGCGGTGCCGGGCACCGAACATGCACAACCGTTAGCGGGATGGCGATGCTGAGCTCTCGTGTGAACTCGAAGCGCACAGGGATGCCGGTGGGCGCCGACGTGGTGCCCGAGGGTGTGCGTTTCCGCGTGTGGGCGCCCCGGCGCTCACGCGTGCAGGTGATCTGTGACGGTCGCTCGCCCCTGCCGCTCGCGCGCGACGGCGAGTACTTCGCCGTGACATCTGCCGCTGCCGCGCCCGGTACGCGCTACTCATTCCGGCTGGACACCGACGATCGCGACTATCCAGACCCGGTCTCCCGCTACCAGCCGGAGGGGCCGCATGGGCCCTCCGAGGTGATCGATCCCTCCACGTTTGCCTGGTCGGACGCCGCCTGGGCCGGCATCACCCTGCCGGGACAGGTGCTGTACGAGCTGCACGTTGGGACCTTCACGCCGGAGGGCACCTGGGTGGCAGCGGCACGCGAGCTGCCGTGGCTGAAGGCGCTGGGCGTGACCTGCATCGAGATGATGCCAATCGCCGAGTTCCCCGGCCGTTTCGGGTGGGGCTATGACGGAGTCGATCTCTTTGCGCCGACGCGGGCCTACGGACATCCTGACGATCTCCGGCGCTTCGTCGATCGCGCGCATGCGATCGGGCTCGGTGTGATCCTCGACGTGGTCTACAACCACGTCGGGCCCGGCCGGCAATTACCTGAAAGCGTTCTCACCGGCGTACTTCACCAACCGGTACGCCAACGAGTGGGGTGAGGCGATCAACTTCGACGGGCCCGACGCCGGTCCCGTGCGGGAGTTCGTCATCGAGAACGCGGCGTACTGGATTCGCGAGTTCCACTTCGACGGGCTGCGGCTGGACGCCACGCAGTGCGTGTTCGATGCGTCCGACGAGCACGTCATCGCGGAGATTGCGGCGCGGGTGCGACAGGAGGCCTCACCCCGCGACGCGATCCTGGTCGCTGAGAACGAACCGCAGGACGTGCGGCTCGTGCGGCCGCGCGAGAGCGGAGGTTTTGGCCTGGACGCCCTGTGGAACGACGACCTGCACCACACGGCCGTAGTCGCGGCGACGGGGCATTGCGAGGCGTATTACTCGGATCACGCCGGCGCACCGCAGGAACTCATCTCGGCGGCGAAGTGGGGATACCTCCTGCAGGGCCAGCGCTACCGCTGGCAGAACAAGCGGCGTGGGACGGCATCCCTCGACGTCGAGCCGCCACGCTTCGTGGCGTTCCTCGAGAACCACGACCAGGTTGCGAACTCCGCGCACGGGCGCCGGCTCCACCAGCTCACGACGCCGGGCAGGTATCGCGCCCTGACGGCGCTCATCCTGTTGTGGCCCGGCACACCCATGCTGTTCCAGGGCCAGGAGTTCGCATCGTCCCGACCGTTTCTGTACTTCGCGGATCACCAATCTGCCCTCGCCCCGAAGGTGGCCACAGGACGTGCCGAGTTCCTGGCGCAGTTCCCGAGCCTGACCGACCCTGCGGTCACCCGGGCGCTGCGCGACCCTGCGGCGGACGATACGTTCGCGCGTTCGGTGCTCGATCTGCGGGAGCGCGAGACGCACGCGCCAGTCGTGGCGCTCCACCGGGACCTGCTGCGCCTCCGCCGCGAGACGGCCGCCTTTCGGGCGCAGGCGGCGCGTGGCGTGGATGGCGCGGTGCTTGGGCCGGAGGCTTTCGTGCTCCGCTACTTCGACGGCTCACCAGGCCGGCGGCATGACGAGGCCGACCCACGCAGCGGAGATCGCCTGGTGCTCGTGAATCTCGGACGCGATCTCGATCTGGATGCGGCGCCCGAACCGCTGCTGGCGCCCCCCGGCGGATGTGGTTGGCTGGTGGAGTGGTCGAGTGAATCACGCGAATACGACGGATCCGGGACACCGCCCGTCGAAGACGAGACACGCGGGTGGCATCTGCCGGGCCATGCCGCCATCGTGCTGCGGCCGGTGCGCGCGCGCCGCGAGCAGCAGCCCCCCACACCCTGAACGCTGCGGGAAACGACCATGCCCGATTCATCACCCTGCACGACTGCGCCGGCTCGTGCCGCGCGCGTTCCGCTGCTTCGCCGCATGCCCTGGCCGGGTGCCGCGGCGGCTGCCGATCAGGGGCGCCTGCTGACGCGCGAGTGGCTGGTGACCAATGGGCTCGGCGGCTACGCCTCGGGCACCGTCTCCGGCGTGATGACGCGGCGCTACCATGGGCTCCTCGTCGCCGCACTTCCGGCGCCGTTCGGTCGTGTGGTGATGTTGAACCACCTCGCGGAGTTCCTGCGGCTGCCGGACGGGCGGAAGATCGCGCTGGACGGGGAGGAGCGGGCCGGGTCGAGTCCCGAGCTGCACGGGGCGCAGTACCTGTCCGAGTTCAGGCTCGAAGCCGGTCTGCCGGTGTGGCGATTCGATCTTGGCGGATGGACCATCGAGAAGCGCCTGCTCCTGCCCCATCAGCAGAACACGGTGCACATCACGTACGTCCTGCTCGCCGGCGAGGGGCCGGTGCGCCTGGATCTCCGTCCCTCGCTGCATTTCCGCCACCACGAAGCGCCTGTCGGCCTCCCGCTCGACAAGCCATATGCCGTCACCGTCGTCGGTGACCAGTATGAGATCGCCGGCAACGGCGTTCCGCCGCTGCGGCTGCTGGTCTGCGGCGAACGGGGATCCTTCACGATTCAGCCGCACCGCGTGCAGCAGGTGCTCTACCGCATGGAGGAGTCGCGGGGGTACGAGTCGGCGGGCGAGTGGTGGAGCCCGGGACATTTCCGCGTGTGGCTGGCGCGTGACGCGGATGCCACCCTCGTCGCTTCCGCCGAGTCGTGGGAGGCCATTCGTGCGCTCACGCCCAGTACCGCGTTTGCGGCCGAACGGCAGCGGCGCGAGCGGCTGCTCACGATGGCGCCCGCCGACGCTCGCGACGGCACCGCCGCCGAGCTCGTGCTGGCAGCCGACCAGTTCATCATCACGCCGGCCGGTCGCCTCGAAGACGCCGCCCGGGCGCACGCCGCGGGCGACGAGGTGCGCACGGTCATCGCTGGCTATCACTGGTTCACGGACTGGGGGCGCGACACGATGATCAGCCTCGAGGGGCTGACGCTCGCGACGGGCCGGCACGTGGAGGCGGGCTACATCCTCCGCACGTTCGCGCACTATGTGCGCGACGGGCTCATCCCGAACATGTTCCCGGATGGCCAGAACCAGGGCCTCTATCACACCGCCGACGCGACGCTGTGGTACTTCCAGGCCGTCGATCGATACCTCGCGGCCACGGGGGACCGGGCGACGCTGCGCGTGCTCCTTCCCGTCTTCCGCGACATCGTGGAGCATCACGTCCGCGGCACGCGGTTCGGCATCGGCGTGGATCCGAGCGATGGGCTGCTGCGGCAGGGCGCGGAGAGCTACCAGCTCACGTGGATGGATGCGAAGGTCGACGGCTGGGTCGTGACACCACGCCGAGGCAAAGCCGTCGAAATCAATGCGCTCTGGTACAACGCGCTCCGGCTGCTGGAGCGATGGTTGCGAGAGGAAGAGGGCGACGGCGCGGCCCTGCCGATCGCGGCGCTGGCCGATCGCAGTCGCGACTCGTTCAACAGCCGCTTCTGGTACGAGGCAGGCGGCTACTTGTACGACGTCGTGGACGGCGAGGCGGGAGACGACACCGCCTGTCGGCCCAACCAGCTGCTGGCCGTATCGGTCGAGTACCCGGTGCTCGACGAGATCCGCTGGGCGCCGGTCGTGGATATCGTCCGGGATCGGCTGCTGACGCCGGTTGGCCTGCGGTCGCTGGCGCCCGGCCATCCCGACTACAAGCCCACCTATCACGGCGACTTGCGCGCGAGAGACGCCGCGTACCACCAGGGCACTGTATGGGGCTGGTTGATTGGCCCCATGATCGATGCCTGGCTGCGGGTGCACCCGGGGGATCGGGCGGGCGCACGGGATCTGCTCGCGGGGTTCACCGGGCACCTCGGGGAGGCGTGCATCGGATCCGTCAGCGAAGTGTTCGATGCCGAGGAGCCGTACACGCCGCGTGGGTGTGTGGCGCAGGCGTGGAGCGTGGCCGAAGTGCTGCGATGTTGGTTGAAGACGAGCTGACGCTTACAATGCCGCCACCACATACAAGGAGGTGGCTGGCGTGTTCTCCGCGTGTCTGATGTTCCTCATCGCGCTGGGCCTGACGTCCCAGCAGCCGCAGGCCGGCACGAATCCGCAGCCCCCCGCGACGCCGGCCTCGGCACCCGCGCCTGACGGAAAATCGGAACCCGCGCGTCCCGCGCCTGCAGACGAGGAGCCAATTGTGACGCGCCACGAGGCGCGCGCAGGCGGCCGCACGCTGAAATACACTGCAACGACAGGGTTTCTCCCGGTCCGCAACGCCACGAGCGGCGAACTCGAGGCGAGGGTGTTCTTCATCGCCTACACCCTCGACGGGTCGGCGGATCCCGCGAAACGCCCGCTGATGATTTCCTTCAACGGCGGACCCGGCTCCTCCTCGGTGTGGCTCCACCTCGGCGCCCTCGGTCCCAGGCGCGTGCGCATGAACGACGACGGCACGATGCCGGCCGCGCCGTATGCGCTCGTGGACAACGAGGCCACCTGGCTGGACCAGTCGGATCTCGTGTTCGTCGACCCCGTCGGCACCGGCTACAGTCGCGCGGCGAAGCCCGAACTCGGGCAGCGGTTCTGGGGAGTCGAAGGAGACATCCAGTCGGTGGGGGAGTTCATCCGGCTGTATCTCACCCGCTACGGGCGTTGGGGCTCACCGCTGTTCATGGTGGGGGAGAGCTATGGCACGACGCGCGCCGCCGGGCTCGCGCAACATCTCCTCGACCGGGGCATCGCCTTCAACGGCGTGCTGCTCGTCTCGTCGATCCTGAACTTCCAGACGGCCCGGTTCACCACGGGCAACGACCTGCCATATGTGCTGTACCTGCCGACCTACGCCGCGACGGCGTGGTACCACAAGCGCCTCGCCCCCGACCTGCAGCGGGATCTCGGGGCCACGCTCCGCGAAGTCGAGGCCTGGGCCGGCGGCGCGTACTCGGCGGCGCTCGCGAAGGGCGCGGCGCTTGCCCCGGACGACCGCAATGCCATTGCAGAGCGGCTCGCGCGCTACACCGGGCTCGAACGACGGGTGGTGGAGCAGAACGATCTCCGCATCGAGATCGAGCGGTTCTGCAAGGATCTGCTGCGCGATCGCGGCCAGACGGTCGGACGGCTCGATAGCCGTTTCATCGGCACCGACCGCAACAACGCGGCCGAGCGACCTGCGTTCGACCCGAGTCTGGCCGCGATCCGGCCTCCGTACACGGCCATGTTCAACGACTATGTCAGACGCGACCTCGGGTTCAAGTCCGACTTGCCGTACTACATCCTCGGCGGAGGCATCGGGTCGTGGGAGTGGAATGCGGAGAATCGGTTCGCCGATACCAGCGACGCGCTCGGCGGCGCGCTGACGCAGAACCCGCACATGCGGCTGTTCGTCGGGTCGGGATACTTCGATCTCGCGACCCCGTACTTCGCCACCGAGTACACGCTCGATCACCTGGGCCTCGACGCAGGGCTCCAGAAGCGGGTGACACGCCACTACTACCGGGCGGGTCACATGATGTACATCGACGTGAAGGAGCTGGCCGCATTGCGGCGCGACGTCGCCGCCTTCATCGCAGCGTCAGCCGGTGGCAGTGCGAGGGAATGATGCCTGTATTAGTTCCGGGAATGTGGAGCCGGACTCTAGTTGCGGGTATGTGGAGCCGGAACTTTAGTTCCGGCGCCGGTTCGGCGTCGAGAATCGCAAGCGAGAGGAGGAGCTCATGCCGACGTCAGACGAACTGATGCGCCTCGCGCGCGCGTGCGCGAACCGCATCACACTGCCCCGGAAATCGCGGCAGTTCCCCAGCTTCTCAGAGGTCGAAGAGCAGTGCGAAGAGGAGTACGAAGAGCTGCTGGTCGTCCTGCACGACGACGAGGTCTACCGGTCCGCCGATCTGGCCGTCCAGGAACAGCTCGTCGAAGCAATTCGCGCGGCCCTACCTGAGATTCGTCACGTCCTCCTCGAGGACCTCGTCGACAACCAGGCCGCGCAGGTGTGGCTGCAGCAGGAGGGCGCGTTTCACCTCGGGATGGCGGTCGGGCTGAAGCTCGCCGAGGGCGGGTTTCACATTCCCGAGGATGACGAACCGGTGGACCCCGACGAACTCGAGATCGAAGACGTGCTGCGGTTCGGTAGAGCAGCAGACGAGGACGAGGAGTAATGCACGGGCATTCTGCATTCGTGCATTGTGCATTCTGCATTGTGCATTTCACCCCCCGTCCTCCCTCCCCTTCATCTTCCTGATCTCGCGTCGATCGCGCTTGGTGGGGGTCCGCGGCGCCGGGTTCATCGCGCGGAAGATGCGTTCGAGGCGGCGGGCTTCGACTTCCTCGGGTGAGGGGGGCGGCGTGCGGTCCTCGTAGAGGAGCCGCGCCTCCGCCTTGGGAATCGACCGCTCGGCGAGGCCGGCGACTACTACGGTCTGCTGGCGGCCGAGTGGACGCGAGATGACGATCTCGTCGCCGGGACGCAGGAGACGGTGGGGCTTGCCCGGTTGCCCGTTCACATCGACCTTGCCGCCTTCACACGCACGCTTGGCTTCCGACCGCGTACGAAACAGGCAGGCGACGTCCAGCCACACGTCGAGCCGTACTCCGTCAGGCTGGTGTTCGTCCACGACGTAAACCGATCAGGGTGTCCTGCTGCCGTATGCCATCCGGCCGCGGCGGTAGTCAGTGTTGGGCCCGCATCGTGGTGTGCAGGTCTTTGACGTGGCCTGCAGTCTGCACCCTGCAGCCGGCAGCGTGTCTCTCCACGTCTTCGTCCCGCGATTCACTTGTGTGCTCATGTGGGGCAGGCCTTCAGGCCTGCTTAGAGCGCACGCCGATTTGCAGGGCTGAAGCCCTGCCCCACATCAGCGGTGCGGTGACACCACAAGCGAGCCCTGGGTCTAGATGAGCACCTGGACGCTGCCCTTGGCGCGCAGTTGATCGACGAACGCTTTCGTCTTCGCCTGCTGCTGTTCCTGTCGCAGGTACTGCTCGATGCGAGGGGCGGCTTCGGCAAAGGGCACGCTCTGGGCCGGTCGCTTCTCGATCACCTTGATTACGTGGAACCCGAACGGGCTCTCGACGATGTCGCTGACCTGGTTGGGCGCGAGCGCAAAGGCCGCAGCCTCGAATGCGGGGACCATCTGCCCCTTCGGGAAGAAGCCGAGGTCGCCGCCCCGTCCCTTGCTCGCATCATCCGAGTACGTCCGCGCCAGCCTGGCGAAATCAACGCCCGCGCGCGCCTGCTTCAACACGTCCTCGGCCTTTGCACGTGCCGCCGCCCTGGCGGCCGGAGCTGCGCCCTCAGGCACCGTCACGAGCACGTGACTCGCGCGCACCGCCTCGGGCTGCTGGAACTTGTCGGGGTTCTTCTCATAGAAGCCACTGATCTCAGTCGGCTTCACCGCGATCTGCGGGCCCACTTCCTGCTGCAGCATCTTCGAGACCAGCACCTGCGTTCGCGTCTCTTCACGCAGCTGCTCGAGTGTCATCTTCTGCGCCGTGAGCGCCTGCTTGAAGGCGGCCTCGGTCGGAAACTGCTGGCGCATCCCCTTCATGGCCTCGGCCAGTTCGGCGTCGGAGGCCGTCAGCTGCCGGCGCGCAACCTCCTGCTTGAGCAGCCGCAGGGCGATCAGATCCTCCAGCACGCCGCGGTACACCTGGTCGCGCTGCTCGGGCGGGACCGGCCGGCCGGCGCGGCTCTCCACGTTGTGAATGGTGGTCTCGAACTCGCTCCGCCGGATATCGTCGCCATTCACTTTCGCGACAACGGACGGCAACTCGGCCGGCACCGGCTTCGGTGGCGGTGGCGGTGCGGGCGTACCCGGCTTGGTCGCGGCGGCGGCCGCCGCTGGCGCGGGCGCCATCGCGCCGGGCTTCGCGGTCGACGCCTGGGACGATTGCGAGGCGGCGGGCTTCTGGCAGGCGACGCTGGCCGCCAGGAGCACCGCGAGACAGACGTACTGCTGCTTCACTCGTAACCTCAAACTGTCAATGCGGGCGCTGCCTCGTACGAGGGAACGCCGCGATTGGATGTGCCGTGGAAACGTGTTCAGGGCACGGGGCGGGAGCGGATCACTGCTCCTCGGTGTCGTCGCCCGGCTCGATGCTGGTGGCGAAATCGTCTTCGACGATCGGTTCATTCGCCTCCTCGCCGTATTCGTCGGTGCTGTAGATGCGGCCGTTCGGCTTGACCCGAATCGGGCCCTTCGGCCCGCGCGGCTCCGGCCGATTGAACTTGCCCTTCTTCCCCTTCGGTGGGGCGTCCGGTCCGAAGTTGCTTGCTGGCGCGCGGCGCATGGACGGGTCGAAGGAGGGTGCGCCGCCAGCACCCATGGGCGGGCGGGGCGGACGCGGCCCGGTGCCGAAGGTCGGACGCGTGCCCATCGGCGCTCCGCCCGGTGGGCGCGCCTCTCGGGGCTGGGCCTCTTTCACTGCCAGCGGTCGACCGCGGAACGGCTGATTGTTCAGCCGATCGATCGCCTGGCTCGCGAGCGAGTCGTCGGCGTACTCGACAAATGCGAACCCGCGCGGGCGCCCGGTTTCACGATCCGTCGGCAAGTAGCAGTAGGACACCGGACCGATGGTGCTGAAGTGCTGTCGCAGTTCAGCTTCTGTGGCTTCGTAGGACAAGTTCCCGACAAACAATCGCACTGGCATCTAAAGCTTTCTCCGTATGAGAGAGAATACACTGATTTCCTGCCGAACGGCAGTCGTCGGTTCAATTTCACCAAACCCGCATGAGCCCCTGGGCCCCGAGACTGCTTCTGCACCTGCGCGGCTACGGCTACTCCAGCCGTGTCTTCGCCATGGACCTGGTGGCCGGTGTCACCGTTGGGCTCGTCGCGCTTCCGCTGGCCATGGCTTTCGCGATTTCTTCCGGGCTGCAGCCGCAGGCCGGCATCTATTGCGCGATTGTCACCGGGTTCCTGATATCGGCCCTCGGCGGCTCCCGCTACCAGATTGGCGGGCCCACCGGCGCGTTCGTGGTGGTGGTGAGCGCCATCGTCGCCGAACACGGCATTGAGGGCCTGTTCATGTGCACGATGATGGCGGGGCTGCTGCTGGTCGCAGCCGGATCCGCCGGGCTTGGCACAGCGGTGCGGTTCATTCCGCGGCCCGTCATAATCGGCTTCACGAACGGCATCGCCCTGCTCATCGCGAGTACCCAGATAAAGGACTTCTTCGGCATCGCTGCAGAGCACGTGCCCGGCGACTTCCTCGGCCGGCTCCACGTGCTGGCCGCCCAGGCCGGCTCCTTCTCTCCGGCAGCCACGGTGCTCGCATCGGTATCGCTGCTGACGATGATTGGCGTCGTCCGGTTCGCGGGGCGCGTGCCGCCGACGCTGGTCGCGCTGCTCGGCGGGACCGTGGCCGCAGTGCTGGCGGGCCTCCCGGTCGACACGATCGGGAGCCGGTTCGGGGGAATCCCGGGCGGGCTGCCGAGCCTGCACGTGCCCGCCTTCCGGCCTGACCTGATCCTGCAGCTGATCTCGCCGGCCATCACGGTGGCGATGCTGGGTGCCATCGAGTCGTTGATGTCCGCGGTCGTGGCCGACCGGATGACGGGGGATCGGCACAACCCGAACGTCGAGCTGATCGCGCAGGGCGTCGCCAACATCGCGTCGCCACTGTTCGGCGGGCTGCCGGCGACCGGCGCGATCGCGCGCACCGCGACGAGCATTCGGTCGGGGGCGCAGACACCCGTTGCCGGGATCGTGCACGCCTGCACGCTCGCCGCCGTACTGCTCGTCGCGCGCGCCCCTTGCCAGCTACATCCCGATGCCCGTGCTCGCGGCGATCTTGATGCTCGTCGCCTGGAACATGGGCGAGTGGCGCCAGATCCCCGACCTGCTCAAGTTGAGTCGCGCGGACATCGCCGTGTGGATCGTCACTTTCACGCTCACGGTCCTGGCGGACCTCACCGTCGCGGTGGAAGTCGGGATGATTCTCGCGTCGCTCTTGTTCATCCGCAAAGTGGTACGCACGACCACGATCACCGAAGTGACGAACGAAGACGTGGAGGACGGGCGTGCCCACGTGCTGCAGGACAAGCAGATCCCCGACTACGTGTCGATCTTCCGCATCCACGGTCCGTTCCTGTTCGGGGCGACCGACAAGCTCGATCTCATTGCCGAGCGCATTCCGTCACTGCCGCCGATCGTCGTGCTGCGGCTGCGCAACATGACGGCCATCGACGCCACCGGCCTCGCGGCGCTCGAGCAGCTCGCCGACGCGCTGCACGCCTCGGGCCGCGACCTGCTCCTCTGCGGCGCCCGCGAGCAGCCGCGCACGCTGATGGCCCAGGCCGAGTTTCACCAGCACGTCGGCGACGCCAACGTGTGCGCGAACGTGCAGGACGCGCTCGAACGAGCTCGGGTCATCTACGAAGCGCGCGCGGCCGCGGCCGGGGCCGGCGCCGGGGGTTCGCAAGGCCTGCCCGTCTCGTGACGTTCCGATTCGAGCGTCCGCCCGGCGCGCAGCGATACCGTCACACAACCGTGAGATGCGCGCGACCGCCCACCCGGCGGCGGCACGATCGCGGAATCGTGACTCCGAACGCTGCATCATGCGCTGGGTCATGCCGTGCGCGCCTTGATGTCTGGTGTTGAATCTGACCTGCAGGCTATTGCCGAATGTCACATCGGCGTCGACACACGCGACTACGCGAGCCGGGGTGCTCTGAGCAGCCGCCGCACCTCGGTGAGGAGCAGCTCGGGATCGCACGGCTTCCCGAGGAAGCCGGCGCACCCGGCTTCGCGCGCCCGCCGGCGGTCTTCCGTGGTGGTATGCGCGGTGAGTGCAACGACTGGGATGGCGGCCGTTTCGGCGTGTTGCTTCAGCTCACGCGTAGCCGCGAAGCCATCGAGCCGCGGCATGGCCAGATCCATCAGGACCAGTGAAGGTTGCTCGCGCAGGGCCGTGTGGACCGCATCGACTCCGTCTGTCGCCTCGACCACCAGGAAGTTCCAGAGGCTCAGCCACACGGACCACAGGTGTCGAAGGCCGGGATTGTCGTCGACGACAAGCACTTTCTGCGGTCTAACGTCCTGCCGCCGTTCGCTGGACACGGTCACCTGCGGACAGTACACCACACTTGGCCACCTCGAATCATGCTCGGCTGTGACGTTTTGGCTGTCCAGGTCATTGGCCCATCTCAGCATTTGGTCCGCGGCGCGGTTTGTAGACCATCTGCGGACGGACTCGCATCCCCGTGCGCGTCCAGAAACCCGTCGGCGATGTGAAGAGCGGACCAACCGGCTCGTAGGCCCGGGTGAGGTCCTCGCGCAACCAGCCCAAGCGGTCGACGATGACGAGATCGAAACGCTGCTGCGCAAGCATCGCGCGCGCCTCGGCTACGAGCTGTTCACGGTCTCGCACATCTCCGGCCCGGATGATGTCGTACACCGCCATCGAATGGGCGTACGTCTGCTTGCCCGCGAGGGAGGCGAGATAGCCGTGCTGCGGCAGCCACACCTCGCCAGGCGCGCTGGCGATGCGCGCGACAAGTTGCCTGCCCATGTCCACATCACGCGCGGTCGGCACTTCGATGCGCGGGTCGGCGATCAGCATCCCGAGCTGCACGATCACGATCACGCAGACATTGGCGGGCAGCACCGCGCTCGTGCCGGCGGATGTGCCCGACGCCACCCCGGACGACCGCGCCAGGTAGAGGCCGAACAGCATCGCAATGGCGGCATGGGCAGGGATCAGCACATTCTCATGCGCGCCGGCATGCAAGCGCGACAGCCATGCGCTGGTCACGAGGCCGCCGCCCATCAGGATGTAAAAGAGCGCGCGCCCGCGCTGGTCGTCACGCTGCGGAAGTAGAGCCGACAGGCCGAGCGCGCATGCGATCGAAACGGACGGGAGCAGGTCGTGCAACCAGAAGGGAGCCGCGACCGCGCGTGTCTGCTGGATGCGAGCGGGCAGGACGACGACGTAATACCAATACCACCCGTCGTGCGCGCGGTTGAGAAGCCAGATGCCAGCTGCCGCAGTGAGCAGACACCCGGCAGAGACGAACAGCCATCGTCGCGGGGCCATCAACACGGCGTAGCCGAGCAGGGGGATGGCAACGACGATTGCGCTCTGCTTGGTGAAGAACGCAAGCACGAGCAGCAGGGCCGCCGTGAGGGATCCCGTCAGCGTCCCGTGGAATCGCAGCAGGTAGCTGGCGCCCAGGAGAAGGCACAGGAGCACCGCGTCGACCCTCGCCAAATCGTACCACCCACCGCTGAGCGGATAACAGGCGGCGAAGAACGCCACCGCCAGAAATGCGCTGCGAGAGTGTCCCGACTCGCGTCGGACAAACGCAAAGATGAGCGCGAAGCAGCCAAGCGAGGCTGCGATCGACAACAGCCGCAGCGGGAAAATGCCTGGACCGAAGGGTGCGGATACGAGCGCGCCGAGGTAGAAGTACAGGGGCGGATAGATGAACGGAACGAACCGCAGCGAGGGCTGCACGTACAGTTTCTGACCTGCCATGACGCGGCGGACGTGATCGACGATGGCGCCCTCCATCCATTCGATCTCGAATGGATATCGCAGCCGCAGGAGCGCAGCGACCAGATATGCAATGACGAACCAGGCCCCGAGCACGATTGTCAGCGTCTCCAGCGTTGCGAGTGGCGCCAGGCGCGCGCGCCATCGGCGGTGCGGGAGCGGCGGCGCGCCAGCCGGCAGCCGCGTGGCAGTCACGGTGCGGGGAACTGCAGGGTGCGCTGAATGTAGGCAGCGAGCGCGCGGGTTTGACCCTGAACGCGGAAGTCGCCGATCGACAGGCGAGCCGGCGTGCCCGTATGCGCTTCGGCTTCGATTCGCACGCGCCTCACACGTACCGCCGTGGGGAGCACCGAATGGAAGCCCCCGGGCCGACCCTCGGCGAGCTCGATCCTGTGCTGGAACACGCCGGAGCCAGCCCCGTCCTCGAGCGTAACCGTGACCGTCATCGGCTCGTGCGCCGAAAGCCAGGACACGAAGACTTGATAGACCGGCTCGTCTTCATCCGCGAAGGTCACGTCTGCGGAGTACCGCGGTGCGACCGTCACGCGACCCGTGTTCTCGCGCAGCCAGGGGAACGCTGTGGTGATATCGCGCTGCGGAACCGTGGCTCCATTCACCGAGGCTCGCCTGACGTGGGTCACGTGTGCGAGGTTCTCGAGGAACTGATGCGGATCGGTCGTGAAAGGCCGCACGCTCCGGTCGGTCCGGGCGTAGAGGACGTTCCGTCCCGCCGGGTCGACGAACACGAATCGATAATACCCGCCGAACAGCGCGTCCGGGGTGGTGTTGTTGTTGGCCCGCCACACCAGGTCGTGCGGATACATCACGAACGCAGGATGGCGATACAGAAGGTACGCCTGGCCTGCGGTGTGCACCGGCTTGTTCGTCGGCGGCTCGTATCGCCCCACCTCGGTCATGAATCCGTCCGTCGTCGGCAGTTCGGCGAAGAAACGCGAGCAGAGTCCAAGGTCGTCGATGTTGTCGAGATCCAGCATGAAGGGCACGAATCCCGCCTGGTTATACGCCGTGCGATCGCCAGGGTGCACGAGGCCGCGGGCCTGTTCGACGAGCGAATAGTAGCGGGAGAAGTGCCGATGGGGATCGAGTGTCGGGTGAGTGAGCCAGCTCCCGTTGTTTCCCAGGCTGACGTGGCGCTGGAAGAAGGCCGACGCCACGATGCCGAACCACACGACGCAGCCGACCGCCACCATCCAGCCAACCACGCCGCGCCACCTCCTCGCGACCGCGTTAACCGAGTTCGCCACGAGCACCGCCAGCAGCGGCAGCACGGGCACGAAGAACCGGAACCCGAACATCCAGTCGCCCACCAGGGCGACGTACGCTATCAGCACGGCTGCGGCTGTGGCGCACGCGACGACGAACCGGGAGCGCAACCAGCCGAGTCCGGCCACGCAGAGCGCAATGAGCGGCACGGCTCCGTACAGCCCGAAGAACGCGCGCGCGTAGTTCTCGGGTGGCGCTTTCACGAGCAGGTGCCGCTGGGGCTGCAATTTGTAGAGCACCTTCGCAACGACTGGCGCGGGCAGCAATTCCCGGAAGTACCAGAACCGCCAGAGTTGATAGGCGGTGAACACCGCGAGCGACGGGATCACGACTCGCACCACGAGATCGCGACGACGCCGTGCGTCGCCTACGAGCATGGCGCTGCCGATCACGCTGCCGACGAAAACGAACCCATCCACCCGCGTCAGCAGGGCGGCGGTGGCGGATGCGGCGCCGATCCGGCCGGCGAGCACGCCGCCCGCCGGTGAGACCGTGGAGATGACGAGGACAGTGAGGAGAAATCCAAATGTCGCCGTTTCGAGCGATGAGCAGCTCCAGACAGCGAGGGGCCCGGCGAGGCTGACGAACGCCATCCCTGTAACCAGCCCAGGCGCACGGATGCAGGGCAGGCGGCGCAGCAGTTCGAAGGTGAGCCAGACGACACCAACCCCGCAGGCCAGCGACCACACTCTGCCGATCGAAAACACGGCGACCTTGTCGAAGTGCAACAGACGAACGCTTCCGAGAACGGCTGCGGCCGCCACGACTTGGAGGAAATCGGAGTAGCCCTCCACCGCCCCTTCGAAGGAGTTGTAGCGCAACCCTTTCCCGTTCAGAAGGTTCTGCGCGAACACGTACGGAATGGCCTCGTCGTCGACGAAGAAATAAAGGTAGTTTGCGGCGTGGAGCGCGAAGACCGCGACGAAGAGACAACCCACCCAACCCGGAACCCCGCGCATCCGGTCGCTGGCACGGACGTCGTCTCGAACCCTTACCGTCGACATATCGTGATAATCGTCCTCGCGCCGGTCACGACTCGGCAGCCGCAAACGCTGCCTTCGGGCAGCGTCCCGGCGTGACGACGAGCGTCAGCCAAGCTCCCGGTCCGTCCGGGCAGAGCAGACCAAGCAGCCGAGAGGCGCCGGCGTCACGCGCGTCGTCTGGCAACGGCCGGCTGCGCCACTGCAACATGCCACGTCGTGGTCGCGCGTTCGTTCCGCGGAACGAACGTGACGTGGCTAAACGGTGATGGTGGCGAGGGTCAGAATCGAACTGACGACACCCAAATTTTCAGTCTGGTGCTCTACCAACTGAGCTACCTCGCCACTGATGTTGGGCAGCTGAAGAAGGATGAATATACCATGCGCGTCCGCCGGTGACCAAGACGCCAACGGCCGCACCGATGAGTGCGCCACACACGACATCGAGCGGATAGTGCACCCCCACGTAGATCCGCGAGACCGCGATGAGCGCGGCGACGGCCCAGAGCAGCGCTCGCGCCCGGGGCAGCATCAACGTGGTGACGAAGGCGCCGGCCACGGCAGAGGCCGCGTGACCTGAGGGAAACGAGTAGGTCAGCGGCCGTGCGACCACGACCCGCGCGTCATGAATGGCGATGAAGGGGCGGCTGCGCGCGATGAGGGGCTTCAGCACCAGATCGACGGTCACATGCGCGAGCAGGATGGCCAGGCACACCTGCCAAAGCATCGGCCGCAACCGCGGGCGTCTGATGGCCGCGGTTGCGCCGATCACAAGCCAGAAGAGGCCACCGCGGCCGACGTCACTCAGCGCGGCCATGAGGAAATCGGCCCACGGCGCATGGTGCGTCGTGGCCCACCCGCGCAGGGCGGCGTCGAGCAGGAGGAGGCGTTCGAGCATGGCATCCGGCAGTGAGCGAGATCCGGGCGGGGTCTCTCGCTGACGAGAATACCTCCACGCCCGCGATCGCCCCGTGTCGATCTGCGGACTCCCGCTGTTCCTCTGCCTCTGAACAGGAACGATTGGCCGGCTGTGCTACACCGTCCTACACCCCGACGACTTCCGGCTCGCGCGTCAGCCCGAGCTCCTTGCGAACGCGGTCTTCAATCGCTCGCAGCAGATCGGGGTTGTCGCGCAGGAACGCCTTGGAGTTCTCGCGCCCCTGGCCGAGACGGTCGCCGCTATACGCGAACCAGGCGCCGCTCTTCTCGACGACCTTGTGCTCCACGGCAAGATCGAGCAGGTCGCCCTCGCGGGAGATGCCCTCCCCATACATGACGTCGAACTCGGCCTCGCGGAACGGCGGGGCGAGCTTGTTCTTCACCACTTTGACGCGCGTGCGGCCGCCGGTGACCATGTCGCCATCCTTGATCGCCGCGATGCGGCGGATGTCGACGCGGACAGAGGCGTAGAACTTGAGCGCCCGTCCACCCGTGGTCGTTTCCGGGTTGCCGAACATGACGCCGATCTTCTCGCGCAGCTGGTTGATGAAGATGAGGCACGTCTTCGACTTCGACACGACGCCGGTGAGCTTCCGGAGCGCCTGCGACATGAGCCGCGCCTGCAGGCCCATCTGCGAGTCGCCCATCTCGCCTTCGATCTCGGCCCGAGGCACCAGGGCGGCGACCGAGTCGACCACGACCACGTCGACGCTGCCGGACCGGACCAGCACCTCGACGATCTCGAGCGCCTGTTCGCCATTGTCAGGCTGCGAGACGAGCAGGCTGTCGAGATCGACCCCGAGTTTTCGGGCATACGCGGAGTCGAGTGCGTGCTCCGCGTCGACGAACGCCGCCAGCCCACCCATCTTGTGCGCCTGTGCAATCACCTGCAGCGCCAGCGTGGTCTTGCCCGACGACTCCGGCCCGTAGATTTCGACGACGCGGCCGCGGGGCATGCCGCCGATGCCGAGGGCATAATCGATGCTGATGGCGCCCGTGGGGATCACCTCGATCGGGGCGATGCCGCCCTTCTGACCGAGGCGCATGATCGACCCTTTGCCAAACTGTTTCTCGATCTGCCCGACGGCGAGGTCGAGCGCTTTCAGGCGGTCTTTGAGGTCATCGCGTTCGAGCGGCATGGTGCTCCTTGCGGCTGCAGGGGACAAGCGGACGTGAACAATGTAAGCTCCTGCATTCTAGAGACGTGCCGATCGCCGTGTCAAGCGAAAACGCGCTCTCTGCTGGTCGCAATCCATTCTGAAATAGCGATTTACGGATATGGCGACTTTCGCCTCTCGCCCCCGCACATGGCACATTCTGCACAGCGCCGCCGCGATCGCAGTGCAGCAACCGCAGCGGAATCCCGGGCGTGTGCGGAGGTAATGGGTGCCGAGCCCGATAGGGCATGTGCTGGGCGGCGTGGCCGCCGGCTGGCTGGTGGCGGGGCGATCGACGGCGGCGCCGGGCGTGGCGCGGAAGCGCGCCTGGTGGGCGCACGCGCTCGACGGGGGTGCGGTGCTCTTTGGTGTGCTCGGGGCCGCGCCCGACCTCGACTTGCTGTTCGGCACACACAGCACGTACACCCACAGCGTGGGCGCTGTCGCGCTGACCGCGGGTGCGGCCCTGCTGTGCACGCACGGCAGGCAGCCGCGGCTGGCAGCCGCGTGTGCAGCCGCGGTTGCCAGCCATGTGCTGCTCGACTGGCTCGGGAGCGATACGACGCCCCCGCTTGGGGTGATGGCCTTGTGGCCGTTCACGCGCGAGTTCTACCAGTCGCCCTTCTTCCTCTTCATCGCCATCTCGCGCCGGTGGTGGCTCCCCGGCTTCTCCACCCAGAACGGCGTGGCCGTGCTGCGGGAACTGGTCATCCTCACGCCCATCGTCGCCCTCATCGGAGCCGTTCGGGCCCGTCCCGCCGACGGCGGCTGATCGGACCCGCGCGGCGGGCGCTCATCATGGCCGGCCGGGCGCTTCCTCGTGCTCCGGCTCCGGGATGAAGCCCGCAGCGCGGCCGCTGGTCGCCGCCGCGATCTCGTCCAGTGGAAACTTCGGCGTCCGATCCGCGAAGAGCAGGCCGTTGGCCTCCTGGTACGTGTCAGCGAACTGCGTGTAGCAGAATCCGGTCAGCACGCCGATGTTGCGGACGGCAAGCAGCAGCTCCGAGTACTGCCGCGCGAATTGTCGTGCGGTCGCCGTGCGCGAGTACCCCCACACGCCGTCCACGCCGGGCGCATAGCAGATGCCGCCGAACTCCGACAGCACGATCGGTTGATCCACCTGTGACTGTCCTTCGAGCACGAGCACACGACCACCGGGCCGTTCGCGCCGGAACAGTCGTGGCAGCTCGTCCTCCGCGTGATACCGCCGTGCGATGCGGTCGGGCGAGTCGTCGTAGTCGTGGATGCCGATGATGTCGGTCGCGACACTCTCCCATCCGTCGTTGCCGACGACGGGCCGCGATGGATCGAGCGTCTTCGTCAGGTGATAGAGCCCTCTGACGAAGTGCCGCTCGGTGGCGACGTCCGGCAGGTTGGGCACGCCCCACGACTCGTTGAGCGGCACCCACGTGACAATGCAAGGGTGGCTGATGTCGCGCAGCAGGGCCTCCGCCCACTCGCGCGTGAGGCGTCCGACGGACGTCTGCGTGAAGCGATAGGCGCTCGGCATTTCTTCCCACACGAGGAGCCCCAGCCGGTCGGCCCAATACAGGTAGCGAGGGTCCTCGATCTTCTGGTGCTTTCGCACGCCGTTGAAGCCCATGGCTTTGGCCAGCTCCACATCGCGCCGCAGCGCCGCATCGTCCGGCGCCGTGATACCGGTGGCCGGCCAGTAGCCCTGATCCAGCACGAGACGCAGGAAGAAGGGCCGTCCGTTGAGGAGGAACCGATCGCCCTGTACTGACACCGCCCGGAGCGCGGTGTAGCTGCTGACGGCGTCGAGGAGTTCGCCGCGCTCGCCCCACAGCTCGAGCTCTGCCTGGATGAGGGTCGGGGAGTGCGGGCTCCAGAGAAATTCATTGCGTGAGTCGTCGATGCCGGGGTCCGACAGAGCGATCCGGCGATGCACGCTGCCCGCGACGACCGCGTATGTGTCGTCGGCAATGAGGGTATCGCCGATGCGGAGCCTCACGCACAACCGCAGGCGCTCGCGTGCCTGGCCGGCGACCGATGCCTCGAGGCCGATCTCCCAGCGCTCCAGGTTCGGCGTCCAGCGGAGCGTGCGAATCCAGGTGGGTGGGACGCGCTCGATCCAGACCGTCTGCCAGATTCCGGTCGTGCGGGGATACCAGATCGAATGCGGCTGCAGCTGCCAATCCTGTTTGCCCCGCGGCTTCGCGAGATCGGACGGGTCGTCGTACGCGCGGATCACGACGCGCTGCAGCGGCCCGTCGTCGAGCAGATCGGTGATGTCGAACGCGAAGGGCGTGTACCCGCCCTCGTGTTCGCCGCAGGTCGAACCGTTGATCCAGACGGTTGCGCGGTGATCGACGGCCCCGAAGTGCAGCAGGATGCGGCTTCCGTCTGTCGGCCGCAGCAGTGCGAAGTCGCGGCAATACCAGCAGGCCTGGTAGAACCCCTGGTCGCCCACACCGCTCGCCGGTGTCTCCGGCGCAAACGGCACGGTGATGGCGCGGTCCCAGAGCACGTCGCCCGGCCCTCGGCAGATCGCGTCGTGGTCGAGCGCGAACTCCCACTCGCCATTGAGTGGCATCCAGGTTTCGCGTACCAGTTGCGGCCGGGGGTATCCACGGCCCTGATCGAGGTCGGTGGCAGGTCTGAAATGTGACATGGAGTGTCCCAGGGTCAGTCGCAAACGAGCGCGTCACTGAGTGCTTCGGCGACCGTCGCCTGCGCCTCGCGTAGTGCGCCGGCGTATTCGGCGTTGAGCACGCGGCGGAGCGTGCCATCCGGGTCGTGTGTGAAATCGAACAGGCCGCTGTTATGCCAATGGTTCGCGTCTTCCCAGTCGGGACGGTCGATGACCGGATACAGGCAGACGCCTTCGATGGGGATCCCGTTGCGGATCGCCGCCGCGATCTCGTCGCCGATCTCCCGTATCCATCGTGCACGCCCACTGCCGAAATGGCTGGTCTCCCCGATGCAGATGGGACGCTGATAACGCCGGTACAGTCCTTCGATCAGCTGATGAAGCGGTACCCACCGATCGTCCCTGGGCTCATCCTCCCACCGCAAGCGCCCGCCGCCGTGTTCCCACTGGTTCGAGTGGTAGAAATTCAGTCCCATGATATCGAGGTACTTCGCTGCGCCGCCCAGGTTCGGTTCCCGAGCGCCGACCAGCATGTCCCACGCTTCGAACTGGCTCTCGTCGTAGCGCCGGGCCTGCCTCAGCGAGCTCGGGCTGATCGCGCCGGGGGAACACCTTGATCACCGGATCGACGTGCACGATCCGCGCTCGCGGATCGACCTGCCAGACCGCGTCGATGCCAGCGATGGCGGCTCGAACCAGCTGCCGTTTCAGCTCGTTGCCACGCCCGCGTGCATGGGGGTGGATGAACCCGCCTGCGTCGCCCGCTGCCCAGCACAAAAACGAGATCTCGTTGATGGGCGAATAGAAGGGCACCTCGTCCGTATTGTCGGCCACGACCCGGGCAACGGCGCCGCAGTAGCGTGCGAAGCGGTCGACCCACGCGGGTGAGAAGACGTCGAGATCATCGGGCCACCCGTAGTGGCAGAGAGTCCAGATGACCTGCACGTGCTCATCGACGGCCGCGCGCAGCATGGGGAGGAATGATGAGAAGTCGTAGCTGCCGCCGCGATCGATCAGCGGCCACCGCACACCGTCCCGAACGGTGCCCAATGCCGGCCCCGTTCATCAGGCGGTAGTCGGATGCGGCCAGCACGTCGTGCTGTGTGGCTGCGATCAGGTCGAGGCGCGTGTTCAACCGGTTGACGTGACAGGCGCCTTCGAAGCCGCCCATCCAGAATGAGCGGAACAGGTGTGACGGATCTGACAATCGGCCCTCCAGAGTCGGGACGCGGAGCTTCTGCAAGCGCGACGCACGCTGCAGGGCGCCGGCGACGACTCAGACTGGGATGCGTGGTGTGGTGGAGTGCGGGTGCGCAGCGGGCGCACCCCTCTGGTATATCGGCGGCACGGTTCGGGCCGTTAGCGTGTGGATCCGCTCGAGCGGCGTCAGTAGCTGTGGAAGCCGCGCCCGGTCTTCCGCCCGAGATGTCCCGCCGCCACCATCCGGCGGAGCAGGGGGCATGCCCGGTATTTCGGATCGCCGAGCCCGGCGTAGAGGACATCGAGTATCGCGAGGCACACGTCGAGGCCGATGAAGTCTGCCAGCGTCAACGGACCCATCGGGTGGTTCATCCCGAGCTTCATCACCGTGTCGATCGCCTCCGCCGTGCCCACGCCCTCCATGAGCGCGAACACGGCTTCGTTGATCATCGGCATGAGGATGCGATTTGCGATGAAGCCGGGATAATCGGCCGCTTCGACCGGGGTCTTGCCCAGCGCGCGACACAGGGCGCTGGCCGTCTCCATGGCCTCGGCACTCGTAGCCTGCCCGCGGATGAGCTCGACGAGCGTCATGAGCGGGACCGGGTTCATGAAGTGCATCCCCAGCACCAGCTCGGGCCGCCGCGTAGCGGCTCCCAGCACCGTGATGGAGATGGACGACGTGTTGGACGTGAGCAGACCGCCTGCCGGGACGATCGCATCGAGCCGTTCGAACAGCGCGCGCTTTGCCGTCGCGTCCTCGACGATCGCCTCCACCACGCAGTCGACCTCTGCGAACCCGTCGAGACCCGTCAGGAAGGTGAGCCGGCCTGTCGCCGCATCGCGATTCTCCGCCGTCACCGTACCCTTCTCGACGAACTTCGCCAGGCTGCGATCGATTGCCGCGCGTGCACGGTCGAGCGCGGGTGCCGACGCATCGTGAAGGCGCACGCTGTAGCCCGCCTGCGCGAACACCTGGGCGATACCGCTGCCCATCGTGCCGCTGCCCACGACCCCAATCGTCGCGATCTCACGCATGACGCCTTGCAACGAATCGCTACCGCTCGACCGCCAGTGCGACGCCGTTGCCACCGCCCAGGCACAGGGTGGCGACACCACGCCGGGCACCACGCCGCGCCATCGCATACAGCAGCGTCGTGAGGATCCGCGCGCCGCTGGCGCCGATGGCGTGACCAAGCGCCACGGCCCCGCCGTTCACGTTGACGCGAGCCATATCGAGACCGAGCTCGCGGGCGACCGCGACTGACTGCACGGAGAAGGCTTCGTTCAGCTCGAACAGATCCACTGAATCGACGGACCAGCCAACCTTGTCGAGGAGCTTCCGCACGGCGGGCACGGGGGTCATCATCACGAGCCCCGGCCGGAGCCCGCTCGTGGCCTGGCCGACGATGCGCGCGAGCGGCTCGCGCCCGAGCGCCTGCGCACGCTCGGCCGCCATCACCACGAGTGCCGCGGCTCCGTCATTCACGCCAGGCGCATTGCCTGCCGTGACGGTGCCGTCTGCCTTGAACGCCGGCTTCAGTTTCCCCAGCGCCTCTGCGGTCGTGTCCGGTCGAATCGGCTCGTCACGATCGATGATCACCGGCGAGCCCTTCTTCTGGGGAATCGTCACCGGCAGAATCTCGTCGCTGAAGAAGCCCGCGTCGGTGGCGGCCGCCGCACGGCGGTGGCTCTCGGCGGCATACGCGTCCTGCTCCTCGCGGGTGACGTGGTAGGTCTCGGCCACGGTCTCGCCCGAGATGCCCATGTGGCAATTGTCCATGGCGCACCAGAGGCCGTCGTGGATCATCAGGTCCCGCAACTCGCCGTTGCCCATGCGCAGGCCTTCGCGGATGCGCGGCAGGATGTAGGGCGTGTTGCTCATCGACTCCATGCCGCCCGCCACCGCCACGTCGATGTCACCGACGGCGATGCCCTGGGCTGCGAGCATCACGGCTTTCAGGCCCGAGCCGCAGACCTTGTTGATGGTGAGCGCCGCGACCGACTCGGGCAGCCCGCCGCCGAGCGCCGCCTGACGGGCAGGGGCCTGGCCGAGCCCCGCCGATACGACGTTGCCCATGATGCACTCGTCGACGCTCGCGGGATCGATCTGGGCGCGCGCGACGGCCTCGCGCACCACGAGCGCGCCGAGTTGAGGCGCGGTGAAATCCTTCAGAGCGCCGAGGAACTTGCCTGTCGGGAGCCTGACGGCGCTGACGATGACGGCTTCGCGCATGATCTGTCGTGAGTGGGTGGTCGCTGATGCGGCGCCTTCCGCGCCTCGTGCCGCCTATGCGTCGGCGTGCTGGTCCTGCTCGGTGGCGAGCGCGATCCTGCGGACGGCCTCCGCGCCCAGCAGCGGCTTCAGGCGGGGCAGGATCAGGGAAAAAGCGCTCTCGACCTCCCGGCCCCAGTTGGGATCGTGTACCCGGACCAGCAGTGTTCCGCTCTCGAGCAGCCGCACGCGTGTCGCCCGTGCCATCGCTGAGCCGACCACCGTGCGCCACGCGAACTCGACCTTGTCGGGCGTCAGTGGGGCTCGCGCCAGCAGGGCCGGCAGGACAGTGGACAGGAGACGAGAGGCGGGGTCCATCCGATTGTCGAGTGTATCATCGCGGTGCGTGCGCTTGGTTCTCGCCTCCGCGTCGCCCCGCCGGGCCGACCTGTTGACGTCCGCCGGGTTCGTCTTCGAGGTTCGGCGGGTCGCGATCGACGAATCGGTCCGGCCCGGAGAAGGCGCGGCGGACTACGTGCGGCGGCTCGCCGTGGCGAAGGCCGAAACCGCCGCGGATCCGTCCCGCACTCACGAGATCGTGCTCGGCGCGGACACCACGGTGGTGATCGACGGCGACATTCTCGGCAAGCCGCGCGACGACGAGCACGCCGCGGGCATGCTGCGGCGGCTCGCGGGCCGCGAGCACGAGGTCCTCACGGGCGTGGCGCTGCGGCACGATGCACGGACGGTATCGGACGTCGCCTGCACCGTGGTGCAATTCGCGCAGCTCAGTGAGGAAGATCTCGCATGGTACGTCGCGTCAGGCGAGCCGCGCGACAAGGCCGGCGCTTACGGGATCCAGGGGCTTGCCTCGCGTTTCATCGAGCGGATCGACGGTTCGTATACGAATGTCGTCGGTCTGCCCGTGGCGCTGGTGGCCCGGCTCATGCGGGAGCTCGTCTTGCCGGCCCGACGGTGACCACAACCCTTGCGTGGCCCGGTTCTGGCATCGGCGGACGGTTGACCGGCCCCGGGACCGGCAGTATTCTGGGCCCGTAGCAGCATATGAACAGCAAAGTTGTTCGGGTAGGTCTCACCACCTGCGTGCTGGTGCTGGCCTTCGGCGGCCTGCTCTGGTCCACGCTGCGCGACGGCACCGAGTACTACAAGCACGTCGAGGAAGTGAGCGCGCAGCCGGATGCGTGGTACGGGAAGAAGCTGCAGTTGCACGGCTTCGTGGTTGCCGACTCAATCCTGCGGAAGCGCGACTCCCTCGACTACCGCTTCCAGGTGCAGAGCAAAGGCGCGGTCATCCCGGCCAGCTACACCGGCATCGTGCCCGACACGTTCAAGGACGAAGCGGAAGTGGTGCTGAAGGGCACCCTCACGCCGAACGGGTTCACCGTGGACCCGAACGGGGTGATGGCGAAGTGTCCCTCGAAATATGAGCCGAAACCGGGCGCGTCCGGCGCGGCCCCTCCCGGCGTCTGACCGGGGACAGTCCCGTCCCATGTGAGCCACGCCCGAGTGTGATCGGGTACTTCAGCCGGGTCGCTCGTCCGGCGCCTCTTGTCTAGCGGCATCACCCATACCATGGCCTCACTTGGCTCGTTCACCCTGCTCGCAGGTTTCGTGATCGCCGCCTACGCTGCCGCGATCTCGGTGCTCGGCGCGCGCCGCGGCTCGCGCCGGCTGATCGAGAGCGGCATCGGCGCCCTCTACCTCACGACGGCACTGATGACGGTCGCCTCGGGCGTGATCGTCTACGCATTCGTGTCTCACGATTACAGCATCAAGTACGTGCAGCGGTATCCGACGCCGTGCAGCCGCTGTTCTACAAGATCACCTGGTACTGGGGCGGCCTGGACGGCTCCATCCTGTTCTGGGTGTTCCTGCTCTCCGTGTTCGGGGCGATTGCCGTCCGCGTCAACCGTGAGCGGCACCGCGAGCTGATCCCGTACGTGGTGGCGGTCATCTCGGTCGTCGAGATGTTCTTCCTGTTCATGATGGTGATCCACCGGAACCCGTTCGACACGTTCCTGGGGCAGGTGCCGCCCGACGGCCGCGGGCTGAACCCGCTGCTGCAGAACCCCTACATGGTGATTCACCCGCCCTCGCTGTACATCGGGTTTGTCGGCATGACCATTCCCTTCGCGTTCGGCATGGCGGCGCTGATCACCGGCTACCTCGACGACTCGTGGCTGCGCGCGGTGCGCCGCTGGACGATGGTCAGCTGGCTGTTTCTCTCCTTCGGGCTGACGCTGGGGATGATCTGGGCCTACGAGGAGCTCGGGTGGGGCGGCTACTGGGGCTGGGATCCGGTGGAGAACGCCGGGTTGCTGCCGTGGTTCACGGCGACCGCGTTCCTGCACTCCGTCATCGTGCAGGAGCGGCGCGCCATGCTGCGCGTCTGGAACGTCACGCTCGTGATCGTCACGTTCTTCCTGACGATCTTCGGTACGTTCATGACGCGGTCCGGTGTCGTCCAGTCGGTGCACGCGTTCGGCGAAGACCGGGCGCTGGCGTGGATGTTCACGGTGTTCATGGTCGTCATCCTCGCCTTCAGCTTCGGGCTGGTGATCTACCGCCTGCCGCTGCTGCGTTCCCGCCATGAGCTCGACTCGTGGGCGTCACGCGAGGCGGCCTTCCTGGTCAACAACTGGATTCTTCTGTTCGCGGCGCTGTTCGTCCTGTTCGCCACGATGTTCCCGACCCTGAGCGAAGCGATCACCGGCGAGCGGCTCACGGTGGGGCCGCCCTTCTTCAACAAGTGGATGACGCCGATCGGCCTGGCCCTGCTGGTGCTGACCGGAATTGCTCCGCTGCTGGCGTGGCGGAAGTCGACGATTTCGAACCTGCGCTTCCAGTTCATGTGGCCGGTGCTCACGTCCGTTGTGACGGGGGTGACACTCGTCGCGCTCGGCGTGCGCGTCTGGATCTCCGGAATCTGTTTCGTGATGTGCGCGTTCGTGACCGCGACGATTCTCCAGGAGTTCGTCAGGGGCGCGCGCGTGCGGCAGGAAGGAACTGGCACAGACCTGTTTACCGCGCTGGTGGGCGTCGTCGGCCGCTCGAAGCGTCGCTACGGCGGCTACATCGTGCACCTCGGGATCGTGCTGATCTTCTTCGGCTTTGCCGGTGAGGGCTTCAAGATGGAGGAGCAGGTGCTCCTCAAGCCGGGGCAACAGGGAACGGTCGGACCGTTCACCGTCCGGCTCGAAACGGTTCGCGTGACCGATGACGGACAGAAGCAGATGATCACGGGGCACCTGCGGGTGTCGGAGGGCGGCCGCGAGTTCGGGATGTACCCGGCGAAATGGTTCTTCCGCAAGCATGAGGAGGAGCCCACGACCGAGGTGGCCATTCGTCGCGGCCTTACCGAGGACGTCTACATCGTGATGCCGGCCTTCAACCTGCAGGACCAGTCCGCGAGCCTGCATATCGTGGTCAATCCGCTCGTGAACTGGATCTGGTTCGGGTTCGCCGTGATGGCGATCGGGACGGCGATTGCGCTGCTCCCCGAGCGCGCGTACAGCTTCGCGCTGGCCAAGCTGCCCGCGGAGGCGGCCTCGACCACGACGGCGCTGCTCCTGCTCGTTTTGCTGTTGCCCGCTGCCGTGCATGCGCAGCACGTCGAGACGGGGCAGACCGTGCCGGTGATCGCGCGATCGGGCCTCGAACGTGAGCTGCAGCAGAACCTGATCTGCATGTGCGGCACCTGCGGGCGCCAGCTGTTGTCGCAGTGCCAGTGCGGCTATGCCCAGAACATGCGCGCGGAACTGGCGAAGCTCATCACGGCGGGCCGCACGCGCGAGCAGGTGATCGACTACTACATCGCCAAGTACGGCAGCCAGGAACCGCTGGCGCAGCCCATCGACGAGGGGTTCAACCGCCTGGCCTGGGCCGTGCCGTACATGCTCGGCGCCACAGGCCTGCTCGTGACCGGCCTGGTCGCGGTGCGGTGGACGCGCCGTGGCGCAACGGCGAGGGCCGCCGACCTGTCTGCCACCGATCAGAACGCACCCAGGGATCCCGCCCTCGAGAGCCGTTTGAACGATGAGCTCAGCAACCTTGACTGAACCCGCCCGACGCGAGAAGCGCGCCGCCAGTCGCGCGCCCTCGCAGCCGGCGCCTGCCGCGCCGGCATCGGCCATGGCGGCCGGCGACGGCCTGCGCCCGTGGCATTTCTTCTTCGTGGCGTCGGCGCTGCTCGCGCTCGTGACGGTCACCCTGATGCGGGGCCAGCCACTGGAGCGGCTGCTGCTCGCGGTGGCGACCGTAGCGGCCGCCGGGTACGCGGGCCACAGCCTCTTCCGCATGCTGAGCCCGCTCGTCAGCGATGACATCGGCGAAGACGCCACGATGGTGGCCGGGCGGACGCGGGCAGCGCTTGAACGCGACAAGATGCTGACGCTGCGCGCCATCAAGGAGCTGGAGTTCGACCGGGCAATGGGCAAGATCGCCGAGGGCGACTTCGACATCATGCGAGACCGGCTGCGGACCCGTGCGATCCGCCTCATCACGCAGCTCGATGGCGCGGCGGTCTACCGGGAGATGATCGAGCGCGATCTCGCGGCGCGTGTCCCGCCCGAATCGGAGGTGGCGGGTGTGCACCCGGCACCAGCCACCCCACCCGGCAGTCCGACGTGCACCGAATGCGGCACGACGAACGATGCGGACGCGCGCTTCTGCAAGGGCTGCGGCCGGCCACTGCAGGTGACCGCCTGATGACTCCCGCAGTGAGTTCCATGTGGGGCAGGGCTTCAGCCCTGCTGATTGTCCTGTTGTGTCCCGCGTCCGTGCTGGCGCAGATGCCCGACGTGCGCGCCATGTCCGGCCTGTCGATGCCAACACCAGACCTGCCGGACGGGACCGTGACCGTGCGGGTCGTCCGCGATCAGATTACGAACAACCTGTCGGGTGTCCCGGTCGAACTCCATGGCGCTGGAGACGTGCGCCGCGGCTCGACCGGTGCAGACGGACGGGCACAATTCGCAGGAGTGCCTCCTGGCAGCCAGGTGCATGCGGTAGCGCTGGTGGACGGAAAGCGCATCGAGTCGCAGCCGTTCGCGATGCCTGCGAAGGGCGGCGTACGGACGATCCTCGCCGCACCGGGCGATTCGTCTACGGCCCGCCCAGCGGCACCGCCTGGCGGGTCAGCGCCCGGCGGGGTACCGCAGCCGTCGGGCAACGTCTCGTCGCTGTCGATCGGAGCGAACTCCCGCGTCGCAGCGGAGTTCTCGGACGACGTGCTCCAGATGTTCTATCTGTTCGAGATCGTCAACCGGACAGGCGCGGCGGTTATGCCGGCATCCGCCCTCGTCTTTGACATGCCCACGGGCGCGGAGGGGACGACGGTGCTCGAGGGCTCGACGAAGAATGCCAGCGCCAAGGGCACGCGCGTGACGGTCACGGGGCCGTTCGCGCCGGGCGTGACGCCGCTGCAGATTGCGTTTCGCCTCGAGTCGCTCGGGAGCGCCGCCGCGATCGCATCCATTTTCCCGCTCCCGATGGATGTCGTGTCCGTGGCTGTGCAGAAGATCGGCGGGATGACCGTGAGCTCCCCACAGGTTCTGCGCGTCCAGGAGAGGCCGCTCGACACGTCGGTGTTCGTCATGGGCATGGGCCCGCGGCTCGCGGCGGGCGCACCGCTCGTCCTGCAGCTCGAGGGTTTGCCGTACAAGAGCCTTGCCCCCGTGTATGTGGCCCTGGCCCTGGCGACAGCCATCGTGGGCGTTGCCGTGTGGTTCGTCGTCTTCCCGGGACCCTTCGAAGCCACGGGCGCTCGACGCCGCGCCCTGCACGAGCGACGCGAAAAGGGCCTCGCGGCGATCGCCGCGCTCGACGCGGATCACCGGGCCGGGCGCCTCGACGAGGCGCACTACACCGCCCGGCGTGCACTGCTCGTGGCCCAGCTCGAACGTATCTATGGCGAGCTCGATCTCGAGGGCGCCACGACACCCGGCGGGCAGGGCGTCGCCGCGTGAGCGACGACTTCGACCGGCTGACCTTGTCAGACGTCTCTCGACATTTCGGCCGCCGCCGCGCGCTCTCGCACGTGTCGTTCTCCTGCGTCGCGGGCGATATCTTCGGCCTGCTCGGACCGAACGGCGCGGGTAAGTCCACGCTCCTCTCCATCCTCGCCACGCTGCTGCGCCCGAGCTCCGGAGACGTGCGATATGGCGCCCGCTCGGTGCGGGATGGCGCCGCGGGGGTCCGTGCCCGCCTCGGCCTGCTCGGGCACGAGCAGCAGTTGTACCCGGAGCTGACGGCGGCCGAGAACCTGCGGTTCTTCGCACGTTTGTACGGGCTGCCCGACGTCGATGCCCGCGCTCGTGACGCCCTGGCAGCGGCGGCGCTCGCCGACAGAGCGGACGATGCCGTCTCAGGGTTCTCTCGCGGGATGCGGCAGCGGCTCGCCCTCGAGCGTGCCGTGCTGCACGATCCTCGGCTGCTGCTGCTCGACGAGCCGTTCACCGGGCTCGACCAGGCGTCGGCGGCCGTACTCATCGCCCGCTTGCGCGCGCTCGCTGCGCGTGGCCGCATCATCGTGATCGCCACCCATGATCTCGACCTGGCGGAAGGCCTGCTCACGCGGTCGGTCATCCTCAAGGATGGACGGGTGGCGGCACTCTGCGATGACGGGGTGGCCGTGCGGACGCGCTATGAGGCGGCCGTGCGTCCGCGAGCCGTGGCGTCGTAATGGGCCAGTTCGTCAGGACGGCATGGCTCGTCATGCAGAAGGACCTCACGGTCGAGATCCGCAGCCGCGAGATCGTGTCCACGACGGTCTTCTTCGCGATCTCGTGCGTGCTCGTGTTCGCCTTCGCGCTCGTCAAGGACGGACGGACAGTGGTGGATGCCGCCGCGGGGATCCTCTGGATCGCGATTGCCTTTTCCGGGACGCTCGCCCTGGGGCGCACGTTCGAGCGGGAGCGCTACACCGACACGCTGCGGGCCCTGATGCTCGCGCCGGCGGACCGGCCGGCGATCTACGTGGGCAAGCTGCTGGCGATTGTCGCGATGATCTTTGCCGCCGAGGCGCTCCTGGTACCGCTCGTCGCGCTGCTGTTCCAGGCGGGGCTGTTCGCGGCACCGATGCTGCTCGGCGCGATTCTGCTCACCGGCACCGTGGGGTTCGCGACGGTGGGCACACTGTTCGCGGCCATGCTCGTGCGCGCGCGCAGCCGTGACGTCCTGCTCCCCGTGCTGTTGTATCCCGTCACGATTCCGGTGATCATTGGCGGCGTTCGCGGCACGGCGGCACTGCTCGGGGATCCCCCCGACGTGGCGATGGCCCAATTCTGGATCGGGCTGCTGCTGTTCTTCGATGTCGTCTTCGTCGTGCTGTCGCTCTGGACTTTTGAGCCGCTGATGACGGAGTGATCGGGCGATCGGCAAGGGCTAAGGGCTAAGGGCTAAGGGCTAAGGGCTAAGGGCTAAGGGCTAAGGGCTAACAGGCTACAAGGCGGCTAACGGTCAACGGTTAACGGTCAACGGTTAACGGTAATCGGTTAACGGTAAGGGTAATGCGAAAGTCTGTCGGAGTCTGGCTGGGCGTGGCCGCCGTGATGTTCGCGGTGGCGCCGATCCTGGTGGTGCGGGCGCCTTACGAGTCGACCATGGGGCTCGTGCAGAAGATCTTCTACTACCACGCACCGCTCGGGATGATGATGTTCCTGTCGGCATTCGTCTCGGGGATTGCTGCCGGCATCTTCATCTTCAAGGGGCGCGCCGCCGCGGATCGCGTGTCGCTCGCCGCGGCCGAGATCACCGTGCTGTTCGGTTCCCTCGTCCTGATCACGGGACCCATGTGGGCGCGGAAGGCTTGGGGGGTGTGGTGGCAGTGGGACGCCCGCCTGACCTCGTCGCTGCTGCTCTGGATGATCTTCGTCGCGTATCTGCTCGTTCGCCGTTACGGTGGGCCGGGTTCCGACAAGCTGAGCGCCGCGGTCGCGCTGTTCGGCATGGCCAACGTGCCGTTTGTCTATGTGTCGGTGAATGTCTGGCGCACGCTTCACCCGAAGACGAGCGTCGTTCCCACCCTGCAGCCCGGCATGCGGGAAGTGTTCTGGTTCTGCGCGGCGGCCTTTGCGGTGTTGTACGGCGTGCTGCTCGCCCTGCGTGTCCGGCTTGCGACGCAGCAGGCGGAAGTCGAGCGGCTGTACCTCGAGCTCGACGATCAATCGGAGCTGTCGTGATGACGACGAGAAACGGCGTGCGCTGGCACGTGATGTCAATCGCGTTCGTTGGGCTGCTGGCGTTCGCGTCGCCAGCGCTGGCGGTCTCCGCGCAACAGCCAGGATCTCAGACCGAGGCGGCGCGTGAAGGGTACGTGCCCGTGAAGGACCTGCCGGCCGCGGAGCAGCTGCCGGCGGCGCCCCTCGTCCTCGGGGCGTATGCGCTGATCTGGGTCGGCGTGTTCGTGTACGTGTGGAGCATCTCGCGCCGCCTGGCGTCTGTCGATCGGGAGCTCCTCGCGCTGCGCCGGATGATCGACACGCGGCGGTAGGGAACCTCCGGCATGGGCGCAGGGCATTTCATCTTCATCCCGGCGGTGCTTCTCGTGGGCATCGTGATTGGCTGGATCCTCGGGTCGCGTGCGGCACGCGACGCGTTCGCTGCGGAGCTGCGGCGCCGCGAGAACCGGCGCACGTCTGGTCCTCCGTAAGAGCACCTCCTCGTGTCAGCAGGGCGGAAGACCTGCCCCACGATTCGCTGCCAGGCTGTGCTTCTCAGACAGGATCGCGTCAGCAGGGCTGAAGCCCTGCCCCACTGGCGAGACCCAGACTAACGGCCCACGGCCAGGCGGCGCGCCAGGACGTCGGGCAGCCCCGCGCGGATCACCTTCTGCTGCGTTGTCTGGATCGGATACTCGATCCGGCGAAGCTCCACCCGGCGCGCGGTCGTGTCCGCGACCGCAAAGGCGGCGCGCGGATCGCCGTCCCGTGGCTGTCCGACGGATCCGGGGTTGATCAGATAGCGGCGATCCTCTGTGATGGCCACCGGCCAGAGCGGCTCGCCGTCCGGCGTTTCCACTTCGAGCCCCTGCCGTGATCGGGTGAACACGACCGGGATGTGCGTGTGGCCGAACAGGCAGACCGGCCGTGTGGCCGATTCGAGCGCGCGCAGGGCATCGAGCTCATCGAAGACGTACGCATCCTCGTCGTACGGCGTCCCATGGCAGATCTCGATCATGTCGTCCACGACCTGCGGACCCTGCTGCAGCGCCGCCAGATACGCGGCGTTCTCGGGCGAGAGCTCCAGCATCGTCCAGCTGACGGCGCTGCGCGCAATCGTGTTGAAGCCTTCGGCGTCCTCTACGCCTGCGGCCACTTTGTCGTGATTGCCGCGGATCGTGGCGCGGGGCGAGAGGCTCCGCACCCGCTCGATGACCGCGTTTGGATCGGCGCCATAGCCGACGAGGTCGCCGAGGACGAGCGTGGCATCGTAGGTCGCAGGATCGAGTGTGCCGAGCACCGCATCGAGCGCCTCGATATTGCCGTGGATGTCGCTCAGGATCAGGTATCGCATGTCACACGTCCAATGCGGCGACGACCTGCTCGACCAGATCGCCGACCCGGGCACCGGAGGCGTCCAGCCGCAGATGCGCCTGTTGATAGGCGAGGCGGCGGGCGGCGTAGAGCCGTTCGAGCTGCTCCCGATCGGCGGCCATCGGCCGGCGTCCGTCGGCGGGCAGGCGGTCGATCACCTCCGCGAGCGGCAGATCGAGCCACACCGAGAGCCCGTCGCGATTGACGGTGGCTCGGTTGTCGGGTGCCACGAAGGTACCTCCACCGGTCGCGACGACGGCGTGACGCAGCGGCACGAGATCGAGGAGCACGGCGCGTTCGACTGCGCGGAAGTACGGCTCGCCCTCGCGCGCGAAGATGGACGCGATCGGGCGGCCCTCGCGCGCCTCGATGCGTTCGTCGACGTCCTCGACACGCCAGTCCAGCCGTATGCCGAGTGCCCGCGCGAGCGTAGTCTTCCCGGCGGCCATGAACCCGACCAGGTACACCTTATCGGCCGTCACCGCTCAGCGCCGCCAGCGTGTCGAAGAAACCCGGGTACGAGACGTCCACCGCTTCCGCGCCCGTGATGAGGGACGGTCCCCTGGCGCCCAGCGCCGCGATCGCGAAAGCCATCGCGAGGCGATGGTCGCTGGCGGCATGAGCGGTCCCGCCGGTGAGCGGTCTGCCGCCGCGCACGTGAAAGCCGTCCGGGAACTCATCGATGTCGCCGCCGAGGGCGCGCAGACCCGTCGCAAGCGCGGATATGCGGTCGCTCTCCTTGACGCGCAGCTCGGCGGCGCCGGTCACATGCAGGTCGCCCCCGTGGGTAGCCATGGCGGCCAGCGCGGGCAGCTCGTCGATCAGTCCGGGCACCTCGTCGGGCCCGATGACCAACGGCCGCAGAGTGCCGGCGCGAACCCGCACGGTGCCGCGCGGCTCGCCGTGCTCAACGCGCTCGTCGCTGCGGTCGATCCGGGCACCCGCGTGCACGAGCAGGTCGAACAATGCCGTGCGGGTAGGGTTCAGGCCGACATCCGGCAGCTCGAGATCGGAGCCGGGCAGCGATGCCGCAGCCACCGTCCAGAACGTGGCGGAGGACAGATCGCCGGGCACGGTGGCCTCGATCCCGTGCAGCCGCTGGTTACCGTCGAGCGAGACGCCGCCGTCGAAGCTGCGGACTTCGGCGCCGAACGCGCGGAGGCCATGCTCCGTATGATCGCGTGTCGCGACCAGTTCCCGCACCGTGGTCGTGCCATCCGTCTGCAGACCGGCCAGCAGCGTGGCGCTCTTGACCTGGGCGCTGGCGACCGGGGGCGTGTAGTCGATGGGTCGCAGGGCGCCTCCCGTAATGGTCAGCGGCGCCCGGTCGTTCTCGGCGGCAATGCGGGCCCCCATCCGGCTGAGGGGCTCGATGACCCGGCGCATAGGGCGCTTGCGCAGCGAGTCGTCCCCGGTGATCGTCGCCGTGAACGAGTGCGCGGCAAGGATGCCGGACAGGAGCCGGAGCGTCGTTCCCGAGTTCCCCGCGTCGAGCGGCGCCGCCGGCGCGTACAGCCCGCGGAGACCACGGCCGATGATCGTTAAGGCGGGTATGCCGCTCCCGGCCGGAGCCGGCCGTCGCTCGACGGCGACGCCAAGGGCGACGAGGCACGACAGCGTCGAGGCGCAGTCCGCACCCGGCGAGTAGCCGTGAATGGTGGATCGGCCTTCGGCAAGGGCGGCGAAGAGCGCGTACCGGTGGGAGATCGACTTATCACCCGGCACGCGGACCCGGCCTGCGATGCGCCGGGCCGGCCGGACGGACGCATCTGTTACTGCGGGCACTGGGGGAATATATCATGCAGGTTCAGGGGCGAGCGGGGTCGGGCGGCGGCCGTTTACGTCCCCGTAAATGCCCCGTGCTGTTGACCGCTGATCAGCCTTATGGTACTTACACGCGTCACCCCGACAGCGGGATGAGGGCTTCCGTTACAGCATGACCACCAACGGCACGGTTGTCCGGCTCGAGTTCTGCAGCGCATTCGACATGCTGGACTTTGTCCAGTTGGTCAGCGATCACCTGTGCAGGAAGATTGGGTTCGACGAGGACTCGATGCACTGGGTCGGCGTAGCCGTTCGCGAGTCGGTCATCAACGCCATCAAACACGGCAACGGGAGCGACGAGCGGAAGATGGTGCACGTGGAGTTCGCCTCGTCCGGCAGCCCAGAGACCGGCGAGCTGGTGATTGCGGTCCGCGACGAGGGCGAGGGGTTCGATCCCGAGAGCATCGCGGATCCGCTTGCGCCCGAGAACGTGCTGAAATCGAGCGGGCGCGGCATCTTCCTGATGCGCAACTTCATGGACGATGTCTCGCTGCGGCGCATCCCGGAGGGCGGCATGGAAGTGCGGATGGTCAAGAAGCTCGCCCGCGCCGAAGCGTAGCCCCTTTCCCCTCTCCCGCCGCACGGCTGCGCGTCACCCCTCGCGACTATGTCGAAGACCCCAGAAGCAACGCCGGAACCGTCGCTCTTGCTTGCCACAGCCATAGAGGCCGTGCGGCTCGCCGGCCGGATGCAGCTGGAGGCGGTCGGAGGCGGGTTCAGCATACGCAAGAAAGGCGTGATCGATCTCGTCACGGAGGTCGACCTCGCGATCGAACGCACGTTCCGCGAGCTGGTGGCCGCGCGGTACCCCGATCACGACGTGCTTGGCGAGGAGTTCGGCGCTCCTGGCACCGCGCGTCCAGCCGCGCGCCATCTCTGGATTTTCGATCCCATCGACGGCACGACCAACTTCGCGCATGGAGTTCCGATCTTCTGCTCGTCGCTCGCTCTGGAGATCGACGGCGACGTGACGATTGCCGCCGTGTACGACCCCACGCGCGACGAGCTGTACACCGCTGAACGCGGTCGCGGCGCCTGGCTGAACGGGCAGCGCCTCGCGGTGTCGCCAAACGATCGGCTGGTCGACTCCCTGCTGGTCACGGGGTTCCCGTACACGGTCCACGAAGAGGCCGAAGAGATGCTCGGCCTCTTCGGGGCGTTCATCTCGGCGTCGCGGGCGGTGCGTCGCCTCGGCTCGGCGGCACTCGACATGTGCTACGTGGCGGCCGGGCGGATGGAAGGGTTCTGGGAGCGCGGTCTCGGCGCGTGGGATATCGCCGCCGGGGCTCTGCTCGTCGAGGAAGCAGGCGGCCGCGTGTCGGATCTGGATGGCGGTCCGTTCGTGCTGCGATCGGGTCAGCTGGTCGCCTCGAACGGGCGTGTGCACGCCGAAATGCTCGCCACGATTGCACGCTACACGGCGGAGCGTGCTCGAAAGCGGACGCTCTGACCCCCACCTGCGACAACCGCCGCCGTACCCTCACTGAACGCTGGCATTTTCCGACACTCCGGTGGCATCCAGCGTGCTCTCCCACTGACATCGATCCGGCCGTCAGCCGGGTCGGGCTGCGGCGCTGGGCTGCACGCCGGGTTTGATCAGAAGGAGCACGCCCATGTGGCGATCGATCGTGACAGGTCTCGGGCTGACAGCGGCCCTTGCGGCAGCGGTGCCGGCCTCGGCGCAGGACCAGGCCGTGAGCTTCAACATCGGGTATTTTGCGCTGCGCGGCGCCGACTCACGCGTGGACGGCGACGTGCTGAACGCGAACCGCTGCATCGACAGCACGTCGGCCTGCGAGCCGCTGCTGTTCGAGGTCGACGACTTCAACAACGTGACCTTCGGCGCCGAGTGGCTCGTGGGGCTTGGGCAGTTCTTCGAAGCCGGGGCGGGCATCGGGTACCACCAGCGCACGGTATCGACCATCTACGAAAACCTCACCAATGTGAACGGTTCCGAGATTGAGCAGGAGCTCAAGCTGCGGCTCGTGCCCTTCACGGCCACGGCGCGGTTCGTCCCGACTGGCCGTCATGCAGCCATCCAGCCCTACATCGGCGCGGGGATCGCACTCATCAACTGGGAGTACAGCGAGGTGGGATCCTTCGTCGACACCAGCACCGGAGACATCTTCAACGCGCGGTATCCGGCCGACGGCAACGAAGTGGGTGCGCTGGTGCTCGGCGGGTTGCGGGGCCCAGTGGGCGACAACCTGCTCATCGGCGGGGAGGTGCGTTACCAGTGGGCTGACGTCACGCTGCCGGGTGAGGTCGGGTTCGTCGGTGACCGGCTCGATCTGGGTGGGTTCACTTACCAGGCGGTGTTCCAGATTCGCTTCTGATGTCCGCCACGCCGGATCGCGCACCCTCGCGGGCGTGCGATCCGGCGTCGCGGTTCCTGTAGAGCGCCACCCCACCGCCGGCACACACGCGTTCGAACCCGGCCAGGAACCCCGGGTCTTTCGCACGCTGATTCAGCATGTCCCCGCCTTCCGCACGCTCCTCGATCAGCATCCAGCCAACGTAGCGCGCTGGTCCGTTCAGCGCGGCGAGCCAGATGTCCCCGTTTCCTTCGTGCAGGAAATCCCGGATGGCGAAGCCGGCTTGCGACAGTTCCTGCATGTAGTGCGCGAGGGAGCCCATGCTGGCCATGATGGTTGGACGGGGCGTCGCGAGCGGCAGGCACGCGGTGACGTCCTGCCGCGCGCGGCTGTTCGGCCGATCCCACTGGGCCTCCAGGACCATGGCGGCCCCGGGATCGAAGGGCCGCGTTGTGATGAGGACACCCGCCACGGCTAGGGCCGCCGTCAGCGGCTGCAGGCGCCTCGGGAGCATCCCCACGCCGAGGCTCAGCGCCGCGACGCCAGCGGCCACCACCGGCACCATATAGCGAATCCTGAACGGGTGCCCTTCGAAGTACGCGTACCACGGGAGCGCCGCGACGGCGAAGAGCGCGAGAGGAACCACCAGTGCTGCCCGCTGCCGATCGCGCAGTGCCACAACCACGAGGACTACGGCCGCCACGGTTCCGCCCGCCACGAGGGTCAGCGAACCGAGCTGCCAAGCGCCCCACCACACGGCGCTCGTCACCGTGAACAGATGGCCCTGCAGGCGCGGGTCCGGCACGTAGAAGCCGCCGGTGACGAACCAGTGCCCGATCGAGAGCTTGCTGTTCACCAGAAACACCAGAATTGCGGCGAGCGGATAGAGCGCGATGATGATGACGTCCCTGAGAACAGCCCACAGCGACTCGCCCGAGCGCCAGCGCGCCCATGGCGCGATGGCGAGCACGGTGCCCGTAAACGGCCAGGCTTCGTAGCGGGTCAGGCACGCCGCCGCCAGCGACAGGCCGGCGGCACGCCGCCAGCGACTGCCTCCCTCGCCTGCCCAGGCGTGCATCGACATCGCACCGAGCATGAGCATTGCGATGAGGAGCGGCTCGGTCATCGGCGTCGATTGCAGGTACAGGATGTTCGGATTGAGCGCCAGGAGCGCCGCACAGAGCAGCGCGCCTGCGCGCGACCCGGTGGCGCGCAGCACCATGGCCGCCGCGGCAAATGCGGCCACGCCCATGCTCCCGATGGAAATCACGATGCCGGAGGCACCCGTCCGATAGAGCGCGTCAACCTGGACGGGCAGAAGATTCAGCAGATGCGGCAACGGCAACCAGACCGCCCCGATCTGCTGCCACCCCGGCGTGATGCTGTCGATGACCCGTCGCGCGACCACCAGGTGCGCCTTCGCGTCGTAATGACTCAGCGTGAGGCCCTGCAGGTGATAAATCCACGCCGCGATCACGCCCCAGGCCATCACCGCAACCGCGCACCACGCCGCAACTGAGCTGCGGGGCAGGCGCTCAGCGGGCGGCTTCCCATCGGCCGCTATAATCGGCATCTGTTCGGGCCGCACTCCGTCATCACGCATGAAAACCTTTCTGGCCTGGCTCCAAGCGTTTGCGCTCGCCATCGGAGGTCCGGGGCTGTTCATTATCGCTTTTCTCGATTCGTCATTCCTCTCGCTGCCGCAACTGAACGATCTGCTCGTTGTCACAATGGTCGTACCGCACCCAGGGCGTTTCGCGTACTACGCGCTGATGGCGACGCTCGGTTCGGTCGCCGGATGTCTCGCGCTTTACGGCGTGGGGCGCCGTGGAGGCGACGCCCTCCTGCGTACCCGATTCGGCTCAGGGCGCATGCAGCGCGTCGCCGGCATCTTCCAGCAGCGGGGCCTGGTCGGCCTTCTCGTCATGGCCCTTCTGCCGCCACCGGCGCCGTTCAAGGCCTTCGTGCTGCTCGGCGGGATCACCCGGATGCCGGTGTGGCAGTTCACGGCCGCCATCGCGATCGGCAGGGGAGGCCGGTTCCTGATCATCGCGCTCCTGGCCGCCTGGTATGGCCGCCAGGTGCTCGACTGGATCGAAGAGCACGGGCGCGCGGTCGGGCTGGCGCTCGCGCTGCTCGTCCTGGTCGGTGGAGCCGGATGGATCTGGTGGGGGAGGCGGGCCACGCGGCGCCCGACGCTTTGACCGTCGCACGCTAAGCCGTTACAATTGCAAGGTTTGCCTGCAGCCATCGACGCGAAAGGTCCGTCTGCCGCTCAGACGATCGCAGCCGTGATGTCCCCTGATCTCTCCGTAGTCATTCCCGTTCGCAATGAATCGGCGAACGTCGACCCGCTCTGCCGCGAGCTCGTGGGGTCGCTCGAGCTCTCCGGCCGCACGTTCGAGGTGATCCTCATCGACGACGGCAGCACCGATGACACGTTCGCGAAGCTCGCCGCGCAACAGGCGCTCGATGCACGCCTGCGCGTGATCCGGTTCCGCCGCAACTTCGGGCAGACCGCCGCGTTCGCTGCAGGGTTCGCCCACGCGCGGGGCGCCTACATCGTCACGTCGGATGGCGATCTGCAGAACGATCCCCGCGACATCCCTCGCATGCTCGACCTCATCGAGCAGGGCCACGATATCGTCTGTGGCTGGCGCAAGCATCGGAAAGACGCCTTCCTGACCCGCCGCGCCCCGTCGATCGTCGCGAACCGATTGATTTCGTGGTTTACCGGCGTCCGGCTGCACGATTACGGCTGCTCGTTGAAGGTGTTCCGGGCGGAAGTCGTCAAGCCGCTGAAGCTGTACGGTGAGATGCACCGCTTCCTGCCCGCCATCGCCAGCGAGATGGGCGTGAGCATTGCCGAGACGGTCGTCAACCACCGTGCGCGCCAGCACGGACATTCGAAGTACGGCCTCTCCCGCACGGTGCGCGTGATGCTCGACCTGCTGACCGTGAAGTTTCTTCTGAGCTACTCGACGAGGCCGCTGCAGATTTTCGGGCTCGTCGGCGGCGCCATGGGGTTGCTCGGTGCGATGACGACCGCCTGGCTGGCGTATCAGCGATTGTTCGGGTACCAGTCGATCGCGAACCGGCCGTTGCTGCTGTTCGGGATCCTGCTGATCTTCACCGGGGTGCAGCTGATCACGCTCGGGCTGCTGGCGGAACTGCAATCGCGCACGTATCACGAGTCGCAGAACAAGCCGATTTACGTCATCCGCGAAGTCCGGGAATCGACCGCCGCGACCGCTGCCAGCGGACAGGCTCCGGCGCTCATCCGGGCATGAGGCATACGACCGCCCGCTGCGCGATGCTTGCTATCGCGCTGACCACGCTGCTCGTGGCAGGCTGTGGGGGCAGTTCCACGGCACCGACCCCCCCATCGACCGGTCCGGTCGTCTCGGCCATCAGCCCAAACAGCGGCCCATCGATCGGCGGCACAACAGTCACGATCAACGGACAGCGGTTCGATGGCACGGCCACTGTGACGATTGGCGGCGTCGAGGCCAGAAACGTCACCCTGGTCAGCGCCAACTCGCTGACGGCGATCACCGGATCACGCAGCATCGGGGTAGCCGACGTGGCGGTCACTGTCGGGGGTCAGCGGGGAGTCCTGGCGAATGGGTTCACCTACACGGCCGCGGGCGCGGTGACCAACGCGCCCCCCGTTATCAGCAACCTCCAGGCAATCGGGGGTGCGAACCAGCCGGCGGGGTTCGCCGAGTCTGGCGGAGAGATCACCGCATCGGCTGTTGTGACGGATGCCGAGACCTCCGACACGGGGCTTGTTTTCCAGTGGACAGCTGACGCCGGGACGTTTACCGGAACCGGCACGTCTGTCACCTGGAAGGCGCCAACACTCTCGGGTCCGCCAGTGACCGCCAGGTTGACGCTGACCGTGATCGAGAGGTACACGGGGAGCGACAGCACCGGGAACCCGGTCGCCAGCGAGCATCGGGTGTCGGCCGCGACCACGGTGTCGGTACACTCCTCGGTGAAAGAGGTGGGCGAGCTGGCCACAGCATTTCTGACTGATTTCTCGACCTCGTCCGTCAGTCCCGAGGTGGCCGTACGCCACTTCTACACCGGTTGCCCGGGGCGCCAGGAAGAGCTCGAGGATATCAGGGACAATCGTGAGCAGTACCTCATCACGTCTCACAAGCTCGGCACGCCGGCCGTGACTATCGACTTCGGCGGCGTGTGCCCATTCCGCTCTCGCACAGGAGATGCGTGCGTCACGATGTCCTGCGAATGGGATTCAACGGTCCGGGCGACTGGCGAGAAGGGCACCGCGAAAGGCACGTGCTTCCTGACCTCGGTCTACCGCGAGTCGAAGTGGCAGCTGTGCGACAGCAACTTCCAGGGCCAGCCTGGAATCATGAGCCAGTTCATGCGCTGACGGTGGCGGGTACCGAGACACCGAGGTAAGCGAGTGAAGCGAGCTGCGTCAGCAGCTCGTCACCGGAGGCACGGAACTTACGCGAGAGCTCGGGGTCTTTCGCGACGTCTGTGCGTGCGTCATACACGATGTGGGCGTCCGTGGACCCGCACAGATTGCAGGGCACGGACTCTAGCAGCGCTGTGCATCCGGCGGATATCCAGTCTTCGATTATAGCGAACGGTGATGCCATAATTGCTCGTGCTCCGCCCCGCAACCAAGCAACAACCGCTGCGCGTTGTGCTGTTCTCCGGCGGCCGCGGATCCGGTGCGCTCTCGTCCACGCTCCTCCAGACGCCGGGGATCGCAGTGACGCTCGCGGTGAATGGGTACGACGATGGGGCGTCCACCGGTGAGGTGCGCCGCTTTCTCGGTGATGCGCTCGGCCCATCGGATTTCCGGAAGAACGCGTCACGCCTCGCAACCGCGCAGCGTCTCTGCGAGCCATCGGTCGTGCAGTTCCTCGATGCGCGCCTGCCCGAGACTGCGAGCGCAGAGACCGTGGCGGCCCTCGTGGCCGCACTGGCCAGCGCATCTCCCCTCGGTGGCCTCGCCGTGCACGAGCTCCCCCCCGCGTCGCGCGCGGCGATTGCCGATCGGCTGGCCGCATTTCTCCAGGAGCTCCCGCGCCGCGGTCCGTTCGATTTCAGGGACTGTAGTGTCGGCAACCTGGTGTTCGCAGGCAGCTACCTGCGGTGCGGTCGCCGATTCAACGCCGCCGTCGACGATTACGCCGGGCTCGTCGGCCTGGCGCCCGGCGTCATCGAGAACGTCACCGACGGCACCAACGCTTTCCTCGTCGCGATCGACATCGATGGCCGCGTGCTTGGCAGCGAGGCGGACATCGTCGATGCGAAGCGGCGCAACGCGGTGCAGGACATCTTCCTGATCGATCGGCCGCTCGACCCCGCCGAGTGCGCGGCGCTCGCGGCAGACGGCCCCGCGGTTGCGGCTGAACGGCTCGCCGCGCGCACCGTTCCAACGCCGCTCAATCCCCGGCTGGCCGCACGAATTGCCGAGGCGCACCTGATCGTGTACGCGCCCGGAACCCAGCACTCGAGCCTGCTGCCGTCGTATCTCACGCCGGGCCTGAGCGGTGCCATCGCGTCCAACCTGCGCGCCATCAAGCTGCTCATCACGAACATCCAGACCGACGCCGAGATCACGGGCCGCAGCGCTGTCGACATCATCAATCGGGCCGTGTTCTTTCTGAAGGAAAAAGGGAAGCGGGGCACGCCGACGCCGGCCCTCATCACGCATTTCCTCATCAATGATCCCCGTGCGGCTGCGACGCCGACGGCCGCGTACGTGCCGCTCGGCCGCCTCGACACGCTGCAGGACCCGCGGCTCGTGCGCATAGGCCAGTACCAGGAGGGCGGTTCGGGCCGGCACGACGCGTCGAAGGTGCTCGGCCCCTTTCTCGCCGAGAGCGCCGGCGGCCGCGACAAGCGCCGCGTGGCCGTGGTGCTGTATGACGCGGGCACCACCGACAAGCTGGCGCAGACGCTGCTCGAGATGGTGCGCGGCGGAATCTCCGACCTGCCGATCGAGGTCACGGTGGTTTGTGAGACGGAGACGCCGATCGATGCAGCCTTCCTCGGCACGCTGCCATTCCCCGTGCGCGAGCTGCCGCCACTCGATCTCGACGGTGACGCGCGCCTGCGCGAGCTGCTGCAGAGCGGGCGGTTCGAGTACGTCGTGCTCTTCGAGTCGTCAGGTATGTACAACGGGGAAGACGTGCCGTGGCTGGCCTCCCATCTCACCGGCCGGCTGGACGCCGTGTGGGGCAGCCGGCGGCTGTCGGTGCGCGACATCGAGGAATCGTACCGGCTGCGATACAACGCTCATGCGATCGCGGGAGTCACGAGCTACATCGGGAGCCATCTGCTCAGCCTGCTGTACCTTGCGCTCTATGGGCGGTATGTGTCCGACACGCTCTCCGGCGCGCGCGCGCTGCGCGTCGCGGACGCGTGCGCCATCCCGTCGACGCTGACGCACAAGCGGGCGAACCAGCATCTGCTCACGCGCCTGCTCCGGCGCAAGGCCGAGATGTTCGAGGTGCCGGTGCACTTCTTTGCCGTCTCGCCTGCGCAGGTGAAGCGCACAACCGCCTTCGACGGACTGCAGTCGATCGGCACGATCATCCGTGGCCGTATCCGGCGCGATCCCATCGTCACCGTGTCGCCACCGCCGGACGTTGTCGATGCGCGTTCGATCGACGCCGCCCCCACGTCGCGGTGACGCTTCCCGTTCGTGCCCTCGTCGTGCCGGCGGCCGGGCGCGGATCCCGGCTGGGCTCCGGCAGCCCCAAGGCGCTCGTAGCCGTGAACGGCCGGCCCATGCTGGCGTGGCTTGGCGAGCTGTACACGCCGTACGTCCAGCAGGTGATCGTGATCGCCAGCCCGGAGGGCGCCGCTGACATCGCCGCATGCGCGCGCGAGCTCCCGGTGCGGGCAACGGTCGTCGAGCAGCCGCAGCCGACCGGCATGCTCGACGCCATTCTCATAGGCATTGCGGCGCTCACTGGCCCACGTCCCGAGCGCGTCTGGGTGACCTGGTGCGATCAGGTGGCCGTCCACCCGGATACCGCGCGGCGGCTCGCAGCGACCGAGGGCGATTCGGACATGACGCTGCCGGTCGTGGTGCGCGACACGCCCTACATCCACTTCGATCGTGACGTGCACCAGAGGATCGTCGGCGTGCGGCACAGGCGCGAGGGCGACGTCATGCCGGAGAACGGGGAGAGCGACATGGGCGTCTTCAGCTTGTCAGCTGGCGTGGCGTTCAGGCAATTAGTGCGATTTGCCGCCACCGCGATACCTGCGGGTGCCACGGGCGAGCGTAATTTTCTGCCGTTCATTCCGTGGCTGGCGCAACGGGGCGACGTGCGGACGTTCGCAGCGACACACCCCATGGAAGCGGTCGGGATCAACACGCCCGAAGATCTGGCCGCAGTCTCGGCGTGGCTGCGGAAGTCCTGAGGCCCATGCCCACGCTCTCCATCGTCATCCCCGCCTACAACGAAGAGCGATACATCGGCGAGCTGCTCGAGCAGGTGCGTGCCGTCGATCTCGGCGCGCTCGGCGTCGATAAGGAGATCATCGTCGTCGACGACTGCTCGGCCGATCGCACGAGCGCGATCGCCGGCGCGGCACCTGGCGTGAGGCTCCATCGAATGCCGGTGAACGGCGGGAAAGGACAGGCGGTGCGCGCGGGGATCGAGCTCGCGACGGGCGACTACCTGATCATCCAGGACGCCGACCTCGAGTACGACCCGCAGGACTACGTGCCCATGATGCGGGCCATCCTGGAGAAGCGGGGGGATGTCGTGTACGGCAGCCGGTATCTCGGCCGTGGACGGCACGCGCAGCAATCGCTCGCTGCGTATGCCGGGGGGCGCAGTCTCAGCCTCGTGATGCTGGCGTGCACGGGCCACACGGTGACAGACACCGTGACTGCACTGAAGCTGTTCCCGCGCGACCTGCTGCCATTACTGCACCTCGAGACCACCGGGTTCGAGACCGACCATGAAATCACTGCCAAGGTGCTCGCGCGAGGGCTTCGGATCGTCGAGGTGCCCGTGCGCTACTATCCGCGCAGCCGCGAGGACGGGAAGAAAATCGGGCTGTCGGACTGGTTCAAGGCGGTCAGGACGTTCTGGCGATATCGCCGCGGATGAACCGACCTGGCGCGTGGGAGTGTCATCGCACCGCGTAGACGACGACCTCGGCGTTGCGGAACACCGGCCTGAAGAACTGGTGCACGGCGTCGAACCGCTCCGTCACGCCAGGATAGGCCTGCTGCTCGTGGCCGTCCACCCACAGGTACTCGATCCCCAGCCGTCGCGCCTCCGCATGCGCCGTCTCCATGTCGGGCGACGTGAAGATGGCCTGCACCTGCCGCGCGCGTTCCTGGTATTCCGGCAGAGGCAGAAGCGAGATGGGGAGGCCGGCTGACGTCCGCCGTTCCGCGAAGCTGGGAATGAAGCTCCAGTGCGCCCGCCCCCGCACCATCGGCTCGGCCTGAACGACCGACTCCGGGCGAGTGTTGGTGCGAATCCATCGGAGCGCTTCGTGCTGTGCAGGGCTGACGCTCAGGGTCCAGGGAAAGCCGGGCGCCATGCGCCGGTTGCCGATATCGGCCGCGTTCTGGGTGTCGATCACCGTCGTCGGGGCTCCCAGCGTCAGAATCGCCGTGGCGAGCACCGCCGCCAGCGCGCGCGCACGGCTTGCGAGCAGGCGCGCGAACAAGCGCGCGAGCGGCAGGGTCAGCATGGCGAGCATGATCTGTCCCGCCCTGAACCCTACCCACGAGCGATCGGACAGCACGACGAAGTAGAACAGGAACAGCCCTGACGCGAGGCCGACGAGCGCGACGCGTGCGGGCTGGCCTGGGAGCCGGCGATCCGGGAGGAGTCCGGCGAGAGCCGGGAGGAGCACCGGTCCCAGCCCGAGCAACAACGTCGCGAGCGGCGCGTTGCGTGCATACCCCGCCCACCCCACCGTGAGCGCCTGCCCCGCACCTTCACCCATGGCGTTCGCCACGCCCCAGACGATCGCGAGGGCTGGGGGAATCGCAGCGGGCCAGTGCGAAAGCAAGGCGCGCAGGGGCGCCCGCGTGGCTGCTGCATCGGCGAGAACAGCAAGGCCGTAGATGCCGGAGAAGGCGGCGCCGAGAAACGGGTTGAGCGTTGCGGCGAGGCCGAGGAGCACCCCGGACGCGGCGATCGCATTCCTCGCCGCGCGCGCGCCGAGCGAGGCGTTCGCAAGCAGACCGAGCAGCCCGAGGGTGCACGACAGCCCGTGCTGCGGCGTGTAGAACATCGTCCGGTGGACCCCGTCGATCCGCAGGCCGTTGTACCACCACGCGGTGATGGCATCGACGTTGATGTCGCGCAGTGCTGACAAGGGACGGCCGCGGGTCCAGAGGTCCCATGCGGCCGCGAAGCCCTCGGCGCTCGACGCCAGCACAATGAGGACCACGCCCAGCGCGGTCGCCAGCCCGCTTCCACCGGCCGACCACGCGAACAGAAAGATCGACGCCATGAGCAGCAGGGCGGTGCACTCAGCGTTCACCTTGAGCGCGGCCTCGACGTTGTGCACCGCCGCAGGCCCGTCGGAGGTGATAGCGGCTGGGACGAGGAAGTACGTCCAGTAGTAGTTCAGCCCGCGATGCGCCATGTACGGGTTGCGCGGCGGCATCTCGAACCGTCCGAGCTCCGAGGTCAGGGCCATGTGCCACACGAAGTCCGCCGTGAAGTAGGCGCGATAGTACGTTCGGCCATCGGCGTCCGCGGCGCCCAGGTTCTTGTACGGCGCACCCATGAGCGCAGGCACGAGCAGGAGCACCGCCGAGAGCGCCACCGTGTCGTGTTCGGTCCACGGCCGCAGCGCGATGGCTGGGGTTCGGATGGCACGGGACGCCGCATGAAGGACCGCGCACTCGACCAGCCACGCAGCCGCAAACGCGAATGGCGACGCGATGCCGGCAGCAATGACCGCCCACGTGACCAGGCACGTAGTGGCGTAGCCCGCGGCAGCGCCAGCCACCCAGCCGGCCGCGTGACGTCCGAACACGCGCAGGCCGAGCGTGAGGCCGGGAGCCGCCGCCGCGATCCAGAAGGGAAGATATGCGAGCCCGGCGAGACCGCGCTGTCCAGCCCACGAGCGCCAGGCACACCAGCGCGAGCCCGCCCAGCGCCGCCCGTGTCATATCCCCTGGCGCGTCAAACCGCCGGTGGCGTAGAGCAGGCCGCCAGGCAGGTTGCCCACGACGCCGAGCGCAACGAAGAGCACCGACAGCGCGAAGGCCTCCGGCCGGCCGACACCCATCGCACCGAAGCACCAGATGAAGGCGGCCTGACTCGTCCCGATGCCGTTGATTGTGATGGGCAGCAGCATGATGAGGAGGATGAGAGGCACCACGACGAAGTACGCGGACAGGGGAGACGTGATTCCCAGGGAGATGCCGAGACAGTACGCTTGTACCACCCGCAGCACCTGCACCCCCACCGAGGCCGTGAGCACCGCGGCCAGCGCACCGTGGTGGTGCCGGTATTCACGCACGGCTTCGAGCAGCCGACCCGCAATCCGCCGTGGGCCGAGCCACGGCAGTCGCACGACAATCCGGCCGAGCCAATGCGCGGTCCATTCGCTGAACACGACGATGCCGAGCGCCCCGCACCCGAGCGCGCCGAGCCAGAGGATTGGTGCCACCCCGGGCGGTGCCCGGTCGGGCGCGACCGACACGCTGAGGACGCCCAGCAGCAGAATCGACATCACGCCGAGGGCCCGGTCCATCGCGACGGATGCGACCGAGAGCGCCACCGGCACCCGCTCAGCAGAGAGCGCGTACGCACGCGCGAGATCACCGCCGACGCTGGCCGGCAGGAACGTGCCGACGAACGTGCTGACGAAGAAGATGCGCATGACGCGGCGGAGCGACGGTCGCGCATCGGCGGGGACGGGGGCGAGCAGCGCCAGCCACCGCCACGCCATCAGCGCGCGATCGAACAACGTGAGCCCGATTGCGATCAGCAGGGGAACCGCACGCGCGGACGAGGCGACATGCCAGATTTGAGCGGGGTGGCTGATCCAGAGCAGCCATGCCAGCAGCACGAGCGCGATGGTGATGCGCACCCATCGGCTGCCGGGAGGCGTGGTCACCGCGTCGCTGGGAGCGTCTCGAGGTGGCGGTCAGTGTCGCGCTTCACCTGGTAGGCCCGCACGAGGAACTTCGCGTAGGGCACGAACTGCTTCATCGCGCCGACGTTGACCTGGCACGGGCTCAGGCAGGTCGCGCAGATGGTTTTCTCGAACTCATCGCGGTCGGCGATGTGCTCCGCCTTGAAGTACAGGGCCTCCGCACCGGCATCGAGCACGTTGCCGAGCGGCTGCGAGTTCTCGCAGTAATAAAGCGTACCCTCGGGGTTGAGCAGCAGACCCTGCGTGCGGAAGGGGCAGGGCATCGTCCGCTTGTAGCCGTTCGCGATCATGTCGGCGTAGTGCAGGTACATGAACGCCTGGCCCGAGAGCACCGACTCCTCCTGGACGCGCTCCAGGAAGAACTGCCGCATGAACTCTTCTTCTTTCGCCTTGAACCCGATCGCTTCCTGGAGGCTCGTGTTGCCGAGCATGTTGTCGGTGAACCGCAACATGTTGAAGACGATGTCGAGGTTCCGGGTGCGGGCCCACGTGAGGATGTTCTTGGCGTCCTCGAGGTTGGTCTGGAAGATAGTGGCCGCAATCCCGAACTGGAAATTCTGGTGCTCGGCCGCGAGGGCCTGCATGGCCTCGATGGTCTGCAGCGCCTTGTCGAAGCCGCGCTTCACGTTGCGAACCTGGTTGTGGATGTCCCCGATCCCGTCGAGCGAGACGCGGATGCTGATCGGCAGGTCATGTGCCGCGCAGAACTTCACGATGCGGGTCAGCATCGGGATGGCCCGGTGCGGGGTGAGACCCGTCGTGTTGATTCCGATCTTGCGCAGGCGGGGGAGCCGTCTCTGAAACAGCTCGACCATTTCCGGCAGATCGTTGCGGGTGGTCGGCTCGCCTCCCGAGATGTTCAGGTTCTCGAGGGCACCCCAGAACTTGTGGTCCATGACGCCGTCGAGCTGCTCGAGCGTCATGTCGCTCTTCCGGTCACCGCGCTTCCAGTTGTTGCACATCTGGCAGCGCGCATCGCAGACGAACGTGCAGTTGTAGATCAGCACGGTCGGTCGGATCGGCTTGATTTTCGACACGATGAACGTGTTCGCGAGATCGCGCGGCACGCCCGCAGCCGTGCGAGCCAGATAGTTCAACCGGAAGGTGTCAATTGACATAACAGCGCGCGGCCCAAGAGGCGGGTGTTGCGCGGCGGCCCCTTTTTACGTTTTCGTCAGTATACCACCCGTAGTGGTCCGAGGCGGGGGCGGACGGGACATCCGGCTGCAGGCTGCGGGCGCCAGCCTGCAGGCCCGTCGGGCCGCCGAAGGCCGTCAGCGGGGACGGCATACGCCGGGGGCGCGGTGAGCGCGGCACCGCCACGTCTGAGGCCCGACCGGCCTACAGCCTGCAGCCTATAGTCCGTAGCCTGGTGACCGTCCGTCACCTCCGTGCCGGCGGGCCCAGATGGTCGCCCAGTCTCAACGCCAGTGCCGCCAGGGTCAGCGTCGGATTGGCGCTCGAGGCGGAAGGGAAGACCGACGACGAGAGCACGTACAGGTTTTCGCACGCATGGTGGCGAAGGGTTGCGTCCACGCAGCCGTCGCCGGGGTTGGTCGCCATTCGGGTCGCACCCATCCAGTGGAACGAAGTCGGCACCGATCCGACGTGCGCGACGGTTGCCTTGGGCAGGCGCGAACGGACGTAGCCGAGCACATGATCGGTGCAGGCCTTGAAATACGACGGGTATCGCAGCTGGATCCGCGGCACCGGTTGGCCGTTCGCCTCGATGGTGCCGATGGACACCGTGTGCTCAGCCATGGGCTGGGGCTCGACCAGGAACCACACATCGAGCGTGGATCGCCACACCCGGGCCAGGCTACTTCTCAACGGATCGCCCGCTGCGCGGGTGTTCACCGCCTCAGCGACAATCTGGCGCATGAGAATGTCGCGCATGAGTGCGCCCTCGCGCTCTGCCAGCGACCCACAGCGGATCTCGCCGAGCATCGACAGCGGCAGGTCGCGGGAGGTCTGCTCGAAGAAGGGCAGGAACATCCCCGTCTGCGCGGTGTCGCCGTATCCGGGCCTGGCGTCGACGCCAGAATCGTAAATCGCGACCTGAATGATCGGATGATCCATGAAGTAGCGGCCCAGGCTGGGCAACTGCGGTACCTCGGGTGAACGCTGCAGCAGGAGGCACGAATCGACGCCGTTGCAGGCGACCACGAACTGGCGCGCGTGGATGCGATGGGATATCCCTGCGGGATCGAGGGCCGTGACGGCCTGCACGCGCCCGGCACGCGCATGCAGTGTCGTGACCAGCAGGTTCGTGCGTACCTCGACCTTCGACCGGATCGAGGGGTACACGGTATTGAGGGCCGTGCCTTTCGAGTCGATGGGGCACAACTCACACTTGTTGGTTCCGCAGCACTGCGGGCGCGTGCCGACCGGGCGCGACGGGCGGGTGGTCGGCACCTGCAGGACGGTCCCCTTCCCGAAGAGCGTCTCGCACGCACGATCCGACGGGCTCAGGCGGTGGGGTGGCAGCGGGTAGGCGAACCGGCCGGGGAATGGCGTCACCTCGGAGTTGCCGGCAATCCCGAGGCGGCGTTCGGCTTCGAGGTAGTAGGGTTCGAGGTCGGCGTACGTGATGGGCCAGCGTCGGGCGACACCGCCGGCGAACGCGGGCTGGTCGAAGTGTGACGGATGCCACCGCGGCATGTTCCCGAAGAACATGTTGGTGCTCCCGCCCAGGTTGTACACCGGCCAGTACGGGTAATCGCGATCCCACCGTGTCCGGGGACCTGCTGGAGGCGCCTCGTGCGGCAGCCGCAGGGGACTTCGATTGAAGGGAAGCGGATCGTCGTGCGAGCGCTGGGCCAGCCGTTGTTCGGCGGTGAGCGCCGTTCCCCGCTCGATCATCAGGACCCGTCGGCCCCGGGCAATTGCGCGTTCCGCGAGCAGCATCCCGGCGATGCCACTGCCCAGGATGCAGAGGTCCGCCTCGATCTCACTCACGGATGAGGCCGTCGCATACCCCGACGCGCTGCAGCTCCGGGTAGCCGACGTACGCAAACAGACGCTCGCGCCGGCCCACGACCTTCATGACGAGATCCACCGTGCGTCGTGAGGCATCACCGCCGGGAGCGTTGATGGCCTCCTGCAGCTCGCGCTGCTCGTCCGCGGAGAGCACGTCCAGCCACACCGCCTCGGCACCGGTGAGGCCAAGCAGCCGGATGAGACCCGTGCGGGGTTCCTCGGTGCGGGCGTGAGTGCAGGCTCCGGCCGTTCCCAGTGATGCGGCGATGCTGAGACAGAAGCTGCGCCGGTCGATCCTCACGCCACATGATCGCCCGAACCGTCGCCCGCAGACAAGCGTTCCGCACCCCGGGATCAGCGCGCAGCCGTCCACACCTCGACGCCAGGCTTGTGGGCAATCCGTTTCCCGCCGGACCAGCCGCGGGGCCACCGAACGCCGGCTGCGGTGCTCTCGCCGAGCAGCAGTGACCACGCGCGGTCGCCAGATGTTGCGCTGAAGACCCCGCCGCTTGCGCCGTCAGCTGCCGCGGCGTCCACGATCGTCGGACTGACGTCTTCGGGAACAATCCGGAAGCCCTCGATGAACGCACCCGCACACTCCCGTTGAACAGGTCCGGGCACGCGTGCAGGCAGGCAGTCCTCGCAGTGGAAGGTAGAGCCGACGTCGAGAAGGCGTGACATCACTCCCTGAGCGAAGAAGGCTTCCGGGGCCGAATCACGGCGGCCGCGGTCGGGTGCCTCGGCCGCCCCGATTGGCTCGTTGTCGACCACGAACTTTCCAGTGGCGGCCGACAGCGCGGCCAGCGAACGCATCCGGGCGATTCTGGACCACCGATCGCCGGATCGGCGCACATGGACCACTGCGAAGGTCCCGCCAGCCATCTCGTGGGATTCATCGCCCCGCGCTGCGCCCCAGGCCACGGGCAGTTCCTTGGGCACCTCCTGCTGCAGGCGCCGCATCAGCGCGGGCTGGTCGAGACTTGCCTGCGATCCGTGATACGGCTCATTGGCGAGTTCCAGGACGCAGTTGCCGGCCTGCGCGCACAGGCGGCCCACCTCTCGGACCTGTTCGCGAAGGAACGGCTCTCCACGGTAGCGGCCACTGCGCTCGTTCGTGTTCGCGAGCGCGACGATCTGGACGTACATCCCGTGCTCCCGTGCGATCGCGAACAGGCGCGGCAGGGCGCGCCGGCCGTCGGCGGGGGAGAGATCGAGCCAGCCCCCATTGGGGATCATGGCGAGCACACGGAGCACGTTGAACCCGGTGTTCCCCGCCCACGCGATGAACGTGCGCACGTCCGTCTCGCGGCCGTCTGCCACGAGATCCGCCAGGCCGAACGCGGTCACGCCACGCCAGCGGAATCGCTCGTCGCCGGCGCACAACGCACGGCCGCATACCCGCAATGGGGTCAAGGCCCGGAGAGCGCCGGATTCTGCCGGCTGTCCGGGTTGGGCGCGAGGAGCGGGGGAGCACGCCGTCGCGAGTGGGGCGACAGCCAAGGCAGCCGCAGCGCAGGCCAGAGAGAGCAGTGCGACAGCAACACGCATTCTGGAACCAGGAACGAGTTTCATTATGTAGACGCGCCGCGGCGACGCGCTATCGGCAGACTGCAACGTGGGTGCCGCACCCTCGTCTCGCGCTGGACGAGCGGGTCGGCGTGGTATCGTGGCGCTTCGGTTCGCGCGTCTTCGTCCTGCATCCCTCAACGATGGCTTGGTCTCACCGGGTGCCCGGTTCCTTCGACAGTGCCGCGCTCCGGCGGGCCCTCGCGCCGCACGGGCCGCTGGCGTTCGTGCTCCTGCTCGCCGCTGGCCTGCGGCTCCTGTATATCGACGCCCCGTTGCTGGACGCCCATCGATGGCGCCAGGTCGACACCGCCTTCATGGCGCGTGCGTTCTACGAGGGCGGCATCAACCCGCTCAGGCCGGAAGCGAACTGGGGCGGTGCCCACGGCTACGTCGAGAGCGAGTTCCCGCTGCTGCCCGCGATGGTGGCGGTGCTCTACCACGTCTTCGGGCCTGACGAAACCTGGGGGCGCCTGGTCGTGGCGGCGTTCTCGATTGGCGCCGTCGTGCTCACGTACCTGCTCGCGCGGCTGCTGCTGGGAGCGCCGGCCGGGCTTGCCGCGGCCACGCTGGTCGCGGTCTCGCCCTCGGCGGTGTTCTACGGTCGGGCGGTCATGCCCGACACGCTGATGGTGTTCTTTTCTCTGGCCGCGCTGCTGGGATTCATCCGCTACGGTGAATCCGGACGTGGGCGCGCGCTAATGTGGGGAAGCGTCTCGCTCGGGCTGGCCATTCTGGTCAAGCTGCCAGGCGTCCTGGTGCTTGCGCCGATCGCGTGTGCCCTGTGGAAGAGCCGCGGCCGGAGCGCGCTGCGGGATCGCCGGCTCCTGGCGGCGTTGACGGTTCCGTGCCTCGCGGCGGCCGCCTGGTATGCCTACGCGTACTCGATCTACCTGGACACCGGGCTCACCTTCGGCGTAATCGGCACCACGAAGACATACCCGCTCGACGTGGGACCGGGACCATGGCCCACGGCGTTTTCCAAGTGGAGCTCGGTCGCCCTGCTCACCAGCGCCGATTTCTACAGAACGCTCTTCGCGCGCGTGTACTTCGTCCACCTCACCCCGCCCGGGTTCGCCCTGGCGGTGATCGGATTGCTCGCCTGGCGAACGGTGTCGTGGCGCCGCGTGGCGGACGGCTGGCTGCTCGCGATGCTCGCCTTCATCGCCGTCGCGGGTGCAGGGCACATGGGTCACGACTACTATCAGCTGCCGCTCGTGCCGATTTGCGCGCTGTACTTCGCTGCGGTCGCCTGGCCCGCGTTCGATGCAGGCTGGATCGCACGGACCGTGGGCCCCGGCGTCCTCAGCCGCGTCGTCACCGGCGCCGCAATTGGAGGAGTGGGCCTCGTCTGCTTCCTGCAGAGTGGCGTGATCGAGCGGCATTTCAGACCGGCGAATCTCGACGTGCGGCTCTGGCTCGCCGCCCAGGCGATCGCCGGCGCCGCCGACAACAGGGGCCTCATGGTCGTGGTGGACGATTACGGGGTGAACTCGCCGATGCTGCTGTACTTCGCGCACGCCCGGGGCTGGAGCCTCGACGCGGACACGGCGACAGTGCACGTCGTCTCGGGGTTGCGGTTGTCGAAGGGCGCTCGATACTTCGCCACGACCCGGTGGCTGGAGGTGCAGCGCAAGCAGCCGGAACTTGCCATGTTCCTGGAGTCGCGCCGTGGGCTGCCGCTCAACAACGCGCCCGACAACACGGTCCTGTTCGACCTGACCCAGTCGCGCTAGGTGAACGTGAAGGGCTACAGCCTGCGGGCTGCCGGCTGCAGGCGCTGTCGGGCGAACGAGGTCCGCAGCCCGCAGTGTAGGCCCGGGGCCGAAGCGCCCCGGGCGCACACCACCGCTGGCGGTCAATTACAGCGCGGTCGCGGCGAATAGACCTTCTGGACCGAGTGCGGACCGTCGTTCTGCCATGCGAGCTGCAGCCTTTTACGCGTGTTGTCGTAGTCGCGGGCGATGTCGTATCCGTACGTCAATCCGCCGCGGCGCTCGGTGATGAAGTCGACGCTGATGTCCGGTCCACCGCGCTTCAGGTTCCAGCCGAGGTCCAGCCCGCCACAGATGCCCGCCTCGATGATGCGGTTCCGCAGGAACTCCATGTTCGACCTGCGCTTCGAGGAGCTCACGCCCGCCCTGAGGTAGGACGGGTACTTGTTCGAGATGCAGGCGATGATGAAATTGCCATCCCGTGAGGCGCAGCTGCCGCCGTTCCCTCCCGGCGGTGGTGACGGTGGCTGCGACGGTGGCTCCGGGACGGGTGCCGCTGCCGACGTCACGAAGCTCGCGGTCGACGACCACGGCCCCTGGTTCGCCGGGTCGGACGCGCGGACACGCCAGAAGAGGGTGGCTGACGCGGGCAGGCCTCCTGTGGTCGCGCTGCTCTCTCCGCCACGCTCGCCGGTGCCCCCTCTCCACACGACGGAGGTGAAACCGTCATTGCGGGACACTTCAAGGCTGTAGCTGATGGCCCCCACGGGACCAGAGCGCGGCGCGTTCTTGAACCGCAGTTCGGTGACGACGCCAACCGTCTCACCCCTCACGGGTGACAGGGGGACGGGACGATCGATTGAGACCTTCTGCAGGAGTACCGAACGCCACGGGATTCGAGAATGCCCCGGTGTTAGCGCCATCCTCGGCACGCGCCCGCCAGTAGTAGGTCCGTCCTGTGGTCAGGGTATTACTGAGTTGCAGGCTGGTCCGGCCACCCTGACCTGGGGCCACGCCCGACCTCGAGAACACCTTCGAGCCGAACGCGGCATCCGTGGCGACTTCGAAGACGTAGCTCAGCGGCCGCACACCGTTGCTCGACGCATTCTCGAGCAGCAGCGTGACCGGCTGCTTATCGCCTTTCAACTTCCACCCATTACCCGGCTCGAGTGGCTTGGGCGGCGTGATGTTCACGCCTGGAATGGGCCCCGCCACGGTGGGGCTCAGAGGATTGGCGCTCTTCTCCGACTCGCAGGCCACGAGCGGTGCCAACAGGAGGACGCCTATGCACAGGCGCAGATGGTTTCTGGTCATGACATGCTCCGCGGACCACCCTGGGCTCCGGCACGGGTGCACGTGCCATTTCGCGTATCGGCGTGTAGACGTTGCGACTTCAGGCGCGGGGCTGGGAACCGCCGCAATCGAGGTGGGTTAGAAGAATACGGGGCGAAACGGTCGTCGTCAAGCGCAGATTCGAACAGCCGGAGGACCCGGCTGTTCGAATCGTGCCATCCGCTTACTGGTTCGCGAAAGCCGGCCGCGGATTCGGCGAAATCCAGACCTGCCGAACGATGATCCCCGGTACCGTGCCGCTGTCGAGCCCGGCGCGGCCCGCGGGTCCCCCGATGAACGCGCGATGCGGCGTGGGGTCGTACACCCCGCGGTAGCGCTTTCCGAAGCTGTAGATGGTGTGGCCGTTGGCTCCGCCGTCCTTGATCACGAGGTCGAAGCGGTTGTTACCCCACCTCGTCTGCCACAGATACGTCTTATTCGGCTCGAATCGCCGCGCAACCCGTTCCTTGCCCACCGTGTCGATCTGCTGATTGCTGGTGAGCACGCGCCATGCGACGATCCCCGGCGGGTTGCCGCGCTTCTCGATGGTGAAGCGCCGATCGTTGGTGGTGATGCTCTGGTCGGCGTCGCCCTCGATCATCGCCATGATCTTCGTCTTGTCACCCTCGGTGTTGAAGTTCAGGTTGGTCACCAGGATGGAGAACTCCCCCGCCGTCAGGGTCTGCTGCAGGTGATATTTGATATAGCTGCTGAAGCCCTCGAGCCGAACGCCGCGGCCCGGAACGAAGGTGATCGGTCCAACGCTTCGGCCGATCGTCTTCCCGGTGTACAGGGGGTCATACAACTCGTTGCCACGGACGTACCCCTCGGGCTGATCGGGCGTGGTGAACGTCCAGGTGTCCGACCACGGGCCATACCGGGGGCCCTGCTCGCCACGCACGTGCCAGCCGTACGTGGTCTTGTTCTGCAGATTCGACGGCGCCCAGCTCGCGCCGGCGGTCGTAAATTCGGCAATCACCGTGCTGCCGTTGAGCAATTGAAAGCGGTGCGTGATGGCACCCGCGCCCTGGAACTTGAACGTCGACGGCGTGACGCGGAGTGTCGGACCGAATGTGTTGATGCTGGAGCCGTTCGCCGGCGTCAATGGTGTCGGCGCGGTGACCTTCAGCGTCTCGCCGCCTGCGCCGGCATTTGCTTCATCCACAGTGCCCCCGGCGGTGGGTGACACTGGGTTCGAGCTCTTTTCTCCGGAACCGCAGGCGACTGCGGTGGCCAGCGCCATGGCGGCGCCGCAGAGGTACAACTTCTTGAACATATCCGACTCCGTCTGCAACCGCGTTACGTGATCAAGGCCCGTCAGAACCTGACGCGCCCGCCAATGCCGATTTGAAACCCGCCGACGTCGAGGTCCACCTCGTTGCCGGCGGTGTCGAGAGTCACGGACCCGCCCGTGAATCGCAGGAACCCGCCGACGCCGAATCGTTGCGTGAGCAGATACGTGCCGTCCGCCCCCAGGTTGTACCCGACGGTGCTCTCGTTCGCGCGTTCGACGGTGACACCGCTCAGGTTCACGCCCGTTGTCGGGTTGCCAATCTCGGTGACGGTGATCCCCGAGACGAGATCCTGCTTCACCCAGAAGAACGTCGGACCGCCGCCGACGAGGACGTCGAATTTCGTCGTCACCGGAATATGCCACATGGCCTGCAGGTGTAGTGCCTGCTCGGAGTGCTTCAGGCCCGGCGTGGTCCCGGTCACCGTGCGGAACTCGTCGAAGTTGGACGGGTGCGGCACGGTGGCAGTCAGGGCTGCGTCCTCCGTGTTCGATCCGCTCGTGAACGAGAGGCCCGCATAGACCCGCTGCCACACGCGATACCCACCGCCGATGTCGAACAGGACACCGCCCCCGCCACTGCCGTTGGCCTGGATGCGGCCGGGCTCGTCGTAGATCACAAACGGGGTGTCCTGATCCAGATCGTGGGAAGTTGCCTGGACGCCGACATTCACGTGTCCGTAACCCCTCTCGAGCGGTGCCGGGCCCTGCGCCGATGCGAAGGGCGCCACGAGGATCAAGGCCCCCACCGTCATCAGGCTTGTCAGTCTGGTCGAGCTCATCATTCGTTCCTTCACGCCCTTAGTCAGCGCCGCGTACGCGACATCCCCGTGCGGAGCCAGGGCGGACGGAACCACGGTTCCGGCCGGCGTGTGGCGCCGGATGTCTCAGTGCGCGGATCTGGGCGTCCGCGCTAGTCAGTGGGCGGGTTGTACGGGGCGACGCTACGTGCCACGGGTCACGTAGACGGCCGCCCCGGAGAGAGAGAACAGCATCACCAGGCCGGCGCCCACGAGCGACACGACGAGCGCGGCTTCGATCGGCAACCCGAGCCTGGTGAAATAGAACGAGAACGTCGCCTCCCGCAGGCCGAATCCGTTCACCGAAATCGGGAGCATCTGCACCAGAAAGGATATCGGCACCACCACGGCCATGTGCCAGGGCGAGACCGGAACCTTGATGCTCTGCGCCACGGCCGCATAGAACGCGACGAGCAGCGCCTGCACGATCACCGCGCCGACGAAGCAGCCGGCCAGGGCGCCAGGCGCTTCCCGGAACCGCGTGAACACGCCGGTGAGCTGCTGCAGACGCGCGCCGACCCATTCGGGGTTGAACGCGCGCAGGGGTTTTAGTAACTGCTCGAGGCCGTGCGGTGCAAGCACAGCCGGCACGGAAATCGCGAGCGCGCCGCCCAATCCGAGCCATAGCATGTACGACGGTACCGGACCCTCGGCGGTGCCCGCCGTGGTGGCGACCGTCGCCGCAACGGCGGCGAGCAGAACCAGACCGAGCAGGCCGATGCCGCGGTCCACGAGGACGACCGACGCCGCGAGTGTCCGCGAGCGGGCGGGCTTCGCCGTGTCCGCGATCCGCACCACGTCGCCGCCGATGTTGCTCGGGAGGAAGTTATTGAAGAAGGTGGCCACGAGAAACGACTCGGTGAGTGCCCGCACCCGCATGTGCACTCCTTGCGCGTCCAGCAGCAGCCCCCAGCGCCAGGCGCTCGCCAGCACCATCAGGAAGTACAGCGCCAGCGCCGCAGCGAGCCAGGGAAGCGATGCCGACCGCGCATAGTCCCACAGGCGCGGCACGTCGCTGCGTCCGACGAGCAGCCACAGCAGCGCCACGCTGATGACGATCTTCGCGAGCAGGATGAGCCGACGACGGGTTGGCGATGGCGCAGCCGGGGCGGATGGTGGATCAGACACTCTCAATGCGGTGATCGGATTTGCTCAGCCGGGTGGAGAGAGTACCACGCACCCGGGATCTTGTCCATCCCGCACGTGCGTGTCTGTCAGAGCATGTGCGGGTCGGCCGCCATGCGAGTGTCTACTGGATTGCCGTGCGCGCGTCGTGAGGCGGACCATCGGGCGCGTTGACCTTTCGCGCAGCCGTTGCCTACAATCGACCGGATCGAGCGGCCCCGGTCGGCCCGGCTGCCGGCGGCTGCCCTCATTCATGCGCATCCTGATGATCGCTCCGGAGCCCTTCTTCGAGCCCCGTGGCACGCCTTTCAGCGAGTATCATCGCATCCGGGCGCTCCTCGAGCTCGGGCATACGGTCGATCTCGTCACGTACCCGTTTGGCCAGGCCGTGGATTTGCCGGGCCTGCGTGTGTTCCGCTGCCTGCGTCCTCCATTTCTGCACCGCGTGCGGATCGGTCCGTCGCTCCCGAAGGTTCCCCTCGACATCGCGCTGACCCTCACGGCGCTGCGTCGTGTCGTCGCCGAGCGATACGACGTCATCCACTCGCACGAGGAAGGCGCCGCGATCGGAATCGTGCTCTCTGCGATGGTCGGGATTCCGCACGTCTACGACATGCACTCGAGCCTACCCCAGCAGCTGTCGAACTTCGCCTACAGCCGCTCACGGGTGCTCCGGTGGATCTTCGACCGCTTCGAACACGCGGCCGTGCGTCACTCCAAGGTCGTCATCGTGATCTGCCCGGAACTGCGGCGGATCGTGCAGCGGGTACAGCCCGGGACCGAGCCGGTGCTGATCGAGAATGCACCAGGCGCCGAAGATCCGTCTCCCGGTGGCGCTGCAGCCGCAGTGCGCGCCGCCCTGGGGATGACGCCATCGACGCCGCTCGTTGTCTATACCGGAACGTTCGAGGCCTACCAGGGACTCGATCTGCTCTTTGCCGCGGCAGCCCTCGTCATCGCGGCCCGCCCGGATGCGCGGTTCCTGCTGGCGGGGGGCCGTCCCGAGCAGGTGGCCGCGGCACGGGCGCAGGCCGCGGCGGCCGGGCTCGGCACATCGGTCATCTTCACGGGCGAGCGTCCGTCCACCGAGATCCCTGCCATCCTCGAAGCGGCCGACGTGCTCGTGTCGCCCCGAAGCCGCGGTACGAATACGCCGCTGAAGATTTACCAGTACCTGCGGTCGGGCCGCGCGATCGTCGCGACGCGGCTGTTGACGCACACCCAGGTGCTCGACGACGGCGTGGCCATCCTGACCGGGGTCTCTCCCCGCGAGTTCGCGGACGGCATTCTCGCGGCGCTGGCCGACCCCCAGATGGCGGGCGCGATCGGGGCGCGCGCGGCGGAGCTCGCAGCCACTAAGTACAGCTACGACGCGTATCTGGAACGGACCCGCGAGGTCGTGGCCCGTGTCACGAGCGCCGCGCGTGCCCAGGTGGCTGGGGGCGTCGCGTGACACCCGGCACGAGGCCGCGCGCGGCTGCGCCGCACGATCATTACAGCTATACGACCTACGCCGACCCGGCGATGGCGGACCGCTTCGAGCAGGTGCGCTTCGGCGGACCGATTGGCGCACTGCTCGCAGAATCCCAGGAGCGGGTGCTCGTGGAGTTCGTCGGGCCGCTCGGGGGCCGAACCGTGCTCGACGTGGGCACGGGTACGGGGCGTGCTGCCCTGGCCCTGGCCGCGCGCGGCGGAACGGTTACGGGCGTGGACGCCTCGACGGAGATGCTGCGCGTTGCGCGGCAGCGAGCCGAGGCCCGCCGCGTACGGGTCGTGTTCACCCCCGGCGACGCGCACGCCCTGCCGTTCGACGCGCAGGCGTTCGACGTGGCCGTGTGCCTGCGCGTGCTGATGCACACGCCCGACTGGGCCCGGTGCGTCGCCGAACTGTGCCGCGTCGCACGGCACCGCGTCGTGCTCGATTACCCGGCGCTCCTGAGCGCGGCGGCGCTGCAATCGGGCGCACGGCGCGTGGCCGCCGCGTTCGGCGCGGGGGGGAGGCGTATCGGGTCCTGCCGGCACGCGCCGTCCGGCGCGAGCTCGCGCGGCATGGCTTCCGCGTGCTCGCCGTGCACCGGCAGTTCGTGCTGCCGATCGCGCTGCACAAGCGACTGGGCTCGCGCGCTGCCACCGAACGGATTGAGGCGGGGCTCGCGCGCACCGGCCTGCTGAGGCTGCTCGGGTCGCCGGTCACCGTCATGGCCGAACGGTGAAGGTCCTCGTGACCGGCGCCACGGGCTTCACGGGCGGCCACCTCGCCCGTGCGTTGGCCGTGCGCGGGTACGACGTTCGCGCGCTCGTCCGGGACGACACGCGCGGCATGGATCTCACGCGCGCCGGCGTGAACCTCGTAACCGGCGACCTCACCGACTCCTCGTCATGGGCTGGCGCGCTCGACGGCGTCGAGGTGGTCTACAACATCGCCGCCTTGTACCGGCAGGCGGGTCTGGCGGAATCGACCTACCGACGCGTGAATGCCGTCGCGGTGGGAGACCTGGTCGCGGCGGCAGCCGCGTCAGGCGTCCGGCGCGTCGTGCACTGCAGCACCGTGGGTGTGCACGGCGACATCGAGCATCCGCCGGGGGACGAGGATGCGCCGCTCCGGCCCGGGGACGTGTACCAGGACACCAAGGTCGAAGGGGAGCGGCTCGCACGCGCCGCCGCGGAGCGCACCGGGATCGAGCTGACGATCGCGAGGCCCTCTGGGATTTACGGTCCCGGCGACCGCCGCCTCCTGAAGCTGTTTCGCGGTGTGGCGCGGCGCCGGTTCATCGTGCTCGGCCACGGGCGAATCTTCTACCATCTCACGTATATCGACGATCTCGTCGAGGGCGTTCGTCTCTGCGGGGAGGTGACTGCTGCGGCGGGCCGCACCTACATCCTGGCCGGCGGCGAAGTGAGCACGCTGAACGAGCTCGTGTCCCTGATCGCCGAAGAAGCCGGAGTGGATCCGCCGCGGGTGCATCTGCCGGTCTGGCCGTTCTGGATCGCGGGGGCGGCGTGCGAGGCGGTCTGCCGTCCCCTGGGCATCGAGCCGCCGCTCTACCGGCGCCGCGTCGACTTCTTCACCAAGAGCCGCGCCTTCCGCATCGACCGGGCGCGTCGCGAGCTGGGGTTCGTGCCGGCGGTGGGCCTGCGCGACGGTGTCCGTCGCAGCCTGGCGTGGTACAAGGAGCGGGGATGGCTCTGAATCAGCGATCAGGGGTCAGGGGTCAGGGATCAGCGGTCAGGGATCAGGGGTCAGCGAACTGGGATCAGCGGTCACGGACGACGGGGCCGCGATCTGGGGCTGCGGCGCGCGGATCGCGGCTGCACGGAAGGGTCGCGTGATTTCGCGCGCGCAGGACGATCTCTTTCAGCCCGGTGTCTCCGCGCGGGCGAAGTATCAGGCCCTCGTCGTAGGACGGTCTGGTGTCGCGGCGCTGGTGCGGCACGAGCTGGTCACGATGATCGCCCAGTCGAAAGCAGGCGCCGTGGGGCTGCTGCTGCGGAAGCTGCTCTATCCGCGGCTGCTCGGGGCCTGCGGGCGAAACGTGGTGTTCGGACAGCACGTCGTGCTCCGCCATCCCCACAAGATCCGCATCGGCGACAACGTGGTGATCGATGACAACTGTCTCCTCGACGCCAAGGGCGACCGCAACAGCGGCATCGTCATCGGCAGCGGCGTGTTCGTCGGCCGCAACACCATCCTGTCGTGCAAGGGCGGCGACATCACCCTCGACGAGGGGGTGAACATCGGGTTCAACTGCGAAGTGTTCTCGGCGAGCCACGTGCGGATCGGCGCACGCACACTGCTGGCCGCCTACTGCTATGTCATCGGAGGCGACCACGAGTACAGCGATGCCATGAAGCCGGTGCTCGAGCAGGCCCGCTCGTCCCGGGGTGTGGCCGTCGGAACCGGTGCGTGGCTCGGGGCCGGGGTCAAGGTCCTCGACGGCGCCAGCGTCGGTGACGGCGCCATCGTCGGCGCGGGGGCGGTCGTGCGCGGCGAGATCCCCGCCATGGCGATCGCGGTCGGCATGCCCGCGCGCGTGATCGGCAGTCGCGAGTCTGCCGCGCCCGGAGCCCCGGCGTGAGCACTGCCGCCGGTCCGGCACGGCCGCTGAACGTGCTGCAGGTGTGCGATCACCTCGGCTGGGACGGGTCGCGCATGCACGGCGTCAAGCGGCTGTTCGCGTGGATGATTCCCCGGTTTGACAAGCAGCGTTTCAACGTATCGCTCGTGAGCCTGCGCAAGCGCGACGTGTCCGAGGAGACGCTGGACGCCCTCGGCATCGAAATCGAGTATCTCCACCGCTCCAAATTCGATCCGGCGACGCTGCCCGCGCTGCTGAAGATCATCGACCGTCGCCGGGTGGACATCCTGCACCTCCACGGGTATGGCGCGACGACCTTCGGCCGCCTCGCTGGCGCCATCCGCGGAATCCCCACGATCCTGCACGAACACGCGAACCTGACGGACACGCCCTGGTTCCAGAAGGTCGCCGACCGGGTGCTCGAGCCGTACACGGATCTGGCGATTGCGGTCTCGGAGAGCACGGCGGAGTTCGTGCGCCACGCGCGGCACGTCCGGCCCGAGCGCGTGAAGGTCGTGTACCTCGGTGCGCCGCTCGACGAATTTGGGGTGCGCCGCACGGCCGGCGAGATCGAGGCGGCGCGTGCCGCGCTCGGCATCGCGCCCGGCGAGTTCGCCGTCGGGACGATCACCCGCCTGCACGAGTCGAAGGGGAACAGCTATCTGATGGATGCGGCGGCCACGGTGCTGGCAGAGCGCCCGACCGCCCGGTTCTACCTCGTGGGGGAGGGGCCCCTCAGGCCCGCGCTCGAGGCGCAGGCGCAGGCGCGCGGTCTCGGTGATCGCTTCGTCTTCGTCGGATTTGCCAAAGACGTTGCCGCGGTGCTGTCGGCGTTCGATCTGAGCGTCTTTCCGTCGCTCTGGGAAGGCACGCCGCTGACGGTCTTCGAAGCGCTCGCGATGGGGAAGCCCATCGTGGCCACCGACGCCGACGGGTTGCGCGATGTCCTCCGTGCGGACGAGACCGCGCGCGTCGTGCCCCGTCGGGACGCGCCGGCGCTCGCCGCGGCGATCGTCTGGATGATTGACCATCCCGATGAGCGGGCCCGGTTTGCCGCGGCCGCGGCCGCCGCCGGGCGCCAGTTCGGCATCGATGCGTTCGTGCGCAAGATGGAGCGGCTCTACACACTGCTCCAGCAGGTGTCCCGCCCGACGAAACGCCGCGGCATCCTGCAGCAGGACCTCTCGTTCCTGACGGGCGGAGCCGAGGCGTGATCCCGCCGGTCGAACGCCCGGCCGCCGCCGTTCTCCGCGCGGCTCAGATCAACTTCGGCCTCGGCATGCTTCTGGCGGGCCTCGTTCTGGTCCTCTTTGGCGCCGTCGCCGTCTCCACGGACGTGCCCCGCACGGCCCTCGGGTTCAAGAGCGACGAAGCCACCTACTACATGCTCGGGCACAGCCTCGCAGAAGACCTCGACATGACCTACCGTCGCGAGGATCTCGCGCGGGTGTGGCACGAGTTCCCGAGCGGCCCGCTCGGCGTGTTTCTCAAGAAGGGACGCCGCGCCCCGCACCTGTTGCTGAGCAGCGCGTTCCCTTTTGTCCGCCTCGCGTCGGCGCCTGACCCGGACAGCACGCGGTTGTTCTACGGCAAGAGCTACATCTACCCGTTGTTCGCCGCGCCGTTCGTCAGGGTCTGGGGCACCAACGGCTTCCTCGTGTTCCATGCCGTGCTCCTGGCGCTGGCCGTGTTCGCCGCATACCTGTTCCTGAACGCGCGGAGCCCGGCGGTGCCCTCCGCCTTCATCGCCACGGCGTACGTGCTCGCGTCGGTCGCGAGCGGCTATTTCGTGTGGATGACGCCTGAGCTCTTCAACTTCACCGCGGTGATGCTCGGGCTGTTCTGCTGGGCGTACAAGATCGTGGCGCCCGAAGGACTGCCGCCCGGGCTGCGATGGCTGCTGACAGGCAGGTCCGACCTCGCGGCCGCGTTCCTGCTCGCGTGCGCCACGTTCTCCAAGCCGCCCAACGCGCTGTTCATCCTGCCGGTGCTGGCCTGGAGTCTCTCCCGGCGGCGGTGGGCGCACGCGTTGGCCATTGGCGTGCTGTTCGGCACGCTGGTCGTGGCGCTGTTCGGCATCAACACGGCGATCACCGGCGACTGGAACTATCAAGGCGGCGAGCGGAACACCTTCTACAGGGACTTCCCGTTCCTGGACGCGGACTCGGGGTTCGACGTCGGCATGACACGTGCGACCGATCGCGTGCTGACGGAAGTCATTTTCGACTGGTCGCCGAATCCCGGCTCCGCGTTCGGGTATGTCTTCCCGACCGTGCTGGCGCACAACCTCGTGTGGTTCTGGACCGGCCGCCACTCGGGCGTCGTCCCGTACTTCTTCCCGGCGGTCTTCGCGCTGGCGTGCTTCCTCCGGCCGCGTGCGCGTCGCGAGTGGTGGCAGTGGATGGTGTGCGTCGTCGCGTCGACCGAGATCCTCGTGCTCATCATCTGGATCCCCTACAACTACTTCGGTGGCGCAGGGGTGCTCGGCAACCGATACTTCATGAACTTCTATGGTGCCTTCTTGTTCCTGCTGCCCCCGATCCACAGCGTGGCGGCGGCGTTCGTCCCGTGGGTGGTGGGGGCCCTCTTCACGGCGCAGATCGCGCTGAACCCGTTCTACTACTCGTGGAAGCCGCACGAGCACATGAAGCACGGACCCTTGCGCCTGCTGCCAGTCGAGCTGACGCTCGTCAACGACCTGCCCATCAACACGGACGTGGAGCGCGTGCGCGTGCTCTTCGGCACGACACCGCGCTTTCAGATCTACTTCCTGGATGACAACACTTATACGAAGGAAGGCGAGTTCTTCTGGGTGCGCGGCAAGTCGCGTGCGGACCTGCTGTTCAAGACGCCCGACCCGGTGACCAGGCTGAAGCTGACGCTCGCGACCGGTGCGGTGGCGGCCGATGTCGTGATCACTGCTGCCGGCCAGCGCATCACCAGGCAGTTCCGTCAAGGAGAGGCCGGTGTCGTGGAGATCCCGATAGGCTCAGGCTTCCCCTACCGAGGCACGCGCGTATGGCCGGTGACCATCGCCGTCAACAGCGGCTTCGTGCCGATGTTCACGAGCGACAGCCTGGACCACCGCTACCTCGGGGTGCAGGTGACGCCGGAGTTGATTCCGTAGAGGGCCGGCTTCGGGGTCCGGGCTCCAGGCTCCCGGCCCCTGCCTGGCTGACGCTTGTCCGCCGGAGCTGAAGCTCCGGCTCCACATCGCGACGACGTCAACCGTCGACCGTTAACCGTCGACCGTTAACCGTCAACCGTTAACCGTCGACGCAACCTTAACGGCTAACGGCTAACTAACGGTTAACGGTTGACGGTTGACGGTCAACGTCGACGGTTCCCCCCCGGCTGATTCCCGTGCCCGCCCAGCGCCCAACGCCCAGAGCCCAGTGCTCACCGCGTCTGTGGCACACTGGCAGCGATGGGTTACCGAACACCGCTGGAGTCGCGCATCGCGAAGAAGACGACCCGCGCCATCCTCGAACACGGCATGGTGGAGGACGGCGATCGCGTGATGGTCGGCTTGTCGGGCGGGAAGGACAGCTGGGCGCTGCTCGAGATGCTGCACGTGCTCCGGCAGCGCGCGCCCATTAGGTTCTCGATCATCGCCGTGAACGTCGACTCCGGTTACAAGGAGTACAAGCACGATCTCATCCGCAGCACGTGTGAAGCCCGCGGGTGGGAGCTGCGCATCGAGCACACCTCGATCGGGGAGGTCATGGACGATCTGCTCGAAGCCGACGCGACGCCCTGCTCGCTGTGCGCGCGGCTGCGGCGCGGCGTGCTCTATCGCATCGCCGGGGAGGTGGGCGCCACGAAGATCGCGCTCGGCCACCACGCCGACGATTTCATCGAAACGCTCCTCATCAATCTCTTTTTCGCGGGCGCCACCAAGGCCATGCCCGCACGTCTGCTCTCCGACAACGGCCGCCACATCGTCGTGAGGCCCTTCGTGTACGTGAGCGAAGACGAGGCCCGTCTCTACACGAAGGAAGTGGGCCTGCCGGTGATTGGGTGCTGTTGTCCGGTGTGCGGCGACCTCAGCCTCCAGCGCCAGCGCATGAAGCGGCTGCTGATGCAACTCGAACGCGAGCACCCGGGCGTGAAGGCGTCGCTGCTGAAGGCGCTTGGCAACGTGATGCCCAGGCACCTGCTGGATCGGCGGCTCAATCCGCCGCGCGCTCAGGCGTTCGAGGCGCCCACCGCGGCAGGCGCTCCCGGCATGGTGCCGTCGTCATTCGCGCTCGGGGATGAAGCGGACCGTAGCGGAGACGCCGCTCCTTTCGATCAGCAGGAGCCCCCCGAGGGTGCGCGCGTCATCCCGCTCCTCGTGCAGCATGCGGCGGGCGGTGCTGCCGGCGGCACCGGACTTCACGGGAGTGCGACGCCAGCGGCCGTCCACGGGCCACGCGCCGGCGAGACCAGCATCCCAGCCTCCGAATGAGAGCTGTCCTGCAGCGGGTGACCGGCGCCCGAGTCACCGTGGCGGACCGGGAGGTTGGCACGATCGGGCGCGGCATCGTGGCGCTCGTGGGCGTGGAACAGGGCGACGGTCCAGGCGACGCCGACTACATCGCCCGGAAGATTCGCGACCTGCGCATCTTCGAGGATGCCGAGGGCCGCATGAACCTCGCGCTGGGTGACGTCGGTGGGGCAGTGCTCGCCGTCTCGCAGTTCACGCTCTTCGCTGACTGTCGCAAGGGCCGGCGCCCATCGTTTCTCGCGGCCGCGTCGCCCGCTGAGGCGAAGGCGTCTTACGAGGGGCTGGTCGAGCTCTTGCGACGCGAGGGTGTGACGGTCGCGACCGGCGAGTTCCAGGCCATGATGCGGGTCAGTCTCGTGAACGATGGTCCCGTGACCATCCTGCTCGACAGCCGGCGGCCGTGATCACCGGTGCCTGCGCCGGCGCCCAGTTGCGGGCATGCCTTCGGACGCCTGTCAGCGCTCTCTTGCTCGCGGCCTTCATCGGAGGAGTGGGGACGGCGCCGGCCGCCGCGCAGCAGCGGCCGATCGTGACCGAGGATCCCGAGACGATCGGCGCCGGGCGCATTCTCCTCGAGGGCGGCATCGAATACGGCGGCGGCGTCGAGTTCCCGATCTACGGACTCAAGGGAGACCTGTGGCGGGTGCCGGCGTTCGGGGTGAGCATCGGGATCAGCTCGATCGCGGAGCTCCAGATCGACTCGGGCTACAGTCGCCTGCACGACACGAGCCGCGAGCCGGCACCGCTCGCACCCATTCTCGATTTCCAGGGAGACCACACGTCGTCCATCGAAGATGTGGTGCTTGCGACGAAGGTCCGCGTGCTCGCGGAAGGGACGAACCGACCGTCGTTCGCATTCCGGATCGCGACGAAGCTGCCGAATGCCCGCAACCAGAGCGGGCTGGGCACCGACATGACCGACGTGTCGCTCGCAATGCTCGTCGGGAAGACAATCCGGTCCATACGGGTCGTCGGTAATCTGGGGGTAGCCGTCATCGGGGATCCCACGCAGACGGCGGTCCAGTACGACCCCGCCATCTTCGGACTCTCATTGGCTCGCGCGCTCGCGCCGGGGTTCGATGTGGTGACGGAGATCGAGGGGCGTTGGCAGGCCTACAAAGACACGCCACAGCCAGCGGCCGAAAACCGTGCGGCGCTGCGCGGTGGGCTCCGCTACACGCGCGGGGCCGTTCGGGTGGACGCGGGCCTTCGCACCGGGTTCGGCGACGTCGAGCCGGGGATTGGGTTCACGACCGGCGTCACCTGGGTCGTCGACGCCTTCACGGTGCCTTAGGTGTGGTGGACCGTGTGCCGGCCGGGGCGCTTCGGCCCCGGCCCCACACTGTCATCCCACACGGTTATCCCACACCGGGTGACACACAGCAGTGACAGCGTAGGCCCGGGGCCGAAGCGCCTCGGGCATCATCCGTCTCCCGGCGCCCCAATCTCATAGAACCGGCGGACTGACGACACCTCATCTTCCACGCGGTCCGCGCTCCACCCCAGCTCCGGCTGAACTAGCGCAGCGCACTGACGGACGATCTCGTCACCGGGGTGGCCCGCCGCGCCGAGCCCCGTGCGCCGCACGACGATGTCCTCGAGCGTGATTGCCATTTCATGGCGCACGGCTTCGAGCACCTGCGCGCCGGTCACCGGGACGCCCTCGGCCAGCGGGCGTCCGAGGTCGGGGTGTTCGGCGTGGAGGCCGAGCACGCGCGCGGCCGTTGCACCATACACGCGCGTGATCCGCTCGACCGCGCTCGCGGGATCGTGCGCCGGAGGCTCGCTCTCCTCGTTGCGCACAGGAGCCACCAGGGGCAGCTGCGCCGTGCGGCTCGGGCCGATCTTCCGTCCAAGCTTTGCGGCGACGAGGTCGATGGCGCGCTCCGCCACCAGCCGGGCGGTCGTGTACTTGACGCCGACGACCGACACGGCGCCATCGATGCCGTCCTTCGCATGATCACGAAGCTCGGCCCGGTCGCGCAGCGTCGGCGGCTTCCCCTCGCGCACGGCGGCGGGGACCACGCCGCGGTGGACGAGGGAGACGTCGCCGGGGGCGAGAGCCAGCCACGGAAACGCCGAATTGATCTCGGCGAGGAACGCGCTCACCTCGCCCGCCTTCACGAGCGTGTCATCAGCCCCGCACAGGTGCAGCCCGTGTGACGTGCCTATGGTCAGGCGTCCGCGCCAGGGCAGCGCGACCAGCAGGCGTCCGTCCTTCGTGGGCAGCGCTACGGCAGGCCCATTCGCCTGGCGCGCTGTCACCACGTTCATCGCCTTCACGAGGGGAAACACACGGCGGGCGCCGAAGGCCGCCATCACTCGCGCGGCATCCGCGCCCGCGGCGTTCACCGTGACGCCAGCCTGCACGTCGAGGATGTCACCGGTCGCTGCGTCCCGGACTTTCATCCCGGCGATGCGGTTGCCGTTGCGGATTGGCTCGAACGCATCGGCATAGTTCGCCAGGACGGCGCCGAATCGCGCGGCGCCCAGCGCGAAGGCCAGCGTGAGGCGATCGCCTTCATCGGTCTTGTAGTCGTGCCACAGTGCTCCTCCGGTGACGGGCAGCTCCTGCGCCCCCGGCACCATCGCGAGGAATTCATCTCTCGACAGCACGCGTCCGGGGGGGAGATGGTGCGACTCTGGCACCCCGCTGTTCCGGTTGAGGGCCAGCGCCTGGTCGGCCAGAAAGGCCGCGCGCATCGCGAGCCGGCTGCGGGCCAGGCCGGGCCACGTCGGCGTGACGAACGCCTGCGGCGAGATCAGCTGTGGCGCGATCCGTGCGAATGCGCGGCGTTCCGCAATCGACTCCCGCATGCGGCGGATGTCCGCCGTCTGCAGGTATCGCAGGCCGCCGTGCAACGTCTTGTGATGGTTGAACGACGTGCCGCCGCCGAAGTCGCGCCGCTCGACCAGCGCCACGCGCAGGCCCCGCTGTGCCGCCTGGTACGCGGCTGTCAGGCCGTAGATGCCTCCACCAAGGATGAGCACGTCGAAACCATCGCCCGTCAGCTGTCCGAGGTCCCGGTTCATGCGGGACGCCGGCCGGTGTGTGTCATGCGTTCGACTATAGTAGCGTGTCGTGACCGGCACCGTTGCGCCCGATTCGAACCTTGGACGCCGCGTGCGCACGTACTGGGACTCGCGGATCCACGATCTCGCGATCACGCAACACGCCGTCGGGTCGCCCGGCTTCTTCGCCGATCTGGATCAGTATCACTTCGAGAAGCTGCACCACCTGCAGCGGCTGGTCGAATTCACGGGCCCACCGGGCCGGCGCGTGCTCGACGTCGGCTGCGGGACCGGCGTCGACCTGGTGCACTTCGCACGTGGCGGCGCATCGGCGACCGGCGTCGATGCCTCCCAGGCTGCCGTCCGCCTGGCCGCGAAGAACCTGGGCCACCAGCACCTCCACGCCCACCTGCTCGTTGCTGACGGCGAGGATCTGCCGTTTCCCGATGGCGCCTTCGACTACGTGTTCGCGCACGGTATCATCCAGTACACCGCCGACGATGCACGGCTGGTCGACGAATGCCGGCGCGTTCTGCAACCGGGCGGCCGCGCGTTCATCCAGGTGTACAACCGGATCTCCTGGCTCCACGCGCTCTCAAAGCTGATGAAAGTGGACCTCGAGCACGTCGACGCGCCCGTCATCAGGACGTATACGCACGCGAGCTTCCGAAGCCTCCTGGCGGGATTCAGCCACGTGCAGCTCGTGACCGAGCGCTTTCCGGTGAAGAGCCGCCTACACGCAGGCTGGAAAGGCGCGCTCTTCAACCATGCGTTCGTCGGCACGTTCAACGCCCTGCCGCGCCGGTGGGTGGAACGCTACGGCTGGCACCTGATTGCCATCTGCACGCGCTGACGCGAGACCTGCATGCACCTGATCAAGGGCCACGCGTACGGCAATGACTTCCTTTTTGCCCGGCGCCGAGAGGTCGACGCGGTCGACCTCCCGGCCGCGGCCCGGCGTCTCTGCAATCGCCACCACGGTGCGGGCGGAGACGGATTGATCCTGTACGAGCTCACGCCTGAGGGCGCTGCGATGCGCCTGATCAACGCGGATGGAAGCCCGGCGGAGCTCTCGGGCAACGGCCTGCGTGCGCTGGCTGCAATCGTGATTCGGCATCGCGGAAATGCGGCACAGGTGGTGCCTGGAGCAGAGGTCCTCATCACCACCGACGCAGGCCCGCGCTCGTTGACGCTGGTCGCGCGCAGCGACTCACGATTCACGTTCCGCGCGGGCATGGGGGTGCCGTTGGACCTGCGGCAGCTGACGCTTTCCGCGGCCGGCGAAGACATCGCGGTCTCGGCCTTCTCCATCGGGAACCCGCAGTGCGTCATCCTCGGGCCGTTGCCGGACGCCGAACGATTCGCGCGACTGGGACCGGCGCTCGAGCGGCACCCCGCGTTTCCGCAGGGGACCAACGTAGAGTTCGCCGAGATCGAGCCCCCCGCCCGCGTGCGGATCAGGATCTGGGAGCGCGGCGTCGGGCCAACCGAGTCGTCCGGCACCGGCGCATGCGCCGCCGCGATTGCCGCGATCGCTCACGCCGGGGCTGCGCGCGCGCTGGATGTGATCGCACCCGGGGGCGCCCAGCGCGTCGAGTGGACCGCCGATGGTCTCTTCCTGACCGGCTGGGCCGAGCTGCTGTGGGAGGGGACCTGGCTTGCAGACCTTTAACCAGGCGATCGAAGCGGTCGAGAGCTACTCGCCGGCGGAGGAGCGGTTCAACCGGCGGCGGCGCACCGCGGGACTGTGGTTCTCGCCGGCGGTGTTGGTAGTGCTGCTGGCGCTGCCACTGCCCCTGCCCGTCGCGGGTCACCGGATGGCCGCGATCATGGGGTTCGTCGTCGTGCTCTGGATGACCGAGGCGTTGCCGATGGCGGTCACGGCGATGCTCGGCCCGATGCTCGCGGTCATCTTCGGGGTGGCGGACGCACGCAGCGCACTTGCGCCGTTTGCCGATCCCATCATCTTCCTGTTCATCGGCAGCTTCATCCTGGCGGAAGCGATGTTCGTGCACGGCGTGGATCGCCGCATCGCCTTCACCGCCTTGTCCTCGCCGTTCGTGGGGTCGAGCGCCATCCGCGTGCTCGTGGTGTATGCCGCCGTGGCGACCGTGCTCTCGATGTGGATCAGCAACACCGCGACGACGGCGATGATGTTTCCGATCGGGTTGTCGATCGTGAATCACCTGATGCGGGTGGCTCCGCGTGACCAGGCTTCGCGGCACGCGGTGCGGCAATTCGCGCTCGGGCTGATGCTCCTCACCTCGTTTGGCGCCTCGGTTGGAGGGATGGCGACACCGGTGGGAACGCCGCCGAACCTGATCGGCATCGGCATGCTCGACCGCATCGCGCACGTGCGGATCTCCTTCTTTCAGTGGATGGCGCTCGGTGTACCCATCGTGGTGCTGCTGTTCGGGTTTCTCGTCGTGCTCTTCGCGTCGACCGCCCGCGGCCTGCGAGTGGGGGAGGGCAGCGGAGACCTGGTCCGCGACGAGCTCCGTCGCCTCGGTCCGTTGTCGCCCGCCGAGCGGAACGTGCTCGTCGCGTTCGGCGTCACGGTAATGCTCTGGGTGGCGCCGGGCCTGTTCACGATCGGCGGGTGGGAAGACACGGCATTTGCGGGTGCCTACGGGAAGGCGATGCCCGAGGGGATCGCCGCGATGGTGGGTGCGATGCTGCTGTTCGTGTTGCCGGTGGACTGGCGCGCACGCCGCTTCACGATCACGTGGGATCAGGCGGTGCGGATCGACTGGGGGATCGTCCTGCTCTATGGCGGGGGACTGGCGATTGGCGGGCTGGCATTCTCGACCGGGTTGGCCGACGCGCTTGGGCGCGGCATTACGGCCTGGCTCCCGTCGCACAGCAGCTTCGTGCTGACCGCACTGTTCACGGCCACGGCCATCGTTCTCTCGGAAGCGACGTCCAACACCGCGTCGGCCAACATGATTGTGCCGGTCGCCATCGCGGTGGCGCAGGCGGCGGGTGTGCGGCCGGTGGAACCTGCGCTGGGTGCCACGCTCGGCGCGAGCATGGGCTTCATGATGCCCATCTCCACGGCGCCGAACGCCATCGTCTACAGCTCCGGGTTCATTCCCATCACCGCGATGATGCGCTATGGCATTGCGCTGGACGTCGTCGCCTTCGTGCTGATCGTGGCGGCAGTGATGCTGGCGGGGCCGGTGCTCTTCTAGTCATTGGAGTTGGCTGCGGGCGGCAGACGGCAGGCTGCGGGCGGCAGACTGCAGGGCTCTCGGGCCGAAGGCTAACGGCCGGCGCGGGTGCCCGCAGCGGGCGTTGCCGAAAGGGGCCTCAGGCCAGACGGGCCCGCAGCCAGTAGCCTGCAGCCTGCATCCCCCGCGTACGCCGGCAGAATCTGCGTACACGCGAAGCGGTCACCGAGCAACGGTTGCCGTGGGGCGCCAACCGTTCGGCAGCGACGCGTGCCTGCGCTTATCGGCGGCGGCGTGCTGGACGGGGCGGCGGGGCGGCGATGGCCGCATCAACGCTGGCGATTGCGGCACGTACAGCGTCCGCGCGACCCTCGAGAGCCTGAGCGGCGGCGAGATAATCCTCACGACCGAGCGCCGTGCCCGCTTCTTGCACGGCCTTCTGGACAGTCGCAATCTGATCTCGCGGCCCCGCGAGGACGTCGTCTGGGAGCCGGGCGCTCTGCGCGGCGTCGAGCCGTCCCGTGGCGGTTGCGAGCGCCGTGGTGACTTCGGCGAGGAGGCGTTCGGCGCGGCTTTGCGCCGAGGCACGGCCGGTCGCGGCCTCGCGGGCGGCGCTTTGCGCACGCTCACGGCTGTCGAGCGCATGGTTGAGCGCGAGGCGGTAGTCACGCTGGGTGGCCGCGGCGTCCGCCTGCGCGAGGGCCTTCACGGCCGCCCCGAGTTCAGCGGCGGCATAGCGCTCGGCTCCCGCGGCGCGAGCCGCATCGATGGCACCCTGCGCCTGGTGCATCTCCTTGTTCGGCGGCTCGGCACACGCGCCGGCAGCAAGGGCGAGCGCGAGCGTCAGAACGTGAGTTGCACGTCGTACGGGGAGCATCGGCGCCAGTATACGCAACACGCGCGGCGAGTTCACGGATCCGACGGCGTGACCTGCACGCAAGCCGGGAACGCGGAACGGAAGATGAAGGACGTCCCGCCGAATGACCGTCCGCGCGAGAAGCTCGCGCGGGTTGGCGCCGCGGCCCTCGGTGACAACGAACTCGTCGCCCTGGTGCTCGGGCACGGGACGTCACGCGCCGATGCACTGACGCTGGCGAACGCACTCCTGGCCTGTGCGGGCGGAGTGCGAGGGCTCGCGCGTGCCGGCCTGGCACAGGTGCTTGCCGTGCCGGGCGTGGGCGCCGCGCATGCTGCGCGGATGCTCGCGGCCATCGAGCTGGGGCGGCGCGCCGTCCTGCAGCCCCGCGACGCCCGCGCGCGGTTCAACGCACCAGACGATCTCGCCCGTTTTCTCGTGCCCCAGTTCGGGTGGCGGCCAGTCGAGCACTTCGGGGCGCTCCTGCTCGACGGGCGCAACCGGCTGTTGCGGACGGCGGTAGTCTCGGTCGGAACACTCGACGCCAGCGTGATCCACCCACGCGACATCTTTCGCGAAGCCGCCCTGGAGATCGCGGCCGGGGTCGTGCTGTTTCACAACCACCCGTCCGGAGACCCGACGCCCAGCCCGGAGGACGTGCTCATCACGCAGCGCATGGTCCACGCCGGAGTGGTCATGGGGATCGAGGTGCTGGATCACCTGGTGCTTGCGGAGACCACCTACTTCAGCTTTCGGGAGAACCGGCAGCTGACCTGACCCGCCGCGACCGCGCCGTCGGTGCCCGCCAACCACGCCATCAGGTAAGATCAATCGTTTATGGTCGCCGCCGGTGACCGGACACCTCCGTATGAAGCTGTTGTATTTCGACTGTTTCAATGGCGCCTCGGGCGACATGATCCTGGGTGCCCTGCTCGACGCGGGGCTCCCGCTGGAGGACCTCCGCCGCGCGCTGGGGAGCCTCGGCATCGGCGAGTACGAAGTGGCCGCTGAGCGGGTGCTGCGGGCGGGGGTGTCGGCAACGAAGTTCCATCTGATCGAGCGAGGCGGCGAGGACGGGTCCGCCAGAACTGAAGTCCCGGCGCCACATTCGCAGGCGCATCAGCACGAGCACGCTGACTCGCACACGCACGGCGTCGCACCCGCTCATGCCGGGAGTGAAGGCGTGGCACCACATTCGCACGTGCACGTGCACGCGCACACCCACTCGCACTCCCACGACGGGGTCGCGCATGCTCACGCTGGGACTGAGGTCCCAGCGCCTCATTCGGAGTTGCACGACCACACTCACCTGCACCCGCACTCACACCGCAGCCTGCCTGAGATCCTCGCGCTCATCGAGCGGTCGGCCATTCCGCCGGCAGGACGGGCGCGCGCGCGGCAGCTGTTCGAGCGGCTCGCCGAGGCCGAAGCGGCGATTCATCAGATGCCCGTCGAGCGCGTGCACCTGCACGAGGTCGGGGCCCTCGATTCCATCATCGACATCGTCGGCGCGGTCTTCGCGATCGAATGGTTCGGCGCCGGGCGGGTGGTGGTGTCACCGCTCAATGTCGGCGGAGGGATGGTGCGATCGGCGCACGGCCTGTTCCCGGTGCCGGCGCCCGCGACGATGCGGCTCCTCGGCGACGCGCCGATCTATTCGAGCGGCGTGCAGGCCGAGCTCCTGACGCCCACCGGCGCGCTGCTTCTGACCGGCCATGCCGACGCGTTCGGGCCCGTGCCGCCGATGCGCGTGGACGGTGTCGGCTACGGCGCCGGAACCCGCGAGCTTGCCGGCACGCCAAACGTGTTGCGTGTGCTCGTCGGCGAGAGCACCGCGGAATCCACGACCGAGCGGATCGTCGTGCTCGAGTGCGAGATAGACGACATGAACCCCCAGATCTTCGGCGTGCTGATGGACCGGCTGTACGCGGCGGGCGCGCTGGAGGTGTACTACTCCGCCGTCCAGATGAAGAAGAATCGACCTGGGACCCTGATCACCGTGCTGGCCGCGCCGGATCGGCGGGAGGAGCTGGCCGGGGTCATGTTCCGTGAGTCCACGACAATCGGCGTTCGCTATCACGATGTGGATCGCGAGCGGCTCGAGCGCGAGGTGGTCTCCCTCGAGACGCCGTTCGGCACGATTCGATTCAAGGTCGCCCGCCGGGCGGGTGCCGTCGTGAACGCGTCGCCCGAGTTCGAGGATTGTGTCCGCGTCGCCAGCGACCGTGGCATTCCCGTCAAGGACGTGCAGGCGGCAGCGATGCACGCCTGGCTGAGCAGAGTGTGAGCCTCCCGCTGGAATCGTGTAGTTGCCCAAGATGTCTTTTTTCCTGACCACCGCGATCGACTACGTCAACAGCCGTCCGCATCTCGGCACCGCCTACGAGAAGGTCACCACGGATGTGATCGCGCGGTTCAAACGCCTGACGGGTGTCGAGACTCATTTCCTGATGGGCAACGACGAGCACTCGCAGAACGTCTTCAAGCGCGCGCGGGAGCTGGGCGAGGATCCGCTCGCCTACTGCGACCGCATGGAGACCGTGTTCCGCGGCGTCTGGGGACGGCTGTCGATTTCCTTCGACGACTTCATCCGCACAACCGAACCGCGTCACAAGGCGGGCGTACAAAAGCTCGTGAACGCCTGCCGGGCGAACGGCGACGTGTACGAGGGCCAGTACGAAGGCTACTACTGTGTCTCCTGCGAGGCGTTCAAGCAGGATAAGGATCTAGTCGACGGCAAATGCGCCGTGCACCTGACGCAACCCGAGTGGATCCGGGAAAAGAACCACTTCTTCCGCCTGTCGCGCTATCAGCAGCCGCTGCTCGAGCACTACGCCGCGCACCCGGAGTTCATCCAGCCGGAAGTACGCCGCAACGAAATCCTGCGCCTGGTCGAGGCGGGCCTCGAGGACATCTCCATCAGCCGCGCCGGACAGTCCTGGGGCATCCCGCTGCCCTTCGAGGAGAGCAGCGTTGTCTACGTGTGGTTCGACGCCCTCATCAACTACGCGTCCGCGGTGGGCTACGGCACCGACGACGAGCAGTTTGCGCGGTGGTGGCCGGCCGACCTCCACGTGGTCGGCAAGGACATCACGCGATTCCACTGTGTCGTCTGGCCCGCCATGCTCATGAGCGCGGGAGTACCCCTTCCGAAACAGGTGTTCGGCCACGGGTGGGTGCACTTCAAGGGCCACAAGATGAGCAAGACGCTCGGCACCGTCGTCGATCCGCTCGACGCCGCCGAGCGGCTCGGGGCCGACCCGCTGCGCCTGTATCTCGTCAAGGAGATCCCGTTCGGGGGCGACGGTGACTTCTCGTGGGAGCGGTTCGAGGAGCGGTACAACGTCGATCTCGCGAACAACCTGGGCAACCTCGTGAGCCGCATCACGACCATGGCCGAGAAGTATCGCGGGCTGCAGGTGGCGCCCACGACGCTCGGGTCGGGACGCCTGGCCGACGTGGCGACCGACGTGCTCGCGACCTACATCGATGCCATGGAGCGCTTTGCCCTCCATGAAGGCGCGTTCGCGGCCTTCCGGCTCGTCGACGCGTGCAACGAGTTCATCGCGGAGTCGGCGCCGTGGGCCCTTGCGCGCGACCCCGCCGATGCCGAGCGCCTGTCGCAGGTGCTCTACGATGTCGCCGAAGCGCTGCGAATCGTGGGGATCCTGCTGCAGCCTGTGATGCCGACGGCCGGCGTTGAGATCCTCCGCCGCGCGGGAGAGACCCGGCCGGTCGGCGAGCTGCGGCTTGCGCGCGATGCAGCATGGATGTCCGACAGGCCGCGCACGCTCGTAAAAGGCCCGAACCTCTGGCCGCGCCTCGAAGCGGCGCGGCCCGCGACCAGCCCCCCCTCGACCCCGAGAACGGAGACGCGCTTGAGCGACACGCCCGACTGGAAACCAAATGCGCCGGCACCGGATGCGCCACTCTCCGCCGGGACTGAAGTCCCGGCTCCACATCAGAGTGGTCTGTCCGCTGCGACTGAAGGCTCGGCTCCACAACCCTCGGCTCCGCCGGCAGCCCCGCAAGCGGCGGCCGGACAACCCGCCGGCGGAGAGCGAGTGTCCATCGACGAGTTCGCGAAGATCGAGCTGCGCGTCGCCAAGGTCCTCACCGCGGAGCGCGTGCCCAAGTCGAAGAAGCTGATGAAGCTCTGGATCGATCTCGGCAACGAGCAGCGCACCCTCGTCGCTGGCATCGCCGAGGCCTACGAACCCGAGCAACTCGTCGGCCGCACGATCGTGATCGTCGCGAACCTGAAGCCTGCCAAGCTGATGGGCATCGAATCAAACGGCATGATCCTCGCGGCCTCGGGAGAGGACGGCCGCCCGCTGCTCTTGTCGGCCGAAGACGGCGCCGAGCCGGGGATGCGGGTCAAATGAGTTGACCGTTGACCGTTGACCGTTGACGCATGCCTGTCGTGCGTGCCGAGCCGCGGACGGCACCGATCGTGATGATCGCCTCCAGCGCGCGAGGAGGCGCACCGATATGTCTGGACACAGCAGCTTTCGAGACCTGGTGGCATGGCAGATTTCGATGACGCTAGCAGAGAAGGCGTACGCATTTGCAGCCTCGTTGCCCGCCAGTGAACGCTTCGAGCTCGGATCGCAAATTCGCCGCGCGGCTGTGTCGATTCCGTCGAATGTGGCGGAAGGGCAACGGCGCCCACCGATGGTGTTCAAGCATTACCTCGGGATCTCGTTAGGCTCCCTCGCGGAGCTCGAAACGCAGTTCGAGCTTGCTCAGCGCCTGAACTTGGCGGATCCCCCAGACGACACCTGGGAGTGCGTGGGCCGCTGCCAGCAGGTCCTATACGGACTCGTGAGGTCGGTGCGTGCGACGACTGCGCACCGTTGACGGTCCGGGCTTCGTTGACCGTGCGCCGTTGATCGTTAACCGTTGAGTCCGTGGTCAACGGTCAGCGCGCAACGGTGAACGGTACGGGACGATAAACGGTGAACGGTAAACGGTAAACGGTAAACGAAGTTGATCGATTCCCACTGCCACCTCGCGGATGCCGTGTTCGCGCCCGACCTGGATGGCGTGCTGGCGCGCGCGCGGGAGGCGGGGCTGACCCATGTGCTCTGCATCCTTGCCGCGGGAGACGCGGTCGAGCAGGCGCAGGCGGCACGTGTCGCCGCGCAGTTCCCAGGTGCGCGGTTTGCGGCCGGCGTGCACCCGCATCAGGCGCATGAGCACGCACAGGCGGGGCGCGCCGCAGCGCTCGTGCGTGCGGCGTGTGCCGGCAACCCGCTGGTGCGCGCCGTCGGCGAGATCGGGCTCGACTTCCACTACGACTTCTCCCCGCGCGACGTGCAGCGGGCCGTGTTTGCCGAGCAGGTGGCGCTCGCCCGCGAGCTCGATCTTCCCGTGATCATCCATACGCGTGAGGCGGAGGACGATACATTCGACATCCTGCGAAGGGAAGGACACGGGGAGGTCAGAGGTGTCTTCCACTGCTTCACCGGTGATGTGCGGCTGGCACGCCGCGCGCTCGATCTCGGGTTCCTTCTGTCGTTCGCCGGCATTCTTACCTTTCCAAAGGCCGTGAGCATCCGCGAGGCGGCCGCCATCGTGCCGGACGATCGGCTGCTGGCCGAAACCGACAGCCCGTTTCTCGCGCCGGTTCCGCATCGCGGGAAGCGGAACGAACCGGCCCTGGTGCGTCGCGTCATCGAGACGCTAGCCATTGTCCGCGCGTCGACGGTGGACGCGATTAATGCCCAGATCACTACGAATTTCCTCCATCTGACGCGGGATGCGTGAGCCGCCGTTGCGTTGACACCCCGCGCAAACCTGTGGTCAGATTGACGAGCTTTGCAACGAACCGTTCAGAAGGCACCGTCGCCGGATCTGCTGCGTCTGTTCGAGCCCATTCGTGCCGATCTCGAGAAGGTCGAGCGCGAGTTCGGCCGTCACCTGCAATCACAGGTGGACTTGATTCCGCGCATCGGCAAATACATCCAGACGAGCGGCGGCAAGCGCGTGCGTCCGGCCGTGCTGCTCATGGCGGCGCGGCTCTGCGGCTACGAGGGCGAGCGCGCGGTGTTGTACGCGTCGGTGGTGGAGTTCATCCACACGGCGACGCTCATCCACGACGACATCATCGACGACTCGCAGATGCGGCGGGGGCGAGTGGCGGTGCACTCACAGTGGGGCAACGACATCACGGTCCTGCTCGGTGATTTTCTCTACATCAAGTCGATGTCTCTGGCGCTGACGCAGGACTCGCTCGAGATGGTCCGGCTGCTCTGCGACGTCACGTTGCGGATGATCGAGGGCGAGCTGTACCAGCTCACGAAGAACGGCGACATCGCCATCACCGAGGATGAGCACTTCGACATCATCCGCCGCAAGACGGCGTACCTGTTCAGCGGCTCGGCACAGATTGGCGGCATGCTGGGGAACGCGACCCCCGAGGAGGTCCGCGCGCTGCGCGAGTACGGGTTCAACCTTGGCATTGCGTTCCAGCTGATGGACGACCTGCTCGATTTCACGGGTGACGCCGCGGCGCTGGGCAAGCCTGTCGGGGGTGACCTGCGGGAAGGGAAGCTCACCCTGGCGGTCATACGCCTGATGGAAGTCGGCGACACACGGGCGCGCGCGCTCGTGGCCGACATGGTCCGGGAGCGCACCGTCACGATCGAGAAATGGGCCGAACTGTGTGGTCTGCTCGAGTCGTACGAGGCGCTCGATTTCGCCAGCCGCCGCGCCAACGAGTACGCCGAAGCCGCGCGCGAGTACCTGGGCGGGTTCCCCCCGGCCCAGAACGCGACGCGCTCACGGCGTTGGCCGAATACGTGTTGACGCGGGATAGGTAGTCACGCCAGGCTGCAGCCTACAGGCTCCTTGGGCCAAAGGCTCGGGCCAGACACCGCCTGCAGCCTGGAGCCTGGCGCCTGGCGCCTGTTCGAGACATGCCGTCGCCCTCGTCCCGCATCGCCGTACTGCGCGACCAGATCCGCCATCACGAAGAGCAGGTACTACGTCCACGACGCTCCCGAGATCAGCGACGCAGAATTCGATTCCTTGATGAACGCGCTGAAGGCGCTCGAGCGCGAGCACCCGGAGCTCGTCACACCGGACTCGCCGACGCAGCGCGTGGGCGGGCGGCCGGTGGAAGGCTTCGAGACGGTCGAGCACGCCGCCCCGATGCTCAGCCTCGACAATGCCTACAACGAGGCAGAGCTGCGTGCATTCGACGAGCGCGTGCGCAAGGTGCTCGGCGCCGTGGCGAGCGTCAGGTACGTTGCCGAGCTCAAGATCGATGGCCTCAGCATCGCATTGACCTACGTGGATGGCCGCCTCGTGCGGGGTGCAACCCGGGGCGACGGGACCCGCGGCGAGGACGTCACGTCCAACGTGCGCACCATTCGCCCGATTCCGCTGGCGCTGCGCGAGGCGCCTGCGGGCACGGTCGAAGTGCGGGGCGAGGTGTATCTCCCGCGATCGACATTCCAGCGGATCAACCGCGACCGCGAGGAGGCGGGCGAGCCAGCGTTCGCGAACCCTCGCAATGCGGCCGCGGGCGCGATGCGCAACCTCGATCCCGCGCTGGTCGCGCGGCGGGGCCTCGGCGCCTGGATGTACCACGCCGTCGGCGTCGCGGAGGACCTTTCGAGCCACAGCGCGCTGCTCGAGCGACTCCGTGCGTGGGGTCTGCCTATCGAGCCCCACTGGGCTTCCTGCGAGGGCATCGACGCGGTCGTCGCCTTCTGCGAGGGCTGGCGGGAGCGGCGCCACGATTTGGAGTTCGAGACCGACGGCGTCGTGATCAAGGTGGACGACCTCGCATTGCGCCAGCCGCTCGGCACGACGTCCAAGTTTCCGCGCTGGGCGGTCGCCTTCAAGTTCCCCGCCCAGCAGGCCCGCACGAAGCTGCTCCGGATTGCGGTCAACGTCGGGCGCACAGGCGCAGTGACACCCTTCGCGATGCTCGAGCCGGTGAAGCTCGCGGGATCCACCATCTCGATGGCCACGCTGCACAACGCCGAGGATGTGGCGCGCAAGGACGTCCGCGACGGCGACACCGTGATTCTCGAGAAGGGCGGCGACGTCATCCCCAAGGTCGTAGGCCCCGTCCTCGCGGAACGTCCAGAGGGCGCGCAGCCCTGGGTGATGCCGACCGAGTGTCCCGCATGCGCCAGCGCGCTGCAGCGGCCCGAGGGAGAGGTCGTGTATCGCTGCGAGAACGTCTCGTGTCCCGCCCGCATCCGCCGCGCGCTCGAGCACTTCGCCTCCCGCGGTGCGATGGACATCGAGGGGCTGGGCGAGGCGATCGTGGATGGACTGGTGGATCAGGAACTCGTCCACGACTTCGCCGATCTGTACGCCTTGACCGCGCCCCAGCTCGAGTCGCTCGTCGTCGCACCACGGGAAGCCCGGTCCGAACGAGCCCGGCCACGCAAGCTGGGCAAGGTAGGGACGAACCTGGCGGCGGAGATCGACAGGAGCCGATCGGCGGACTTGTCGCGGCTGATTTACGCCTTGGGCATCAGGCATGTCGGCGAGCGCTCCGGCCAGGTGCTCGCGGCCGCGTTCGGGTCGATGGATGCGCTGGTGGCCGCCCCGGTGGAGAGGCTGCAGGACACACGCGAGATCGGCCCCGTGCTCGCCGCCTCCGTGCGCGCCTGGCTGGACGAACCCCGCAACGTGGAGCTCGTGGAACGCCTGCGCCGCGCAGGCGTCAACATGACCTCCACGCTGACCCCCGAGGCATCGACCGCGGGCCCGCTGAGCGGCAAGACATTCGTTCTCACCGGTACGCTCGAGAGCCTCACGCGCGAGGAAGCCACCGCACGGATTGAGGCCCTGAGCGGACGCGTGTCCGGCTCGGTCAGCCGGAAGACCAGCTTCGTCGTGGTGGGCGCCGATCCGGGTTCCAAGGCTGAGAAGGCTCGCGCCCTCGGCGTAGAAACCTTGGACGAAGCCGCGTTTTGCCGTCTTATAATCGAGACATGAACCGGCGCTTCGTTCTGGTGACGCTCGTGCTCACCGCGACTGCCGCCTTCCTGGTCGGCTTGATCGTCGCTGGTTCCCTCACGCCGAGCACCGCGCAGTCCTCCGGCGGCGGGAGTTCCCCGCTGCGCCGGGCGGCGGCCCGTGCACCGGCTCTCCCGGCCGGCGGGATCAACTTCGCCGATATCGCCGAGCGGATCAACCCGGCCGTCGTCAACATCGACGCCACCTCGCGCGGCCGGCTGCTGCTGCCCGGCGGACACCCGGTCCCTCCCGAGTTGCTCGGCCCCGGGGGCAGCGGCCGCAGCGATGGCGACGTGCCCCGCAAGGGCGCCGGCAGCGGCGTGATCATCGGGGGCGACGGGTACGTGCTCACGAACCATCACGTGATCGATCGGGCGGAACGGATCACGGTGAAGCTCTCGGACGGCCGCACGCTGCGTGCGCGCCTCGTCGGCACGGACCCACTCATCGACATCGCGCTCATCAAGATCGACGCCGCGGGACCGCTCCCGTTCGCACCGCTCGGCGATTCCGATTCGCTGCGCGTCGGCGAATGGGTGTGCGCGATTGGCAATCCGCTCGCGTACGAGCACACGGTCACGGTGGGCGTCGTCAGCTACATCGGCCGGAAGCTGTTCGACAGGAGCCTCGACAACTACATCCAGACCGACGCGGCCATCAACTTCGGAAACAGCGGGGGCCCGCTGCTCAACGGCCGTGGCGAAGTGATCGGCATCAATGCGGCCATCAGTTCGCGCGCGAGCAATATCGGGTTTGCCGTGCCCGTGAACCAGGCCGCGGCCATACTGCCGCAGCTCAAGGAGCGCGGGCGTGTGTCGCGCGGGTTCATCGGGGTGGCCCTGCGCGATGTCGATCCCGACCTGCAGCGCTCGCTCCGTCTCTCCACCGCGCGCGGCGCGCTCGTGCAGGACGTGACCGCCGGGTCGCCCGGTGATCGCGCGGGCCTGCGAGTGTATGACTTGATCATTGCCGTGGACGGGGCCGCCGTTGGCAACAATGACGAACTGATTCGCACCGTTGCCGCCCGTGTGCCCGGCACGACGGTGCGCCTGAACGTCCTGCGGGACGGACGGCCCGTGCTCGCAACCGTGAAGCTGTCCGAGCGTCCCGGCCATGAGAGCGTGGTGACGGCGAGACCGGAGCGGACCGCTCCGGTCTCATGGCCGACCGCCCAGGCGATCGGCCTCACCGTCCGTGATCTCGATGGCGATGCACGCCAGCGGTACGGCCTGCCCCGCGGGCTGCAGGGCGTGGTCGTCTGGCGCGTCGAACCCATGAGCCCGGCGTTCGATGCCGAGATCGAGCGCGGCGCGGTGGTCCTTGAGATTAATCGGCGTCCCGTGACATCGGCGGCGGACTACAACCGGGTGACGGCCACTGCGCGTACCGGTGACGTTCTGACGTTCTACCTCTACGTGCCCGACACCGGTCGTGCGCTCCGCGCCGTCCGCATCGACGCGCCGTGACCGCCCACCCGCTCCCACCGACGTCCGACACACGCCTGTGAAGTCCATGAAATCGCGCATTCTCGTCATCGATGATGAGGCGGCCATCCGCGAGTCGCTGCGGATGATTCTCGAGTACGAGGGCTACGAGTTCCTCGGCGCCGCCACCGGGCAGGACGGCCTGGCGATGGTCGATCGTGAGAACCCGGACCTCGTGTTCCTCGACATCAAGATGCCTGGGATGGATGGTCTCGAGGTGCTGCAGCGCATCAAGGCCGCGAACGAGACCGTACCCGTCGTGATGATTTCCGGGCACGCGACCGTGACGACGGCGGTGGATGCGACGAAGCTGGGGGCGCTGGACTTCATCGAGAAGCCGCTGGCGAGCGAGCGGGTGCTCGTGACGATCCGCAACGCCATCGATCGCAGCCGTCTCGCCGACGAGAACCGCTCCCTCAAGCGCGTCGTCGAAGTGCGGCACCAGATTGTGGGGGAGAGCCCGCACCTGAAGAAGGTGATGGACGCGATCCGCCGTGCCGCGCCGACCAACGCGACGGTGCTGATCACCGGCGAGAGCGGCGTCGGCAAGGAGCTGGTCGCCAGGGCCATCCACCGCAACAGCCTGCGGAGCCGCGAGCGATTCGTGCAGGTGAACTGTGCGGCGATTCCGGACGACCTGATCGAATCCGAGCTGTTCGGCCACGAGAAGGGGTCGTTCACGGGGGCGACCGAGAAACAGATCGGCAAGTTCGAGCAGGCAGACAAGGGCACCATCTTCCTCGACGAGGTCGGGGACATGAGCCTGAAAACGCAGGCCAAGGTGCTGCGCGTGCTGCAGGAAGGGGAGGTCGAGCGGCTCGGCTCGGCCCGCACCATCAAGGTCGACGTGCGCGTGATCGCGGCCACCAACAAGAATCTGGAGGAGGAGATCGAGAAGGGCACGTTCCGGGAAGATCTGTATTCCGCCTCGCGGTCATTCCGATTTACGTGCCGCCACTCCGGGAGCGGAAGGACGACATCCCGCTGCTCGTGCGGCACTTCGCGGACCTGTTCGCCCGCGACAACAACTTCCGTCCGAAACGGGTGACGCCTGCGGCCATGGACGTTCTGCAGCGACACCGCTGGAAGGGCAACATCCGGGAGCTGCGGAACACTGTCGAGCGGTTGATCATCATGACCCCGGCCGACAGCGTCGACCTGCCGGACCTGCCGGAGAGCATCCGCGTTGACGGGCCGTCACGTGGGCCGGATAATGAGACGGTCAGGGCCGGCACGCTGCGGGAGCACAAGGAAGTGTCGGAACGTGCCTTCCTGGTCCAGAAGCTCCGCGAAACCGGCTGGAACATCTCGAAGACGGCCGAGCTCATCGACACGCCGCGCAGCAATCTGTACAAGAAACTGGAGCAGTACAACATCAAGCAGGAATCAGACGGATAGCCGCAGCCGCGCCAGACGATCGCCGCTCGCGGGAGGCCGGGTTCGCCCGGAACCATCACGAGGGGAGGAAAGTCCGAACTCCGCAGGGCAGTGCGCCGGGTAATCCCCGGTCGGGGCAACCCGAAGGAAAGTGGCACAGAAAATATACCGCCCCGTCGACCGGCAACGGAGATGAGGTAAGGGTGAAAAGGTGCGGTAAGAGCGCACCGCGCCAGTGGCAACACGGGTGGCAGGCAAAACCCCGCACGGAGCAAGACCAAATAGGGAGGCGTTCGAGGACGGCCCGTCCGAAGCCTCCGGGTCGGTCGCTTGATCCCGCCAGTAATGACGGGGCTAGAGGAATGGTCGTCCCGCCGGAAGGCGGACAGAATTCGGCTTACGGCGCGACTGCGGCACTCTCATGTCACACCCCGGCGGCATCATGCCGCGCGCCCGCTGGCGCGTGGGTCTCCTCGTGTTTGCTGCGGCCCTCGCCGCCGGGCCGGCAGCAATCGTCGCGCAGGATCTCTCCATCCGCGAGTACAAGCCAAAGTCCACGCTCGTCGTTCCGGCGCATCCGGTGCCCCGGGCGAAGTACCCGGTCGTCGACGTTCACAGCCACCACTCCCGGCTGACAGCGGCAGGCTATGCGCAGGTCGTCCGCGAGATGGACGCCCTGAACCTGCGTGTGCTCGTGAACTTGAGTGGGGGCAGCGGCGAGGAACTGAAGGGCATGCTCGCGATGATTGCTAAGAGCCCCGCGCCCGACCGCATGGTGGTGTTCGCGAACCCGGATTTCTCCGACATCGACATGCCCGGATACGGCAGGCGTGCGGCCGCCCGATTCGAGGCGGACGTCGCCGCCGGCGCGCGGGGGCTGAAGATCTTCAAGAACCTGGGCCTGAGCGTGAAGCGCGCGAACGGCGTCCGCGTGCCGCTCGACGACGCCGAGCTCGATCCTCTCTGGGCCGCCTGCGCGCGGCTCAAGGTGCCGGTGCTGATTCACACGGGAGAGCCCTCGCCGTTCTTCGAGCCGGTCGATATGACGAACGAACGCTGGCTCGAGCTGCAGACGCACCCGCAGCGCCGGCGGCCCGCCGATGCGTTCCCCGCGTTCGAAGCGCTCATGGCGGAGCGCGACCGGTTGTTCACCAGGCACCGCGGCACGACGTTCATCGCGGCCCACATGGGTTTCCACGCCAACGATCTCGGGCGGCTGGGGCGCATGCTGGATGCGATGCCGAACGTGTACGTGGAGACCGGCGCCATCCTCGCGGAGCTTGGACGGCAGCCCCGGTTCGCGCGCGAGTTCTTCACGAAGTACCAGGATCGCGTGCTGTTCGGGAAAGACTCGTGGGCGCCGGCCGAGTACCCGTACTTCTGGCGCACGTTCGAGACCGCCGACGAGTACTTCGACTACTACCGCGACTACCATGCGTTCTGGAAGCTGTATGGACTCGACCTGCCCGACGGCGTGTTGCGGAAGCTCTATTACGGCAACGCGCTTCGAGTGGTCCCAGGCCTGAATCCGGCGCCGTTTTCGGCCATCAGTTCGCAGTGACGAGGACGGACCTCGGCGACAGGCTGCAGGCGGCAGGCGGCAGGCTGTGTCTGGCTTTCAGGCTGAAGTGGCGGGAAAGTCAACTATGGTTGACCTGATGCCCGACAGGCCCGCCGTCTGCCGCCTGACACGTCAGCCCTCCCTGGGTTCAATTCTTGCTAGATGAGGTGCCATGTCCTTCTACCTGGTAACCGGCGGCGCAGGATTCATCGGCTCGCATCTCGCCGAAGAACTCGAACGCCGCGGCGAGCGCGTGCGCGTGGCGGATAGCCTGATTACCGGCCACAGACGCAATCTGGCGCATCTACGCACCGTCGAGTTGGTCGAGGGCGATCTGGCGGATCTCGATGTCGCGCGCACAGCGGTGGACGGCGTCGATTACGTGCTGCACCAGGCCGCCATCCCTTCGGTGCCGCGATCGGTCACCGATCCAATCACGTCGAACCGCGCGAACATCGACGCTACGTTGAACGTGCTCGTGGCTGCACGCGATGCCGGGGTCAGGCGTGTCGTGTACGCCGGGTCGTCGTCGGCATACGGCGACACTCCGACACTGCCGAAGCGCGAAGACATGCCCACCGACCCGCTCTCCCCGTACGCGTTGCAGAAGCTCGTGGGGGAGCAGTACCTGCGGCTGTTCACGCGGCTGTATGGCCTCGAGACCGTGACAATCCGGTACTTCAACGTGTTCGGCCCGCGCCAGGACCCCTCGTCGGCGTACTCGGGAGTGATTTCGCTGTTTGCGATGCGGATGCTCGAGGGACGAGCGCCTACCATCCAGGGTGATGGCGGGCAGACCCGGGATTTCACGTACGTCGCGAACGTGGTCGACGGCGTCCTGCGCGCCTGCACGGCGCCGCGGGCGAGCGGAGAGGTCATTAACGTCGCCGTCGGCGGCCGCATCAGCATCAACGAGCTGTGCGCGACGATGGCGTCAGTGCTGGGCAGCACCGTGGAGCCGGAGTACACACCCCCGCGAGCAGGGGATGTGCGCGACTCCCAGGCGGACATCACCAGGGCGCGCGAGATTCTGGGCTACGAGCCGATCGTCTCGTTCGAAGAAGGCCTGCGCCGCACCCTGGAGTGGTACAAGGCCGAACACGCACTCGCGGCAACCAAGACCTAAACCCGCGATTCACTTGTGTAGTCATGTGGGGCAGGCCTTCAGGCCTGCTAGAGCGCACCGATTTGCAGGGCTGAAGCCCTGCCCCACATCAGCGGTGCGGTGACACCACAAGCGAGCACTGGGTCTAGACGACGCTGCGCGCCTCCGTGCCGAGGGTCCGGCAGTCCTGTCCCGGCCAGAAAGAGGCTGCAGGCTGTAGCCCGAAGGCTGCAGCCTGTTCTATCGTCCCACCAGCACCTTCACGCGAAACGTCAGCCCGCCCAGGTTCGTTTCCCCGAATTCACCCGAGACGCCCGGCATGCCAAGCGCGTCCGGTACGGTCGTGTACTGCACTTCAAAGGCGGTAAACACCCACTTGCTCACCCCCACTTCGACGCCGCCGAGCGCGTGGTAGCTGGTGTGACGTTCGTCGACGTTCTCCGACGGGTCCGCGAACTCGGAGGTCTCGCGGAGGCGATACAATCCGAACCCGCCGCCCGCGTACGACACCAGCGTCGAGGTCGATCGGAAACGGTATCCGGCTGTCACAGTGATAGGGTTGATGGTGGCGCGGTTCTCGATGCCGAGCGGAAACACCTCGCCGTCCGACACGACCACGCGCTGACCCGTCTTCTTGAACTGTTCGAAGGAGCCCTCGACGAACAGCTTGTCGAAGATGACCACCTGCGCGCCGCCGCCATAGAAGGGCTGCCAGGCGCTGTCGAAGATCGCATCGAAGGTGTCTTTCGCCTGGAACACGCCGTAGCTGCCAGTGGCGAAGCCACGCACGCCTACGGTGGGCGGCTTCGGTGCGGGCGCGCGAGGCGTTTGCGCCCTCGGGTTGCCGGACGCATCCCACATGGATTCGCTGCTCCTGGACTGGCGCAGCGGAATGTCCGGCGTGCCGGCGATGTGCTCGACGTGGGCGGCGAGCACGAATCCCGTGTTGCCCTTGCCGCCTTCCTTGGCTGGGACGAGAACCTCGATCCAGCGGTCCTCTCGTGCGACGGCCCGCAGGACGGTGCCCGACTTGACGACCGCCAGCACCAGGCTGGGATTGCGTTTCCAGATCGTCGTCTGATCCTTGACCACGCGCACCTCGCTCGGCGCCGCGGGTTGTGCCGGTGTTTGCTCCTGGGCATCCACCGCGGCCGCCCCGAACGCGAGCGACAGGACCAGCGCGCCGATGCGCCCATGCACACGGGTCACGAGACCACCTCTCCGGGCGGTCATCGGCTCAGACCCAGGCCACGAATCGTGCGCCGCGGGTTGATGACCCCATAGCCCGTCTCGTTATCGCGTCCGGTTGCACCGGCATCTGTCGCGAACGCCTTGATCGCCTCTTCCACGGCCTTCGGCGTCGTGATCCCCTGATCGATGAGGAGCGCGGCGAGCCCGCTCACGTGTGCGGTCGCCATGGACGTGCCTTGTTCGAACGAGTAGATGAACTGGTTGAACACACCCGCACTCGCCGCGTCCGGATCCAAGGTCTGTTGCAGGATGCCGTCGGCGTACTCGTCATTGTTCAGATCCTGGTTGTTGTCGCCGCCCGGTGCGGCAATCTCGACGTAGTCGTTCACGTTCGAGTAGAACGAACGTGCCAGGTTGAAATCCACCGCGGCAACTGCCATTGCGCCGTCCATGTCCTTGGCGTACACCGCCGGATAGGTCGGCGGGCTGCCCGCATCCCCATCGTTCCCGGCTGCGATCGCGAGGAAGGCGCCCTTCCCGATGGCGTATTCCATCGCATCCCGTGACGCCGTATTTTCGAAGAACGACCCGATGCTCAGGTTGATCACCTTGGCGCCGTTATCGGCTGCGTAGCGGATGGCGCGTGCCACCGTCGACGCGCCGTACGGGAACGGCGCGTCGAACGCTGCGTCCCACTCCGTGTAGATGGCCTTGATCGGCATGATCGAGACGTTGAACGACATCCCGGCCGTGCCCTCGTCGTTGTTGGTCGTCTGGGCAATCGTGCCCGCGATGTGCGTCCCGTGCCCATCGAAGTCGAAGGGTTCCGTATCGTCCCAGACGAAGTCGTACGGGCTCACGAACGGCACGCCCTTCAGTTCCGGAGCCTGAGCAAACGCTCCCTTGTCCTGGAACGCCACCCCGCTGTCGATGATCGCAACGACCACGGCGTTCTTGGCGCCGCGGTTCACGTCCCATGTCCGCTCCATGTCGATCTTCTGCAGGTTCCACTGGTAGCGATACAGCGGATCGTTCGGGCGGAACATCGTGAACACGCGTCCGTCGGGCTCCGCGTAGACCACTCCGGGCTTCCGAGCCATTTGCGCTGCCGCCGCGACGGGATCCGCGTCCGCCGGGATGTCGACGTAGACGAAATCTGCGTGGTGCACCCCACGCACAGCCTGCCCGCCGATGTCCGCAGCCATGGTGCTCATCGCCTGCGGAGACACCCCCTCGGCGAATTTCACGACGATATGGCCGGGCACGTACTGGAGCCGTGTCGCGTCTCGCACCAGAGGGCGCCCGGCCCTGAGCACCTCGGGCGCGTCCGCTGCACGGTTTGGCTGTGCGAGCAGTGCCTGCTTTCGCGACTGCTGCTGAGCGTGCAGGTGTACTGGGGCACTCCAGGGCGAGAGCGCGAGCCCCAGCGATACCGTCGCGCCGGTGACCAGACGGGTGACGTGCGCGAAAGCAGGTGATCTACTCATGCACCGTAGCTCCAAGGGAAAACGGGGGAGAGCCGGTCGAGCGCCCGCGGCGCCTCGAGCGGGGAAGTCTGATAATGCTTGAAATGCGGTCCTGGTTCAATCGTCGAGCCCGTAGGAGGGCCGGCCCGGCGGCGCCCTCTTGCATTCCGGGACCTCGCTGATCGCACGCGACTCCCGGGCAAACCCGTAACAACCAGCGTTCGCGCGGACGTTCCCACTGGACGTCAGATCCTCGCGCCCTCGTCAACGCACGTTGCCCATACCGGCCGCCTCGCGCCGGTGGGTGTCAGGGCTGCGGCCGAAGTGATGGGCGCAAATTCCAGCCGCTCACCATGATGCGGCGCCGGACCCCGCACGCCGTTCCGTGGACGCTGCCTTGCTCTCGAGTCGCGCGGCCTCTCCGGCCGCGACCTGGTGGAGCCCGACCTCACTCTGCGTGGTCGTGCCGGAGAGGCGACTCCCAATCATCGGCGGTTGGACGAACCAGCGAGAGGTCTAAGGAGCAGGACAGATGATTCGTACATCGATCGGACTGGTGGTCGCGGCGGTCCTTCTGGCGGGGCCGACCGTGCACGCGGCTGGCGGCTCTCAAGACGCGTCGGAGGCCAAGACGGCGGTCGCCGCAGTCAACCTGAACACGGCGTCTGCCACGCAGCTCGAGGAGCTGCCCGGCATCGGGGCCAAGATGGCGCTGCGCATCGTGGAATACCGTCAGAAGAACGGCGGGTTCAAGAAAATCGAGGACCTGATGAACGTCAAGGGCATTGGCGAGAAGGCTTTTCTGAAGCTGAAGCCCCATCTGACGGTCTCCCCGCCAAAGGCCTGACGGTTGCGAGCTCGGCCCGCCGTTCCCGTCGGCTCACCGGCGGGAACGGCGCCCGACGCACGGCTATGCATGGCTACTCTCTGATCGACGTGCTCGTCACCATGGCGGTTGCCGGCTGCGTCATTTCGATCTCGGTCCCGCGCCTGGACGCCGCCCTGGATGCGTGGCGCGCGCGGGGTGCGGCCTACTTCCTGGCCGAACGCGTCGCGCTCACACGTATGCAGGCCGTGCACCGGGGCGGCAACGTGGCGTTGCGGTTCGAGGCGGAGGACGGCACGTTCCGTCTCCAGGCCTACGCCGACGGGAACGACAACGGCGTGCGCAGCGCGGATATCGGTGGTGGCTACGACCCGCCCATAACGCCGCCGGATCGAGTCGATCACCTGTTTCCTGGTGCGCGCTTCGGCTTCATCCCAGGCGCGCGGCTGATCGATGGCACGGCCGTGGGGACCGGCGACGATCCGATCCGGTTTGGTGTCACGCGCATGATCGCGAGCGCTCCGGCCGGGACGGCCACGTCGGGCACGGCGTACATCAGGGGACGGGGTCCCGTGCAGTTCGCGGTCGTGGTGCTCGGCGCCACGGGACGCGCGCGTGTGATGCGATTCGATCCGGTGACCCGGCAATGGCTCACACCGTAGGGGTGCCGGACACGACCGACGGGTTGCCACGGCGGGAGCGTCGCACGTTTTCACGCGTGCACTACGCGCGCGGGATCCTGCCGCCGGGCGTGCGCGTGCAGCCGGCCCGCGAGGTCATTGCCGTGAACCTCTCGCGCGGGGGCGTGCTGGTGGAGAGTGCGTGGCGCTTTCGGCCCGGCGGCAGCGTCACCGTGCACGTCCAGCAGGGAACCGGCGGGTTCCAGGTGCGCGGGGCCGTCGAGCGATGCCTGGTGCACGCTCTCGAGCGGGGCGGGGGTGTGCGCTACCGCGCCGCGATCAGGTTCGAGGCGCCGCTCGTCGGCGATCCCCCGACCGATGCGTTGTACGGCGCCGGCTGAACTCAGCGCACGTGAGCCGTGATCGTGTGCGATCCGCCGGGGCGAGGCGTATAGTGGCACGCGATCAGGAGACCGCGTGGATCGACGAACGTTCGTGCGCCTGCTGGGCGGCGGTGCCCCTCGCGACGCCGCGAGACACAGACAAACGTCCGCGCGTGCGCGTGGTCAGTCAGTATCGCCCTTTCGTGACCCCAGGCATGCCGGGCCGCTCCCCGGGGCTCGTCGTCGCCGTGGGCTCGGACCCGCGTGGCGGCCTCGCTCCGCGTGTGGGCCAGATGTCTACGTCCCACCGATCAGCCGTTGGGCTGCACTGCCCGACATCTACACGTTCGCGAAATTCTCTCGATAAGATGCGCGCGCGTCAGTTCACTTTCAGGAGGTCGCTCATGTCCAAGGAAAAACACGTCACAGTGTTTCCAACCTACGGCTACCGCACTGGCGCCGGCTGGACCGTACCCGTGAGAGTGTGGGTGCACAAACAGCGGCGCTTGGACCACCTTTCGGACGATCACATTCGCGCGCTCCTCCTGGACGACGAGGGTGGCCCGCTGCCGACGGATGAGGAAATCGTCAGGTGTCGGGAGTGCATTGCGGACTTTGTCGCCGACAGCGATTCAGGCGAGCGAGTGGTCCTTTTTGGCGAGGACGGACGCGAGCTTTACCGGTTCCCGTCGAGAACCGACGCCAACGGCCTCGCGGAAGGAGAGCTCCATCTGCCTGGCGATCGCTCAGATCGCCTCACGATCACAGCCAGGGTGACAGGAACGCTGGGTAGAACTTTCGACGGCACGGGAATCATCATCCTCCTCGAGCCGGAAGGGAAATCGGTCGTTTCCGACATCGACGACACAATCAAGGTGAGCGAGATTCCAGCGGGGAAGGCAATCATCCTGCGGAACACGTTCCTCCGTCCGTACGTCGCCGCTGAGGGAATGCGGGACCGGTACCACGGTCTGGGCGATGTCTCCTTCCATTACGTGTCCGGAAGCCCGTGGCAGCTTTTCGGACTGCTACATAAATTCCTAATCGAACAGGATGGTTTTCCATGGGGTACATTTCACATGAAAAGCCTGAGGACCAGCCCACTCGATCTGCCGAACTTCATCAGAGACCTAAAAAACTTCGTCACAGGGAAGGACGCCACGAAGGAGCAGAAGATCAGCCAGATCTCAGCGCTAATGGACAACCTTCCGGGCCGGAAGTTTACGCTCATCGGCGATTCGGGGGAACTTGACCCGGAGGTGTTCACCGGGCTACGGACGACGCGCGGCGCGCAGATCGAGAAGATTGTGATTCGCGACGTGGTAGACGCAGGACGCCAGGCCCCGGAGAGGCTACGCGGTGTTGACGAAATCATCGACGCACCCTTGATCCAGCGCGGGATGTCTCAGTTCAGGTGAACCATGGTGGACGAAGGGGATCGACGTCAGGTGCCACGACGGGAGCGTCGCACTTTTTCACGCGTGTGATCCGTGGTCGTGTGCGATTCGCCGGCGCAAGGCGTATAGTGGCACGCGATCAGGAGACCGCGTGGATCGACGAACCTTCGTGCGCCTGCTGGCGGCGGTACCCCTCGCGACACCGCGAGACACACCGAGAGACACACACGACGTCCCGCCGCGTGCGCGTGGTCAGTCAGTATCGCCCTTCCGTGACCCCAGGCATGCCGGGCCGCTATCCCGGACGCGTCGTCGCCGTGGGCTCGGACCAGGTGCTCGACGCTGTGACCCGCGCATCGGACGGCGGCGTCGTCCGGGAGATGATGGCCCGCGGCATGTGCGCACTCACGGGAACGCGCGCGCCCGGAGACGCGTGGCGCCACTTCTTCGAACCCGCCGACGTCGTGGGCATCAAGGTCAACTGCGGCGGGCATCCTTACGTCGTCTCGGACCACGCGATCGTCGCGGAAACCGTGCGCCAATTGATGGATGCCGGCGTGCCGCCCACGCAGATCTACGTGTACGAGCGCTTCCAGCAGCAGCTCGATGCCGTGAACTACGCACCGCATCTGCCCGGGGAGGTTCAGATTGTCGCCGCCGAGCGAGAGAACGCCTACTCGGATAACAGCGGCTACGATCCGGCCACGTACGTGGAGGCCGATCTGTTCGGTGAGGAGGACACCCGCTCGAACATGATGCGGCTGATCACGGGCCGGCTCACGAAGATCATCAACATCCCGAACGTCAAGGACCACGGCGCGACCGGTGCGACCGGCTGTCTCAAGAACATCGCGTACGGCAGCTTCTCGAACGTCGCACGCACGCACTACGGGAGCCGCTCGCACACATACTCGTTCGTCGGCCGCCTCGCGTCGGTTGAGCCCCTGAGGTCTCGCACGGTCCTGCAAATCATGGACGGGCTGCGCGGTGTGTGGCACGGTGGTCCCTTCGCGCACACTGATCGTTTCGTCTTCTATCCGCGCCGCATCTTCTTCGGCACCGACCCGGTGGCCATCGATCGGCTGCTGCTCGACATCATCGATCAGAAGCGGAAGGCGGAAGGGGCGATTTCCATCTGGGATCGCTCCCCTGCGTCACTGCGGCCCGACGACATGTCCGCGCGTGACAGCGATCCCAATGTGAACATCCTGATCCGTGAGCCCGGGCACGTGGAATACGCGTCGCGCCTCGGGCTTGGCGTGTACGACATGGCGCGGATCACGGTGCAGCAGCTCCAGGTATGAGAGGGCTGGTGGCACTGCTTTGGGTGGCAGCGTTGCAGACGGGGCAGCAACCCGTACTCCCGTGCGTCTATTGGGCTCGCCCCGTGGCCGACACCCTCGCAATCATCCGGGAGGCGGGCATCGAGCGCCTGTGTGTGCCGCCTGAGCTCGCGCCGTCGTGGCGCGACGCCGGAATCGACGTGGTCGAGATCAGTCCTGAGGATCTCGCCTCGCGCAAGGCGCTGCCGGCGCCTGGCATCGCGCACCGAGCCGACCTCGTGTCTGCCACACGCAGCCCCTGGCTGGTGGCGAACGGCTGGCAGTTCCTGCGTGCGCCCGACGGACGGTTCAAGTACGACCTGAAGACGGGCGCGGGCGCTCTGGCCGCGGCTGAGGCCGTTGCGTATGGCGGCGACGCCATCCTCTCGATTGACGCCTCCGGCATCTCCGAGCTTGGAGCGATGCTGGCCTTTTTACGACAAGTTCCGGCGCCTGCCGCTCAGGCCTCGCTCGGTGACCTCGGGGTTGTGGACGATGGGTCCGAAGAGATGGGGGAGGTGCTGAACTTGCTCTCGCGCCGGAACCTGCTGTTTGAGATCGTGAGGGCAGGCGATCGGCGCTTCCCGGTCACGGTTGCTCTGGGCAGTAAACGATACCCGCGTGAGAAGGCCGCCGATCCGAGTGCGCTTGCACTCGAGGTGCGGCGTGAGCTCACGGATCAAGCCCGCACGATACGCGTCTACGGCAGTGAGGCGGTGATCGGCCGGGTGACACGCCACGCGAGCGGTCTCCGTGTGCAGCTGCTGAACTATGGCGGTCGTGAGATCCAGGGCTTACGTGTGCGCCTGCGCGGGGTCTACGGTCGCGCTGAAGCGCTCGTGTCTGGCGTGGGACGAGTGGCGCTTGAGGACGTGGTCACGGGCGACGGTGCAACGGAGCTGTCACTTCCGCGCCTGACGATTTACGCCAGCGTCGATCTGGGGGCGGCCCGCTGACGCGCGCTGATCGCGGAGGTGGACCATCTGCCACCCGCGGCGCGCGGGAAGGAGGAAATACGCCTCCACTCCCGCCTGCCCAGCCAGGCTCGTGCGGCTCCCCTCGACACCGCGCACGAACAGCGCATCGTCCAGCGCGTCGCCATCCGTGCCGGTCGGGGCTAGCACCGCGACCGTGAGCACGCCTTGCACGGGACGGCCCGTGCGGGGGTTCATGATGTGGGCGTATCGCGTGCCGCCCGCGCGCGAAGAACTTCTCGGAGCTGCCCGCCACCGAGACCGCCCGGTCGCGCAGCGCTACGGTGAACGCAACCCGTGCCGGGTCCAGCGGATCCTGGATGCTGACTTGCCAGTCGTCCCGCCCTGGTGGGGCTCCGATAGCGTAGACCGTGCTGCCGCCCGCGCTGATGAGCGCGGCGCGGACGCCGCGCTGCCGCAGCAGACCGACGACGCGATCCACCGCGTAGCCCTTCGCGATGCCGCCGAGATCGAGCTCGACTCCCGGAGTGTCGAATCTGATCGTTCGATCCGCAGCGTTGAGACGCACGTGGCGGTATCCGACCCGCCGTCGCACGGCCACCAGCTCGCGCCGTGTCGGCACACGGCCGTCATCCTGGAAGAAGCCCCAGAGTTTCATGAGGGGGCCGACCGTGATGTCGAACGCACCCTCGGAGCTGCGGCTGTAGTCGAGCGACTGCCCGATGAAGTCGAAGAGCTCGGGATCGACGGGCACCGCGCTATGTGCCGCCTGGCGATTCAGCTGCGACAATGGGCTGTCTGGCCGGTAATGGCTCATGAGGCGATCGATGCGATCGACTTCATCGAGCGCCTCATCGAGGGTGCGGGACAGGGTGTCGCGGTGCGTGCTGTAGGCGGCGATGGAGTACACGCAGCCCATCGACAATCGAGCGGTCTCGTGCCGTTCGAGCTCGCCGTCAGCGGCGGGCACCCCGTGAGCGCTGGGCACCCCGTGGCAGGCGACGCAGAGCAGAACCGCGCCCGCCACGCGGATGGAACCGGACGCCTGCCGCACAGCACTCGTCATTCAGGGATGCCGTCCTGCGGCTCGAGGCAGATTGGCGCTACAGCGCCGCGATGCAATCGATCTCCACCAGCGAGTTGCCGGGGATTCCTCCCGCGGCGGCAATCGTGGTGCGAACGCCCGGTTCAGGCCCGAACCGGCCGAGGAACACCTCGTTCATCGCTGCATAGTCCTTGAGGTCATTCAGATACACGTTCACCTTGAGCACCTTCTCCATCGAGGATCCGGCCTGCTCCAGACGCTTCTTCATCTCGTCGAGCACGTGCGAGGTGTGGGCCTTGATGTCGCCTTCGAAATGCGCGCCGATGCCGGAGACGAACACGAGGCCGCCGTAGGACACGACGCCGCTGAAGAGCGGCGTCTTCTCCGGCCGCTTGCCGCCGTCCCAATGAACCTTCTTCACAGGTTTGTCCGCCGGCTTCTCCTGACTGTGCACGGCCGCCGGCGCTACCGCCGCGGCTGTGACCGCGACAGCGGGTACCTGCGCGAGAAAACTGCGTCGCGTGGGCTTCTTCACATGACCTCCTTGCCGCCTTACGGCGGAATGCAAAATGCAAAATGCAAAATGCAGAATGTAAAGGCTGAACGCTCCTCAGGGGCTGGGGGCGGATCCGTAATCGGGCGCCAGCGTCTCCCAATCCGGCTTCGTGAGCCCATTCAGGTCGAACACGACGTTGCCATCTCGCAGCGTCAGCTCACACACCAGGCGCGTGCTGCCGTGCAGGCGGGCACCATACGAGTCGACGAATCCGAACCGGCCGTGTTCGACGCGCAGCACGGCGATGTCTGCGATGGCGCCAACCGAGAGATGGCCGATTGACTCCTGCTTCACCTCGCGCGCGGGATTCCAGGTGGCCCTGCGCACCACGTCGTCGAGCGGCACCTCGAGCGCGAGGAGCTTGCTCATCACGTTCAGCATGTCCTTCATGCCGGCGTTCATGCTGCCGATGTGGAGGTCGGTCGAAATCGAGTCCGGGAGGAATCCCGCGCGAACGGCGGGGACGGCGACTCGCCAGAGAAAGCTCCCGCCGCCGTGACCGACGTCGAAGATGACCCCGCGCTTCCGTCCTTCGAACAACGCGGGGTTCAGGTGCCCGGGGCGGTCGAGCTCGCCCCGCAGCCCGGAGTAGACGTGGGTGTAGATGTCGCCCGGCCGCAGCTTCGTCGTGACGAGCGCCGCGAGCGGCCGTTCCGGCTGATTCTTTCCGAAATCGACCATCACCGGGATGTCGGCCGCGGTGCCCGCTTCGACCGCGCGCTCCACGGGCGCCCATTCGGGGCCGGCGTAGTGTGCCGTCTTGACGCCGACGATCGTGCCACGGTTGGCCCGCGCCACGTTCACGGTCGGCTGCACCTCCATGTCGCCGAGGTTCTGCTCGAAGGTGTCGCCCCGCATACCGTGGCCGACGATGTTGAGAAAGGCGAGCACGCGCGTGCGGGAGCGCGTGATCACGCGTGACCGGAAATCGTCGAAGTTCCGCCAGCCCGAACTGCCCGCATCGACGACCGTAGTGACGCCCGCCCGGAACGTGAACCCGTCGGGGTAGACGCTGTTGTCACCCGCGTACGAGCGCGCCTCTCCAGTGCCGGCGTAGACGTGCACGTGAATGTCGACGAGACCCGGCGTGACGTAAAGGCCCGTGACATCCACCGTCTGGGCGGCTTCGGCCGGATCGATCCCTGGCGCGACCGCGGCAACGACGCCCGAGCGGATGGCCAGGTCGCGCACGGCGCTGAGTCCGTTTCGCGGATCGATGACGTGGCCGCCGCGGAGGAGGAGATCGTATCGGTGCGCGCTCTGCGCCGGACGGGCGGAGGATGGCGGCAGAATGAAAAATGAAAAATGAAAAATGAAAAAGGCAGAGCAACGCGGCGACGCGCAGCCGCAGCGGCGTTCGCGTGGCTGATTCCACTCTCGATTCACGGATCGAGTTTTTCATTTTCCATTCTTCATTCTTCATTTGCGCCGCTCTGCCGTCCAGCCGGGCGCTCAGGTACTCACCCATGTCGAGCGCCCCCGACATCGTGTCGCCGGCAACCGTGCCCGAGAAGGTGAAGTTCAGCGCATCGCCATGCTCCTCGCCATAGGCGCTGCGGATGCGCAGCGTGTCCCCGTCGATGGTGCCGGAGACATCGCGCGTCACGAAGTCTCCACGGTGCGAGCCGTCGAGCGTGTTCTCTCGCTGCCGGAGGTAGAGCGTGTGGGTGGACGTGCTCGCCGCGTACGCGATGCGGACGTCCCATTGCCCCGTGAGGTCCACGGCCGGGGCCGACCGCGTGGGCGCGCCGCATCGCTGGGAGGACTCGAGAGCACGGCCCGCAGCCGTTCGGCGACGACCTTCTCCTCACCGGCGCGCCAGCATGTACGGTGTAACCGATACGCCCGTCCGTGAGGGATCGTCGCTCCGCGCCGCGAAAAGGGCGATGCGAGGTTCGCCCTCGAGCAGCGTTCGCGCGACGAGCTCGCCCGAGACGCCAAGCCGTTGCCGGTCCCAGAGCACCTCGAGGGACGGGGTGCGGTTCGAGAGCCCGACGGGTTGCACGATCCTGGTGGTGACCCCGTCAATCGTGGAGACGCGGCGTGAGATGTGGTCGAGCCACGCCGTCCACTGATTCCACTCGGCCTTGTGGTCACGCGTCGCCCACATCTCGACTGCCATCAGCATGGCGATCGCTTCCTCCTTCCCGACCTTCATGCCTCGCGCAAACCCGTGGTGCGGCGCGCTGTGTACCCACGCCGCGCGCACGAGTCCCTTGTTCCCGAGCAGCAGGCCCGCCGTCTGCGGCCCGCGCAGGCATTTGCCGCCGCTGTAGCCGACCAGCGTGGCCCCATGCTGCAGGTGCACGTTGGGCACGCTGAGGACCTCGGCGGCGGCATCCACCAGGATCGGCACGCCGCGCGCCTGCGCCAGGGGCGCGATGGCTGGCAGGCTGAGCGGGCTCGCATCAGCAGCAGGTCCCGCGAAGAGATACACGAGCGCCGTGCGCGGGCCAAAGGCGGCCTCGAGATCGGCCATGGTCTCGACCTCGATCATCCGCAGGCCCACGGCGCGCACCGCCGCGTCGTAGACGTTCCGCGAGTGCTTCGGGATGATCGCCTCATCGCGTGGAAAGCCTCGGAGGTCCGGGATCCGGACGTGGAGATCGGGATTGCCCCCCGCCACGCACGCCGCGGCGGCGTGCGTGAGCGCCGCCGCACAGCCTGATGTGACCACGCCCCATTCCGCGCCGGTGAGCGCCGCCAGACGGGCGCCAATGGCATCGGCCAGCTCGTCGAGGTGAACGTAACGCCGGGCGGCCGCCTCGAAGGCAGCTCGCACCTCGGGGAGCATCACGGAGCCGCCGATGATCGTGTAGGTGCCGCGCGCGTTGATCACCGGGCGCACCCCGATCGACTCGTACACGTCGGCACCCGGCCTGAGGCCCGATGGGGAAGGCGGCCGCCGATCGCACAACGCCCGATGACGACTCGCTGTGGCGCAGCATCGGAAGCGCCAGCGCCCCGCCCACGCCACCGCCCCGTCGTAAGAGCTCGCGCCGCGTGATCGCCGTCTCGCTCATTGTTCTCTCCGCATCCAATGGCAGCCGCGGCTGCAACAGCCGGAACGCACCGCACGAGGGCGAGGCGCTCCCGAACCAAGATCACGACGTGGCGGGGATGCTAGCACGCCGCCAACGGCTCGCGTCACCTGACCCGAGGTCCCCGATGATCTGGCGGACACCTCCCAGACCCGCCCGTAGTCAACCGAACTCAGGCCCCACGATCGCATACTGCTCGTCGGGTCGCCCGATCACGCCTTCACGACCGCGGCGCATCCGGATGAACGGCCGCTGTACGTGGAAGCCTGATGCTGCGAGCCACGCCTGCCACTCCGCCGCATCGCTCGGCGCATCCAGTATGAGGGGCACACCCGGGCTCGCCCGGACGCAGGCCGCCACGAGGCCAGCCGCGACGGTGTGATCGCGCGCGACGATAGGGCCGAGGTGGTCGAAGGCAAAGCCGTGGCGGCCGAGCATCCAGCCTGCCAGGCCTCTCGTGTCGTCGGCGACCCAGGCGTAACCGGGAGCGGCTGCCCCGAGCCACTCGAGGAGGGACTGTCGCGACGCGCCGAACACGTCAAGGTCCCACGCGGCAATCGCCGCGTGGTCTGCCGTTCTCATGCGCCGCACTGCGACAGTGCGCGCAGGGGCCAGTTGATCCGATACCCCCCGCTCCATCCGCGCCAGGCGGTATTCTTCCTCGAATCCGCGCGCTCGATAGATCGGATGTCCCGCCGGTGTGGCATCCAGCCGCACGACCGGTACGTGCTCGAGCAGTTCTAAACCCGCCGTCAGCATGGCGGTCCCGAGCCCTTGTCTCCGCTGGGCGGGGTCGACGAGGACCATAGCCACCCAACCGAATTGCGCGTCGTACTCGAGTGCGGCGACTGAGGCCACTACGCGCCCGTCCATCTCGGCCGCCCGGGCGCCGCCAGGGTTGAGCGCGAGCAACTGCTCCCAGTCGCTCGCGAGCTGATTCCACCCGCTGGCGCGGCACAGGCGGAGGCCGGCCGGGATGTCGAGCGCAGTCATCGGGCGGATGGTGAACATGCGGGTTCGAAGCTCTGCGTGAGCGCTCGCGTTACATGCGCCCGTGCGACGGTGTACGCTCGTGCCCCGGGCCTGCGCCGCGTTCAGGCCACGGTTGCAAGAGTTGCCGCTACTCTACACAGGGACGCCCGTGCTGCCTACCCGGATCGACACCATCGAGACGCTCGAGGATCTGCTCAGCGAGCCCACATCGGGGCTCCTGGAGGCGACGCGCGGCCGCACGGGCGATCTCATCGTCCTCGGGGCCGGTGGCAAGATGGGACCGACGCTCGCGCGCATGGCCCGTCGCGCCGCCGACGCTGCCGGTCTCACGCGGCGAGTGATTGCCGTCTCGCGCTTTCAATCCCCCACGGCACGCCAGCGTCTCGACGCTGCCGGCGTGGAGACCATCGCCTGCGATCTCCTGGACGACGACGCGGTCGGGCGGCTGCCGGACGCGACAGACGTTGTCTACATGGCCGGCATGAAGTTCGGCGCGACCGGGCAGGCGGCCCTCACGTGGGCCGAGAACTGCCTCATCCCCGCGTCCGTCTGCCGCCGCTACCAGTCGTCTCGCGTAGTCGCGTTCTCGACCGGCAACGTGTATCCGCTCGTGCCCGCGGGGCACGGGTCGCGCGAAGAGGATCCGCCGGGCCCGGCAGGCGAGTACGCCATGAGCTGCCTCGGCCGTGAGCGCATATTCGAGTACTTCAGCAGCCGCGCGTCCACCCCTGTCACGCTTCTTCGGCTGAACTATGCCTGCGAGCTCCGGTACGGGGTGCTCGTCGACCTGGCGCGCCGTGTGTGGACCGGAGAGCCGGTGGATCTGACGACCGGCCACTTCAACGTCATCTGGCAGGGTGACGCGAACGCGATGAGCCTCATGGCGCTGACCTGCGCAACCGTGCCGCCCCAGGTTCTCAACGTGACCGGGCCGGAGGAACTACGCGTGCGCGCGGTGACGGAGGAGTTGGCTCGCCGCATGGGCAAACGGGTCACGTTCACCGGGGTCGAAGCCGGCGACGCGCTGTTGAGCGATGCGTCACGCGCGGTCGCGCTGTTCGGGAAGCCGCGCGTCAATGCAGGGCAGCTGATCGAGTGGATCGCCGAGTGGACCATGCGCGGCGGCGACACGCTCGGGAAGGCGACGAAGTTCGAGGTGCGAGACGGCAGGTTCTGACAGGGAGGACGTCCTGGACATCGATGCACGCGTACTCGGCGCGCTACGGCGTGGTCTCGTTATCCCGGCACATCCCCTCGCGCTCACAGCCGACGGGACACTGGACGAGCGTCACCAGCGCGCGCTGACGCGGTACTATCTCGCAGCTGGAGCCGGCGGGCTCGCCGTCGGCGTGCACACGACGCAGTTCGCGATCCGCGACGCCTCGGTGGGGCTCTTCGAGCCGGTGCTGGCCCTTGCCTCGGAGGAGATCGCACGTGCCGACGCCGGACGTGATGTGCCGGTCGTGCGCATCGGCGGAATCTGTGGCACGACGCCACAGGCAACCCGCGAAGCCGGGCTGCTCCGTGATCTCCGATTCCACGCGGGGCTGCTCAGTCTTGCGGCGCTCGGCCGATCCACGGACGACGAGCTGCTTGCGCACTGCCGCACCGTCTCGGAGGTGATCCCGATCGTCGGCTTCTACCTGCAACCCTCGGTCGGTGGGCGACCCCTGTCATACGCGTTCTGGCGCCGCTTTGCGGACCTGCCGAACGTCGTCGCGATCAAGATTGCGCCGTTCAACCGCTACCAGACCCTGGACGTCGTCCGCGCGGTGACAGAATCGGGCCGCGACGACATCGCGCTTTACACCGGCAACGACGACAACATCGTGCTGGACCTGATCACCCCGTTCCGCTTCGCGGCGACCGAGGCGGGGACGCCGCGCCGCATCGTCGGCGGGCTGCTTGGCCACTGGGCCGTCTGGACGCGCACCGCCGTAAAACTGCTGGAGGAGTGTCAGCGGGTCGGTGAGACCGTGCCGCGCCAGCTGCTGCAACGTGCGGCGGAGGTGACCGATGCTAATGCAGCCTTCTTCGACGCAGCACACGGATTCGCGGGGTGCATCGCCGGCCTCCATGCGGTGCTGCAACGGCAGGGACTGCTCGCAAGCACGCGGTGCCTCGACCCGCGCGAGACGCTCAGCCCGGGACAGGCCGAGGAGATCGACCGCGTGTACGCCGCCTACCCCCACCTGAACGACGATGAGTTCGTGGCGCGGCAGCTTGACGAGTGGCTGCGGTAGCGACGGACGAACCGTGCAGGGCTGAAGCCCTGCCCCACATGGCAGTGATCAGCCCCGCCCCGGCAGGACTCGCAGCCTGCCTGCGGTGACGCTGTGGCGCCAGGTCCGATGTGGGGCAGGGCTTCAGCCCTGCATGCCGGATGTGGGGCAGGCTTCAGCCCTGCATGCTGGATGTGGGGCAGGGCTTCAGCCCTGCATGCGCGTCAGGCTATCGGCGCTTCGTGCGGGCGTGGCGACTGTCAGCGGGAGCGTTCATAGACGACGCGACCGCCTACGACGGTCGTCTCCGGAACGATGTCTCTGATTTGCTCGGCCGGAACCGTGAGGAGATCGTCCGAGAGGACCACGAGGTCGCCCAGCTTGCCGACCTCGATCGATCCCTTGCGCGTCTCGTCGAACGTGAGGTACGCGGCGTCGATGGTCATCATGCGCAGGGCCTCGTCGCGCGTGATGGCCTGCTCGGGCCCGATCACGCGGCCCCGTTCGGTTCTCCGCGTCACGGCAACGTACATCGTCAGGAAGGGATTGAACGGATTCAGCGACGTGTTCGGATCCAGGCCGAACATGTGGTCGCTGTTCAGCACGACCCGCACCCCACCGTTCACCCATTGCCGTAGTCCAATCAGGGTGCGCACGCGGGCTTCGCCGAGCACCTCTGCGAGCACGTCGCCGTCCTTGTAGTACCACGCGGGCTGGGTGTCGACGATCACGCCCAGAGCAGCGGCGCGTCGTGCTGCGGCGGCGTTGGCGAAGTCCGCATGGATCAGCGTGAACCGCCGCGGCCGGATGGGGGCCTCGCGGTTCGCGGCCTCGAACGCGTCGAGCACCGCATCGACACCCGCATCGCCCGTCACGTGGGCGCAGGCCTGCCAGCCGTGACGATGTGCCGTGAGAACGATTGCCAGCATCTTATCCGGCGACAGTGTGAGGAAACCGCGATCGTCAGGGTTGGCCAGTCCGTACAGAGCCGCGGCCGCCTCGCCCCACGGCTGGCGCATGAACGCGGTGCCGCTGAGGATGCCACCATCCGCGAATACCTTCAGCGCTCCGCCCTTCAGCTGATCGTCTCCCGCCCTGAAGCCCGCCGGCACGGTCCGCAGGAACTGCTCCGTCCCGTCCTCCGTGCCATCGGATTGGACCAGCAGGGTGACCACTGCGCGAAGCCGCAGCCTGCTCTCCGCATGCAGCTGCTCGTAGGCCCGGTACCCTTCGACAGATGCAGCGCGCTCGACGATGCTGGTGATTCCGACGGCGGCATAGCTCTGGTGCACGCGGGCCAGCCACTCCAGCGGCGGCCCGCCTTTGCCGGTGCGCGTATCGAAGCGCGACAGCAGCGCGCCCACGTTCCGCAGCAGGCCGGTTGGCTCACCGGCCGCGTCCCTGACGATGACGCCTCCAGCGGGATTCGGGGTTGCGGGCGTGATCCCGGCGGCACGGAGCGCGGCCGAATTGACGGCCAGCGCGTACGCACCATCCACGACGACCGGGTGCTCTGGCGCGGCGGCATCGAGCTCCGCCCGCGTGGGGAACCGGCGCTCGCGCAAGCGCGGCGGAAAGGTGCGCGGTGTCCAGATCCAGCCGCCGTCGGGTACTGTTGCTGCGCGTGCGCGCACCCATGTCTGCAGGCTGGGGATGTCCTGGAGCGAGACGTACGGCTGGAATGCCTCGCCCTCGGCGACACCGAGCGCATGCACGTGGCTCTCGATCAGGCCCGGCACCACCGTGCGACCGCCGGCGCGGATCACGCGCGTGCGGTCACCGATGAACGGTGTGATGTCGGTGTCCTTGCCGACCGCGACGAACACGCCGTCGCGCACGGCGACGGCCCCGGCAATGCGCGATGAGGGATCGACGGTGACCACCTTACCGTTCAGGACGACCAGGTCCGCTGGCGCCTGGGCGTACGGCAGTAATGGGAGGGCGATCAGCAGCGCCGGAATCACCCACCCACGGGGCGCCCGGGCGCGTGGGGAGGGGTGTGGGCGAGCGCGTTGCTGCACGCGTGGCATGCGGCGGATTCTAGGTCGGGTCAGCCCTGCCGTCTCAGACATCCCACTGGCGGAAGGTCAGGTTCAAGCGTCCCTGCATCGCAAGGGCCGGAGGAGCGGTGCCTGGGATGATGCGAGACACCCCGTGGTATCGCAGACGGGAGGGGCCGCCGAAGACGAAGGCGTCTCCTGACTCGAGCAACAGCGCGGTCACGGGCTCGCGGCGGCGTGTCCCGCCAAACAAAAACCGCGCAGTGTCGCCAATCGACAGCGAGACGACCGGCAGTCCGGCGGCAATCGATCGCTCGTGCTCGTCCTTGTCCTGGTGCAGCCCCATCCGACCGTCCGTGTCGTAGAAGTTCATGATGCAGATGTCCGGGTCCAGCGACATGCCAGCCGATGCGGCGACGTTCTGCGCGAGCGCGCGGAAGTCGTCGGGCATCGGAGGTGCGGGCGCGCCGTCGAAGTCGGTTCGGGTCGATTCGGTACTGATAAAGCCTGCCGTTCCAGTGTCGGCCGAGGCAGAGCATCCGCACGTGCATCGTGCCGCCGCCGCGAACCGTGGGCACGTAGCCCGGCACGGGCCCGTCCAGAAGCGCCCGGCATCGATCGCGCAACGCCAGCTGCTCCTCGACCCTGAGCAGGTGCCGCAGGTGAAACGCGCCGGGGCCGAGATTCATTTGTTTCCCTCTACGACTCCAGGCTCCAGGCTACAGCCTGCAGGCTGCAGAACTGTCGGGCCGGCGAGCCTTGAGCCCAACAGGCCGGCAGCCCGTAGTCTGCAGCCCGCCGCCTGATAAATGTGAGCCGTTTGCATGCCGTCCGCCACGTCGACGCGTTATCATCAAAGGCTATGCGCCCGTCCCGCATCCAACGCCGTGAACTGCTCGCGCTCGGCACGGTGTCTCCGCTGCTGTCGGCCGCCCTGGCGGCTCAGGCTGGGTCGTCTGCCTCGACGACCATCCCCGACGCGAGGCGTAGCGAGCTTTATGCGTTGCTCGGCAAACTGCCGGACCGGCATCGGCCTATCCGCAAAGACAAGATCAGCGAGGAGGAGCGGGACGGCTACGTCCTCGAGCGCTGGGTCTTCGACCTGAACGGCATCGAGCCAGTGCCCGCGTTCGTGGCGAGACCGCGGAACTCGACGGGCCGCGCACCCGCCGTCCTCTTCAACCACTCGCACGGGGGCGGCTACACCATCGGCAAGCAGGAGTTCGTGGACGGCCGCAGCTATCTGCAGCCCACGCCGTATGCGAAGGCGCTGACGGACCGCGGCTACATCGCTCTCTGCATCGATCATTGGGTGTTCGGCGAGCGCAGCCACAGCACAGAGGCGGATACCTTCAAGGCCATGCTGTGGCACGGGCAGGTGCTCTGGGGCATGATGGTGTACGACAGCCTCCGGACGCTCGACATCCTGGCTGAACGACCCGATGTCGACCCTGAACGCATGGCTACGCTCGGCATCTCGATGGGCAGCACGATGGCCTGGTGGCTGGGCGCGCTCGATGAACGGGTCAGAGCCACGGTCGACATCTGCTGCCTCACGGATTTCGGGACCCTGCTTGCCAGGAAGGCGCTCCGGCTGCACGGCGTGTACTGCTATGTTCCATCTCTGCTCGAGCGTTTCACGACCGCCCAGATCAACGCGCTCATCGCGCCCCGGGCGCACCTCGGGCTGGCCGGCCTGCGGGATGAGTTGACGCCGGTCGAAGGGCTCGACATCATCGATCGTGCGCTGCAGCAGGTGTATGCCGAGGCAGGGCACCCCGAGCGCTGGAAACTGCTCCGGTACGATGTCGGCCACCAGGAAACGGCCGAAGGACGGCAGGAAATCCTCGCGTTTCTCCAGCGGTTCCTGTAGGCACCGTGCGGCCGCTCGCCGCGCACCGATCTGTGAACGGTGCGCGCGAGATACGCGTCCGCGCCCGCGCCCGTCCTTCGCATGATTTCGTAACGCCCGGATCCAGAACGCAGGGACCAACGGAGGCCCTCATCCGATGACCATCGCACATCACAAGAGCGTCGCAATCCTCGTGGGGGGCGGTCCCGCGCCCGGGATCAACAGCGTCATCAGCGCGGCCACCATCCGGTGTGAGCTGGAAGGCGTCGAGGTCGTGGGCATCCGCGACGGGTTCGAGTGGTTGATGCAGGGTAACATCGAGCGCACGACTCGTTTGACGACTGAGGCCGTGAGCCGCATCCACTTCAGGGGCGGATCCCACATCGGCATCTCGCGGGCGAACCCGACCCTCGACCCCGAGCACCTGGAGCAGACGGTCATCTCGCTGCTCCGCCTGAACGTCTCGCAGCTGATCACGATCGGGGGGGACGACACCGCCTACTCGGCGATGAAGCTCGAACAGAAGTCCCAGGGTCGCATCCGCGTGGTCCACGTGCCCAAGACGATCGACAACGATCTCGACCTGCCGCACTACGTGGACACGTTCGGCTTCCAGACGGCGCGGCACCACGGCGTCGAGATCATCAAGAACCTGATGGTCGATGCGAAGACGACCTCGCGGTGGTACTTCGTCATCGCGATGGGCCGGAAGGCGGGCCACCTCGCGCTGGGGATGGGGAAGGCGGCCGGAGCCACGCTCACGATGATCCCCGAGGAGTTCCCCGGGAAAACGGTTCGCCTGAAGACCCTGGTCGACACGCTGGCAGGAGCCATCATCAAGCGGCTCAGCTACGGCCGCCGCGAGGGCGTCGCAATCATTGCCGAGGGACTGGCGTTGCACATCGACCCTGCCGATCTGGCGCAGCTCGATGACGTCGAGCGCGACGATCACGGCAACGTGCGAATCGCGGAGCTGAACATCGGAGAGATCCTCAAGCAGGAGGTCAGCAACCGCCTGAAGCAGTTCGGACTGCGAGCGACGCTCGTGGCCAAGAACATCGGGTACGAGCTGCGCTGCGCCGACCCGGTGCCCGCCGACATGGAGTACACGCGCGATCTGGGCTACTGCGCCGCCAAGTATCTGCTCTCCGGCGGTAATGGCGTCATGATCTCGATGCAGGGCGGCCACTTCGTGCCGATTCCTTTCGAGCAGCTGCTCGACCCCGCCACGGGACGTGCGCGCATCCGCATGGTAGACATCCGCTCGACGCGGTACGCGATCGCGCGGCGCTACATGATCCGGCTCCGGCGTGATGACTTCAACGATCCGCACGAGCTCGCCAAGTTCGCAGCCACGGCGGGGCTCTCGCTGCAGGAGTTCCGCCAGGAGTTCGAGTACCTTGTCAACGACGAGCCACCCCCGGTGGTCTTCGACCCGGAGCTCGGCTTCGTCGAACAGGGGGAGGATCAGACGGAACCTGCCACCCACGGGAAGCGGGGAACGAAAGCTGCCGCTGAACACGGAGCTGAAACGGGATCGTAGAGCTTGTCCGGGTTCAGAGACGGCGATACGCGCGATCGAGCAGCTGCATCGTGTGAAGCACCGGTACGGCCGCACCGGAGCGGCCCAGGTGCGTGCTGATCTGCACCAGGCATCCAATGTTCCCGGCGGCCACGGCCTGCGCGCCGGTCGAGCGGATCGCCTGCGCCTTCCGTGCGCCGAGGTCCTGCGCCGTCGCCGGGTGCTCGATGTTGTAGAGGCCGGCCGACCCGCAGCAGATCTCGCTGTCCGGAATCTCCACCACCTGCAGGTTCGATACGGCTGCGAGCAGCGCCCGTGGCGCTGTGCGGATGCCCTGGCCGTGCGCGAGATGACATGCGTCGTGGTACGCCACGGTCAACGGCTCGCGCAGAGGGGGCGGCCGCACGACACCGAGCTCGTGGAGGAACTCGGCCACGTCGCGCACCCGGGCTGAGAAGCGGCGCCCCTCGTCTTCCTGTGGGCTGCCGCGGAACACGTCGCCGTACTCCTTCATTGCCGAGCCGCACCCGGCCGCGTTAGTCACGACCGCATCCACATCCTCGGGAAACGCGCCGAGCAGTGTGGCGGCTCGCGCTCGTGCCCGGCGCGCGTCGCCGGTGTGAAGCGCAAGCGCGCCGCAGCACCCCTGCCGCGCGGGCACGGCCACCTCCACGCCGTTTGCGGCCAGCACGCGCAGCGTCGCGTGGTTGATGTCGGGGTCGAGCACCTGCTGCACGCAACCCGCCAGCAGCGCCACGCGCGCGCGCCGCGGGCCGGTCGCTGGTACGATTGCGGGCAGAGGCGCTGCGGCCGGCAGGCGGTCCGGCAGCAGTGCGAGCATCGTGCGCAAGGCGGGTGGGAGCAGGGTCGCACCCGGCCTGACCATCCGCCCGAGTCGCGCCGAGATCCGGAAGAGCGCCGGCGACTCGAGCGTGCGCAGCAGGAATCCGCGCCGCAGCCGCTCGAGAAGCGAACGGCCCGTCTGCTCGGCCTCCGCCCGGAAGGGCACGAGCAACTCACCGTACTTGACCCCCGAGGGACACGCCGTCACGCACGCGAGGCATCCGAGGCAGCGGTCGATGTGAGGCAGCGCGTCGCCGAGCGGGAGGTCGCCCTCGAGCACCCCCTTCATGAGCACGATGCGTCCGCGCGGCGAGTCCATTTCCTCCCCGAGCACCTGGTACGTCGGGCAGGCAGGCAGGCAGAACCCACAGTGCACGCACGTCTCCACTGCGCGCGCCATCGCGGGCGCGTGGGGGTTCGCCGGATCTAGTGGAATCTGGTGTTGCACGGGGAACCAGAGCAACCGTAATGCAGGGTGCGCAGGGTCGACTGCACGATGCGATCAAACATCAGCTGAACCTCGCGTCCGGGTCCATGACGTGGCGTAACCGGTCCTCGAAGGCGTTCGGGCTCACTGCGCCGATGAAGCGCCTTCCGGGAGGGCCCAGCAGTACCTGGCCTTTGAGGTTCATCCCGCACAACAGGTCGGAGAGCGTGTCCAGCGAGTCGCGCCAGGCGACGAGCGCCAGGTTGCCGGCCACGGCATATCGCCGCACCGCAGCGTAGGGAGCCATCGCCGCGTCCAGCGGAAGCAGCATCGGCGACGCGATCGGCACGCGCACGAGGGACGTGTCCCGCGGAGCCCACGCGAACTCCCGCGCATCCCGCCAGACGAGTGCATCATCGTCTCCCCAACGGATCTCGCTCGGTCCCCCGATCGCCTGCCGGAGAGCCGCCACCCGCGTCGCGAGCGCCTCGCGAAATCCGCCGAGCCGCAGCCACACGGTTCCAGGCGGCTCGACGTCGAGCGCTTCGAGATCGAAGCGGGCGCGCTGGACGGCGGCCACGATGGTAGTCGCCGACGCGAGGTCTGTGCCATCCACCCGTACGGTGACGTGCGCTTCTGCGGCAGGGAACACCTTGAAGGACAGCTCGGCGAGGATGCCGAGCGTTCCGCAGCTGCCCACGAGCCCCTGGTGGAGCAGGAACCCCGCGGCGTTCTTCACCACCTTGCCGCCGCTGCGCGTCAGTCTCCCGCGCCCGTCCACGATGCGTGCGCCAATCAGGAAGTCACGTGCCCCGCCGTAGCGATAGCGGCACGATCCGTTCACGCCCGCCGCCACGGTGCCGCCGAGCGTCGCCCCCGCCCTGGCAAACGGCGGATCGAATGGCAGGTACTGTCCGTGCTGCGCGAGCAGACGCTCGATGTCCGAGATCCGCGTGCCCGCGAGCGCCGTGAACGTGCACTCCTCGGGCGTGTGCTCGACGATGCCGGCGAGCGCGGTGAGGTCCAGAGTGGGCGTATCTCCGAGGGCGCCTGATAGCGCAGTCTTGGTGCCCCCACCGCGAACCCGGAGTCGCGGATGTTCGGGGACCAGCGCTTCGAGCGCGGCAATCGAGCCCGGCTGCAGGATCATGCGCGTGAGATGACGCCGGCACGTTCGAGCGGGTGCAGGCCGTGGGAGAGGCTCTCGCCCGCAGGCGCCGCGAGCTTCTTGCCGGTGTTGGCAATCCCGTGCGGATCCATCGCGAGACGGATCCGCCGCATGCAGTCGAGATCGGCCTCGCTGTACATCTCGCCGAGGAATTGCAGCTTCTCGAGCCCGACGCCGTGCTCGCCGGTGATCGATCCGCCCAGGCGGATGCACAGGCGCAGGATCTGCGCGGCCAGGATCTCCGCGCGATCGTGGGCGCCGGCCTCACGGCCGTCGTAGAGGATGAGCGGGTGGAGGTTGCCGTCTCCGGCGTGGAAGACGTTTGCCACACGGATGCCGTGAGCTTGCGACAGTTCTTCGATGGTCGCCAGCGCCTCGCCCAGGCGGGCACGCGGGACGACCCCATCCTGCACGATGAAATCAGGACTGAGGCGTCCGACCGCCGAGAATGCGCACTTGCGGCCCTTCCAGATCCGGGCGCGGTCGTTTTCGTCGGCGGCGACACGTGTGTGCGCTGCCCCGGATGCCGCGAGGATTTGCATTAGCCGCTCGAACTCCACGGCAACCTGACCGTCTTCGCCCTCGAGCTCCACGATGAGGACGGCCGCCGCCCCGGTGGGGTAGCCCGCCTGCACGGCTGCCTCGGCGGCGTCCATCGCGAGGCGGTCCATGATCTCCATCGCGCCCGGCAGCAGGCCCGACTCGATCACGCGCGACACGGCATCACCCGCCGCCTGCAGGCTTGCATAGGCGGCGAGGACGGTGCGATAGCCGGCGGGCCGGGCGACGAGGCGCAGCGTGATCTCGAGCGCGATGCCGAAGAGGCCTTCCGATCCCACGAACAGACCGCCGAGGTCCGCGCCCGCCTGCTCGAGGCTGTCGCCCCCGAGCGTAGCGATGGTGCCGTCACCCAGCACGACGCGCATCCCGAGCACGTGGTTGGCCGTCATCCCGTGTCGGAAGCAATGCGCGCCCCCTGAGTTGAACGCTACGTTGCCGCCAATCGTACAGACCGACTGGCTCGAGGGGTCCGGGGCGTAGTACAACCCGTGCGGCGCCGCCAGATGCGGTGACCGCCAGGTTTACGACGCCGGGTTGGACGACGGCGAGTCGGGCCGCCGGGTCGAACCGCAGCACGCGGTTCATACGGTTCAGGGCGATCACGATGCCGTCTTCGACCGGTACGGCGCCCCCCGAGAGGCTGGTGCCGCTGCCACGGGCCATGAACGGAACGCGCGCCGCGTGACAGGCGCGCACGGTCCCGATGATCTCGTCAGCCGACTCGGCGAGCACCACGGCACGAGGCCGCGCGCGGTAGGCCGTCAAACCATCGGACTCGTAGGCCGTCAGGGCACCGGCGCGCGTGAGCAGCCGATCGGCCGGGACTAGTCGCGCGAGCGCCCGAAGAAGGTCCTCACGGTCCATGCCCCACTATACTGCGCCCCACAGATGCAATTGAGATCGGGAGGTGTTTGCAGAAATCGACAAACACCTCCCGATCTCAATTGCATCAATTGCCTGACGTGGAGCCGGAGCTTACGATGAGCTGGACGCAGACCTACGATCCACTCGGCCACGCCTGGCTGTCGACGGTGTGCGCTGCGTTGCCCATCGTCGCGCTGCTCGGCTCGCTTGCGTTCCTGCGCCTGCGGGCGCACACGGCAGCGCTGATCGGGCTCGGCACGTCGGTCCTCATGGCTACGGCGGCGTTCGGCATGCCGCTCAGCATGGCCGTGGCGAGCGCGGCGTACGGCGCCGCCTTCGGGCTGCTGCCCATCGGCTGGATCGTGCTGAACGTCATCTTCCTGTACCAGCTGACGGCCGAACGCGGACTCTTCGCCACGCTGCGCCAGAGCATCACGCACGTGACGACGGATGCGCGGCTGCAGCTGCTGCTGGTGGCGTTTGCCTTCGGTGCGTTCTTCGAGGGCGCCGCCGGGTTCGGCACGCCCGTCGCCGTGACCGGCGCGCTGCTCATCGGCCTGGGCTTCGCGCCGCTGGCGGCATCGGGCCTCTCGCTCATCGCCAACACCGCGCCGGTGGCATTCGGAGCCCTCGGCACACCGCTCATCGCGCTCAGCGCGGTGAGCGGACTCGACCTCCACGCCTTGAGCGGCATGGTGGGCCGGCAGCTCCCGTTCTTCTCGGTGCTCGTGCCGTTCTGGCTGGTCGCCGCCTTCGCTGGATGGCGCGGGATGCTTGGAATCTGGCCGGCGATCCTCATGGCCGGCGTGCCATTTGCCGCACTGCAGTTCCTCGTCTCGAACCTGCACGGACCCTGGCTCGTCGATGTCGTCGCCTCGATCACTTCGATGGCCGCGCTCGTGCTCTTCCTGCGCGTTTGGCACCCGCGGGACGGCTGGGCCCCTGGCGGACGCATTGGCACGCGGATGGACGAGGGCGCGGCCATGCCTCTGCCGACAGAGGTCATCCGCGCATGGATCCCGTGGATCATCCTGAGCGTCGTCGTGTTCGTGTGGGGGCTGCCGTACATCAAGGGCGCACTCGACGCATGGACGACGGTGCGCGTTCCTGTTCCCGGGCTGCACAACCTGGTGCTGCGCGTGCCTCCCGTGGTGCCCGATCCCGCGCCCGAGACCGCCGTCTTCGCGCTGTCGTGGGCGTCCGCGACCGGCACCGGCATCTTCGTCGCGGCGATCCTCGCAGGGCTTGGCATGGGGTGCTCGCCCACAGATCTGGCGCGCACGTACTGGCGCACCGTACGCCTGGTGCGCATGTCGCTGCTGACCATCGCCGCCATGCTGGCGCTCGGCTTCACGACGCGCTACGCGGGGCTTGATGCGACGCTTGGACTCGCGTTCGCCGACACCGGCGTGCTCTATCCATTCTTCGGCACGATGCTCGGGTGGCTCGGCGTGGCGCTGACCGGGTCGGACACATCGTCGAACGTGCTGTTCGGGAGTCTGCAGCGCATCACGGCCGAGCAGCTGGGGATCAATCCCGTCCTGATGGCTGCCGCCAACAGCTCAGGCGGCGTGATGGGCAAGATGATCGATGCCCAGAGCATCGTCGTGGCAAGCACCGCCACCCGCTGGTATGGGCACGAGGGCGACATCCTCCGCTACGTGTTCTGGCACAGCCTCGCCCTGGCAGCGCTCGTGGGATGCGTCGTGATGCTGGAGGCCTACGTGTGGCCGTTCTCCGGACTCGTCGGCTGGTGACGTCGCTTGTGACGCCGGCGGGTTACAAGCCGGCACACGCCTCGCATTGACGACTCCGCGTACGTAGACAGCAACTGCTCTTCGCGGTGAGTGGCGCCACCGTCGCCGCCTTCGCCGCGCTCGCGCGATCGGTCGCCCGACGCGACACCCGTGCGCAGGACCACCGGTTTCGGAGGTCGGTCGTAGCCAGCCAGGGCCCGGTGGATCGCGCGGTCGCGAAAGCGGTTGGCCCACTCGGCAAGGAATGGCTCCATGCGCCGATCGCGCTGGTCATCGCCCTTGTGCTCTGGCAGCGCGGTGCGGGCCGGCGAGCGGCGCCTCCGCTGATGGCTTCGATCAGCGCCGAACTCGTAAACCGCCTGTGCGAGCGCACGCTGCACATCCGCCAGCCGCCGCCCGGCAAGAAGGAGAACCGGCACAAGCCAAGCTTCCCGAGTGGCCATGCGCTTGAAACCGCCGCGGTGGCCCTGGCGAGCAGCTACGTGCTGGCGAGGCAAGGGGTGGTGCCTGCGGCCCCTTCGGCCGTTGTCGCCGTCGCTCTCGCAGCAGCATCCGGCGGCGGCCGCGTATACCTCGACCGCCACTGGGCGTCGGACAGCGTGGGCGGATACCTGCTGGCATCGGCATCGCTGCCGCGTGCGGCGCGCTCTACGAGACGGCGGCGGACCAGCGCTCAGTCCGGCCGGGCGCCTTCGGCAGCAATCTGCAGCCGCAGTCCGCTTGACGCGTTCGGCGGCGCGACCTGAATGAGTCGCAAGTCTCGAACGAGCGCGTCGCAGTCGTGGAGCTCCGCATAGGTCGTCAACATCCCGATCACTCTGGCACCCGCCGCCCGACCGGCCTGCACGCCGGCCGGTGTGTCCTCCACGACCACGCATCGCGCGGGCTCGACACCCAATGCATGCGCGGCTCGCCGGTATCCTTCGGGATCCGGCTTTCCGATCTGAACGTCGGCCGCTCCGATGAGCAGCCGCGGCACCGGCAGCCCGACCCCCGCGACGCGCCGGCGCGCGATCTCCGCGTCAGCCGATGTCACGATCGCCCACCGTGCGGCTGGGAGCGCGTGGAGGAGCGAGGCCGCACCGGCCACAGCCGTTTCGCCCCCGTGCTCCCGCGCCTCCTCTTCCTCTTCCGCGTCGAGCTGCGCGGCTTCCTCCGGCGTGGCGAACTGCGGGGCCACGAGCTGCATCGTCTCGAGCGTGCGGCGCCCGTGTGCGACCGCAAGGATGGCAGTCGCCGACACACCGCGCCGTTCCGCCCATCGCAGCCACATGCGCTCGACCAGCGCGCGCGAGTCGACGAGGGTGCCATCCATGTCGAACAGGACGGCGTCGCAGTCGAGAACCACTGGAGGCATTGTCAGCGTCAGCCGGAGCCATGACCTGCGTTGCAGGCCGTCAGTAAGCCGGAGCCTGTGGGGCGAGGACCGATGCCGCTGGTCAGGACAGGAGCGTGCCGGCGTTCGCACCTGCCGGAAGCGTGCGCCCGCCCGGGAAGGTGTAGTGCAGCCCGCCATCGCGCCACTCGCGGAGGCGGTACAAGGTACAGAACGTGAAGTCGGGCGCGGCACCGCCCTGGCCGCCCACGAGCTCGCCGCCGCGGCGCACGTTGTCCTGCATCCACGCGGGCAGCAGCAGGTGATACGGGTTCCGCTCGACCTCGCCCACGTGGAACGACAGGGCTGTCATCATCTCCGCGACGTCCTCGGGAGATGACTCCACGGTCAGGTTGGGGGACGCCATGGCCCCCCAGAATTCGGTCTCGACGACAGTGCAGCTGAAAGGGGATGGCTGGCGTGCGAGCGCATCCACTACAAGGTGATGCGTGCCGATGTGCGTGCTGTTCCAATCGGTATCGTGGGGAAAGAACACGATCCGCGGCTGCTCACGGGACAGAATCCCCGCGATGACCGCAACCGACGCCTCCCAGGCGGCGGCGTCCTGTTGCCGTGTCCTTTCGTTGATCCGCTCGAGACCGCCGGGCACCGTTTCCAGCAGATCGAACCCGAGGTACTCGCACGCCGCGGCCAGTTCGGCCCAGCGCGCCGCTTGCCGGTCCTTCCTGCTGCCCTGCGTTACGGCGACGTTGACGACACGCACGCCGGCTTCCCGCAGCATGCGCAGCGCGAGCCCGCCGATGATGCACTCGTCGTCCGGATGCGGGGAGAAGACGAGCGCCTTCGGAGCGGTGTCGGGCAGCGGCTGGCGAAGCGGCGTGGGGAAGCCTCCGAGCGGATACTGCTTGCCGTCGTTCACGAGGCGGGCAATTTCGGTGACCAGGTGCCGGTATGGGTTCATGGGGCCTCAGGCGTTGAGCGCGGGAAGGCTGGCGGCGGCGATGGCCTGGCCGTGACGCTTGTCCTGCTCGTCTGGCACGTGCACTTGGATGCGCCCGGCGAGCTGCGGAAACTCGGCGTCGAGCACGGCACGGGCGCCGGCGACGATGAGGTCGCCACCGCTCCCGGAGGTGACGCGCCCGAGCACGAGCACGTGCTGAAGGTCGTAGAAGTCCGCGAAGTGTGCGATCCCGTAGCCCAGGTACGTCCCGAGCGTTTCGTAGATCTTCCGGGCACGATAATCGCCGGCGGCCATTAGAGACTGCACCAGCTTCAGCTTGTCGGGCAACGGCATGTCGCGAGGTGCGTCGATGCCGGCGAGCGGCATGAGTCGGCTCAAACACTGCTGAGAGAAATACTGGGAGCCGACGCCGTAATCGCCCGACCACTCATCGACCGGACCGGCCGGGTTGAGGTCGATTGGCACGAAGGCGAGCTCGTCGAGCCACGACGTGATGTTGCCGTCCCGCGTGACGTAACCTGCCGCGGTGCTGGTGCCGAGCGCAATGCCGAGGATGGCGTTGACGCCGAGCGACATCGAGCCCGCGAGGGCCGTCACCTCGCCATCGTTGACGACCTCGAATGGGATGTCGCCCCACACGCGGCGGATCTCCAGGAACAGATCGCGGACGCGACGCTGGAACACGTCGGGCGGCACGCCGCGGAACAGGGAGCCCGCCTTCACCCGATTGTTGACGTATACACCCGCGGCGCTGCCGCCAATCGCATCCACCCTGGGCATATGCGCTGCCGCCTTCTGCAGCGAGTCCATGATGCCGTCGAAGTGGTACTGCGGATCGGGCTTGTGATACGGGTCCCAGACGGTCTCCTCGCTGAACACCACCTTGCCGTCAATCACCGCCGCGACCTTTCGGTCGCTGCCCCCGAGATCGAACCCGATCCGGCAGCCCTCGAGATGGCGGCCGAGCGGCTTTGTTTCAGACTGCTCCTCGGGCAGATCATCAGTCCGGACGATGGCGAGCGGGTGATCGAACATCCGTTCACCGACCAGGTGGGCGTCGAACCTTCCGGTGGGGGAGTCGGCGTAGTGCGCGGCCAAGGCTCGTGCGAGTGCTTCCGGCGCATCGAGGTGGATGCGCCACCCCCCACGCGACCAGAGCAGGAACTTGAGAAAGCGTTCGAGGTACCGTGTGTTGCCCGCCGCCCCGGGATGTGTGCCGGGGAGCACGCGGACGTCGAACCGGAACACTGACCCGTCGGCCTGCTCCAGGGCGACCCGCACCGGCACGGCACCGGGCGTTTCGGCCACCAGGGCCTGGTAGGCGTGCGCGCTCAGCACAGCCGGCCGGAAGGCCGGGTCGAGCACCGGCGTAACCTCGGGTGCCACGAGCGCGAGGCCGTCGTTCGTGTTCATGTCGCGGAGATCGATACCACAACCGGGACGGCGGTCAAAGCGCCGCCCCTGACCGCGTATCTCCGTTCAGTTTTGGGTCCTCGACCGCCGCTCTGGCGAATGTGCCCCACCGCCTGTCCGCGGCGGCTCGGCTCGAGCCCACTCGTAAGAACGGGGCTCCGATGTGTATCGATGAAATTCACCGTTGCGGTCATGAACCATATATAGACGGGCTATCGAACCCGCGAAAGCGAGCCGATTAGTATTCAAGACATACAAAAAGGCCCAGCATATGTCGGTCTGCTGGCAATACATGTATGTTTGTGCGCCAAAAGGGCGCAACGGTATGACAGGGTTCGCGGGAACGTGGCGGGGACGCCGCTTCTCCGGGACCTGACATCGCGCGCTGCCCACGCGTGCCGATGACCGGGCGATAGCGACCGGCGATTCCACGACAAATGGAGCTCATCAACAGCGATTTCAGCTGTCACGGTCGAGGTGTGTCCGCGACAGCGTGCAGGACGAAGACATGGGCATCAATCGCATCGGATTTTCTAACTGCCCTTACCTTCACGCTCGCCGTATCGCTTCCGGCTGCCGGGGCCACTATCACCGTGGAGGCCGGCGGAAACCTCCAGGCCGCCCTCGACAACGCCGCCGCAGGCGACACGATCCTCTTGCAGGCAGGCGCGACGTTCATCGGGAACTTCGTCGTCCGGAGCGGAAAGGTCTCCCTGACCATCCGGTCGTCTGCCCCCGACACGCTCCTGCCCGCCGCCGGGCAGCGCACCTCGCCCCAGGTACTCGGCGTACCTGCCCAAGCTGAAGTCGCCGAACAACGTCGCGGCGTTGACCATTCAACCTGGCGCGTCCTACATCACCCTGCTGCACCTCGAAGTGCTGCCAGCGTCCAACGGCAGCTCGAGCCTGATCGAGCTCGGTTACGTCGACTCCCGCCAGACCACCATCGCACAGGCACCGCACCACCTCGTGCTCGACCGGCTGCTCGTGACGATTCCCGCAACCCAGGCGCAGAGGCGTGGGATCGCGCTGAACAGCGCGAGCACCCAGGTGCTCGGGTGCCATCTGGCCGGCTTGAAGTTCGCGGGCGCGGATTCGCAGGCCATTGCGGGCTGGAACGGGCCGGGGCCCTTCGTGATCGAGAACAACTATCTCGAAGGCGCTGGTGAGAACCTGATGTTCGGCGGATCCGATCCGACCATACCCGGGCTCGTGCCCACGGGCATCCAGATCCGCCGGAACCACTTCTCGAAGCCGATCGCCTGGAAGGGCAGTTCCTGGACGGTGAAGAACATTCTCGAGCTGAAGAATGCACAGGACGTGGTCATCGAGGCCAACCTGCTCGAGTACAACTGGCTCGCCGCGCAGCAGGGGTACTCGGTTCTGTTCACGCCCCGCAATCAGTACGGTGGCAACAATGACACCGTGGTGCAGCGGGTGAAGTTCGTCAACAACAAGGTCCGGCACGTCTCGTCGGTGTTCAACATCCTCGGCCGGGATAACAATTTCCCCAGCCAGCTGACCAACGACATCGAAATCCGGAACAACGTCTTCGAAGACGTGTCCAAGGCGGCCTACGGCGGTTCGGGACGCATGCTGCTCATCGACGGCGGCGACAACATCCGGGTCATCAACAACACGTCGCTCAACGCCGGCACCGCCATCTACGCCACCGGTCATGCGGTGACCGGGTTCCTGCTGGAGAACAACATCTTCGATTACGGCGACTTCGGCATCATGGGTGACGGTGCCTCGCCAGGCAAGGGCACCCTCACGACCTGGTTCCCCGGCTCCGTCGTGCTGGGCAACGTGATACCCGACAACACGCAGCCGTGGACGTTCCCCGTTGGCAACTCGTACCCGGTGAACTGGGCTGCGGTGGGGTTGGTGGATCTGGCCGGCGGGAACTACCGCCTCGCCCCGACGAGCGCCTACATCGCCGCCGGCACGGGTGGCACAACGCCGGGCGCGGACGTGGACGCGCTCGAGACTGCGTTGTCCGGCGGGCCGCCCATCCCGCCGGCGTGCACATTCTCGGTGGCGCCCTCCTCGCACGACTCTCCGGCGGGCGGCGACACATTCAGCGTCGCCGTGACCGCCAGCGACGCCTCGTGCGCCTGGAGTGCGTCAGCTGCGCCCTGGATCACCCCGTCACCGACCGGCGGCAGGGGATCGGGCACCGTCGTGCTGACGGTCAGCCCGAATGCCACCACGGCACCGCGCTCGGCCAGCGTGATGGTAGCCGACAGCGCCGTAGCCGTCACCCAGGCGCCGGTCTGCGCGTTCACCCTGGCGCCCTCGTCGCACGACTCTCCCGCGGGCGGCGACACCTTCAGCGTCGGCGTGACCGCCAGCGACGCCTCGTGCGCCTGGAGTGTGTCAGCTGCGCCCTGGGTCACCCCGTCACCGACCGGCGGCACGGGATCGGGCACCGTCGTGCTGACGGTCAGCCCGAATGCCACCACGGCACCGCGCTCGGCCAGCGTGATGGTAGCCGACAGCGCCGTAGCCGTCACCCAGGCGCCGGTCTGCGCGTTCACCCTGGCGCCCTCGTCGCACGACTCTCCCGCGGGCGGCGACACCTTCAGCGTCGGCGTGACCGCCAGCGACGCCTCGTGCGCCTGGAGTGTGTCAGCTGCGCCCTGGGTCACCCCGTCACCGACCGGCGGCACGGGATCGGGCACCGTCGTGCTGACGGTCAGCCCGAATGCCACCACGGCACCGCGCTCGGCCAGCGTGATGGTAGCCGACAGCGCCGTAGCCGTCACCCAGGCGCCGGTCTGCGCGTTCACCCTGGCGCCCTCGTCGCACGACTCTCCGGCGGGCGGCGACACCTTCAGCGTCGCCGTGACCGCCAGCCACGCCTCGTGCGCCTGGAGTGTGTCAGCTGCGCCCTGGATCACCCCGTCAGCGACCGGCGGCACGGGATCGGGCACCGTCGCGCTGACGGTCAGCCCGAATGCCACCACGGCACCGCGCTCGGCCAGCGTGATGGTAGCCGACAGCGCCGTAGCCGTCACCCAGGCTGCGCCGGACGTGGCGCCGGTTTGCGCGTTCACCCTGGCGCCCTCGTCGCACGACTCTCCGGCGGGCGGCGACACATTCAGCGTCGCCGTGACCGCCAGTCACGCCTCGTGCGCCTGGAGTGTGTCAGCTGCGCCCTGGATCACCCCGTCAGCGACAGGCGGCACGGGATCGGGCACCGTCGTGCTGACGGTCAGCCCGAATGCCACCACGGCACCGCGCTCGGCCAGCGTGATGATAGCCGGCAGCGCCGTAGCGGTCACCCAGGCTGCGCCGGACGTGGCGCCGGTCTGCGCGTTCACCCTGTCGCCCTCTAATGTGAAGGTCCTGGCTGGTGGCACAACGTTCGCCGCGACTCTCACGGCCTCCGCCCCCTCGTGCGGCTGGATCGCCAGCGCAAACGCCGGGTGGGTCAGCTTGTCATCGACAAGCGGTGCGGGCACCGCGACCCTCTCCGTCACCGTCGCAGCGACGACGACGAACGGGGCGCGCAGCGCGACAATCACCGCAGGCGGTAAGACGCTCGCCGTGCAGCAGAGCGGCCTAAGGAAAAAGTAACGCCGATTTTGGGGGGGCCGGCCCGGGCGTTGGTACTGTCACTGCGCCCTGGTAGGTCCCCCGTGCGTCACCCGCCAAATCCTGCCCGCGCCGTCGTCAGTCACCAGCAGCGAGCCGTCTTTCAGGACGGCGAGCCCGACGGGGCGGCCCCACACCTCCGGCGAGTCCTCGCCGAGCATCCAGCCGACGAGGAAATCCTCGTACCCGCCGGCTGCGTCTCCACCCTTGAACGGCACGAACACGACTTTGTAGCCGGTCCGTCTGGTGCGGTTGGACGATCCGCGCAGCGCTACAAACGCGCCGCCGTGATAGTGCGCCGGAAACTGCGGGGCATCGTAGAAGGCGAGCGTCATCACCGACGAGTGCGACTGCAGGAGGACGTCGGGCACGACCGCGGTCTTCACTAAATCGGGCCGTGCGCCCTTGTGCCGGGGATCCTCGTGTGCGCCGATGTAGGCGTACGGCCAGCCAAAGAATGCGCCCGTCCGCGCCCGGGCCAGGTAATCAGGCACGAGGTCATCCCCCATCCCGTCCCGTTCCTGGACGGTGATCCATGGCTCGCGGGTCCGGGGATGAAAGTCGATACCAACGGGATTCCGGGTGCCCGTCACGACGACCTCGCGGCCGGAGCCGTCGGGCTTGAAGCGCAGGACAGCCGCGCGCAGCGGATCCGGGTCCACGTCGATGTTGGAGGCCGAGCCGACTGTGACGTAGAACCAGGTGCCGTCCGGGCTGAACCGGATGTTGCGGGTCGAGTGACCTGTCGGTCCGTGCGGGAGATCCGCGATCTTCTCGCCGGCCGCGGTCGCCTGCCGCTGGCCGGAGGCGTAGGGGAACCGCAGCACCGCGTCGGTCGCGGCGACGTAGAGGTGCCCACCATGGAACGCCATCCCGAAGGGCGCATTCAGGCCTGTCGCGAACTCGGAACGCTCGCCCCCGTCGATTACGTGATTACCGTCGGCGTCATGGAGCACCAGCACGGTGCCGATCGACGGATCCGCCACAAAGACGTCGCCATTTGGGGCCTCGACGGCAATCCGCGGACGCTTGAAATTCTCGGCGAAGATCGCGGCCTGAAATCCTGGTGGCAGCGTCAGCATCGCACCCTCCGGCCGCGGCACGAGCTTCGGCGGGTTGGAGGCGGACGTGGATGGTTCGGTCAGATCCTTCACGGTGAAGTGATAGCTTTTCAGCTCGGCGGCGGGCGGGCCGCTCGCCAGCACGCCCGTCGCCGTGAAGGCAGCCGTCACCGCAAGCAGTCGCATCCTCCGAACACACTCCATCATCACGTGTCTCCTCTCCGATCGGCCCGTGGATGATAGTCCGAGGGCGCTCAGCGTGTTCACACCGCTGAGGCATGGCGGTTGCAGAGACGCCGGAGCGGCCGCACGCACGGCGGGACGATCAGCCCTGGGCTTCGGGCGATGCCGCATGCCTGGCGCCCGGCACCGGCACGTCGGACTACGCGGGCAGCGTCAGCAGACGGACTGCATTTTCCGAGTACACCTTCTTCAACACCGGGTCAGGCAACCCGACGCCATAAATCCGCCACCGACCCTGCGCAGGCACCGGCCCGGGGCCGTACTCGAAGTACTCGTCCTCTGTTTCGAGGAAACGGAAGTAGAACGGGTACAGCTCGTCGCGTACGCCGTCGGTGCCGAACAGGATGCGGTCCTGGTACTTGTCAAAGAAGCGACGCGAAGCCCGGGGTTGCCGCCCGAGTTCCCCGATGCGGGCGGCGATCTCCACGTGGAGGTTCGGAAACCTGTCGAGCGCCTGCGAGGCACCGCCGAGATCCTCGGACGAGTGTCCCACGTGCAGTCCGATGAACGTGGTCTTCGGATGCCGCGCGAGCACCCGATCACGCGCCGTTAGCAAGTCGGCGTTCGACGGGTAATCCTTCCCGGCGAAGGACCAGTCTGGATGGCGCTGCAGCTCCTCATAGCGTTCGTTAAGACCGTCGATGGGGAGAAAGAATGCCGTCGGATCGGAAATATGAATCGCGACCGGAAGACCGAGCGCCCCGCATGCCTCCCACATGGGATCGAACCGGGGGTCGTCGATCTTCACGAGGGGGCCTGTGGTCACCCCCTCGCGAAGGTAGAGTCCGAGCGTCTTGAGCACCTTGACGCCGCGCGCCCCCGCCGCCTTCGCGCGGGCGAGCTCGTCGGCCTGCCACCGTCCATAGCCCGGCGCCGCAATGCGGTCGTACGACGGCTCGGTGAACATCACGAACCTGCCGGGGTGTGGGGCCTGCAGCGTGCGGACGCTCTCGGCGAGCCCTGCGCCGACACCGCCGGTGAGGTTCACGATCGTTCGCAGGTTGCGGCGGTCCATGACCGCCAGCAGGTCGGCAGCCGTCGCGCTCGCGCGGATGTCCTCACCGTGCGGCACGCCCGCGACGCTCCGGGCGCGAGACGTCGGGTGCGTGTGCACATCGATGACGGGGAAGCGTGCCCGCACTACCGGCGTTTCCGGCACCACCAGCATGCTGCGCGGCTGGAAGTCTTTCAGCAGGAGCGTGTCCGTGGGGTTCGGGGATGCTGGCGCTGCAGGCGCCGCTGACTCTCCTGGCGGCGGCTGGACTGCCTGCCGCACACCGGCCTGCGTGCGGCCCGCCGCCAGTGCGGCCCCCATGGTCGTCAGCCACGCTCGCCGGCTCAGGCTGTTCTTCATCGCGCCTCCTGTCTTGCGTCCGGTTACAACCTCACCATTCGGCGGGCTTCAACGTCCACGCCTGCAGTCTCGCGTGTTCCACGAGTCGCGGGGCGCGGAAGCCTGCGGGGTGAATCACCCACCCGCCGAACAGCTCGGGCGAGTCCTCGGCGACGAAGCGTTCGGTCGCCACGCGGGTGCCGGTGGGGAGCGCCACGCGTTTGGGAAAGACGGCAGCGGCAGACGCGTCGGACGCGAGCATGGCAGAAACGACTGTTGCCCCGGCTCGCAGGAAGTCCGCGGGCGGGACGGGTGTGGCTCCCACGAACACACGGGCGGGCACGTGCCCGTGCGTCCGCATCTCGCGAGCCGCCTCAATCGCCGCGTCTCGGAACGCCGCCCACGGCAGGTCCGCTGCACCGCTCTGTGGCGGCGGGTCCGCAGGTCCGATCAACTGAGGCACGTCGACACGCGAGGCCAGCGCTCCCGTGTCGATCGCGTCCGCGAGAAAGCTGGTGATGAGGGCAAACTGGTCCGCGGGGGACAGCGCCCGGCCTGCAGCATCCCGCAGCACGTCCAGGGCAGTCTCACGTGAGACGCGTGAGGCGATGTCTCTCACCGCCGCGCGATCGGCACCCTGTTCGCCGACCCGGTTGTGATAGATGGTCGCGAGGTCGGCGGCCGTGATGTGCCGCACGCCGGGCAGCGCACGCTGGAAATCGATGTACGCCGCAAACCGGGTGAAGGCAGCCTCGGTCTCGGCGGCGGATCGCTGGCTCGGCGCCTTCCAGTCTTCACGCGGCGGGTTGGCGCCTCGCGTGAAGTTCACGGCATCCCAGAACTCACGGTGCACCCACTCGGCCGGATGGTAGTAGATGCTGACCAGCCCGCCGCCCTCCGTCCGGAGGCGATCGTATGCGGCCTTGAAATCTGCCTGCCCCTGCTCCAGACCACCCGCCTCGTGGAGCTCCATGCGCGTGGCGTTTCGGCCCATGTTGAAGACCGTCAGCACTCCGTCATACCAGAACGGCTGCTCCCCGAGCCCGACGTGCGTCCCTTCGTCCACGTAGGCGGGCACACCCGCGGGCGTCACCACGCCGATATCTCGCAACGCGGCGAACGCCTGCGGTGCCCACGATGATCCGGGCTGCCCGTAGCAACTGAGGAACGGCACGTCGAACACCCGCATCACGTCCCGTGCGCCACCGCCTTCGCGCCGGATGAACTCGGCCACGCCGTCGCTCCACCCGGTATCTGCGAGATACTCGGCCGGCGTGGGATGAACCGAGTGCAGGTTCGAGTGGTACCCGATATCGTGGCGCTTCAAGGCCGCGATTACGTCGGTGCGGCCACGTCGCTCGAGAACGCGCGCCTTCTCGCCGACCACCTTGAACGTGCTTCGCACGCCGCGGGCCGACAGGATCTCGGCAACCCGCGCAGCTGCATCGTCGCTCGCCGGCAGGAGATAGTCTTCCGTGTCGAACCAGAGGATGACGAGCACGTCACCCCGTGCGGCAGGGGGCGTCCCCCGTTCCTGCGCCCGCGCAGGAACCACGGCCAGGGCGAGCAGCAGAAACGACAGGTGAGCCGCCGTGTGTCGAATCACGCCCGGCATGATAGCGCACGCCTTGGCCAGCCCGGCCATTCGTCAGCGCTCAAACGGCCGCTCATGTGAGCTACCCCTTGACTCGGGCCTGCAGAGGTCCTACGGTTACGGCGTTCACCTGCGCATACTCACAGTGTCCGGGCGCTGACCCGGGCGAATTCATCGGAGGTTCTATGAGGCATGCATCGCGAGTCGTGCTGGCGCTGCTGATGGCGGCGATCGTGACCACGGGAGTGATGGCGCAAGAAAAGCCCAAGTCGACGACGGTTCAGGGTACGGTCACCGCGGCGGCAGGTGACTCTTTGACGATTAACAAGGGAAGCGAGCCGATGACGTTCGTCGTCGACAGCATGACCAAGGTGACGGGGAAGGGACTGACGACGAAGTCGAACGAGAAGGCTGCAGCCGGAGAGAAATTGACGTTGTCGGATACCGTAGGCAAGGGGGACATCGTCTCGGTCACGTATCACGAGATGGACGGAAAGATGCACGCGAGCGCGGTCAAGATCAAGCAGAAGGCGATGACGGCCAAGTAGACCTGTTTTGGGCACTCACGCGCGGTCGCAGTCCACGTCCCGGCCGCGTCGGCCCGCCGGGATGATCAGGACTGGCGATCGCGCGTGAGCGCATCGCCGGTTCCTCCCGCATCCCACCACGCTCGAGTTCATCCGACACTGCTTCGAACGCCGACTGGAGAGTAGGATGCGCCATGCGCATCCCGTGCCCGGCGGCATTCATGTACGACATCGGTGTCGTGCCGGCGATCATCCTCTCGGCAGCCTGCACGCGTACCGGGACGCGTGCGAGGACGAAGGTACGCGGCCGTGCAACGTTGCGTGCGTGCCTCTTCGTCTTCCTGCTCGGCGTCGCCTCGAGCGTCTCAGCGCAGGCGCCTCCCGACGTGGGCGCACTCGATGCGTACTTCACCAGGGCGCTGGCCGACTGGGAGGTCCCAGGGATGTCCGTTGCCATCGTCAAAGACGGACGGGTCGTCCTCCAGAAGGGATACGGCGTACGCGAGCGAGGGAAGCCCGAACATGTGGACGAACGGACGCTGTTCGCCATTGCCTCGAACACGAAGGCGTTCACCGCCGCGGCCGTCGCGGCGCTCGTGGATCAGCAGAAGCTGGAATGGGACGAGCCGGTACGCAGTACCTGCCGCGCTTCGAGCTGCAGGACCCTGTGGCGTCAGCCGACCTGCGCATCCGCGATCTGCTGTCCCACCGCAGCGGCCTGGGCACCTTCAGCGGCGATCTGCTCTGGTACAACACGACTCTCGACGTCCACGACGTCCTGCTCCGGGTGCGCTACCTGCAGCCGCGGTCCCCGTTCCGGACCACGTTCGGCTACTCGAACCTGATGTTCCTGGCGGCAGGGCAGGTGGTCGCCGCCGCGAGCGGCACCACGTGGGAGGCCTTCGTGCAGGCGCAATTCCTCGCTCCGCTGGGCATGAACGACACCCTGACATCCGTGAGGGCGGTCCCGGGCCACGAGAATGTCGCCACGCCACATGGGCCGGTGGGCACGGGGTCCCGCCCGTACCCGTGGTACAGCTCGGGGGCGGGCGGCGCGGCGGGCGGTCTCGTCTCGTCTGCACGCGACATGACCCGCTGGCTGCTCCTGCAGCTCGGACGCGGCACGCTCGACGGCCGCCAGTACTTCAGCGACGAGCAGGCGCGGACGATGTGGACGCCGCACGTCTCGATCAGGATCAGCAGGGAGTCGGAAACCGCAGAACCGACCACGCATTTCAACGGGTACGGGCTCGGGTGGATGCTGCGTGACTATCATGGACGCTTGATCGCGTCGCATGGAGGCGGGCTGGACGGCATGTACTCCGCGGTGGCGGTCGTGCCCGACGAGCGTCTCGGGGTGGTCGTGCTCACGAACGGCATGACCGGCATCGGTGATGCGCTCGTCATGCGCGTCATCGACGCGTACCTTGATCTGCCCGCGGATCTCCCCGCGCGCGACTGGAGCGCTGAAGCACTCGAACGCGCGCGAGCGCACCAACGGACGCGCGCGGCACGGGTGGCCAATGTGCGGCAGGTGCGTGTGCCTGGAACGAAGCCGTCGGTTCCGCTCCAGCAGTACGCCGGGCGCTACACCGGCCGGTTCTACGGCGACGCGGTCGTCATGATCGAAGACGGCAAGCCGGTGATGCGGCTCGTCGCCAACCCGCAGCTCGTGGCCGATCTGACGCACCTGCAGCTGGACACGTTCGTCCTGGCGTGGCGCCACGATTTCCCGTGGTTCTCGGAAGGGACAGCGCAATTCATCCTGAACAAGGAGGCGGAGGTCGTCGAGCTGAAACTCGACGTCCCGAACGAGGACTTCTGGTTCGATGAAATCGATCTGCGGAAGGTGGCGCCCTGATGCGCTCGGCCGGTAGAAGCGACCCCCGGGCGCTGCTAGCTGCTACACGCAGCCCCGGGAGTCAAACGGGATGCAGCGGTGGAACTCAGGATCGCGGCTGCGGCACGTAGCGCAGGTACGGCCGCGGCGCCGTCCACCCCTCGGGATATCGCTCCTTCGCCTCGGCTTCCGTTACCGACGGCAGGATGATCACGTTGTCGCCCTCACGCCAGTTCACGGGCGTCGCCACCTTGTACTTGGCAGTCAGCTGCATCGAGTCGATGACCCGCAGCACCTCGTCGAAGTTGCGCCCCGTGCTCATCGGGTACGAGATCACCAGCTTGATCTTCTTGTCCGGGCCGATGACGTACACGTTCCGCACCGTCTGGTTGTCCATGGCCGTGCGCCCATCGCAGCTCTCGCCGGCTTCGGCGGGCAGCATTCCGTAGAGCTTGGAGACCGCCAGGTCGGCGTCCGCGATCATCGGGTAGTTGGGCGCGGTGCCTTGCGTTTCCGCGATGTCCTTCGCCCAGCCGTGATGGCTCTCGAGCGGATCGACGCTCAAGCCGATGATCTTCACGTTGCGGCGGTCGAACTCGGGCTTCATCCGCGCCATGTAGCCGAGCTCGGTCGTGCAGACGGGCGTGAAGTCCTTCGGGTGCGAGAACAGGACGCCCCACGAATCGCCGAGCCACTCGTGGAAGCGGATAGAGCCTTCGGTCGTCTTGGCGGTGAAGTCGGGTGCGTTGCTGCCAATCGGAAGTGGTCCGCTCATGCCAGTCTCCTCGTCATGAAGCCCCCGGCGTGCGCGGCAATGCGTCGCGCATCATCGGGCGGCAGAGCCGCCGCGGAGGGCTGGTGCCCGTCGGGGCAGGATGTTCAGGACGAGATCCTTCTACCTCAGTTTGGAGCGCTGGCGCAACCGTGTGTTGATGGACGTGGCGCTGGCACGTGCCGGAGCGAGGGAAGTCAGCGGGAGACGCTGCCTACGAGGAAGAACACGGCGGCAACGGCGTTGGGATTGAACATGAGCTAGGGGCGGCCAGATGAACGTGAGCTACGGGCGCCAGATCCGATCGCGACGGACGAGGCTGATGAGCCCGGCCACAGCGGCATAGTTCATCACCACGAATGCATACGAGACACGCGCCGCTCGTTCGAGAACCCTGGCCATGTGGTCTCCGGTACCCTGAGTGGCCCCCGCCGTTACCCACCTTGGGTACTCGGTCAGCGCGGAAGGGACCGCCGTGAGGTGGTGTGCAGAAACCGGGCCGGGTGGAGCGCACCGGATACTGATCAGCCTCCTCGGAGATGAGCGCCTCAGGCATAAGCCGGCGGTCACTGTACCTGGGGACGTTGCTCCCCTCACGAGCGTGCGGATGAGGCAGGGGATCACGATCGCGCCAGTGGATGAGCCGGCGTCATGGCTTCAGTCCGACGAGTGCAACCGAGTGCCGAGCGCTTCTTCAACACCGCGCACGGTGACAGCGGTGGTGGCGATCTGCGCTGCTGGCGCAGCACTCCAGTGTGTTCTGCACCACCCCACCAGCGCTGTACGAAGTCATCGAGCTGCGCGCTTGCGCACGGTCGCCGTGTTGAAGCAGGATGCCTGTGGCTTGCCCTCAATCGCACGTTCCGTTCGCACCGCTCTCCTGATCTGCACCATGGCCGCCGCCTGTTCGAGCCAGGTCTCGCGTCCGATCCAGATACAGCGCAACCTGCTCACCGTCGACAATCAGACCTCGCGCGACTGGCTCGATGTGGAGATCTGGATCAATCAGCAGTACCGGATCACCGTCTCGCGGATCGCCGCCCGGAGCAGGTTCACCTCCACCCTCGATGTGTTCGTCGCAGGCTTTGGACAGCGCTTCGACGTGAAGCGCCAGCGCATCGATGACCTGCGACTGAAGGCACGCGAGCGGGACGGAACGCCGGTGGACGTCCGGTTCGAGCCCCCGAAGGCGGGGCTGGCGGGTGCACTGGACGGGTTCGGTTCGTGACGATCAGGACGGCCGTGGCACGAGTGGATCGCTTCGTCCAAGCCCAGGACGACCCGGAGGCTGGCTGGGAGGTCGCACTGGGAGAATTGCGCGCCGGCCGTAAGCGAAGCCACTGGATCTGGTACGTGTTCCCTCAGCTCGCGGGCCTGGGCGTGTCAGCAACGTCTCGCCGATTCGGGATCGCGGGTCGCGACGAGGCGAGCGAGTACCTGTCTCACCGGGTACTGAGGTCCCGCTTGCTTAGTGGAATCAGCACCGTTGCCGACCAACTTCAGCGCGGAACTTCTCTGGCGACGCTGATGGGTTCGCGGGTCGATGCGCTGAAGCTGATGTCGTCGGTGACGTTGTTCGCCAGCGTTGCGCGGACGATGTCGGCGGCTGCCGATGATGAGGATTTGTCTCAGCTGGCGGACGTCGGTGAGAAGGTGCTCCTCCTGGCGGAGGCGCAGGGGCTCGCGCGGTGTCAATACACAGTGCAGCATCTGCGTGAGTAGTCCTCGCCCGGCGCCGGCCGGGGTGAGGACTAGGCCACTAGGTCTCCCGGCGCACGGCACCAGCCTTCTTGTCGGTGCGAAGACCGAGGTAGGCCGCGTGGCGCAGGTGCCCCTCGGCTGTCCACTCCACGAACCGGATCTGCGCCACCAGCGCCGGCGTGACCCATTGCATTTCGCGCATCTGTTCCGCTGTGACGCCGCCGCCCCAGTGAGTCGTCTTGCTGCTGGGGAGATCCACGAACGGGCATCGGTCCGCGTGCAGCGGCTGGAGCTGCGCGTGAACCTCCCGTCTCAGGTGCGGCGTGAACCCCGCCCGCACCTTGCCCGCGAACCGTAGCTGCTTGCCTTCGGAGTAGCCGACCAGCAGCGCATCCACGCCATGCGTGCCGGGCCGGTATCCGCCGATGACGAACTCCTGCTGGCGATCGAGTTTCAGCTTGAGCCACGAGGAGCTCCGCTCGCCCGGCAGGTAACGCGAGTCCGTGCGTTTCGCGACGATGCCCTCGAGGCCGAGCGCACGGACGGCATGGATCACATCGGCAGCGCTGCCGTCGAGGGTCTCCGAGAGCAGGATGCCCGAGCCGGTGACAACGGTGGCCAGTTGCTGTCGTCGCGCGACGAGCGGTAGTGACATGAGGTCTTCGTCATCCAGGCGCAGCAGGTCGAAGGCGTAGTAGACGATGGCGTGCTGAGGGTGGGCGGTGCGATGCTGGAGTGCCTGGAATGAGGGTCGGCCCGAGCGGTCCAGCGCAACGACCTCACCATCGAGGATCGCGCTCCGGGCCTTCAACGTCCGGCCGGCAGCATGAACCGAGGGATACGTGCGCGTCAGGTCCTTGTTGTTGCGTGACCGGATTTCGACGCGCTCGCCCCCCTTCAGCAGAATCGCGCGATACCCGTCGAACTTTACCTCGTACTCCCATCCCGGGCCTTCGGGAAGCTCAGTGACGTTGTGCGCGGCCATCGGGGGGATGAAGGCAGGAAATGGCATGCTCGTCCGGGTATTGTGGGCCGGATCGCGCCATGGGATCATGAGAGCCGCTGCGGAGCACGCACACGCGGGAGGCATGCGATTGCCAGGACATAGACGTTGCCTGGCTGTCGCACTCGAGGAGAAGAACTCGTGGACTCGTTCCGGATTGCCCTCGCCAACGTCCGCTTCCCCTCGACGCCGGACGAGTCGGTCATCCTCGCCCGGCAGGCGATCGAGGAGGCCTCGCGCAACGGAGCGCGGCTGATCTGCTTTCCCGAGTGCTTTGTTCCTGGGTACCGGGGTATGGGCATGCGCGTGCCGCCTGCGGACCCGGAGTTCCTCCGCCGCGCCTGGTTCGCCATCGGTCAGGCCGCCGCGGCTGGAGGCGTTGGCGTCGTCCTTGGCACGGAGCGTCTGGTCGACGGCACGTTGATACCGACGGCGCTGGTTATCAACCAGGACGGGTCGGTCGCGGGATTCCAGGACAAGGTGCAGATCGACCCGAGCGAAGAGGGCACCTACTCACCTGGCTCTCACCGCCGGGTATTCCAGGCTGGCCCCCTGACGTTCGGCGTCGTGATCTGTCACGAAGGCTGGCGCTATCCCGAAACTGTTCGCTGGGCCGTGCGACACGGCGCCCAGTTGGTCTTTCACCCGCACTTCCACCAGGCCGACGCCGATTCCTACCGGCCGACGTCCTTCGCCGATCCCGCGAATACGTTCCACGAGAAGGCCGCGTTGTGCCGGGCGGCCGAGAACACGTGCTACTTCGCGACGGTGAACTTCGCCAGCGAAGGCTCGCCCAGCACCTCTGCGTTCGTACGTCCCGATGGGACGCTCCTCAGCTATCAGCCCTACGGCGAAGACGGTCTGCTCATCGCGGATATCGATATCAGCGCGGCGACAGGCCTGCTGGCGGCACGCTACAAGAGCGTAATCGAGGAGGCGAAGGGTCCCACCAGCACCGCCGGGGCGTTCCCTGTGTGATCGGTCAATCCGTTCCGAGAATGCGCTCACCGCCGGCGGTGGCAAACGCGGCCACGGCTAGCTCGTGCTCCTCCTGCGCTCGGCGGAGCACGGCAACGAACGCGGGCAGATGGCGCGCGGAATCCAGCCATTCGTCGGATGCAAGCACCGGATAGCAGAAGAAGCCCGCAGCCGTGGCCTGCTCGAGGACGGCGACCGCCTCCTCGGCGGCTCCGGCGTACGCCAGTTGTCGCGCCATGTAATAGAGGCCCTCGGCGTCGCGGAACTCCGGCGCCATCGCCACCAGGGTGGCGATCGATTCGGCCCGCCGCCCCTCCAGCAGCGCTTGCAACGCCCCGATGATCTGCGCAATCTTCGCTGGCACCTTCTGGCTCTTGTCGCCAAGGAACTCGAGCGCCTCGGCCTCGCGCCCGAGCGCCACCAGCGAGAAGGCCATCACGACCGCTGCGTCGACCGTGCTCGCCAGGACGGCTTCGTGCTCGCGCAGCATCCAGAGCGTGTGGATCACCGATGTCTTGATCGACGGATCGAGCCGACGGGCCCGCGCATCCGCCCGGCGGGAGGCGCCGAGCAGCCCGCAGTAGCGGCACGCGTACACGAGCCCCGCAAACAACTCCGCATCCGTGCTCCGTCGCGCCGCCTGATTGAGAAGCCTCACCATCGCGTCGCGGGCGCGGCCCCGATCGATGTCCAACTGGGCCGTGAGGTTGTGCGCAAGCGGCAGATCCGGATTCAACTCGAGGGCCCGCTGCAGTGCGGCTTCCGCGCGCGCCAGGTCCTCACTACTGCCGCCGCCCAGCTTTCCAATCAGCCTGTGCACCCGCCCGAGCCGCGCCCAGGCCGGCGCATAGCATGGATCGTCCTGCAGCGCCTGCTCGTAGAGATCGCGGGCAATCGACCAGCTCCTGGGATCCGATGCCAGCTCGTTCGCGCGCAGGTAGTACTCGTACGATCGGGCGGTTGCCGGCGCGTCGTGCGACAGCAACCGCTGTTCGCGCGTGGAGAGCGGCAGCGCGAGCGACTCGACGATGCGGTGGGTGAGATCGTCCTGGAGCTGAAAGGCATCGTGCAGCGGCACCTGCGCCGTGTGGGACCAGAGCAGCCGCCCGCCTTGCGCCTCCACGAGCTGCGTGGCCACGCGTACCTGCGTCCCGGCGCGGAGCAGCGTGCCGGTGATGGCCGCGTCCACGTCCAGCTCGGACGCAAGCGCGCTCAGATCGGGGCCGTCGGCCTTGAACCGTGCGGCCGCGAGGCTGGATCGCACCACCAGCGATTCAAGAGTGCCGAGTGAGGCGGTGATCGCATCGGCAAGGCTGAACGAGAGGAAGTCGATCTCCGGATCCGGCCGGAGCATCCGGAACGGCAGCACGATGAGCCGCGTCATCCTGCGGGCAGCCGGCGTTTCTCCTGAATCGGCCAGCCTCAGGGCGGCGCCGAGATCCTCCGCCATCGCCACGGCGTCGGGATAACGGTCCGCCGGCCTCTTCGCGGTCGCGCGATGGATCACCCGGTCGACGGCGGCAAGGGCAGGGGAGCCGCCCACCGACGGCAGCGGCTCGTACATCACCCCGTGGAAGACCTGCGCCGTCGTCTTCCCCGGAAACGCCGTGGCGCCGACGAGGAGCTCAAACAATATGGCGCCCACGGCGAACAGGTCCGATCGCGCGTCGAGCGGATCCCCCGTGAGCTGTTCGGGCGACATGTAATGCGGCGTGCCGACCACCGTCCCGGCCATGGTGATGCCGGCATGTGTCTGGTCGTTTGCGTCCTGTGCGGCGCGGGCCAGACCGAAGTCGAGCAGCTTCACGCCGTGTGGCGTGAGGAAGATGTTGGATGGCTTCAGGTCGCGATGGACGATCCCGCGCGCGTGAATCGCGGAGAGCGCCGAGAGGATGGCCCGCGTGATGTCGGCGCTCGCGGCGAGCGGAATGGGCCCGCGCGCCAGCCGTGCCGCGACGGACTCGCCGTCGAGCAGCTCCATCGCGATGAAGAGCTCCCCGTCCGCCTCGCCGACCTCGTACAACTGGCAGACGTTGGGGTGCGACACGCTCGCGGCGGCGCGCGCCTCGCGCCAGAGTCGCTCGCGAGACTGGGGATCACGGCTAGCGCCGCGCAGCATCTTGATCGCCACCTGGCGGTGGAGGCGCTCGTCGGCCGCGGCATAGACGACCCCCATCCCTCCTTCGCCAAGCTTCGCCCCCAGTCGGTATTGGCCAATCGTGTCCGGCATGTGAGGAGGCGATTCTACACGGCGGGGCAAGCTGGGGTGCGGGCGCTCAGTATCCCCGCCCGGTGGCTGCCGCCGGCTTGCCGCGATGGATGCGGACGTCGGTGGCGACAAACGCAAGGACCGGCGGGATGCCGAGCAGCCGCGGAGCGGATCCCTGACGGTATCCCGGGGATGTGGCTGGGTGGCAATTTCGAGCCGCGGACCTGCGACGCTGTCAGTCCAGGTGTTTCACCAGGAGGACCTCGTTCCCGAATTCGTTGTAGACAAGTTCGTCAGCAACAGTCCGTGCGATGAGCATCCCGAAGCCGCCGGGACGCAGGCCCATTTCGGAGCGGCGCAGGGCACTGGCCACCACCGCGTCGGCATCAGGCGACATGGCGGCATGCGCCAGCGCCTGGCGGTTGAAGCCGGTGCCCGGATCCCGCACGTGATAGACGATCGCGCGTGCGGTCCTGGCGGCTGTCACCTCGACGACTTTGCCGTCGTCGAAGCCCGCTCCGTGCTCCATGGCATTGAGGAGCAACTCGCGGAACGCGGCAATGAGCAGATCGCGTTCGTCGGCGGGCAGGGAGCTGAGATGCTCCGTCATGAATCGAACAAGGCGCTCGGCGGTGAGCAGATGACATGACACACGCAGGGTGAACCAGTGAGGGAGGCCCGACACGAGCTCGAGGCCGTCCTGCCAGCCGGACGCGTCCAGCGCCGACCAGAGCATATTGATGATGTCACCGGGCTCGAACGGCGGTGTGAAACAGGCGAACACGTGCGCGCGAAGCGCCGCCATCAAGTCGCCGTGAGTGGCTGCCGGTGCAAGCACGATCATTCTCACGCCAGGCCGCGTGCTCGCCAGCTCACGGGCCAGCGCAAGATCTTCCTCAATCGAGGTCTCCGTATCGGTCACGACGACATCGACCGGGTGCTGACGTACGAGCTGCACCGCCTCGACGTTACCGCTGCATCGACGTACCTCGTGCCCGCGCCTCGTGCCACCGGCCTGGAGAGCAGCGGCCAGCGCTCCGTCTTTGCCAATCACCAATGCGTGGCCCATCAGGACCTCCACTCACCGCAGCCGTCGAATTTCACGCCACCCAGTCTGTCCCTGTTGCCGCTATTTGACTTTCTTGATCTCGTTGAACCGCACTGGTTCAATGCCGTAGTTCTCGAACACGACGTTGTTCTCCTTGTCGATGAAGATCTTCGTGGCGCCGAGAATCTTGCCTACGCCCTTCTCCCCCTTCTCCGTCTTCTCCATTTGCACCTCGATGATAGTGAAGGGGTAGTCCATCGTTCGGGGCTGGTTGCTGGCCTCGCGGAAGCCGATCGGGCGATCGGTGGCGAGGACGATCCGCCGTCCTCCCTCCTCGAGCGGGCTCTGGCGGGCGTAGTGCAGATCCCAGGCAAGCGAGGTAGACGTCCGAATGTAGCCGACCTTGGGCATCTTCTGCAGCGCACTGAGCAGCTTCTGATTCAGTTTGTGGGGGTCCTTCTCCTCTTTGAGGATCGCGAGCAATTGCGCCCGCTCTTCGTCCGTGGACCAGCGCTGGATGGTGAAATCCACCGTTGCGGTCCTCGGCAAGCTGTTCATGTTGATCGCGAAGCCGGTGAAGCTCTCCTTTACGTTCTGCCCGGAAGCCGCCGAAGGGGCGAGCAGGGCCGTCGCCATCACGGCAGCGGCCAAGGCTTGTCCAGGGGCGAGCAGCGCACGCATGTTGTGGTGTTTCATAGCCGATGTCTCCTCACGATGAGTGCTCGAAGATACGAGTGAGCTCGACACGAGGACAGTGTGGGCCGCATTCGGAGCCGCCTCCTCTATTGAAACGAGGCCGCGATTAGTCCTGAAGAGATTGATCTCATTGGCTTCTCCCTGTTTGCGGTCGCCTGTCGTAAAGGTTCTCGACTCTCGATGGCGTGCCGGATTACTGGCGACCGCCGCGGCGCTCACTCTCGCCGGCGCGGTGCTGTGAGCGAGTCGAACTTCAGTTGGATGTACTGGGGCACACCGACGAACTGTGCACCGCCATCCTGGATCCGCCAGAGGGCATCGACGGCGATGGCGTCGGCTGACACCACGTCGCTCAGATCCACCTGCAGCGCCGCCGACACCTCGCCGCAGGCCGTCAGCAAGTCCGGAATGTGCGCGTGTGCGAGCCGCCCGGCCACGCTGACGGTCCGGATCCCCCGTACATCGAACACCTGTATGCGGCAGTCCACGGAATGTGGCATGGGGCAAGACCCCGGCCAGAACGCCGGTGGGCCGTCGCGGCATCAACCCGCGCTTTTCCGGCCACTTGACCGGCCCCGTCCCGGGGTGTGCGGCGGACGGTCGATTAGCAGTGACCGCCTGTCGTGAGTGGCTCCCCACGGTTGGGGACAACGCCTGCAACGCGTCGAGGTCGACCATGCGGCTGTGGGACACCGTGTTGCCGTGGTGGGCGAGGAAGGCGCAGCGACCCTTGGACGCTACGGCGCTGTGCAGTAGCCAATCGGTACCGTGTTTCTCTTGATTCTGGTATACGCGGAAGTTCCCTGGACCGGTGTTCTGCTAGATTGGACGCTTCGCTGACACGAAACCCCGCGACGGGCGGCGCACGAGCCCTTCAACCCGCACGTGACGGCTGACGCGTCGACAGGAAGCATCCATGACCAGCGGCACCGGAGACATCACCCAGCTACCGGCCTGGAAAGCACTGGAAGAGCACCATCGCCGCATTGGCGCCGTGCATCTCCGTGAGTTGTTCGCGCAGGATCCCGGGCGCGGTGAACGTCTGACAGCAGAGGCTCCAGGCCTGTACTTCGACTACTCGAAGAACCGAATCACTGACGAGACCGTGGCGCTGCTCGTCCGGCTTGCGGAGGAGCGCGGGCTGCGCTCGCGGATTGATGCAATGTTCCGTGGCGAGAAGATCAACGCCTCGGAGAAGAGAGCCGTACTCCACGTAGCACTGCGGGCACCGCGCGGCGGATCGATCCTGGTGGACGGCGAGAACGTGGTGCCCGAGGTGCATGCCGTGCTCGATCGGATGGCGGACTTCGCGAATCGCGTCCGCAGCGGCGCGTGGCACGGCTACACCGCCAGGCCGATACGAAACATCGTCAATCTCGGGATCGGCGGCTCCGACCTGGGGCCTGTCATGGCTTACGAGGCGCTCAGGTACTACAGCGACCGGAGCCTGACGTTCCGGTTCGTCTCAAATGTCGACGGCAGCGACTTCGCCGAAGCGGTGCGCGACCTCGACCCGGAGGTCACGCTGTTCATCGTGTCATCCAAGACGTTCACGACGCTCGAAACGATGACCAACGCCCGTACCGCGCGCGAGTGGTCGCTGGCGGGTCTCGGAGGCGACCCGGCCTCGGTCGCCAAGCACTTCGTAGCGGTTTCGACCAACGCCGGCGAAGTCGCGGCATTCGGCATCGACACCGCGAACATGTTCGGGTTCTGGGACTGGGTCGGCGGCCGGTACTCCATGGATTCCGCAATCGGCCTGTCAACCATGATCGCTGTCGGTCCAGGGCATTTCCGCGCCATGCTCGACGGCTTCCACGAGATCGACGAGCACTTCCGCACCGCGCCGTTGTCCGAGAACGTGCCGGCGCTCATGGGTCTTCTGGGCGTCTGGAACACGAACTTCCTCGGAGCGCACACGGTCGCGGTGTTGCCGTACGAGCAGTACCTGAAACGCTTCCCGGCCTACCTGCAGCAGTTGACGATGGAGAGCAACGGCAAGCAGGTGACGCTCGACGGCCGTGAGGTCTGGTACGACACCAGTCCGATCTACTGGGGCGAACCGGGCACCAACGGCCAGCACTCGTTCTACCAGTTGATCCACCAGGGCACACGGCTGATCCCGTGCGACTTCATCGCGTTCGGGGAGACGCTCAATCCGCTCGGGCCGCACCACGACGTGCTCCTCGCCAACGTGTTCGCTCAGGGAGAAGCCCTGGCGTTCGGCAAGACACCCGAGAGAGTGCAGAGTGAAGGAACACCCGACTGGCTGGTCCCCCATCGAACGTTCGAGGGGAACCGGCCGTCCAACACGATGCTGCTCCCGCGTCTCACTCCCGCGGCGCTCGGACGACTGGTTGCCCTCTACGAGCACAGCGTGTTCACCCAGGGCGTGGTCTGGAACCTCGACTCTTTCGACCAGTGGGGCGTCGAACTCGGGAAGGTGCTGGCGCAGCGAATCGTCGCCGAGCTCGCCGCGGGCGACGAGCCTCCCCTGAACCACGACAGCTCGACCAACGCACTCATCCGCCGGTACCGGAGACTCCGCGCGCACCCGTCTTGAGGCGTCGAGGTGACGCCGCGGCGGCCTGCCGTAGAATTCCGGACGGCGGCTGACACCGCCACTGGTCGCGATGATGACAGCCCGCTGTGAGTGCGGGCACGAGTCACCTTGATTGAGCGGGATTTCGGCGGCCACAGTCGTGCCGTGGCGGTCGCTTTCTTGCTCTTACGGGCTGCGGCTCATGACGTTCTCTCGACAGATCCTTGCCGGGCTCGTCCTTGGCGTCCTCACCGGACTGTTCTTCGGCGAGCAGGCGGCGGTGCTGAAGTTTGCGGCCGACGGCTTCGTCAAGCTGCTCCAGATGATGGTGTTGCCCTACATCACCGTCTCGATCATCACCAGTCTCGGCTCGCTGCGGCCCGCGGAGGTCCGCACGCTGGGCCTGCGAGCCGTCGCCGTGATTGGCGGTCTGTGGCTCGTCGCGCTCTCGTTCGCCTTCCTGATCCCGCTGACGTTCCCCGCGGTCGAAAACGCCTCGTTCTTCAGCTCGAGCCTGGTCGAGCGGCGGCCCGACTTCAACTTCATCGACCTGTACATTCCGGCGAATCCGTTCAATGCGCTGGCGAACAACGTCGTGCCCGCCGTGGTCCTCTTCTCGCTCATCCTGGGAATCGCCCTCATCGGCGTCGAACGCCGGGAGCGTCTGCTCGACGTCCTGCAGGTCGCCAGAGACGCGATCTCCGCGGCCACTCGGTTCGTGACCCGCCTCACGCCCTATGGACTGTTTGCGATTGCCGCCACTGCGGCGGGCACGCTGAGCCTGGAGCAGATGGGCCGTCTGCAGATATACCTCGTGGCGTACGTGGCCGTGGCGCTGATGATCAGCCTGTGGGTCCTTCCGGGACTGGTCGCCGCGCTGACCCCGATTCGAGCGAGGGACGTCCTCGGCGAGTCGCGCGACTCGCTCGTCACCGCGTTCATCGCCGGTGATCTCTTCATCGTGCTGCCGGGCCTGATGCATGCCAGCCGCACACTGCTCGACCGGCTCCGTCCCGGCGACGACGAGCCGGCGCGGCTGACGGAAGTCATCGTACCGGCGTCTTTCAACTTCCCCCATACAGGGAAGCTGCTCTCCCTCAGCTTCGTGCTCTTCGCGGGCTGGTTCGCCGACGCCCCGGTGCCGTTGTCCGGTTACCCGCAGCTGGCGCTGGCCGGCGTCGTGACCTTCTTCGGCAGCCTCACCGCCGCCGTGCCGTTTCTGCTCGATCTGTTCCGGATACCCGCCGATACCTTTCAGCTGTTCCTCGCGACGGGCGTGATCAACTCCCGGGTCGGGTCGCTCGTGGCGGCGGTGCACACGCTGACCGTCGCGCTTCTCGTGTCCTGCGCGGTCACGGGCCACCTGCGCTGGCGGCGCGGACCACTGCTGTGGTACGCCGGCGTGACCGCCGTGCTCGTGATCGTGGTTCTCGGCGGCACGCGTCTGCTGTTCGCCACCGGTCTGTCCTCGGAGTACTCGAAGGACAAAGTGCTGGCGTCCATGCGTCTGCTGCGGGACCCGGTCGAAGCCACTGTCGCTCGCACCGAGTCGCCGGCGCCCGCGACGAACCTGCCGCCGCTCGAGACCATCGAGGCGCGCAAGGTGCTGCGTGTCGGCTACATGACCGAGGCGCTGCCCTTCGCCTTCTTCAATGAGCGCGGAGACCTGGTGGGCTTCGACGTCGAGCTCGCGCATCGCCTGGCGCGCGAAATGGGTGTCACCCTCGCCTTCGTGCCGGTGGATCGTGAACGGCTCGCGGCGCAACTCGCGGACGGGTATTGTGATCTCGTGATGTCAGGGGTCCCCGTCACGACCGACCGCGCGAAGGACGTGCTCTTCTCGGATTCGTATCTGGACGAGACCCTGGCGTTCGTCGTTCCGGATGACCAGCGCGATCTGTATGCGAGCTGGGAGAGCATTCGCGATCGAGGCGCGCTGACGATCGCGGTTCCCAATGTCCCGTACTACATCCGCAAGCTGCGCGACCTCCTGCCGCGTGCCACCATCCAGGTGCACAGCGCCACCATCAAGCCGCTGTTCGACCGGGCAGTCATGCACGCCGACGCCGTGGTGCTGCCGGCCGAGCGCGGGTCAGCATGGACCTTAATGTATCCGGCCTATTCGGTGGTCGTGCCAGGCCCAGATCCCATCCGCGTGCCGCTCGCGTATCCGATCGGCAAACGCGATCAGCGGCTGGCCACGTTCGTGAACACCTGGATCGCCCTGAAGCGCAAGGACGGCACCCTCGACGCGGCGTACAAGCACTGGATTCTCGGGCAGAGTGCCGCGCCGCGCCAGCCGCGCTGGTCTATCGTCCGCAACGTTCTCCATTGGGTGGAGTGACAGCATGACCGGTCAAACCAGCACGTCCCGTTTCGAACGCCTCCTCAACCTGTTCACCGTGGTCCGGCCCGGAGAAGCAAAGACCGCCCTGCTCCTCGCGCTCAACGTGTTCCTGATCCTGATGGCGTACTACATCCTGAAGACCGTGCGGGAGGCGCTGATCCTCGGCGAGGGCACCGCGGAGCTGAAAAGCTACTTGTCCGCGGGTCAGGTGCTCGTGCTGGCATTCCTGGTTCCCTTATACGGCCGGCTCGTCGCCAGATTTCCGCGCATGAAGCTGATCAACGTGGTCACGATCTTCTTCATCGCCTGTCCGCTCGTGTTCTATGTGCTGGGGCAGATGGGTGTGCCGCTCGGGGTCATCTACTTCGTGTGGATTGGCGTGTTCAGCCTCATGATCGTGGCGCAGTTCTGGTCGTTTGCCAACGACGTCTACTCGAAAGAGGAAGGCGAGCGGTTGCTTGTCATCGTGGGGCTCGGGGCGTCGCTCGGCGCGGTCGCCGGCGCCCGCGTGGCCGACCGTCTGATCGAGCCTTTTGGCGTGCTCCAGCTGATGCTGGTTGGAGCCGCCGTGCTCGGCCTTGAACTGCTGCTCACGAACTACATCGACCGCACGGAGCGTGCCCGCCGGCCGGCCGCTGCGCCGGTCAAGAAGGTCAAGGCCGCCCCAGCCGAGAACGCCTTCGCGATGGTGTTCAGGACGCGGTACCTGCTGCTGATGGCGTTCATGATCCTGTTCATCAACTGGATCAACGCCACCGGGGAGTACATTCTCGGCAGCATCGTCAAGGAACACGCCCACGCGATGGTGGCCGCTGGCACGGCGCCTGGCCTGAGCGAGGGACAGATCATCGGCGACTTCTACGCGAAGTATTTCTCACTGGCCAACGTGCTTGGCCTCCTGCTCCAGCTGTTCGTGGTCTCGCGTGTCATCAGGCACCGGGGCGTAGCCGTGGCGGTGATGATCCTTCCGGCCATCTCGTTCGGGGTCTATAACATTCTCATCTTCGTGCCCTTCCTCACTGCGGCGCTGGCAGCCAAAGTGGTCGAGAACTCGACCGACTATTCCCTGAACAACACCGTGCGGAACATGCTGTTCCTGCCGTGTACCTACCAGCAGAAGTTCGCCGCCAAGCAGGCGATCGACTCTTTCTTCGTCCGGATGGGGGATGTGCTTTCGGCGGGGCTCGTCTTCGCCGGGACAACCGTTGTCGGGCTGTCCTCGCGGGGGTTCGCGGGGGTGAATGCGGGCCTCGCCGTCGCGACGCTGATTCTGGCGTGGCGGGTCGGGCGTTACTACAACAAGCTGACGATAGCGGGCGCCGCGCCGCCGGCAGCGGTTTGACAACTCGACGATCGGGGGTCGGGAAGCGATGTGTCGCAAGGGGACACGATGGTCGTGTCCGCAGATCCACAGAAGGATGGGAGTAAGTAGATGCGAGCCAATCAAATCGTCCGCGGGCCGTGTGTCACAGTGCTTCTGTTTGCCCTGAGCTCGATGCTCCTTCTGGCCCAGGGCCAGCCGACATTCGCAGAGAACCAGAAGGCGAACGCACAGGCGCTACGCCAGTACAGCTGGAAGTCGCGGACCGAGATCAAACTGAAAGGTGAGTCGAAGAACGTCAAGGTGGAACAGGTGCGCTACGACGCCAACGGCAAGCTGCAGAAGACGCCGATTGACGGCCCGCCGCCAGCGGCAGCGGCGCCCGCAGCGGCACCAGCCCGGCACGGGCGCGGCGGCGGTCGAGTCAAAGAGAACGTCATCGAGAACAAGAAGGAGGAGTTCGGCGAGATGATGCAGGGCCTCGGCCAGCTCGTCGCATCCTACGGTCATCTCCCACCCGAGAAGATGCAGGCGTTCGCGGCCGGTGCGACAAAGGGGAAGGGCGAGGGAGCCATGGAAGGCGCCGCGCAGATCAAGGGCGCGAATGTGCTGCTGCAGGGTGACTCGATGACGATGTGGATCGATCCGGCCTCGCAGATGATGCGCCGGGTCGAGATCAAGACGCTGTACGAAGGGAAGCCGGCGACGCTGATCACCGACTACAAGAGCATCCCGAATGGGCCGACCTACATGGCCCAGGCGATGCTCACGTACCCGGAGAAGAACGTCGAGTTGACCGTCGACAACTATGAGTACGCGCTGACCCAGCCGTAAGTCCCCACATGACCGTGAAAAGGTGAGTTGCGGCTAATCGCCGGGTTCTGCGATCACTTGCCGGCGGATTCTTGTTGCACCGGTCCGGCGCCCTAGATCAATCCGCCGCGCGCCGGAGAGGCCCGCAGACTGCGAGCCGATTCTCCAGTTGCTGGCAGGAATTGCGGCATCGGCGTTCGTATTCCGACCGCCCTACGTCAGACGTCCACTCCGCAGGCGGAACGGTCTCCAGCACGATGCCAGCACCGGATCCGCTGGTTGTGTAAGCGGTACCAGGTGAATCCATTTCGAGTGGAAAGGGTCCGCCGGAACTGAAGTTCCGGCTCGACACTGATTTGCCGGCTTCTCTAGAAACGAAGCCGAAACGCGAACTGTGCACTGCGCGGATCGCCCACTACCGTCACCTGGTTGAAGGACGCTGACGGGTGCGTCGGGTAGGCCCCCGTACCGAAGTTTGCGTCGCGCCCGGTTTCGTTCACCGTGTTCGTCAGGTTGAATACCTCCGCGATCGCCTCGAGCTGCACCGGCCCGCCGAGGGCAAATGCACGGCTCACGCGCAGGCTCATAGTGAAGAAGGCGTCGCCCACGCCGGTGTTGCGCGGGATGAACCTTCCGTCTACCACCGGACGGCCGGTGGTGCCCTGCAGCGTCGTCACACCGGACGTGATCGTAAACGGCGCGGCCGAGTACGCCTGCAGCATTGTGCTCACCTGGAAACCGTGCGTGAGCGCCTGCCACGTCGTCTGCGGCGCATCCAGCGGCGAGTTGACGCCTCCGGACACTACGAACAGGTGCCGCCGGTCGCTGTCCGCGCGGCCCCAGTCCTTCGACACATCGAAGGGATCGAATCGGGCCGCTGAAGAAGAACTCCCCGACGTCGTTCATCGCTTTCGAGAGCGTGTAGCTGGCCCGGTAGTACCCCCACTTCGAGGGCCGCTGCGAGAAGCTGACGAGCAGGGCGTGGTAGCTGGACTTTCCGGCGGACGAGTAGCGGCTGTCGTTCGCGTATGCCGGATTTGGCCGGCAGCCGTTGTTGGTGCCAGACGGTAGGCAGGACGGGACGTTCTGGTTGACGGCCAGGAGCAGCCCGCGGCCGGCGAGGTACGAGTACCCGACGCTCAGGTTGCCGAGTCCGCCAAGCTGCCGTTCGACTTCCAGGCTTGCCTGCCGACGACGACGCGTTCTGGAGATCGCGGTCCATCGTGGTCAGGTTGAAGAGCGTGACCGACGGGACCGGCGCAGCGAGAATGTGGGGAAAACGCGGCGCACCCGCTTGCCCTGGCGACAGACTCAGGTTCGTCTGACGGAGGTTGCCCAGATCGGTTGTGTTCGCCGCCGAGAGCAGGGCATTCGCCACCGCCCGCAGAGGCACGCGGTCGACGAACCGTCCGGCGCTGCCGCGCACGACGAGCCCTCGCGAGGCCAGCGGCGTCCACGCAAACCCCACGCGGGGTGCGACATTGTTCATGTCGGTGTGGACCGTCTCGAGGAACTGCAGGTCGTAGCGCACGCCGATATTGAGGGTGAGCGAAGGCGCCGTGCTCCATTCGTCCTGCAGGTAAATTCCGACGTTCGTGCTTCTCTGGGCCACATCGGTCGCGCCAAAGGTCTGGGTGAAGCCCGCGTTGTTGTAGGTCCCGACCAGGAAGTTGGCCAACGACGAGAACCCGTACGATCCCTGCACGGCACGCGGAAAGGCGATGCGATCGTCGTTGTGCACCAGATCCAGACCGGCGCGCAGCGCGTGCGCGCCGCTCTGCTGCGACAGACTGTCAACAACCTGAACCATCCGGTTGAGACGTGCCTGGGGGCTCGACGACAACGTGCCGAACGTTGCCACGCCGGCGATGCTGACCGCCGGGCCGACCTGGTCAGACGACGGGGCACGCAGATCGCTGTGCGTGAACTGCGCCCGCGTCTCGTTGACCGTGCGGGCGCCGAGCGTGAGCGCATTGCGGAAGGCGATTGCGTGATCGCGATTGTCGAGCCCCGCGGATGCCGACGGCGCGGAGAACCCGCCGGCGCCCCTGGAGTTCTTCGAAGCGATGTCATAAAGGCTGTAGCGGAGGCCGAGCTGGTCGCGCCCGCTGACGGCATGATCGACCTTGCCGAGCAGGTTCACGGTGTCTACGGGGTTGTCGAAGAGCCCCGTTGTGACCGGCGCCCCTGGATAGCCGACCGCGGCGAGACGTGTGTTGATGATCCCGACGGCGGCGTCGCTGATCGTCGTCAGCCCGGTCTGGTTCAGCAGACGCTGCTCGGCATTCAGGAAAAAGAACGTGCGATCGCGCACCATGGGGCCGCCCAGACTCGCGCCGTACTGTTGTTGCGACATCGGCAGCGTTGTCCCGGACAGCGCATTCGCCGCGTTGAACCGGTCGTCCCGGAAGTACCCATATGCGGTCCCGCGACGGTGGTTCGTGCCGCTGCGGGTCACGACGTTGACGTAGCCGCCGAGCGCCCGCCCGAGCTCCGCTTGTCCCCCCGAGGTGACGACCTGGAACTGCTCGACCGCGTCCACAGCGAAAGGCATGCCGCTCAGCCCCGCCGCGTCGTCGTTCGCCGAGAGGCCGTCCACGAGGAAGCTGTTTGACAGATTGCGTTGGCTGCCCACAGACAACCCGACGCCCGCCACCGCTGACGTTTCTGCGAAGAGCTGTGTGCTGTTGATGTTGGGAGGGGCCACGGCGGGCGCGAGCAGCGCGATGTCGAGGAAGTTGCGCCCGTTGAGCGGCAGGTTGCGGACCTCGTGCTCCGACAACGTGGCCGCAATCTGGCTGCGCGCCGATTCGAGCACGGGCGTGTCGGCATTCACCGTGATCGCTGCCGTCACACCTTGCGGGCTCAGCACGACCGGGAGCTCGAACGCGCTCCCGACCGTCAGCGTGAGCTGCCTGGTGGCAACGGCGAAGCCAGTCCGACTGACGGTGATTCGGTAGCGGCCGATCCGCAGGTAGGGGAGTCGGAAACGCCCGTCCTGGTCTGCAGTCGTTGCGCTCGTCAGGTTCGTCTCGGTGTGCCGTGCGATCACCTCCGCACCCGTCACGATGGCTCCCGACGGGTCCATCACGCGCCCGCTGACACTGGCGTAATCAACGGTCTGTTGCGCCAGGCTTGGCGACGCCGCCGTGAGCAACGCGCTCACGACTACAAGCCCTTTCCATACCGTCACGATGAACCTCGCCACTGCACGTACGGCTCCACCGACGCCGACGAGTGGCGGCGGGCGAGCCGATCGAGATCGACCCAGAAGGCATGCGGGTGCCCTCAGTGACTCAGGAAGACGGGTCAGGCGCGCGGTGGCGGGAGGTCGGGCGGCTGGAAGCGACTGATGGGGAGTGCTCCCCGGTCGATGACGGCTGAGCGGATTTCAACGGGCGTGACGATCTCGGCCGAGGCCGGCAGGATGGCCGGACTGGGAAGCAGCGTGAACGGCCGAGGGCCGTCGCACGTCCCCCGCAGGACACATCCCGAGCCGTCCGCCTGGCGGTTGCTGGTGTGGCCAGGGTTCCGGTGCATTGGACACGCGGTGCCGTCCGGCGCCGGCATCGGACAGTGGGTGGCTGCGGCCGATTGATGACACGGCCGCTCCACAGCGGCTGACGGGTGCACCGATGCATGCGCGGCACAGCAGTGTGCGGGCACCAGCGCGCTCAGCGACGCGGCCTGTACGACGAGGCAGCCGATCGCCCACCGTCGCAGACGCTTGCGGAGCGATGTCATGGGCACTCCCAGACTACCGGACTCCGGTATTCGGCCGCAACCGGCGTGATCTCACCGTCCAGCGGTGGGGCGCGCAGTCAGAAATTCGCTGCCAGCAAGTAGGTCGTCCGCGACTCCTCACCGGCCGTCTGCGCGTCTCCGACGGGGATCGACGAGGTGATGAACCGGTCGTCCGCGCTCGGCGGGGCGAGCGTATGGACGAGCGTCATGCGTGCCTGGCCGCCGACCCTGAAGGCGGGTACGACGGCCCGGCCTTTGCCTTCCGGAATCGAGCGTCGTGGCCAGCCGGATCTTGAGCGGCGTCCCTGCTGCCATGGTCACGGGCACCTGCCTGGTCGTCACCGTTCCGGCAGCCGCTGCGCCGGGAGCGTTCACGGCGATGTGGGCGCTAGGCCGAACGCCTGCCCGCGCGACGGCCGCGCCCGGCGTCCCAGCTCAGCAGCAGCGCCGCACATGCCAATCGCAAGAGGCACATACAGTTGCTCCGTTTCGGCGTTGCTGAAATCCGCCGCCTATTTCACGTCGGCTTTCCCGTCGGCGACGCTGACCATCAGCGCCCGGGTCAGCGTGATAGCGAGGCGGTCCCCCGCTTTGACGCCCTCGAGGTTCTTCTTGTCTTCGACGTGATACGTCACGTGGCGCCCATCGTCGGTCTTCACGGTGATAGAGGGGACCGCCGCATCGATCGCTTCGACCGTTACATTGACCGTGACCTGCTGCGCCATCGTGCCTCCGGGCTTCGCGCCGGCACTCCGGGTGATCCCCTGCGTCGCCGACGCTGGGGGCGTGACGTCGCCCGGCTTGCGAAGCTGCACGACCGCCGACTCCTGATATCGGAACGTCACCTTGTCGCCGACCTTCAGCTCGCTGAATCGCCGCACTTCGGGTCCCGCCGTGACGGTATCCACGGTGCCGTCCTCGAACGCCAGGGTCACGAGACGGTTCGTCGAGTCGATGGCCTTGATGGTTGCGGTGACGGTGGCAGTGGCCGCCGCACCCACCGGTTTCTGGCCGGCGTGCGCGGGGCCGGTTGCGCTGGACGTGAGCAGGAGGAAGAGAAGGGCGACGAGCGTGAGGCGCATACGTTTCTCCCGGAATCAGGGTTGATGGACGGTGGCGTGTTGAACAGAGTTCACATGCCGCGTTCAGCTCTGGGATGGCAAGGACCGGGCCAGACGACAGTGTGCGGAACAACAGCAAAGCGCGGCCAACAATGGCGCAACTTGCGCTCGGAGCGTCACGCCACCGGGATGGGAACCGCAGGCTCACGACGGGCCGTGAGCGAATCGCGGGCTGCTGTGAGCAGCGCCGACGGCGCCACCGCGCCCCGCCGAGCTACTGGTCGGACCGCCGCCTGTGCCTCCTGAGGCAATCCAGACTAGACTTGCTCGACCATGTCCGGCTCCTCGAGGCCGGGAGGAGTGTGCACCAATTCATGCGCCGAACCACCACCTGAGCCATGCGGGCCCGGGCCTCGGGGTTTCTGCTGAAACCTCCGCCGGCGAGGAGCTCTTGACTGCCATCGGCGAGGCGCTGGAAGGCCGCGTTTACCTGACGCCGGCGCTGACGAAAGAGGTCATCGAGCGAATGTCCGTCGCGACGGACGCGTCCGAGCCGCAGCTCACGCCGCGACAACAGGACGTGCTGCGCCTGATCGTGGAAGAACGGCGCATGAAGCAGATCGCCGCGACCCTCGAGCTGTCCGTACGAACGGTCGAAACGCACAGTACCAGATGATGCAGACCCTCGGCGTGGACTCGACGGCGGAACTCGTCAGGTATGCGATTGAACATCGGCTGACAGGAGAGTGATGGGACTCAGTAGTTTTTCCGAGGCAGCACCGTAGTTTTTCCCCCGGCACATCCGTAGGGTTCCATTCCCACCGCAGGCCGACGTCCGTAGACTCAGGGCCGTTCCACACGGATAGGCCCATGTATCACCCCCGGCTGCTGCTCGCTGACGACCATGTAGAGACCTCGGCACTCCTGCGCGGCCTGCTCCAGCCGGAGTTCGAGGTGGTCGCGGAGGTACACGACGGTCTGGCGCTGGTGCTCGCCGCCGAGCAGCTGTCGCCCGATGTCATCGTCAGCGACATCTCGATGCCGGGTCTCGACGGGATCGCCGCGGCCACGCTGATTCTCCGCAGGAGTCCCTCCGCACGGATCGTGTTCGTGACCGTCCATTGCGATCCGTTGCTGATGGAGCGTGGCTTCGAGACCGGCGCGTTGGGATACGTGCGGAAGGGCGCGGCGGGCGAGGAGCTGGTGGACGCTGTCCGTTCGGCCCTGCGCGGAGAACGTCACGCCAGTGAAGGGCCGTCCAAAGAGCCGTAGGGAGAGCCGCAGCCGGCGTGTTCAGAACATCGAGGGAGATTCCATGTCAGTCCTCAACATGTCGTCCTCACGTGTCCGTCCAGAAGCCGAGCTCGAGCGCATCACGCAGCTGGCCGTGACGCTGTCCGGACAATTGACACGCGTTGACTTCGATGGGCTCGACCCGGTGATTGGCGGCGTCCTGCAGCAGGTCGCTGCGGCAACATGCGTCGACGACTGTCAGCTCGTCGAGTTCACCGAGTCTGGAAGTGTTGCGCGTGTGCATCTCCCCACGCGGCCCGCGAACACTGCTGACGGCCACCACACACCGGCTCCCGACGATTGGCTCCTCGAACGGCTTGCCTGCGGTGAGCCGGTGGTCGTCTCCCGGCCCGACGACGTTCCACGCGAGGTGACGGCTTTGCGCCAGACGCGGGGCGGTTCTGTTATCGGAGTGCCGGCATCGGTCGCCGGCCGGGTGGTGTGCGGTCTCGTGATCGCGAGCCGCCGGCTGACCCGCCGATGGCCGCAACCCCTGGTCGAACGGCTGCAGCTCGTGTCAGAGATCCTCGGCGCTGCCCTGCAGCGGCGGAGCCACGAGACCGCCCTGCGTTCCAACGTCGCCGAAATTGAGCGGCTGAACGCCCGGCTCGAGGCGGACAACGTGTGTCTCAAGGAAGAGATCAAGAGCTATCACGACTTCGACGACATCGTCGGCGAGAGTGCGGCACTGCGACTGGCGCTCGCGCGGCTGGAGCAGGTCGGCCCGACCAACTCCAACGTGCTGCTGCTCGGTCCGACTGGAACCGGCAAGGAACTGTTCGCCCGGGCGCTGCACGAGCGGAGCCGGCGGCATGCCCGCGCGCTGGTGCGGGTCAACTGTGCGGCGCTGCCGCCCACGCTGGTCGAGAGCGAACTGTTCGGCCATGAGAAGGGTGCGTTCACCGGTGCCGTGTCGATGCGACAGGGGCGCTTCGAGCTTGCCGACGGCGGCACGATCTTCCTGGACGAAATCGGCGACCTTCTGCCAGAAATTCAGGTGAAGTTTCTTCGCGTGCTGCAGGAAGGGGAATTCGAGCGCGTCGGGTCCTCGCGGCCGAAGCGTGTTGACGTGCGAGTGATCGCCGCCACGCATCACAACCTCGAGGCGGCGGTCGCCGAGGGGCGGTTCCGAGCGGACCTGTATTATCGGTTGAGCGTCTATCCGATCCACTTGCCATCCCTGCAGGATCGCGTGGACGACATCCCGCGGCTGGTCTGGTTCTTCATCCACCGGCACCAGCGCGACCTGGGCCGGCACATCACCAAGATCCCGCAGGGCGTCATGGACGCGTTGCAGGGTTACGCCTGGCCGGGCAACGTGCGCGAGCTCCAGAACGTCATCGAACGGGCCATGATCGCCTCCACCGGGAGCACGCTGCAGCTCGACGCACCCCTGGCGCTCAGCTCCCGGATCAGAGGAAACGCCGGAGCGCCCGACAATCTCGACGCCGTTCAGCGTGCCCACATCGAGGCCGTCCTCGAGCGATGCAGCTGGCGGATCAACGGCGCTGGAAATACGGCGGAGCGCCTCGGCATCCACCCGAACACGCTGCGATTCCGCATGAAGAAGCTGGGTGTGGTGTGTCCAGACGGTACAAGGCGGCACCAGACGCCGGAGGCGAGAGCCATGGCTGCTGACATGGGCGCCGCCATCAAACCCATTCCAGCAGAACGCGACCGCGCGCAACCCGTCCCGACGCAGGTAACTGAGGTGCCCGAGCCAGGGCACTGTCTGCGGGGATGACGAGACACGAACGATGGCTTCGCAACCCGGCTGCAGTCGCACTGAGGATGGCCCTGGCCCTCGAATATCCACACGGCGCAGGGAGTTCATTCCTCTTTCGGTGCACTCCGTACCAGCTCCTCGATCAACTCGGTGACGCGCTTTCGGATCGCTTCGTCGGATCGCGCGAAGTCCTCGCTCGGTGGCGGCACTTCGTCCCACCGCACCAGCTTGCCTCGCGGCGCCTCGAGTCCCGACAGATCGCAGCCAATCGAAATCACGACGTCGGCTGATTCGAAGTCCTTCGACGTTACTTTGCGTGGGGTCGACCTGGGAGCGGCGTAGCCCTGCCGCTTCAGATGAGCGACCACAGCGGGAGAGACGGTCGGATCAGGATCTGTACCAGCAGACTCGACGCGTACGTTCAGCCCGCGCTCCTTTGCCAGCCGCTCGAAGTACGCCGACGCCAGAACGCTCTTGGCTGCGCCATGCGGACACATGAACAGCACCGTCGGTGGCTCGAGCGGCGTGCTGTCGTCCGGTTTCTGGGCGCGAAGGCCGGCCGCCATTGTGGTGACAGCCACGATCGTGGTGACGACGAGGATTCGGTTGGTTCTCACGTCTGTCTCCCCAGAGCGCGCCCGGATCACTTCCAGGTGACCGGTTGAGCCGTTTACCCCGCGGATGGCGCTCGCGGCTAGATTCTAAACCCGCGATTCACTTGTGTCGTCATGTGGGGCAGGCCTTCAGGCCTGCTAGAGCGCACCGATTTGCAGGGCTGAAGCCCTTGCCCACGTGCAGGGCTGAAGCCCTGCCCCACATGCAGGCTGAAGCCCTGCCCCACATGCAGGGCTGAAGCCCTGCCCCACATCAGCAGTGCGGTGACACCACAAGCGAGCACTGGGTCTAGCGGCGCAGGGGCCCGCCTCGGTCAGCCGGGGCTGTTCGATCAGCGCGTCACGATCGCCAGATCGGTTGCGACGACATTTCCGAGCCTGGTTCAGGCCGGAGAGTGGAATGATTGGCGCCTCCCCGCGTGCGGAGGCTGAGGTGACAGCGGATGGGCCTGAACTGGATCGACTATGCGGTTGTGTTCGTGTACGTGGTGGCAATCACGATCTTCGGATCGCGGTTCGCGCGATTTCAACGCACCACCGGCGACTACTTTCTGTCGGGCCGGACGGTTCCGTGGTGGGCCATCTGCTTCACCGTCGTGGCCACCGAGACGAGCACCCTGACCTTCATCGGGGTCCCTGCCGCTGCGTACGCCGGCAACATGACATTCCTGCAGCTCGCGGCCGGGTACGTGCTCGGTCGCGTGATCGTGAGCGTGCTGTTTCTGCCCGCCTATTTTCGCGGCGAACTCGTCACGTCCTACCAGCTCCTGCAGCAGCGCTTCGGCACGGCCGTCAAGACGGTTGCTGCCGGACTATTCCTCGTGACCCGATCGCTGGCCGACGGCATCCGGCTGTTTGCGACCGCACTCGTCATCTCGATCGTCGCCGGCGTGCCGGTCTCGATCACGATTGTCGTGCTCGGGGCCGCCATGATCTGGTACACGATGCGCGGTGGCGTCGCTGCGGTGATCTGGACCGACGTGGTCCAGATGTTCGTGTATGTCACAGGCGCGCTCATCGTGCTGGTGGCGGTGTGGCAGAAAATCCCTGGTGGGATGGACGACGTCATCCGCGTCGGGTCGGCGGCCGGACGGTTCACGGTGCTTGACTGGTCCGCCGATCCCCGGCGCGTGTATACAATCTGGTCGGGCCTGATCGGCGGGATTGCGTTGACGCTGGCGACCCACGGCACCGATCAGTTCCTGGTGCAGCGACTCTTGTCAGCGCGTTCGCCGCGTGAGGCGTCACGGGGACTGATCCTGAGCGGTGTCCTGGTGTTTGCGCAGTTCGTCTTGTTTTTGACGATTGGAATCATCCTGTTCGTTCACAATGAACAGACACACTTCGCCGCCGGCATCCTCCGCCCTGACGAGATTCTGCCCCGCTTCATCGGCAGCGCGTTGCCGCACGGCGCCATCGGGTTCATCGTGGCGGCCATCGTGGCCGCGGCGCTCTCACCGTCGTTGAATGCGATGGCCGCGACGACTATCAACGATTTCTACCGGCCTTATATGGGTGACGCCACGACGGACGCCACGCTGCTGCGCCTGTCACGGGGCGCGACGCTCGCGTGGGGTGTCGTACAAGTCGGCGTCGCGCTGGCTGCACAGAGCATGCGGCAGTCCGTGCTCGACGCCGGCCTGTCGGTGCTCTCGCTGACCACCGGGCCGGTGCTCGGCGCCTTCGTCGTCGGCGTGCTCACGCGGCGGGTTGGCGCTGCCGCGGTGTTGGCCGGCATGTTCGTGGGGGCCGCCGTGGTGTGCGCCGCGTGGTGGACCGGCGCGCTGGCGTGGACGTGGTACACCTTCGTCGGCGCCGCGGTGACGAGCGCAGTCTCGGTGGCAGTGGACGCGGCGGTCCCTCGGCTCCGTCGTGCGACAGGTGGTGCGGTGGAACGGCACGAGAGGCTGATTCCGTGAACAGGGTGCTCTCGACGCTCGGCTGGGTTTCCATCGCGCTCGTCGGCGCCGGGGCGTTTGGCATGCTCGCGATGTCCCGCGGCGAGACGATTGGCGCCGGCTGGCTCATCGTGGCTGGCGTCTGCTCGTATCTGGTGGCCTACCGTTTCTACTCGCGCTATCTCGCCTTTACGGTATTCCGGCTCGACGATCGGCGAGCGACGCCGGCGGAACGGCTGAGCAACGGTCGCGACTTCGTGCCGACGAACAAGTGGGTCGCGGCCGGGCATCACTTCTCCGCCATATCCGGCGCAGGTCCGCTGGTCGGGCCCACGCTCGCGGCGCAGTTCGGCTTCCTCCCCGGCACCATCTGGCTCATTGCCGGTGTCGTGCTCGGCGGCGCCGTGCAGGACATGATCGTGCTCTGCGCGTCGATTCGCCGCGACGGCAAGTCGCTGGGCCAGATGGCGAAGGAGGAGGTCAACGCGATCGCCGGGTTGACCGCGATGGTGGCCGTGTTTGCCATCATGATCATTCTCCTTGCGGTGCTCGCGCTGGTGGTCGTGAACGCGCTGCGCGACAGTCCGTGGGGTCTCTTCACCATAGCCGCCACGATTCCAATCGCGCTGTTCATGGGCGTCTGGATGAACAACGTTCGCCCGGGCAAAGTGATGGAAGCCACCGGCCTTGGCCTCGTGCTGCTGGTGGCGGCGCTGCTCGGCGGACAGTGGGTGGCCGCGAGCCCGACATGGGCTCCGGCATTCAGGTGGTCGGGGACGCAGCTCGCGTGGGCCGTGATGATCTACGGGTTCGTCGCGTCGGTGCTGCCGGTATGGCTGCTGCTGGCGCCGCGCGATTACCTGTCCGCGTTCATGAAGATCGGCACCATCCTGGTACTCGGCACCGCCATTGTCACGATGATGCCGCCGCTGAAGATGCCGGCGGTCACGCAGTTCATCGACGGGACGGGGCCGGTCTTCGCCGGCAAGCTCTTCCCGTTTGCGTTCATCACTATCGCCTGCGGCGCGATCTCTGGCTTCCATGCACTCGTCGCGAGCGGCACGACACCGAAGATGGTGATGCGGGAGAGTGATGCCCGGTTGATTGGTTACGGCGCGATGCTCACCGAGTCGCTCGTCGGCCTCATGGCGATGGTGGCCGCCGCCACGCTCGACCCTGGTGTCTACTTCGCCATGAACGTTGGCCCCGCGGTGCTCGGCAACACGGCCGAGAGCGCGGCGAAGGCGATTGCGCAGTGGGGCTTCGTGCTCAGGCCCGACCAGATGGATCAGCTCGCACGGCAGATGGGCGAAACCACGCTTCTGTCACGAACGGGCGGCGCGCCCAGCCTGGCCGTGGGCATGGCGGCGATTCTGGGCGGCGTGTTCAGCGGCCAGACGCTTGCCGTCTGGTACCACTTCGCCATCCTCTTCGAAGCGGTGTTCATCCTGACGACGATCGATGCCGGAACGCGTGTCGGCCGCTTCATGCTGCAGGAGCTGCTCGGACACGTGTACAGGCCGCTCGGCCAGTACCTGGTCGTACCCGAGTATCGTCCTCTCATCCGGCATTGTCGTCGCCGCGTGGGGCTACTTCCTGTACCAGGGTGTCGTGGACCCCCTGGGCGGGATCCGGGCGTTGTGGCCGCTGTTCGGCATCGCCAACCAGCTCCTGGCCGCCGTCGCCCTGTGCGTCGCGACGACAGTCCTCATCAACATGGGCAAACTGAAGCACGCATGGACGACGCTGCTGCCGCTCGCGTGGCTCGCGGCGGCGACGCTCACCGCGGGATATCAGAAGGTGTTTTCCGATAGCCCGGCGCTCGGCTTCCTGGCGCACGCACGATCGCTGGCGAACTCGATCGAACCGAACGCTGAGCGGATCATCTTCAACGATCGCGTGAACGCTGCACTGGCGCTGTTTTTCATGCTCATCGTGGTCGTGGTCATCGTCGCGTGCGCTCGCGAATGGGTCGCCGTGGCTACGCGGCGCAAGGTGCCGGTCCTGCGAGAGTCGCCGTACGTCAGGACGCAACTCGCTGCGGACGCCGGCCACCTGTAGCCTCGAAGCTGCGCCCCCACTCACGCCCTAGCGAGCCCACGCGTAGCTGTAGCTGGCTCCGACCGAGGTAAAGTCCGCGCCGATCGTCGTGTACGCCCCTCGGCTCACTGACGCTCGAATCGCCTGATGGCGGTCGAGCGCCGAGGAGAACGTCGCGCCTATGCGTGAGTTGCGCTGGAGGTCCAGGTTCCGTTTTCCGCCGATTGTCGTCCGCCCGCCCGTGAAGTAGTTGGCGTCGCCGGCGAGCCACACGTTGCGCTTGAACCTGAAGGTTACGTGGAACTGCGTCGCGACAATCGGATCCTGCTCTCGCGTTCGCCCTCCGATGAAGTCCGTGTTGTCCGTGAACAACCAGACGCCGGCCATCGCCTCGACGACCCACCGGCCATAGGCGCGAGACACCCCAAGCTCCGGCCGGAAGGACCAGCGATTGGTGCCCAGATTGATCAGCTTGTTCGAGTCGTACTGGCCGAGTGGCGGCGCCACCGTGACGCTGACCCCGACGATGGTCTGCTGGCGGTAGGACGCGAATGCCTTCGGCACCATCGCCGGGGCCCCGTATAGATTCATTGCCAGTCTGAGTCGCGGATCGCCGAGCCCGAACCTGCTGACCTCGGCGGGCTCACCCAGGTACAGGCCGTCCACATGACCACCAACGACGGGCAGCACCACGCCCGCATTGGCGGATCGTCCAGCCAGGCTGAAGGACCGGGTAAACGCAAACGCCGTCGTATTGATTGCGGCGCTGCCTTCATCGATAGGCGCAGACGGATCGAACGCGAGATCGCCCCAGTTGAAGGTGTTGACCGCCGTGACGATCTTCACTCCGGTGGCGATGGGCCAGTACGCGCCGGGCTCGAGCTCCTGCGCCGATGCAAACGCCGGCAGCAGGACAGCCAGTGTGGCGGCCGCCCACGAGCATGTAGCCGCCATCAGAGCGTCGCGGGCGAGGACCCTCGAGACGATCCGACGGCCGACTTCGAAGAGCATCGGCATCCCAAGAAACGGACAGGCCGCTGACGGCGATGCGATAGGGCAAAATTCAACAGGCTCTCCAAGTCTGCTCCGTGGGACCTCCACAGCCGCCCGCTCCCGTTTGCCGATAACACCTCGTGCGCCTCAACGGCCTCCCTTGTCACCGCCTGCTGTCGTTTGACCGCCGACTTGTTCCCGCACGAGCCGGGCCGTGACCTGCCCGCGTTCGAGCTCATTATCCCTGGCCTCGAGGCGACCGAACAGGTCGAGGAACGCCGCGGACAAGCCGGTCCACCCTGTCTGGTGGCTGGCGCCGAGCCCCGCTCCGTTGTCACCCTGGAAGAACTCATAGAAGAGGATCAGATCGCGCCAGTGCGGATCCTCCTGGAACTTGGCGGTTCCACCGTAAACCGGCCGCCTCCCGTCCGCGCCGCGCAGGAACGTGCCCGTCAGCCGGCGCGAGATCTCCTGAGCCACTTCGAAGAGCGTCATGTAGTGCCCTGATCCGGTCGGGCACTGAATCTTGAATTCATCGCCGTAGAAGGCGTACAGATTCAGGAGCCCCCGGATGATGATGGCATTCACGGGCATCCAGACCGGCCCCCGCCAGTTCGAGTTCCCTCCGAACATCCCGGTATTCGATTCGCCGGGCAGGTACTGCACGCTGTATTGGCGACCGCCGGAGGAGAAGACAAACGGATGGTCCAGGTGATAGCGCGAAAGCGATCGGATGCCGTGGGGTCCGAGAAACTCGCGTTCGTCGAGCATGTACGCGAGCACTCGCTCCATCTTCTCCTTGTTGAGGACTGACAGCAGGCGTCGTCCCCGGTATCCGATGTACCCCTCGCTCGTCGGCGCCACGTGGGACACCAGCTCGGGATGTCGCTTACGGAAGAGGGCAATCAATTCCACCAGCTTCGAGTGCTGCGTAAATGAGTCGGCCTCGAAGACCGTCGCGGCACAGAGTGGCAGCAGCCCAACCATCGACCGCACCTTCATCCGAATTGCCTCGCCGTCGGGCAGCCGCAGCAGGTCGTAGAAGAACCCGTCCTCTTCGTCCCACATCTCGTCCTGATGCACGCCGACCCTGTCCATCGCGTAGGAGATCCACATGAAGTGCTGCAGGAACTTGAATGCGACCTCTTCGTACATCGGGTCGTGTTCGGTCAGGATGAGGGCCATCTCGAGCATGTTCTGGCAGTAAAACGCCATCCATGCCGTTCCGTCGGCCTGCTCCAGCGATCCACCGGTGGGTAGCGGCGCGCTTCGATCGAAGATGCCGATATTGTCCAGCCCGAGGAATCCGCCGGCAAACACGTTGCGGCCCTCGGGATCCTTGCGATTGACCCACCAGTTGAAATTGAGCATCAAGCCCTGGAACGACCGTTCGAGGAACCGGAGGTCAGCCCTGCCCAGCGTACGCTCCACTTTGAACAGGTGGAGCGTGGCCCATGCGTGCACCGGTGGGTTGACATCGCTGAAGTTCCACTCGTAGGCCGGAATCTGCCCGCTCGGGTGGACGTACAGACTGCGCAGCATGAGCAGCAGCTGGTCCTTGGCGAAATCGAAGTCCACCATCGACAGGGCGAGCGTATGGAAGGCAAGGTCCCAGGCGGCATACCAGGGGTATTCCCACTTGTCCGGCATGGAAATCACGTCGCTGTTGAGCATGTGGAACCACTCCCGGTTTCGCACGCCGCCGCGAACGGATTCCAGGAGGGGATGACTGCCATGCTCGCGAAGCCAGTGCTCCAGATCGAAGTAGTAGTACTGCTTGGACCAGAGCATCCCCGCCAGCGCCTGGCGGTGGACGCGGCGCTGATCCTCACTCAGAGTCTTCGGTGTGATCCGCTCGTAGAATTCGTCAGCCTCGGCGATCCGCCGGTCGAATCCAGCCTCGAACCCGCCGAAGGCATCGTCTACGGGAGCGGCCGCGAGACGCAGCCGGATGGTCTGGCTGCCGGCGGCGGGCACGTCGAGCACGTAGTGGGCTGCGGCCTTCGTCCCGACCCTGGCGGGGTTTACGGCGTCAGGGTGTCCCGCGACGATGTAGGCGTGGAACGCGTCCTTGACGTAGGGAGCGGCGTTGGCCTGGCCCCACAAACGATGGGTATTGCTCTCGTTCTCGGTGAAGAGGAGGTCAGGGGCGCCATCGCACCAGAGCTGTACTCGCCAACCTCCTCGTGCGAGACGTGAATGGCACCGGGCACGGATTGTCGCAGTGAAGGCTTCGGCGCCCCGCCACCCGACGACCACGTGTTGCGGAACCAGAGTGTCGGCAACACACGAAGCCTGGCGGCTTCGGGCCCGCGATTGTGCACCGTGATCCGAATCAGGATGTTTTCGGGGCCCTCCTTCGCATACTCGACGAACACGTCGAAGTACCGGTCGTCGTCGAACACGCCCGTGTCGAGCAGTTGTACTCGAACTCTTCCCGCGATCGCCTGCGGTTCGTCTCGATCAGATCCGCGTAGGGGTATCACGCTGAGGGTATTGTAGAGATACTTCATGTACGAGTGGGTTGGCGTGCTGTCGATGTAGAAGTAGTATTCCTTGACGTCCTCGCCGTGATTGCCCTCGCTGTTCGTCAGGCCGAACAGACGTTCTTTCAGGATGGGGTCCCGTTCGTTCCACAACGCCACCGCAAAACACAGCTTCTGCTCGTCATCGCAGAGCCCACCGAGCCCGTCTTCCCCCCATCGGTACGCGCGTGAGCGCGCCTGGTCGTGCGAGAAATAGTCCCAGGCATTGCCGTCCGCGCTGTAGTCCTCGCGGACCGTGCCCCACTGCCGCTCGCTCAGATACGGTCCCCACTTCTTCCAGGGGATCTGTGCCTCGCGCGCTTCGTTCAACCGCTTTTGCTCCGTGACATCGACAATCGAAGGATTCATGTCATTGCCTCGTTCCGCTCAGTGGCTCTCACCCACATTCCAGCCCAATCGGTGGTCAAGTCGCCGCCTGCCTTGACGGGGCGGCGGGCACCGTGATCGACGACCTCCAGAGACGCCAGTTTCCACGTGCCCTCGAGTGCCTGTCGCGTATCGTTCAGCGATTCGGCGCCAGTCTCGATTGGGCCGGTCCGGAGAGGCCGCTCCCGTGGCGCTCCCGCACAGCGCCGATTCCAGCGCCGCGATCGCGACGAGCGCGCCTCTCAGACCTCTGCGTGGATGCATCATGAACTCTCCTCGGAGCCGAGCAGGCTGCAAGACCGGGACCCCATGGACAGGGTCGGCCGTTGTGAAAACGTGCAGGAAATGCGCTCGGTCGTCGCCCGCTTCCCTTCGCCGGAGACAGCCCTCACGGCATGTGGTGATCGCGGGTCACGGAAATCCGTTGGCGCGCTTCCGGAAGCAGCAAAACGTGCGCCGCGGCGCGTCGCCCTGCCGGGCGTCTGGTGGCCGCGGTATTGCTGTGGCGACACGTGACCCCACTCCCCCGTTGCGTCAGGAGTATTGTGTGGCGCTCACGTTCAAAGAGGTTCGTCGACTGTTCCAGGTTCCCACCAGCGGGCACGTGCGCCTGAGCGCGTTCGAGCGGCACCTCACCCGCAACGGCACGCTCGGTGCTGAAGTTCTTCCTCAACGTGTCGAAGAAGCAGCAGCGAGAGCGCTTCCTGGAGCGGCTCGAGCGCCCGGAGAAGAACTGGAAATTCTCGTTCGGCGATCTCGAGGAGCGCAGGCACTGGTCGGAGTACCGGCAGGCGTTCGAGCAGATGGTGCAGAATACGAGCACGAAATGGGCGCCGTGGTGGGTCATCCCCGCCGATCACAAGTGGGTGACACGGACGCTCGTGGCCGCCATCATCACGCGATCGATCGACGGGCTCGGCGTCGCGTTCCCGAAGGTGTCCGACAAGGACCGGCTGCGGCTCGCGGCCGCCAGGACGGAACTCCTGGCAGACAAGTGATCGAGGAGACTGCCGAAATGCTGCGCGAACGTATTCCCCTGGCGGTCTGGCTGGCCGTGATCGCGATGGTCGCCCAGAGCGATCGCGTCCTGGCGCAGGACTCCCGCGTCGCCATCATCGAGGCCCAGCAGGCGGAGAAAGCCCAGAGTGTGATGCCGTACACTCCCAACAAAGCCGAGCGCATCATCTCGACGGCCCAGCGGGAACTCCTGCAGGACCCCAACGGCTTCTATCCTTTCTTCGGGAGCGTCTACAGCGGCGGGGGCTTCACCCTGGGCGGGGGCTACCGGCGATTCTACGGCGATCGAACTCATGCGGACCTCAAGGGCCTGTACTCCTTCAAGAACTACAAGCTGCTCGAGTTCAGCACGGATTCCTGGGGCCACGCGGATGGACGCCTCGACTTCCACGCGCGCGCCGGGTGGCGCGACGCCACGCAGATCGCGTTCCACGGCATTGGCATGGACACCCCCGAGGACCGCACCAACTTCCGCATGAAGCAGGCGTACGGCGGAGGCGACGTTGCTGCGCACCCGGTGCCCTGGACGGTATTCCGCGGCGGTCTGTCGTTCGAGGACTTCTCGCTCGAGAGTGGCACTGGCGACACCCCCTCAATCGAGGAGGAGCACACGCCGTCGTCCGCCCCTGGACTCGGCGCGAACCCGACGTATCTGCATCTGAGCGCGTCCGCTGGCATCGACTCGCGACCGTCCCCGGGCTACGCGCGGCGGGGCGCACTCTACCAGGTCGCGTACCACAACTACGCCGACGCCGACGACATCTACAGCTTCGACCGGATGGATGCCGAGATCGTCCAGCACATCCCTATCTTGCGGGAGAACTGGGTCATCTCGCTGCACGGGCTCATGCAGACGACGCTGAATGATGACGACACGGTGCCCTATTTCCTCATGCCCTCGCTCGGCAGCGGCAGCACGCTCCGCGGCTTCAGCGGGTGGAGATTCCGCGATCGACACAGTTTGCTGATGTCGGGCGAGTTCCGGTGGATCCCGAGCCGCCTCGCAATCGACATGGCGTTGTTCTACGACACCGGCAAGGTGACGCCACGTTTCGACGATATCAGCTGGAAAGGACTGGCCAGCGATGTGGGCATCGGGGTCCGGTTCCACGGCCCCCTCGCCACGCCGCTCCGGGTGGAATTGGCGCGAAGCCGCGAGGGCACGCGTCTCGTGTTTGCCGGCGATGCCGCATTCTGATCACCGGACACGACCAGGAGACCATCGCATGAAGCGCCGCATATCTGCCGTTCGCGTCCTGGCCGGCATCATCCTCGTTCTCGTCGTCCATCAGACGTCGTCCTCCGGGGCTGGCCGGAAGTTCTACAACGACGATCCGCTCGCCCGCGAGCCCGAGTCGCAGGATGCGTCGAAGGTCGCCGAGTGGGACATTGATCTCGTCTACGATCTCGCCGAAAACCTCTTCGCACGGCCGGGCGACCGTGGACCGGCCCAGCGTGCGAGCAACGTCAACACGATCGACGAGGTGCCCGATTCCAGCTGGTTCACCAATCGCATCCTCGCGCGGCCGGTGTCGGTGGAAGAAGCCTCGCGTGGCCCGCTCACGGGCGAAGGACCGGCGCCAGGCGTCTGGTCGGTGATCCGGCCGAAGCAGGCGGGGTTTGCCCCGGGCTTCACGATGCGCGACGCGAAGGGCGACGTCTGGTTCGTGTCGTTCGACGCCAAGGGCTTTCCCGAAGCCGCCACCGGCGCGATTCTCGTGGCCAACAAGGTCTTCTGGACGCTCGGGTACTGGCAGGTCGAGAACCATCTGGTCAGCATTCGACTGGATCAGCTCGTCGTGGCGGAGTCGGCCACCACGCGGCCGCAGTCCGGCAAAGACCGTCCGATGCGGCTGGACGACATCGAGGACGTGCTGAAGCGATCGCACCGCAGCGCCGATGGCTCGTATCGCGCCGTTGCGGCCCAGGCCGTACCGGGGCGTCCTCTCGGCGGATTCCGGTACCACGGCACACGGCCCGACGACCCCAACGACATCGTGCCGCACGAGCACCGGCGCGAGCTGCGTGCCCTGAAGGTCTTTGGCGCGTGGACGAACCTCACCGACATGAAGGCGGGCAACACGCTCGATGCGCTCGTCACGGCGCCTGACGGGCGCGGCACCGTCCGTCACTACCTGCAGGACGTCGGCTCGACCTTCGGCACTGGCGCGAACGCGCCGCACGACTATGACGAAGGCTGGGAACACCTCTTCGAGGGCGCTCTCACGTGGAAACGGCTGTACACGTTGGGCTTCTTCCTTCAGCCCTGGCAGACCGTGCCGTACGACGAGCATCCCGCGATCGGCCGATTCGAGGGCACCGAGTTCGATCCGGCCGCCTGGAAGCCTCGCGTGCCGACCGCGGCGTTCCTGCGCGCACGAGACGACGACTCGTTCTGGGCGGCACGGCGGGTAATGGCGTTCTCCGACGAGATGATCCGCTCACTCGTGAAGACGGGTCAGTACAGCGATCCCAAGGCCGAGGCCATCCTGGCGGCCGTGCTGATACAGCGACGGGACGCGATCGGACGCACGTATCTGCCGGCGATCAATCCGGTGGTCAACGTGGCGCTCAGTGATAGCGGGTTGCTGACGTTCGACAATGCCGCGGTCAGTGCCGGCGTCGCGCCGGCTCCGGCCGGTGGCTATGACGTTCGCTGGGCCCGGTTCGACAACAACACGGGCCAGACGACCGCCGACCTCGGGACGTCGGCATCCGCCCCCTCACAGGCACCGATGCCGCTGCCTTCCGAGCCCGGTTCGTACATCAAAGTGGAGATCCGCGGGGTGCAGCCAGCAATTCCGTCCTGGGGCGCTCCGCTGGACGCGTACTTCCGTCGTGACGGCGGGTGGAAGCTGGTGGGCCTCGAACGCATGCCCTGATGCGGGTTACCCTGGAGCGAAGAAGAGGAGAGCAACGACATGAGACGAACAGTTGCCGTTTTCGTGCTTCTCGGTTTGGGCGCGACGGTTGCGATAGCCGGTCCCAAGGTCCAGGTTCAGCGCGATCCGGAGTTCGACTTCGCGACCCTCAAGACCTGGACGTGGAATCCGTCGGGGCCCGGTGAGCTGAAGGTCATCGTCACGGCCGATTCGAAGTCCGAGCCGGTCAAGAAATCCTACGAGCCGGTCATCATGAAGGCGGTGGAAGAGGAGCTCACCAAGCGCGGGCTTGCCCAGGCGTCAGGCGCGCAGCCCGATTTCAACGTGACCTACTACCTCCTAATCACCGCGGGTAGTTCCTCACAGGAGATGGGACAGTTCCTGCCGGCCGTCACCTATTATGGGGTGCCGCCGTTCGCGCCGCAGACGACCTCCCTGAGCATTTACCCGAAAGGCACGCTCGTGCTGGACGTGGCGACGCCCGAACCGCGCCATGTGGTCTGGCGCGCCGTCACCCAGGCTAAAATCGAGCTGGACAACACCGAAGCACAGCGCTCGGCCCGCCTGCGGGATGTCGTCCACGACGTGCTGGCGAAGTTGCCTCGAAAGTAGACGCCGGCCTCGGGATGGTGGACGTCCCGCAGGTCCTTGCTGCCTTGTACTGAGACCGCCGGCCTCGAGGACGCGGATGGTCGCCGACAGGAGTCCGCAATGACATCGCCATATCGCACACGGTCGTCCGGTCTTCCGCAACAACACCCACTCTGGGAGTGCCGATGAACATGCGGCCCAAACGTCAACGTGGCATCGACTCCCTGACTGCCGCCGCGATGCTCGTGTTGGCCGTTTCGTCCGGTTGCAGCTCCGAGTCCGCCAAGCCGCAATCCGGACAAGGTGCGCCGGCCTCGGGCACGCCGTCTGCCACGCCGGGTTCTGCTTCCGCCACGTCTGCGCAGGCGCCGGGAACGCCTGAGGACGCCGCGGCCCCGTCTGACGCGGTCATTGCGGACGCGCTCACACCGTGGACGGGTGACCTCGACGGCATGGTCGCGCGCCGCTACATCCGGGTGCTCGTGACGCTCAGCAAAACCAACTACTATCTGGATCGTGGGAAGCAGTATGGTGCAACCTACGATGCGGGGAAGGCGTTCGAGGATTTTCTCAACGGCCGACTCCGATCCAAGCACATCCGGGTACACCTCGCGTTCATCCCGGTCAGCCGGGACCGCATTTTCCAGGCGCTCGCCGAGGGACGCGGCGACATCGCTGCCGCCGGCCTCACCATTACACCCGGGCGTCAGGCTCGCGTCGATTTCGCCAAGCCCTTCGTGACCGGCGTCCGGCAGATGGTAGTCACCGCTGCGAACCAGCCGCCCGTGGCTACGGCGGAGGATCTCTCGGGCCGCGAGGTCCACGTCCGCAAGTCGAGTGCCTTCCACGAGAGCCTTGTCGGGTTGAATGCGACGCTCACCAAGGCTGGTAAGCGGCCCGTCCGGATGGTTGAGGCGAGCGAGCACCTCGAAGACGAGGACGTCCTCGAAATGGTCAACGCCGGACTCGTGCCGGCGACGATTACAAACGATTACATCGCCGAGTTCTGGAGCAAGATCTTCGACCAGATCCGGGTGCAACCTGCTGCGATTCGTGACGACGGCCAGATTGCCTGGGCGCTTCGCCGCAACACCCCGCAGCTTCTCAAGGCGGTGAACGATTTCGTCGCCAGGAACAGCAAAGGCTCGCTTGCGTTCAACGTGGTCTTCCAGAAGTACTTCAAGGACACGAAGTGGGTGACCAACGCGGCGTCGGAAGCCGAGATGAAGAAGTTCAGGAACGCCGTGGCGTTCTTCAAGAAGTACGGTGATCAGTATGACCTTCCGTGGTTGCTGGTAGCCGCGCAGGCCTACCAGGAATCCACGATCGATCAGAGCAAGCGGAGCGGCGCAGGCGCGGTCGGCGTGATGCAGATCAAGCCGTCCACCGCGGCCGATAAGCCGATCTCGATCACCGGGGTCGATGCGAGTGTCGACAAGAACGTGCACGCCGGCACGAAGTACCTGCGTTACATCGCCGATCGCTATTTCACGGATCCGGCGATCACGCGGCTCGACAGAGGACTGTTCTCGGTCGCCTCCTACAACGCCGGTCCCGCGAGGGTTGCGCAGCTGCGCAACAAAGCTCGCAAGCAGGGTCTCGATCCGAACGTCTGGTTTGGCAACGTCGAGGTCGTGGCGGCTCGTGAGATCGGGCGCGAGACCGTGCAGTACGTGAGCAACATCTACAAGTACTATCTGAGCTATCAGCTGATTCAGCAGCAGTCCGATGCGCGAGCCCGCGCGAAGAGCCGTTGACCCGGCCTGACGTAGTGGTTCCCGGCTCGCCGCGGCACAACGGTTCGAACGGAACGGATGCGGCACCGGCCTGTTCGAGCGGGTACTTGCTCAAGAGGTCGTCATCATGCGCACGCTACTCACAGTCCTGACGCTGGCGGTTTCGGCAGCGGTGCTGTCGGCCGACATCAAGTTCACCTCGACCTACAAGTCGATAAATGCGGGCACGGTCAACTTCGCCGGCAAGAAAGTCGCGGCGCTGGTCATCTCCCAGGACGACTCGCTGCGCGTGGCAGGGGAGGAGTCCCTGATGCGTGAGCTGAGTGCCCGCGGGATGCAGGGTGTCGCCACCTACCGGATTGCGCCGAAAGAGGAACTGCAGCGGCCGGAGACAGCGAAGGTGTGGTTTGAGAGGGCCGGCATCGAAGGGGTCGTGGCAGTGCGCCCTGTCAGTGCCGACCGGCGACAGGTCTACACGCCCGGCATGTGGGTGAGCTCGAGCTACAGCACGCTCTGGGGCTACTACGGCTACGGATGGAACAGCGTCTACGTGGCCGGCTCGGTGGAGCGGGAGACGGTGGTCGTCGTCGAGAGCACGATCTACAGCGTTCCGCGGAACGAGCTGCTGTGGGCGGCCGCGAGCGAAACCCGGAACCCCAAAAATCTGTCGCAGTTCGTCCAGGAGCTCGTGAAGGAATCGGTCAAGGCCCTTCAGAAGCAGGGGCTGGCGCGGCGCGTCCCGAACTCGTGAGCACGCCCCCTCGCGACGTGCCAGTCTGATGCGGAGCGCGGGACGCAGCAGTCTGATGCAGCGCCAGAGCCGGAACGCGACAGTCTGATGTGGAGCCGGAACTTCAGTTCCGGCGCACACAGCGCGCCGGACAGCATAAACAGCGTCCGGCGCCCCTCCAGCGGCGCTCAGCGCACCTTTACTGGCCCGTTCACGGTCGACAGCTTCACGTGCGTCGGACCGTCGCCCAGCCGCGCCCGTCGCGTGCCGGCCTCCTTATCTTGCGTGCCGCAGTCCACGTCGCAGGACCACGGCGCGTGACCCGCGGACTCAATCTCGACACCGGATCGATACTGCGTCGGCAACTCGACCGACAGCGGCCCGTTCTGGGCCCGCGCCACGAGGTCGCCCGTTGTCCATTGCGTGCCCATCAGACGCACGCCAATCGGCCCGTTCTGCGTCTCGACCGACACATTCCCCCCGTCGCCTTCGATCCTGACGGGTCCATTCTCGGCTCGTGCGGTGACCTTCCCGCGCACGTGCATCAGGGCGATCGGTCCATTCGTCGTGCGTACGTTCAACTGCCCCTCGAAGGACTCGGCACGCACGGGGCCATTCGTCGCGTTCAGGCTGACGTGACTCCCGCGCGGCGACCGCACGATCATGTACCCGACCCAGCGTCCGCCCGGGGGACCGGCCACCTCCACCGACGACCCATTGACGACAGCACGGATGGCGGCGAGGTCAGAGCCCCGGTCGTCCGGCACGGCCTTGCAGAGCGTGATCTCGTGCTGATTGGCAGACCCTTCCCGCAACCCGATGCCTCCCTGGTGAGCAAGGCTCACCGTCAAGGGTTCGGCTCCGACCGGGAGTTGCAGCCCCTCCTCGTCGCGCAGTGCGGGTCGATTATCGAATGAGATCTCCAGCTGATCGCACCGCTCCAGAGGGGCGTTCCCGTCGCTGATGTTGATGCTCTGGTCCGGCGCGGCATCGAGAGCGGGCATGAGCAGTAGACAGCCAGTGAGAAGCATGTGACAGCGCCCGAACGGATGACCTGTGTGCATCGGTGGTTCCGCCTTTCTCTGGCGATGAGACGGAAAGAGACCGCTTCGAGTTGCCTCCACCCCCGGTTCGGCTTGGGTATCGGCGATCCTCCCCGCCCGAACACCGTGTTGCTCGAGATCACGAACGCAGGGGATCTAGTCGGCTCGATGCCGAGCGGCCTCTTGAGCGGGCGGAGCTTGGCGCGATTGTGGCGGCGTCGCGGACGTGCGAGCTGAAGGCCAGAAGGAGAGCGGCGAGCACTCTCTGCTATCTCACACCCTCAATGCAATGTCTTCGGCCTCGTAGTCGAACTGGTGCGGGTGGAAACCCCTGGGAGGGGTTTGGCGCTCCCACTCTGCTGTTCGCCGGACAGCGAAATCGCGACTCCAGCACTCCTGAAAACCGAACTCCTCGCGCAGACGCCGCGTGTCCGCGATCCAGTGTTGGGCGGCATTGCCGGGCGCGCGGAGGTGCGCCGGCACCTCATCGTCTGGTTGAACGATAAGCTCGCCGCTCCAAGCCATTGCTGACGCGATTCGCTCCGCCCATTCCAGTTCCGTCAGCGTGTCGGGCTCGCCAACGTTGAAGATCTGACCCGACGCCGGCTGCGAGGTCGCCACAATCGAGATAGCCCGAGCCACATCCTCCACGTACCCTTTGGTCGCGCGCCATTGCGCCATGCTCTCGCTGAAAAGCAGCACTCGCCGACCGTCCAGGATTCTCTTCACGACAGGATAGAAACGCCGCAACGGGTCGCCCGGGCCGTACACCATCGGGAGTCGAAGGACAGTGCCTCGCAATTGCCGCTCCTCAACAATGGCGCGCTCGACGGGGATCTTGTCGTACTCATCGTCGAGCCAGCCGAAGACCTGTTGCAGCATGGCGACCTGTGCTGCCGGGTACGTCTGGAGCCTGGTCCGGACGGGGGAGGCCTCGGTCAGAGGCAAGGGCTCGACCGGGCCAGGCTCGGTGCCGTGGAGCACCCCGCACGCCCGGTAGACGTCCATGCTGCTGACAGCCACGATGCGTTCGGCGTGGCCGCGGAAGACATCCAGCAGCGTCTCCGCCTGCCGGCCGGAGCTGAGGATCATGTCCACCACTACAGCGGGCGCGAACGCGCGGAGCTGCGGTGCCGCATCCGCCAGTCGCTCCCTGTTCGCTGTGATCTGCGTGACCCCCGGTAGTTCGCGTGACTGGCTGCCGCGGTGGACCACCGCGACCACGTGTCCAATTCGCAGGAGCTCTTCGACGACGAACCGGCCAATGAACCCTGTTCCACCGATCACGAGGACGCGCATGGGGTCATTTTAGGCTACAGGTACGGCGCAGGCGGCGTTGTGAACCGAAGCACCGCCGGTCTGACACGACCAGCACATCGTTCCGTTGCCTGGGACATCAGGCCATCAGCCAACGGCGCCGCTCGTCCGTGTTCGCGTCTAAAAATAGACAGTCGCGCCAGCCGTCCACATCGACCCTTTGTGGCCCGGAAGCAGTCCGCCTATGAATCCGTCGTCATCCTCCCCGTCATCGTCGCCGAAATTGAGGAAGGTGTACCTGTAGTCGCCGTGGATGCCAAAGTGGCGGCCAAGGTGAAACTCGAGGCCGCCGCCGGCATGCCAGCCGAACTCAGTTGTGTTGCCGCTCACTTCGGGGCCCTCGATCGTCTCCACGCTGCGGCGATACCAGCCGGGTCCGGCCAGCAGGAAGGGGGAAACGCTGCCGCTCGCGAGGCGGAGGAGGAGCGAGGCTTGTATCGGGGTTTCAGTGACCTTCTGGTTGACGAGCTCGAACGACTCTGAATGGCGATCGATGGAGACTTCGAGCCCCACGTGCTTGGCGAGCATGCGGATCTGCCCCCCGACAAAGCGGACGGAATCCACGTCAAGCTCGGTGTCGCTCGTGACCCACGCCAGTCGCGCCCCTATCCCGAACCCCTGGGCAGAGGCGGGCGAAGCCGTGGCCACGAGCGCGCCGAGCACGCAGATGGACAGCAATGTCTGGCGCATCGGCGCCCTGCACAGGGATCGCATGGCTGAACTCCACCCTGACAGCCTTCGGCGTCCCGGCGGAGGATCACAGGGCTGTCGCGGTGCTATCGGAACGAGGCGCCTGGAACTGCAGCTCACACGAGGCCGTGCGCAGCCGGCGCGTGCCCGTGCATCTGGAAACGAACAGATTCGCCGTTTTCTCTCCAGTGACCAACGTTCAAAGTTTCCACCAGCCCGACGCGAAGTTCAGAGCTGCCAGCGCACTCATGGCCCAGGCTGTGCCGGGTTGGTTGCTTATGAAGTAGTAGGGGGTCACTGAGATCGCCGCGACTGCTGAGATGTAGCTCACACTCGGGGGAATACGGGGAATTAGCATGGCTAAACACACCTGTATGCTGTCCGCTGCCTCGCCTCACGTTGCTCCTGTCGAACCCGCAACCCGCCGAGAACTGCGAACCCTGTTGGGGTGACTTGGCGCGGGTATCACGAACGAGAGCAACTTCGTTTCTCTGGATATCGGCCGTCAGGGCTCTCAGGTTGCGTCTTCGACGGAGACTCGGAACAACCCGACCGATATGGCCAGCTGTTTAGCGGCCGCGGCGTGCTGGTAACGCGGAATGCTGAGTGGCGACGGATGCTCTGGCCCTTCGACGCGGCGAATAGAGAGCGAAGACGCTCCGCTGTCACCGGCGCAGGATGATGACTCGCGCGTACACTCCGGACGATCAGGGGGCCTCGATAGTTCCCCCCGGTTTCAAGGCAGAGGGTGGCTGACGTGGCACGGCACACCGCGCTGATTCTCAGGCGCGAACATACCGTCACCGATGCTGAAGGCTGGTCCGAAATCGTCGGTCTGAACCCGCTCGATATACGGTGCGAGCGCAAGCGCCACGCGAGGCGCCACCCGTCGACGCAAGACCTGTGAGGCTCTAGGACCGTGGCTCTGAGGCGTCCTCTCGATTTGATCTACCGAGACCACGATGGTGCGGCGCGGGTAGCGCATGCCCAGCCAAGCCCGCCCGCGGGAGATTGCGGGCAGACACTACCCGTTGCGGCGCCCCCAGCCCGCGCAACCGAGTACGGAATGCGTCCTTTCACGGCTGTTTCCACGCCGTTCGCACCTGGCACCCCACTTGTAGTCCCTCCAACATCGCGTGTCCACGACAGACGTGAGATGAGGAGGGACGATGACGTGTGCCCCCACCCTGCCCGGGAGTCTCTGCATGCCGCCTGCGCATACCCGCCAGCGCGATCGTCGCACGGGGCTCGACGGCCTGCTGGCATCGCTCACGCCGGCGCTGCGGCGCTCCGGCGCGCAGCTACGGCCCATCTTCGAGGAGGTGACACGGCGGCTGGTAAGCGCCGAGCACCTGCGCCTCGTCGATGTGCCGGCGGGCTTTGTGCCGATCGGCGCCGCTTCAGGAGCGCGCGCGATCACGGTGCCGGTGCCGGTGGATGGTCCTACCGGCGCGATGATGCTCGAAGCGGTGAGTGCGCCCGGCCGATCCTTCGAGCCTTGGGAGCTGCAAGTGCTGCACGGGGCCGGGCTCGTGGCGGCACTACTCCTCGAGATTGAGCGGGCCCGGCAGAGCCTCCGCGGGCCTGGGCCCACCGCTGGCACGGCAGCCATACCTCCCAAGGCCGGCATTCCTCCGCGGTGGCCCGATGGCGCAGCACCCCTCATCGGCTCGACCCCTGCGATGCGCGTACTGCGGCACAAAATCGAGCGCGTCGCGGCAACCGATTTCACCTTGCTGATAGAAGGCGAGAGCGGAACCGGGAAAGAGCTCGTCGCACGTCAGGTCCATGAGTTGAGCCACCGCCGCGCGGGTCCCTTCGTGGCGATCAACTGCGCGGCGCTCGTCGAAACGTTGCTCGAGGCGGAGTTGTTCGGCATCGAGGAGCGCACGGCCACCGGCGTTCGCGGCCGGCGCGGGAAGTTCGAGCACGCCGACGGCGGCACACTCTTCCTCGATGAGGTGGCCGACCTCTCGGCTTCCGCGCAGGCGAAGCTGCTGCGTGCGATCCAGGATCTTGCGGTGGAGCGCGTCGGCGGCAATGGCTCGCATCGAGTCGACCTGCGGATTATTGCGGCCACGAACCGCAGTCTCGGCGGGATGGTCGCCAGCGGTCTGTTCCGATCCGATCTGTATTACCGGCTGGGTGGCGTGGAGATCTGCGTCCCGCCGCTGCGCGACCGCCAGGCGGACATCGTGGAGCTTGCGGAGTATTTTCTGGAGCGGCACCGCGAGACACGACGCCTGGAACTCTCGGCCTCCGTCAAGGACGCGCTTCGCAGCTACGAATGGCCCGGCAACGTTCGGGAGCTCCAGCGGGTGGTCGAGAACATCCTCGCGCTGGCGTCGCAGGAGCGGGTAGAGCTCGACGATCTCCCGCCGAGCCTGCGCGGCGATTACGAGGCGGTGCTCTTGCCGTCGCTCACGCGAGACGACTCGATGAGGGCGTGGGGCAGCCGATATGCACGCCTGGTGCTGCAGCGTTGCGGCGACAACAAGCGCCGGGCGTGCGATGTGCTCAGCATCAGCTATCACACGCTGCAGGCATACCTGGAGTATCGGGAGCGGCCCGGAGGTCCGGAGAGTGTGCCGGTGGCGGCGTGGCCCTCAGGCGGTGAGCCCGAGAACCCAGACGACCGCGTCGGGGTGGAATCGTAAGGGGGAGCGGCAAACGGCACTTCGGTGCGAAGCAGGAGGTGGCTGGGAATGACCGTGCTGCTGACGGGATGGTCGGGGCCAGCGCTGGCCACAACGCGCGGGTGGAGCACGGTTGGAGGGATCGACGCCGAGCCGACGCATCCCCCGACTCCGGAGATCAGCTACACGTTGACACGGGATCGCGCGGGCGTCCGGCTCGCGGCCGCAGGCGCCACCTTCCGAATGGAGAAGACGGTGCTCCCCGAAGGCAGCACCGATGTGACAATCGAGTGCGGCGGAGACGTGGTGTCGATTGCCGCAACGCACGTGGCCGTCGTAGTCACGCGCGGCAAGCGGTCGGTTGCCGTCAATGTCAACGGCGGGCACGACGGGCAACTGCGTCGGGTGCGTGCGCTCCTGCTCGGGTCTTCTGCCGCTCGCGCCGCGCGCACGCTCGCCACGGTGCTCGAAGAGTCGGGCACGGACGCCCCGGCGAGAATGGGCATCAGGCTCACCGGAGCCCTCCTGGCGCAGATGGATGGAGACGAGGGAGCAGTCCGGCGCCTTAGCCGCGAGCTCCAGGCCCGTTATGGGCGAAATCCGCGACGTCCTCTGCCCGCGCGCACTGGTGGCCTGGAGGCATACCACGCCGGGGTGATAAAGGCCGCCGGCGATCTGGAAACGTGCCTCGAGCCGTTCTTCTTCTTCAACCCGATGCGGCAGGTCTGCTCGTTCGTTTGGGTGCGCCAGGTCGAGTGCCTCTGGTGTGCCCTTGTCGCCTACCGCATGTGATCGAACGGATCAGCGCCGCCATTCTCGAGTGCCGTGCGTGCAGATCAGGTTGCCGATTGGCGCGTGTCCCGGATAATGGAGTGTCGGTTTAGATGATGAAGAAGCGTGTGCTTTTGGCGGAGGACGATTCCGACACCCGGTTTCTGCTCTCGCTCGTGCTGGCCGAACAGGGGTATGACGTCGCTGCGGCACGTGATGGGGTCGAGGCGTTGGCGCTGGCTGAGCAGGATGCGCCGGACCTGATCGTCATGGACCAGATGATGCCGCGCATGACCGGGAGCGATTGCCTCACCATGATGCGGACGGACCCGCGGCTCGGCCGTGTTCCGGTCGTGATGGTCACCGCGGCGGCAGGCCTCGTCCACAGTGCCGAACATCCGCGGTTTGACGCCGTAGTGGAGAAACCCGTGGAACTCGATGGGTTCGTTCGGACCGTGCGGACGCTCTGCCCGCCAGGCGCTGAGCGCCGCGTGCGCAAGGCGCCATACGCGGTGAATCGGCGCCGGGCGGTCTGACAGCGCGCCACCTGCGGCCACGGAGGGTTTAAAAGCCTGTTGCGCGGGCGCCGAGCATAGAGGACGGCTGGCCGGCGGTGGTGTCGCGTCGCTGTCGGTTGAGCACGTCGGCCGTGCCAAGCAGTTCGGTCTGCAGTGCCCGCATCTTGACGAGTTTGAGGCGGATCTCTTCCTCCTGCTCTTCCAGATTGGCAACGGTCTGGGTAATTTCGGCCAGCTCGACGAGCATACTGTCCAGAAGATCGGCCATGATGCCGGATTACGCGCAAGTCCGGTGCCGTAGGCTTGGGTCCGGCCGCCGCCGCCCGGTTCCGGCTTCCACGATTGGCGCGGGACGAGTGCCCCTATCCCGCGTTGATACCGCTGAGCTCCTTAGCCATCTCGATCATCGTCGGCCGGAACCCCAGGGCCGAGAACAGCCGTTGCGCGGGTTCGTTCGCGTGCGCCGTCCAGAGCACGACGCGCGGCACACCCCGGCTTTGCAGCCACTCCACCGCCGCGTGGAGCAAAGCCCTGGCGACACCGGCGCCGCGCGCGCTCTCGTCGACGAGCACGTCATGGATGAAGCCGGCTTCGTCCCGGAGCTCCTTCCACGACTGCGGCTCGACGGCCGCATAGATGTAGCCGATGATGACGGTGTCGCGCTCGGCGACGAAGACACGCGCATCGTGCTTCGTCAGCTGCGAACCCAGGAACCAGGCATATCCGCCCTCCGGATCGTGCCCCGGGGCCATGAACCGGGCGCGGTCGAATTCGTGGTGCACGCGGAGCAGCGTTGCGCCGAGGCGTCCGAGCGCGCCGAGATCGCCGCGCTGCGCAATGCGGATAGTGACGTCCGTTGGTGCCATGTCTGATCCTGTGCCACGGACCCCGCAAACGCCAAGCGCTACGAGATCGAAATGAGAATGAGATCGGGAGGTGTTTCCGGGTTGCACCGGAAACACCTCCCGATCGACGGGCGACGCTGATGACGCTGCCAACAGCGCAGGGCGGAGCCGGTCGCACCGCCATGCGCATCAGCCGCCGCGTCATACCCTCACGGGTGTAGAATGCGCAGTCCTCTACACGGGTGCTGTGATGCCGACCGGTTCCAAGAAAGTTCGTTGCCCGTACTGCCGCTCGGAGCGCCTGCGCGCGGAGCCGGTCTCGAGGTCAGGTTTTGCCTGGCACCACTGCATCCCCTGCGGGGAGCGCTTCAGCGCGCGCGTGGCGGACCCCCCGCGGCAGCCGATGAAGGCGGGATTGCGACCGCCCCCGGCAAAACGCAAGCAGTCCTAAGCGGTGAGCGCAGCAGCCGTGCCGAACCGCCACATCCTCCTGGTGGAGGACGACCGGGATCTCGCGGCGTTCATGCACGAGGTGCTAGTGGGGGAGGGGTTCGACGTGACCGTGGCCGGCAACGGTCGCGCGGGTCTTGCGGCGCTCGAACGGTGCCCCTATGCGCTGGTCGTCCTCGACCTGATGCTGCCGGAGATGGACGGCATAGAGTTCCGTCTGCGCCAGCGCCAGCATTCCTCGCAATGGAATACGCCGGCGCTCGTCGTATCCGCGCACTATAACGCGGAGAAGCTCGCGGCCTCGGTGGGGGCCGAAGCGTTTCTAGCGAAGCCATTTACCGGCGCGGATCTCACGGCTGCGGTACACGAGGTGTTGGCAGCCGCGAGCTCACCACCCGTGTAGCGAGTGAGACGCCTGGTGGCGCGGGCGCTCACCCATGCCGCAGCACGATCGGGGGCTCGATCATCGCGGGCTCCAGTGGCCCATCGGGGACGAGACGTGACGGGGTGCGCTCGCGCTCGTCGGGACGCACCGTGCGCCACCGTCGCGGAACCCGCGGCAGCTTGATCGGATAGATCGTCAGGGTTCCGTCCCGTGCGATGTGCAGCCGCAGGAAGTTCTTGTAGTCCTGGATCCGCAGCGCGGAGAATGCCTCCTCGCTGTGGCGGCCGAACACGTTGAGCGAGATGAGCAGGTAGAGCCCGGTCAGGAACGAACCCACGAGCCACCCTCCGGCCCCGACCAGCCCCGCCACCACCGCGACGCGCATGAACGGCGAGCCTGGTGCCACCCATGACGCCGCAGCAAGGGCTCCCCAGCCGACGGCGAACATCGCGGCCCAGTGCGCAGTGACGTGGGCCGTGCCGCCGATCACGCGGTAGATACGCGAGTGCGTGTCGGTGAACGTCACGAACAGCGCCAGCAGGAGGAGCACCCACAGCGCAAGCGCCGGGTTGTGATCGAAGGCGCGCGTGGTGAGGGTCATCGCGTCACCGATGCTGGCGGGCCGCGGGTGCGTCATGGTGGCACTCACCATCCACACGGTCATCAGGTACACTGCCGCTGGCACGACCCCGAACTTCGGGTTGTGCCACACGAACAGGAGGTTGCCGAAGGAGAGGCGCGCGGACTGCGCGAGGTCGGGATAGCTCACCTTGAGCCCATACTGTCGCCGCGGCTCGTCCGGCATCGCGCGCTCCTCCTCGAGCACGCTCACGTCCTCGTCGTGCGTGGGATGGAGGAACGCGCCACCTCCGCCGGCGGTGATCTTCTGGATGGGCGCAGCCGGATCGCCGGGCGCGATCTCCTCGTGTCGCCGATAGTGGTGGTTGTCGCCGGCGAGGAACACGGCCATGTGCACTCCGCGCCGCGCGAAGACTTCATCCCGCAGGTACAGCAGGTCGGTCTCGTCGAAGACCGCGCCGAACTCGCGGTATTTGTGTGCCTGCACCCAGACCGGGGCGGCGAGGCACACGATGACGCAATCACCGGGCTGCATGTAGCGGTCAGCGACCTGCCGGAAGTACTCGATTTGCGGTGTGTCGATGTCGGCCTGCAGCTGGCCGTCGGATGCGATCAGCCACCAGCGGCAGGGAAGCTTCAGGGCAAAGTAGCTGCGGCGCTGGCGCGTGCGCCAGGCGGCGAAGTGGCGGCCCCCCACGTTGGAGCAGAAGAGCCGCGCGAACGCACTGAGACCGTCGTACCAGTCGTGGTTTCCCGGAATGGCGAACACGTGGGGTGACGCGTCCCGAGGGGCGTCGCCGGCCGCGGTCTCCCACGGCACGATCAGCCGGCGGTGATATTCCGCGCGGCTCGGCGTGGGATACACCTCGTCTCCGCCGAACACGAGCACGTCGGCCCGGGGCAGCTGGTGGCGTTCGGGCGAACCATCGACGGCCACGTCCAACACCGGTTGCGACGCGGTGTACGCCACGGCGTACGTCGAGTTCCAGCCGTCACCGGTGTCGCAGATGTAGTCGATCCAGATCTCGTCGCGTGGGCGCGCCGTGTCCGCGTACGGACCGGCGCGTCCATCACGGTAGTGAACCGTGTAATCGTAATACTCAGGCCTGCGGTTCGCGAGCGCCTGTACGATGCGCTGATCCGACCGCTCGCCGACGACATTCGAGACCAGCGATTTGATGCCGGCATCGAGCAGCTGCAGCGGGTCGTACCAGCCGACCATCGGCAGCCGCTCGGCCGCGTACTCGCGCCGCCAGAGGAGCGGAAACCGCGCCAGGCCGTGTCGCTCCGTCGCACGGACAATCCGACGCGCGATCGGGAGCGCCAGTTCATCGGCCGCCGGCTTCTTGTTCGGATTCGGAGCCTCATCGGACATCAAGTGATTGTAGGCCGACCCCCGGTATAATCCGTGCCTCGCAGACCGTCCCGTACGCGTGCAAGGGCGGAAGGAGAGCGTATGCGCTTGATGTCGCCCGCGGCGGCACCGCTGGTCGCAGCAATGATCGTCATGCTCGCCCAGGGGGGTGCAGCGAACGGTCACCTTCCGCCGCAGCCAGCGGGCCCGCCGTTCCCGTGGCCCAGGGGGATGCGTGCGGCGGTGAGTCTCAGCTTCGATGACGCGCGCGGCTCGCAGCTCGACGTGGGAATCCCGCTGTTCGCCAAACGTGCCACACACGTTACTTTCTACCTCACCGCCAACAACATTGGCCGGCGGGCTGCCGAGTGGAGAAACGCCGCCGCCGCAGGCCACGAGCTCGGAAACCACACGACGACGCACCCCTGCAGCGGGAATTTCGCGTGGTCGCGCGACCACGCGCTCGAGGACCACACGCTCGATCGGATCCGGGCCGAGATGGTCGACGCCAACCGGCTGATTGCGGAGGCGACCGGCGTCACGCCCACCTCGTTTGCCTACCCGTGCGGCCAGAAGTTCGTCGGCCGCGGGTCAGGGGTGGCCAGCTACGTCCCGGTGGTGCACGAGCTGTTTGTCGCCGGCCGCGGATGGCTCGACGAGGCCCCGAATGATCCGGCGTTCGTGGATCGCGCCCAGACCCTCGGCTACTCCATGGACGACATGGAGTTCAGCGAGCTGAAGCCGGCCGTCGATCAGGCGATTGCGGGGGGACGGTGGCTGGTGCTCGCCGGGCACGACATCGGTACGACGCCCGGGGCGCAGGTGACGCGCGTCTCCATGCTGGGCGAATTGATCGGGTACCTGCGAGAGCCGTCACGCGGCGTGTGGGTCGACACGGTGGCGCACGTGGCGGAGCATATCAAGCGGGCCGGGGGGGCCAAATGAGCCCGCTTCGACCAGCTCCTACCCGGGTGCAGCATCCGCGGCGCCGCGCCGCTTGCGCATCTGCAGCTCGCGGCCTCCGTCGCTGAAGCCTACTTCGTCCATCAACTGGTTGATCAGGAAGATGCCGCGGCCGCCCGTCTTGAGTACGTTTTCCGGGTGGAGCGGGTCGGCCACGCCCTGCGTGTCGAAGCCTTCGCCGGGATCGCGGACGACGACCGTCACGTCGCCCGTGTCGCTGCACGTCAGGATGCACTGAATCTGCTTGGACGAGTCGTTGCCGCATCCGTGGCGGATCGCGTTCGCGACGGCTTCCTGCACGGCCAGTTCCACGCCCATGATCTCCGCGTCCGTCCAGCGACGCTCGCGGAGCAACGCGGTGACCCCGTCGGTGACGGTGGCGATGCTTCGGGGATCCGCGGGGATGACCATGTTGAACTGGCATGCCGAGCAGTAGGGCACCAGAGCCGTGAGGCGCTGGACGCCGGAGAGCTGGAGCTGGAGCTGCTCGATCAATCGCGTCCGCTCGGCCTCGACGCGCTCCTTGGCCGCGAGCGCGTCGGTCAGCTGCATCAACTTGGCGCGGAGCTCGAGCTGTGCCTCTGCCTGCCGCTTGAGGGCCTGCAGCGCCTCGGTCTGTTCCGGCGTCAAGGTGCGCGGCACGCGATCGACGACGCACAACGTGCCGAGGGCGTGCCCGTCCGGCGTGACCAGGGGCGCGCCGGCGTAGAACCGGATGCGAGGCTCACCCGCGACCATCGGGTTGTCGCGGAACCGCTCGTCGCAAAGCGCATCGGCCACGGTGTAGACGCCGCGCTGCTGGATGGCGTGGTCACAGAACGCGATGCTGCGAGACGTCTCGGTGACGGAGACGCCGCGCCGTGACTTGAACCACTGGCGGTCGGCGTCGAGCAGCGTGAGCAGGGCCATCGGCGTGCCGCAGATCTGGGAAGCGAGCAGCGTCAGATCGTCGAAGGCCTGCTCGGGCTCCGTATCTAGGATGCGGTACCGCGCGAGCGCTGCAAGTCGCCCCGTCTCGTCGCCAGGCATGGTGTCCCCTCGGTGTGCCGTAACCCTACCATAGTGCCCCAGATCTGCCCGGCGGTTCCGCGGTGGCGGCAAAAGTGTGCGCAATCAAGGGTCGGAAGCCGCCTTTGCCGACGCGAGCGACAGCGGGCCGCACCACCACGTAAGACGCTCCGGTCAACGTGACGGTGCCGCTGCCCGTGCTTCGCGGAGCGCAGCCGCCGTTTCGGCATTCGAGGGGTCGAGGCGAAGCGCCGATTCGAAATGCTGGATGGCGCCATCGCGGTTGCCGCGACGAGCTTCGAGCAGTCCGAGGTTGAAGTGTGTTCGCGCGTCATCCGGTGCCAGCTGGAGCGTACGTAGCAGGGTGGTCCGGGACGCTTCGAAGCGGCCCGTCAGCGCCAGGGCACTCCCCAGGGTTGCGAGCGCCTGGGCATCCGCCGGCCGCGCGCGCGCGACCCGCTCGAGGTGCGGCACCGCCTCCCGTGGACGGTTGCGGGCCAGGAGCGCGGTTCCGAGGTTGTAGGCGGCATCGAGGTACTCGGGATGCGTGCGCAGCGTGCGCGTAAACTCCGCGATCGCCTCCTCTGCCCGGCCCGCCACGAGCAAGGCGGCGCCAAGGTTGTTGCGGGCCGACGCATGATCCGGGCGTGCTCGGACGGCCGCCGCGAGGGTCGCGATCGCATCATCGACCCGGCCGGACGACTGGAGCACCGCACCGAGGTTCGCGAGCGCGACGAAGTCGCCCGGGTACTTCCGCAGGCGTGTGCGCATCAACGCCTCCTGGAGCGCGAGTCGATCCGATGCCTGTCGCGGCAACACCTGCAGCCAGAGGTGCGCCATCTCGTCGGACGAGCGATTGCCGGCCACGACCCGCCGCGGCGGGGTGCTGGGATTGCGCGGGTTGGACGCGGAGTTGTCGTACGTCCAGCGCATCGACAACACGGTGCCCTTCGGCAGATCCACTGGTGCGGCGAGCTGGTACACCGCCTGCCAGTTCAGATCCCAGTCGGGAATCCGGATCAGCGATCGGGTGGTGCCGTCGGGCAACCGTGCGGCGCCTTCGATGACCTTCCCCAGGTAGTGAGCGTGGGGGTAGAGCCCGAGCAGCTGGACGTCTACGGGCAGCTGTAGTTCGTCCGTCACCGAGAAGGCTGCATCGCCGGCCGGGATGTCGACCGCGCCGTCGTGTTCGAGCTGCAGCAGCATCGGTACGCGGGTGGGTGGCGTGTCGGTGAAGTACAAACCGATCGACGGGGTGATCGGCTCCGGCGCGTCCTGACGGCTGCAGGTGCAGGTTCAGGATCAGGTCGGTGGCGGGATCCAGACGCCAGGCCATGTCGGCGGGCTCCGGTACCGCCGGCGTGCCCGGCTTCCAGAACAGGAAGTGGCTGTCGGGCTCGAACGTGTCCGACACGACTTCGATGTCCATCCCGGGGAACCCCACGCCGGACGTCTTCGCGTCGAGCGCTCGGCCCATCCCGCTGCGATCGAGGACGACGTTCGCATGGTGCACGACCTGCCGGTTCCCTGGGAGAATCTCGATTGCGCGGACGTAACGCGTGCGGTCCACAGACGCGGGCAGAACGACGTTCCAGAAGGTGTCCGCGCCTTCGGCGGGCAGCGTGAAGGAACCTGGCGGCGTCAGCACGAGGTCTGGCGCGCCCAGCTGCCATCCGCTGGTGAAGGTGGGTGGCGAGGGCAAATCCTTGCGATCCCCTTCCGGCGAACCCGCACGCTGCCACGCGCCGAGCGTAGCGATATCGGAGTTGCTGAGGCGGCGCTCGCCGACGAACCGGCTGTGACCAGGCTCCGGCGGCCACGGCGGCATGTACCGGCTCGTCGTGACCTTCACGATCTGCCGCGCGTGCCGTCGCGCATCGCCAAAGGTCAGGAGCGGAAAGGGGCCCGGACCTTCGGGGTGATGGCAGGGCGCGCAGTTCCGATAGAGAATCGGAGCGACATCCCGCGTAAACGTTGGAGGGGCAGCGAGGTCTGCGGCTGGCGCTCGTGCGCAGGCCCGACCGGCAAGCGCGAAGACGACGCTGGCGCCGATCACCGCTGTGCGAGCCGTCAGCGCAGGTCTGCGATGACGCATCCCACTGCCTGTGTCTGGCGCAGAACAGGCGCGCCTCCGTCGCGCACCTGGTGAATGACGGCCTCCAGATCCCGCGTGTTCGCGGCGGCCCGCATGCGGCCAGGAGCCTGATAGCGGTCGTCGATGCGTCCGCGATATACCAGCTGCGGCGCTCCGTTCTCTCGGACGAATACCGCGGCTTCCGGGGCAATCGTCGCGCCGACGGCACGCGCGAGGTCGTGCCGGGGGTCGCGCAATGCCCGGCCGCTGTACGCGAACCGCTGCAGATGCTCCCGGATATCGCTGGCGCTCTCGGCGGGGTCGACGAACACCATCCAGAAATCGATGCCCGCGGCCGCTGCCTGCCGCTGCAGCCGCTCGAGATCCGGTGCGTACCGGTTGGCGATCGGGCAGTCGGACCGGGTGAAGACGAACACGACCGCCCTCGCCGCATCCGGCTCTGACGCAAGCGGCTGCACCGGTCGGCCATCGAGGTCGGACACGGTGACACGTTGGCGGTCGTCGCCTCGAGACACAGCCGCGCTGCCAGTGACCAGCATCGCCGCCACGAGCGCCAGGGTGAGCGGCGCGGATTCGACGCGGAGCATCGGGCCGATTATAGCGAGGGCGGCCGCACGCTCAGCACCGCGCTCCCGCAGCAGGAGCCTGGATCGGCGCGTGTCGTGCAACTACTGAAAGCCGGACTTCAGTGCCGGCCGACCGCGAGCCGCGCACCTCGTGACACCGTGTCGCCCCCTGCCTTCAACCGGACGGATCCGTGGCCTGCGTCTTCGGGCTCTCGCGGATCGCGTTCCGTACGTCCACAGGCGGCGGCTCGGGCGCCCGACCGCTCCAGCCGCCCGTCGAGCGGTCGAACGTCTGCGCGTCGGCGACGATGAACTCGGAAGAGGTCTGCTGCCACTGCCAGCGCTCCACCACGATCGTGGAGCGTTCGATGTGGAGCAGGTTGAAGCTGTTGGTCTCCCCACGCTGCCGGGTCGAGGTGGCGGTCCCGGCCTCGACGATGACCGCTGTTCGACCCGCGATGCGATAGCGTGCGGCGGTGTGCCCGGTGTAGCCGAGGTGAAGGTGCCCGGTGAGGAACACGTCCGCACCTGCACCTGCGAGTGACTCCAGCGCGCGGATGACGGCGGCTTTCTGCCAGCGCGTCGACGCATCCTCGGGATATTCGAACGGGTGGTGGGCCACCACGATCTTCACCGCCTCCTCACCCGCGTGATCGAGCACCTCACGTGCGTGCCGCAGATCCGGCGGCCGAATGGTGCCGTCCTTCACCGTGAAGGATCGCGTGGTGTTGAGACCGACGGCGACGAATTCCTGATCCGTGTGCACCGGCCGCAGGTTCGCCGTGATGTATCGCCTGTAGTTGCCGAGCGGATCGAGGAAGCGCCGCGCCACGTCGTACAGCGGCACGTCGTGATTGCCGGGCACGACCAGGTGCGGACAGGGCAGGGCGTCCAGGAAGGCCCGGGCCTCGCGGAACTGCCAGGCGCGCGCCCGCTGGGTGAGATCCCCGGAGATGGCGACGAGGTGTGGATCCAGGCGCCGGACGAGGGCGAGCACCGCCGCCACGACGCTCGGATCCGTCCGTCCGAAATGGACATCCGAGAGATGGATGATACGACGCATGTTCTCGACTATCGCTCACGTTCAACCGTAACCGTTTACCGTTCACCGTGCACCGGTTCACGGTTAACGGTCAACGGTCAACGGTCAACAGTCCGGCACGCACACGCGAAGGGCCCCGCGCCGGACGCGGTACTCCAGGGGCGTCTCGAGGAGGGTCACTTCTCCGTCGAGGGCGACGGGCAAGTGCCGCCGCCGGGCGCCGATCGTGACCGCGTCCGTGAGCAGCGTGTCGAGGTGGTCCACGTCGGCCAGGCGCCCGAGGAGCGCCCATCCGAGCACGCCGACCATCTCGCCCTTCGTCATCCCCGGCGCCATCGCCACGTGCAGTTGTCCGGCGTCCACGCGCGCGCGGGCGCCGAAACGCACGCCCTCGAGCTGGTACTGATTGTTGCCCACGAACACGAAGGGTGTCCGGACAACGCGAGAGCCGGCATCGGTGTGCACGACCACGCGCACGCGCCGATACAGTCGCCACACGCGCGCCGTCGCGAGCGCGAAGGCCATCCATTTGCCGCGACCCTGCGCCTGCCGCTTCTCGCGCTGATAGACAACGGACGGATACAGTCCGAGGCTCGAGTTGTTGATGAACACGCGGCCGTTCACCTCGCCCACGTCGACGCGCGCAACGTGACCGGCGGCGATCACGCGGACCGCGTCTGGCACGCCCTGTGGGATGCCGAGGTCCTTCGCGAAGTGGTTGAGCGTACCGAGCGGCAGGATCCCGAGCGTCGCATCCGTGTTCGCGAGCGCGGAGGCCACCGAGCCAATCGTGCCGTCCCCGCCTCCGGCCACGACCAGCCGTACCCCTCTCACCACCGCGCGACGGGCCAGTGCGGTCAAGGTGTCACCACTCCCAACCGCGATAGAGATGTTCAGGCCAACGGCAGCGAACGCGTCCTGCACCTCCGCCAGCGCCGGATGCTCGTCGTCGCCCGGCCCGCCAGCAGCGCCAGCGGACGCGTTCAACAGGACGCTCACGGATTCCGCCACCCCGGGAGACTCAGCGCCTGCCTCGACCGCAAGGGCACCCATGGTGTGATGCCGAGCATGACCGGGGCCAAGTCTCGCCTGTCTGCCCTGCGGCCGGGGCACTTCGGCCCCGGCCCTACGCCGTCAGCGGACGATGGCTGCAGTTTGACACTTCAGCCGAATGTCACGCCGGTCAGTGATGTAGAGCCGGAATCTCAGTTCCGCATCTCGGAGCCGTCCGGCCCGCGGCCAGACCCGCCTGCAGGCTGTAGACTGGAGCCCGCAGCCTGTAGATCCGTCCACCGTCAGATTCCGTTCTCTGGCGGTGTGTTGCCGGCCCGTTCACAACACGAGGCGCGACCTTGACCGGTTCCGGATCGGCATAGTACCGTCTTGTGTCGGCCACACTCGCCGGCATCCTTCCGGCACCCTCGATGGCAGAGCTCGACGCTTCAACAATCAAGAAAACGGCTCTCCACGCTCGGCACGTTGCGCTCGGCGCCCGGATGGTGCCGTTTGCCGGCTGGGACATGCCCGTGGAGTACTCCGGCATCACCGCCGAACACCTGGCCGTGCGAACGAGCGCGGGGCTGTTCGACGTCAGCCACATGGGCGAGATCGAGGTCGCCGGCGCCGACGCGCTCGTAGCGATTCAGCGGATCACGAGCAACGACGCATCCAGGCTGAGCATCGGGCAGGCCCAGTACGCCGGCCTCATGATGCCAAACGGGGCGTTCGTCGACGACCTGCTCGTGTACCGCCTGGCCGCCGATCATTTCCTCCTGGTCGTGAACGCGTCGAACATCGCGAAGGACTTCGCCTGGATTCGCGAGCACATCAAGGGGATTGGTGATGCGGTTGCTGTCGACAGCAGCTCCCGATACGCCCTGATTGCCTTGCAGGGTCCCGCGGCGCGGCAGATTGTTCAGCCGCTGACGGGCGTGGACCTCGGGACCATCAAGACTTACTGGTTCGCGCATGGGGAGGTCGCGGGCGTCCGCTGCACGATCTCGCGCACCGGCTACACCGGCGAGGACGGTTACGAGCTGTTCGTGCCCCCTGCCTCGGCCCCGAGGGTCTGGGACGCGCTGCTCGAGGCCGGCAAGCCGCTCGACCTGAAGCCGGCCGGGCTCGGCGCGCGCGACACGCTGCGGCTCGAGGCGGCGATGCGGCTCTATGGCAACGACATCGACGAGACGACCACGGTGCTCGAGGCCGGCCTGGAGTGGATCGTCTCGTGGACCAAGGGCGGGTTCATCGGCCGCGCGGCCCTCGAGGCCGAGAAAGAGGAGGGCCTGAGACGCCGCCTCGTCGGCTTCGAGATGATCGAGCGCGCGATCGCCCGGCACGGCCATCCAGTGCTCGTCGACGGGATCGCCGCGGGTCACGTGACGAGCGGAACCCAGACGCCATTCCTGAAGAAAGCCATCGGGATGGCCTATGTCCCGGCATCCACGCCGCCCGACTCCGAAATCGACATCGACGTGCGCAACCGGCGCGCTCGCGCCCGCATCGTGCCGCTGCCGTTCTACAAACGACCGAGGAGCTGACATGTATCCTGCCGACCTGAAGTACACGAGCGACCACGAGTGGATTCGCGTCACTGGCGACCAAGGGCAGGTGGGGATTACCGATTACGCGCAGAAGCAGCTCGGCGACGTCGTCTACGTCGAGCTGCCGGACGTGGGGCGGACCGTCACGCAGGGCGAGGCGATCGGCACCATCGAGTCCGTCAAGGCGGTCTCCGAGATCTTCGCACCGGTGTCCGGCGAGATCGTGGGCGTGAACGCCACGCTCAAGGACAGTCCCGAAACAATCAACTCGGATCCGCACGGCACCTGGATGATGACCATTCGGCTGGCAAATCCCGCAGAACTCACAGCTCTGCTCGACAGCACGCAATACGTCGACGTGGTGAAGTAGCGGTCGTGCAGGCACGTCATATGGGTCTTCATACGTCCGACACGTTCCAGTCGCGGCACATCGGCCCGCGCGAGCGCGATCTGCCCGCGATGCTCGAGACCATCGGCGTGTCGTCGCTCGATCAGCTGGTCGGGCAAACAGTGCCCCCGTCGATTCGGCTCGAGCGGCCGCTCAATCTCCCGCCGGGAGAGAGCGAACATCACTACCTGGCGCGCCTGCGCCGGATCGCGGCTGAAAACCGCGTGCTGCGTTCGTTCATCGGGCTCGGATACTACGACACCATCACGCCGGCCGTCATTCTGCGCAATGTGATGGAGAACCCAGGCTGGTACACACCTTACACACCCTATCAGGCCGAGATCGCGCAAGGCCGGCTCGAGTCGCTCCTCAACTTCCAGACGATGGTCAGCGATCTGACCGGGATGGCCGTGGCGAACGCGTCGTTACTCGACGAGGCCACCGCGGCGGCGGAAGCGATGACGCTGCTGCATCGCGTGCACGCGAACAAATCGGCGCAGACGTTCCTGGTGTCGGATCGTGTCTATCCGCAGACGGTCGCGGTGCTGCAGTCCCGCGCCGAGCCGCTCGGCTTGACGGTGCGCATCGTAGACGCCGCGCGTGCGGCGTTCACGCCTGACGTGTATGGGCTCCTGCTGCAGTGCCCGGACGAGAGCGGACGGGTGGAGGACCTCACGGCGCTGATCGAGCGGGCGCACGCGGCGGGTGTGCTCGTCGCGGTGGCGACGGACCTGCTCGCGCTGACGCTGCTCACGCCGCCCGGCGAGATGGGCGCGGACGTCGTGGTCGGCAATTCACAGCGCTTCGGTGTGCCGCTCGGGTACGGAGGGCCGCACGCGGCGTTCTTCGCTACGCGCGAGGCCTATGTGCGCCAGGCGCCGGGACGCGTCATCGGCGTGTCGGTCGATGCCAACGGGCATCCGGCGTATCGCATGGCCCTCCAGACGCGCGAACAGCACATCCGGCGCGAGAAAGCGACCTCGAACATCTGCACGGCGCAGGCGCTGCTTGCCAACATGGCGGCGATGTATGCCGTTTATCACGGCCCTCAGGGCCTCGCGGCGATTGCGACACGCGTCCACACACTGGCCCGCATCACCGAGCATGCGCTCGGGGCGATGGGCTACCGGCAGGTGAACGATCTGTATTTCGACACGCTCCGCATCGACACGTCGGCCGTTTCAGGCGTCACGGCGTCGTCGGTGCGTGAGCGGGCGCTGGCCGCTGGCATCAACTTCAGGTACATCGACGCGACGTCGATCGGAATCGCACTCGACGAGACGTGCGACACCACGGACGTCTCGAACATCGTCGCCGTGTTTGGATCAGCCGCAGGCGCACCGGCGCCCACGCTGGACGCGGCCGCCATCGCCGACCGCGTTTCGAACCCATACCCCGCGCCGCTGCGCCGCACGAGCGCCTACCTGACACACCGGGTGTTCAACAAGCATCAGTCCGAGACGGAGATGATGCGGTATATCCGCAGCCTCGAGGCGAAGGACATCGGGCTCGAGACGTCGATGATCCCGCTCGGATCGTGCACCATGAAGCTGAACGCCGCGGCCGAGATGCTGCCCGTGACATGGCCCGAGTTCAGCAAGATGCACCCGTTTGTGCCACTCGATCAGGCGGCGGGCTACTCCCGCATCTTCCGCGAGCTCGAGGCGGCGCTCTGTGAGATCACGGGCTTCGCGGCGGTGTCGCTGCAGCCGAACTCGGGCGCCCAGGGCGAGCTGGCAGGGCTGCTGGTGATCCGCGCGTATCACCGAGCCAGGGGCGACGCCCAGCGGAGCGTCGTGCTGATCCCAGCGTCGGCACACGGCACCAACCCGGCAAGCGGTGTCATGGCGGGCATGCGCGTCGTGGTCGTCGCGACGGCACCCGACGGCAGCGTCGACCTCGACGACCTCCGTGCGAAGGCCGCTCAGCACGCCGCGAACCTGGCGGCCTTGATGATCACGTACCCGTCCACGCACGGGGTGTTCGAAGACCGGATCCGCGAGGTCTGCAACATCGTCCACGCGCACGGCGGGCAGGTGTACATGGATGGCGCCAACATGAACGCGCAAGTGGGCTTGACGAGCCCCGCGTTGATCGGTGCGGACGTGTGCCACCTGAACCTGCACAAGACGTTCGCTATTCCTCACGGCGGCGGCGGCCCCGGGATGGGGCCCATCGGCGTGGCGGCACACCTCGCCCCGTTCCTGCCGGGACACCCGGTCGTGGCAAGCGGCGGAGCCGAAGGGATTGGACCGGTAGCAGCGGCGCCGTACGGGAGCCCGAGCATCCTCGTCATTTCGTACGGCTACATCTCGATGCTCGGCTCGGACGGGATGACCGCCGCGACCAGGTATGCGCTGCTGAACGCCAACTACATCAAGGCCCGGCTCGAGGCGCACTATCCCGTGCTGTACGCGGGCGAGAACGGTCGCGTCGGTCACGAGATGATCTTCGACATGCGCGCCTTCAAGGCGGCCGGCGTCGAGGAGATCGACATCGCGAAGCGTCTGATGGATTACGGGTTCCACGCGCCAACGGTGTCGTTCCCCGTCCCTGGCACTTTGATGATCGAGCCCACCGAGAGCGAGCCGAAGGAGGAGCTCGATCGGTTCTGCGACGCGATGATTGCCATTCGCGGCGAGATCCAGGCGATCGTATCGGGGAAGGCGGATGTGCGCGACAACGTCCTCAAGAACGCCCCGCACACCGCCGCGATGGTGTCGGACGATGAGTGGTCGCATCCGTACTCGCGCCGGCAGGCGGCGTATCCGCTGCCGTTCGTCCGCGCCAACAAGTTCTGGCCCAGCGTGGCGCGGATCGACAACCCGTACGGCGATCGGAACCTCTTCTGCGTCTGCCCGTCGGCTGACACGTACGCCGAAAAGGCAGCCGTTTAGAGCATGTGGGGCAGGGCTTCAGCCCTGCTGACGGCATGTCGGCCAGCGCTTCAGCCCTGCTGACGCCATGTGGGCCAGAGCTTCAGCCTGCTGACGGCATGTGGGGCAGGGCTTCAGCCCTGCTGACGGCCGCCTCCGGCGGTGAGCAGGTCCGCCCGCCGGCGAAACCCCTCCAGCAATGCACGCGTGACCGGGCCTGGACGTCCCGCGCCGATCCTGTGCTCGTCGACGAGCACGATGGGCACCACCTCCCGCGTGGTGCTCGTGAGGAACGCCTCGTCGGCCCCCAGCAGGTCTTCGTCCCTCATGACGCTCTCCGCCATCGGGACACCAATCTCCTGGGCTACGTCGAAGAGGAACTCGCGGGTGATCCCGGCAAGGAGCCCCGCGTCCACCGGCGGCGTGAACGCGGACCCGCCTTTCACGACGAACAGGTTCGACTGCGAGCACTCGGCGATCTCTCCGCGCAGGTTTCGCATGACTGCCTCGAACGCCCCGTGCTGCAGCGCATGCTGCATCGCCAGCGCGTTGTTCAGCAGGTTGTTCGATTTGATCAGGGGGTTCAGCGAGAGCGGGTGGTTGCGCACGATGGGCACGAGCGACACGCGGACACCCAGCTCGTAGATGTGGGCCTCGGGCTCGAGGTGCGGCCTCACGATGACCACGACCGACGGCTCAGGGCAGGCTGCGGGGTCGTAACTGAGCTCGCCGACGCCGCGCGTGAGCAGGAGGCGCACGTACGCCTCGTGCCCGGGGGCCGCAGGCGTCGCCAGGCCCGCCGCTGCGAGGGTCTGGTTCACGACGCCCAGCGCCTCAGTATCGGTGAATGGCACCGGCAAGGCGATCATGCCGGCCGAGTTGCGCATCCGGCGCATGTGGCGATCGAACAGCAGCGGGTGGCCGTGGTACGTCCGGCACACCTCGTAGACGCCCTCCCCATACAGGAAGCCGTGATCGAGCACCGGGATGGTGGCGCTGGTCCCGTGCGCGATGCGGCCGTTGACGTTGATGACAATCGCCATGCGGTTGGATGCTCCAGGTGCGTGCGGCCGATCATGCCCGCGTACGCGCGCAAGACGCAATATCCACGGTGCGTGCGGGCGGTGTCGGGCGATTTCATGGCCCGGCGACGCCCTCACCGCCCATGCTAGACTCGCGCCGAATGCGGGTTCTCAACAGCAGCCAGATGCGCGAGGCCGACCGCCGCACGATCGACGAGATCGGGATTCCCTCGATCGTGCTCATGGAGAATGCCGGACGGCAGGTGGTTGCCGCCATGGAGGCCAGCTTCGAGGACCTTGCGGAGCGGCACGTCGCGGTCCTGTGCGGGCGGGGCAACAACGGGGGCGACGGATTCGTGGTCGCCCGGACGCTCCTCCACCGCGGCATCGACGTCTCGGTGTTCGTACTCGGCGTGGTCGCGGAGGTTCGCGGGGACGCGCGCACGAACCTGGAGATTCTCGGCCGCCTCGGGGTCACCGTGGTCGAGATAGCGGACGGACAGGCCTGGGAGCTGCACTTCTCTGAAATCTCGTCGTGCGATCTCATCGTCGACGCGCTGTTCGGGACGGGCCTGAGAACGCCGCTCCAGGGCATGCTCGAAACGGTCGTCGCGGACATCAACGGCTCCGGGATTCCAGTGGTCGCCGTTGATCTGCCGTCGGGCATGTCGGCTGATACGCCAGACCTCATCGGCGATGCCATCGAGGCCGCGGTGACGGTCACGCTCGGTGCACCCAAGCTGCCGCTCGTGTTGCCGCCAGCCGAGATGCAGGCGGGCGACATCATCATCGCGGACATCGGGATCCCCGACGACGTGCTCGATGGAGTGGAGGGACCGCGGATCGAGCTCCTCACGCGCGCGCAGATGCGGCCGCTCGTGCAGCCCCGCCCCCTCGACTCACATAAAGGCGACTACGGCCACGTGCTGGTGATTGCGGGGGCCCAGGGCCGGAGCGGGGCCGCGCATCTGACCGGGATGGGCGCGCTGCGGTCTGGCGCGGGGCTGGTGACGATCGCCACGCCGGCGTGGTGCCAGGCGGTGCTGGCCACGATGGCGCCGGAGTACATGACGGAAGCGCTCGGCGCCGATGAGGACGGCGGCATTCCGATCGCAGAACTGGAACGTCTGCTGGACAGGCCGCACGACGTCATTGCCGTTGGCCCCGGGCTCGGCATGGCGCCGAGCACCGTTCGATTCGTTCACGAGCTGGTCGAGCGCGCGGGCGTCCCGCTGGTGCTCGATGCGGATGCGCTCAACGCTTTTGCCGCCGACCCCGATCGCCTGGCCGGCGCGGAAGGCCGCGACGTCATCATCACGCCGCACCCGGGGGAGTTCGCCAGGCTCGCGGGCGTCACGACCGCAGACGTGCAGGCGCACCGGCTGGACCTGGCGCGCAACTTCGCCAGTTCGCACCGCGTCTACGTAGTGCTCAAAGGACACCGGACGATCATCGCGACACCCGACGAGCGGGTCTTCATCAACCCCACCGGCAACGCGGGAATGGCGAGCGGCGGAATGGGCGACGTGCTCACCGGGATCGTGGCCGGATGGCTGGGACATCTCCTGGACGCCGAGGCCGCGTGCAAGCTTGGGGTGTTCCTGCACGGCGCGGCGGGGGACCTCGCGGAGGCGGCGGAAGGGGAAGTGGCGCTTACCGCCTCTGACGTCCTCGCGCACCTGGGCGATGCGGTGCTGGAGCTCACCGCGCGCAAGCGCACGCCCAGGCCTGCGGCGCCGTAGCGGCTCCGACTTCAGGGTGTGCAGGGCTGAAGCCCTGCCCCGCAGTCTTCAGGGTGTCAGCAGGGCTGAAGCCCTGCCCCACATGAGTAACCTCGAGCAACGCCCACGAAAGCGACCTTTCCCGACGCCTGTGGGGCAGGGCTTTAGCCCTGCATGGTGGTCATGTCGCACCCCTGGTGGGTCAGGGCTTCAGCCCTGCATGTCTTTCATCCTTCAGCGCTACGGGAGCTGCAGCGCCGCGTCGCTCAACCCCGGCTGCGCCATGAGCCGTTCGATGTCCTCGATCTCGATTGGCACGAACGCCGAGAGGTTCTCGTAGCCCGTGTCGGTGATGAGAATCATGTCCTCGAGCCTGATGGACAGGCGCTCGGCCTCGATCCGCATCGCCGGCTCGATCGTGAAAACGCGGCCGGGCTCCAGGGTCGCACTCTGCGGGCCGGTCACGTCGTGGACTTCCATCCCGACGTCATGCCCGAGACCGCGCACGCTCGTCCGGGTCCGGTAGGATTCCACGAACCGCACAGCGGCCTCCTTGATCGCCGCGTCGGTGAACGGGAACGCCGCCATGATCCCGTCCATCTTCGCGACAGCGTTGCGCACGACATCCGCCGGTGTCGCGTGGACCGCAATGGACGTCATGACGGCGCGATAGAGCTGCAGGTAGATCGTGTAGAACTCGCGCTGCCGCGCGGTGAACCTGCCGTTCGCCGGGAACACGCGCGTCACGTCCGACTGGTAGTACTTGTAGTCGGGCGCGTAATCGAACTGCACCAGATCGCCATCCGCGAGCACGGCGGTGTTCCGGTGATAGTGCGAGTAGTAGGTGTTCGTGCCCGTGGCGACCAGCGCAAAATAGGCGGACCCGAAGGCGCCGCCCTTGGTGAAGACGAATTCGGCGGCTGCCTGCAGCTCGTATTCGGCCATGCCGGGCCGCGCGTCACGCATGGCCTCCATGATCCCGAGCCCCGTGAGGCGGGTCGCCTCCCTGAGGAGTGCGATTTCGCGTGGGCTCTTCACCGCGCGCATCGCATCGAGCATCGGGTCGAGATCCCGCAGTTCTGCTCCCGGCGCGGCGGCCTTCAGCTTGTCCCTGAAGACTTCCTCCCGTGAGCGCCGGCCGTCCCACGGATCGCCCGCTGTATTGCGCGCCAGGGTCGTCGGGTCGCCCGACGACTGGCTGCCCAGCACCTCGGTCCGAAAAGGCGTGTAGACCGTGCGGCCTGCCAGTGTGCCGGCGACCCGCCGGAAGTCCTCACGCGGCTGCACCGCGTCCACACCCGTGAGGCGCGCGGCCTCGTCGCCCGGTGCGAGCGCCGGGCCGAACATGCGATCGTCCCGTCGCGCATCCGCCGGTTGCAGGAACACCGTGGTCTTCCGCGTGCGGCCATCGAGCAGCACCAGCGCGCGCGGTTCGACGATGCCCGTGAGATAGAAGAACTGGTTGCTCTGGCGAAGCGGTTCCTCCCCGCCGCGTTCGGTCGTCCCCTGGAGAACGGCCACACCATCGCCGATTCCTTCGAACACCCGCGCTCGCCGGGCGGCAAACTCCTCGGGTGGGAAGATCTCGTGTCCGCGAAACACGGGCTGCGCGAAGAGGACCGCGCCGAGGGCAGCAACGAAGAGAGACAGCGGCAGGGGACGATGCATGGGGCGATGGCTGGACATTATCGGCTCCGGGCTCCGGGCTCCGGGCTTCAGGCTCCAGGCTCCAGGCTGGCTTCAGCCCGACGCAGCCGCCGCCCGAAGCCGAACGCCGCCTGAAGCCTGGAGCCTGGAGCCTGGACGCGAGCGGCTCCTCGGCTAGCGCGACTCGGGCACTGGCCGCCGCTTCACCACGGTGACGGTCAGCTGTGATGGATACCGTTTCGAGTGATGCACGGCATTGTGGGCGACGACCCCGGTGGACTCATCGTAGTTGTTCCCGCCGGTGTTCAGATTGCGATCGAAGCGCGGGAAGTTGCTGCTCGAGACCTCGATGCGCAGCCGGTGGCCCGGCGCAAAGTAGTTGCTCGTCGTCAATGGCTGCAAGGTCACCTTGTAGACACTGCCGCGCTCCATCCACGCGGGTGGCTTCTCGTAGCCGTCGCGATAGCGCATGCGCTGGATGGACTCGTCGAGGTTGTAAGCCCGGCCGTCCGGGTAGACGTCCAGCACCTTGACGGTGAAGTCGGTGTCCTTCGCATCCGACGACACGTACAAGGTCGGCGTGATTGGACCGCTGATCTCGAGGCCCTCGGCGAACGGGTCGGTGGTGTAGACGAGGATATCCTGGCGTGCCTCTATCTTCCGCTGGTCGAAGGCGCCTGCCTGGATCGCGGTGCCGGTGCAGCAGACGTTGCCGCCGTACGAGGGCACGGGGTTGGCGGGATCGTACGTGAACGCGTCCGGCAGGTCCTTGTCGGGCGGCGCCGCCGCGAGTGTGCCGTCGCCGAAAATCGAATTCGCCTGGCCGCCGCTCGAGAGGGCGAACGTCATCTCCTGCGCGCCTTCGGGCGGCCAGGTCCCGGACGTCTGCCACTTGTTGGCGCCCATCGTGAAGTAGGTCACGCGGGGCAAGCTGTCGATGCGCGTCGTGCCTTCGCCCTTCAGGAACTTGTCAAAGAACCCGTAGGTGATCTCGTTGTAGTCGAGCCGCGCGTCGCCCATGCTTCGCTCCCCGACGACGGTGTCCTCCGTGGCGCGGGAGTACGAGCAGTGCACGACCGGCGCGATGATGGCCCACTGCTGATCGGCAACGCCCGGCTTCGCCGTCCGGCGAACGTGGTTGTACGTCGCCAGATTCGGGCCGACCGAGACGTCGTACCAGGACATGAACCACAGCCCGGGCAGATGGATCGGCTGATCGTCGTGCCACAGCCCCCCTTTGTACCAGGCAGGGTCGTTGGGCGCCCGCTGAATCATACGGCCGCCTGTCGGCACCGGCATCGCATCCGCGAAGATGCCGCGAGGCCCATTCACGTTCTTGTAGATGTCCTGCGCCGGCAGGTGCCACAGGGCCTTGGACCAGTCGACCGGGGGCATGTTCGGGGCGAGATCGAACAGTCGCGCGGCACTGACGAGATCCTCCTGCGGCGTATCGCGGTGGAACATCGGCCGTACCTGGTTCTGCTCGCCATACAGCCAGGCGATGAAGAGCATCTGCACCGCGCCGCCGCGGTACCAGTTGCCCTGCTCGTAATAGGGCTTCATGCGGCCGACACCGGCGCCAAAGCCCTGCACGTTCATGGCGGCGTACGCCGGATGCCCGAGCGCCGCGATGGCCAGCTGATACTCGGCGGTCGACGAGCATCCGGTGGTGCCGATCTTCCCGTTCGACCACGGCCGATTCGAGAGCCACTCGATCGCATCGACGCCGTCGGTCGTCGGCGCGCCCAGGATGTCGTAATGGCCCTCCGAGAAGAAATGCCCGCGCTCGTTCTGCACCACGTACGCGTACCCCCGCTTCACGGCCGCGAGCGCGGTGGTCATGTCGGCGGGCACGCCGTTACGCACGTCCCAGAAGTTGAAGTTGTACGGGGTCCGCACGAACACGATCGGTACCGGCCCTGACGCGTCCTTCGGCCGGTAGATGTCGGTCGCGAGCCGCACGCCGTCGCGCAGGGGCATCATGACCTTGCGATCCACGACCGCAATCGCCTGCAGTTCTCTTTCGGTGGCGATCCGCTTGTCGCGCTCCTCGGCGGAGAGGCCGGTTGGCTGCTGCGCGTTTGCTCCCGCAGCGGCCAGCAGCGACGAGATTGCGAGTGCGCAGACCGCGCGATGGATGTGCAGCACCTTGTTGTCGTTTGTCATGTGGCGGGATTGTGACATAGGCGCGGGGCGTTTCGGCCCTGGTGGCCTACGGTGTCTCTTGGCCGGGGCCGAAGCGTGCCGGCCGACAGAGATACCGTCCGGCCCCTATTCCCTGGTGATGGCGATCCGGCGCTGGTCCGTGCCGAGGGTGTCGATGCGGATGGTGACGGTCGGTGAGGGAGGGCCTGCGAGGCGGTCGGCCCATTCGATCGCCAGCACGCCGTCTTCGCCGATTTCGTGGAGCGCGAGGTCGGCGGCTTCGGCAGGCGTGAGGCGATAGAGATCCGCGTGGAACAGCGTCAGGCGTTCACCGCGGTACTCCTGCACCAGCGTGAACGTCGGGCTGCTGACATCTTCGTCGGGTGCCCCAAGCCCGCGCGCGAGACCGCGCACGAACGCGGTTTTGCCCGCACCAAGGTCGCCGTAGAGCAGCAGCACGTCCCCGGCATGGAGCCGTTCGGCGAGCGCGCGCCCGGCCTCGACGGTTTCGTGCTCGGAGTTGCTGTCGATGATCACGCGGAGGCCGACAGGAAAAGGAGCGCTGCAGCGCTATTCCGATCGGTAGTTCGGCGCTTCCTTCGTGATCGCCACGTCGTGCACGTGGCTCTCGCGAATGCCCGCCGGCGTGATCCGCACGAATCGGGGGTCCCGCTGCAGTGCCGCGATGTTGGCGGCGCCGCAGTAGCCCATCCCCGCGCGCAAGCCCCCCACCAGCTGGTGCACCATCATCGCGACCGGCCCCTTGTGCTGCACGCGTCCCTCGATGCCTTCGGGCACCAGCTTGTCGCTGCCGCCGCCGTCCAGATCGAACTCGTCCTGGAAGTACCGGTCCCGGCTGCCGCGCCGCATCGCCCCGATGGATCCCATGCCGCGGTATTCCTTGAAGCTGCGCCCCTGGTAGATGATCATTTCGCCGGGGCTCTCGTCGGTGCCCGCGAAGAGGTTGCCGATCATCGTGCAGCTCGCGCCGACCGCGATGGCCTTCGTCACGTCGCCCGAGAAACGGATGCCGCCGTCGGCAATCACCGGCACGTCGTGGCGGGCGGCTGTCTGGGCGCACTCGAGAATCGAGGAGATCATCGGAACGCCGACGCCAGCGATGATGCGCGTCGTGCAGATCGATCCGGCGCCGATGCCCACCTTCACGGCGTCGACGCCGAGCTCGATCAGTGCCTCGGTTGCTTCGGCGGTGGCCACGTTTCCAGCAATCACGTCGACGTCCGCGAACTGCCGGCGGATCCGCCGCACCGTGTCGAGCACGCCCTGCGAGTGGCCATGCGCCGTGTCGATGACCAGCGCGTCGACGTGGGCCGCCACCAGCGCCTCGGCGCGCTCCATCGTGTCGCGCGCGACGCCTATGGCCGCTGCCACCCGCAGCCGTCCGAGCGAGTCCTTGCACGCGTTCGGGTACTTGACGGCTTTCTGGATGTCTTTGACGGTGATCAGGCCCTTCAGCCTGAACGCCTGATCGACGACCAGCAGCTTCTCGACCTTGTGCTGGTGCAGGATCTCCCGTGCTTCCTCCAGCGTCGTCCCGACAGGAACCGTGACCAGGTGCTCCCTGGTCATGACCTCGGCGATTGGCCGTTCAACATTCGTCTCGAATCGCAGGTCGCGGTTCGTGAGGATGCCGACGAGCCGCCCTTCCTTTGAACCGTCCTCGGTGATCGGCACACCGGAGATCCGGTACTTCTTCATCAGTTCGAGCGCCTCGAAGATGCGCTCGCGCGGCGAGAGCGTGACCGGGTTGACGATCATGCCGCTCTCGGAGCGCTTCACCCGGTCGACCTCGGACGCCTGCTCCTCGATCGACATGTTCTTGTGAATCACTCCCAGGGCGCCGTGCTGCGCCATGGCGATCGCGAGCCGCGACTCGGTGACCGTGTCCATCGCCGCGCTGACGAGCGGTACGTTCAGGCGGATGTTGCGCGAAAAGCGGGTGGACACATCGACCTGTGTCGGCACGACATGCGAATGCTGCGGCACGAGCAGCACGTCGTCGAAGGTGAGTGCGGTGACGATGGTCTGGTCGAGCCTGACCAACGCGGGACTCTCGATCTTGAGCACCATGGATTACCGTCCTGAGACGTCAGCGGGCGAGGCCCGGGGCGCCTCATACGAAAACGGCCGACAGGAGTCGGCCGGGATCGGGTCGAGAGGGTCATGCGAGCCGTGCCGTCTGCGGTTCATCAGCTGACCGAGGCTCCGTGGCACTTCTTGTACCTTCTTCCCGCTGCCGCACGGGCACGGATCGTTGCGGCCGACCTTGGCGCCGTCGTGACGGATGGTCTTGACGACGTCGTCGCCTCCGGTGCGAGCGGGCCGCGGCGCGAATGGGCTGGGAGCGGCCTGCCGGACGGGCGACCTGGCGGGCATCCGCGCCTGCTCATTCGGCTCGTTCAGGATCAGCGGCTGGCTGCGCCGTGCCGAAGGCTGGTGCGCCGGCGCGTCCGCCTGCTGATCCGCAGGTACGGCGCGGAGCCACCACAGGTGCCGGACGATGTCCTCGTCGACGCGGGCGCGCATCGCCTGGAACAATTCGAAGCTCTCGCGCTTGTACTCGACGAGCGGATCACGCTGACCGTAGCCGCGCAGGCCGATCCCCTCTTTGAGGTGGTCGAGGCTGTAGAGATGGTCCTTCCACTGCCCGTCCACGATCTGCAGCATGAGATCGCGCTCGACGCGCTGCAGCAACTCGCGGCCGACCAGCGCCTCCTTCTCCTGGTACGCGGCCTTGATCCGCGTCCACGTGGCATCCTCGATCTCGTCGGTGCTGCCGCCGAAATCGATGCCCGCGAAATCCTCCTGTGCGAACCCGAAGACGCGGGTGATCTCCTGCTTGAACGAAGGGACATCCCAGGCTTCGACGTCGGTCTCGCGGCCGATGTGCCGATCCACGATGTCATCGAGCAGGTCTTCCGCAAGGCTCATCACGTAGGCGCGCGTGTCGACCGTCTCGTCCTCGTCGATGCGAACCTGGCCCTCGAGCAACTCCCGCCGCAGCGCGTAGATGCTCTCGCGCTGCTTGTTCATCACGTCGTCGTACTCGAGCAGGTGCTTGCGGACCGAGAAGTTCTGGGCTTCGACCTGCTTCTGCGCACGCTCGATGGCGCGTGTCACCATCTTGTGCTCGATCGGCACGCCTTCTTCCATCCCGAGGCGCTGCATGAGCCCCGAAATGCGATCGGATCCGAAGATCCGCATCAGGTCGTCTTCGAGCGAGAGATAAAAGCGGGATGAGCCCGGATCCCCTTGCCGGCCGGCCCGCCCGCGCAGCTGGTTGTCGATGCGCCGGGCCTCATGCCGCTCGGTGCCGAGGATGTGCAGGCCGCCAATCTGCACGACCTCGTCGTGCTCAGCCTCGGTCTGGCGGCGGAAGAACCCGTAGATGCGCTCCCAGTCGGGGCGCGGCACCTTGTAGAAGTGGTCGATGTGGAAGAAGTAGACGAACTGCTCATCGTCTACGAACCGGGCTTCGCCGCCCGGCAGCTTCTCGGCGACTTCTTCGCCGAGCGCCTGCTGCCTCGCCATGTACTCGGCGTTGCCGCCGAGCAGGATGTCGGTGCCGCGGCCGGCCATGTTGGTCGCGATCGTGACCGCGCCCTTGCGCCCGGCCTGCGCCACGATCTCGGCTTCCTGCGCGTGGTACTTGGCGTTGAGCACGACGTGCTTGATGCCCCGCCGCTTGAGCATCGCCGAGAGCCGCTCGGACTTCTCGATCGAAACGGTACCGACCAGCACGGGTCGGCCCTGCTGCTGCTTTTCGAGGATGTCGGCGACGATCGCCTCGTATTTCTCGGCCTCGGTGCGGTAGATGAGATCGGGTTCTTCGACTCGCCGCATCTCCCGGTTCGTCGGGACGACGCTCACATCGAGCTTGTAGATCTTGCCGAACTCCTCCGCCTCGGTCTCGGCCGTGCCGGTCATGCCGGCGAGCTTCTTGTACTTGCGGAAGTAGTTCTGGAAGGTGATGGTCGCGAGCGTCTGGTTCTCGCGCTCGATCTTCACCTTCTCCTTGGCTTCCACGGCCTGGTGCAGTCCGTCGCTCCAGCGGCGGCCGGGCATCAGGCGGCCGGTGAACTCGTCCACGATGACGACCGCACCGTCCTTGATCATGTAGTCCACGTCGAGGCGGAACAGCGTGTGGGCACGCAGCGCCTGGTTGACGTGGTGGAGCAGGGGCATGTTGGCCGGGTCGTAGAGTCCGCCAGGGTGGAGCCGGTGGCCGAGCAGCTTCTCGGCCGCTGCCATTCCGCTCTCAGTCAGAGAGACCGTCTTGTGCTTCTCGTCGACGATGTAGTCGCCGGTGGCCTCGAGACGCTCACGGTCTTCGCCCTTGGTGTCGCCGCGCGTGACCGCACCGGGCTTGAGCCGCGGAATGATGCGGTCCACCTCGTAATAGAGGTCCGTGGATTCTTCCGCTGGGCCGGAGATGATCAGCGGCGTGCGGGCCTCGTCGATGAGGATGCTGTCGACCTCGTCGACAATCGCGTAGTGATGCCCGCGCTGGACGTAATGCGACAACTCGAACTTCATGTTGTCGCGCAGGTAGTCGAACCCGAACTCGTTGTTCGTGCCGTACGTGATGTCGCACCCGTAGGCGACTTGCCGCTCCTGGTCGTTCAAATCGTGCTGGATGACGCCGACGCTCATCCCCAGGAACCTGTAGATCTTGCCCATCCACTCGGAGTCGCGGCGGGCCAGGTAATCGTTGACCGTGACGACGTGAACGCCCTTGCCTTCGAGCGCGTTGAGGTAGGCCGGCAGCGTGGCCACGAGCGTCTTGCCCTCGCCCGTCTTCATCTCCGCGATGGTGCCGCGGTGGAGGATCACGCCGCCGATGAGCTGAACGTCGAAGTGCCGCATGTTCAGCACACGGCGGCCCGCCTCACGCACCACGGCGAAGGCTTCGGGCAACAGATCGTCGACCGTTGCCCCGTCGGCGACGCGCGAGCGGAACTCGGCCGTCTTCGCGCGGAGCTGCTCGTCGGACAGCCCTTCAATCGACGCCTCCAGGGCGTTGATCTGGTCGACCAGCGGTCGAATGGCTTTCAGCTCGCGCTCGTTCTGCGTGCCGAAGACCTTGGCGAGGAGAGTGCCGAGCATGTGATGGTGAGGCTCAGTGGACCCGGATAATCCACTGATTGTAGCGAAGCGCGAGCGGACGGGTCAAACGGCTAACGTGTTCAGCGCGCGCGTTCGAGGAGGAAGCGGAGCGGGTTCAGCGTCTGCCCGTTGGCCAGTACCTCGTAATGGACGTGATCGCCGGTGGAGCGGCCGGTCGAGCCCACGAACCCGAGGATGTCTCCGCGGTGGACCGTATCCCCTGGCGCCACGTTGAAGGCGTGCAGGTGCGCGTACCGCGTGGCCAGGCCGAAGCCGTGATCGAGAGTGACCATCTTTCCGTAGGCGCCCGCGAGTTCCGCGGTCCGCACGGTACCGTCGGCAGTGGCATAGACGGGCTGCCCGCGCTCGGCCGAGATGTCGAGGCCGGCGTGGAAGGCGTCCTCGCCCGTAAGGGGATCTCTTCGCCGGCCGAACGCGTCGGTCAGCCAGCCTTGCGCCGGCCAGATGGTCGGGGTCGCAGCGGCCAGCGCCTGCCGCCGCTCGACACCCGCCTGCACCGTCCTGAGACGGCCCTCGAGGCTGTACAGCAGGTCTCGCAGCACGCCAAACGTGTCTTCCGGCACATTGAACCCGGGAAGGAACAGAGGCGGGACTGTTTTGGCGGTTACCGGAGGAGGGCCACCGGCCGCACGTGACTTCACGATGGCAGGGAGCCGTTCGATGGCGCGCTGAGTCTTCGGGTCGATCGCGGCGCCTTCACCGAGCTGCGTGACGGCGGTCTGCAGGGACGCCAGCTGTGCCGTGAGTTCGCCTGTGGCCGCGCGGTAGCTACGGTTTTCGATCTCCAGCGCGCCTGCCGCGGTCTGCAGCTGCGCGATCTCGGTGTAAGCACTCCAGCGCAACCCGAGCCCGACGAGCACCGGTAGCGCGAAGACAGCAAGCGCGGCACCGATCACGGGCTTCGGATTGATGCAGAAACGCCGGTAGACGCCGGTGTGCCTATCGGCAAGAACGATCGTGTAGCGTCGCGCCGGGCGACGGAGGCGGCGTGGCAATGTGTGTCGACCCGACGAACCTGGAAACGCCAGTACGTGCGGACCGCCGCTCTGACGGCCCCCGACCCGTGGCGCGAACTTTACCACCGCCGGAGCGGCCAAGGGAAGCTGCGGATGCCCTGGCTGGCGAACGCAAGGCGAAGCGCGTCCACCCATCGGAGCCGCGCGTTTGACACGCAAGCCAGCGCTTGCCTATTATCTGCGAGTGAGTGACGTGTTCGAGGCCCTCGCCGCGCCGGCGCGAAGGGCGATTCTCGACGAGCTGCACGACAGAGATGGGCAGACGCTGTTCGAGCTCTGCACTCGCCTGACGATGCGGCACGGGCTGCAGCTCTCGCGTCAGGCGATTTCCCAGCACCTCGACGTCCTCGAAGCCGCCGGCCTCGTAGTCACCAGCCGGGAAGGCCGATACAAATTCCATTTCATCGATCTGAAGCCGCTCAAGGCGGTCATGGACCGATGGCGCGGCAAGAAAGGAGACAGACAGCCATGAAAATTCACCTTACCAGTGTCTTCGTTGACGACCAGGACAAGGCGCTGAAGTTCTACACCGAAGTGCTTGGGTTCGTGAAGAAGACGGAAATTCCGCTCGGGGAGGCGCGCTGGCTGACGGTCGTGTCGCCGGATGATCCTGGCAGCACGGAGCTGCTGCTCGAGCCGGACGGTCACCCGGCAGTCGGTCCATTCAAGCAGGCGCTCGTCAAGGACGGGATCCCATTCGCGTCGTTTGCGGTAGACGATGTCGCAGCGGAATACGAGCGCCTGCGCGCGCTGAACGTCCGGTTCACGCAACCTCCGGTGAGCATGGGCCCCGTCACGACAGCTGTCTTCGACGACGGCTGCGGCAACCTGATTCAAATCGCAGCGACCGCGTAGGACGGACGATTCACTGGAACGAGGAGCATCGATGGACGCTGTCACGCAAGGGCACTGGCAGAACATCGTGTCGGCGGACCGGAAGGTTCAGGGCGCGGCGTATTCCTTCCTGCTGAAAGCCACCTCGGAGCCGGTCGACTGGGCCTACGAGGTCTGGGACGACCTGCTCGGCGCGCTGCGCCACAAGGAGGGCCGCACGAGATCGATAGCGGCTCAACTCTTGTGCAATCTGGCAAAGAGTGATCCTGAGCGCCGCATTCTCCGGGACTTCGGCACGCTCTTCGCCGTTACGGCGGACCCGAAGTTCGTGACCGCGCGGCACGCACTGCAGGCGACGTGGCGGATCGGGACTCTGGGGAAGACGCACCAGTCCACGGTGGTCACTGCGCTTGCGAGCCGATTCGGCGATTGCACGTCAGACAAGAACTGCACGCTGATCCGCTACGACATCGCCCAGTGCCTCCGCCGGCTCTATGATGCCGTGCAGGACGAGAGGATCCGGCAGATGGCTCTCCGATTGATCGCGACAGAGCCAGACGCCAAGTACCGCCGCAAGTACCAGGCGCTCTGGAAGTGAGCTGGAAGCTGCGGACGATGTGATCCTGGGTGGAACGATGATGAGCATCCCGGCGGATGACGCGCGAGCCGTCGCGCTCGGGGCGCTGTGTTCACGGGAGCACGCCGATGTCCAATGCCGTGGTGTTCGCGCAGTGGCGTGCCGCCCGGCGGCTTCTCGAGCGTGGGGCCACGACGACCATCTGGCAAGCTGCCGCACTCGGGCTCCCGGACCGTGTTCGGGATTTCTGCTCGGCTGAACCAGTGGCGTCAGTGGAACAACTCACGAACGCGTTCTGGCATGCGTTGCCGCGGCGGACAGCAGCGCATCGCAGAATACCTGCTCGACCGTGGCGCCGATCTGAATTGGGTGGGGCATGACCGCAAGACGCCATGTGACGTGGCGCAAGCGTCCGGTGACACCAACCTGATTGCCGGTGACACCAACCTGATTGGATGGCTGCGTGCGCGTGGCGCTAAGAGCGCGGCGGAACTGAAGTAGGCCACTGGCGGATGTCGATCCGCGCTGGCCCGGTTCGACATGCTGGCATGGATGGAGGTTTCATGAACATCGCGCTCTGGGTCGTGCAGGTACTGCTCGCGGTCGCCTTCGTCGCCCACGGCTGGCTCTTTCTGTCGCCCCCGGCCGCCATTGCCGAACAGATGAACGCGTCGCTGCCCCGGTGGTTCCAGTTGTTTCTTGGCGTCGCGGAAGTGCTGGCCGCCGTGGGACTCATACTTCCAGGGCTGACGCGCATCATGCCCTGGCTGGTCACATGGGCCGCCGGCGGGATCATCATCGTGACGGTGTCGGCGACGGCCTATCACGTGGTGCGCGGCGAGATGAGCTCAGCGGCCATCACACTGCTGCTCGCCGCGATGGCGACGTTCGTCGCGTACATGCGGCATGGTGTGCTGCCGCTTGGCATCCGGCGCACCGCGTAAAAACAATGAGATGTGGGTTCTGGCTCCTTCCTGCTGGTTGCAAGCGATGAGCCAGGCGCCAATTATTTGCGGTTCTGTGACGGCTCAGGGGTATCTTGCGGTGCGACCGCCCACTCGGTGTGACACCTCGAACAGCGATAGATCCTGGCGCCGCGCCAAGCCTCCATCGTTCCCAACGCGCTCAGTTTGTCCCGCTGGGAGCAAAATGGACACGGCGGTGCTAAATCGGTGACTGGCTCGTGGACTGTTTGGCGCAATCACCACGCGACAAGCATGTAGTGTGCCGCATACGGTGCAGTTGGGCGAGTCGCATCAACCGATACAGTGGGTATGGAAGCAAGAGAGGACGCGTGGTCTGAGAGCCGCCCCGACCGTCGCGTGAACCGATTCGACGTTCCGCCGTGTCGGCGCTGCTCGAGCCCCTATGTGTTTGTGAGCGGGCGGACGGTCGATACGCTGCTCCTGACCTGCCAGTCGTGCGAGGAGCGATGGCTGGTCCCGAAACCAACGCCAGGGCAATAGGGCCTCGATCGCCTGGCCGCCTGGCTACGAGCGGTGCTGCGTTTTGCCTCTCATGAGGCGGATGTCGGGCTGGTCAACGGACATCGGCCTCTCGACCCATCTCGATTTTCGCAGTACCCGATCGACCATCCTGAGCTCAGCAGATCCCGAAGCCTGTTCAAGTCTGGCGGCTTGACCACATGCTCGTCGAACCCGGAAGCATGGGCGCGCTGCTGGTCGTGTTCCTGTCCCCATCCGGTAAGCGCAATCAGCAGCACATCGCGATGGTCGGACGTTGAGCGAATCTGCCGCGCGACTTCATATCCATCCATGCCCGGCATCCCGATATCGAGCAGCACTGAATCCGGAGCCAGTAAGTGAAGTTTCTCGAGCGCGTCAGGGCCGCTGTACGCGATCGACACGATCGCGCCCAGCGCGGTCAGCAGCTCCCCGAGCGTATCCGCGGCATCGCGGTTGTCATCGACGATCAGGATCCGTCGTCGCGGAAAATTATTTGGCGGCTTCGATTCGCTTAGCCGCAGCACGCGTTCCGCGCGCTCTGTGACAATCGGGAGCTCCACGATGAATTCACTCCCACGGCCCAGCCCGGCGCTGCGGGCCTCGACGCGCCCGCCATGGATGCCGACGAGGCTACGAACCAGGGTCAGGCCAATGCCGAGGCCGCCCTGGGCACGCCGGTTTGATCGATCCACCTGCGTGAACATGTCGAATACGGACGTTAGCTGGTCCGCCGCGATGCCGATTCCGCTATCCCGAACCGAGATCAGCGCGCGTGCACCCTCCTGCCATACGCGAATCCATACGTGACCGCCGGTGTCGGTGTACTTCGCTGCATTCGTAAGGAGATTCGCAAACACCTGGGTCAACCGCACGGCATCTCCATACACCTTGACCGGCTCCGCGGGCACCTCGACGGTCAGTTGATGCCCTGCAGCGTCGAGGGACGGTCTGCTGGTGTCGATTGCCGACTGGACGACGAAGCCGAGATCGAGCGCTTCCCGTTGCAGCTCGATGAGACCACGGGTGATGCGCGAGACCTCCAGCAGATCATTGACGAGGCGCATGAGATGGTTGATCTGACGATCCATCACCGCGCTCGCGCGTACCACAACCGGATCCTGCGTGCCGGCCATCTTCAGCAGGTGAACAGCCGCCAGGAGAGGCGCCAACGGGTTGCGCAGTTCATGACCGAGTGTTGCCAGGAATTCGTCTTTGCGTTGATCAGCAAGCTGCAGCGATTCTTCCGCGCGGGCACGCTCCGCCAGGTGTTCCCGAATCTGGTACTGACGCTCGCGCGCGCGCAGGGCTGTGCGCACCGCACTCACCAGGGTCGCGATCCGTACAGGCCGTTCGAGCAGCGTCACGTTTCCGAGCGTCCGTACTGCTTCGCCCGACTCCGCGGAATCCGCGCCGGGACGGGTCAGGATCAGCACCGGCAGATCGGACCATGGCGGCTGTGAGTCGAGAACCGCGCGAAGGGCGGTAATGTGTGCAGCCGACACGACCTCGTCCGGCAGCAACACTGCCCCGACGCTGTGATTCACCTCGTGAAGCAACGCCTCGAAGGTGCTGCACACGGCGACACGAATTCCGATCGACGACAGCGTGATCTGCGTCGTCGCGCCATCCTTGGCGGTTGCCGGCAGAAACAGCAGGCGGCGATCCAGTGAGGACGCGTCGGGGATCACGCTGGCTCTTTGTCCCGAGCAGCCGTGAGGGCGCCTTCGTACATGGGCACGCCGGTCAACACACCGCGGAATTCACGAAGGATGTCGCCAACCATGATGCACCCTCCGTCGAGCCTGAACTCTCGCAGCGTGCGCTCATGCTGACTGCCGCGCTTCTTCATCACGGAAATCGCTTGTCGAACCTCGCCCCTGTCTTCGAAATACCGCAGAAGAATCACCGCATCTGCGAGGTAGCTCGCGTCGACAGGCGTGACCATCTGGCTACCCACCAGCCCCTGGTGCGCGGCCACCAGGATTGTCGCGACGCCCTTCTGTCCCAGATACATCAGCAGCTCGTGCAACTGGATCGTCAGATGCCGCTCTTGCGGCATCGCGTTCAGGAATCCATTCAAGCTGTCGATCACGACAACCGTGGCAGCTTTCTGTTCGACCGCCGTTCGGATGGCGTGGATGAACTCACCTGGCGTGAGCTCGGCAGGGTCGACCTGTTGCAGCGAGATGTTGCCCGCGTCGATATGCGAGCCGATGTCAATCCCCAGATGTCGGCACCGCGTCAGGAGGGTCGCGGGACGCTCATCGAATACGAACAATGCAGCGTGCTGTTTGCGAGATGCGGCGGCCGAGGCGAACTGGGCGGCCAGCGTCGATTTTCCCGTGCCCGCCGCACCGACAATGAGGGTGCTCGTACCTTGCTCGAGGCCCCCGCCGAGCAGAGCATCGAGCGCAGGAAGATCGCTCGGCAGCTTCGCCTGGGCCATCACCTGTCGATGTTCGGCCGCTACCAGCCGGGGAAATACCTCGAGGCCGCCACGATTGATCGCGTAGTCGTGAAAGCCGCCGCGAAACTTGACGCCGCGGTATTTGACGACGCGCAACCGGCGTCGCTCCGCGCCGAAATCAGGATTCAGCTGCTCGAGCAGAATGACGCCATGAGCAATGCTCTGCACCTGGAGATCGCGGTCCGTCGCGGTGAGGTCATCGAGAAGGATGACGGTGCAGTCGCGGGTGGCAAAAAATTGTTTGAGCGCCAGAATTTGTCGGCGATAGCGCAGTGCCGTCCCGGCCAGGAGCCGCAATTCCGACAGCGAGTCGAAGACAACGCGAGTCGGCCTGAGACGCTCAACATCTTCCAGGATCAGCTTGGTCGTTGACGCCAACTCGATCTCCGACGGATGGAACATCGTGTTCTGCTCGTCGGGATCGAGCGCCGCCTCGGGAGGGGTCAGCTCGCGGATCTGAATGCCTTCGAGTCCCCACCCATGGGATTCGGCAACCGCCCTGAGCTCCTCCTCGGTTTCTGAAAGCGTGACGTACAGGACGGGCTCGCCATTCTGCGCGCCAGCCTGCAGGTACTGAAGAGCTAGCGTTGTCTTGCCAGAACCCGGAACACCCTCGACCAGAAACAGGCGTCTGCGCGCCAGGCCGCCACCGAGAATGTCGTCGAGACCCGCGATGCCCGTCGGGGCGGTCTTTGGGGAAGTGCGCACGACAGGAGGCTCCTGCATCGCTTCTCGTGATCTCAAGTTGCGTCTTGTCGGCGAATCCGGCGAATCCGGCGAATCCGGGACGTCTCATTGATCGGGCCGGCCCGAGGCCAACCCGTCGCATCGCCGTACGAACTCTACATCAATCTTTTAAAAGCTTGAGTTGTGCAATGGACGGGAGTGTTCGGCGACGGCAGGCCTCGCAACGCCTCGCGGCGGCGAAACGAACAGAGTTCCTGTGATCGAGATCGTCCGCGTGTTGCACGAACGGAGGGAACCGAGCCGCCGCCCCCTGCCTGGTTAATGTGCTGCACTCCGGCGTCCTTGTCGCCGGGCAGTACGCAGCGTTTGCCCGAAGTGGAGACGGCGGGAACGAAGGGCGCGAGGGCCCATATTCATCGAAAAGTTGGTGAGGGCGGCGGAAGTTGAACCCGTGACCTGTGGGTTACGATCCGCAACGAACATGCGGTCGAGTCAACGTGTACGGCCTCGGACAGCCTGCGGCGACAGCCTGAACGGTGACCAACGCCCGCGCCTCATGGCGCGGCTCGTGGTCGGCGAAGCGGCTTACGCAGCAGAAGCCAACCCACGCCCAAACCGAGCACCGTCAGGAAGAGTGAGCCGGGTTCCGGCACGGGCGCTGACGCCCTCTCGATTACGTATCCCGCAATGTGCGGAGTGAAACCCTCGTCGTTCCACAGATTGGGCGCGCCCAGAGGCCCCGCAGAACCCGAGATTCCCAGATACTGCTCGCTGCCGGGGCCGTAGAAGTCATTCGGTTCCGAGAATGACGTGCGGTTCCAGTTCGTGTAGGTGAACGCCTCGCCGGTGACCCATCTCCAGTTCTCATCTGCCGCCTGGGTTGACAGCGGGTCCTGAAAACCGCCGAGCCAGAATTCCACACCGGATAACGGCAGAGAACCTACAAACCCCTGCTCAGCTGCGCTGGTGATGGTAGCTAAGTGCCAGCCGCCAGGAAGGGTGGACGTCGCCTGCCGGGCTGCGTCCCAACTGATCCCGTCAGCCCCAACCACGGCATACTCATGGCCGTTTCCCTCCCAAGTTATTGCCGAACTCACAACCGACGTGAGCTGGATGGGGTCCGCCGATGACGTGGAGACCGTCGCCACGATCAGGAGAACAGGTAGAATCCAGCACTTCATCCTGAGCATTGATTCCTCCCAAACGCTGCCTGCCCAGAGGCGCACCCATTGCAACGCGTATGCCTCGTCGGAGTGGTTTCGCCCCGGAAACTCAGCACGCGTCAGCAGCTGCCGTTGCCTCCGTGTGGTCATCCTCGCTCCATATACCACAGGCTACGGCTGTGAACCAGTAATTCGCGGCCGCGAGTTGATCACAGAGACGAAGCGGGATGCGGGTTCTCGTTTGCGTGGGCCTGCGTTGTCCACAACTCGATTCGTCGGGGTGACGAACGAGACCACCACAGCCGATCTGTCGCAGCTCGACCGATTCCGAGCGCTGCCCAAACGGTGTTGCGCGCCTGCTGCGGCAGGCGTATATTTCGTCTGTATACAACACAAAAGGGGGCCGTCTTTCTTCAAGAGGCTCGCAGCATGCACGTTCGATCCAAGCAATCTCGGAAGTTCGAGCCTGTTCTCAAGGGGCTCGCCTGCCTCAATTGCCACCAACACGCTTTTACCGTCGCCCTCGTCACGGACCATCACCTGTACCTGCGGTGCAATCATTGCGGCCAACCGCTTACGATCCCCGAGCGGCGAACCGTACCGTCGCACTAGACAAACAGCGCGCTCTGACTGACCCCTGAAACATCAGGAGCGAGCGATCACTGCGCGCTGATGGCCGGCGTGCGTCTGACTTTCTTCGGGAGACTTGTTGAATGCCATGCTCTCGAGGGCCCGAGGAGGAGATCCGCGCTGAATTCGTGGATGTGCGAAGACATCGTTACTGTGCAGGCTTCACTGCACTTGGCCATCATCCCGCGCGCTCTCGACGTACGCGTCAATGAGGGAGTCGATCCGCCTTGAGCGCACAGCGCTAAGGAAGGATGTCGATGCGGTACTGGATCGCCTCGGCGATGTGCTCCTCCCCAACCCGTTCGCTCGCCGCCAGGTCCGCGATCGTCCGCGCCACCTTGAGCACGCGATCGTAGGCGCGGGGGCTGAGCGCGAGCCGCTCGGCGGCGGCAGCGAGCAGGCCGGCGCCGGCCGTTCCGAGCGCGCACCACCGCGCGAGGCCGCGCCCGTCCAAATCGGCGTTGACATGCGTGGCGCCACGCGAATGCCGGTCGGCCTGAATTGCCCGCGCCGCTTCGACTCGTGCGCGGACATGCGCGGACGGCTCACCGGGCGCGACGGCGGCGAGGGCTCCGGATGACACGGCGGGCACGTCAACGATTAGGTCGATGCGGTCGCGAAGCGGACCCGAGAGCCGTCCGCAGTAGCGCGAGACTTGCAGCGGGGTGCAGCGGCATTCCCGCACCGGATGGCCGCGCAGCCCGCAGGGACACGGGTTCATCGCCCCGATCAGCATGAACCGGGCAGGGAATACGGCGGTCCGGGCGGCGCGTGCCACGGTCATGGTTCCGAGTTCGAGCGGCTGTCGCAGCACTTCCAGTGCCCGCCGGTCGAACTCCGGCATCTCGTCGAGAAACAGGACGCCGTTGTGGGCCAGGCTGATTTCCCCCGGCCGCGGAATGGTACCGCCGCCCGCCAGCGCGACGTCGGAGATGGTGTGATGCGGTGAGCGGAAGGGCCGCGCGCCGAGCAGGCCGGCGCCGGCCGGCAGCGTGCCGGCGACCGAGTGGATGGCGCTCGACTCGAGCGACTCATCGAAGGTCAGCGCCGGCAGGATCGCCGGCACACGCCGGGCGAGCATGGTTTTGCCGCCGCCCGGAGGCCCAACCAGCAGCAGGTGGTGCCGTCCGGCCGCAGCAATTTCGAGCGCGCGGCGGGCGAGACCCTGACCGCGCACTTCGGCGAGGTCTGGCTGGTGGCCCGGCGGCGCGGCACGGGCCGCGGGACGCGGCAGCCGGTCAGCGGTCGTAGGGTCGTTCAGCACCCGCACGGCTTCGGTCAGGGACGTAACCGGCCATATGCGCAGCCCTGCGACGACAGCGGCTTCCGCCGCGTTCGGCGCCGGCAGCAGGAGGGTCGTGGCGCCGTGGGCGCGCGCGGCCACCGCGATCGGAAGCACGCCGCGGGCAGACTGGATCGCGCCGTCGAGGGAGAGCTCCCCGATCAGCACCACGTCTTCCACGGCCCTGCACTCGACCACGCCCGCGGCGGCGAGCACGCCCAACGCGATCGGCAGATCGAACGCGGCGCCAGCCTTCCGCACGTCGGCCGGCGCCAGGTTCACGGTGACGCGTTCGGAGGGAAACTCGAAGCCGCAGTTGCGGATGGCCGCGCGCACGCGATCGCGGCTCTCCCGCACGCTGGCATCGGGCAGGCCGACCATCGTGAACATCGGGAGCCCGAACGAGACGTCGACTTCGACGTGGACCGCGACGGCCTCGATGCCAAAAACCGCGGCCGTCCTGACGCAGGCCAGCATCGAGGGACGTGCGTGCAAGGGACGCGACAGGCCGCGTGAAGCACGAGCGGGCACGAACTTGGGCCAATTCGCCAGACGCGTCCAACTGGATGCCTGATTTTGCGCGACCACGCCGCAGGTGGCAGTGCAGAGATTGCCACCCGGGAGCGCACCGAAGCGCGAGCGGTCTGTGATCCGGAATGCGGGGAAGGGGACGGGATACGAGGCGGGTCCGCCCGCCTCGTCATCCGTTCAGCCCCGTGAGCCTTTAGCGGGACTGCGGGCGCGAGCCCGTCTTCGTGAAGATCATCAGGCGGTCGCCGGCGCTGACGTGGGTGCTGGGCAGGTGGTTCCAGAGCCGCAGAGAGGCCACGGTGGTGCGGAACACGCGGGCGATCGACGACAGCGTGTCACCCTTCTTCACCTGGTAGATCAGCCGTGCGTCCTTCGATTGCGCGGCTGACGGCGCGTCGGAGACCAGCCGGTCGCCGCCTGCGACGCGGCGCGATTCGGCAACGGGCACCGGCCGATCGGGGCGAGCCGCCATCAGCGTGGCGGGCGGTCGCGGAATCACGAGTTGCTGGCCGGCCCTCACCCGTGACCCAGACGCGAGATAGTTCGCTTGCGCCAGTTCGGTCCGGTTGACGCGCAGCTTCCGCGCGATGGTCTGAAGGGACTCGCCGGGCCGCACCGTGTACCAGTTGAGGGCCGCGCGTTCGGCCGGAAGCATGCGCTGGACTCTGTCCTGCACGGCGTCCGCCGAACCCTCCGGGACGTTCAACGCATACGTCCCTGCCTTGACCGGTGTCGTCCACCGACGCAGCTCGGGGTTCAGCGTCTGAATGGTGTCGATGGAGGTGCCGGTCCACTCGGCGATACGGCGGAGATCCACCGGCCTTGGCAAAACCACTTTCTCGCTGGCTACGGCAGGCAGCGGCTGCACGTCGAAGCCATACTGCGCCGGGTTCCGGGCGATCACAATCGCCGCGAGGATCATGGGGACGTACTCACGGGTCTCCCGGGGAAGGTACCGGGACGTCTCGGTGAGGGACCAGAACTCCCGCACCCCCGACCGCTGCATCGCCCGCTGCACCCGGCCCGGTCCGCCGTTGTACGACGCGAGCGCCAGGTGCCAGTCACCGCCGAACATCCCCCGCAGCGTCTTGAGATACTTCGCCGCCGCCAGGGTGGCCTTCTCAGGGTCGGATCGCTCGTCGACGTACCAGTCGTGCTGCAGGCCGTTCTCCACCGCCGTGCCCCGCATGAATTGCCACACACCGCGCGCCTTGGCGCGCGACAACGCATTTGGCTTGAAGGCACTCTCGACCAGCGGGACGTACGCCAGATCCAGCGGCAACCCTTCCGCACGGAACACGCTCTGAATCATGGGCAGGTACTTGCTGCCGCGCGCGAGACCTTCGGTGATGAAGGTGCGCAGCCGCCCCTGAAACAGCTCGATGTAACTGAGCACGCGCGGGTTGAGGGGAATCGGCACGTCGTGTGACGTGCTCTCGAGGTCGCTTCTGACCGCTTGCGTCAATTCGGCGGTTGGCGCCGGCTTGTCGAACAGCGACAAGGCCAACAGCTCGTCGATTGTCGCTGGCTCGGACGGCTTTTCGCTGAACCCATCGCCCTCGGTCAGCGCCGAAATCTCATAGGCGCTGATCCGATCCACCAGGCGATCGAAATGCTCACGGATGCGCGGTTCCGATCGCGCCCCATATGGTGACTCGAGCAGCACTTCGAGTGCCCGGTTGAACTCGACTTTCGCTTGACTCAGGTGCCCGAGCTCCAGTTCATGCTGCCCGGACGCGAAGAAGTGTTGGGAGGTATCGATCAGCGCGAGGACCGGGTCGGCCGGAGCTGGCAACGGAGGGAGCGGCGCCTGCGGGGCAACCTGATTACCCTGGGCTGCGGGCGTCACCTGCGGCGTGCCCTGGTGGCGCGCGGCGGACCCGCAGCCCAGGGTGAACGTTGCCGCGACGGCGGGGGCCACCAGCAAGGGTAGCCAGGAGTGCTTCACCATTGGGCGCTCCGCGAAAGGTTCCGCTCGCCGCGGGGGCGTTGAACGGGCCCCGTTGGCGACGCGCACGCCACGTCCTGCGATCGATGACGCACGCTGCGGAAAATTTCCGTTCCGGATGCGCCCGGAACGGCCTGTCGTCGTCGCCCCCCGTGTGGGGGCTCCCGATCGTGCATCGCGCGCCCGGTGGGGGCGGGCAGCGGGATGCGGCTACTACGGACTGCACACAGCCGCAGCGGGGTACGGCTGAAGCATGAGCTTACCATGCGGCCCTGGCATGGTCAATCGTAAGTACCTGTGCACTCAGCGGTACTGGTTACGGCCTCCATGAGGCCTGTTCAAAAATCCGCAGGGCCTCGCCCGCGTCGCGCGCCGCCGGCGTTACGATGGTGCGCTCGTCGATCAGGATCTTTCGGTTTGCTCGGGCCGCTGCACGCACATCGTCTTCGCAGACGAACGGCTCGGGCACCGCTGGCGGAGCGGTCGCCGCGACCGGCGGGGCCGCGGGCGCCGGAGCCGGCGGCGCGGCCGGGACCCCCGAGTGCGGCGATCCCCCGATCCCCCTGGACTGCAGGAATTGATCGATGCGTCGAGACAGGGATTCGGCGCTGACTGGCTCCGCGGCCGGGCGGTGCGGGGGCCTGGGCAGCGGGACATCGCTCGACAGCGCCTGCGTCGACGTGCTGCCGCCGGGCGATGCGGGCGGCTGGGCGGGTCGCAGCTCGTACGCCAGCCGCTTGATGTTCAGCAGGTGACGCGGCGTGATGTTGTCTGACGTGATGTTCCCCCCGAAGCCGCCGCACCCCAGCGTCATCGCCGGATCGAGGCCAGTGGTGAGGCCGATGGATCCGAGGGTGGTCGGCGTGTTCACGCAGATACGGAAGGCCGGCTTCTTCAGGCCGAACTCGAGGATCACGGCGTCGTCTCGCGAGTGGATCGACATGGTGTGCCCCATGCCGCCGTAGCGCAGGATCTGCATGCAGCGCTCGCAGCCCTCCCGCCAGTCCTTGACTACGTAGTACGACAGCACCGGGCACAGCTTCTCGATGGAGAGCGGGAACTCGCGACCGACCCCTGCCAGAGGCGCGATCAGGACGCGCGTCCCCACCGGGACGGTGATCCCGGACTGCCGGGCGACCTCCAGTGCGGATTTGCCCACGAGTGCCGGGTTCGGCAGACGCTGCGGGGTTACGAGCGCACGGGCCACGGCGTCAATCTCGGGGCCGGAGAGGAAGTACGCACCGTGCTCCACGAACGACTGACGCGCCTCGTCGGCCACCACTTCATCGACCACCACCGAGTTTTCGGACGAGCAGAGGACGCCGTGGTCGAAGGTCTTGCCGGTGATGATGTCGCGCACGGCCTTGGGCACATCCGCCGACCGCTCGATGTAGGCTGGCGCATTGCCGGGGCCCACTCCGTATGCCGGCTTGCCGGCGGAATACGCGGCCCTCACCAACCCCATCCCGCCGGTCGCCAGGATGACGGCCACTTCCCGCGCCTTCATCAGTTCCTGGGTCCCCTCGATCGTGACGGTCGTCATCCAGAGGACGCTGTCCTCGGGTGCCCCTGCGGCCCGTGCCGCCTGCGCCATGATCTCGGCGGTCCGGCTGATGCAGCGCACCGCGGAGGGGTGTGGACTGAGCACGATCGCGCACCGCGCTTTCAGCGCGATCAGGATCTTGTAGATGGCCGTCGACGTGGGGTTCGTGGATGGCACGATCGCCGCGACCACACCGAAGGGTTCCGCAATCTCGACGACCTTCCGGTCCTCGATGCGATTTACGACGCCGACGGTGCGCATCGGCTGGATGAACCGATGCACGCGCTCGGACGAGAAGAGGTTTTTCTGGACCTTGTCGGCCACCACGCCGAATCCGGTCTCTTCCACGGCGAGGCGGGCGAGTGTTTCGGCTTGCGGCGTAACGGCCGCGGCCATGCCGTCGACGATGGCGTCGATGCGTTCCTGTGGGAGCTCGCCCAATTGGGTCTGCGCCCGGCGCGCACGCCGAGCGAGCTCGCGGGCTTCCTGGATGGAGGCGAGGTCCCGATCCGTGCCCCCTGCGGGTCGCAAGTCGGTCTGTGCGGCCATGACCTGCGCTCAGTCGTTCAGGCGGGGGAGCCGGGCACCTGGGGGAGGATGCGGTCAACTTCCGCGTGCGGTCGCGGGATGACGTGCACCGAGACGAGCTCGCCCACACGGCGCGCGGCGGCGGCTCCCGCGTCAGTGGCTGCTTTCACGGCCCCGACGTCTCCCCGCACCATGACCGTGACATAGCCGGCGCCGATGTATTCCTTGGCCACCAGGACGACGTTGGCGGCCTTGACCATCGCGTCTGCCGCTTCAATCGATCCGATGAGCCCGCGGGTTTCGACGAGCCCCAGCGCTTCCTGTGACATGCACCCTCCGCAGCGGCGCGACTGTAACATTATTGCCGACGCCCAACAACGGCGCTATCATGACCCGTCGCGGATGCACAAGCGCGCGTGCGGCCGGGGCGCTTCGCCCCGGCCCTACACTGATGATCCGCGGCAGTCTGCTGCGGGCGTCGCGGTCGGCCCCAGGCTGTTGATCCGTGGCTGTCTGGGCAGGCGTCGCGGTCGGCCCCAGGCCGTTGATCCCTCGTGTGTGTGCAGGCGTCGCGGTCGGTCCTACGCCTGTTGATTCGCCGTTGTGTGTGCAGGCGTCACAGTCTAGGCCCGGGGCCCGAAGCGCCCCGGGCTGTCCCAGATCCCGAATCCGGCGGCTCTTTTGCGGAGTTCTACCCATCCATGCATGTGTCGTCTCGCGTTCTATTCCTTTGTACATTACCGGTGCTGCTGCTCGTCGGGTGCCGCCGTGGGGCTGACTCCCAACCGCCTGTAGCCACCCCGTCGATCACGGTCAGTCGCGCGAAGGCGGCACTCGGCAGCCCGCTGGAAATTACCTACAAGTTCGTGGTTGCCAAAGATGCGCCGAAGTTCGAGCAGGACTACACAGTCATGGTGCACTTCGTCGATTCGGACGAAGAGCTCATGTGGACGGACGATCACCGGCCGCCCACGCCAACCACCCAGTGGAAGCCCGGGCAGACGGTCGAGTACACGCGCACCGTCTTCGTCCCGGTGTATCCGTATCTGGGGGATGCGGCGATCCAGGTTGGTCTCTATTCCAGCAAGGATTCCGGCCGGCTGCCGCTCGCCGGCAACGACTCAGGACAGCGCGCCTACAAGGTGGGAACACTCCAGTTGCTCGCCCAAACCGAGAACGTGTTCCTGATCTACAAGGAAGGGTGGCACCCTCCCGAGGTGGCCGCGGAAAACTCGATCGTCGAATGGCAATGGACGAAGGGTGCGTCGACGATCGTGTTCCGCAACCCCAAGCGCGACTGCATCTTCTACCTGCACGCCGATAACCCGGGCAGCGCGTTCAACGAGTCCCAGAACGTCGATATCGTGCTCAACGGGCAGCCGGTGGATCGCTTTACGCTCGCGCCGAAGCAGGAGCACATCCACAGGACCACGTTGAACACCGCAAAACTGGGCAGCGGCGACATGGCGGAAGTGCGCATACAGGTCGATAAGACCTACGTGCCCGCACTGATGCCCGCCATTCACAGCCGCGATCCCCGGGAGCTCGGAATTCGTGTGTTCCATGCCTTTGTGGAGCCCCGCTGACCGGTGTTGATGCCCTCGGATCGCCGTCGCGTCGAAGGACCGCGGGCCTGCAGAGGCGGCGCCGCGGTGTTGTGCGTGGTCGTCGCGTGTCTGATGCCGTCGCCAGCCGCCGCGGAAATCATCCGCCTGAGCGGGGGGCGCACCCTGTCGGTCAAGGCGCACCGCGACGAGGGCGAGTCGATCGTGCTGACGCTCCGGGCGGGCGGCGAGATTGTCTGCCCGCGCAGCATGGTCGCCGGGATTCTGCCCGACGAGGTGCCATACCCCGAGCCGCCGGCGGAACCAGCCGAGGACCTGCGGCAGGTCGCGTCCGAGGTCACCGGAGGACGGTTTCGTGATCTGATCGCCAACGCGGCCGAGCGGCACGGGGTGAGTCCAAGCCTTGTCCAGGCCGTGATCGAGGTCGAGTCGAACTTCGAACAGCGCGCGCGCTCGCGCAAGGGGGCAATGGGGCTGATGCAGCTCATGCCCGGCACGGCGCGTCAGTACGCGGTGGCGAACCCGTACGATCCCCGGTCGAACATCGACGCAGGCACGCGGCACCTCCGGATGCTCCTCGATCGCTTCGATGTCTCGCGTGCGCTGGCCGCCTACAACGCGGGCGAAGGTGCCGTGCGGCGTTTCGGCGGAATCCCGCCCTACCCCGAAACGCGCAGCTACGTCCGCCGGATCCTCCGTCTCGTGGAAGCCGCGCACTGAGAGCCAGCCTTCTATTCGTCCCACCCGTCCTACCTCAGAGAACTGAGGCAAGGCGCGGATGGGATGCACGCGGAACTTGGTATAATCCGCGGATTCGGTCCGTCGGTTAATGTCCTGTCAGACAAGATTTTACGATGGAGTTCTCCTGCAGGCTCGTCACCGCCAGGGGTGAGATCGTCGAGGGCGTGTACACGGCCGACACCGAAGCACGGCTGCGGCACGAGCTCGAGGATAAGGGCCTGCACATCCTTGCGCTTCGGTCGCGGGGAGGCATCGGCGGCTTCTCGTTCGCCTTGCCACGGCGCCGCCGAATCAGCCCTCGGGAGTTCCTCGAGTTCAACCAGGAACTGGCCACGCTGCTCAAGGCGGGGATGCCCCTGGTTCAGTCGCTCGACCTGCTGCGTGGTGGCATTTCGGATCCGCTGTTCCGCTCGGTGCTCGACGCCGTCCACGATCGCGTCAAGGCCGGTTCCGCCCTGAGCGACGCGTTCGAGGAGCACGGCGCGCTCTTTCCCCGCGTTTACACGGCCTCCCTCATGGCTGGCGAGCGCAGCGGCAGCCTCGAAGTGGTACTGCGCCGATACGTGGCGTACACGAAGCTCGCCGGTGCGGTGCGGCGCAAGACGATCTCCGCACTGATCTACCCGGCGGTGTTGGTCAGCCTGGCGGTCGTGGTGGTCAGCGTCATCGTGCTGAAGCTGGTGCCGGCCTTTTCCGAGTTCTACGCGAGCTTCAACGCGGAGCTGCCGCTGGTCACGCGAATTATCGTGCGCGGCTCCAGCGTGCTCAGCCAGAACATCCTGCTGGTGTTTGCGGCCATTGCATTTGCGGGCATGGCCCTCGTGTACTGGGTGCGACAACCGGGCGTGCGGCTTGGGATGGACCGGGCGCTGCTGCGACTGCCGTGGGCCGGCGATGTCGCTCGGAAGTTCTCGACGGCGCAGCTCGCACGGACGCTGGCCACTCTGCTGGGAGGCGGCATCCCGCTCGTCAACGCGCTCGAGATCGCCGGGCGGTCCATCGGAAACCGGCACATGGCGCGCGAGCTCGAGACGGTGGCGCAGTCGGTGCGCGAAGGGCAGGGGTTGGCCGCCACCATGCGAACCACGGGCCTGTTTCCAGATGTGGCCGTGAAGATGACGGAAGTGGGGGAGGCCACGGGCGCGCTCCAGGAGATGCTCAACAGCCTCTCCGAGTTCTACGACGAAGAGATCGAGACCAACATGGACCGGTTCGTCACGCTCGTGGAACCGGTGCTGCTCATCACGATGGGGCTGGTGATTGCGGCGCTGCTGCTGGCGCTCTACATGCCCTTGTTCCAGCTGACCTCGGTGATCTCTTGAGGCTGGCGGCGCACGGGCGTGTGACTTCTGGGGTGACATGGTGAACGGAAAGGCAACAGCGCCCGGTCCGGCGGTCGCGCCGGGACTCGAGTTCGCGCCGCCTGAAGATCGAATCGCGGAGAGCGCGCAGGCCCGCCGGCTCGCGGAGCGCTACCGGCTCGAATTCGTCGATATGGATCATTTCCTGATCGACAACGAGCTGTTCCGCTCGATTCCCGCCGACTTGATGTTGCGCTATGGCTTCGTGCCGTACAGGCGCGAGGGGCGATCACTCGTGATCGTGGTCTCCGATCCAACCGACCTGCCGATGATCGACGAGCTGGGGGCGCTGCTCGCCACACCCGTCAAGGTCACGGTGGGGACGGCCTCCGCCATCCAGTCCATTCTGAAGAAGAGCGAGAGCTCGCAGCGTGTGCTCGAGGAAGCGACCGAGAGTTTTCACCTGCAGCTCCTGAAGGAAGACGACAACGGCGACGACAACCTCACGGTCGAGCGGCTGACGAGCGACATCAGCCCGGTGATCAAGCTGGTAGACTCGACGATCTTTACAGCGCTGCAGCGCCGCGCCAGTGACGTGCACATCGAGACGCAGGACGATGCGGTGCACGTGAAGTACCGGATCGACGGCGTGCTGCAGGCGGCGATGCGGCCGATCGCGAAACAGTTCCACAGCTCGATCATCTCGCGCATCAAGGTGATGGCGGAGCTCGACATCGCCGAGAAGCGCGTGCCGCAGGACGGGCGTTTCAAGCTGCGCGTCCCTGGAAAGACGATCGATTTCCGGGTCTCGATCATGCCGAGCGTTCACGGCGAGGACGCGGTCATCCGAATCCTCGACAAGGAATCCATCAGCGAGCAGTTCACGGAGCTGCGCCTCGATATCCTCGGGTTCCCCGAGGCCGAGCTGAAGCGCTTCCGGAAATACATTGCCGAGCCCTACGGGATGGTACTGGTCACCGGGCCCACGGGCAGCGGCAAGACGACGAGCCTCTATGCGGCGCTCTCGGAGATCCGCTCGATCGAAGACAAGATCATCACGATCGAAGACCCGGTCGAATATCAGCTCACAGGCATCACGCAGATCCCGATCAACGAGAAAAAGGGCCTGACCTTCGCACGGGGGCTCCGCTCGATCCTGCGGCACGACCCCGACAAGATCATGGTCGGCGAGATCCGCGATCCGGAGACGGCGCAGATCGCCATCCAGTCGGCGCTGACGGGCCACCTGGTGTTCACGACGGTGCACGCCAACAACGTGCTGGACGTGCTCGGCCGCTTTCTCAACATGGGTGTCGAGCCCTATCAGTTCGTGTCGGCCCTCAACTGCGTCCTCGCCCAGCGGCTGGTCCGGTTGATCTGCACGCATTGCAAGCGGCGGGCAAAGGTCTCCGAGGAGCTGCTGACCGAATCGGCTCTTCCCGCCGGGTTCGCCACTACCCACCCGTTCTACGAGGGTGCCGGCTGCATCGAGTGCGGCGGGACCGGCTACAAGGGCCGGACGGCCATCTGCGAGCTCCTCGATCTGTCCGATCGTATCCGCGAAATGATCCTCGAGCGGCGGCCGACGTCGGAAATCAAGAAGGCGGCACGTGACGAGGGCATGCGGTTCCTGCGCGAGTCTGCGATCGAGCAGGTGATGCTGGGCCGGACCACGCTTCGCGAGATCAACAAGGTGACGTTCGTCGAATGAGCCGTCTTGCCGCGCTTCTCGGATCACCGACGCCCAGCCTCGGCATCGAGATCACTGCGACGCGCGTCGCGGCCGTACGCGTCGCGCCCGAGGGAACCCCCGCGCTCGTCACCGGCATCGCCGTCGAGGCGTTGCCGCCCGGCGCCGTGGTGCCAGCCCTGAACGCCGGCAACATCATCGATCGGGACGCCGTGACCGGAGCGATCCGCCGCGCCGTGCAGCAGCTCGGAGGGCGGGCCCGCCGCGCCGTGCTGGTCGTGCCGGACACGATCGCGAAGGTCTCGCTCCTGCGGTTCGAAAAAGTGCCGGCGCGCGCTGCCGACCTCGCGGCGCTCGTGTCATGGCAGGTGCGCAAGAGCGCGCCCTTCCCGGCGGATCAGGCGCAGCTGTCGTATGTGCCGGGGGCGGAGGTGGACGGCTCACGCGAGTTCGTCGTCACCATGGCGCGTCGCGACATCGTCACCGAATACGAAACAGTGTGCCAGGATGCGGGCGTGCACACGGGGGTCGTGGACCTGGCGACCTTCAATCTGGTCAACGCCGCGCTCGCGGCCGGGGGGGCATCTGCGGGGGATGCCCTGCTGGTGAACCTGGCGCCCGACTACCTGACCGTCGTAATCCTTCGCGACGGCCAGTTGATGTTCTACCGCCACCGCGGGTCGGATGGTGACGGCAGCCTGGCGGACGCCGTCCACCAGTCGGCCATGTACTACGAGGATCGGCTGGGTGGCCGCGGGTTCACGCGGGCCATCCTTGCCGGGGCGGGACGCGGGAGCGTGGCTGCCGCGCCGGAGCTCGCAGCGCTGGACATCGACGGTGTACGGCGTCAGCTCGAGACGCGGCTCGGGACGCAGGTGGAGACAATCGACCCGCGACCGGCGATCGCCCTTGCGGATCGGATTTCCGTGAGCCCGGCCCTGCTGGATACGCTCGCGCCCGTGGTCGGGCTCCTCCTGCGGGAGCGAACCGCGTGATGCTGCGAACAGACCTCTCCACCCGCCCCTTCTACAACGAGCGCGCGGTCACGGTGGCCCTGGGCGTCGCCGCGGTCATCGTGCTCGTCTGCACCGTGCTGAACGTCACCGCCCTGGTGGCGCTGTCACGACGGCAGTTGGCGTTGGGGGCCGAGGCGGACCAGGCGGAGCGCACGGCGCACGATCTGCGCCAGAAGGCCGCGACCGCGCGACGGAGTGTCGACCAATCGCGGCTCGCCGCGATTGCTGCCGCGGCACACGAAGCGAACGCGCTGATCGACCGGCGGGTGTTTTCGTGGACCGAGCTGTTCAACCGCTTCGAGGCGACATTGCCCGCGGGCGTTCGGATTGCCGCGGTACGGCCGTCGGTCGACCCTGACGGCCGTTTGATCATGACCGTCGCGGTGGTGGCGCGCTCCGTCGACGACGTGGATGCCTTCATCGAGGCGCTCGAGGGCACGCACGCGTTCGGCGACCTGCTGGCCCGAGAGGAGCGGTTCAACGACGCCGGCCTGCTCGAGGCCACGTTGCGCGGGGTGTACCGGTCGGAGCGCGTCCCGGGGAGTGCCGAGCCGGCGCCGGAGTCCCGTCCATGACCCCGCTGCTGCGCCGCATCTTTCGCGAATGGCGCACGATCGTCGTGCCGCTCTCGGTCGCCGCCGTGCTGAACGTGCTCGCGTATGTGGCCATTATCTACCCGCTGTCGCTTCGAGCGTCAACGACGGCAGCCCGCAAGGACGTGGCACTTCGGCAGCTTGCGGCTGCCCACCGCGAGTTTGCGGCGTCTCGTCTGATGCTCACCAGCAAGGATCGTGCGGACGTCGAGTTGCGCAAGTTCTACGGGGAGGTGCTGCCCGACGATCTCGCGGGCGCACGGCGCATCACGTACGCGCGGCTGGCGCAGCTCGCCAACGAAGCGGACCTGCGCTACGAGCGGCGAAGCTACGAGCCCGACGCGAACTATGACGGCTCGCTCCAGAAGGTGAAGATCACGATGGTGCTCGAGGGCGAGTACCGCAATGTGCGGCGCTTCATCCACGACCTGGAAACCGCACCGGAGTTCGTGGTAATCGAGGACGTCGCGCTGGCTGAGGGCGCCGACCCGAACGCGCCCCTGACCCTGACCCTGCAGCTCGCCACGTTCTTCCGGTCGGAGGGACATGGAGGCTAAGAGCCGATCCCAGGGGCTGCTGCTGGCGGGGCTGTTCGTGGTGCTGGCTCTTGCGCTCTGGTGGAACTACGGCGGTGGCGCAAACGGGCGCGCCACGGCCGGCGGCGACCGGGTGCGGAACACCGCACAGGCCCCCCGGCGTGGCGCGCAGGCGCCGGATGCCGCCGTCGAACTGGTCGCACTGGACCGGCTGGAGAAGGCAGCGCCTGAACCCACGGCCGCCGGTCGCAACCCGTTCCGGTTCGAAGCGCAGCGCCAGCCAGCCCCCGGCGAAGGGCACGTACGAGCCGGTGGAGGGGGCGCGCCGGACGATGAGCCCGCCGGTCCGCCGCCGATCGCGCCCGGGGCGGCCGGGCCGCCGCCGATACCCTTGCGGTTCATCGGCACCGTCGACGAGCTCGCGCGCCACCTGAAGCTCGCAGTGTTGAGCGACGGGCGCAACGTGTTCTATGGCCGCGAGGGCGATATCATCGAGGGTCGCTACCGCATCCTGCGCATCGGCGTGGAGTCAATCGACATGACTTATGTGGACGGGCGCGGACAGCAGACCATTCGGCTGACCGGATCGTAGCAACGGAGAGACGCGTGACGCGACAGATACTGAGGGTGCTGTGCCTGGTGGTGTTGGCCGGCGTCGCTGCCGGCTGCGCGGCGGGCATGGCCTTCCGCCGCGGCGAGGAAGCGGCGCGCCGATCCGACTGGGACGCGGCCGTCGTGCACTACCGCGAGGCGGTACAGGCCGATCCGAACAGGACCGAGTTCAAGATAGCGCTCGATCGATCGATGCTGAACGCGTCGCGTGTGCACGTGGTGGCGGCGCGGGAACTGGAGGCGAAGGGCGATCTCGACGGTGCCTTGCGCGAGTACCGGCTGGCATCGGAATACGATCCCGAGTAACCGGCAGGCGGCCGCAAAGGTGGCGACCCTCGATCAGACCATTCGCGACCGGATCGAGGCGTCACGCCCGAAGCCTGCCGTGCAGCGGATGCGCGAGCGCGCACGCCAGATGTCCCCGGAGCCGGTGCTCAACCCCGCGTCCCGCGAGCCGCTCAACATCCGGTTCACGAACGCGAGTGTCCGGGACATCCTCAACTTCATCGGTGCGGCCAGCGGCATCAACATCACGTTCTCCAGCGATTATCGCGATCCGGCCGGTTACACCGTGCAGGTCGACGGAGTGACGCTGGAGCAGGCGCTGCTCCAGATTCTCTCTGCAAATCAGCTCTTCTACAAGGTGCTGAACGAGCGAACGATCCTGATCATCCCGGACAACGCGCAGAACCGTGCGAAGTACGACGAGCAGGTCGTCCGGATCTTCTACTTGTCGCACGCGGATGCGACCGAGGTGGCGCAGCTGCTCAACACGGTCCTGCGCGTGCCCGGCGTCGCGGTGATCCCGACGATTGCTCCGAACAAGACGAGCAACACGATCACGATCCGGGCGACGGCCGCAATGGCGGCCATCATGGAACGCGTGATCGACGCCAACGACCGTCCGCGCGCGGAGGTCGTGCTGGACGTCTCGATCATGGAAGTCAACCGTCAGCGCGCGAAGCAGTTCGGCCTCGATCTGTCGCAGTATTCCGTGAGCGCGATCTTCTCGCCCGAGGCGGCGCCGACGGTTACCCCCGGAACGGGTGGCGCCGGGCCGACGACCAATGTACCGCTGTTCAACGCGAATACGATCTCGACCGGCATCAGTGCGGCCGACTTCTACCTGGCCGTGCCGCAGGCGATCGCGCGCTTCCTCGAGAGCGACACGCGGACGAAACTCGTCGCCAAGCCGCAGCTGCGCGGGCAGGAGGGACAGAAGATCACGCTGAACCTGGGCGACGAGATCCCGGTGCCGCAGACCACGTTCGGATCGTTCGGCGGGCCGGGAAGCCTCGCGACCCAGCCAATTTCGCAGTTCAACTACAGGCCGGTGGGGGTGAACGTCATCATGACCCCCCGGGTGACGTTCGACAACGACATCGTGCTCGAGTTGAGCGTCGAGAGCAGCACGCTCGGGAACCAGATCAACATCGCCGGGCAGAACCTGCCGTCCTTCGGCACGCGCAAGGTCGAGACAAAGATCCGGCTGCGCGATGGGGAATCGACGCTGCTTGCCGGCCTGCTGCGCGAGGACGAACGCCGCGCGCTCAGCGGGATCATCGGCCTCATTCACGTGCCTGGCCTCCGGAGCCTGTTCGCGAGCAACGACAATTCGCTGACGCAGACGGACATCGTGATGCTGCTGACACCTCATATCGTGCGCACCCACGAGCTGCGACAGCAGGACGTCAATCCGATCTACATCGGGACGCAACAGAATCTCGGACTCGGCGGACCGCCGCCACTGATTGCGCCACAAGGGGGCAGATTCGGGAGCTCGCAGGCGCAACCACGCCCCCAGCGGGCGAGCCGAGGGCCCCCGCGACCACGCCGGGCACCCTGCCGGGGACGCTGCCCTCGCCGGGCGTGGTGCCGCTGCCGCCCGAGCCAACGCCGCCGACGCAGACCCCGCCGCCGACACAACCGCAGGCGCCGGCCGAGACGCCGCCGGTCACGCCGCCTGCCGAGACGCCGGTGACGCCGCCGGAGGCGAGCGCGACCACGCCGCCGGGCGCAGAATCACAGCGCGCAGACGCCGCACCACCGGGCAGCGTTGCGCAAGTGGCCGTGACCGCTCCCGGCACCGAATTCCGTGTCGGTGGCGGGCCATACACGGTTCCGATTTCCGTCACGAGCGCTCCCCGCATGTCGACAGTATCTCTGACCGTCACCTTCAGCCCCGGCCAGCTGCGCGTGCGATCTGTGCAGGAGGGGAGCTTCATGCGCCAGGGAGGGACGAACGCGAGCTTCAGCCACCAGGTGGACGCCGCCGCGGGGCGGATCGACCTGACGCTCACCCGTGGTCAGGATCCGGTTGGCGCCTCGGGTACGGGATTGCTGGCGGCCATTCTCTTCGATGCCGTCGCGCCGGGCGCCGCCACGGTGACCGTCAGCGGCACTGGCGCGGCGCCCGCGGGCGGCGTCGTATCCGTGCAGTCGGCGCCGGTGACCGTGACGGTGCGATGAGCACGGCCTCACGAGAACGCCGCGCCCTCGATTCAGGTTTCAGCTTCGTCGAGCTGCTCATCGTCACGGCGCTCATCGGCATCCTGGCGTCCGCAGCCATGCCGCTCGCGCATGTCGCGATGCAGCGGACGCGCGAAGTGGAACTCCGGCGCACGCTGCGCGAGCTGCGTACCGCCATCGATCACTACAAGGACGCGGCTGACCAGGGAATGATCGCGGCCACAGAGCTCAAGCTGGGCAACGAGGGCTACCCGCCCACGCTGGCGGTGCTGGTGGAAGGTGTGCGCGCCGCGGGCGATGCAACGGACCGAAAGCTGAAGTTCCTGCGGCGGGTTCCGATCGATCCGATTACGGGCTCGAAGGAGTGGGGGATGCGCTCCTACCAGGACGGACCTGACGCGCGCACCTGGGGCGGACAGAACGTCTTCGACGTGTTCACCACCAGCGACGGAACGGCGCTGGACGGCACGAAGTACAAGGATTGGTAGAACGTGGTGAGCAATGGTCTGCTGCGTCGCTACCGGAATCGCGAGCGCGGCTTCACGCTGATTGAGCTGCTGGTTGTCATCTCGCTGATCGTGCTGCTTGCGAGCATCAGCATGCTGATGTACCGGAACAGCGTACAGCGTGGACGCGAGGCCGTGTTGAAGGAAGACCTGTTTCGGATGCGCGACGCCATCGACCAGCACTACGCTGACAAAGGGAAGTATCCGGCGAGCCTGGAAGATCTGGTCACTGCGGGGTATCTCCGCAAGGTGCCAGTCGATCCGATGACGCAATCCGCCGACACCTGGCAGACGGTGCAGGCGGAGCCCGACCCGGCGAACCTCACCGTGGAACCCGGGATCTACAACGTTCGCAGCGGGGCAGAAGGGGAGGCGCTGGACGGATCCAAGTTCACCGAGTGGTAGCTTGGGCCCCGGAAACGGTCACACTGGCTCCTCGGGTGGAACGACGGGCGGGTCAATGACGCTGATCACGAGCACCTGACGTGTCTCCTGCCCGGCGACGTCACGAACGACAACGGTGACGGTGAAGTCGTCTGTCTCCCGGTACACGTGGGACGCGATGGTGCTCGATGACCCGAGTTCCACCTCGTCACCGTCCCCGAAGTCGATGCTCACCGACTGAATGGGTGTGCCGCCTTCCGCCGGCGTCACGGTCACGGTGAACACGGCGGGTTGATCCACCACGGGCGACGCCGGGGCGACAGTCACAGTCACGGTTGGCGCTTCCTGACGATCGATGGTGATCGTCGCTTCTTGCCCCCCGGCGCGCGCCGTAACTTCGCTCGAGCGGTCCGTCGTGAGAGAGGCCGTGGCCTCGCCGTTTCCGTTGGTTGTCGCGGAGCCGCTGCTCAGTTGTCCGGCGGTCGTCGAAAACGTGACTGGCGCACCTGCGACGCCGTTGCCCGCTTCGTCTCGTACGGTGGCGATCAGCTGAACCGTGCCCCCCGAAGCGCCGACGAAGTTTGGCTCTGCGCGCAGCACGAGGTTGGCCGCCGCCGCCGCACCCACTGGAATCTCGAGCTCGCCTTTGGTCGCACCGCCAGACAACGCTGTCACGGTCGCCGTCCCTGATCGCCCATCCCCGAGGAGCCGCACGGTGACACGCCCGTTGGTCGTGCGCGCTTCCGGCGGTTCGACGCGCCCGAGCGTCGTCGTAAAGGTGACCACCGTGCCGTTCTGGACTGGCGTGCCCGGCGCCTCGGTCACCGTGGCGATCAGATCCACGCCGCCCGTCAGGGGAACGGAAGACCCGTTGGCGAATAGTTCGATTGTGGACTCGGTAGGGGCCGTCAGGGGAACTTTGTCGCAGCCAACACCCACCAGGAGCACCATGGCTGCAAGCCAGCGAACCGCGCGTGATACCATTTCGCGAACAAGAATAGTTGACCCATGCACCAGGCGCAAGTGAATCGCAGCGAAGCGGGTTACGCGATGGCGGCCCTGCTGGTGGCCATGGCGTTGATGGCTGTGATGATGTCGATGGCGATGCCGGTCTGGCGTCACGCGGCGCAACGCGAGAAGGAAGCGGAGCTCGTCTGGCGTGGGCAGCAGTACGACCGCGCTCTGCAGCTGTATCGTCGGAAGTCCGGCGTGCCTGGCGCACCCAGTCTCGACGTTCTGATCCAGCAGAAGTTTCTCCGCAAGAAATACAAGGATCCGATCACCGGCGGGGACTTCGACTTAAAGCCGGTCTCGCTGCTCGGACCGGGAAGCGAGACGCCCGGCGTTCCCGGAACAGCCAGGCGACCCGGCATCGGTAGCCCGTCCGCCGGCGCCGGCGCTCAAACCTCCGGCTTGGGAAGTCAGTCGGGCGTGAGTCGGCAGGGGACCGGGACGCAGGGCGGCACGCAGGGATCGCGCGGCGAGAGCGAAGAATCGACGTCCGCTGGAGGGAAGCAGCCCTTCGGCCGGTCCACACAGCCGGGCTCGAGCGAGCGAACGTCCAACCAGTTGATCGGCGGGGTGCGGAGCAAGAGCAAGGCGCGGTCGATCCGTGAGCTGAACGGACGGAGTCGTTACGACCAATGGGAGTTCGTCTATATCCCTTACAATCCCAACCCGCTGCCGCCGGGCACGGGCGGGAACGCGCCGGGACAGCAGCCTCGGGTGCCTGGGCAGCAGCGGCCCGGCAGCTCGCGCCCGGGGACGACCCCGGGCGGTTCGCAGCGACCCGGCGCCAGCGGGTCTTCCTTCCAGTAGCTCCATCGTCGATCTTCGCTACGCTGCCGTTCAGCCGAGTTCGTCCACCACGGCGTCGTGCAGGCGTGGACGCAACGTAGCGAGCCGCGGGTTCTCGCGCGTCGGGTGGACGCGGTTCGTGAGCAGCACGACATAGAGGTCGCGCTCCGGATCGATCCAGAGAGACGTGCCGGTGAATCCCGTGTGGCCGACGGCGCGCGGGGAGAGACGCCTGCCGCAGGAGGACGTCGGCAGCATCGTATCCCACCCGACCGCGCGCGAGCTGCGGGGCACGGTGCCGCGCGTGGTGAATCGGGCGAGCGTCTCCCGCCGTGCCAGGCCGGTGTCTGCGCCGTACGTCGCGAGCACGCGGCGCGCGAAGGCGCCCACGGCTGGCGCCGTGCCGAACAGGCCCGCGTGACCCGCCACGCCACCGAGCGCCCACGCGTTCTCGTCGTGCACCTCACCGCACAGCAGCCGCCCACGCCAGAGATCCATTTCGGTTGGGGCGGTCCGTGCGCGCCATTCCGCGCGCGCGCCGAAGCGCAGATCGAGTCCCTCGGCCGTCGGTGCGAACTGTTGGTCGAGCTCGGTGCTCCCGGCATCCTCGAGGATGAACCCGAGCAGCATGAACCCCAGGTCGCTGTAGATTCCGCGTGTCCAGGGTACGTACTCGAGCGGCAGGGCGCAGATCGCCTCCGTCATGTCTGCGCGGCCGCGCTGGTCGCGATAGAACGGCATCCATGCCGTCAGGCCGCTGCAATGCTCCAGGAGATCGCGGACGCGGACGTGGGCACGATCGCGGCCACGCCATGCCGTCACCCAGGCCGACACCGGATCCGACAGGCGCAGGCCCCGGCGTTCCTCGAGCTGCATGGCGAGAGTCGTGGTGACGATCACCTTCGTGAGAGAGGCGAGATCGAAAACTGTTTCTTCGGATGCGGCCGCCGCGCCCGGCTCGTAGGTGAGGCGGCCGGTTGCATGGCGCCAGATGACGCCTCTCTTGCGTCCCACCTCGAGGACGGCGGCGGGGTAGGCGCCCTCCGCTACGCCTGCGTCGAGCAGTTGGCGGACGCGCACGGGGGGCATCGCGAGTTCAGGAGCCTCGCGGTTCAGGGCCTGAACGCCGCGCGTCCGAGCGCCGGCAGATAGTCTGCTCCGTGCGGCGACTGGGCGAGGCTGTCGTACGAGAAGAGCGCGATCCCCTCGGCTCCGAGCCGGCGGGCGGTGCGGATGTTCTCGACCGTGCGCGACGAAGAGAGCCGGTATGCACCGATGCCGGCCCACACCGGCTGCCCGCCCGCATCCTGCCGCACAGCGGCAATCTGGGCCGCGAACGTGGCGGTATCGGGCGTGTACGCCATCGGACAAATGACGTCGATCAGGCGATGCTCAATCCAGCCGCGCCAGTCCTGGAGGCGCGCCGTCGCGGCCTCGGAGGAATCAGGATAGACGGCGGCGCTGAGCACGATGCCGGGGCGCCGCGCCTTGGCCACGGTGCGCACGCGCATCACCAGCGTATTGAGGCGTGACCTGCGGAACTCGGCCCAGCGCTCCGCCTTGAGCTCGGTCACGGCCACGAGCGCCGCCATGTCCCCTGAGCCGTAGCGCAGACGCTCGGCAGCGCTCAGCTCGCCGTCGATCTGCGTGCGGAACGCGCCGAGGGCGCCACGGCTGTAATCGAAGGACGCCGACGGATACCGAGCGTAATCCAGGTGAAGCCCGTCGAGCGCGTAGTCGGAGACGAGCTCGTCGACCACGGCGACCAGCCGGTCGACGGCTCCCGCATGCACCGGCGAGGAGTAGAGTCCCTCCACTTCGGCCGGCACCGACCGTGTCCATCGTGCCAGGCGGCCCACGTATGCCGGAGTGCGCGGATCGATCGGGCCAAGCTCGAAGGCGAGCGCCCGCGGTACCATCAGCCACTCGGGGTGCTCGTAGACCACGTGCTCGCGCGAGGTGGGCAGGTCCGCGCCGCTCGACGTGAGGTTGACGTTGATCCAGGCGTGGACGCGCAGCCCACGCGCACGCGCAAGGGCCAGCGTTGACGCCAGCGGATCGAAGGACGGCGGCTGCCCGGACAGCGCCTGCGCACGCGGCTCCACATGGCTCGCGAAGTACGCGTCGCCCCGGCCACGCACCTGCAGGAGCAGCGTGTTGAACCCGCTCGCAGCGGCGGAGCGCACCATGGCCGCGACGCGCTCCGGGCTCACGAGGCTGCTGCGGGTGACCCACAGGGCGCGCACCTCGCCACCACCCGACGCGGCCCGAGACTCAGGACCGGCAGCAGCGAGCAGACACGCAATGAGAGCGAGGAGCAGCGAAGCTCGCAGAGGGTTGTGTGTGATTTTCACAGGATGGGTACGAACGCAGGTCCGCAGGAATGTACTCTGCCCCCCAGGCGCTGTCAACGCACCGGTGGGCGCAGCGTCAGGAGGATCACCATTCGTCTCGCCGCATTCCTGTGCTGCGCCGTCTATCGTTCTGGCAGACAATGAAGGGCGATGGGACAGGGCGATGACGCGGTACACGTGCTGGGCATCGACGCAGGTGGCACGAAGACGATATGCCTCCTCGCCGACGGCGCGGGCAGCGTCGTGTCATCGGCGCGAGGACCCGGCGCGAATCTCCAGGCACAGGGCGAGCTGGAGGTCGAGAAGGTCCTGCACGAGGTGATGGAGAGCTCGCTCGCCGGACGGCCTATCGCGCCCGCGGCAATCTGCCTTGGAATCGCCGGCGCCGATCGGCCGGATGACGCGACGATCATGCGGGGCATCATGCGGCGCATCGGGTACAAGTCGCCGACCGTCATCGTCAACGATGCCCTGGTGGCGCTTACCGCCGGCGCCGGTGACGGCCCCGGCATCGTTGTCATCTGCGGGACGGGATCGATCTGTTACGGCCGGAACGAACAGGGCCAGGCGGCGCGCAGCGGGGGGTGGGGGTACATCCTGGGCGACGAGGGCAGTGGCTACTGGATCGGGCGGCGCGCACTGGCTGCCGTGGTGCGGCACGCGGACGGCCGCGGACCAGCCACGACGTTGTCAGCCCGTGTCCTGCAGCATTTCCGGGTGCGCGGTGTGCCGGACCTGGTGCAGGAAGTGCACCTGCGGGACCCGCGGCGCCATCGCGTCGCCTCGATCGCCGAGGCCGTGCAGGCCGCCTGCGACGAAAGCGACGCCGTGGCCCGCGACATCGTCGAGCGTGCGAGCGACGAGCTCGTGAATGCGGCCGGCTCGGTCGCGGAGCGGCTCTCGATGCGCGGCCTCGTGTTCCCGCTGGTGCTCGCGGGAGGGGTCCTGCGCGCTGTGCCGTCGCTTCGCGAGCAGCTGCTGGCGCGGCTGCCCGACGTGGCCCCTCGCAGCCTGCCGCGACTGCTCACCGATGAACCCGCCATCGGGGCGGTGCGTCTCGCCATCGCAGAGGCCCATGGGGGCGCTCGCCTGCCCCAATACGTCTGAGTTCACGTCCACATGCCAAACACTCGACCCTCGTCCTCGATGCAGATCCGCGTGTTCTGCCGGCGGAGAGTATTCTACGCAGCGGCCTTGTCCCGTTTTGTTGAGTTTTGCGTGATTTGGCTGTGTAGCAGTTCTGCCTAGTCCCGTGGTTTCAGGGAGTTCGTTAGCTTTTCGGTTAGCTAATCAACCAAGCAATGAATCCGCCCCAGAAGACCACTGGCACCACGATCCACACGACGACATTCACCAGACGGACCGCCCAATCGGGTTGGTCGTGGGGTGCGTCGCGTACGAGTTCCTGAAGGTATCGGAGGCTGTCCGGCCGATGCAAAAGCAAAGGCAACTCCAATCGCTCTGGGAGCCATCCATCGATGCGTTAATCGGGCGAAGTTCTTCCCCTGGCCAGACGTATCGGGTCGATTCCGAGAGTCGAATAGAGGGGGTACCTGCGATAAACGCCACATCCGCTCGTAGCGTATGCTTAGGCTTGACAATAGTTGTATTTCGGGAGTAATGTTCCGAGGGCTCGCAACTCAGACGTGCTCGGAGATTAAAGCAGTCTGGGTCACTTCGGCTGATGTCGATCTCCTAAACCGACATAGCCGGCTCTGTGGTGTTTAGCGCAGCGAGCGCAGTTCACCCACAGGCAGACGCAATCCGTTGTTTGCTCTGCCTGTGTGAATTGCGCTCGCTGCGTTTCAGTGTACGGGCCTTTCCCACTCGCGAGCGGGAGAGGCCCAGATGTCCACTGCCACCGCCCCCACTACCAGCCGCATCGTCACGCTTGCGCGTGCCGGAACGGCTCGAGCGTCAGCTCGAGGCCGCCGCGCAGCGCGACGGCAACTCCTCTGTCTGCAACCATCCGGCGCCTGATTTGCGCCGGTCTCCGCGCCGAGTCGGAAGCGACGGCGGATCGCCGGTGAAGACGACCGCCATCGACCGGTTCACGCCCTTCGAGGAGCTGCCGGAGTTCCTCACCCCGGACGAGTTCCGCGCACACCTAAACCTGACGCGAAATCAGGCATACGACTACCTGCGATCGCTGCCGTGCGTCATTCGATGCGGGCGGCTGATTCGCGTCCCGAAGTCGGCTCTACGGCCGGAGGCACGCCCATAAATGCGGCGAAGGCCGGACGCGCGAGGACAAGTCGCGGCCGGCCCGGTGCCGAATGCGGAATGGACGCAATCGACAATGAGAAGTGTAGCAGACAACCTCGTAGAGATTGATCGCCCCGACCTGATGAACGTGGGCGACCTCTGGGGCCGTGGCTGGTCGGTGATTCCACTGCGCCCGCGTGACAAGCGCCCCTCGCTGGCGTCGTGGGCACCGTATCAAAAGCGGCTGCCGACCTTCGAGGAACTCGAGCAGTGGTTCCTCACGGCGCCGACGGCCAACGTCGGGATCGTCACCGGCATCGTGTCGGGGATCTTCGTGCTCGATTGCGATTCGCCGGAGGCGATGGCCTGGGCAGAGGAACATCTGCCGCCATGTGGGATGCGGGTTCGGACAGCCAAGGGACTGCACCTGTATTACCCCTACAGCGGTGACCGTCTGGCCAAGAACAAGGTCCGCACCCGGTTTGCCGGAAGGCAACTGGAACTCGATGTGCGCGCTGATGGTGGCTACGTCGTGGGACCGGGCAGCACGCACCCGTCCGGCGCGATCTACACGCGAGAAGGGAGCGCCTGGTGAACGCCATCGAGGCGCAGATCGCCAAGGTGCTGCCCGACATCTTCGCGGCCGGCGGCTCACTTCAAACGGTTATAAGTGAGGCCGATCCCGTCACGCCCCCCGGGCCGACGCACGACACCGCGATCCCCGAGGGGCAACGAAATGCACGGCTCACGTCCCTGGCTGGCGCCATGAGGCGCGCAGGATTCGACGCGGCGGCCATCGCGGCGGCCCTGCACGTCGTCAACCGGCACCGCTGCCAGCCGATGCTGACACCGTTCGAGGTGGAGCAGATCGCGGCCAGCATCGGGCGCTATGCGCCGGCAGCAGGCGACCAGCCCGGCGCGGCGCTTATCGGGTTGACGCTGGAGGCGCTCGGCCGTCATCGGTTCCCGGACCGCAAGGTGCTCCTGACCAGGGATGACACGCCTGTCTTCCGCGAAGGGCACATCGGGCAGATCTACGCCGAGCGCGGGTTCGGGAAGACGTGGACGATGCAGACGCTGGCGCTCATCGCGGCAGTCGGCGGGCAGGCGCTAGGGTTCAGGGCGCCGCAACCGTGCCGTGTGTCGTACGTCGATGGCGAGATGGCGAGCCAGGAGATTTAGGAGATCGCTTCGACCTCTTGCGTGACCGGTTGCGACATTGCCGAGACAGCGATGCTCACCATCGTCGCTGCTGACTGGCAGGAGCAGTTTCTTCCACGACTCGACACCGAAGCAGGACAGACCGCCTTGGAACCGTTCATTGAGGCTGCTGACTTCGTGTTCCTCGACAACCGATCCTGCCTCTTTGATCCCGCGGGTGAGAAGGACGCCAGTGCGTGGCAAGCCGCACAGGATTGGCTGCTCTCGCTGCGGCGGCGGGGCAAGGCGGTGATGTTGGCGCATCACAGCAACCGCATGGGCGGCGCGCGAGGACACTCCAAGGCCGAAGACCCGATGAACCTGCTGATCAAGCTGACGCGCCCGGACGACTACTCACAGGACCAGGGCGCTCGGTTCAACGTGACCTTCGACAATGGCCCGTGGCGCCTATGGGGCGGCCGTGGCCCCGTTCACGGCGCGGCTGACCAGCGACGGCTGGCAAGTGGAACACGACCAGCAGGACTCCACGGTCGGCAAGCTGCGCACGTATCTGCGGCTTGCAGATAACGCTCAGGAGCGGCCACGCTCCGCCAGCGCGGCGATTAGAGGGGCACGCATCCAGAAGGCCGAAGGGTTGCGGGTCTGGGCCGATCTGCTGAAGCGCGGCGAGATCGCCGAGTTGCCCGATGGCTTCGCACTGCGAGGCAACGATGACCACTAGACCGGTTCCCGTGGTTCCGACTGGTTCCGGAACTCCTAGGAACTGCGGAACTGGTTCTCCGGTTCCGGACGTTAGTCCGGGAACCGGGAACCGGGGGACAGAACCAGAATGTGGCTTGGCGCCAATGGCCCGGTGAGCGCGACGATCTGCCACTACAACCCCACGACCTGCTGAGCGACCTGCCGGCGCGACGGGATATACCCGTTCGGACGCGCGAGGATGGTCGATGCCGCTAGCGATTCCTCGCCCGTGTCCAACGCCGCGATGCCCGAATGTGGTGCGTTCCGGGCGCTGCCCAGCATGTGCCGACAAGGCACCGAAGCAGGCCTCCCCTGCTGCGCGCGGGTATGGCAGCCGGTGGCGGGACTACAGCGTATGGTTTCGTTCTCGGCATCCGCTCTGCGGTCACGCCGAGCCCGGCGCGTACGCATCGACGGCGAGCCGCTGCAAGGCCAAAGGACACATCACGCCAGTGGTCGGATTCACGGTGAACGGGCGTGGACGCAAGGTGCCGGCTGGCGCGGTGCATCACATCCGCGCTCATGGCGGACCAGACGATCCGTTGTTCTGGGACGCGCTGAACCATGATGTCGGTCTGCACTGCGTGTCATGGGCGCGTCATGGACAAGGGCGAGTTGGGAGGCGCTGAGGCCGGTGGGGCGGCAAGAGGCTGGTACGCCTCCTTCTGCCGACTCGTCCCGAGGGCGCCATTTGAATGAACTCTTCTGGGTGATAGGGGCTGAAACCGTGAAAAGAGGTCCGAAGACGGGCAAGGCAGCCCTGGAACGCGCGAGGCGGAATGAACCCCCGTTGAGCGGGTCTGGGCTGGGCGAGTGCCCCGCCGATGTTGGTGCGGCGGGCCGCGAGTTCTGGAATGACGCAGTGGCGCACCTGCAGGCCACTGGGCGAGCGAGTCGGGTGTACCGGCATCCGCTGGCGATGGTGTGCCGGCTCATTGAGGCCGGACAGCACGAAGAGATCGGAATCAATCGGCTCGAGGCGATTCGGCGTTGGCTCCGTGAGTTGGGACTGACGCCGATGGCTGGAACAACAGACGCGGTACCACGACATGACAACGACGAACCAAAAACCGGCAAGGCGCGCATCCTCAGCCTCATCGCTCGGAAAGCAGCGAGCGGCTGAAGTCGTTCGCTTCTTCGAGCACGCGCTCTATCACGGCAAGGGCGGCAGGCCGGGCAACCGTTCACGCTGGCCGGGTGGCAGCGGCGCGACATCATCGGGCCGCTGTTCGGCGGGCTGCGTCCTGATGGCCGGCGACAGGTACCGCACCTGTTTCGTGGAGATCGGGAGGAAGAACGGCAAGAGTTCGCTGGCTGCCGGCGTGGCGCTGGTGCTCCTGTTCCTCGATAACGAGCCGGGTGCCGAGATTCTGTGCTTGGCGAGCGACGTGGACCAGGCGCGTGTCGTGTTCGGCGAGTGCAAGCGGCTCGTTGAATCGAGCCCGGAGATTCTGCAGGCGTTCGCACCGACCGATCTATCGAGATGCCATCGAATACGGCGAGACGGGCAGCGTCCTGAAGGTGATGAGCGCTGACGAGAAGGGTATCCACGGACGCAACCCGCATGGGCTCGTGATGGACGAAGTCCACACGTTGACGACGCCGAGACAGCGCGAGTTCTTCGCCGGCGCCATGACGGCGCAGGGTGCGCGGTCCAACCCGGTGGCGCTGCTGATCACGACCGCTGGCGAATCGCGAGAAGGACCGGCTTGGGATCTGCACCGATACGCGGCGGAGATCCGCGCCGGGTCTTCGATCCGATCCGTCGTTCCTGAGCGTCTACTACGGCTTGCCCGAGGGCGCGGATATGGAAAGACTCGAGCCTGTGGTCACAAGCCAATCCGGCGATGGTTGGCAAGGATGCATTTCTGTCGCTCGAGTATCTACAGTCCGAGTTCCGACAGGCGGAGGCGATGCCAGCGAAGGAGGCGGCGTTCAGGCGGCTGTATCTCAATCAGTGGCCAGAGCAGGCTGACAACGCATTCATCGACCTGCAGACGTTCGACACCAGCGCTGGTCATCCAACGACGGAAACCGGGATCAAAGGCCGGCAAGCCTACGGAGGGCTTGACGTTGGCCGCCGTGAGCGACCTCACGCCGCTTGTCTGGGTTGTGCCGTGTCGGCACACCGAGGGCGCCTGGGACGTGTTCGTGCGGGTGTTCCTGCCCGAGGCCGCGCTGACCAATTCTCGCAATGCCGATCTCTATCGCTCATGGCGCGACGCTGGTTGGTTGACCCTCACGGCTGGCGAGGTGGTCGATTACCGACGAGTGACGGACGCCATCCTGGCCGACGCGCGGCGAGCTTGATATTCGGCGGTTGACTATCGACGCAAAGTTTCAGGGCATCCAGATCGCCACGACACTGGCAGACCAAGGCGTGCCGGTCACGGAGATGCCCCAAACACACACCGCATTCGCGGCGCCGATGAAAGAACTCGAGCGCTTGATCAAGAGCGGAATGCTTCATCACGGAGCGAATCCGATCCTCCGGTGGTGTATGGCGAATCTGGTGGTGAAGGCGGATCACGACGGCGGGTTGAAGCCAGACAAGCGGCGAAGTCACGAAAAGATCGATGCGGTGGTCAGCTCTGGCGATGGCGCTTGACGGCGTGATTCGGCAGCCGCTACACACCGGGTCGGTCTACGACACAAGAGGCGTGGAGTGGGTATGAGAGGACGGAATTAATGACTACTGCAATTATTGGATGGCTCGTCGCGATGCTCGTGGCGGGCCTGTGGTTGGTGAAGGAGCGCAGGCGTGCCGCAACGCGCGCTGCGCGGATTGATCGGTTGATCGTGCGGGTTGACCGTCAACTCGCGCTCTGGGCACTGGCGAAGGATCGCCAGGCGCAAGCGTGGATGGCGACTGGTCGAGGAGGTGCAAGACCTCCAGGCGCGCGAGGCCGCAAGGGAGCCGCGATGAGCCGCAATATCCGATTGAGGCCGAGGCGCGAGAGCTACTCTGACGGCATCGCCGCGCGGGAACGGCGCGAGGCAGATAGCCGCTGAAAGCGGAGCGCCGCGAACGACTCTATCGGGCCGCCCGTGCGGCCGCAGATTAGCTGGTCGCCGCGCATAGCCGACTGATCCGCCCGTCGAGCGCCTTCGTCGCCATGCCGTTGATCTGGCGCTCGAAGAGCCGGCGATCACGATCCACTGGCTGCAGCGCGAGAGCGCGACTGAAAAGCTCGTGGCAGGGAGCCTTGCGGTAGCACTGCCGGGACATCGAACCATCATGGCGACGCCGGTCGTGGGCGAGGCCACCTACGTGGGTCGTCCTGCACGAACTCGGACACATTCGCGCGCCTGATGTCGCCGGGACACTTCAGCGGGAGGCCGCCGCCTGGCGTCACTGTCGCCGCTGGTCAATTGTCTGGGGCGAAGAGGCCCAAAAGACGATGGTGCGCAGCATCAACTCGTATCTGACGGAACGCCGAACGAACCGCGACGAACCTGCTGGGCGCGGCGGAGGTCGAGAAGCTGTGCTCGTCGTTCGAGTATGCACAGGAACGGCAGCGACGCGTCGAGCATGGATCTCGGGCGCGAGAGGAAGAACCAATGAACGAGAGATCACTGATGAAGGAATATGCGGCCGCTGACCGCAGACACGCCCGATCGCCGCTGACGGATGAAACGCGCGTCGCTCTCCATCGGCTGAAGAAAGGCGCACGGTGCGCGACCTGCTACGGTCCCGCCGTGCTGGTGCGGGCTGGCGTGCTTCTCTGCGCGGCCTGCGGCAACGTCGCACGGCAGCGGGCGCAGAGTGGATCGGATGCGCGCACGCGTCGGTAACCAGTCCCCACTTTCACTCAACAACCAGGAAGGACAGACACATGCTCGGCAGCACACGCAAAAAATCAGACCCGCAGATCGTCTACACCGTGACCTCCGACGCGACCGGCCCCGGCTACTCGTTTCCCGCGAACGCGCTGATGACAATCACCCCACCGGTGCCGCCGCGATTGCTGCCACACATTGCGCGCGTCGATGGGCAAGTACTGCCAGGCGAGCGCGTACTGGAGATCGATGGCAGCACCTTCGAGCTGCATGTTGCTGCGGAGGAGCGCCGACAGTCGCAGCCGGCGCCGACTCCGGATCGCACGCTAGACCGAAACGAGATCGTGCGCGAGCTATTTCGCGGCGATGAGAGCCAATTCGAGGCCGCAGATGTCGTGGCGTTCCCCCGCGCCAGCGGGCGGCGCGTCGATAGCCGGCGGATCGTCGCCACCTGGCGTCGACGTGACCTGAGATCGGTGGCGTGACCAGATCCTCGCGACCGCAAGTGCTCTGGGTAGGTGATCCGATGGAGCACACATCGTGATCGCAGGGGCGCGGTGGCGCGACTGGGCGTGGCCGGTCTGGGCAACGATCTGGAAGTGGCTGCCGAAAAGCTGGCGCGCTGAGCGTTGCGATGCGTGCTCGCGTACGTTTCAGCCGACGAAATCGGCCCACTGGCACATTCGAGCGCGCGGAGCGCCCGCGCGCTGCAGTGCGTGCTGGCGCCGGGCCAGATCGCGCACCCGCGCTACCCGACTGATTCGATCGAGCGAGCCCGGCCTGTGGAGCGCACAGCGTGACGAGTGAACGGGCGCTCTCCTGGGCCGCGTCCGTCGAGCATGAAGTGTTACGGCTCGGCATCCGCACGACGGACTGGCGCCGGTTCAACCTGACGGCGTTCTTCCCTGATGAAAGTCTCCTCCGCCGCAGCGCGCTGGCAAACAACAGTGTGGGCGTCCAGACAACCTCTGCAATTCGATTTCGCGATAGTGCTGCATTCGTGCGAGGTATACGGTCACAGTCACCGCGAGATCATTGAGGAAATATATCGTTTCGCCGGTAGTAGTGTCCCGCTCGATGCGGAAGCGGTCGCCACCGATGCGCAGATCAACTGAGGGTCTGTCCATATCGCCCTCATCGGCGCGACGACACTCTCTCTTAAGGTGAGCCGTATTTCACGGTGAAGACTGACTCCGCAACACCGGCGCGGGGCTGTTGCTCGCGGATAACGAGGTCAGTTCGAGGAGGAATCATCCAACGCACCGCTGCCGTCATTCCCAGGCGAGCCATCCCGTCCGCTGTAGATGGCGCGACACCTCGCGCGCAGTCTCCTAGATTCGGCGACCGTCCGTGGGCTGTCCTCGATGAGGGCACGCCCCTGAGACAAGAGGCGTTCTAGTCGGCTTTCTAAGGAGTCGTCAAACGTCGGTTAGAGCAACCGCCTTGCCTGATGGGCTTGGCTAAGGCTGCTCAAGAATGCGGGCAGGGGCTTAGGAAAGCAGAACCGAAGCCACTATACACCCATTCGTGTTCAGCGGAGCTGGTCTTGAGTGCGGCACGATCAGCTAACTGAGACACTACCCAAAAACGGTTGCGCTTTACGTGTAGATACGCTCTCGTCGACGCCAATGACGCTCCGACCGACCAACTTCCGGCTCGAATCCGAATTGCTTGATGGATTGCTGGAAGTAAAGGCGCGTGTCGGGATCTCCGTTTCGGAGCAGGTTCGGCGCGCGATTCGAGCGTGGCTGGATCGACAGGGCGTCACCGGGCTCAAGACGGCGCGCAAGCGGGCTGCAACCCGCAAGCGCGCCTAGCAGAGTCAGCAGCGCAGAACCGCCGCCGACGCGCCTACCTGCATTGTCGCACGTAGTCCGTAGCGGCCTCTTTGGGAGGCCACGATGCCTAACACGACCGCCCCGCCCCTGCCCGACTTTGGACGAGCAAACCTCTTCCGTCGCACGGTGCTCGGCATGACCGATCAGGAATGCGATGCGTGCCTGGGGCCGCTCCGCCGATGGCTAGCGACCTGCGACGAGACGGAGGCCGCCGAGCAATCGAAGCCGAAGCCGAAGCTAGACGAGCAACGGACCGAGCGCATCCGGCGATTGGGATTCCGCGCGATTCCAGGCGGCTTGCGGTGACGATCGCCGTGCCGACTTCCGGCGGCTGGACGTTCGATGGCGGAACTCGTGGCCGACGAGAGTGGCGTGCTCATGCTGTACGAGCCGAGCCGCGCCAAGCGGAGAACGTTCTGTCAGCTTGGAGCCGTGCTGAAGATCGGGTGGCGCATCGTGGCTGCGTCACCCGAGGAGCGGGCGGTGCTGGATGCTCACGGGTTCGGGAGCGGTAGGGTGCAGTGACGTGGCGTCGAGGTCGCTGATTGTGAAGGCACAAACCGATTCGGACCATACCTGAAGGGGGTTTTTATGTCTCTATCGTTGGCGGACGTAATCCAGCACGAACGCATCTTTGTTGAAGGACTCCATCGGGGCGACGTGTCCGTGGCGGATGCGGCCTTTGCGCCAGATTGTGTGATTCACTTCACAGGCGTACCCGATCCGGTGCGAGGTGTCGGCGCGTGGAAGCAACTGGTTGCAGGATTCCTGGCGGCATTTCCCGACCTCCACTTCACGATCGAGGATCAGATCATCTCGGGTGACCGGGTGGTAATCCGCTGGCGCGCTACCGGAACACATAAGGGACCACTCGGTGAGGTGCCGCCCACCGGTAAATCGATCTCTATTGACGGCTTGATACTCGACCGTATCGCGCAGGGCCGCGTGGTGGAGCGTTGGGAGCAGTGGGATCAGCCGCGAATGCTGCAGCAACTCGGGCTGGCGTGAGGGCCTTGCTCAACGCGCACGGGTTTGGCAGCGGGAGGATTGAGTGAGGCGGCCGGATTAGTGGAAATGTGGCCGGCCACATGGCGGCGGGATCGGTTTGTTCAGGCGCGACGACTTCCTCGAGCAGCCAGCCGCCGGCGACCAGCGCGGACTCAAGCCGCTGGTGGCAGATGATCGCACTTTCGACATCCGGGAACGACCGGGATCGGGCCGCACCGTCGCGACCAATCACAACCAGCAAAGTGCAGGTCGTGAGGCTCAGGCGCGAAATGATGATGGAGTCGCTTCCGCGCCTGAACACCCACGCTGACCCCGGCATGGGCAGGGTATCGGCGGATGTGGCTTGACCGTAGATCGGGGAGTCTCCCTATGAAGGCGTGGGAAGGGCTCAGATATGACCAACGCTGATTGGTGGGCTCGCGTCGTTCAGGCGCGGACGGAGCGTGACGATCTGAGGCCGCTGCGGGTGTGGACGCTGCACAAGGGCGAGCACGCTGCCGCGATCGACTTAAAGGCGGTGCCCGGCATCGGCGCAGAGATCGTGCTCACCGTGGACGGGGAGCTGCGCAAGACGCGGCTGTTCCGCTCACACGAGCAGGCGGAACTGGTCGGCGCGATCGCGGACACGCGGGCGATGTTCGAGGGGAAGGGGTGGACGCCGTGAGAGGAAGTCTGAAACAGCGATACCGTGGCTCCTGGTCGATCATTCTCGATCTCGGATACGAGCCGCACCCGGAGACGGGGAAGCTGCGGCGTCGCCAGAAGTGGGTCACGTTCCGGGGCACACGGCACAGGCCGAGAAGAAGCTCACGGCGCTGCTTGGCACCCTCGACGCGGGCACCTACGTGGACACCACGAAGATCACGCTGGGCGAGTGGCTGCGGGAATGGCTGGAGGGGGCCGTCAAGCCACGGCTGCGCGCACGGACCTACACCCGGTACAAGGGCATCATCGAGCGCGACCTGCTCACGGCGCCGATCGGCAAGATGCCGATTCAGAAGATCCGGTCGTCACAAATCGAGGTGTACTACGCGTCTGCGACCGTGTCGCCGTCCACGCTGAGACTGCACCACACGATTCTGTTTCAAGCGTTCCGCAAGGCGGTGAAGAACCGACTGATCGTGACGAACCCCGCAGCGGACCTCGATCACAAACCACGCTGTGCGCGCGAGAAGGTGTCTGAGGAGGCGCAGAAGCACGCCTGGACGGCGATCGAAGCGCGGGCCTTCCTAGAGGCGGCGACTGCCGCAGGACCGCAGCCAGCGGCCTTATACGGCCTCGCGCTGGATTCTGGCGCTCGCAAGGGCTGAACTGTGCGGCCTGCGCTGGGCTGACGTGGACCTCGATGCGGGCAAGATGCGGATCGTGCAGCAACTGCTCACCGCAGGGCACACGCCAACATTCGGTCCCACGAAGACGGGGCGACCGCGAACCGTGTCGCTGGGCGCGCAAACGGTGGAACTCCTGCGGGCGCACAAGCAACACCAGGCTGAAGTGAAGATGGCGAACCGTACGGCGTATAACGACACGGGCCTCGTGTTCGCGAAGGATTGGCCCGACGTTCATCGGGCCGGTGACATGCTCGGCTCCCCGCTTCAGATGAGCACCCTCGGGCAGCGGGAATACGCGAAACTGATCAAGGCGGCGAACGTCCCGCGGATCAAGTTCCACGGCCTGCGGCATACGTGCGCCACACTGCTGCTAAAGGCTGGTCAGCCGGTCCACGTCGTCAGCGAACGGCTCGGGCATAGTAAGGTGAGCATGACGATGGAGGTATACGCCCACGTCCTCCCGGACATGCAGACGGAGGCAGCGGCCACGCTGGGGGCGCTACTCCACGGCGGCCGTTAGCTATCCGTTAGCTAGACTCTATGAAACCCGCAATTTTGCTCAGAAATCGTAATGCGATGCAGATCCGCGTGTTCGCGGATGAGCGCGCCGTTGCCGACGCGCTCGCGGTCACAGTCGCTATGGCCGTCCGGGATACACCGCATCCCGTGCTCGGCCTGCCGACCGGACGCACGCCGGTGCTGCTGTACAAGGAGCTCGTTCAGCGTGCGCACGCCGACGCACTTGACCTGTCGCACGTCACCACGTTCAACCTGGATGAGTTCCTGGGCTTGCCCGCCACGCACCCGGGAAGCTATCGCCATTTCATGGAGCACCATCTCTTTGGGCCTCTCGGCGAGCGCCGCCCGCACGCGCACCTGCTCGACGGCACCGCTGCCGACGCCGATGCGGAGTGCGCGCGCTATGAAGCGGCGATTGCGGAGGCTGGCGGAATCGATCTGCAGATTCTGGGACTCGGCACCAATGGGCACATCGGGTTCAACGAGCCAGCCCCGGAGCTCATGGCGCGCACGCACCGGGTGATGCTGCGGCCGGAAACGCGCCGGTCCAACGCGGGCCTGTTTGGAGGCGACCCCGAGGCCGTGCCGCGTGAGGCCCTGTCGATGGGGATGGCGACCATTCTCCATGCGAGGCGTATCGTCCTGATCGCGACCGGGGATTCGAAGGCCGGCTGTGTCCGCCGGATGATCGAGGGCCCGTTGACGACGATGCTGCCGGCCTCGTTCCTGCAGCTGCACAGCGAGGTGGAGGTGATGCTGGACGGAGCGGCGGCGCGCGAACTGAACGGCGGGTGAGGGCGCGTCCCCCGGCACAGCGGATCAGGTGAGATGCTGGTCGATCAGCGCCTTGAGCCTCGGCTCGATGTCCTCGCCGATCGCATCGCGCATCAGGCCGTTCGCCTTGCGCAGCCGGCTCAACGCCTTGAGATACGACAGACCCGTCTTCTGCATCACTACGGCTGCCTTGACATTCCAGCGCGCTTTCGCCAGCAGCTTGTCGGCGTCGTCGTACTCGAGACCGGTGACCATGTTCACGATGCGCCGGGCGCGGTCTTTCAGCTTCTCGGATCCCGTGCGGACGTCGACCATCAAATTGCCGTAGGTCTTGCCGATGCGGATCATGGCGGTCGTCGTCAGCATGTTGAGCGCCATCTTCGTGGCCGTTCCCGCCTTGAGCCTCGTCGATCCGGCGATGACTTCCGGCCCGACGGCGAGCGCGATGGTGAGATCCACGAAAGTCTGCAGCTCGGTTTTCGGATCGCACGTGACGAAGAGCACCTTGGAGCCGGCCTTCCGTGCACGCGTGAGTGCGCCCCGCACGAAGGGCGTCATGCCGCTGGCCGACACGCCGATCACCACGTCCTTGCGGCCGGGCCGCAGCCGGGTCACCGCGCGAGCGCCTTCCTCGTAGTTGTCTTCGACGCCCTCCTTCGCGCGGAAGGTAGCGCCGCGGCCGCCCGCGATCACCGCCTGCACTAGCGCGGGGTCGGTCCCGAAGGTCGGCGGCATCTCCGCGGACTCCAGCACGCCCAGACGCCCGCTGGTACCCGCGCCCACGAAGATGATGCGGCCGCCCTCCCGGAGGCCTTCCGCAATGATCTCGGCACCGAGCGCGATACGCTCCCGCTCCCGCTGCACGGCAGCAGTCATCTTGCGATCCTCGGCGAGCATGAGCTCGACGATGTCCGCGGCGGGCAGCTTGTCGATGCCGAGCGTCGCGGGGTTGATCGCCTCGGTCGGCAGCGACTGCCACTTCGAACGAAACGCCATGTGGAAACCTCTGGGTGCGCAGCGTACCCGCGGCGCAACGCGTGATTGTACCTGCAGCCGCGTCGGGCCGGTGCTGATGCCTGTTGTAAGCTGTCCCCGCGTGACGCACGGCGGCGTGTACAGCCCATGGACACAGAGCAACCTCCGGCGGCGTCGGGCCCAGGCGGACACCAGTTCCTGGATGCATACCTCGATCATCTTCGCGTGGAGCGCCGCCTGGCGGCGCACACACTCGAGAGCTACGGACGTGACCTGGTGTTGCTCGCGCGTTTTGCTGCCGGCCGCGAGGCGCCGGTGGAGGCGCTCACGCGCGCCGACCTGGAGGCGTTTGCGCGCGAGCTCATGGCCGGTGGACTCGCCGCCAGGTCTGTCGCGCGCGCAGTCGCGTGCGTGAGGGGCTTTTACCGGTACCTTGCGGTGAGCCGCCGGATCGCAGAGAGCCCGGCCGACGATCTCCATGCGCCGCGTGCGTGGGCGGCGCTGCCGAAATATCTCTCCATCGAGCAGGTGGACGCGCTGCTGGCGCAGCCGGACGCGGCCACACCGCGCGGGTTGCGTGACCGTGCGCTGATCGAGTTGCTCTATGCAACCGGGCTGCGTGTTTCGGAACTCGTCGCCCTCAAGGCCGCGGATCTCAACCTCGAAGCGGGATACTTGACCTGCATGGGCAAAGGCAGCAAGGAGCGGCTCGTTCCGGTCGGGGACACCGCGGTCGTGTGGGTCGGGCGGTATGTCAAGGATGGACGCCCGCACCTGCTGCGCGGTCGTCCGTCGCCACGCCTGTTCGTCAACGCGCGAGACGGGGGCACTCTGAGCCGGTCCGGCTTCTGGCGCATCCTGACGGCGTATGGGCGGCAAGCCGGGTTGCCACCCAGTCTCAGCCCGCACGTGCTGCGCCACTCCTTCGCCACGCACCTGCTCGAGCGCGGCGCCGACCTCCGGGCCATTCAGATGATGCTGGGGCATGCGGACCTGTCGACCACGCAGATCTACACCCACGTCCTGGAGGCGCGCATGCGCGCGCTGTACGACCGGTTCCACCCGCGTGCGTGAGTGGCTGCCAGAGGTCGGCACATGATCGGGTCGCACGCCTTCGAGGGCGACCTCATGGCGGGCGCAAGGGCCTGACGCGTGTCGCGAACCCGCACAGGAAGAATCATTGTCACGCTCCTGCTGGGCTGCGCCGCGGTCGTGCTCCTGGTGTGGGCCATCCTGCCGCAGCGCGCACTCGTGGTGAGTGGAGTGGCACCCGATCCGCTCACCGTGCGGGGCAGCGTGCACGTGCACACGCTCCGCTCCGATGGAACCGGCACGGTCGATGACGTAGCCGCGGCGGCCCGGCGGGCGGGGCTGCAGTTCGTCGTGCTGACGGACCACGGCGACGGCACGCGCGACCCGGATCCTCCGGCCTATCGCTCGGGCGTGCTCGTCATCGACGCGGTCGAAATCAGCACGATGGGCGGCCACTACGTCGCCCTGGGGTTAGCACGCGCCCCGTACCGCCTGGCGGGAGAGCCTCGCGACGTGGTCGAGGACGTTGCGCGGCTCGGCGGCTTCGGCATTGTGGCACATCCCGATTCACCGAAGGGGGACCTGCGTTGGCGTGACTGGACGCTGCCATTCGACGGGATCGAGTGGCTGAACGCCGACAGCGAGTGGCGGAACGAGGGGAGCTTCGGCATGGCGCGAGCCCTCGTCACCTACTGGTGGCGGAGCCCGGAAACCGTCGCGGCGGGCTTCGATCGCCCGGACACGCCGTTCGCCGAATGGGACACCGTCTCGCAGTACCGCCGCGTGATTGGGCTCGCAGGGCACGACGCGCACGCGCGGATCGGTCCTCGGGGAAACTGGGAGCCAGGCGACCGGGACCTGTCCGTGCAGCTGCCTGGATATGAGGTGGCGTTCCGCGCGTTCGCTGTCCGCGTGTCGCTCGAGGCCCCACTGACCGGGGACGCGGGCCGGGACGCCGCTGCCCTGCTGGCCTCAATCAGGGCGGGCCACGTGTACACCGTCGTCGATGCGCTCGCCTCGCCGGCGTCCTTCCGCTTCAGGGCGCACTCCGGCACACGCCGCGCCAGTGCCGGAGACGATTTGCCTGTCGCCGATTCTGCAATCCTGGAGGCGGACGTTGCGCGCGTGCCGGGAGTGTCACTCGTTCTTCGCCGGAATGGCCGCGTGGTGGCCGCGTCTGACAGTGGGCGGGTCCGGTTCGAGCACGCTCCTTCTCGCGCAACGGCCGTCTACCGGGTCGAGGCGAAGCTGGCCGGCGCTCCGGGAACGCCACCGGTCCCGTGGATCGTGGGCAACCCAATCTTCATCGGGCCGTCACTTCAGCGCCTGCGGCCGAAGCCGCGCGTCTCCCCGGCGGTCGACGCCGAGGTGCTCTTCGAGGGCGGTGACGTGGCGCGATGGCGGGTCGAGCGGGACGCCGCCTCGAGCGGGCGGGTCGCCGCGCAGGAGGCGCCGTGGGCGCTGGGACACGGGGAGGCGGTCGCATTCGAATACGCCCTGGGACCCGGCGACCGAGCCGGCCAATACGCCGCGCTCGTCACGGCGGTGGGGCAGGGCGGCCTGTCGGCGTGGACCCGGCTCAGCTTCAAGGCCGCCGCCGACGCGCCCATGCGTGTGTCCGTGCAGGTGCGGAACCCCCGCTCGGGCGCGCGCTGGCAACGCTCGGTGGTCATCGACCCGCGTCCACAGGATCTGCTCGTGACGTTCGCGGACATGGCGGCCGTCGCCGAGGCGCCGGTGCCCATCGCCTTGGGTGGTATCGATTCCGTGCTGTTCGTCGTTGACACCACCAACACACCCACTGGACGACGCGGAACGCTGTGGATTGACGATGTGCGGCTGGAGCGTGCGGCCGCGCCGTGACCCGGTCGGCAGAGCATCTGCCTGCCACCGCCGGCTGGCGCGGCGTCAGGTCCGGACCGTCAGCAGCAGGTACGCCGCGCCGGCGCCGAAGATCAGATTCGGCGCCCAGGCCGCGAGCACCGGGGCAAGCATCCCCGCGCTGCCGATGGCGCCAAATGCGTTGGTGGTCAGCCAGTAGACGACCGCGAGCACGATCCCCACGGCAATCCCGTACAACGCGCCCCGCCGGCCGGTGGTCACCGCGAAGGGGACGGCGATGAGCGTCATGATCAACGTCACGAACGGGAACGAAATCTTGCGGTGCAGCGCCACCGTCTGCGGCACGACGTTGAACCCGCTCGCCCGCAAGTCGGAGATGTAGCGCCGCAGCTGTGCGGTACGACATGCGGTCAGCGTCGGGCGATTCGGTGGCGAAGTAGTCGGGCGGCTCGAGGTGCAGGTCGCGCCCCGGGAACACCGCAAAGCTCTTCGTCTCGCCGGCCGGCGTGAACTCGCGGACCCAGCCGGACCTGCCACGCCACGCGCTCGGGCCCTTCCCGGGATCCCACGCGGCCTGCGCGACGTAGGTGCGGGCGGCGAAGGCGGCACCCGTCGCGTCGAACTGGAAGATCGAAAGGCCGTTCAATTCGCGGCGCGCCGGGTCATAGAACAGGTAGTTGTAGATGTCCCCGTCGCGGGCGACGAGCCATTTGCGGTTGACCACGTCGAAGGTGCGGGGGGAGCCGCCACGAATCACGTGCCGTATCGCTTCGGCGCGACGATTTGCGTAGGCGAGCACCTGCTCCTGCAGGAGGAACATCAGCGAGCTGGCCAGCACCGCATACACCAGCAGCGGCGCGGCGGCACGGTACAGGCTGATGCCGCACGCCTTCATGACGATCAGCTCACTGTTCTTCGTGATGACCCCGATCACCACCATTGCCGTGATCAGCACGGAAAGGGGAACGATGAACAGGACGAACTGTGGCGTGGCGAAATACAGATACTGCAGCAGCGTCGCCCCACTCGTGGTGCCTTTGAACAGCTTGTCGGACAGGTCGATGAACGTCGAGATGTAGAAGATGCCGAGCAGGCCGAAGAACGCGAGGCCGAGCACCTTCGCGAAGAGGATCGATACGTACCAGTCGAGCAGCTTCGGCCGCGGCACCGGAATGCGCAAGTGCGGGATCCGGACGACGACCACGATCCTGCGCGGCGAGGCCGGCGCGACCGTGGCGCTGCCCGCGGTACGCCGGGCGCGGCGCCACCGCGCCGGGAGCGAGAGCCTGAACGGGCGCTCGGCGGATCGTGAACGCCAGAGAAGCAGCGCGACCCCGCCGATGCCGAGCACGATGTTCGGACCCCAGGTCGCGAGCCAGGGAGGCACGACCTGGCCTTTGGCCATCTGCCGCCCCAGATAATCGATGACGTAGTAGATGAAGACGACACCGATGCCCGGCACGAAGCTCGCGAGCTTCCCGTCGCGGCCGCTCGTGAGGCCAAGCCCGAGGCCGATCAGCGCGAACGTGAAGCAGACGAAGGGGATGGCGAACTTCCGGTGCAGCGCCATGATCGGGCCGTGCGGGGAGAGCCGCGCCGCCTGCAGTTCCGTGACCCGGGCGCGAAGCTCGGGCACCGACATCTCGTTGTCGCCCTTCAGAATCTCGGTGGGCGGAAACACCGCGTTTGGATCCAGCCCGGTGATGAACTCGCCAAAGCGGGTCATTTCGTAGTTCGCCGGATCGGTGAGGCTGGTCGTGTGCCGCGCGCCGTCCTGGAGCACGAGATCCACGGTGCGCTTTGCGCGATCGATCACCATGCGGCCGCGCTTGGCGGTGAAGATGGTCGGCTGATCGGGATTCGTGGTGTCGGCCAGGAAGACGTCGAGCCAGCCGCCGCCGCCCGGGGGCGTGTCGCGCACGTACAGCACGCGGTTGGGGAAGTCCTCGAAGAAGACGCGCGGCTTGATGTCGTTCTCGGCCCGTGCCGACACGACTCCGTACACGATCTCGCGAAATGTCTGGTTCGCCGACGGCACGGCGACGAACATCACGTAGCTGGTGACCGCCCAGGCGACTGTGGCAATGATCAGGACCGGGCGCAGCATGCGGTAGATGCTGATGCCGCACGCCTGCAGAGCGACTGACTCGCGATCCGCCGAGAGGCGCCCGAACGCGATCAGCAGGCCAATCAGCAGGGCGATCGGAATCGTGACGGCGAGGGCCTGGGGCACCAGCGTCATGAGCACGCGGGCAACCAGCTGCCAGGAAACGCCCTTGGCGATGAGGCGCTCGCCCTGTTCGGCCAGCGGCTGGATCAGGAGCAGGAAGGTGAAGACCAGCAGCCCGATGAGGAAGGGCAGCAGGAGTTCGCGGATAATATACCGGTCGAGAATCCGGAACATCTCGGGTGTGTCGGGCTGATCCCACCATAGCACATGAAAACACGGGTCGCGTTGTTGTGGCACCACCACCAGCCGTTCTACCAGGACCTGGTGACGGGGGAGCACATCCTGCCGTGGGTGCGCCTGCACGCGCTCAAGGACTACTACGGGATGGCGGCGCTGCTGCGCGAGTTCCCGGACGTGCGGCTCACGTTCAACCTCGTGCCGTCCCTCCTCGTGCAGCTCGAGGAGTTCGCCGAGGGCCGCGCCCGTGACCGCCACCTGGAGGTCGGGCTCAAACCCGCCGAGCATCTGACCGACGAGGAGCGGATCTTCCTCGTGACGAACGGGTTTCATGCCCCCCGCGCGCGGATGATCGACGCCTACCCGCGCTACGGCGAGCTCCTGCGCAAGCGCGAACAGGGAAATGGGACCGCCGCCGCCGCAAGGCAGTTCTCCGTGGGCGAGATCCGAGACCTGCAGGTGTGGCACAAGCTCGCGTGGGTGGACCCGTCATACCTCGAGAGCGATCCACGCGTGCGCGGGCTGGTCCAGAAAGGGCGGTACTTCGAGGAGGACGATAAGGCTTTGCTCCGTGAGGTGGAGCTCGAGATCCTCCGCAAGGTGATCCCGGAGTATGCCGCCGCCGCGGCGAGAGGCCAGGTGGAGCTCTCGACGTCCCCCTTCTACCACCCGATCCTGCCGCTCCTGTGCGACACGGATGTCTACCTGCGGACGCACCCGCACTCGCGGATGCCACGCCAGCGGTTCCGGCACCCGGAGGACGCGACGGAGCAGCTGCGGAAGGCTGTCGAATATCACGCTCGTACCTTCGGGGGGCCGCCTCGCGGGTTGTGGCCGTCCGAGGGGTCGGTCTCCGATGCGGTGGTGGCGCTGGCGCACGCCGCGGGCCTGGGTTGGATGGCGACCGACGAGCTGATCCTGGCGCGAAGCCTCGGGGCCTCGCTGACACGCGACAACTACGGACATCTGCAGCAACCCGAGATTCTGTACCGGCCGTATCGGGTGCAGGCGGGGGAGCACGAGATCGCCTGTGTCTTCCGGGATCACGCGCTATCTGACCTCATCGGCTTCACCTACGCCTCCTGGTCCGCCGACGCGGCTGCAGCCGACTTCGTCGGGCGGCTGGCCGAAGCGGGCCGCCGCTACTCGGCGCGGGCGAACGGCGCAGAGGCCCTCATCTCCGTCATCCTCGACGGCGAGAATGCGTGGGAACACTTCGAGGGCGGGGGCCGGCCCTTCCTGCGCGCGCTCTATGGTGCGCTGGCCTCGCACCCGGAACTCACGACTGTGACGATGTCGGAGGGGTGCGCAAGGGCGACCGAAGTCCTTCATGGCCTGTTCCCCGGGTCGTGGATCAACGGCGACTTCTATGTCTGGATCGGTCACGCCGACGACCACCGGGCCTGGAGTCAGCTGGCCGAGGCGCGGCAGGCTCTCGATGCGCCGGGGCCCGCCGCCGACGACGCCGCACTCGTCCGCGCGCGCGAGGAGCTGTTGATCGCTGAGGGCAGCGACTGGTTCTGGTGGTATGGCGACGACCACTCATCCGAGCACGATCTCGAGTTCGACGATCTGTTCCGCCGGCACCTGCGCAACGTCTACCGGGCGCTCGACAAGCCCACACCGGAAGAGCTGTTCGTCACCAACATCACGACCGAGCCGCCCCGCACTGTGGCGCAGCCGCCATCGGCGTTCGTCCGCGCCACGCTCGACGGCGAGGTGACGAGCTACTTCGAGTGGCTTGGAGCGGGGGAGCTTCAGCTCGGGGGCGCCGGCGGCTCCATGCACCAGACGGACGGGGGCCAGCCTCTGACGACGCTGCTGCTGTTCGGGTTCGAGACGGACCGCCTGCTTCTGCGGGTCGACTTCCGCCGGCGTGCGGGCGACCTTCTCGTGGGCACTGCCGAGGTGTGCGTGTCGTTCATGAGCCCGGCTAACATCCGCGATCCGGGTGGCGTCGGTCGGCGGTTCCATGGCGGCGATGCTGGAAACGCGCGATGCTGCGGGGGCCTGGACGCGCGTGCCCGCGCCGGGCCTCCTCGCGGAGGCGGGACAGATTCTCGAGATCGCCATCCCGTTCGGGCTGCTGGGAGGCGGCCCCGGAACCCGTCTCGGCTGCTTCCTGTCGCTGCACCTGAACGGGGTCGAACTCGAGCGGTATCCGGGCCACCAGCCGCTGGAGATTGTCGTTCCCTCGCCGGAGTTCGAAGCCTACAACTGGACGGCGTAGGTCCGCCCGAACCGAACAGGCTGCCGTTGTAACGGCCGTCGTTCTTTTCGCGTTCGATTCTTCTCCGCAGTTCCTGCGTTCAGTCTCCCCGAATTTCGCCGAACCCGCTCGTAAATCCTGGCCGGCATCGTGGCGCCTTCAGTAGGGCGGTCTCCCCAAAGCGCACCCGCAATCCTTCCACAGGGCATTCCTTTGGGCCTAAGCCGGCGTGTCTGATAACAAGTGTTATGTTGAGTATGGGATGGCCATCTGGCAGGGAGGATTCGGTTTTTCGTCCATTCCTCGCGGGACGCCCCTCCCTCCGTTCGGCCGGGGCGCTTGGTCGGCCCCGGCCCCACACTGTCGCTCCAGCGCAGCCTCCGGAAACCGCGCGAAACCCCGTTGGTTAGTAAGGGCTAAGGGGCCAAGGGCTAAAGCGCTAAGGGCGAACCGCTAAGGCTGAGCGTGCGTGAACAAGGCTGCGTCGGGCTGTCGACTTTCCTTTAGCCCTTGGCCCTTCAGCCCTTAGCCCTTCGCTACATGAGCGCCAGCACGGCTGCGGTCTTCAGGGGCTGATTGGCCAAACCGTCCGGGGGCCGGGCCAAAGCGGCCAGGGCCTTTGGCCCCGGCGCTAGCGAGCGGTTCTAGCTCTGGCTGCGGAGGTCGGCCAGGATGCCTTCGAGCGCGGTGATTACTTCCTCGCGTTCCACGGAGCCTTTGCGGAAGCTCATAGTAAGCGTGAAGTTCTTGTGCTGGGGCTTGTAGTTGAACGTGAACGCCTTCGGCCGGCCCGGTTTCGGCTTTGCCGTGGCCTTTCGGACATCCTCGCGGGTCGCCGCGCCGCCAGAGGAGATCTTCTCCACAAGCGCGATCATTTTCTGCGCGTCGGCCTGTCTAACTACTTGCAAGAGCAATGACTTAGATGCAATGTCGGCCAGCCGACAAAGGTTTTTGACCTCGTCCGGCATTGCCTGCAGCGAGAGAGATTCCGTAATGGCCGTTCGGGACTTCCCCAGCCGTCGCGCCAGCATCTCGTGTGTATAGCCGCAGTTCGTCGCGAGGACCTGGAGCGCCTCGGCCTCTTCGAAGGGCGTGAGATCCTTGCGCTGGAGATTCTCGACCAGCGCGATCTCCATGATCTCGGTGTCGTCCGCCTCGCGAATGACGCCGGGAAGTTCCTTTAGCCCCACTTGCACGGCCGCCTGGTAGCGACGTTCGCCCGCGATGATCTGGAATCGCTCGCCTCGCTGCCGAAGCACCAGGGGCTCGATGATGCCCTTCTCAGCGATCGACGCCATGAGTTCGGACAGATCCCCCATGACTTGTCGGGGTTGGTTGGGGTTAGGGTCGATGAGGTCAATCGGCACCATCCGGCCGACCGGCGTTCCGGCCGAGGCCGTCAGCGCCTCCACGTAGTGCTCATCGTGACGCATTCGCACGGTCTGGGGCAGGCCTCGCCTAGACACGATCAATGACCTCCTCGCACAGGCTGTAATACTCCGTCGCGCCACTCGAGTCGGGAGCGAACGTGAAGATCGATTCCTTGTAGGCTGGGCTCTCTTCCAGCCGCACGCTCTTGCTGATGGTCGTCCGGAACACCTTGGTTCCGAAGACCCGCTGGATCTGCTCCCGTATGTCGCGTGCCAGGGAGGTCCGCTTGTCGTGCATCGTGATCACGACCCCCATGATCTGAAGGGTCGGGTTCGCGCGCGCTCGCACCTTCTCCACCGTTTCAAGAAGGTCGTCCGTTCCTTCGAGCGCGAAGTAGGAGGACTGGATCGGCACCAGGAGGTGGGAGGCGGCGACCAGGGCATTGACCGTCAGCAGGCCGAGCGCAGGCGGGCAGTCGATGACCATCGTGGGATACGCCGGCTTCAGTGCGTCGAGCCGATCCTTCAGCTTGAAATGCGCGTCGAGCTCCCCCACCAGCTTGGCCTCGAGCTTCGCAAGAGAGATGCGCGACGGCGCGATGAACAGGTTCGGTATCGAGGCGGGCAGGATGACATCGGCGAAGTCGGTCCCTTCCGCGATGACGTCGTACACGCTGCGCGTGACGCTCCGCATGTCGAGAAACGACATGGTGCTGTTGGCCTGCGGATCGAGATCGATGAGCAGGGTTGGCTGCCCGCGCATCGCGAGGGCCGCAGCCAGGTTGATTGCGGTGGTCGTCTTGCCGACTCCGCCCTTCTGATTGGCGATCGCTACGATCATGGGTTGCCGGTCACATCTTGTACTTGCCGAGGTCGTCGGGATCGAGCCCCTCGAGCCATTTCTCCAGGCGCTCGGCATCAGCCTGCTCAGTGCCCACATCCAGCGTCTTGGCGTTGTCGATGACGCTCTCCTCCACGAGGATCGGGGCCTTGGTCCGCAACGCCAGCGCGATCGCGTCGCTCGGGCGCGCATCAATCGCGGTCACCGCGTCGCCCACCTCCACGTAGATCAACGCGTAGAACGTGTTCTCCTTGAGGTCGGATACGACGATCTTCTGCACGCTGCCATGCAGGTCCTGGATGACGTTTCGCAGGAGGTCGTGCGTCATCGGCCGGGGCATGCTCACGTTCTCAATCTGCAGCGCAATGGCGTTCGCCTCGAAGATGCCAACCCAGATCGGTAGCACGCGGCTCCCCTCTTCGTCGCGGAGGATGATGATCGGCATGTTGGTGACCGGGTCGACCATCAAACCCTTGATCGTCATGGCTATCTGCATGGGTCCTGTCCGGGGGTGTTCAGCTGACGTGTGCCAACACCGTAGGCCCGCCCGGCCGCGGTGTCAAGCCGAAGTCGCCTGGGCTGTCGGCGCCGGCTCACCCCAGAGGCTGTTCGGGCCTGCCCGGCGTATCGTGACCGGGATCGTGCGCCCGATCCACTCGCGTGGACCGGGCAAATTGACCACCGTATTTCCCGAGGTGCGGCCGGACAGTTCCGATTCGCGCCGCCGGCTGCCGGAATCAACGAGCACATCGACGGTGTCGCCAACGGCCCGCTCGTGCAGCGTGAGTTGAATCTCCCGCTGCAGTGCTTGCAATTCTACAATCCGCCGCGTCTTCTCGACCTCCGGCACATCGTCCGCGTACCGCTTGGAGGCGAGGGTGTTCGGCCGTTCGGAGTACTTGAAAGAGAAGATGCTGTGATACCCGACGCTCTGGACCAGCGAGAGCGTCTCTTCGTAATCCGCAGCCGTCTCTCCGGGAAATCCGACGATGAGGTCGGTGGATAGGGTGATCCCCGGGACCGACTCCCGCACGCGTTCGACAATCGTCAGATACGATTCGCGCGAGTAGCGCCGACGCATCGCGGCGAGCAGGCGCGTGGAGCCCGACTGCACGGGCAGATGCAGGTGCTTGCAGATCTTCGGCAGGTCGCGAATCGCCGCGATCAGGCGATCGCTCACATGCCGCGGGTGCGGGCTCGCGAAGCGAATCCGCTCCACACCCGGTATGGCATGGACTGCTTCCAGCAACCCTCCAAAATCACAATCCTCATCGTCTGGCGCCTGGTAGTGATTCACAATTTGCCCGAGCAGTTGCACCTCCCGATGGCCGGATTCTGCAGCGGCTCGAACTTCGGCCAGGATTTCGGCCTTGGGCCGCATGCGCTCCTGGCCGCGGGTGTACGGCACGACGCAAAAACTGCAGTACTCGTTGCAGCCCTCGATGATCGTGACCCACGCGCGCACCGGGTCGCTCCGTCGCGTCACCCCGAACGGAAACGCCACATCGTCGCGCGCGCCAAGGTCGATTTGGACGTGCCCGGTCTCGGCGGCCTGCTCGACCAGCAGTGGCAGCATCCGGACGCGGCGCGTTCCGACGATCACGTCGACGAGACCGGAGCGCTTCAGGAGCGCGGCACCTTCTTGCTGCGCCACGCACCCCGCGACCGCCACGACTGGTTCGTGGCCAGTCTCCAGGCTTAGGGCACGGAGCTCGCCGAGCCGCGTATACAGCTTGTCTTCTGACCGTTCCCTGACGCTGCAGGTGTTGATGACGATGACATCGGCGTCGCGGTCCTCGGCCGTGCGTTCATAACCAGCAGACTCGAGCAGCCCCGACATCTGCTCGGAATCGTGGTAGTTCATCTGGCAGCCGAAGGTCTCGATCAGGTATTTTCGGCTCACTTTCGACCTTTCGCCCTTCGACTTTCGCTTTCGCCTTTTGCCTGGGATTCGCTTTCGCCCGGGTGCTGGGTGGAAACGGTCCTGCCTCTGCTGACCAGCAGCTCCCGGGCGCTGGCGAGGACAGACTGCGTAACTGTCCCCCCGGCCATCATGCGCGCCAGCTCCTCGGCCCGATCGCTTTCAGCCAGGCGCTGAACCGCCGTCACGGTTCGCCCGTCCCGCACATCCTTGCTCACGCGATAGTGGGCAGCGCCGCAGGCGGCAATCTGGGGCAGGTGGGTAATGCAGAGCACCTGCGCGTCGGCTCCCAGCCTCTGCAGCTTCCGTCCGACATCGTCTGCCGCCCTGCCGCCAATCCCAGCGTCCACCTCGTCGAAGACCAGGGCGCGTGCCGTCCCGGCGCTGACCGATAGGCTGCGCAGCGCCAGCATGACGCGTGACAGCTCGCCCCCGGATGCGATGCGCGCGAGGGGGCGCAGCTCCTCGCCGGGGTTCGGAGAGACCAGGAACTCGGCCCGGTCGACACCTGCCGCCGTCCACTCCGCCTCCGTGAGAGCCGGGTCGTCGAAACGCACGGCGAACTGCGTCCGTGCCATGGCCAGCTCCCCCAGGCTTGCTTCGAGCGCCGCCGCGAATCGCTCGGCAGCCGACCGACGCGCGGCCGAGAGTGCTCGCGCCCTATCCAGGTACGCGGCCGCGGCGGCGGAGACCTCCGCCGCGATGACCTCCCCTCTGGCGTTCATGTTCGCGAGGTCCGCAAGGTCCTGCACCGCCCGGTCGTGATGCGCGACCACATCGGCGAGAGTGGCGCCATACTTTCGCTTCAGACGGTCGAGCAGAACCAACCGGTCCTCGACCTCCTGCAGTCGCCCGGGCGACGCGTCGATGCCGTCGGCATAGCCCCGCAGGAAGAATGCGAGGTCCTCCAGCTGTGACTTGATGGCGTCCCGGTTGTCCAGGTACGGCGTCACCCGGGGGTCGAGGGCGGCCAGCTCGCCAACTCGCCGCCAGATCGCTGTGAGCGCGCCGAGGACCGCACCGTCTGACTCATAGAGTGCCGCATAGGCGTCCGCGCTGAGACGCTGCAGCTTCTCGGCGTTCACCAGCACCTGACGAATGGCGGTCAGCTCCTCGTCTTCGCCTGGTTGAACCTGCGCCCGGGAAATTTCATCTCGCTGGAAGGTGAGCAGGTCGATCCGTGCGGCCTTCTGGCGTTCGTCGAGTTGCAGCGCCTGCAGTTCCGTTCTGAGCGCCTGCAGCCTCGCAAACGCTTCGCCGACTCTCACCCGATCGTTCTCGAGGCCAGCGTAGCTATCGAGCAGACTGAGATGACTCTCGGGATCCATCAGGATCTGGTGCTCATGCTGGCCGTGCAGCTCTACGAGCCGATCCGAAAACTCCCTCAACGCTCCGGCCGTGACGAGCGAGCCGTTCACGAACGCACGGCTACGGCCCTGTGCCGTGACTTCGCGCCGCAGCACCACCTCCACGTCGCCATCCTGGAACTGCGCCTCCACTTGTGCGACGTCCTCACCGGTGCGCACCAGGTCGCTGGAAGCCCGGCCGCCAAGCAGGAGCCCGACCGCCTCGACGAGCACTGACTTGCCGGCACCCGTCTCCCCCGTGAGCACGTTCAAGCCCGGCTCGAACTCGACCTGCACCTGCTCGATGACGGCGAGATTACGGATCCGGAGGTAGCGCAGCATGAAGGTTGGTCGGGCGGGGACCACGGCCATCAACAAGGGCGGTCGAAACGCCGCAACTGCCTTTGTAGCATACTCTTGAACGCACCTAAGCCGCGTGGTATTCTCCTGCCGGTTCGCGCTGTCCCAGCGGCGCTCTTGCATATGACTCGGAGGCACGTTTGCGCACGCTCGGCCTGTTTCTGCTCATGCAGGTGCAGGGGAACGGCGGGACCGCGGCTGGCCACGACCTGCTCCAGATGGTCGTTGGTTCCAGCCCGATCCAGAAGGCCGTCCTGCTCGTCCTGATTCTGTTCTCCGTTACTTCCTGGGCCGTCATTCTCTTCAAGCTGTGGGTCTTCAGCCGATCGGAACGCCAGTCGGTGGCGTTTCTCGAGGTGTTTCGCCGCAGTAACAAGTTCTCTGAAGTGCAGGCCGTCTGCAAGACGTTGGCTGAAAGCCCGCTGGTCGGCATCTTCCAGGCGGGTTATGCCGAACTCAATGCACAGTTGCGCCTCAGTGGCTCTGCATCGGTTGGTGCCGCAGCCGTCGCCCGACCCACGATCAAGAGCCTGGCCGCCCTCGACCGCGCGCTGCTGCGGGCCGCATCCGTCGAGGTGAACAAGCTCGAAAGTCGGGTCCCTTTCCTCGCGACGACGGCCAGCATCACTCCATACATCGGTCTCTTCGGCACAGTGTGGGGGATCATGGGGGCCTTTCAGGGCATCGGCCAGACCGGCTCGACCAACCTGGGTGTCGTGGCCCCGGGCATCGCAGAGGCGTTGATTGCCACCGCAGCCGGCCTCTTTGCCGCGATCCCCGCCGTGTATTTCTACAACCACCTCTCCAACCGCGTGAAGCTGCTCGCATCGGAGATGGACGACTTCTCGCTCGAGTTCCTCACGATTTCCGAGCGGAATTTCACCTGAGTCGCGGAGCGGCCTGTGCCCAATGTTCAATCGTTTGACCATGGCGGCGCATCCCGGCGCGGCCGTTCGCGACGCGTGAGCACCGCGCTGGCCGAGATCAATGTCGTGCCGCTCGTCGACGTCATGCTCGTCCTGCTCATCATCTTCATGGTGACCGCACCCATGATGCAGCGGGGGCTCGACGTGAACCTGCCGGTCGCACGGCGCGCGCAGCAGATCAGCGCGGAACGGATATTCATCAACGTGCCCCTCGCCTACCGCACCAACCGCGTCGTCTATATCGGAGAGGATCCCGTGCGTGTGGACATCCTCGACGAGCGGATGCGCCAGGCGTTGCTCACCAGCACCAGCAAGGAGGTCTTCCTGAGAGGTGATGGCGGTGTGCAGCTGCAAGACTTGATGGATGTCATGGACAAGTTGAAGGCCGGCGGAGTTGAGCGGGTCGGCATCGTGGCGAAGCTGCCGGGTGAGCGGTGAAGTTCCCGTACTCAGGTTTCCGCCTGGTGGAATGCGCGACGTCTTCGCGTGCGACTGAATGATGGAAGCCGTCGCCGACATCCTCTCAGACCGGATGCGCCAGCCGCGAGGCATGAACCGCACGGTGATGGTGTCGTTGCTGGCTCATGCCGTGTTGTTGGCTGCGTTCTTCCTGATGCCCTCACTCACGCCGACGCACGAAGGGGAACGGGAGGTCATGCAGATCAGCCTTGGCGGTGCGCCAGGACCACGTGCGGGCGGCATGACGCCAATGGGCGGGCGGCCCGTGCAGGCGCCTGCTCCGGAAGAAGCCCCGCGGCGCGCCGCGGTTACCGCGCCCGCTGCGAGGACGCCTGAGATGACGCTACCTTCGGAGCGTGCGCGTCCGGCTGCAAAAACGCCCGTGAAGACAGCGCCTCCCGAGGCGACGTCCCGAACGCCAACGCGAGGAGCCGAACCGCAGGAGGGCTCCTCCGTCGCCGAAACAGGTGCGCGCGGTGTCGGCTTCGGATTGACCACAGGGGGCGGCGGCACCGGCGGCTACCTGGACGTGGGCAATTTCTGCTGCCCTGAATACCTGACAACGATGCTGCAGTTGATTCAGCGGAACTGGACATCGAAGCAGCAGGTAGCCGGACAGACGATCGCCAAGTTCACGATCCAGCGGGATGGGCGTATCACGAATGTGGAGATCGAGCGTCCCAGCGGCTTCTTCGCGCTCGATCAGACCGCCCAGCGCGCCTTGCTCGTCACGCGGCAACTGCCGCCTCTGCCAGGGCAGTACACTGAAAACGACCTTACCGTCCATCTGATATTCCGGTACGAGCGCTGATGCCGCATAAACCAATGCTTCTCGTTCTTCTGATGGGACTCTCGTTCGCTGCCGTCGGTGCATCCACTCAGACGCCACCCGCCGCCGGGCAGAAGCCGCCGGCACAGCAGTCGGAGATCGAACTGAGCATCACCGGCGAGCCTGGTGCCCCACCCAGGTACGCCGTGCCGGACTTCATCGCGCTCTCGCCCGATCCGGAGACAGCGGCAACTGCGAAGACCATCGCATCGGTCCTCTGGGAGGACCTCGGCTTCGAGCGGGAGTTCTACCTGATTCCGCGCGACACCTACGCGTCGATCCCACCGGCGCGCTCGCTCTCCGACGTCCCGTTCGATCGCTGGCGTGAGCTCGGAGCCGACGGTCTCGTGATCGGCACCGTTCAGAAGACCGCCAACGGTATTCGGCTCGAGGTGCGGCTGTTCAACGTCCGGTCCCGGCAGTCGGTATTCGACCGGGAGTACAGCGGCCCGGCGAACAACCCGCGCTTCTTCGCGCACACGGTGTCGGACGAGGTGCACCAGCAGCAGCGCGCGCTGCGCGGTGTCGCGCGCACCAAGCTCACCTTCTCGTCGGATCGAGATGGTGAGCGTGTGCAGGGCACGGTGGAACGTCGTGACGTCAAGGAGGTCTACATTGCCGACTACGATGGGGCCAATCAGCGCCGCGTCACGGTGAACCGTGCGTTGAACATCATGCCCACGTGGTCGCCGGATGCACGTTCGATTGCGTACACCTCGTACCGCCGCGGCTATCCCGACATCTACGTCTCGCTGATCTACCAGGGGACGCTCCAGACCCCGATGGCGGCAAGCGGCACGCAGAACTGGCTGCCGGCGTGGTCGCCGGACGGCACGCGCATCGCGTTCACCTCGAGCCGGGACGGCAACCCCGAGCTCTACGTGGCGAACCGCGATGGTTCGAACATCCGCCGCATCACCAACAACCCGGCCATTGACACGACGCCGACCTGGTCTCCGACAGGAGCACAGATCGCCTTCACGACCGACCGAACCGGGTCGCCGCAGATTTACGTGATGGGCGCCGACGGACTGAATCTGCGGCGCGTGACGTCGGAGTCGTTCTGCGATCGTGCGACCTGGTCGCCCGCCCCGTTCAACGAGCTCGCGTTCGTGTGCCGGACGGGACCGGGCTATGACATCAAGATCTACGACTTCGCCAGTGGCGAGACGCGGCAGATCACGTTTGGCGAAGGCAGCAACGAGAGCCCGAGCTACTCCCCGAACGGGCGGCACCTCGCCTTCACGTCGACGCGTGTGGGCAAGACGCAGGTGTTCACGATCGGCCGCGATGGCAAGGGTCTGCGACAGGTCACGCAGGCCGGGAACAACTACACCCCTGATTGGTCGAAATGAGCGCGAGGAGAGTACACGCGATGAACACACTGTCGATCCGCAGGACTGCGTTCCTGTTGTTGCTGCTCGTCACCATGGCTGCCGGTGCGTGCGGGAAGAAGACGCCGCCCGTCGCACGGCCCATCCCGCCGCCACCGTCTGGTTCGACGACCGTCACGCCGCCGCCGGAGCCTCCTGCTCCCGCGCCGGAGCCCACGACCGTGCCGCCCGAGCCCGTGGCCGAGGACTCGATCGCGGCGGGTTCGATCGACGACATCAACAGGAACTCGCCGCTGAAGCCGGTGTTCTATGGGCTTGACGAGGCGGAAGTGGACGCTGAGGGTCAGAAGATACTGCAGGACAATGCGGACTTCCTGCGCCGATACGCGACCTGGCAGATCAGCATCGAGGGCCACTGCGACGAGCGCGGCACCGCCGAGTACAATCTGGCGCTCGGGGAGCGGCGGGCGGTCGCCGCACGCAACTACCTCGTCTCGCTCGGAATCCCTGCCGGCCGCGTCAAGACGGTGAGCTACGGCAAGGAATTCCCGTTCGACCCCGGTCACAGCGAGGAAGCCTGGTCGAAAAACCGCCGGGCCCACTTCGTCGTGACCGCCAAGTGATCGTAGGAGGTCCCCCCATGCGCAAGGCCTGGCCGCTTCTCATGGTCGTTTGTCTCGTCCCGTCGCTGGCCGTGTCGGCCCACGCTGCTCCGAATCGTGAGCACGAGCAGATGATGGCCGACATCCGCATGCTCCAGGAGCAGTCGCAGCAGCTCCAGCAGCTGCTGGCCACCCTCGCCGAAGCTATCAAGGGCGTCACGGCGCGCATCGACGAGCAGTCTGGCGTCACGCGCAAGGCGTTCGCCGACCAGAAACTGCAGGTCGACACCGTGGGCTCCGACATCCGCGTGCTGCGCGAGAAGCTCGACGAGACCAACGTCCGGCTGACGTCCCTTTCTCAAGATGTCGAAGGGCTGCGTGATGCGATTCCGCAAGCGGCCCCCGCGACCACGAGCGCGCCTGGCGAGACGCCGACAGATCCGGCATCCGAGGGCGGCGCGGCACCTGCGGCGGGGACCACAACCGGTCCCGCCGGCGTCCCTCCGGCGACGCCCGCCGGCACCGGGGCGACCGGCATGACCCCTCGACGGCTGTACGAGACCGCCTACGCAGACTACACCGCCGGCCAGTGGTCGCTTGCGATCCAGGGCTTCGAGACATACCTCAAGACCTATCCCAAGTCGGAGCTTGCGGATGATGCGCAGTACTACATCGGAGAGTCGTTTGCGGGCGACAGCAAATACCGCGATGCGGCCGCGGCATACGAGCGGGTCATTCGCGACTACCCGTCCAGCAACATCCTGCCGGAAGCCTGGTACAAAGTCGGGATCAGCTATGACAGGCTCGGGCAGCCCGATAAGGCGCGCGAGGCGTTCGAGGCCGTGGTCAAGAACTACCCGACCAGCGATGCTGGGGGACTCGCGAGGCAGAACCTGGATCGTTTGAATCGACGGACGCGCTGAAATCGCGCGCGATAGAAAGGGCGGGCTCCGATGGGCAGCGTGAATAGGGTGATCCTGGTCGGAAATCTGGGTCGTGACGCCGAGGTGCGGCACACGGCCAACGGGCAGGCCGTCGCGACACTGAACCTCGCGACCACTGAAAACTGGAAAGACAAAGAGGGTCAGCGGCAGGAGAAGACCGAGTGGCACCGCGTCGTCGTCTGGGGCAAGACCGCAGAGGCGCTCGGGCAATACCTCACGAAGGGCAAACAGATCGCCATCGAAGGGCGAATCGAGACCCGGCAGTGGGACGACAAGGACGGCAACAAGCGCTACACGACGGAGATCAAGGCTGACCGTGTGACCCTGCTCGGCGGCGGCGGCGGCGGCGGTGGCCGGTCGGGTGGACCGGAGCGCGAATACGGCGGCCCTTCGACTCCGATGAGCGAGCCTGCGGACATGCCGGAAGACGACATCCCGTTCTGAGCCGCCGTCCTGCCCGGGGCGCTCCGGCCCCGGGCCTCCACCGATTTGGCTTACCCCAGGGCGCTTCGGCCGACCCATCAACAATCTTGACAGGGTAGGGCCGGGGCCGAAGCGCTCCTGCCGATACCGCGCCGGTGCCGCTCCATATGTGGAGCGATGGCTCCACATCGAGAGTTCATCATGGCCGGGGGCTTCGGCCCCGGCCCTACCCTGACGATGAAACCGTCAACCCCAGGCCCCGGCCGTACGCGGACGATGAAACCGTAAACGTCAGCGGATCATCTTCCGTATCGATCTTCAAGTCGAACGACATCGTCCAGTTCCGGCGTCGAGACCTCGAACACGTCGCAGTCCTCGATCGCCGTCATGCGGTGTACCGTGCCTGGTGTGACGTGGAATGGCTGCCCCGGTGACACCTCGGTACTGCCTCAGCTCGTCCCCTTCCTTGATCTCGAACAGCAGCTTCCCCGCCCACAGAAAAATCGTCTCGTCCTTGCGATTGTGATACTGCAGGCTGAGCGCGTGCCCGGCGTTGATGTGAATCAGCTTGCCGACGTAGCGATCTGTTTTCGCCCAGTGGAGCTCATAGCCCCACGGTTTCTCCACGCGTGTCACGGTCTGGCTCACGGTCTGCTCCTGTCGTCGCCTGGGGCGCGCCCCACGAGCGGCATGCCGGGTTGCACGAGGGCGGCCGTTTCCTCGAGATAGGTTTCGACTTCCTGGATTGTGCCGAGCTGCACTGCGCGGCTGACGATGGTGCGGAGCCGCGCCGCGTGTACCGATGCGACGAGGTGCCGCGCGGCCGGAATCGCCGCCGGCGTCATGCTGAATTCCGTCAGGCCCAGCCCGATCAGCACGGCCAGCAGCGACGGGTCCGACGCCATCTCTCCGCACACGGAAAGAGGAACGCCCGCCCGTGCCGCGGCGCGGCGCACCAGGCGCAGCAGGCGCAGGATGGCCGGGTGCAGCGGCTGATACAGGTGCGCCACTCGCTCGTCGGTACGATCCACCGCGAGCGTGTACTGGATCAGATCGTTGGTGCCGATTGCCAGGAAATCGACCTCGCGGGCCAGCAGGTCCGCCGTGAGCGCCGCCGCCGGCATTTCGATCATCACGCCGACCTGCACCGGCGCCGACGGGCGGCCGGTATCGAGCTCCAGGGCCACGTCCCGAAGCAGGCTCCGGGCTGCGCGCACTTCTTCCACGCTGGAGACGAATGGCAGCAGCACGCGCAAATTGCCGTGGGCAGCCGCGCGGAGCATCGCCCGGAGCTGCTGCTTGAACGGCGCGCTACGGGACAGGCTCAGGCGCAGGCCGCGCAGACCGAGGGGGTTGCGTCGTTCGGCGGTCCGGCGCTCGATCTCGGCAGGGGCAAACCGCCGGAATGAGCGATGCTCGTCGAGATCCAGCGTGCGAATGGTGACCGGCCTCGGGGCCATGCCCGCCAAAATCTGCCGGTATGCCTCGGTACTGCTGTTCCTCGTCAACCGCGTCCACCCGGTCGGCGCCGAGCAGGACTTCGGACCGGAACAGGCCGATGCCGTCGGCGCCGTACCCACGTGCGACGGCGGTGTCGTCGGGCAGGTCGACGTTCGCCTCGATGCGGATGCGCACGCCATCCTGCGTGGCCGTCGGCCCTTCCAGCAGGGCGATGGCTGCCGGGACCGTATCGGTGCGATCGTGCCGGTCGAGCGCGGCGCTGAGGACCTCTGGCGTGGGATCGACGATGAGCTCGCCGGTGGCGCCATCGATGACCACCATGTCCCCCGCCCTCACGCGGGTGGTCGCGTCGTGCAGTCCGACGATCGACGGGATCTGCAGCGAGCGTGCGAGGATCGCCGTATGATACGTGCGGCTTCCGGCGTCCATCGCAAACCCTCGCACCCGGGTCCAATCAATCTGGGCGGCCATCGACGGCGATAACTCGTCGACGACGAGCACGAACGGCCCGTCGATGTGGCGCAGCAGCGTGTGCGCGGCGACGCTGCCCTGCCGCAGGTTCATGCGGAGGCGGCCCACGACGTCTTCGACGTCACCCTTCCGTTCGCGCAGGTACGGATCCTCGATGGCGTCGAACAAGTGCTCGATTTCCTCGAACGCGCGATGCACCGCCCACTCCGCATTGACGCGTTCCTCGCGGATGAGCGCCAGCGCGCGACCGAGCAGCATGGGGTCATCGAGGATCAGGAGTTGTGCCTCGAACAGGGACGCGAGCTCCGCCCCGAGGCCGTCACTGATCCTGGCGGTGATGCCCTCGAGTTGCACCCTCGATCGATCCCGGGACTGCTGCAGCCGCTCGACCTCTCGCTCCACCTGCTCGGACGGAACGGGGAATCGCACCGCCTGTCCCCTGTGCGTGAGCAGCACGGCCCGGCCCGCTGTCGCGCCGTCGGTGACCGCCACCCCCTTCAGCCGCTGCATGGATCTTCCCCCAGTCCGGTCTCAATCAGAGCGCACAGCGCATCGAGCGCTTCACGCTCGTCCGGCCCGTCGGTTGTGATCGTCAGTGCCGTACCCCTGGCCGCAGCGAGCAGCAGGATCCCCATGATGCTCTTCCCGTCGGTCGTCCGGGTGCCGCGGCTCACACGTACCTGCGACCGGAATCCCGTGGCGGCATGGACGAAGCGGGCGGCGGCGCGAGCGTGCATGCCCAGAGGGTTGCTGATGCTGACCACGCGCGACACCATCGTCAGGCGCGCCCTTCACCGCGCAGCAGGTCGGACGCGACCCAGATGCCCGTTCGCCCATCTTCGCGGATGCGGCGCGCCAGCTCACGGAGGTCCGCCACATCGCGCGTGCCAGCCAGCTTCAGCAGCATCGGCAGGTTCACGCCCGTGATGACCTCGACGCGAGTTTCGGCGAGGAACGTGATCGCGAGGTTCGACGGCGTTCCGCCGAACATGTCGGTCAGTACGATTACGCCGCTCCCAGAATCCACACGCGCGATGGCCTCCGCGATTTCGTCCCGCGCGAGCTCCACTCCATCGTGCCAGCCGATCGACACGGCTGCAAACCCGGGCTGATCGCCGACGATCGTCTCGGCCGCGTTCACCAGCTCGGTCGCGAGCTGCCCGTGGGTCACCACGACGACGCCGATCATTGACGCCTCCCGCTGGCTTCAGGCTCCCGGTTCCCGGCTTCCGGCGGGACGGCGTTCACATCCGGAGCCATGACAAGCCGTGGGGCCAGGAGCCTGGAGCCTGACACATTCGTCTACCCATGCTCCAGGTCCCTGTGCCGCACGCTGACCCTGACGCCTTGCAGCTCCGACACGACGTGCCGCATCTTTTCGGCGAGCATGACCGAACGGTGCCGCCCTCCGGTGCACCCGATCGCCACCGTCAGATAGCTTTTCCCTTCCTGCACGTACTCCGGCACGAGGAACCGGAGCATGTCCGACAACTTCTCCACGAACTGCTGGGTAACCGCATGCCGCTCGATGAAGCGCACGACCGGCTGCTCGCGCCCCGTGAGGGGTTTGAGCCGCGGCACGAAGTGCGGGTTCGGCAGAAATCGCGCGTCGAAAACGAGGTCCGCGTCGAGCGGCACGCCGTGCTTGAACCCGAAGCTGACCAGGCTCACGATGAGTGGTGAGCGCTGCGACTGGTCGCGCGCGAACGATAGGAAACGGTTGCGCAGCTCATGCACCGTGAGGTCCGACGTGTCCACGATCTCGTCCGCCATCGAGCGGATCACGTCGAGCCGCCCGCGTTCGTCGTGAATTCCCTCGCTCACCGATCGATCGGCTGCGAGGGGGTGCGGCCGCCGCGTCTCGCTGAATCGCCGCACGAGTGCCGCGTGCGTCGCCTCCAGGAAGATGAGCGACGGCTGGAGCCGAGGCATGCGCTTCAGCCGTCGCCAGACCGTCGGGAACTGCGACAGGAACGTGCCCTCCCGCACGTCGGCGACGATCGCGACCTTCTGCAGGTCGGTGCCCTGCTTCAGGGATAGCTGCGCGAGCGTCGGGATCAACATCGTCGGGAGGTTGTCCACGCAGAAGTAGCCGAGGTCTTCGAGCGCACGGATCGCCTGCGACTTACCCGACCCGGAGAGCCCCGTGATGACGACGAAGCGCCCGCTGCCCTTCGTGCCGCCTGGCCGCAGGGGAGGGCGCAGCCGCGTGTCGGACCGGCCGCCCATGTTACTCCCCCTCCAGCGAGTCGTCCTCGTCGGGGGAGCCAGCCGTGTTGCGAGCCTCCGAATTTCGCAGCTGCTGATCGAGCCGGCTGGCGAGCGAGCGCGCCGCGTGATAGCCGCGTAGTCGAAGCAGCTGGTTTCGCGCCGCGACCTCCACAAGCGTGGCGACGCTGCGACCCGGTGCGACGGGCATGCGCACGAGGGGCACCTTGACACCGAGGATTTCCATGAACACATCGTCTAGTCCGAGGCGTTCGTAGGCACGACCGGGCTCCCAGCGATCGAGCTGTACCACGAATTCCACGCGCTTCGACGAGCGCACCGACGCGATGCCGAACAGCTCGCGCACGTTCACGAGGCCGAGTCCCCGCAGCTCCATGTGATGCCGCGTGAGCTCGGGACAGGTGCCGATGATCACGCTCTCGGCGCGCCGGCGCACCTCCACACTGTCGTCGGCCACGAGCCGGTGACCGCGGCCGATCAGATCGAGCGCGCACTCGCTCTTGCCGATCCCGCTCTCGCCGGTGATGAGCACACCGAGCCCGAGGATATCCATCAGCACGGCGTGAAGCATCTGGCGCTCGGCCAGGCTGTCTTCGAGCAACGCGGTGAGCCGCGCGATGGTCACACCGGTCAACGCCGTCGTGTGGAGTATAGGGATCCCGGCCGCGTCGTAGACCGCACGCACTTCGGGGGGGACTGGCGAAGGACCGGTGCTCAGGAGGCAGGGCACGTCCCGCGCCAAGGTGCGCGAGGCGATGGCCGATCGCTCGTCGGGCGTGTGCCGCTCGAGGAAGCGGACCTCGCTCTCGCCGAGCACGAGCACGCGGCCGGCGTGCAGGTACTCCTCGTAGCCGGCGAAGGCGAGACCCGTCTTCTGGACGTGTGGGCTCGTGATCGGACGGACCAGCCCCGACGTCCCGCCCAGCACCTCGAGCCTGAGCCCGAGCGCCTCGGCACGAGTGCCGAGCAGCACGGCGACCGTGACCGGCGGCGTATCGGGCATCCCCGGCGCGTCAGCGTTCCGGCTCGATGAGCCCCAGGTCGCCGTTCTTGCGCCGGTACAGGACGTTGATGGCGCCCGTGTCGGCGTTGCGGAACACGAGAAAGCCGTCACCGCCCGCTTCCACTGCCATCGCGGCGTCGTCGATGGCCAGCGGCTTGACGTGATAGCGCAGCGCGCGCACGATGCGCGGCGGCACGGCATCATCCGGCTGCGTGTCCGCAGGAGGCGCTGGCATCGCGCGTGCGGACGTCGCGCGCCGCTTCCGCTCGGCCCACTTGCCCTTCACGCGCGTCGCCTGCTGCGCCACCTTGTCGGCCGCGCGCCCGATCGAATCCGTCCACGTCTGGCCCGTGGTCTTGCCCGCGAGCACGTGGTCGCCGCGCATGTGCAGCGACATGTCGGTGACGTGGCGGTACTTCTCCTGCGTCAGCACGATCTGCGCCGAGAGGATGGCGTCGTTGAGGGCGCGCGTAAGCTTTGCGAGTTTTCTGTCTACCAGGGCCCGCAGCGCGGGCGTGATCTCGACATTTCTGCCGGTGAGCTCGAGTCGCATGTCAGTAGAGGACCTTCCGTTGATTGGAGGTCGGGATCTTCAGCTCTTCGCGGTACTTCGCAATCGTGCGCCGCGCGAGCACGAGCCCCTCGCGCTGCAGGATGCTGACGATTTTCGAGTCGCTCAGCGGCTTGCGCGGATCCTCCGCCTCGATGATCTTCCGAATCCGCTGCTTGATCGTCACCGACGAGACGCTCTCGCCGTAGGAACTGCTGATCCCGCTGTGGAAGAAGTACTTCATCTCGAACACGCCCTGTGGCGTGTGCATGTACTTGTTCGTCACGACGCGGCTGACCGTGGATTCGTGCATCCCGATGTCGTTGGCCACGTCGCGGAGCACCAGCGGACGGAGGTGCTCGATCCCGTGATCGAGGAAGTCCTTCTGGAAATTGATGATGCTGGTCGCGACCTTGTGGATGGTCTTCTGGCGCTGCTCGACCGACTTGATCAGCCAGAGCGCCGAGCGGAATTTATCCTTCACGTAGGCTCGCGTCTCGTCGCTGTTCTCCGTGTTCTTGTCGAGCAGGCGCCGATACACCGGGCTGATGCGCATCTGCGGCAGGCCGTCTTCGTTGAGCAGCGCGACGTACTGATCCTCCAGCTTGACCACGTACACGTCGGGGATCACGTACTGCGACTGCGTCGGGTTGAAGCGGCTGCCCGGCTTGGGGTCGAGGTGCCGGATTACCTCGATGTGCTCCTTCAGGTCCTCAATCGCGATCCCGAGCTTGCGCGAGATCTCCGGCACCTGGTGATTCTGCAGCAGCCGCAGGTGGTCGGCGACGATCTTCTCGGTGGGGGTGCCGTCGAGACCGAGGTGGCGGATCTGCAGGAGCAGGCACTCCTGGAGATCGCGGGCGGCCACGCCGATCGGGTCGAAGCTCTGGACCAGGGCGAGGGCCCGCTGCACGTCGGCGGGGTCCCACGCGCCCATGCCGGCGAGCTCGTCGAGCGAGGCCACCAGGTAGCCGTCGTCATCGAGGTTGCCGAGGATCGCGCTGCCAATCTCGCGGAGCAGATCGTCGTTCGTCTGCAGGGAGAGCTGCCACATGAGGTGATCGGTCAGCGAGCTGCCGGTCGAGAGCGTGTTCTCGATCGGCGGCAGTTCCTTGACCTCCTGGGGCGCGTGCGGGCGGTAGCCGTCGTCGAGGTAGTCGCCAAAGAAGTATTCGTAATCGCTGTCGTCCCAGTTGTCGCTCTTGTCGGTCTTCTGGGGCTGCTCGGCCTCGGCCTTCTCGGCCGCCGCGGCGGCGTCGGTCTGCTGCAGGTCCTCAGTCGGGATCTCCTCGAGCAGCGGGTTCTCGACCATCTCCTGGTTGAGCAGGTCCGAGAGCTCCAGCGTCGACATCGGCAGCAGCTTGATCGCCTGCTGCAGCGACGGCGTCAGAATGAGCTTCTGAACGAGCTTGGTGTGAAGTTTCTGCGAAATCGCCATGAACGCCTGCGGAAATCAGTGAGAACCCCGAGCCGATCTTAGTCCAACCTGAAATCGGTCCCGAGATAAATTCGCCGCACGTCGTCGTCGGTCGCCAGCTCGTCCGGAGTGCCGCTCCGGAACACGCCCCCGTCGTGCACGATGTACGCGCGGTCGGTGATGCGCAGGGTCTCGCGCACGTTGTGGTCAGTGATGAGCACGCCGATGCCCCGCTCCTTCAGGTGGAAGATGATTTTCTGGATGTCGGTGACGGCGATCGGGTCGATCCCCGCGAAGGGCTCATCGAGCAGGATGAACTTGGGCGAGATGACCAGCGCCCGGGTGATTTCAGCGCGCCGCCGCTCGCCTCCGGAGAGGGTGTAGGCCGGCGCCGACGCGAGATGCAACAGGTTCAACTCGGCGAGCAGCTCGCGGGCGCGCTGCCGTCGCTGCGGCGCGGTGAGTTCGAGCGTCTCGAGAATCGCGAGCACGTTCTGCTCGACCGTGAGCCCCCGGAAGATGGAGGGCTCCTGCGGCAGGTACCCGATGCCCTTCCGCGCTCTCACGTACATCGGATCGTCGGTGACGTCCGCAGCGTCGAGCGTCACGCGTCCCGAGTCCGGCGCGGTGAGGCCGACCGTCATGTAGAACGTCGTGGTCTTGCCGGCGCCGTTCGGTCCCAGGAGGCCGACGATCTCGCCTGACGCAACGTTCAGGCTGACACCGCGGACGACGGTACGTCCGCCGTACTTCTTGGTGAGATCATCCGTGCGCAGCGTCGCCATTCACTCCAAACGCGGCTCCGCGCAGGTCCCACCCTTCTTCGTCAGCGTGCGAATCTCTTCGTTCCCGTCGGCGAGAATCCTATCAGTCGACCTCCAGAAGGTCAAGGTTTTGGCCGTAGTTTCGCGGCATTCTTCGAGGATCCGCACTGGCGCGCCGACCATGATATAGCGCTCGTCGGCGGCGAAATAGGTCATGCGATCGCCGCTCGACGTGCGGGCGTCCGTGAGCAGCTTCACGTCGCGGTACGCCTCTGCGCGCTCTAGCGCGCCACCGCCCTCGACGAAGTACATCTCGATCTTGTCGGCGCGGCAGTCGCCCTGGGGGCCATTCACATGGGCGTCGGTCGTGTACGTGGCCCGGCGCAGCGCGTCTTCGTAGTGCAGGTCCTTCGCGCTCGCGATCGAGGGTACCTTCGTCTTCTGCTGCGTCTTCTGGTCCAGCTGTTCGAGCACGAACGTGGACCGCACGGAGCCGCTCGCCTTCAGATCTCCGCTGTGCTCGTCGAGCACGATTGTGTCGCCCTGGATGGTGGTGTCGCCCTGCCACAGGCGAGCGCCGCCCGTGTAGGTGGCGAAGGCGCGGGCGCCGTCGTAGTCGAGTGCCGCACCCGTGACGTACACGGGCTCGTCGTCTTTGAGCATGCCCGGAACCGTGCGGTCTTGTGGTGCGGCCGCGGCGCTTCCCCCTGCCGGGCGCTTCGGGTCACGCGCGGCCGGCCGGACCGGCGGCGAAGTGGCGGCCGGTGCTGCTGCCGCCGCTGTCGCGGGTTTCTTCTCAGCCGCAGGCTGCATGACGCTCCTGACCTCGTCGGTGGCGACGAGTGCAGGCCCGGCGAACGTCAGATTGATGCGCTTCGCGTCCACGGTAATCCGCTCGTCCTGCACGCGTGGATCACGGGTGCCCTCCGAACCGGTCAGCTCGAGCAGCCCGTCGCCGATCCGATACCGTCCGTCAGCCGCCGACGCCCGGAGGTTTCCCTCCTCGAAGCGGGTGGATCCACTGAAACGCGCCTCCTCGATGGCACCGGTGCCCGGCGTCATCGCCAGGTCGAGTGTGCGGGCGCGCGCCACGCGCAGCGTGCCGCCTGACGGAGTCTCCCGGAACTCCACACCGCCGCTGAACAGGGCGGACGTCAGGCCCTGCCCCGGCGGGCCCTTGCCCTGCATCGCCGCCGCCCGGATGATCCGCTCGGGCGTGTCGCGCTGTGCCGGCATGGTGAGCTGCACCCGATCGCGCGCCGTCAAGGCGGTCACGTTGCTGTCCGCTCCGAACGCGATGTCGACGAGTTCCCCTGCAATCCGGCGCCCTGCCGCGCCCGCCATGACGATCGTTCCGGAACCCTTCAGCATGGCGCGCTCCAGCGTCTCGCCATCAGCGGCGTACGCGAGGTCCATGTCACGCGCCGCCATCTCCTGGAGCGCACCTTCCGCCGCGCCCGCGGTCGTGATCCGCGAGCGGCCACGCAGTTCCATCCGCTCGAGCCGGCTCTCGTCACCCGACAGGAACGCCGTGGCCGTGTCGGCCTCGACGGTGCGACCTTCGCGGATAAGCCGAACGCTGCCCTCGAAGCGCATGTGCTTGTCGCGTCGGGCGTAGACGGCCGACCCGGCGGTAATGTCGGCCCCGCCGCCGGTGTCGTTGCCGGGCGCAACCTTTACGACCGCGCGCTCGAGCAGCGAGAGGATGTCCTGCTTCTCGTCGTACGTCATGCCGATGGCGGTGCCGCTGAGGGTGCCCTTTGCGAACGAGACCGGACCCGGAGCGCGCACGATGCCCTCGGCGCGGTCGTACGCGGCCTCGCCGGCGGCGACGCTCAGGCCATCACCGGAAGTCAGCTTGACGTCTCCCGTGATGGTCACGTGCGCCTGGTCCTGGCCCAGCGCCGCTTCCTTGCCCGTGACCGTGAACGTCTGTCCGTTGCGAGTGGTGGTGAGCTTCGGGCCAATCAGCCGGGACGTGCCGTCGGCGTAGGTGAGACTGCGCTCGTAGTCGAGCACGCCGGGCACCCGTGTGCCGCTCGCTTGCACCGTGCGGCCGCCGGCGCTCTCCGCCACCGCTTTGGGGTCTACACGGGTGACCGAATCATTCTCTCGCTTCGGCTGCCGCTCGCGCACGGTCAGCGCCACCACGATGATGACGGCGATCCCCACGCCCGCCATCACCAGGCGCGCGCGCTTCTGCCAGGGCGTCATGTGGAGGACGGGTTGAAATGCACAATGCACAATGCACAATGCACATGGGAACCCACTACCCACACCGCAGGATGTAACTGGAGCATGTGACGCGAGGTCGCAATCGATGCGTCACGCTCGATGCTCACCCACCAAGCACAAGACGTGCGCGCCGCCCGTGACGGCGGGTGAACGCTCAATTGTGCATTGTGCATCTTACATTTTGCATTCCGGCGCGGCCGCCGCACCGGCGAGGAGGGGATCGGGCCGCAGTTCCGGCGTTTGTGCCGGCCGGATGTCGCACACCGTCAGCTCGAGGTAGGTTTCGCCGTTGAACTGGTTCTGGTCGATGGAGAACGCGACGTCGACGGCTGCGCGGTGGGATTCCAGGAAGGCATGGCGCTCGGCGCCGCGCCACGAGATTGCACGCATGATGCGGCCGTCGTGCCGGAGCGCCATCTTGAAGTGGCGATCCTTCAGGCGCCTGGGGCCGTCGACGATGTCCACGTGGTGCGCGCAGAACACCGGACGCGGATTGGACGGCCCGAACGGGGCCAGCGCGGCGAGTTCGGCGGCCACTCGGCCGGTGATCGTGCCGAACGCCAGTACATCGTCGATGCGCAGCCGTGGCCGCAGATCGTCGGGTCCGAGCAGCGCTTCCGCGTGATCGTTCACACGCGCACGCAGGTCGCGGATGCGCGAGGAGTCGAGCGTCAGGCCCGCGGCCATCTTGTGTCCGCCATAGCGCGCCAGCAGCGGTGCGCAGGCCTCGAGCCCACCGAGCATGTCGAAGCCCGAGATGCTGCGGCACGAGCCGTGGGCGGTGTCGCCATCAATCGACAGCACGATCGCGGGCCGGTGGAAGGTGTCCACCAGCTTCGAGGCAACGATCCCGATGACGCCGCGGTGCCATCCCTCCCCCGCCACCACCAGCACCGTCCGCGCACCGATGTCGGGATCACTCTCGACGAGCTTCTTCGCGGCAGCGACGATGGTGGCCTCTTCCTGCTGGCGGCGGATGTTCTCCTCGTTCAGCTGTTCGGCCAGCCCGCGCGCTTCGGCCGCCATGGCCTCGTCGGATGCGAGCAGCAGCCGCGTCGCGATGTCTGGGTTGCTCATCCGGCCGGCGGCGTTGACGCGGGGCGCGATCACGAACCCGATGTGATAGCCGTCGATCGTCTTCCCCGTGAGCCCCGCCGCCTCGATCAACGCACGAAGGCCAACCTTGTGTGGCCCTTTCGAGAGCAGTCCGAGACCGATCTTCGCGATGACGCGGTTCTCACCCACGAGCGGCACCACATCGGCCAGGGTGCCGATCGCCGCGATCTTCACGAACGCGGGCAGCCACGCGTGGCGTCCGGACCGGGCGCACAGCGCCTGCACCACCTTCAGGGCGACACCGACACCCGCGAGGTGCTTGTCGGCGTAGGTGCAGTCGCGCCGCTTCGGATTGATCACTGCGAGCGCATGCGGCAGCGTCCCGTCCGGCTCGTGGTGGTCGGTGATGATGAGGTCGATCCCGAGATCGCGCGCGCGCTGCGCCGCTTCGACGCCGCGGATGCCGCAATCCACCGACACCACCACGCGCGCCCCTTCGGCGTGCAGACGCTCGATCGTCGCGGGCTGCAGGCCGTAGCCATCCTTCAACCGGTCGGGGATGAAGTGCACCACGTCGCCGCCCAGCAGCTCCAGGCAGCGGCGGAGGATGACCGTCGACGTGATGCCGTCGACGTCGTAGTCGCCGTGGACAGCGATGCGCTCCCGGCGGGTGACGGCCGCCAGCAGCCGATCGACCGCCGGCCGCATGTCCGCGAGCCCGAACGGGTCGAGCAGTTGGTCGAGGGAGGGATTCAGGAAACGGCTGGCCGCATCGGGCGTATCCAGACCGCGCAGGCAGAGCAGCCGCGCCGTGATGGGTTCGATGCCGAGTGCGCGTTGCAGCGCCTCGGCCGCGGGGCCGTCGCAGGGCTTCTGGCTCCAGATGAGGGGCGCCACCATCAACGCGCGCTTTCGTCGGCGAACTCCAGCCCGAGGCGGCCCATGTTGCGGAACTTCTCGTACCGCTGATCCAGCCGTTCCCGGGAAGACAGCGAGGACACCGACGCAAGCGTCCGGCTCAACACCGTATCGAGCAGCGCCGCCGCCGCGGCCGCGTCGTTGTGGGCGCCGCCGATTGGCTCGGGCACGATCTCATCGATGACGCCGAACGCGAGCAGATCCGGTGCCGTGAGTTTGAGGGCAGCCGCCGCTTCCACCTTGCGGGAGGCGTCGCGCCAGAGAATCGCGGCGCAGCCTTCTGGAGGGATGACGCTGTAGACGGCGAACTCGTGCATCAGGATACGGTCGCCCACGGCGATCCCGAGGGCGCCGCCGCTGCCGCCCTCTCCACACACGTTCACGATGATCGGCACGTCGAGCAGCGCCATCTCGCGAAGGTTCACCGCGATGGCCTCGGCGATCCCGCGTTCCTCCGACTCGACGCCGGGATACGCGGCCGGCGTGTCCACGAACACGATGACGGGGCGGCCGAACTTCTCCGCCAGCCGCATCGCCCGGAGCGCCTTGCGATACCCCTCGGGCTTCGCATACCCGAAGTTCCTGAAGATTTTCTGCTTGGTGTCGCTGCCCCCCTTGTGGTGCCCGACGATGAGCACCGGCATGCCCTTGTAGACGGCAGTGCCCGCCACGATCGCGTGATCGTCGGCAAACCGCCGATCGCCATGGATCTCGACGAAATCGCTGAAGAGGAGGCTGGCGTACTCGAGCACGCTCGGGCGTGCCGGGTGACGGGCGACCTGCACGCGCTGCCACGGCGTCAGGTGGCGGTAGATCTCCGCGCGGATCGACTCTGCCCGGCGGTGCAGGCCTTCGATCTCCGCTTCGCGTTCGGCTGTCTCCGGCAGCATCGACAGTGCCTCGACTTCCTTCAAGAGGACGCCGATGGGTTCTTCGAATTCGAGCAGATCTGGCATGTGACAACTCTCAACCGTCACCGTCAACCGCCGACCGTGAACGGTCGGTCAACCCTCGACGGTGAACGGTCAACGGTTAACAGTTCACGGTCAACGGTTAACGAAGTCGAACCGACCCCTCTCCACAAATCTTCTGCACTGCCGCGAGAAATGCCGGCGAGGGCTTCACGCGGATCTGCGGCGACACCTGCGCCCGGACACGTAGAGGGTGTGCCCCGCCCCGGATCTCGAGCTGCAGCGTGACCGGCTTGTCGCCCCTGTGCTGGTCGAACAGCGCGGCGAGCGCCTCGAACGTCTGACGCCCGTGCGGTGGCACGGCCATCGTGATGGCCAGCTCGCGCGCAAGGCGTTCGCGCACGCTCTCGATCGGTGCGATCTCGGACGCGTAGAGACGCGACTCCTCGTCGTCCTTGTCGAGGCGTCCCCGCACCACGACCAGCCCGCCGTTCTCGATCAGGCGCTCGAAGCGTGCGAACGGTTCTGTGTACACCACTACCTCTATCCCGCCGTGGCGGTCCTCGAGCGTGAAGACACCCATCCGGTCTCCCTTTCGGGTTTTCAGCGGGCGCACGCCGGAAATGATCCCCGCGACCACGACATCCTCGCCGTTCTTGGGTGGCGGGCGGTCTGCTGGACCGGGACCCTCGGCCGGCGCGTCAATGACCGCCTCGCCTGGTGCAAGCTCCGCGATGGTGCGCGCGCCGATCTCGCGCAGGTCGGCCGCATGGCTGTCGATCGGATGGCCGCTCCAGAACACACCGAGCGCTTCGTGCTCGAAGTTCAGCTGCTCGATCTCGCTCCAGGCCAGCGCGTCCGGCAGCGCAGGCACGGCGCTCGAGAGGGCTCCCTCGTTTCCGTCGCCGCAACCGAACAGGTCCGCCTGGCCCTGGTCCTTGTCCCGCTGCACGCGGCTGCCATGCTCCACCGCAGCATCGAGGGCGGCGAGCAGTCGCGGTCGCAACCGGCGGGTGGGCAGCGGCGCCTCGCCCGCTCGCTCCGGCGCGAGCGAATCGGCCGCCCCGCTCTTCACGAGGCTTTCGAGCACGCGCTTGTTGACGATCCGCAGATCGATCCCCTCGCACAGCTCCGGGAGCGAACCGACGCGCCCGCACGCACGGCGGTGCTCCAGGACTGCCTGGATGGCACCGTCCCCGACGTTCTTCACGGCCGTGAGCCCGAAGCGCACGCCCGTCGGCGTGACGGTGAACCGGAGCTCGCTCTCGTTGACGTCTGGCGGCAGCACGGGGATACCGCGGTCGCGACACTCGCCCAGATAGAGCGCCAGCTTGTCGGTGTTCTGCGCTTCTATGGTCAGCAGCGCGGCGGCGAAGTGCCACGGGTAGTTCGCTTTCAGGTAGGCCGTCTGGTAGGCGAGATAGGCGTAGGCCGTCGAGTGCGACTTGTTGAAGCCGTACCCGGCGAAGTGTTCCATCAGGTCGAAGATCTTGGTGGCGCGCTTCTCGTTGATGCTGTTGACCGCCGCGCCCTGGACGAACTTCTCGCGCTGGGCTTGCATGACGGCGGGGTTTTTCTTTCCCATCGCCTTGCGCAGCAGGTCGGATTGGCCGAGGGTGAAGCTGGCCAGCGTCGCGGCAATGCGCATGACCTGCTCCTGGTAGGCGATGACGCCATACGTGTCCGCCAGGATCGGCTCGAGCTGCGGCAGTTCGTACTTGATTTCCTTCGCGCCCTGCTTCCGCGCGATGTAGTCGTCGACCATCCCGCTCCGCAGCGGGCCGGGGCGATACAACGCGTTCATCGCAATCAGGTCGTCGAGCCGCTGCGGCTTGGCGCGGCGGAGGATGTCCCGCATCCCCGAGCTCTCGAACTGGAAGATGCCGTACGTCTGACCATCCGCGAACAGCTGGTATGTCTTCGCATCGTCCAGCGGAATGGCGTCGATGTCGAGCGCTGTGCCCGTCGTGCGTTCGATCTCCTGCAGGGCATCGTGGATCAGGGTGAGGGTGCTGAGCCCCAGGAAGTCCATCTTCAGGAGGCCCATCCGCTCGACTTCCTTCATCGCCCACTGCGTCACGATTTCGTCGCGGCCACCCTTGTAGAGCGGCGCAAACTCCGTGATGGGCCGGGGGGCGATGACGACGCCCGCCGCGTGGGTCGAAGCGTGGCGCGTCATCCCTTCCAGCCGGCGGGCGACGGTGAGCAGCTCCTTGATCCGGGTATCGTTCTGCTCCAGATCCTTGAGGGTCGGGTTCTCCTCGACCGCCTTGGCCAGGCTCATGTCGAGCGCCGCGGGGATCAACTTGGCGACCTTGTTCGCTTCGGCGAGTGGAATGTCGAGCGCGCGCGCGACATCGCGCACGGCGGCTTTCGCCTTCATCGTTCCGAACGTGATGATCTGCGCCACGTTCTCGCGGCCGTACTTGCGGGTGACGTACTCGATGACCTCGCCCCGCCGCCGCTCGCAGAAGTCGATGTCGATGTCAGGGAGCGACACGCGCTCGGGATTCAGGAAACGCTCGAAGATGAGGTCGTACTCGAGCGGGTCGACGTCGGTGATTCGCAGGCAGTACGCCACCAGGCTGCCCGCCGCCGAGCCGCGCCCAGGGCCGACGGGGATGTCGTGCTCGCGCGCGTACCGGATGAAGTCCCAGACGATCAGGAAGTACCCGGCGTAGTTCATCCGCTTGATCATCGCGATCTCGTACGCGAGACGCGGCTCGTACTCCTCGATCGGGTGCCGCAGCGACCCCGCCGCCTGCAGCGTCCGGAGACGTGACAGGCGTTCGGCAAAGCCGTCGCGCACCGTCTGCTCGAAGTACTCGTCGAGCGTCGAGCCCGCGGGGACGTCGAAGTCCGGCAGGTGGTTCACGGTGGGCCCGAGGTCGACGTCGCAGCGTTCGGCCACGAGCAGCGTGTTGCTCAGGGCTTCCGGGAAATCGCCGAAGACGCCCGCCATCTCCTCGGCGGTCTTCAGGAAGAACTGCTCGCCGTGATACCGGAGGCGTTGGGTATCGTTGACCGTCTTTCCCGTGCCGATGCACAGCAGGACATCGTGCGGCACGTGATCGCCGTGATTCAGGTAGTGAACGTCGTTCGTGCAGATGAGCGGCAGCCCGAGATCCTTCGCGATCGGCACGAGCCCGCGGTTCACGACCTTCTGGTCCTCGATGCCGTGCCACTGCATCTCGAGAAAGAAATTGTCGGGACCGAGAATGTCGCGGAAGGTCGCCGCCGACGCACGCGCGCCGGCAGCCTGCGACCCGCACAGCTGTGATGGGACCTCTCCCTTGAGGCAGCTGCTCAGGCCAATCAGGCCCTCCGCATGCCGTGCGAGCAGGTCCTTGTCGATGCGCGGCTTGCGGTAGAAGCCCTCGGTGTAGCCGGCCGAGACCAGCTTGATGAGATTGTGCCAGCCCTGACGTGTCTCCGCCAGCAGCACCAGGTGGTTGTAATTCTCGGCTGGTGGCCCACCCTTCTGATGGCGGCTGCCGGGCGCGACGTACACCTCGCACCCGAGGATCGGCTTCACGCCGCGCGCTCGCGCGTGGTCGTGGAACACTACCGCGGAGAACAGGTTGCCGTGCTCGGTCACCGCAACCGCAGGCATGTTCAGCTTCTGCACCTGATCGAGCAGTTCGTCGATCCGGCACGCGCCGTCGAGCAGTGAGAATTCAGTGTGGAGGTGGAGGTGGACGAACTCGGACATGGGCACTGCGGACTTCACTCCCACTCAATCGTCGAGGGCGGCTTCGAGCTGATGTCGTAGACGACGCGATTGATGCCTTTCACCTCGTTGACGATGCGCGAGGAGATACGGCCGAGGACCTCGTGCGGAAGGCGGGCCCAGTCGGCGGTCATGCCGTCGCGGCTGTCAACGGCGCGAACCGCGATCGTATGTTCGTACGTCCGCTCGTCGCCCATGACGCCGACGCTCTGCACGGGCAGCAGCACCGCGAAACTCTGCCAGACCGACGCGTAAAGTCCGGCGCGCCTGACCTCATCGACGACGATGGCGTCGGCCAGCCGCAGCAGCGCCAGCCGCTCGCGTGTGATCGCACCAACGATCCGCACCGCGAGACCGGGCCCTGGAAACGGCTGTCGGACAACGAACTCCTCCTCGAGCCCCAGGTCGCGTCCGAGCACGCGTACTTCGTCCTTGAAAAGCTCGCGAAGGGGCTCGACCAGCGCGAATCGCATGTGCTCCGGGAGGCCGCCCACGTTGTGATGGCTCTTGATGGCGGCCGACGGACCGACAATCGAGACCGACTCGATCACGTCGGGGTACAGCGTGCCCTGCGCCAGGAAGTCGAAGCCCCCGAGCTCGCGAGCGCGCGTTTCGAACACCTCGATGAACGTCTGCCCGATGATCTTCCGCTTGCGCTCCGGGTCGATCACACCGGTCAGGCGATCGACGAACAGATCGGCCGCGTCGACACAGTCGAGCGGCAGCCGCATCTTCGTGGTGAACCGCTCGCGCACCTGTGCGGCCTCGTTGAGCCGCAACAGGCCGTTATCGACGAAGATGCAGGTGAGCCGGTCGCCTATCGCGCGGTGCGCCAGCAGCGCCGCGACAGTCGAATCGACGCCTCCGCTCAGCCCGCACACGACGCGGCCGCTGCCGACAGTGGCGCGTATGCGCGCGGTCGCCTCTTCGATGAACGACTCCATCGTCCAGTCGCCGGTGCACCCGCACACCTCGTACGCGAAGTTGCGCAGGATGGCAAGGCCGTGCTCGGTGTGCGCCACCTCGGGGTGGAACAGCAGCGCGCTGAGACTCCGCGACCGGTCCTCCATCGCTGCCACCGGCGCGTTGGCGCTGGTGGCGATGACGGAGAAGCCGGGCGGCACGGCCGCGACCAGGTCGCCGTGGCTCGCCCACACGCGCAGCTCCCCGGGCAGCGCCCTGAACAGGGGGGGCGCCATGATGTCGGTCACCTGGACGAGCGCGTGGCCGTACTCGCGCTGAGGCGCAGGGGCCACCTGCCCCCCGAGCGCAGCGGTCATCAGCTGCATGCCGTAGCAGATGCCAAGCACCGGCACGCCCACCTCGAACAGCGCCGGATCGCAGAACGGCGCACCGGATTCCGACACGCTCTTCGGGCCGCCGGAGAGGATCACGCCGACAGGGCGACGCGCGGCAATCGCGGCGGCGGGCGTATTGAACGGCAGAATCTCGCAGTACACCGACAGTTCGCGCAGCCGCCTGGCGATGAGCTGCGTGTACTGCGACCCGAAATCGAGAACGATGATGGTCTGGTGAGACACAGAACTGTGGGGTCCGGAGTTCACGGTATTATACCGGTGCCGCTCGCTGAGTCCATGCACTGCGAGCGGCTGACCGGCGCGCACGTATCACCGAGTGATGCTGTTCCTCCCGTTGCGGCTCCCCTTCGCACGCACCTGCCTCTTCGCCTTGCTGTTTGCGGCGTGCGCTGACGCACCCGCAGCGGCTCAACGTCCGTCGTCTACGCGCCCGCAGGGCCGGCCCGGACCTCGGGCCTCTGGGCCAGCACCCCGTGCCGCCGCGCGTGCGCCGGAGAGCGCGGGTCTGGACGTTGAACACCGGCTCTCGCTTGGCGCGCCGCCCGCGGCGCCGGCGGCCCTCGATGGCGAGACCGCATACGTGCCGCTGCGCACGGGAAAATTGGTGGCCGTGGACCTCGCGACGGCACGTGTACGGTGGAGCGCCGAGATCGCCGTGACCGCCGCTCCCGCCGCCGGTGATGGTCTCGTCTTCGTTCCACAGGCCGACGGCCTCGCCGCCCTGGCAGCGGACGGCTCAAGACGCTGGCAGCTGCCGGTCGCGGGCGGATTCTCGGCGCCCCTGTTGTGGAAGGCTGGATGGCTGATCGCGGCCGCGAACAATGGCGACGTGCTCTGCCTGCGTGCGAGCGATGGCCACATCGTGTGGACCGCGCGCGTGACCTCGCCCGTGCACGGTCGCCCGGCCCTCACCGCTGATCGTGTGTATGTGTCGCTCGAGGACGGACGCGTCGTCTCACACGATCTCGCCACCGGTGCCGTGATCTGGGAACAGACGCTCGGAGGCACGCCCGGACCCGTCCTTGCGCTCGACGACCGCATCTTCGTGGGATCGGCCGACAAGTTCTTCTATTGTCTGGACGCCAACGAGGGTAAGCGGAAGTGGCGCTGGCGGATGGGGGCCGGCATCATCGGCGAGCCGGTGCTCGACCACCAGCACGTGTACTTCGTCGCGCTCGACAACGTGCTCCGGGCGCTTCACCGGTGGAACGGATCCCAACGGTGGAAGCAGGGAGTGCCGGTGCGGCCGTCCGGCGCGCCCCTGCTGGCGGGATCCATCCTGTACGTCGCCGGTGTCGCCGCGGAACTGCACGCGTATCGTGCCGACACGGGCGCGCCGGCAGGCAGATTCGCAGCGCCGGCGGAGCTCGGATCGCCGCCGCAACTCGTCGGTGCGGAGATGGATCTGCTGAGCGCCATCGTGCTGTTGACCCGCGCGGGCGACCTGCAGGTGCTCCGCCGCCGGATCGAACCGGCCATCGTCCCGCTCGACTACCCGATCGGTGTAACGGTGCCGCTGGAGGCACCGCCGGTGCCCACGGCGTTAGTGCCCGCGGAGCCGACCCCCTGATGAAGAGTTTCGAGCTCTTCGTGCAGCGCGGCCGAGAGCCTCCGCACACCCTCTTCGATTCGCTCGGGGCTCGGAGCAGAGAACGCCAGCCGCAGCGTGTTGCGGCCGGAGCCGTCCACGAAGAACGCGCTGCCCATCACGAACAGGACGCCGTGCCGCATCGCGCGAGAGAGGAGCGCCTCGCTGTCGATGGCCGCCGGCGCAGTGACCCAGACGAAGAAGCCTCCACGAGGCTTCGGCCAGGTCAGGAGACCACCGGCGTGCTGCCGAAGCGCCCGCTCCATGACGGTGCGCTTGTGCTGGTACACGGTCCGTAATCGGGGTCCCTGCGCCGCGAGCACGCCGCGCTCGATCGCCTGCCACACCACCCGCTGGTCGAGCGCGCCAGTGCAGATGTCGGTCGCCTGCTTCGCAATCTCGAACTTCGCCGTCAGCGCCGGCGGGGCTGCGATCCAGGCGACGCGATAGCCGGGCGCAAGCGTCTTCGAAAAACTGCTCAAGTACACGACGCGACCCTTCAGGTCGTCGGCTTTGATCGGGCGAGTGTCCGACTCCTCCGCCACGTCGCTGAAATACAGCTCGCCATACGGGTCGTCTTCCACCAGCAGGATGTCGTGCCGGTGCGCGGCGTCGAGCAGTTGGCGCCGCTTCTCACGCGCGAGCAGCAACCCGGTCGGGTTCTGGAAGTTCGGCACTACATAGAGGAAGCGGACCCGCTTGCCTTCGGCGCGCAAGCTCGCCATCACGCGGTCGAGATCGTCCAGATCGATGCCGTCAGCATCCTGGCGCACGCCCGCCAGCTCCGCCTGCACGTTGCGGAACGCGGCCATGGCTCCGGTATAGGCTGGCAACTCCACCAGCGCGACGTCGCCCGGGTCGAGCAGCACGCGGGCCACGAGGTCGAGACCTTGCTGCGACCCGGTCGTCACGAGGAGCTCCTCGAGTGAAGCCTCGATGCCGCGGCCCCTCAGCACGCCCCGAATGGCATCGAGCAGCGGCCGGAACCCGCGAGTGGGGCCGTACTGCAGCGTGCTCGCATCACGCTCCTCTAACAGCTTATCGGTGATGTGGCGGAAGTCCTGCCACGGAAACGTATCGGGTGACGGATAGCCCGGCGCGAGCGAGATCACGTCCGGGACGCGGGCGCTCACGGCGCCCATTTTCCGGATCGCCGATTCCCGCATCATCACCGCGGCGCGTGACAAGTAGCCGTCGTAGTTCATCGAGAGCTCCCGGGCCCCAAGGGACAAACCGGCGCGCCGGCCGAACCGCTGGTGTGCTGCGTGGCGTGATACAGCCGTGCGTACGCGCTGAGCGCGGTCAGGCCGAGGTATTGGAAGATGAGACCGCGAGTCAGCCACGCCGCCAGCTGCAATGGGAGGACCGTGAGGCCGACGATCGGGATGAACCCGATGAATCCCAGCCCCGCGGTCGCCAGAATGGAGGCCATTGTCGCCAGGCCGACGACCACCAGCATGACCGCGAACACCATCGCGATCCGGCGGTGTTCCAGGGACAGAAAACGGCCGACCCGTGCGGCGGCGACACGCACGCTGCAGTTCTCGCTCGCCACGACGAGCTGCGTCAGCAGGTACAAGAGGTTGATGACCGTGATCCCAAGCACGAGAGCGATGGAGATCGTGGAGGCGACGACCGTCCAACCGACGAACGGGCCCCGTTCCGTCACCACGTAGTAACTGGTGAGCACCGCGAAGATGTACACCACCGCGACGATCGCGTACACCGCGACGAGCACGAGCCCGAGCACCAGATACCGGCCGAAGAAACGGCGGCAACCCGCGCCGAAGTGATCCAGATCGAACCGCGCCGCACGTCGCACGACCGCCATCCGGAGCGGTGGTGACTCCACCTCGGGCGCACTCACATCCGCATGCACGAGCACGGCGACCGCGCCGCCCTTCACGAGTACAGTGAACATCATGCCGCCGAGGACGATCACGAGCACGCCCAGCACGTAGGCCGCCAGCGCGAGCGGTCGTTCGCTCAGCCCGGCGAGCATGAGCGCGATGATCTGGCCGATATCGCCGGTGGCCACGTCGAGCGCACTGCCACCCGCCAGCAGGGCCACGAGGAACGCAGCGGCCACGAGCGGCACGACCAGCAGCAGCTTGAAGGCGGATTCGGCGATGAACTGCAGAACGACGGCTTCCCAATTGGCGGCGGCCACGAGGGCGCCACGCTTGAGGAGCGGCTTGACGTACAGGGCGGCAGTCATCTCGGGCGCGAGCCCGACTCTGCCGGGCGTCGCGTTCCGCGGGTATGCGGGGTGCGCGTGCAGGCGCCCGCGTGCATCATCAGCAGCGCTTCTGCGACTATAACCGCTTTTGACCCCTTGGTAAGGAAACACCTCCCGATCTCATTCTCACGATCTTGAGAACTCTGGGCCGCGCCGGAACCACTTGGCGTGCTTGCCGGGCGCCCGGCCCGCCTGTATGCTCCGATCAAGAGTGGCGCACGAGGGACAACGGCCGCGGGCTGATACACCGGCGACTGCGGCCGGCGGCAGGCCGCGCCGTCCCGCGGAGGCAACGGCAGCCGCTGCCGTGCGGCGCATGCTCGTGCGAGCGGTCGCCGGGTTTGTGGCGGCCGCTCTCACTCTCCTTGCCGGACGCGCGGTCGAGTTCGCCCGCCTGGGTCGCTCGGACCGGGATGCGATGGCGCGCATTGCATCCGAAGTGCGCGGCGGGATCGACAGGATCGCGGCCGAGCTCCGCGCTACCGTCCACCTCGCCGCCGTGCGGCCGGCATTGCTCGCGAACGCCCAGTCGTCACCCGAGTCCACACGCACGCTGTTCGATATCGCGCGGAGCGCGCTCGGGACGGCCCCGGTCGGCAGGTCCGCGGTCACAATCTACGGGTCGTCCGGCACACCCCTCGCGTGGAGCGGCCGGCCATCCGACGTTCCCGCCGAGCGCATGCGTGGTTCTCCGGCGCTTTTCATGGCGCCAGGTCCAATCGGTCCACGCCTGATTTATGCCGAGCCTCTGCTGAACGACGCGACCTCTCCGGCTCGTATCGGCAGCATCGCCGTCGAGCGCGTCCTTGGCGTGGCCGAAGGTGGCAGCACCGCCGCCGCGGGCGCGATCACGCTGCCCACCAGCTTCGTTCCGGTGACGCTGCGTGGGCGCTACGAGGGCGCCGGGGAGTCGCCGCAGCTCTATCGGTTTCTCGTCCCCGACCCGGATGGGCGCGCTCTGCTCGACGCGCAAGTCGACCCTGCGGCGCTTGCCGCACTGCGGGCGCGGTACCGCCGCACCGCCGTCGCGTTCGCCCTCGTGGTGCTCGCTTGCGCGATGCTCGTCGTCGCCGTGCCGGTCGAGGAATGGCGCCGCGCGCGGGTAACGTGGAGCGAGCTGGCCATAGCCTCCAGCGTGCTCCTGGCGCTGCTGATCACCGCGCGCGCACTGATCAGCGCGGCGGTGCCGGAAGGCTGGCGGTGGCCGGATGCGGGCCACGGGCCAGCGATCCTCCCTCTGCTTTTTCGATCACCAGTGGACGTGTTTGCGACGGGATGCCTGCTGCTGGCGATGGTTGCACTCGCGGCCGATCTGCTCGAACGTCGTCGCCTGCGCGCGCGACACCGGCCTGCGCCGGCCGCCACGCCGGGCGTCGTGCTCGCCTTCGGCGGCACCCACTTCGCCGCTGGCGTCGTTGTCGCGGGCATTCTGGTCGCGCACCATCGGTTGCTCGAGCGCCTGGTGACGCACGGCCCGCTCAGCCCGGTGCAGTTCTCGCTGCATCCGTTCGAGCCGCAACGGCTGGCCTTCGTGCTCGGTGTGTTTGCGATTCACGCCGCGACGCTGTGGGGCGCGACCGTCACTCTGCGCGCCGCGGCCCTGACGTGGCGTATGTCTCGCCGCGCGTGGGCCGCACGGCTTGGCGCTGCCGCGCTCTGGTTGCTGCCCGTGAGTGTCGCGTCGCTTCTGTGGCCGCCCGGGCAGGCGCTCGTCGGCCACACGCCACTGCTGGCTGCCGGAATCGTCGCGGTGATCGCGACGGCCCTGGTGCGATGGGTGGCGCCGCGGTATCGCCACGGCTCGCAGGTCTTCCGGCTGCTCACGTCATTCCTGGCATTGGTCGTGCCCTCCCTGGTCTTCTACCCGACGCTGGTGGCTTTGAGCCACCGCGCGACCGAGCGCGTCATCAGCGACACGCTCGGGCCGCAGGCCCTTGCGCACCGCGAGCAGCTGCAGATCCAGCTCCGTGCCTCGCTCGACCAGATCGATCGGCTGCCGCGGCTGGCGGAGCTGGTGGCGGCACAGGTGCGGGTGCAGGGTGAGCCGCCCGCGACCGACGCGGCGTTCAGCGTCTGGAGTCAGACGGACCTCGCCCGGCTCCGGCTCACATCCTCTGTGGAGTTGTACGCCGCCGACGGCACCCTGGTGAGCCGGTTTGCGCTGAACCTGCCGGCGGAATCGGCAGCCACGGAGCAGTGGATTGAATCCGGGTGCGACTGGGACCGCTTCGGAGAGCCGTTTGCCGGCAGCGAGGATCGTGTGCTGCTGCATGCCGGCCGCGGCTTGTGCGGTCAAGACGAGCCAGCGGCCGTGGCGCGGCCACAGGGCGCCATCGTCGTGCACGTCATGCTCGACTACGCCACGCTCCCCTTCCTCGCGTCGTCGAGCATCTATGGCGATCTCCTGCAGCCGGGGGGCGAAGTCCGCCGTGACGCGCACGGCAGCAGCGTCGAGTTTGCGATGTACGGGTGGGGCCGGACGCCCGTATTCCCCACCGAGGGTTCCGCGTGGCCGATCAGCAGCGACCTGCTGTCATCGATTTACCGCGCGGGCTACAAGCCCGTGTGGCAGGTCGTCTACCGCGGCGACCGCGCCTACCGCGTGATGTTCCTGAACGACCGGGCCGGCATCTACGCTCTGGGCTACCCGGTGCCACGCCTGGTCGATCACCTGGTGGCGCTCGCCGAGATCGTGACCCTGGCGGGTGTCGCCTACGTCATCCTGCTGCTCGTGTCAGGCACCCTGGTCGCACTCGGGGGGTACCGTGCCTTGACCGCACGTGGCCTGCTTCGCGAGATCCGGGGGAGTTTCTACCGCAAGCTGTTTCTCGCGTTCGTCGCGGCCGCCGTCGTCCCGGTGCTGGCCCTTGCGGTGCTGACGCGCGCGTACGTTGCCAGCGAACTGCGCGACGGGATCGAGACGCAGGCGGGCCGCACGGCCTCGGTCGCCAAGCGGGTGGTCGAGAGCGTCATCTCCGAGCAGCGGCGCGACAGCGGCGGCGCCCCCGTGTTCAGCGACGAGGTGATGGTGGGGGTCAGCCGGGTGATCAACGAGGACGTGAACGTCTTCATCGGCTCACGCCTCGTCGCCACGAGCCAACGGGACCTGTTCGCATCGCGACGCCTGCCCGTTCGTACACCCTCGGAGGCCTATCGTGCGATTGCGCTCGGGCGGCAGGCCAGCTACGTCGGGGAGGAACAGGTGGGCTCGCTCGCGTACCTGATCGCGGCTGCCCCCCTGCGTGCGGGCGAGGAGCGCACCATCGTGACGGTGCCGCTTGCCCTTCGGCAGCAGGAGATCGAACGCGAGATCGACGCCCTCGACCGGCGCGTGCTGCTGGCGACCGTGTGCTTCATCCTGCTTGGCGCGGCCATCGGATACTCGATGGCCGAGCGCATCGCGGACCCTGTGAACCGGCTGACGCGCGCCACGCGCCGCATCGCGCGCGGTGATCTGGACGCCCGGATTGCTGTCGCGTCCGCCGACGAGTTCAAGAGGCTCGTGGATGCGTTCAACGGCATGGCTGCCGACCTGCAACGCCAGCGCGGCGAGCTCGAACGAACCAACCGGCTCGAGGCGTGGGCCGACATGGCCCGCCAGGTGGCGCACGACATCAAGAATCCGCTGACGCCGATCCAGCTCTCGGCCGAGCACCTCCGGCGCGTGCATCACGATCGCGGGGATCCGCTCTCGCCCGTCCTCGAGACCTGCGTCACGACCATCCTGTCGCAGGTACGGCTGCTGCGGCAGATTTCGGCCGAGTTTTCGAGCTTCGCCACCTCACCGGTGGTCAGGCTCGCACCGGCGCAGCTCAACGACATCGTCAGCGAAGTCGTCGCTCCGTATCGGGCCGCTCATCCAGGCGGCGTGAAGATCGAGACGACGCTCGCCGCCGGCCTGCCGCCAGTCCTGGTCGACCGGACGCTCCTCGCCCGCGCGCTCGTGAACGTGGTGGAGAACGCCCTGCATGCGATGCCCTCGGGGGGACGTCTTGCCCTGGCGACGCACGTGATGGATCACGTCGTGGCGATCGACGTGGCCGATACGGGTGTGGGGATGGACGATGAGGCGCGCGCCCGGCTGTTCGAGCCCTACTTCTCGACGCGTGCCAGTGGAACGGGCCTGGGGCTCACCATCGCGAAGCGCAACGTCGAATTGAACAACGGCACGATCGAGGTGGAGAGTGCCCCCGGGGCCGGCACGACGGTGCGGCTGCGATTTCCGGTGGCGGTGGCGGAAGGTGTCTGAGCGAGGGGGGGCGCCTCAACCTCCGGTTGAACCAATCGGGGGCTCCATCGGCGACTCGATCGGCGGCCTGCGACGCAGCTTCGTCCACGCCTGGCCGATGAACGCAGACAACAGGTAGCCGTACGCGAGGGCGACGAGCATCCACTGCGGGTGGGTGACGAGCAGCGCGATGAACGCCGCGAACAGGATGAGCACGCGGAACGGCCGCCGCGTGCGGGATCCGATCGCCTTGAAGCTGCGGAACCGGATCGTGCTCACCATGAGCAGTGCGGGCACGATGACCATCGCGAGCGCAGGCAGGGCCTCCTGCGGATCGTGGAGCCCCGACGGATAGAGGAACACGGTGGCTGCCGGAATTCCGGCGGCGGCGGGGCTGGGCATGCCAACGAAGTATCGCTTGTCCCCAGTGGGCGCCTGGATATTGAACCGCGCGAGCCGGAGCGCGGCGGCGGTGACGAACAGGAACGCCGCACCCCACCCCAGGCGCCCGAGCGACGCCAGACCCCATTGGAACGACAGGATCGCTGGCGCCATGCCGAACGAGATCACGTCGGCGAGCGAGTCGAACTGCAGGCCGAACTCGCTGGTGCTGCCCATCATCCGTGCAATACGGCCGTCGAGCATGTCGAGCACGATCGCGATGCCGATGAACGGCGCGGCCTTCTCGTACTCGCCACGCATCGCGTAGATCACGCATGCGTAGCCGCAGAACAGGTTGCCCAGCGTGAAGAGGCTCGGCAGGATGTAGACGCCGCGCCGGAAGCGGCGCTGCTCGAGATCGCTGCGGCGGCGCAGCGGATTGCGCAGCCGGCGGCGGAACGGGGATTGGGACGCCATGTCAGCTGACCGGTGGCGCGGACGGCAGGGTGGCGAGCACGGTCACCCCAGCCTGCACACGGTCGCCAACCGTGACGCGGAGGGTGGAACCGGGGGGCACGTAGAGATCGATGCGCGACCCGAATTTCATCACGCCAAAGCGCTGCCCCGCACGCAGGTCGGCCCCCGCCTGCACACGGCACACGATCCGCCGCGCCAAGATGCCGACAACCTGGCGGCATACCACCGTCTGGCCCTCGTGGTCGATCCAGACCTCGTTGCGCTCGTTGTCCGTCGCTGCCTCGCGGCGGTAGGCCGGCAGAAACTTGCCGGGCCGATACTCCACCTTCGTCACCCGCCCGGAAATCGGCGCACGGTTCACATGGACGTCCATGGGCGACAGAAAGATGCTGATCTGGCGCCAGGGTCCAGGGGGAGCAGCATCGGCGAGGGCATCACCAGCAATCACCACCCGCCCATCTGCCGGCGAGATCACGTCCGCCGCCGCGCCGTCCGACTGCCGCTCGGGGTCACGAAAGAAATAGAGGAAGAAGAGCCCCAGCACGGCCAGAGGCACGGCCCAGAGTGGAGCGCCAAGCGACGCGACCAGCACGGCGGGCAGGAAGGCCCCAAGGATGAACGGCCACCCGGCCGGGTCGATTCGCATGGCGGCTATTCTATCCGGCAGCCTGCCCGGCGCGGTGCAGACCTAGACCACCAGCCCGTGCTGAGGAGGAAGGACCGGCGTGTGCCCGGGCCTTCCTCCTCAACAAGATGCTGCCGGCGACAACCGGTGCGGCGGCCTTCAGGACGAGCGGCGGCGTCGCAACTTGTCCTCCATCTGATCCTTCAGATGGAGCTTCTGCTTCTTTAACTGGATTTCTTCGAGCTGTTCGGATTCAGACAAGAACGGGCGGGCCGAAAGTTCGTGCAGGCGATCGTCGAGCTCGTGGTGCTTGACGGCGATCTCGCGAAACTCCTGGTCGGATTGCAACAGGAGCTCGCGAAGCTCGTGTGTGTCAACAGACATGCACGCCTCCTTACAGCGAGGGCCCCGAGCCCGTGGTCGGCGGAGGTGACAGGCCGTCCGCACCACGGTCGAGGGCCAGACCGGGCTGATGCGACAGAGCAGGGCCCATCGACTCCTGCCCTCATTCGAGCGAACGGTAACACACCCCCGTGGGGTGTTCAAGGACCCGGATTCTCGAGCATTTCGCCGCCCTCACGGTGCCGAATCGCCTCCTCGCGCCAGAGAACCAGCGCGTCTTCGGTTGGATCGGTGTAGTAGTCGCGACGCACGCCGGCGACCCGGAATCCGAATCGCTCGTACAGCCGCCGCGCATCGTCGTTCGAGCGCCGCACTTCGAGCGTGGCCCGCGAGGCGCCGACGGCGCGACCCTCTTCGAGTACGTGCGTCAGGAGCGCCGATCCGAGCCCCTGCCCCCGGAGCTCCGGGCGCACGGCGATGTTATTGATGTGGATCTCGTCGAGGATGAACCAGGCTGCGCAGTAGCCGGCAACGGGACGGCTGGCAGTCCGCAGGAGGAACATGCGGCTCGTATCCCGATTGAGAAATTCGGACTCGTACATGGCACGCGTCCATGGACGCGTGAAAGAGAGCACGTCCACGTCGAGCACGCCGTCGAGGTCGGCGGCGTCTCTCAGCGGTTCGATGATCCACTCGACCATGCGCGCCTCACGCTTCCGGCGAGGGTGCCGTGCGGGCGCGGTCACGTGCCAGCTCCGCGTCTGGACGGCGCACGTACAGCGGGCGCAGCCCGTGGGGTGGCGCCGCGTGGCCACGCGCCGCCGCCGCTTCGGCGAGATCCGCGATCACACCCGCCAGCACCGGCACCTGCGGAACCGTCCGTCCGAGATTGCCAAGCGCGGCGGCGATCGTGTCCTGGTAGCGCACCGCTCCTCCGCCGGCAAACAGGACGCGCCGCCCGCTCATGGCGGCCGACCACCGGGCGAGCGTAGCCTCCGGTGAGGCGACAGCCGGCGCCTCGATGCATGCGAGCCGTCCGTCGGCGCCCGCCTCGAACAGCGACGTGAACACCTCGCCGCGGGCGGCGTCCATCCAGGCCGCGAGCAGCGGAACGTCGGCCGCTTCGGCGTCGGCGCGGACCGCGTGCGCGATCGCCTCGAGCGCCGAGATGCCGACCACCGGCCGCCCGTACGCAAAGGCCAGGCCCTGGATGGTTGCGATACCGATGCGGAGGCCGGTGAAGGCGCCCGGCCCCGAGGCTACTGCGTACAGCGACACGTCGCCGAGCGGCACGCGACAGACGCGCAGCAGATCGAGGATCTCGCCCGGCAGCCGGCGCGCATGCGGCACGTCGGCGCAGCCCACGTGCTCCCCGAGGAGCGCCCCGGCCCGGCGCAGGGCAACGCTGCCCGCGTGTGTGCTGGTATCGAGCGCGAGGATGGTCACGTCCGGTCCGTTGTAGACCGCGTTTCGCACAAAGTCAACGCAGGCGCACGGACTGCTATACTTCCCCGACGCCCGCCCTGATTGCGCCTGCCGGCACCCGGCCTCGGGCCGGGCCGGTCTTCACGCGACGAAACACTCGAATGGCGGTACCCCCCGAAACCGGCGTGTCCACGGGCGCGCGTGCAACCGCGTCCCCGACGCCCGCGATGCGCCAGTACCAGGATGCGAAGCGCCAATATCCCGGCGCCATCGTCTTCTTCCGGATGGGCGACTTCTACGAAATGTTCTACGAGGACGCGCTGGTCGCGTCGCGGGCGCTCGAGCTTACGCTGACCTCTCGGTCGAAGGACGCGTCGGGCGGAGCCATCCCGATGTGCGGCCTCCCCTATCACGCGCTGGATACGTACCTGCCGAGGCTCGTCCGGAAGGGCTACCGCGTCGCGATCTGTGAGCAGGTGGAGGACCCGCGCCGGGCGAAGGGGATCGTGAAGCGCGAGGTCGTCCGGGTGTTCTCGCCCGGCACGCTCCTCGACGCCGGCTACCTCGAGGCACGCGAGCCATCCTTCCTGCTGGCCATCGCGCCCGGCGCCGACCGCACCGGCGTGGCTCTGCTCGATTTGTCCACCGGCGAGTTCACCACGACGGAGTACGTCGGCGCGGATCGGTGGCAGGCGCTGAATGATGAGCTGTCAGTGCTGCGGCCGCGCGAGATCGTCGCGCCCGCCGACGCGCCGCTCGGCGAGCATCTCTCCGCCATCGCACAGGCCTCGCTGCCAGTGACCGGCCTCGAGCCGTGGCACTTCGAGCTCGAGAGCGCGCGCCGCACGCTGGTCGATCAACTGCGCACCCGCGGACTCGAAGGGTTCGGTCTCGACACGCACGATGCCGCGGTGTGCGCGGCGGGGGCCCTCGTCCACTACCTGCGCGACACGCAGAAGGCCGATCTCGCGCACGTCCGCGCCATCACCTACAAGCAGACGTCCGAGGCCCTGCTGATTGACCCGGTCACGCTCGAGCACCTCGAAGTGGTCGAATCCGCCGGCCGCACCCGCGCCGGCTCTCTGCTCGACGCGCTCGACCGCACGATGACGCCGATGGGCGGGCGGCTCCTTCGATCGTGGCTCCTGCGGCCGCTGGTCGCCATCGAGCCGATTCGCGACCGTCTTGACGCGGTTGAAGAACTCGCGTTCCACACGACCGAGCGCGGCAAGTTCCGCGAGGCCCTGAAGGCGGTGCTCGACCTCGAGCGCCTGGTGGCGCGCGCCGCGCTGGGTGTCGCTGGCCCTCGCGATCTGATCGGCCTGAAGACCTCCCTCTACGCGATGCCGCGCGTGCGCGTCGTGCTCGGCGAGCTCCAGGCGCCCCTCGTCCGCAGCCTCCTGGCGGAGCTCGATGACCTGGTCGATCTGCGTGACGCTATCGAGCGCACGATCGTGGACGACCCGCCGGCGCTCGCCCGTGACGGCGGCGCGGTCCGCGACGGGGTGGATGCGGAGCTCGACGAGCTGCGGACGATCAGCCGTTCGGGCAAGCAGGTGATCGCGGAGCTCGAAGAGCGCGAGCGCGTGCGGACGGGGATCTCCTCGCTCAAGGTCCGCTTCAATCGCGTGTTCGGGTACTACATCGAGATCTCCAAATCGAACCTGCACGCCGTCCCCGCCGACTACATGCGCAAGCAGACCATCGCGGGCGGCGAGCGGTTCGTCACGCCGGCCCTGAAGGAGCACGAAGAGAAGGTGCTCGGCGCCGACGAACGCATTGCGGAGCACGAGCTCGCCATCTTCGAGCGGCTCCGGGCACGAGTCGCGGCCGACGCCCCGCGGGTGCAGGACACGGCGCGGGCGATCGCGACACTCGATACGCTGGCCGGCCTCGCAGACACCGCGACAATCTGCAACTACACCAAGCCCCACGTGCACGATGGTGACGAGATGCTCGTGGTCGATGGCCGGCATCCTGTGGTCGAACGGCACGTCCGCGATGCCTTCGTGCCGAACGACATCACGTTGAACGGCACGACGCACCAGCTGGTCGTCCTCACCGGCCCGAACATGGGCGGCAAGTCCACGTATCTGCGCCAGACCGCGCTCATGTGCCTGCTGGCGCAGGCCGGATCGTTCGTGCCGGCACGCTCGGCGAAGCTGCCGGCGGTCGACCGGATCTTCGCCCGAGTAGGCGCGTCCGACAACATCGCGCGGGGGCAATCCACGTTCATGGTGGAGATGCAGGAGACGGCCAGCATCCTCCACCTGGCCACTTCACGGAGCCTCGTCGTGCTCGACGAGATCGGCCGCGGCACCGCGACCTTCGATGGCCTCAGCATCGCGTGGGCGGTGGCCGAGTACCTGGCGACCAACGCGCGTGCACGGCCGAAGACGCTCTTTGCCACGCACTATCACGAGCTCACCGACCTCGCCGACGCACTGCCGGGCATCGTCAACTATCACGTGGCCGCGCGGGAATGGCACGACGAGATCGTGTTCCTGCGGAAGATCGTCCCGGGACGCTCGGATCGCAGCTATGGGATCCAGGTCGCCCGGCTGGCGGGGTTGCCGGCCGCGGTGGTCACGCGCGCGCGCGAGATTCTGACCGCGCTCGAGCAGGACGAGCTCGCGAGGGGCGGCCGCCCGTCGGTGACGCCGACGAGAGATGGGCCGCAGCAGCAGCTGGGGCTGTTTCAGTTCGCGCCTGCCACGGACCACCTTGCGGAGCGCCTGCGCGCCATCGATACGGATCGCCTCACGCCGCTCGAGGCCCTGACCTTGCTCGCCGAACTGAAGAAGGACGCAGGGGCCTGAGCCGTGGCCGACCCACTGGGGGCGGTGCACACCGGTTCCGTCGTGCAGCCTTCACACCGTTGTCACCGACCCCAGACCACGACTGGCGCAATAGCGCTCCTTGCGGCGTACATGCTCGCCTGCGTGCCGCCGGCCTCCGCCGCGACTCGCTACGATCCGTCGTTGCGGTTCCGGTCGATGACCACGCCCCATTTCGTCATTCACTACCATCAGGGCGAGGAGGCATTAGCGCTGCGCCTGTCCCTGATCGTCGAGCGCGTGCACGCCGACCTTACCGCCCTCATGCAGCACGCTCCCCGGGGGCGCACGCATGTCGTCCTGGTCGATCAGGCCGACGACCCGAACGGTTGGGCAACACCGGTCCCCTACAACCTAATCGAAATGACTGCCGTGCCACCGACCGGTGACGAGGCCATCGGGAACACCAGCGAGTGGTTGCGGCTGGTGTTTACGCACGAGTACGCGCACGTCCTGCATCTCGACCGCTCGCGCGGGTGGGCGGCACTCGCGCGCGGCGTGTTCGGACGGGCGCCGTTCGTGTTCCCCAATCTCACACTCCCGCTGTGGCACATCGAGGGTCTTGCCACCTTCGAGGAGAGTCGCGCCGGTGAGGGGCGTCTGGCCGCGGGCGACTTCCATGCCGTCGTCGCAGAGGCGGCACGCGCCGGCGCGTTCGAGCCGCTCGATCGCGTGAGCGGCGGGCTGATCGACTGGCCCGCCGGCAACGGCTGGTACGCGTACGGCGCGTACTTTCACGCCTATCTGGTGCGGCGGTTTGGCGAAGAGAAGCTGGCGGATCTCTCGCGGCGCACGGCCGGCCGCCTCCCGTACTTCGGCGCGGCCGCCTTCCGAACGGTGTACGGCGCATCGCTCGGCCGGTTGTGGCGCGACTTCTCGCGCGACTTCCCGCCCGCCGCCTCGCCCAACGAGGCGGCGCAGGCAGGAGCCGGTGCCGGGTCTTCTGCGGTGCGCCTGACCCATCACGGGTACCTGGTGTCCAGACCGCGCTTCGACCGCGACGGCACGATCGTGTACTCGCGGCGCGACGCACACGGGTTTCCATCGCTTGACCGCATCTCGCTCGACGGAGGCGGAGCACGGAGGCTGGCCACGCGGTATGGCGGAGAGCAGGTCGGCCTGAGTGACGATGCGCTGTACTTCGATCAGCTCGAGATCAGGGGCAACGTCGCGCTCTCGAGTGACCTGTACAGGCTCGATCGGCACACGGGGGCGGTACGGCGTCTCACGAACGGGGCACGGCTCACGGATGTGGACCTCTCGCCGGACGGCAGGCGCGTCGCCGCCGTCCATCTGTCCGGCGGTGTGCGCACGCTGGTGATCATCGATCGCGAGCAGCTCGAGGGAGGCCGCGCGGCATTCGAGACCGACTCGAGCGCGCGCGAGGCGACCGTATTCGCCTCGCCGCGATGGTCTCCGGACGGGCGTCATATCGCCGTCGAGCGACGTGCGCGTGGCGGCCCGTCCGAGATCGTGCTCGTCGATGCGGATACGCGCGGTGAGACGGTGGTGGCGACGTCGCCGTCTGGCCGCAACGTCACGCCCGCGTGGGCGCCGGACGGCCGTGCGCTCCTGTTTGCGTCCGACCGGTCTGGCGGACCGTTCGACCTGTATCGAGTCACGCTCGAGGCGCACGGGAACGGCCTCACACCCATCGGCCTCGAGCGCCTGACCGAGACAACCGGCGGCGCGAAGGCGCCCGACGTGTCGCCGGATGGTCGGACCGTCGTGTTCGTGGGCTACACCATCGATGGCGACGACGTGTTCTCGATGCCACTCGCGCTGGCACGGGCTCCGAGCGCCGAGCGCGCCGCTGACGATCCGCGCCCTGACTCGCAGGCCGTTCCCGTCGATGCTCCCGCAGCCGGTCAAGCGCGCCCTGGACCGTATCGCCCGTGGAGCACACTTCTTCCTCGTGCGTGGTTGCCCGTCGTCGAGACTGGCGACCACGAAACGCGTGTGGGCGCGGCAACGGCTGGAGCCGACGCGCTCGGCTATCACGCGTGGGCCGCGACGGCCGCATGGTCGGTGGCGCGAGAAACCGCGGTCGAGCCGGTCTCGCCGGGCGCGCGCCCCGATCTGCTGCTGGCCTACGCCTACGACCGCTGGCGGCCCACGTTCTTCACCCAGTACGAGGACGAGACCACGCCGCTGCTGTTACGCGACGGGACCGACGGAGGGCGGCAGCCGCTGGCGCTGCGCGAGCGCAGTGTGGACGTGGGCGCACTGGTGCCGTTCAGGCGCGTCCGGTGGTCGCAGTCCGTGCTCGCATCGTGGCGGCGGGAACACAGCGTCGTGTCAGGACCGTCGGCCGCGGGCGAGTTCGATCGCGGAGCGTTGCGCCTCGGATGGAGCGTCAACACCGCGCGCCGATACGGCTATTCCATCAGCCCGGAAGACGGCGTAACGGCCGGCGCGGCGGTCGAACTCACGCGGCGCGGGTTGGGCGGCGACGGCGACGCGGAGCTGTATCGGGCCGACACCCGTGGCTTCCTGCGGCTCGGACCGCGGCACGGCGTGCTCGCATTGCGCGCCTCCGGTGCGGCATCACGCGGCGACGCCAGCGTGCGGCGCACGCTCCGGCTGGGCGGTCACGGGGCGGATGGCGGCGTCATCAGCTTCGAGGAGGATGGCAGCAGCCTGCTTCGGGGCTTTCCGGCCGACACGTTCCTCGGAACGAACGTTGTCCTGGGCAATGCCGAGTACCGGCTGCCGCTCGGGTGGGTCGAGCGCGGCATCGGCACGTGGCCGGTGTTCCTGCGTGCCGTGCACGTCAGCGCGTTCGTGGACGCCGGACACGCGTGGACGGGCCGGTTCACGGCTGCCGATGCGAAGGTGTCGTGGGGTGTCGAGGCGGGCGCGGACGTCACCGCCGGCTACGCGTTGCCCTTCACCTGGATGGTCGGTGTAGGGTGGGGGCGGGACCTGTCGAACGAGGTCCCGGATAACAGGGAGATGTATGTCCGGATTGGGCGCGGGTTCTGACGGACCCCGCGCTACGCGCCGGCCTTGAGATTCTCCAATTCCTTCTTGGCATCCCCCGCGTAACCTGAGGTCGGAAACTCGGTCGTGAGCCGCTGGTAGGTCTGCACGGCTTCCGCTTTCCGCCCGGCCAGCGCGTAGGTGCGCCCCAGTTGCATCAGCACGCCATCGAGGGGGAGTTCGTCCTTCGCCGTGGTCGACAGCTCCTTCAGCGTATTGATGGCAGGGTCATATTTCTTCTGCCTCACTTGCACCTCGGACAGGCCGAGCCGCGCCATCCTTCCGTACAGGCTGCTGCCGGCCTTGTCGACGACCTCCTGGTATCGTTTCTCGGCCTCCGGGTCTTTCCCGAGCGCGACCAGCGTGGCCGCCGCGTGGTATCGCGCGGCGAGCCCAGGCACGGTCGACGGGTAGGCGTCCGCGGCGGTCATCAACTTCGGCAGCGCCGCCTGTGCCCGGGCCTGCTCGGTCGGATAGCTGTTCGCCGGCGGTGGCGGCGGGGCGGTCTCGTTGAGGGTTGAACCGGCGGGTGGGGAGGGCGGCACCACGGGTGCTTCCGCCACCGCCAGCGCCGCGGCGAACAGCGCGGACGCCTTCGCCTGTGTCTGCTGGCGCCACCACATGAAGCCACCGACCGCGGCGGCGAGCACGACGAGCGCCACGATCCCGGTCAGCAGCTGCTTGCGGTTCTGCTCGATGCGTTCGAACGTGTCCTGGAGCGTGGCGACGAACTGGTCTTCCTTGATGCGGTGGCGTTCGGTACTTTTCATGAATTCTGTCCGGGTTGCCGGCGCGCAGGCTCGTAGCCGTCATGTATCCGGCTGGGGCTGCACCCCGAGGCCCGTTCCCTGCTGAACAACTGGGAATTATAGCCCGAACGCGCTGCCGCTCCGCTCAGGCCCTTCCGTTGACAGCACCGAGGCTGTCACGCAATATCCGCTCGCCTATGGGGTCTAAGGTTCTGCGCGCACGGGTCCGATATACGAGTTGACTTTCCCAGCATGCAGGATCCCGAGAGCTCAGACCACTACGAAACGCTGCAAATCAGCCCCAACGCGGACCCGGACATGGTCCACCGCGTCTATCGCCTGCTGGCGCAACGTTTTCACCCGGACAACAGCCAGACCGGCGATGCCGCCCGCTTCCGGCAACTGCACGATGCCTACACTGTGCTGAGCGACCCGCAGTTGCGGGCTCAGTACCATGTGGCCTACCACCAGCATCGTCAGCTGCGCGTGCGGCTGGTGTCGTCGGCGGGGCACGTCGACAGCGACTTCGAGTACGAGCAGGCGGTCCGCCTGACGGTGCTGGAGGTGCTCTACACGCACCGGCGCAACGACGCCCGCGAGCCCGGCCTGTTCGATCGGGATCTCGAAACCGTTGTCGGCCGTCCCCTCGAACAGCTCGAGTTCACCTTCTGGTATCTCCTGCAGAGGAACCTGATCAGGCGCGGCGAGCAGTCACGGCTGATCATTACGGTCGAAGGCGTGGATTACCTCGAGCAGCAATACGAGCGGAATGCCAAGAAACGCCTGAGCGGCCACGCCGAGACCGTCTGACCGAATCGCAGTCGGCGGTGAGCCGGCCATCCCCTCCGGGGAAAGCGGCGTCGCAGCCGTGACACCCACCGGAAGGCGCCGGGAGGTTACGCCGACGCAGCGCGACGCTGGCGTGATGCCTCGTACAGGACGATCGAGGCCGCGACGCTCACGTTGAGCGAGCTCGCGGAGCCGCTCATCGGGATCCGCACCATCGCGTCGCACATCTGCTGATACCCCTGGCTCAGCCCGCGCGCTTCGTTGCCCAGCAGCACCACGGTGCCGGGGCGGAAGTCGTGCGCGGAAAGCTCCGCGCTGCCCTTCTCGTCTGCGCCCACGATGACGCACTCGCCGATGGCCTGCCTGACGTCGGCCACCCAGTGCGCCACTGCTGCTGGTGAGGCCAGCCGTACCACTGGCACCGCAAAGATCGATCCTCGGCTGGCCGTGATGGTGGCGGGGTCGTACACGTCGACGGCGTGGCCGGTCACGATCACGCCGTCTGCGCCCAGGGCGTCGCACGATCGCACGATCGTCCCCAGGTTGCCGGGGTTCGAAGGCGTGTCGATGACGAGCGCAAGCAGATGCCTGCCCATCGGGATCCGTCCCACTTCGTCCGGCGCCATCCTGATCACGGCCAGCAGCTCCGAGGGGGTGGTCTTTCCACTGAGCTCGCGCATCAGGTCTGCCGTCAACTCATAGCGGGTCAGCGCGCCGCACCGCGTGATGACCTCCTTCCCCCAGGGTGACAGCCGTGCCTGTTGCGCATGGATCACGGCCTCGAACTCCCACCCGTGTGCAAGGGCGCGGGTGATCGGCTGCACGCCCTCGACCATGAACGTCTGGGTCCTGTGCCGCTTCTGCCGGTTCGACTTGAGGCTCTCGAGCACCTGATAGGCGCTGTTACGTGAGCTGACGAGGAGCGTGCGCGGGGTCATGCGATTCCTGAGCAGAACTGCCGCCGCGAGCCTTGCTCTGCCGTGTCGGCACGGACCCGCACCAGACCCAGGCCGCAGACGGCGGGCCGCCTGTGGCCACCAGACGTTCAGAGCAGCTCGTTGAAGCGGGTCCCCGGGTTCTCGTCGGTGGTGTAGCGCAGGTGCCAGTCGGACTGAAACAGCAGCACGGGGCGATCGCGTCGGTCGCGCACCGACATCACCCCCGAGGTCGGCAGCCTCACTGGCGGCGTATCGGCCGCGAGCGGCACGGGCCAGCGTGCCGTGACGTGCGGCAACGGTTCGAGCCGGCAGCGGATTCCGTACTCCGATAGCAGCCGGGCCTCGATGACGTCGAACTGCAGCGCGCCGACCACGCCCACGATTGGGTGGCGAGGGCCGTGCTGCGGCATGAACAGCTGCAGGAGTCCCTCTTCGGCCAGCTGGCGCACGGCCTCGTCGAAACGCTTGTGCCGGGTGTCTGTCGGGCTGACGATCGCGAACCGCTCGGGTGGAAACAGCGGGATCGGTGGAAACCGGACGCGCTTGCCGGAGTACAGCGTGTCGCCGATCGCGAGCTGTCCGGGATTCACGAGCCCCACGACGTCACCCGCGTACGCCTCCGGCACGGTTTCCCGCCCGCGGCCGAAGAAGCGGTACACCCGCGAGAGCCGGATCGTGGTGCCGAGCCGCTCGTGTTCGGCGGCCATGTCCTTCACGAGGCGTCCCGAGCAGATGCGCAGGAACGCCACACGATCACGGTGGCGCGGGTTCATGTTCGCCTGGACCTTGAAGACGAACCCGGAGAAATGCGGGTCGGTCGGCGCGACCAGCCCCGTCTCGGTGGTGCGCGCGTGCGGGCTCGGCGCCAGGGAGAGCAGCGCCAGCAGGAACGGCTCCACGCCGAAGTCGTTCAGCGCACTGCCGAAGAAGACCGGTGTCTGGCGGCCCGCTCGGTACGCGGCCCGATCGAAGCTGGTGCCGGCGCCGACTATCATGGCGACGGCTTCAATCAGCGCCCGCTGCCGCTCGGCCCCGATTGTGTCCGCGACGATGGGGTCCGCGGCGTCCGTCACGGCCACGGGTTCGTTGCGGAGGCCGGCCCGGCGACGCTCGTACAGCAGCACGGCGCGCGCCTCGAGGTCGTACACGCCCCGGAAGTCGGGTCCATCGCCGAGCGGCCAGTTCATAGGGGCAGCGGCAATCCCCAGCACGCGTTCGATGTCGTCCATCAGCTCGAACGGATCCTTCGATGGTTGATCGAGCTTGTTGATGAACGTGAGCACCGGAATGGCGCGCGCGCGGCACACCTCGAAGAGCTTCAGGGTCTGTGCCTCGATCCCCTTGGCCGCATCGAGCACCATGACCACACTGTCCACCGCCAGCAGCGTGCGGTACGTGTCCTCGCTGAAGTCCTGGTGACCCGGCGTGTCGAGCAGCGTGATGTGATGGCCGTGAAGCTCGAACTCGAGCGCGGCGGAGCTGATCGAGATGCCCCGCTGCTGCTCCATCTCCATCCAGTCCGACGTGGCGTGACGCCGGGCCTTGCCGCCGCGAACGGCGCCCGCCAGCTCGATGGCGCCGGCGTACAGCAGGAGCTTCTCCGTCAGCGTGGTCTTGCCGGCGTCGGGGTGGGAGATGATGGCGAAGGTCCGGCGGCGGCCGACCTCGCGCGCAAGCGTGTCGTCAACGAGTCCGGTCTCGTCCAGTTCGGGGCTGTGCAGCATGGGTCGATCGCTCATTGTACTGCGTAACCCGAAATAGCCTCATGCGCGTCCCGGCGTCTGCTCCATTTCAAGCGGAGACGGGAGTACACTGCGGGCCATGATGAAGCAGCTGGCGAACGCGTGTGTGCTCGTGTGGGTCCTCGCAACGGTGGCCCTGGCGCAGTCTGGACCTGCCGCCGCGCCCAAGGCGCCAGGCGAAGACTGGGTGGCGTTGTTCAACGGCACCAATCTTTCGGGATGGGTCAAGGTGGGGAACGAGCAGTGGACGGTTGAGAACGGTGTCATTCACGGCGTGGCCGTCACGAAGGAATACGGGTATCTCATGACCGAGAAGCCCTACCGCGACTTTCAGATGTCGCTGCGTTTTCTCTGTGAAGGAGACGGCAACAGCGGCGTGTTCTTTCATACCGCTTTCAAGCCCGGCACTGCAGACGTGTCGCAGGGGCTGCAGTTCGAGGTCGACTGCACGATCATGCAGCACACGGGCGGCATCTATGGCGACGGCCGCGGCTGGGTCGTGTGGCCCGCGCCCGAGAACGAGACGGTCGTCCGCAAGGGCGAGTGGAATGAGTACCTGCTGAGGGTCGAGGGAAACCGCTATGTGGCACGCCTGAACGGCGTCCAGATGATTGATTTCACCGATCCGAGCCCGAAGTCCTCGGACGGCGGGATTGCGCTGCAGCTGCACTCCGGCGGGCAGGGCAACATGAAGTTCAAAGACATCTGGATTCGAGATTTGACGGTACGCTCCCCGGCGCGTCCGTGATCGTCATCCGCGTGACCGCCGGCGTCCGCCGCGACGGCAACGGGCACCAGCGTGTGACGACGTGAAGCCGGCACTTCCGTCCCGGCGGACACCGCCGGTTCCACGTCGATATGGCCACTTGACAGCGACGCGGAGTGAGCGTGGAATATCCGCTCCTCGACACACGCCATGCAGCTGGCCGCGCGCGAGGGCGGCGGCTTTGGCGCCACAGCCCGCGCGCGGGCGCGGAGCTTCGGAGACGAGGTGACAGGATGCCAAGCCCACGATTCGACGTGTCCCTGCCGTTCATCCTGCGATGGGAAGGCGGTTTCATCGATCACCCGGCCGATCCCGGCGGCGCCACCAACAAGGGTGTGACGCAGAAGGTCTATGACGCCTGGCGCGCGCGGCAGGGGCAGCCGCCGCGTTCGGTGCGGCTGATCGAGGATACCGAGATGCACGCCATTTACGAGTCCAACTACTGGGTGCCGCCACGGTGCGATCTGTTGTCGGGCCCGCTGGACCTCGTGCAGTTCGATACCGCCGTGAACATGGGGTCCGGGCGTGCCGTGCGGTTCCTGCAGTCGGCGCTCAAGTGTCCGGTCGACGGAGACTTCGGCCCGGGGACGGAGCTCGCACTCGCCTCGTGTGACGCGGGTGAGACCGTGCTCGCCTATTGCGACGCCCGAGAGGCGTTCTATCGCGCGATCGTCGCGCGGAAGCCGAACCAGGGCGTGTTTCTGAAGGGATGGCTGAACAGGCTGCGGGCCCTGCGGGCCGAAGCGGGACTGCCCGGCCATGAGGGGCTGGTACCGCGGGGCCTCGATCCCGGGGAGCACATCGCGCGCATTCCGGACATCGGCGAAGACCCGTCGTTCGATTTCGATCAGCACTGACGTACAGGAGATGCAGTGTGCCGCACGTGACGTTCATTCACGGGATCTCGAACAAGCCACCGGCGCCAGACCTGCTGCGCATCTGGCGACAGACGCTCGCCGGCGCCGCATCGCCGCTGCCCCTCGGCGACCTTGGGGTGACGAGCTCGCTCGTGTACTGGGCCGATCTGCTCTACGACCCGCCGGATAGCGACCTCGCGGCGCACGAAGGGGTGCTCGAGAACACCCCGGCGGCAATCGACGGCTCCGGCGACGCGCCGCCTCCGCAGCCGCAGACGCCGGAGGAGGCCGAGTTCATCGCGCGCCTCCGCGCGACGATGGCCGGGGAGCCGGAAGTGGACGTGGCGGCGACGGTACCGGGTGCCGCGCTCGCGGCGACCCCCCGGCAGGGCACGCTCGAACGCGTCCCGCTGCCGTGGTTTCTCAAGCAGCGCGTCATGAACGCGTTCCTGCGCGACGTGCACCACTACCTGTTCGATGTCGAGTACGGGCCGCCGGGCCGCCCAGCCGTGCACATTCAGCGGGTGATTCGGGAGCGGTTCCTCGACGCGGTGTGCGCGCCCGCGGTCTCACGGCCGCACGTGGTCGTCTCGCACAGCATGGGCACCGTCATCGCCTACGACTGCCTGAAGCGCCTCGACGGATGCGCGGCCGTCGACGGGCTCATCACGATCGGCAGCCCGCTTGGCCTCGACGAGATCCAGGACAAGCTGACGCCGGGGTGGACCCGCGCGGATGGGTTCCCGTCCGAGAAGGTGACTGGCGGATGGACAAACCTCTTCGATCGGCTCGACCCGGTCTGCGGATTGGACCCGCAGCTTGCGAGCGATTACGGCCGGCCCGCGGGCGCCGCGGTGGAGGACATTCCGGTGCAGAACGAAGGTGCCTGGCGGCATTCCGCTACCAAGTACATGCGCCAACCCGCGTTCGCGGCCGCGCTCGGGCGGATGCTCGGCCTCTGACCCCATGTCCGCTGCGACCGATCTCGACGGGCTGCGCGGGCGTGCGCAGGACGCGCTGAAGAGACTTGCCGGCGTGACCGGGGAGGATCTCGCCGTCGCGAAGGGGCTCGTCGAGGAACTGCGCAACGCCCGCGAGTACGAACGCATGGGCCAGCTCGCGGAAGCCGTGAGCCGCCATGACCCGGACGACCCCAGGAATCGCCGGCTCTACGCCCAGTACCTGATCGACACCGGCCATGCAACCGTCGCGATCGATGTGCTGCGGGTGCTGGCGCGCCGGCTCCCGGCCGATCACCCTGAGCGCGTCGAGGCCGCGGGCCTGCTCGGGCGCGCCTACAAGCAGATCTTCTTCGATGCCGGGGACAAGTCCACTGCCGCATCGCGTGACGCACTGAAGGCGGCAATCGCCGCATACCGTGCGCCCTACGACAGCAACCCCGCCAACACGTGGCACGGGATCAACCTCCTCGCGCTGCTCACGCGCGCGCGGCGGCTCGGTGTCCGTATACCGGGGAATCCCGATCCCCGCCCGCTCGCCGAGCGGCTGGTGAGCACGCTCGACGCCATTCCGCCGGCCGAACGCGACGAGTGGTTCCTGCCCACACGGGCCGAAGCTTCGCTGGGGCTGGGCGACTGGAACGCCGTCGAATCGGCTGTCCACGCGTACGTGGCAGACGAGCACGCCAGGGCCTTCCAGGTGGCCAGCACCCTGCGGCAGTTCACTGAAATCTGGGATCTCGAACGCGACGACGAGCGCGGGCGTGACCTCGTGAACATCCTGCGGGCGCGCCTGGCGCAGCTGCCGGGAGGTGCCCTCGATCTGACGCCGGCGCAGGTGCAACGCGTGCGCGAGACGCCTCCACCCTCGAACGAGCAGCTGCAGGCGGTGCTGGGCACTGAGGGGACACGCACCTACCAGTGGTGGAAGACAGGCCTCGATCGAGCGGTCGGCGTCGCGGCCGTGCGCGCAAGACTCGGCGGACGCATTGGCACAGGCTTCCTGGTGCGCGGCGCCGACCTGGGGCTGCCCGCCGGCGACGAGCTCCTCGTTCTCACCAACGCTCACGTGATCAATGCGTCGGGAGCCGCTCCGGGGATTCGACCTGACGAGGCAGAGGTCGTCTTCGAAGCGGCGAACGGCCAGGTTCCGTATCCGGTGAGCGAGATTGTGTGGAGCTCGCCCATCGAGATGCACGACGCCACGATCGTGCGCCTGGGGCGTCCGGTGTTCGACATTCCGCCATTGCCGGTCGCCCGCGCCCTGCCACTGCTCGACGAAGGCCCGCGCGTATACGTCATCGGCCACCCTGGCGGACGCGAGCTCGCGTTCTCGTTCCAGGACAACGAGCTCATCGATCACGAAGGCCCACCCGCGGGCAAGCCTCCGATCGCGGGCGTGTGCCGCGTGCACTACCGCGCGCCGACCGAAGGTGGCAGTTCCGGCTCCCCCGTGTTCAACGCCGGGCTCTGGCAGGTGGTTGCCCTGCACCACAGCGGCGGGAAGATCGGGATGCGCTGCCTCAACGGCAAGACAGGCACCTACGCCGCCAACGAGGGAATCTCCATCCTTTCGATCGCCGAGGCCATCCGCGCGCGCTGAGGATCAGCTTCCCCGCCTTTACCGGGAACACTGCGTGCTCCGTCTGCATCCAATGAGCAAGGAGACCCTCATGCAGCCGGGAACCGCACACGCAACCGATGACGAGCTCGCCACACGCGTCGCAGGGCGCGATCACGCGGCGTTCGAAGCCTTGATGCGGCGACACAATCAGCGGCTCTTCCGTGTGGCACGGGCCATTCTCGGCGACGACGCGGAGGCGGAGGATGCCTTGCAGGACGCCTATCTCGATGCCTACCGGCACATGGGCGAGTTCCGGCGCGAGGCCCAGCTCGTGACGTGGCTCACGCGAATCGTCGTCAACCAGGCGCTGATGCGGCGCCGGAAGCAGAAGCGCCACGCAAACGTCGTGTCGCTGCACGCGCCGTTGCACACCGGGGAGGCCACGTACGAGACGGTGTCCGACGACTCGATCGAGCCGCCGCCCCATGCCGCCCTCCGTGCCGAGGTGAAGCGCGTGATGGAGCGGCGGATCGACGATCTCCCGCTCGCCTTCCGCACGGTGTTCATCATGCGCGAGGTCGAGGATATGAGCGTGCAGGAGACCGCCGATGCCCTCTCCATTCCCGCCGCGACGGTGCGCACGCGACTGTTCCGCGCGCGCGCCCTGCTGCGGGAGGCCCTTGCGCGCGACCTCGACATCGTCACACCGGACCTGTTCGGGTTTGCCGGCGACCGGTGTGACCGGATCGTCCACGGCGTGCTCTCGACGCTGAGCGCACCGTCTGGAGACCGCGGCGAGCAGTGAGAGTTGCCGCAGTCGCGGCCGCGCCTCGACCCCCCGCGATGTCGAGCAGGGCTTCAGCCCTGCTGACCCTCCGCGATGTGGGGCAGGGCTTCAGCCCTGCTGATCCCAGGGAACGCCCGGGCCACCGGATACATCAAATGCGCAGATGACGGGAGGTCCCGTCTCGAGCCCAGGAGGCATGCGCATGAAACTCTCAGCTTTGATTGTGGCGCTCGGCGTCGCAGCACCCGGCGCACACGCATCGGCCCAAAGCGTCACGGACGCACAGATCGCGGCCATCGTCGTCACGGCGAATCAAGTGGATATCGACGCCGGCACGACGGCGGCCGCAAAGACGACCAACGCGGAGGTGAAAAAGTTTGCCCAGCTGATGGTCACCGACCACACGGGCGTCAACAAGTCAGCGACGGAGCTCGTCACAAGGCTGAAGGTCACTCCCGAAGACAACGACACCAGCAAGGCACTGAAGGCCGGCGGCGCGGCGAACGTGACGGCGTTGAGCGCACTGAGCGGCGACGCCTTCGACAAGGCCTACGTCGACCATGAGGTCGCGTATCACCAGCAGGTGCTCGATGCCGTCGACAAGACGCTCATCCCGAACGCGAAGAACGCGGAGCTGAAGGCGCTGCTCGTCAAAGTCCGTCCTGCCTTCGTCGCACATCTCGAGCACGCACGGCACCTGCAGTCGACGCTCGGCGGCAAGCATTGAGGCGCGTCATGCTGCGCCGCTTGCTGCTGCTACTCGCCGCGTTCGCCGTCGCCGCGGCGTCTGCCACGGCCCTGACCCCGATCGCTGTGGCCGGGTCGCCGACGACCCACACGGTCACGATCGATGGATCGCGCTTCGATCCATCGACGCTGGCGGTGAAGGCCGGCGACACGGTTATGTGGGTGAACAAGGATCCATTCCCGCACACGTCGACGTCGAAGGCGGGAGGGTTCGACTCCCAGACCATCGCGGCCGGAGAGTCGTGGACGCTCACGGCCGCGAAGAAGGGCACCTTCGCGTACACGTGCACGTTCCATCCAACGATGAAAGGGACTCTGCGGGTGAACTGATAGCCCGGGGGGGAGCCGGACGGAGCCGAAGCCACAAAGGGCATCGCCTCAGGGCGGGCTGGATGCCGGCGCCCCACCCTCCAGATGGCGGATCCAGTGGGCGATGAGCGGCGGCGGCCGCTCGTGGCCACGCGCCAGCAGCTGACTGTATCGCTGCAGGCGCGCGAGATCCTCCGCGTGATCGCTCGTGCGGTTGCCGGCCGCGAGCGCGATCGCCAGCTTCACCGCAAGCACCTGCACGTCGGGTTCGGCGGACCCTCCCGCGAGCAGCGGCTCGATGAGGTCGAGCGCGCGCGCGGTATCGCCAGCCGACGCGCGGGCCAATGCCACGCGACGCGTGAACTCCGTATCCTGCGGGAACGCGTGCACTGCGTCCTTCAGCACGTCGTCGGCGGCCGCCGCATCGCCCAGCCGCAGCAACGCGTCGGCGGTGAGGCGATAGACGACCGCGTCCTCCTGTCCGAGCGCCAGTACCAGCTGCCATGCACCCGCGGCCTCGCGGTCGCGTCCGCCGGCCGCATAGCACGCCCCCAGGTAGACGGCGGCAGGCGGGAAGTCGGAGGCGAGCTTGATCGCCGTGCGGAACGCGGCTGCAGCCGCCTCCAGATCGCCGCGGCGCAACCGCGCGATGCCCCGAGCCATCGTCGTGCTCAGGAGGGCGCCCGACTCGGGGTCCTTCGGCAGCATATCCTCCGCTGCGGCCGCGCTCCGCGTCCATGCTGCAATGGCGTCGCGCGTAGCGGGGTCGGCGCTCGCCCCATCCAGGGCAAGCGCCTGCTCCAGTACCGGCGTGACGTAGGCGGGCACCAGCAGGGCGTCGTTGCCGGACGCCGGCAGGTGGCGTATGTCGTCGGCGAACAGCCCTTCGCCAGGTGCGACCGTCGTCAGCAGATCGAATGGACGTGTGAGACGCATCGGCTCGCCGTCACCCGCCGTCACTACGAGCGTGGCATCGTACTCGCCGGGCGGGACGAGTTCGACCGGCAAGCGCGCCTGGGCGGCCGCCGTGCCCTTCGCGTCAGCCTCCGGCAGCACCTGTCCGTCGGCGCCTGTGAGCACCTCCCCTGTCGTGCGATCCGTGACCTCGACGCGCACGCGCACGGCCTCCGGCGCTACGCCCTTCGCGACCCGGAGGTCCGCATACGCCTGGAACGGGACCGCGACGGTTGCGCGGGCGGGGGCGCGGAGGCCACGGTCGCTGGTGAGCGGCGCGAGGACCAGGCTGCCGAGCGTGATGCCGCCGCTCGATGTGAGCCCTACTTCGAACCGGTGCTCCAGGCTGCCCTGTCGCCCGCTGCCGTCAACGGCCGCGAAACGAATCTTGTACGCGCCAGGTGCCAGCTCGATCAGGCCGTTGTACTGCAGCGGCGACGCCACCCCCGTCACCATCGGGCCAAGCCGTGCCTGCTGGTAGCCGTCGCGCACGACCTTGCCCTTCTCGTCGACGATGACGAAGCCGAGCGCCACGTCGTCTGGAGCACTCGTCGGCCCGCCCAGTTCGCTGCCAAGCATCACGCGCACGCGCCCCTTGTCGCCGCTCGCCAGCGAGTAGGTTGCGAGCTTCAGGGGCAGCTCCGCAGCGAGCAGAGGTGCGCGGAGCAAGGCCGTGATCTGTTCCTCCGGGGCGGCAGGTCCGCGCGGTGTCGGAGTGACCGTGAAGCGGTGCCTCGAGCGCACCACGGCGCCTGCGCGGCGCACCTTGAGGTCGATGTCGTGTGTGCGGCCATCGCGGTCCGAAGGCTGCGGCTCGATCGTCAGCAGGTAGGACCCGGCGAGCTCGTTCGCGATCTGCGTGAAGGCGAATTCGGCGGTGCCTGTCGTGCGGAAGAGCGCCCCGCGGCCGACACCGGCCATGAACTCCAGGCCTTCGCTCATCAACTCACGGTCCTCGGTGAACGTCGAGAACACGCGGGGCGCCGACGCGTCGGCGTGGTCCGGCGGGTCGAGGTGCAGCACGTAGATGTTCACACGTGCCGCCAGCGCTTCATCGGCAAGACGGGCGATATCCGGGCGACGGTCATCCGCGAGCATGCCCTGCGAGACCCAGACGAGCGTCTTCGGGGCCGGAATGCGCTTGAGCTGCGTAACGATCGCGCGCAGCATGTTCAGAGACGCCGTCGTCTGCTCGCGGAGCAGGACGGCGAGCGAGCGCGCCTCCTGTTCGACCTTTGACCGGCAGGCCGCCATCTCCTGCTGACGCGAGAGGGGATCGGCGTCGGTAGCGAAGGCGAACTGGCACTCACGATCGAGCACCGGGCCGAGGTACCGGTTGTCACCGCGCGTGATCGACAGGACTTCGGTCGGGCTCAGCTGCACCTCGTTCAGCGTGTGCTGCGCGGTGCCGATCACTCTCTGCAGCGTGTTGTCCACCGCCTTGCGGTCGGCGGTGAACTCCAGCCGGGGACCGCGCGGAAACGCCACGACGCCGACGCGATCCTCAGGAGCGAGCCGATCGAGCAGTGCCGTTGCCGAGAGGAAGGCGGTCCGGCCGCGGCCGATGTTGATGGTGTTCTGATCGATCGCAATCAGCACGAGCCGCCCCGCCTGCGCGCGCTCGTTGCTGCTGAACGAGGCGAATCCGGCCTTGGGCGCCGGCGCGGCTGGTTCCGCGAGATGGGGGAGGAACTCGACGCTGAGGAGGCCGCGTGCCTTGCCGTCGATCTTGAGGTCGAACTCGGCGGCGGTCACGTCCGTTATCGGGCGGCCCGCCTCATCCACGACGGCCGCGTCGATCACGACGCGCTCGGTAGTGGCACGGAAGGTCGGCTGTTCGGGGGGCGAATCCTGCGCCGCGGACCACGAGGACGATACCAGAACGGCCCCGAGCGCCAGGATCAGACAACGGTTGCGCACGCGCTTCCCTTTCACCGCCGCGGTGTCGGCGCCCGGTAACCCTGCCGCGCACGTACGCGGTACTTGCCGCCGGCCACATCGACCTCGATGCGCCGCCATCCCCCGTCGCGTGCGCCGTTAGTGGGGACGTAGGCGAGCAGGTATTGACTCGACAGTTCCTCGACTATAGCCCCAAAATTCTCCTGCAGGCGGTCGATTCGCTCGGTCAGAAAAGCGCGTCCGCCACTGACCTCCGCCAGCCGATCCAGGATCGCGCGCAGCCCGCTTTCCCTGACGCCCCGCCCCAGCCCGATAGGGTAAATGGTGGCGTCGCTGGTCTCCATGCGGGCCTCCACGCGCTTCAGAGTGGCGACGCTCGACTGGTCTTCACCATCGCTGAACACGACGAGCGACCGCCGGCCAGACTGACGCCCGAGCACATTCATCGACGTGAGGATCGCGTCGTACAACGCGGTGCCTCCCCACGGCGCCAGCCGGTCGACGGCGCGGACGCGTTGCGCCGTGTCGGTCGATTGCCGCGCAAGCGTGAAGATGTTGTCGTTGAACGCGAGCAGCGTCACGCGATCCGCGGGCCGCAGATTCCCCAGGAACTTCCCGGCCGCGGCCTTCAGCGAGGGCATGGCTTCCGTCATGCTGTAGCTGACGTCCAGCGCAACCACGATCTCCAGGGGTATGTTGTCGTTCGAGAACGCCGTGATGGCCTGCGGCACGCCGTCCTCGCGCACGCGGAACGCGTCCTGCGGCAATCGCCGCACCAGGTTCCCGTCGCTGTCCGTTACGGTCACGGTGACCTGGACGGCGTCGACGTCCACCTGCTCCACGTAGCCCGCCGCGCGCGTGCGCAGGTTTGCCACGGCCCGGGTGCCGTCGCCGAGTGTGGCCGTGGCGCGCAGCACGTGCTCGCGCAGGATCGCGCCGGCATCCCATGCGCATTCGTATGGCGGCCGCTGAACGGTGCACACGATCTGCCCATCCGCGAAGATGCTGATCTCCTGGACGGATCCACGCTCAGCCTCGATCCGCACCCGCAGCGTGGTCGGGCCGTTGACGTAAGTGTCGGGCAATGGCGAGACGAAGGTGAGGATCGGCGCGGTCGGATTCGCCTGGGCGGCGAGGAGCGCTTCCGCAGCGAGCACCAGCGCGAGACAACCGCTTGCCCGTCTCATGGCCGCACCGCTGCAACATCTGCCGGGACGAGCGGGCCGTCAGCCACGGTCAACCCGTACACATAGTCCTCGACCTGTGTGCGCCGGAGGGCGTCGGCGTGTCGCACGAGCGCGAGCCAGTCGTCCGGGTACGCAGGACGGACTTCGTCGACGAAGCGCTGGAGCGCCGCTCGCAGCACCTCGCGCGTAAGGGGCGAGGGCAGGCCGATCTGGGCCATCGTTTCCGCGAGTCGCAAAGTGAGATCGGCGAAGCGACCCGGCAGGTACGCGGATGCCTGCCGTCCGGCCACATCGTCGGTCGCCTCCGGTCCGGGAAATCGCAGCCTCCAGGCGCCATCGATCGGCTGCGTCGGGGCGCCCCATTTGTCGACGTCGTCGGGGAGGGGCTGCCCGGCGCCGAGCCACACCAGTTCCGACCGGGCAACCATCGGCAGCACGGCGTCTGGCTCGAACGCGCGTGCCCACGGCAGCAGCTGGGCGCGCCACCCGGTGATGCCGGCTCGGCGCAGCGTCTCCCCGACGGAGTCGGGCCGCTGGAAGGCCGCGTCGAGCACCTCGCGGCCGCGCCGCATGGCATCCACCAGCACGGTTCGTGTGCCGTCGGACAAATCGGCGGGGTTCATCAGGGCCATGGTGGCGACCAGGGTTCGCCGATCCGGGCCGCTCAACGTGGGCTGCCGCGTGGGCATTTCGCCGAGTGCCCGGCGGAGGGCGAATCGGCTCATCGAGAGATCCACGGCCAGCAGCGAGCCGGACAGGTGCCACGGCTGTCCTCCCGCGCCCACGTCAACCGGCAGTTCCCATGTGCGGATGCGGCGGCGTGTCGCCTCGGGCTCGTCGAGACCGAACTCGTGCAGGCGTGAGACGTCGCCCGCGAGGAAGGCCTGACCTTCAACGTCGCCGAGCGCGCACGCGTACACGATCGAGCGCAGCGCGTCGCCGAGCACGGTGGCGCCGACGTCCGCCACGCGCCGCGCATGCTGAATCCGTGTGCCGGCCGAGGCGTTCGGACCCTCCAGCGCGTGCGCGGCTGCGCTGAGCACCGGCCGCGAATCGGCAGGCGCCCCCGCCTGGCCTCCCTCTCCGCCCTCGAGCGGCCCGAGATGATCCGCGAGCCGGACGATGGTGGCCCGAACGGCCGTGAGGTCGGCGCCGTCACGCGCTTCCCTGACGGTTCGCGCACTCGCGATGAGTTCGAGCGCATCATCGAGCGTGGGCCCGCCCTGCCGCACCCGGATGGCGCGCAGCCGCACGCGCTCCGCCGCCGCAAGGTCGATCCGGTACTCCGTGTTCTCCCAGCGCACTACCGTCGGAGCCTGCGATGGCGGGCCGGCGAGGAGGTCCAGCAGCTGCTGCTCGCGACGATTCTCTGCGCTCTCGACTGGCGCCGTTGCGTGTGTGCCGGACTCGGCGTGTGAAGGCTCGGCGGGCGGCGTGCGTGCGCCCGGCACGCGTGCCAGCAATTCCTCTTCCAGCCACCGGGCGACGTGCGCGAGGTAGCCGAGCGGATCCGGCTGGCCCTCATCCAGCAAGCGCTCGATGAGGCTGGTGGCGGCGGTGCCATCGATCGCTCGCGCGTAGACCAGCCGTTCTATCAGCGCGAGGGAAGCCTGAAAGCCGCTGATCTCGGCGCGCTGCCGATCGACGGGCACAGCCATGACCCCTGCCACCGGCGGCCCGAACAGCAGGCTTCGGCGAACGGCCGCCGCGATGACGGCTGGAGAGCGCACGCCGATCCGCTCGAGCGCAAACGGCAGGGTCTCCACCCTGGACACGCCACGTAACGCCGTCAGCGCAGCCGGAGCGTCCGCTGGCTGCAGATCCGCAAACACCCGTTGTGCGAACAACACGCTCATCAGCCGGGCACGCCTGCGCGTCCAGTCGGGCACCATCACGAGCCGGACGAGGCTCGCCGCATCAAGCGTCGGTCCCTTCAGCAGCGCTGCGGGATCGTCCACTTCGCGGTCCACGTCTCCATCGGCAAACATCGCTGAGAGGAATGCGTCCGTGCCTGGACCTGCGAGACGCCCGTCGGGCGTGAGGCGCACCTGCTGCAGGACGAGGCCCACATCGATGGTCATTCGCGCAAAGGGCCGGTCCACGATCGACCAGGAGGGATCGCTGCTCGCGGAGACGCGGTAGATGGCCTCGCCAATTGCCATGTCGGCGCCGGCGGGCTCGGAGAGGCCCAGCGCAAACCGCTGCCGTGCGGGCTCGAGCTGCGCGATCGTGTCGTAGAAATACGCGAGGCGACCTGCGTCGGCCGAGACAAGGCGCATCAGGAAGGCCGACGGATCGGTCACTGGCAGTCCGAGGCGCTTCCAGAGCGGCAGCGCCGCTTCGCCGCCCGGGGGAATGGCGTGGCCGTCCTGCACCCTGAAGCTCCGCGCCACCACGGAGAATGCCGCGGCACGCGTGCGCGCGATCGCCGACACCCGGGCACACTCACCCGCAAGGAACAACCGGGTGGCGGTGTCGGTGCTCGCCAGGGCCACATACATCAAGCCCACCGCGGGGTCGGTCAGGATCGCGGCTCCCACGCCGCCGCGCACCTTGCGCGGCCTGGTGACGCACGATTCCCAGAATTTTTCGGTGAGCGGCAGTGGCACCATGTCGTCGTCCTCGCCGGCACTTGCCGGCGTGCCTGTCCCCGCAGCCGTCAGCACGGCCGTTGCGTCCTGCCTGGCCTCTCGCGTGCCCCGGGCTCGCCCCGGCCCCTCGCCGGCCGCGACCAGCGCGGCGATCAGACGGGCGCGCAACGTGCCGCGGCGTGTGTCGTCCTCGTGAAGCCGCCTGACGACCTGCATCAGCGTCAGCGTGCGCGACAGCCCTGGATCGAGATCGACCGCAGAGAGCAGGGCGGACCGCGGAATGGGGGTAGGGATCGCAGTCCACGATGAGATGGGTGCCGTGCTGGGGAGATCGCGGGCGGTCGCGGCGTGCGCCGCGCACAGGAGGACGGCGACTGCCGCCGTCACCCGGCCTGAATGCATGCGTGTACGTATCATCGCTCAGGCAGTTCCGCCAAGAGGAAAGCTGGGAGACGGCATCCGCAGATCGGTTCGCGGGTATGCTGCAGTTCATGGATCGATATCTGGGGCGTGCCGCCGGTCTTCTGGACGAGAGCGCCGGGCGTCTCTCGGCAGTGGAGCTGGGCAAGCATGTCGAGGGTCAGTGGAGCATCGCGCAGACAATCGAGCACCTCGCGCGGACGTTTTCGGGAACTGTCCGCCGGAACTGAAGGTCCGGCTCCACATCTCGGTTCAACGGAACTAGACCCAGTGCTCGCTTGTGGTCTCACCGCACCGCTGATGTGGGGCAGGGCTTCAGCCCTGCAAACCGGTGCGCTCTAACAGGCCTGAAGGCCTGCCCCACATGACTGCACAAGTGAATCGCGGGTGAAGTTCCGGCTCCACATCTCTGTCAACGCCGGAACTGAAGTTCCGGCTCCACGCTCGAGGGACCTGGGAGCCAGGCTCCGGGCCTTGTGTCGGCCTCCGGGCCAACCGGCAGTCCCAAACGGGTGCGCCGCTAGTCCCTCAATGGCGCACACCTAATTTGAACGCGTACTCCGTCGCCACCGCTGAGCAACGGATTCTTGCTACCTACACAGAAACCGGACGGCCGGCCGTCCACCCAGGAGTGGGCACATGATTCGTGTCTGTCGTGTTGGAGTGTGCGTCGCGCTTGCCATGGTGGCGTTCGCGGGCGAGTCGGCTGGTCAGGCAACCTCCGGAACGATCCGCGGATCCGTTCGCGACCCGCAGGGTAGCCCCGTCCCCTCGGCGGTCGTCGAGGTGGTGACACGCGGGACGGCGCTCACCCGTCGCGCGACCTCCGACGCGGACGGTTCTTTCGTGGTCCCCGACGTCCCGCCGGCGACTGTCGACATCACCGTGACCGCACCAGGGTTCGGCGAAGCGCGCCGAACCGGTGTGGTGATCGAGGTCGGCCAGACCGCCTCGCTCGTCGTCGAGTTGGCCGTTCAGCGCGTGCGCGAGACGGTCGTGGTTGGCGGAGCGGTCGGCGTGGTGTCGATCGACACCAGCCGATCGGTGGTGGATGCGGTCATCCCTGCACAGCTGATCGAATCGCTGCCGCTGAACGGCCGCAACTTCCTGGAATTGGCCTTGCTCGTGCCGGGGAACGCGCCGGCGCCGAATTTCGACCCGACGAAGTCGAACACCGTCACGATTTCTTCCGCCGGTCAGCTCGGGCGGGGCGGCAACATCATGGTCGACGGCGCGGACAACAACGACGATGTCGTGGGAGGGCCGCTGCAGAACGTCACGCAGGAGGCGGTGCAGGAGTTTCAGATCGCGACGAACCGCTTCACGGCGGAGTCAGGGCGTTCGGCATCATCAGCGATCAACGTCGTGACCAAGTCGGGCAGCGACGAGCTGCGCGGCTCCACATCGCTCTTCCTGCGCGATAGCCGTTGGGGAGCACTCCCGGCAACCTACGACCGCGGCTCCGGCGAGGAGCCGCCGTTCGATCGCCAGCAGCTCGCGGCTGCCGCCGGCGGACCGATCGTGCCCGGGCAGGCGTTCTGGTTCGGTGCGGCGGAGTATCGCAATCAGGACGGGGCGGTTCTGGTGGGCACGCGAGACAGTGCTGCCCGGACGATCCGCCGCACGTTTGCGCCGGCACCACTCGACGATCTGCTCGGCTCAGCCCGCGTCGACTGGCGGATGAGCGGTTCGGACACCCTGGCGCTCCGCTACGCCGGCGAGCGCGCGGACGATACCTCCGCGAGCACCCTCGATCGTGCGATTGGATCGGCGCTGCAGCGCCAATCGGGCCGGAACCGCTACCAGTCGGTGGTCGGCACATGGACGCGGACGTGGTCGCCCACGCTGCTCAACGTGACGTCGGTCTCGTTCAGCACCTTCCAGAATCAGATCGACCCGGTGGCAGTCAGTCCGCAGCTGACGTTTCCTAGCCTGCAGGACGGCTCCTCGTTCCGCGTGCCCCAGGGAACCGACCAGCAGCGGTTTCAGCTCTCCGATACGGTCACGTTAGTGAAAGGCGCCCACACGCTACACGCCGGGGGTGAGTGGCAGAACGTCGATGCGATGTTTGATCTCGGCGTGTTCCGGCAGGGCCGGATCGAGTTCGTCCAGGATTTCGCGGGCTTCGATCACAACGGCGACGGGCGGGTGGACGATGGTGACCTGTTGTTCGCGGTGACGCTGCGCAGCGGCAAGCCGGATCAGAATCTGGTGATCCCCGACGCAGACAATCACTACCTCGCGGCCTTCGTCCAGGATGACTGGCGCGTGCGATCGGACCTGACGCTCAACCTGGGCCTGCGCTACGAGGTCGACACCGACGTCAAGAACATCTCGCGCGTCGGGGAGATCAACCCGCTGGTGCTCCCGTTTCTGCAGGGCGAACGGCGTCGCGATCTCAACAACCTCGGACCGCGCATCGGGTTCAACTGGGTTCCCGGCCGGTGGGCGCACCAGCGTGCACGGCGGCTACGGCATCTACTACGATCGCGTCACGCTGCAGATCCAGTCGCTCGAACGCGGGCTGGATGGGCGGGCGCTGCCGATCGAGGTGCGGGCCGGTAACGTCTTCTTCCTGGATCAGGCCACGGGGCAATTCCCGCCGTTCGCACCGTCGACGGCGAGCCCGTTCACGGGCTTCATCCTGCCCGGCGCCGGGGCGTCCGGCATCAACATCATCGACAACAGCCTGCAGAACCCCTCTGTGCAGCAGTTCAACATCGGCCTGCAGCACGAGCTGCCCGGCCGCGTCGTGCTGCGCGTCGACGGCGTGCACAACCTGGGGACCCATTTCATCATCGGCCGCACGGTGGGCGAGGTGTTCAATCCCGTGGTGGGTGGACCCGATCGCGTGGTCAACCTCGAGTCGAGCGTGAACACCAAGTACGACGCGCTGCTCGTCAGCGCCGAAGGGCGGATGGCGCGCGGCGGATTTCGTGCGTCGTATACGCTGAGCAAGGCCTTCAACTACTCGAACGACGACCAGATCCCGTTCGGCGCGGGCCCGATCGACAATGAGAACCTTCGGCTCGAGTACGGACCGACGCCGAACGACCAGCGGCACCGGATGACGGTAGCGGCCTGGGCACGAGGTGGGCGGTGGCGTACTCGTGGCCCCCATCTGGACAATCGCCTCGGGTGTCCCGATGGACATCCTCCTGCCTGACGCGCAGTCGCGGGTGCCGGTGTTCCAGCGCAACGCCGGAGGCCGCCTGTTCAAGACCGCGGCCGACCTCAACGCGGCGATCACCGGGCTGAACGAGGGTGGCGGCGTGGACGGGCAGCTGCTGCCGCTGGTGAGCAGCGACGCACGGTTCAGCGACGCGTTCAACTCGCTGGACTTGCGCGTCTCGCGACCGTTTGCCGCCGGACGGATTCGGGTCGAGCCGATCGTTGAGGTCTTCAACCTGTTCAACGTCACCAATGTCCTTGGCGTCTCCAACCGCAACTACTCGGGCTTCTCCAACGTGCTCGTGCGTGACAGTGACGATCCGCGGGAGCCCGGCTATCTGACCTCATCGCAGTTCGGGCGCGCCGTCACCACCGCCGGCGGGGTATTCGGATCCGGCGGGCCGCGCGCCTTTCAGTTCGCGGTGCGGGCGACCTTCTGATGCCCGAGCCGCACGCCGCGCTCGCGCGCGAGCTCACGCTCCGTTCAGCGGTGGCGCTGGTGGTGGGCCAGGTGATTGCCGTCGGGATCTTCCTCACCCCCGGCACGATCATCCGCACGCTGGCTTCGCCGCTGTGGGTGCTGATCGTCTGGGCGCTCATCGGCGGCATGGCCCTCTGTGGGGCGCTGTGTTACGGAGCTCTGGCCGCCCGGTATCCCGATGCCGGAGGCGGCTATGTCTACCTGCGGGAGGCGTTCGGGCCGCAGCGTCGCATTCCTCTACGGGTGGAAGTGCTTTCTGGTCATGGACCCTGGAATCACCGCGGCCCTCGCCTGGGGAGTCGCCAGCTACGTCGGATTCGTCGTGCCGCTCGGGCCGGTGGGACTCCGCGTCGTCGCCGTGGCTGCCATCTTCGTCCTGGCGGCCGTGCACATCGTCGGCGTCCGCCCTGGCACCCGCGTGCTGGCCGCGCTCGCGGTGCTGAAGCTGACGCTCATTGGAGGCCTGGTGGGCGTGGCGTTCGCGAGCACCGGCGGCAGCTGGCAGCACTTCCACCCGTTCGTCGCGCGCCGTGCCGGGGCGGCGCCTTTCGGGCCGGCATTGGCCGGCGCCCTGGTGGCTGCGTTCTTCTCGTTCGGCGGATGGTGGGAGGTGACGAAGATCGCGGGTGAAGTGCGTGACCCGATACGCACCATGCCGCGCGCGCTGCGGCTCGGGCTCGCCATCGTGACGCTCGTGTACGTCGTCACCACGCTGGCGTTCATGTACGTCATTCCGATTGAGCAGGTCGGTGCCGGGGAGGCGTTCGTGGCGCAGGTTGGCGCAGTGCTGCTCGGCCCCGCGGGAGGCACCATCGTCGCGGGGATCGTCGTGGCGTGCGTGCTCGGCAGCCTCGGGGCCATGCTGATGCTGGCACCGCGCGTCTACTTCGCGATGGCGCGCGACGGGCTCTTTCCCGCGGCGGCGGCCGCCGTTCACCCCCGGTTTGGCACCCCCGCCCGCGCCATCGGCGCACAGGCGCTGCTGGCCTCGATGCTCGTGCTGTTCGGCACGTTCGACAGCATCGTGGCTTACTTCATCTTCGTAACGGTCGCGTTCATCGCGCTGACCGTGGCAGCCGTCTTCGTGCTGCACCGCCGCGACGCGGCCTGGCGTGCGCCGGGGCACCCGTGGCCGGCGCTCATCTTTCTGGGGATGGTGGCCGCGCTGCTCGTGCTGCTGGCGGTCAACAACCCGCTCCAGGCGGCGCTCGGCGTCGCCGTCGTGGCCCTCGGCGTGCCGGTCTACCGGGCGCGGCCGGCCGCTGCACTCGCCCCTTCACCGACGGAGATTCACTCATGACGTGGATTCGCACCATCCCCTTCGATTCCGACGAGACCCTGCGCAAGGCACGCGAAGCGCAGCAGGCGCTCTACCCCATCGAGTACGCGGAGCCCACGCATCCGCACCACCGGGACATCGACGGGATCGTGGGGTCGCACTCCCTCATCCCGGACGCGATGTACCACGCCTTCGCGGCATTCGGCGCGCTGATGTCTCCGGACCTCCCGCTCACCCGCCGTCAGCACGAGATGATTACGACCGTCGTGTCGGCGGCGAACCGGTGCCAGTATTGACTGGAGTCGCACGCAGAGTTTCTGCGTAGGGTCACGCTGGACGAGGCGTTCGTGGAGGCGCTCTCGCGCGATTTCCGGGCGGTGCCGATGTCGTCCCAGGATCGCGTGATGCTGGAATACGTGGAGCAGATCACGCGCGATGCGACCCGGCATCTCGCCGGAGCACCACGTCCGGCTGCGGGAGGTCGGATTCGACGACCGCGGGATCCTGCAGATCACCCTGATCGCGTCGTGGTTCAACTACATCAATCGGGTGGCGGATGCGCTGGGGGTCGGGCGCGATCAGGCGAGCGGCACTCCGTGAGGGCGCTCCTCCGAGGACAGGAGTGAGGCGATGACCGAGACGAGCTCCGCCGGCTCGAGCGGCTTCGGCAGGTGCCACTGGTAGCCGGCCTGCAGCGCGCGCACGCGATCCTTCGGGCGGGCGTGCGCGGTGACGGCCACCGCGATCATGCGGCGCATCTGGACGGTGGTCAGGCCGCGCGCGCGGCGTATCAGCGTGTAGCCGTCCTCACCGGGCATCTCGATGTCTGAGACCAGCACGTCAGGTGCGTCCGACTGCAGCACGGCCCAGGCCTCCACCGCGGAGCTCGCCGTGGCCACCTTCGCGCCGGCGTGCTCCAGCACGTGGGCCAGCAGATCCCGCGATTCCGCCTCGTCGTCCACGACGAGCACACGACACCCGTCGAGCCGATGGACGGGATCGACCACCAATCCTGCCGGTGCGGGCGAGCCATCGACCGTCTCGCCCGGCTGACCCTCTCGTGCGGGTGCGGCCAAGGGCAACTGCACCGTGAACGTGGTGCCTTGATTTTGGCCGGCGCTGTCGACCTCCACGCTGCCTCCGTGCAGTTCCACCAGATTGCGCGCGATGGCGAGTCCGAGCCCCAGCCCGCCGTGCGTCCGCGTCGTGCCGGTATCACCCTGCCGGAACCGGTCGAAGACGAACGGCAGGAACTCCCGGACGATGCCGATGCCGCTGTCCGCGACCGACAACCGCACGGTGTTCTCGCGCGTGTCGAGCGTGACGGTCACACGGCCGCGCGCGGGCGTGAACTTCAGCGCGTTCGAGAGGAAGTTCCACACCACCTGCTGCAGGCGATCGGCAGTCTCCGCTGACGAGGAACGGGTCCCTCGCCGATGCGCGTCTCCAGCTCGATCGCCTTGGCGGCGGCCGCAGGCCGGATCGACTCGATGCCCGCCTGTACGACCTCCGCAAGTCGATGCGGCGCACGTGCAGCTGGAGCTTTCCCGTGATGATGCGCGATACGTCCAGCAGGTCTTCGACGATCCGGGTCTGCGCGCGGGTGTTGCGCTCGATGATCTCCAGCGCCTGGGACTTCTGCGTCTCGGCAACCGCGCCGGTTCGCAGCATGCGTACCCAGCCGTGGATCGTGTTCAAGGGGGTGCGCAGCTCGTGCGAGATCGTCATCAGGAACTCGTCCTTCAGGCGGCTCGCCGTTTCCAGGTCCGCCCGCGCCTGCTGCTCCCGCTGCACGACGGCATTCAGCTCGGCGTTGGCCGACGCCCACGCGGTGGTGCGCTCCTCCACTCTGCGCTCGAGGGCATCGTTCACGTCCCGCAGCGCCGCGGCGTTGGCGGCGCGGCGCCGCTCGTCGCGCTCGAGCAGCGCGTAGACCCACACCAGCAGCGCCCCCATCAGCCCGACGACCGCCGTACCCAGCATGCGGGTGTGCTGCACGGCGGCGGCGTCGTCCCGCAGTCGCGTATCGCGCAGCACCATCTCGTCGCGCTTCATCTCATTCAGGGTTTCGCGGACGAGCCTCATCACGTCGCGCTGCTCGATCGCCCTTCCCGGTCGAAACGGCCGGCCTTTGTGGTAATCGGCTTCGAGCAGGCCCAGGTTGTGGATGTGGCTGCCACGCGTGTCCGCAGCAGTTCGACCCGCTGCTGCTGCCGCGGGTTGTCCACCGTAAGCGCCGCCAGCTCATTCAGGTGTTGCCGCAGCGTGCGGTCTGCGGCCTTGAGGGGTTCCAGGAACTGCTCGTCGCCGGTGAGGATGAAGCCGCGGGTGCCGGTTTCCGCCTCCACGCAGCGCGCCAGGATCGCTTCGATCTGGGTCAGGACCTGTTCGGTGTGCAGCAGCAGGCGACCGGAGTCTTCCGCGCGCCGGAGTGCGGCTGCCGCCAGCAAGGCCACGACAACGAACACAGCAAGCACGGCCGCGAAGCCGGCGCGCAGGAGCGGTGGGGTCTGGAACATCGCGGACGCGCCATTGCATCCCGAAACCCGCGCGCACGCAAGGATCTCGTTACGGAAGAGGCGGCCGTGCGTCAGGCGTTGCGGAGCAAGCCTCGCAGCTCCACGCCTGCCCACAGGCGTTCGCGCATCGACCGCGTGTCGGCCAGCGCCAGTGCTCCTGCCGGCGTGACGACGAACACACGGCGTGACTGGGCGTCGCCGCGCGCCGCCCGCGCGGAGTCCACCAGGCCCTTCGACTCGAGGCGATCGAGGGTGACGTAGACCGACCCGATGGTCACGTCGCGCCCGGTCACCTGCTCCAGTTCCCGGCGGACGTTCATCCCGTACGCCTGCGACCCGGTGCGAAACACTGCCAGGAGCACCTGCTCCTCGAACGTGCCGAGCGGAGCGGCCTCAGACCTGATCGCGAACTTCATGGCAATTCTCCACGCGGCACTGTGTCTGGCTTCGACGGCGCCTGTCGTGCGCCGGCGCACCGGCCGGAACTGAAGCATGCGGTCGCGCAGGGCTTCAGCCGGCTGCATGCAGTCCGGCAACTACATCGGCCTGTTGCGGTGCGCGTGCGGCACTTGTCCTCGGGTCTACTGCTCGCGCAGGACGATGGCGGGGTCGGTGCGGCTGGCACGGCGCGCCGGAACCCACGCCGCGAGCGAGCCCACCGCGAGCAGCGCCAGCACCGCGCCGGCGATCGCCTGGGGATCGGCCGCGCTCACCCCATAGAGGAGCGACGACAGCAGATTGGTGAGCAGCAGCGCCGACGCGACCCCCACCGCGCTCCCGATGCCGACGAGGCGCAGACCCCGCCCGACCACCTGCGACACGAGCCGCGCCGGGGGCAGACCGAGGGCGATCTGGATGCCGTAGTCGCGCGTGCGGCGCGCGACGAAATGAGAGATGACGCCGTAGACCCCGACGGCGCCGAGCACGAGCGCCAGCCCGGCCAGCAGCGAGACCAGCGTGACGACCTGCCCTGCGGGCCCGACCGCTTCGTCGAACACCGCCTGCATCGACGTGACGCGGTGAACCGCCAGGTGGGGCGCCTCGCGCGCGAGCGTGCTCCGCGCGGCCTGGATCTAGCGCCGGCACCTCGGCGACCGGACGCCGTCCGCACGACGAACGTCGTCTCGGACACGATGCCGTCGGGCACCTGTTCGTAGAGCATGTACCGCGCGGGGGCGGCGGCATCCGTCAGGTTCGCCTCTGCGACGTTGCCGACTACACCGATGATGCGCTCGCCGCGGTCATCGAACCCGGTCTGCAGCACGCGGCCGAGTGGGATCGTCAGCCGCGAAATACTTCTTCGCAAACGCCTCGTTGATCACCACGACGCGTTCCGTCGTGGCCCGATCGGCCGCCGTGAAGCCCCGTCCCTTGCGCAGCGGCGATTCCGAGCGCCTGGAAGTAGTCGGGCGTGACGAGGCGGACGAAGGTGGTGCCGCCGTCCAGATCCGGCCGTCCGACGACCGACACGCCCCAGTTGTCGCCGGACCCGCGGAGCGGCAGCTTTTGCGTCGCGGCGGCCGCACGCACGCCGGGCAGCGCCTGCAACGCCGGCAGCGCGTCCAGGTACGCCCTCCGGCGCGCGTCGGCGTCCAGCTGCGTGGGGACCGTGGCGTCGAGCACGGCCACGGCCGTCACGTCCAGTCCCGGATTGATGCCGCGCAGGTTCGCGACGCGTGCGGAGCAGCAGGCCCGCGCCCGCCGACAAGCAAGACCGCGAGCGCGATCTGCGCGACCACGAGCCCACCTTCGAGCCGGCCGCCGCGCGTCGAGATGCCGCCCGTCCGCGTCGTCGCCATCGTGGACTGCAGGCTCCCCCGCCAGAGCGCGAGGCCGGGAACGGTTGCAATGAGGGCGGCCGCCGGCAGCGCCACCGCCATCGCCGTCCAGAAGATGTTCCAGTCGAGGCGTTGCCGTCTCGGCCAGCGCGCCGAGCGGCAGTGATTGCACGAGGAGCCCGAACGACCGCCGCAGCCAGCAATGCGCCGCTCACGCCCGCCAGCGCGCCGACGAGCAGCGACTCGATGACCAGCTGTTGGGTGAGGCGGTGGCGTCCCGCGCCCAGTGCCGAGCGCACCGCCATCTCGGTTGCACGGCTGCCGACCTGGCCGAGCATCAGCGCCGCCACGTTGACGCAGGCAATCAGGAGAATGAGGGTCATGGCCGCGAAGGTCGCTACCAGTCCTGGGCGCACGTCGCCCACCAGGTACTCGCGCACCGGCGTAATCGCTGGCGCTTTCGTCTTGTCCCACTGCGGCGGGTACTGAAAGCGCTCGCGCAGTGCGGCAACGATCGCCCCGAGTGGCCCCTGCATGCTGTCAATCCGTCGCCCCTCGGCAACGCGTCCGATGAGCGAGAGCTCGCCCACCCTGCGGTCGGCGTCGAGCGAACGCGACAGCCACACCCGCGTTGTCGGGTCCGGGAACCAGAATCCACGCGGCATCACTCCCACCACGGTCCGGTTCGTGCCGCCGAGGCGCAGCTGCCGCCCGATCATGCGCGGGGTCCCCTCCGAGCTCCTGCCACAGGCCATGACTGAGCACCGCCACCGGCTGCGCGCCGGGGCGATCGTCTCCCGGCCTGGAACGTTCGGCCGAGCAATGGTCCGGTGCCGAGCACCTGGAACAGCTCCGCGGAGGCGGAAAGGCCCGGCACAAGGCGCAGGGCGTCGCCGGTGCGCTCGAGCGTCGCACCTTCCGATTTGTAGGCGGCGACGCTGCTGGAACCCCGGGAAGCCCGGCCGAAGGTGCAGGAACTCCTGATCGTTCCAGTCACCCGGCATCCAGAACACGCCCACCTCCGCCTCGCGCGCGATCGGCAGGGGATCGAGCAGCAGCGTCCGGACGATGCTGAAGATGGCCGCGGTGCCGCCGGCGCCCAGCGCCAGCGTGAGCACGCAAGCAAGGTGTAGGTGGGCCGGCTTGCGAATCGCCGGGCCGAGTACCGCAAATCGATGATCCAGCTCTCCAACATGGGTCCCCCGGAGCGCATCCGGCTGGCGCCTGGTTCGAAACCGGTCCACCCCCGCCACCAGCTGCGCCGCAGGAGCGCGGGGACGGAGCCGAGGATCTGCCGCCACAGCCAGAGGCGCGCGGCCGTGCGGCCGTGGCGTGACGTGCGGTCGGCGTATTCACCCGCAAGATCGGCGAGCACTTCGTCCCGCTCGGCATACGGCAGCAGCGAGCGGAACAGGCGCGCTGCGGGGCCGCGCAGCGCCGCAGCGACCGGGTCGACGCTGGTGGCGCATGTCGTCTCGCGGCCGTGAAGACGCATTCTACAATGTCGAAACCGCGTTCGACAATGTCGCAGGCAAGAAGGTGGCAGGCGGTGTGTGGATCGCTCAGGCGGGCGCTGGCACCCGCTGCGCCGGACGCGGCTGAGGGGTGGTGGTCGGGCCGACGCAACGCGGACCGTCCGGTGTCCACGCCAGCGGGTCGATGCAGAGCTGCCGCACCTGCATGGCGGCATCCCAGGCGTGATACACGACATACTCCGATGTGCCGTCGGGCCCGAGGGCGATCGAGTGGTGCCCGGGCCCGCGCACCTTGCCGGGCACGCCCTTCAGCACGCGCGCCTCGCGGCCCTGCCCGCTGTACGGTCCCAGGACGTGGTCTGCGACGACATAGTCCACCCCGTACGAGGCCGTCTGGTAATTGGAGCCGCTGTAGAAGCAGTAATACCGTCCGTCATGACGGCGGACGAACGCCCCCTCGATCGTGTGCCACTCGTCGAACGTCCTGTCGTAGACGTTCATGCGTCGTTTCGCCTCATAGAGTGTCCACGGATGCCGCGCCCGCACGACGGTGCGACATCCGCCGGCCAGCTTCGTCATGTCCACGAGCCTGTCCACGACGAGGGCGGTGCCGGGGAGCACGCCTCCGTCGGTGTCGAGGAAGTTGCGCGCGTAGAACATGTACCACTGCCCGTCCACGTCCTTGAACGGGTGGGCATCGATCGTGAACCGGTTACGCTCGCAATCCACGAGAGGGGTGCCGTTGTCGGTGTACGGCCCCTCCGGCGTGCGGCTGGTCGCGACCCGGAGCGAGAATTTCTCTTCTTCCTTCCCACCCAGCGCGTAATAGAGGAAGAACATGCCGTTCTCGTTCGCGACTTCCGGCGCCCAGGTCCTGGTTCGCGGCGTCAGGCGTGGGTGGCGTAAGCGCGCCTCCACGCTCCTTCCAGTCGACGAGGTCCGTCGACTGGAGCACCGTGAAGACGCGGCCATCCGGTGTTCGGTCGCTGCCGGTCGTGCCGAACGCGTAATACGTGCCCTGGTGCAGCAGCACAAAGGGATCCGGCATCGAACCCGCGTACACCGGGTTGGTGTACGTCGGGGGGGACTGCCGGGCCGCAGCGTTCCATCCGGAAGCCAGCGCCACGTCCAGTCCGCCCGCACCGCAAGCGCCGGCACCTGCAACGAGCCGCTTCAGGAAGTCCCTGCGCGAGCTGCCCTGGAGGATCGTCAGGCCCTCAGACGTGAGATCACGCTGCTTCGTCGCCATTGAGGTGCTCCCGGAGCCAGACGCGCGATGCCGGGTACGCGTGGCCGCTGTGTCAGCAGCGGCGCCGCTTTCCCGTGCCTGCCGCGGCGGCGCTCGTCAACGGCGCCACCGCGCGTCAACGCTCGGTGAGGCGCCGCTGCATCTGCCGCCGCTCGGGATGCGACCACACCTGCTCGCAGGCGTCGCATCGCAGATAGAAGAATCGATCCGCGACCGTTGCGAGGCGCACGTGGGTGCCGCCGCAGTCGGGACACGAGAAGCCGCTGACCGGGGGATGCGTCTCCGGACCTTGGTGCCGTCTCTCCATGGTTGTGTTGCGCATCATAGGACATGTCGGCGCACGGCTGGAAGGGCCAGGCGGCACGCGGTTGACATACGGCGAACTTATACATACAGTTCTCATGGGCATCCTGCGAGCCACCATGCACGCCTCGAGCGGATCACCGGCATCGTCTGACATCCCTCGCCCGAGGACGACCCCGTGCCCCCGGTGCACGGCAACGGCTGCCGAGGCCACCATGAGCGGCGGCCCGCGGGTGTATCTCCGATGCCAGATCTGTTCAGAAATCTGGAGCATCGACGAGCGCCGCCAGCACACCAGTCAGGCGCCGCGGTCCGCGCGACCCTCTGAGCCACGTCTCTCCAACCCGTCTTTTACAGATGTTCGATCCCGGCACGGTCAGTCCCGCCACCGGACGCCTGCCCGCCCCCACCTGCTGATTTCGGCCCACTCACGGTAGTTCCACAAGCGGTCGACCGGGCACGGATGTTGGACCGTGTTCGGGCCGGCACCACGCCGGGGACGCGGTTCGCCGGCGCGACGGAGCAACACATGGGCACGCTGCTGCAGGACGTCCGTTACGGGTTGAGGGCCTTGCGCCGGAACGCAGGCTTTGCAGCCGTCGCGATCCTGACGCTGTCGCTGGGCATCGGCGCGAACACCGCTATCTTCAGCGTCGTCAACGGCGTGCTCCTCAGACCCTTGCCGTACCACGAGTCCGAGCGGCTCTACACGCTCTGGCACAAGGCGCTGAATGGCGAGTACACCCGCGGCGCAGTGTCGCCGGGCAACTTCGACGACTGGCGCCGTGGGAGCACCACCTTCAGCGCCATGGCCGCGTACCGCTGGACGAACGTGAGCCTCACGGGGCAGGGCGAGCCGATGCGGCTGGCGGGCGTCCGCAGCATGGGCAGCATCTTCGAGGTGCTGCAGACCCGCCCCCTGCTCGGGCGCACGTTCACCGCCAGGGACGATGGGCCCGGCGCGGCCCCGGTCATCGTCCTCGGCTACAGCACCTGGCAACGGATGTTCGGCGGCGACCGGCAGGTGATTGGACGCTCGATTCTGATCGACGACCGTGCAACGGTGATCGTCGGTGTGATGCCGCTGGCGTTCCGCTTTCCCGACCGTGACGCGGAGTTCTGGATCCCTTCCGGGTTCCCTGCGGAGCTGCGGCAGTCGCGAACGGAGTACTTCCTTCAGGTGGTCGCCCGCCTCCGTCCTGGCGTTTCCCCGGGTGCGGCGGCCGCGGAGCTCGAGTCGATCATGGCGCGCGCGCGGCACGCGCACCCACGAGCGAACGAGAACGTCACGGTCGCCGTCCGTCCCTTCGACGAGGACCTCACACGCAACGTGCGCACGCGCCTGCTCGTGCTGATGGGCGCCGTGACGCTCGTCCTGCTGATCGCCGCGGGAAATGTCGGCAACCTGCTGCTCGCCCGCGCCGCGACGCGCGGGCGGGAGATCGCGCTGCGCCAGGCCGTTGGCGCAGGACGGGGACGACTGGTCCGGCAGCTGCTCACGGAAAGCCTGCTGCTCGGCGTCCTGGGAGGCGCGGCGGGGCTCGGGGTGGCTGCCGTGCTGCTGGATCTGCTCCGCGCCCTGCTGCCGCCGGATCTGCCACGGATCGACGAGGTCACCATCGACGCGGGCGTGCTCGCCTTCACGGTGTTCGTCTCCGTCCTGGCCGGCGTGCTCTTTGGCCTCGTGCCCGCACTGCAGCTCGCGAGCCGCACGACCGTGGAGGCGATGCGGGATGGCGGGAGAGCGACTGGCCGGCATCGCCTGAGAGGCGCCCTCGTGATCTCCGAGCTGGCGCTCGCCGTGGTGTTGCTGACCGGCGCCGGCCTGTTGCTCAAGAGCTTCCTGCGATTGCAGCAGGTGGATCCCGGGTTTCAGGCGGCTCGCCTGGTGACGTTCCGCGTGTCACTGCCGGAGTCCCGCTACCCGGAGCCCGCCCGGCGGCTGCAGTTCTTTCAGCGTGCGCTCGAGAGCGTGCGCCGTATTCCCGGCGTGGACTCGGCCGCCATCGTCGATCGCGTCCCTGTTGCAGGCGGCGGCAGCGGTGCCTGGCTGAACATCAGCGGGCGTCCGCTGCCTGCGCAGCAGACTCCTCCCGTCGTGCGCTACCAGGTGGTCAGCCCCGAGTACTTCAACACCATGGGCATTCGCCTGGTGCGGGGACGGCTGCTCACGGGCGACGACCGTGCCGATCACGCGCCCTCCGTCGCGATCAGCCGATCGCTGGCGCGCCGTTTCTGGCCGTCGCAGGATCCGATCGGCCGGACGGTGGTGCTTGGGCCGCTCGAGGGGCCGTTTCCGCCCACCGCAATCGTGGGTATCGTCGAGGACGTCAAGCTCGAAGGGCTGGACGCCGAGACTCCCGCGATCGTCTATCTGCCTCACGCGGTGATGCCGCTGTTCAGCAATTTCGATTTCGTCGTGCGCACGGTCGGAGACAGCACGGACGTCGCACGGGCGGCGACCCGCCAGATACAGGCACTGGACCCCGCCCTGCCGGTGTTCAGCGTCAGCTCGCTGCAGGAAATCGTGCAGGCTTCGGTTGCACCGATGCGCTCCTCGATGCTGCTGCTGACCCTGTTTGCCGCCGTTGCGGTGGTGCTTGCATCGATCGGCGTGTTCGGAGTCGTGTCGTTCGTCGTGAGTCAGCGCGTCCGCGAGATCGGTATCCGCGTCGCACTTGGGGCGGATCCGGGCGCCGTCAGGCGCCTGATCCTGGGCCAGGGCATGCGACAGGCCGTTTCCGGCGTGGTTCTCGGCATCGTCGGCTCGCTTGCCCTCACGAGGGCCCTGAGCTCGCTCCTGTTCGGCGTCTCGCCAACCGACCCGGCGACGTTCGCCGTCGCGGCTGCGGCGCTGCTCAGCGTCGCCGCCATCGCCTGCTACGTTCCGGCGCGACGGGCAACCACCATCGATCCCACGGTGGCCCTGCGGGCCGACTGAGGCACTCGCAAGTCCTCGCACCCCGAGCGTTGTATACCGGCATTGCCGGGGATGCGACGTTCCCCCGCCACATTTTTTTGACCAGCTACTCGCTGCGCCTCGGCAAGGGGATCACGGCGTCGGATCAACCACCCCCGTCCGGACCGCCGCCTACGCCTTTGAGTGCCCCGCCCGGCGCCGACGGCACACAGACGCCCGAAACGTCGCCCGGCCCGGGCGCGGCATCACCGCCGGCGGACACGCGCGGCGGGTGCAGCTAGACCCAGTGCTCGCTTGTGTTGTCACTGAACCACTCATGTGGGGCAGGGCTTCAGCCCTGCAAATCGGTACGCGCGAGCAGGCCTGAAGGCCTGCCCCACGTGCCGCGCTCCGAAATCCACTACCGATTCAATCGATACAGGCCACTTGTGGCCTAGTCCTTCTGCGCCGGGTCGGTCGCGCGCATTAGATCGGCGGGCCCCGGGGCCTGATCGCCATGGTGCGGGCGGTAGAATGCGCGTGTGCCAGGGAACGTCTACTTCGAGCTGACACGCGCGTTCAACGCCACCGCGCCGATAGCCGCGCTGGCGTCGGGCCAGGCGGTCGTTTACTACCGAATCGCGATCATGAGCAAGGATGGCGATTGGGTAATCCGCGAGACCGAGGCAGCCTGCGCACACATCCTGGACGTTCTCGCAGCCCGCGGTGCCGCGTACCGCCCCGGTGCTCCACTCGACCGGCACTGGTTGGCCGGCGGCTGGTCGAGCCACTTCGAGTTCATGGACGACAGGGAGCGCCGCGTGCGGTGCGATTTCTTCAGCCGCCCGCCGCGCGTGAGTCGACAGAGCCTCGAGCGGCTGTTTGCGACGGCGGTCGACCCGCTGCTGGTGATCGACCTCGAATCGCTGATTCGCATGAAGCGCACCCAGCGCGCGAAGGACCACGTAATCATCGGTGAGCTGGCCGCGCGACTGCCGCCACCACTGGAGGTCCGGTTCACCACCGATCCGGACCGTCTGCTGGCGCTTGCCCCGCTGCATGCCAGTGCGAGCACGCGTGAAGCGGTTCGCGCCGCGGCGGCCGGCAATCGCGACGCGGTCGTTGTGGCCCTGGCCCGGGAGCGGGACGCGCAGCAGCGCACCGATCGCGCGCGCGTCGACGCCTACGCCGCGGCAGCGGCTTCCTACCTGGCCGCGTTCGTCAGGCTGGCCGCCGCGGAGCGACGATTGCCCGCGGCCCACCCGCGCGTGGTTGCCCTGGCCGAGCGGCTGTTGCCGCCCGCCGTCCGGCCGCCCGAGGACGACAGCGATGGTGATGCTGAGTGACGACGACACGAACCTCGTCGGCTTGTCGGACGAGGAGCTGGATCGCGCCTGGGATCTCTGGTTTGACCTCGCGCAGTCCACCAACGACGCGGATCCGAGCCATACCCATGGCGTGTTCGTGACGGCTCCCATTTCGGATTCGGAAATCCGCCCGACGCGATCATAGCGTCTGGTCACCTCCGGCCCCGCGCTGCGCAGCAGCCTGCTCCCGACCGGATTGACCGGCTACGAGACGGCTCGTCCCACGGCCGCACAGTCGGTCGTCGCGGCCGTCACGCGGCGGGCGGAATTCCGGCCAAAAACCGCCGTCAACTCCTTGGCGGGTCTCCTGCATGCGAGCAGATGTCGAACGGTGATGCGCCGGAGGTTGGGAGGGTCGACATGAGTTATCTGCAGCGCGAGGATGAAGAGGAACTCGCCGAGGCGATCCTCAGTGGCGCCGAGAGACGCCCTCGCCAGTCGTTCGGGACGTACTTCGGTCCTGAAGGCGGATCCTGCGCCCTCGGTGCCGCCTACGACGGCGTGTATCGCCTCCCCGAGTCGGTGCGTGGGACGCACCCGACCCGGATGGACCGGTTCTTCCATTGTCTCGAGAACGTATCGAAGCGATGCCCGGCCGGATGCCGCAAGAAGGTGCCGATCGCGGCCCTGATCGTTCATCTGAACGACGACCACCGCTGGACCCGCGAGCAGATCGCCGACTGGCTGCGCGGCGCCCCGCCGCGCCCGAATGCCGCAGCGCGCGGTGCGGAATCCAAGCCCGACGCGCCCGGCAGCTGAAGACGTCAGGCCGTCTTCGCGGCTTGCGGCGCGGCGAGCCGGCTACGGCGCGCGCGTGCGATTTCGATCAGGTTTGCCGTCGGTCCCACCAGGAAGAGCGCGTAGTACGGCGCGTGCACGAACTCCATGAGGCGCAGCAGCGCTTCGACCGCGGCCACGAGGAATGCGACGAGCGCCTGCGCCCACTTGGGACGCACGGTCGTCTTCGGGTCGGTAATCATGAAGAAGATGAACAGCTGGTACATCGGCCCGGTGATTGGCGCGACCTCGCTCAACCACGGATGGCCCGTCACCTGCGCCCGCACGACCGAGAAGAGAACGAAGGCCGCCACGTAGGTAAACGTGATGTGGAAGCGGCCGAGGCTCGCGATGATCGCGGCGCCGAAGCACCACACGGCCAGCAGCGGCAGCAGGTTGTTGCCCCACTGCACGCTGAGCCCCGCAACGGTGTCGGCCGCGAGCACCAGCATGGCGACCATGCCGAGGTTGGACGGGTTGAAGATGTGGCGGCCGTCCACCCGAATCAGGTATTTCGACGTGATCGAGATCGCAGCGCACAGGGCATACGGCCAGTACTCGGGAGATCGCACGAGGATACCCACGCTGATCCCCGACACATAGGCGCTCGCCAGGTGCGGCCAGCGTCCGGTGAACACCCGCCCCAGGATCATCTCGACTGCGATCGCCGTCGCAATCGCGAGCGCCGTGCGAGACCAGCTTTCGAGGAATCCGAACGACACCTGCCCCGCGATGAGCACCATCGTCACCAGCACCGGAGCGAGATAGCGCTTGTCGAACTGAAAGCGCCGCAGGCCCTGCGCGGCGGGGGCGGGTGTCGCGGCAGTCGTGACGTGGCCGTTCATACTGGCTCCTTGACCTTGTGCACGCGGTCGGGTGCGGGGTTCGGGATCTCCTCCGTGCGGCCGGACGGCCAACGGACCACCGCCTTTTCGATGCGCGCAGTCTCGCCGAGACCAAAGTGCAGCTGGCGGTCATTCTGCGAGCAGAAGCCCGATCCGCCCGACACCTCCTGCACCTGCTGCTGCCCGTTCCAGTGCACCGTCACCTGCGCTCCAATCGCGCTGCGGTTGCTGCACTTCTCCGCTGCCGCGTCCGGCCGGCAGGCGCCTTCGAGGGCGAACGCGACCCAATGGCGGCCCGGCAGCACGTCGTTCCGGTACAACAGCAGCGGCCCTCGCTGGTTCGCGACGATGACGTCGAGCACACCCCGCCGCCCGAGGTCTGCCAGAGCCACCGAGCGCCCGTCGTAGCGATCGGTGACGCCAATCATCGGAGCGACATCGACGAAGCGCCCCGCGCCGTCGTTGACCCAGACCCGCTTCTGCTGGTAGCCGCCCAGGCTGCGCGTCCCCATCGCCGGCCAGTTCTTCGCATCGGAGATGACGACCTCGTTGCCGCCCGCCACCTTCGAGTAATCGTACCAGTAGCTCTCGCTTCGCGACGCCGACACGAAGCCGTTGACGAGGTACAGGTCGAGGAGCCCGTCGTTGTTGAGATCGCCAAACTGCGCCCCGAAGCTCCAGCCGCCGAGGTCCACGCCCATGGATCGCGCCATGTTCTCGAAGACGGGCGTGCCACTCCGCTCGGACGCCTGCACCCAGAGGTTGTTGCCCTGGAGCAGGATGCCTTCTTCGGAGATGTTGGACACGTAGATGCCGAAGCGCCCGGTGTTCAGCACGTCGCCGACCGAGGCGTTCATGCCGCTCTTCGGCGCGTACCCCACGCCTGCTTCGCGCCCCACCTCGCGGAACCGTCCCCCCTCGTTCACGAACAGCTCGGAGACGCCGTAGTCGTTGGCGATGAAGAGATCGGGATACCCGGTGCCCCGCAGGTCGGCGGCGACCGCTGCCAGCGCCCAGCGGCGAGACGACAGACCCACGCGTTCGCTGACCTCCTCGAACCGGCCGCCGCCGAGATTGCGATACAGATACTTCCGCCCGCCGTTCGCGGCGTACTCGAAGCTCGCCGGCATCATCCTCGTATCGGCCAGCTGCCAGAGGTTCACGGTTTCGGGATAGTAGCCGCCCAGAAACAGGTCGAGCCGCCCGTCGCGGTCGAAATCGAACCAGACTGCGGAGTTGATGTTCGCCCACTCCGGCAGCCCTGCCGTGGTCACCGGCGTGAACGCGCGGCCACCCTCGTTGCGGAGCAGTTCGGTTCGCCCCCACCGGTGCAGCAGCACGTCCTCGTAGCCATCGTTGTCGTAGTCGCCCCAGACGGCGCCCATGGAGACGCCGTTCTCCCGCCGATTCACGTCGGCAAGGCCCACGCGGCCGGCGATGTCTTCGAAGGTGCCGTCCCCGCGGTTGCGGTACAGACGATTGTGTGAGCCCTCCCTGCTGTTCGTCACGTGCAGGTCGGGCAGCCCGTCGGCGTCCACGTCGACGACAGACACCGCCGCGCCCATCGATGCCACCTGCGGCATGATGTGCGCGAGCTTCGCGTCGAGGGTGGGCGCCTCGTGGAGGAAGTCGATGCCCGCGGCCTTTGCAGACTCCTTCAGCCTGAACCCGTATTGCGAGCGCGGGTCGCTCACCGTGCCGGCCGACACGGCCGCCCGGGGACCGTATCGCCGCATCAGGTACGGCGTGGCGAGCAGCGCGATGAAAACGAGCGCGAGGACCGGTCGTGCGTAGCGTGTCATGGTCCGGGATCTCTCTGGCGTGTCAGCGCGTGGCGGGCCGCGTCTGGGGTCACGTACCGCGTGTGGTATTCCGCGAAGTCCTTCTGATGCTGCTTGTAGACCGGATCGTCCTCGAGCCGGCCAGGCGATTGATCGTACTGCGCGCTCCGGTGCGTCGGCAGCGGCAGCACCGTGCGGGAGAACGTGGTGTTGAAGTCGCCGTCCTTCTCCCAGCCGTCGGTGATCATGACGAAGTCGCGAACGTTGCCCGCGGGCGCCGGTGGCGCTTCCGGAAACCGCAGGCGCAGCTCGTCGCCCGCATTCATGATCACGTAGCGGTCGTCCACACCGAGCAGCAGCTCACGGACGTCGCCGAACCTGGTGTAGTAGCCCTCGAGATCCAGCCATCGGGGCGTCGTGCCCTCGGTCTCATAGAGGGGCCGCTCCGGTGACCCCGGGGCCGCTGGCGCCGTCCGTGAGTACCCCCGGTGCTGCAGTTCGGCCGAGCCGAGCGGGATCCGTCGAGGGGCGACCTGCACGTCGGGACGCCCAGCTGCCCAGCCGAGGCGGTCCCAGAAGATCTCCATGTTCGTCGTCAGGCGCAGACGGCGCGGTCCATCGCCCGTAAACACCCCGGCGAGATCGATCAGCACCGTCTTGTCCTTGCCCGCGGGGAACCCGAGGTTTTCGCGGACGGTCCGGAACCGGCCCGTGCGGTCGGCGACCGCCAGCCGCAGCCCCCGGGGCCGCTCGTGGCGTCCCTGCCCGATGGCGACGTTGATGGAACTGTCGGTCGGGTGAATCCAGCCTTGTGCCACAAGCCACAGCGGTCCGTGTCGCGGTGCAGCGTCCGGGATTGTCACTTCGACGAAGTGCTCGCGCGTAATCCCCTGGTAGGCTCCACGGCCGGCAAAATCGAGATGACGATCGTCGCGGTCGCGCACGAGGGCCGTGACGTCTGCGCCGCGATCGTCGCGGGCCGCGGCCATCGGCTCGACGGGTCCCGTCACCGTTACGCCGAGCGACGGGGGCGGCACCGCAAAACGCTCGTCGACGAAGACCTCGGTGCCGGCGGGGTGGTCGACGACGAGCAGCGAGGCGAGATCGAAGAAGTGCGTCTCCCACAGCTCCGCCGTGATCCTCAGATCGTACGCGCCGTGCAACGGCCGGAGCTGATCGCCGCGCACGCGCACCCAGTCTTCCGTCATCAGCACGTCGGCCGTCTGCTGCGCGTTGATGCGCAGGCCGAGCGGCGATCGCCAGAGCACGTCGGTGACGAAGGCCATCTCGCGGCCGTTCCAGGCGAAGAGCCAGGGGCACGAGCCTTTCAGCCGCTGCGTCGCCGGAATGGCCCCATTCGCCGGCACGTCGAACTCGGACTGCAGCGTGCCGTTCGGCCAGACGATGCGCACGACCTCGCTTCGCGCTGCCGTGCCGATGCCGACGTGGACCACGGGGGCCGCAATCAGGCGCTTCTGCACGTGCAACCCGGTCCGCAGCTCCACCTCCCCGCCGATTCCGAACGAGTTGATGCGCTGATCACCCGTAGCCGTGGCGGCGTGCGGGCGCAGCGTCTGCCACGCGTACTGCATGCGTCCGCGGCTCTTCGCTGCCGCGGCGTGACCATCCGGCGTGAGCCCCACCAGATCGACGCGGCCGTCGCCGTCCATATCGGCGGCCGATGCGTGCGTCCAGACGAATCGGCTCGGCGAGCGGCGCGCGACGCGTTCGCTGGCCCGCGCAGCACGACGTGGGCCGCGGACCCGGCGGTCGCGACGAGGTCGGCCGCGCCGTTGTTGTCGAGATCGGCGACCAGCAGGCCCGCCGCGCCGGGGGCGATTCCACTCGTGAAGGACGCCACGCGCGCCACCTCACGCGCTGTCCACCTCGTGCCATCGGAGGACTGCGAGAGCGACACGATCGCACCAGTCGCGCCGAGCGCGAGCACGTCCATCACGGAATCACCGGTGACTTCCGCTGCCGCAAGCGCCACGGCCTTGGGGAACGCGGCGGGCACGGGCCGTTCACGGAACGTCCCGCCCCGCGCGTTGATATAGGTGCGCGTCACGCCTGCCGCGTCGAGCAGCGCCGCGTCGGGCACGCCATCGCCATCGGCGTCGGCCCAGACGAAGCCCCGGATCCGCGTCGTCTGTGCAAACGGCTCCTGCACCGCAAACGTGCCATCGCCGTTGTTCCGCAACACGCGAACCGTGCCCTCCATGGGCGCAGTGACCACATCGAGATCGCCATCCGTGTCGATGTCGGCCGCCCATGCGCCTGCCGCGGCGCTCGATCGCACCGCCTCCGGCAGCCTGGCCGCGGCAGTGGCGTCCGCGAACGTCCCGTCCTCCCGCTGCCGAAGGAGCGTGATGCCGTGCTCTCCAGTGACCACCAGATCGGTCCTGAAGTCGTAGTTCAAGTCCGCCGCGAGGACCGTCTCGCGCGAGCCTGCTGTGGCGTTCGCGGGGACCGGTCCGTTCGGTCGCGGCCGCGTCCACACGGAACGGCCGCCCAGCTGCACGCTGGTGCCGTCCCACGTTGCAAGCACCGGCAGCCCGTCCACGCCCAGCCACACCGCACCCGCCCAGCCCGCGACGGGCGCCCCCGGCTTCGCCTGCTCCACCGTAAAGGCCAACGACTCGTCCGCGGCCGCCGGCTGTGGCGTCGGATTCGGCAGCACGAGAAAGCGATCGATCGGCTGGCCCACTTCCTCCCGCGGCGTGCTCAGGGCGGCCAGCCATCGCCGGTATCCGGCAGCCGCATCAGCACGTTCTTCAGGAACGCGATCGCCGGCCCGGTGGCACGCGGGTTCGAGGCGGCGGCCTGCTGCACCGATCGCAGTCGTTCCTGGATGTCTGCCGGCCACCCCGCAGCGGCACCGGCGAGCGCAGTCACGCCCCGCTGCACCGCGGCGCCATCTCCCCGCTTCGCCGCAATGCGCGCGTACTCGAGGCGCGCGACGACGTTGCCGGTGCGTTCGGCGAGCGCATCGAGCGTGCGCTGCGCCTCCTGCAGCGTTTCGGGGCTGCCCTGTCGCTCGAGGTCCAGCGCCAGCGCGTACGCAGCCTTCCCATCGTCGGGCCGGAGCGACAGTGCGCGCTTCCAGTGGCGCAATCGCTTCGGCCAGGTTGCCGCGGCGACTCTCGGTCAGGCCGAGCAGCCGCTGTATGGCGCCCTGGTCGGGCGCGAGCTCGGCAGCCTTCGTCAGCCGCTCGGCCGCGGCATCGAGCTCCTGCTGACGAAGCAGCAGCAGGCCGATGTCGGCCCAGGCCGCCGGTTCGTGCGGCGCCAGCGTGGTCACGCGTTCGAGGTGCCGGCGCGCGAGCACCTCCTGGCTGGTCTCGAGTGCCGCAAGCCCGGTATAGAACGCCACGACGGCCTGCTTGTAGTTCTCGTCGGAGATGGTCGGCTGTCGCCGGCACCCGCCCGCCGTGAGGACGGTGGCGGTCGCGAGGGCGAGCACGCCTGTCCAGCGAATAACCGACGGGCATGCTGCCAGGGCGTGTGCCATGTCAGCGCCCCCTCCCGGCTCCGCCGGCGTGTGCACCTGCGAAGCCGCAGCGCTCGAGGAGCGCGTCGATCTCGCCCGGAGAGGCACCGAGCAGCGGCGCTGCGCCGCGCAGGTCGTCCGCGCGTACAGGGTACCAGTCGCGTCGGCCGCGATCGCTGAGCCCCGCCACGTCGAACGGCCGCACGGCACGGTCGATCCTGGCGAACAGCGCTTCGCGATCACCGTCGGCGATCGGGGCAGATGCGCTCGCGGCGCACGCGCGCAATTCGGGTCCGAAGATCGGATCGTCGCACAGCAGGAAAGCGTGTGCGGCCTCATTCCGGCCGAGGCGTCTCGCGGTTTCGCTGTAGCTCGCCGCGGCGAAATAGAGCAGCGCGAGGCGCTTGAACCGCTCGAAATCGTCCATGGACGCGTAGAGCGCGCCCACCAGCTGTTCGGTGGCATCGAGCTCGGCGAGCGTCTGACGTCCGTAATGCGCGAGCCCGTGGTCGAACGCAACGGTCGCCGGCGCGTGCGCTTCGAAGAGCCGCACGAGGCGCAGAATCCCGAGCAGGGTCAGCGGAAAGCCAGTCGAGAGCAGCGGATCGATGACGCCGGCGGCGGACGGCAGCAAGGCCCAGCGGGGACCCGTCACAACGGCGCTCCGGAAAGCGAGACGCGGCGTGTGGATGAACGGGCGAACCGCCCGTGCCTCCCGGAACTGCGCCTGCACCGACGGGAGCATTGCCATCAGGCGCTCCCATCCGCCCTGCTCACCGAGGCGGACTGCCGCGGCCACGCGATCCGTCACCGCGGCGCCCGCACTGGTAATCCCACTCGCGAATCGGAGCACCCAGATCCACCCGCCCGGGAACACGTGATGCAGTGCGGCCGCATCCACCGGGAAGGGTGGCTGCTCATCGAATCCTGCGGCGGGCGTCTCGCCGAACCGCGCGACGCCGGTGAAGTGCGTGTACAGGGCCTGCGTCGGCGGCAGCCACGTCAGCGGCCGCTCGGGAAGGCCGAGCGCGCGATGCAGAAAGCCGCGCGTGCCGCTCGCGTCGATGACGAAGCCCGCGCGGACGCGCAGTGCCCGTCCGCCGCGGAGCCCCTCCATTTCCACGCCGCCCGGCTCACACCGGATCGTCGTGAGCTCAACCCCGTCGAGGTATTGAGCGCCCCCCTGTTCCGCCTCCTGTACCAGGAAGGCATCCACATCGGGCCGGTACCAGTGTGTGTCGCCGATCTCATCGTGCGGGCTCGCGGCCACCAGCAGCTGGCGAGCGTGCGCGCGGTCGTCGCGAAACGGCTCGCCGATGTCGTGGCGAAAGAAACTGAACCCGCGCTTGAGCCCGCAGCCGATCTCCGGATGATGACGCTGCCACGTGCCCCACTTCGAGAGCGGCCGGACGCGCGTCAGCCCATACCGATCCGACAGCTCTTCCAGCAGCAGGTTCGCCAAAGGCGTCGAGGACTCGCCGATGACGAACCGTGGATGCCGGCCGCGTTCGAGCAGCACGACCGAGTACCCCAGGCTGCGGAGCGCGAGCGCCGTGAGCGACCCGGCGAACCCCGAGCCGATGATGGCGATGTCTGCGGACGACTCGTGGCGATCCGGCGTGCTCATACGGGTGCGGGGCGTGGGATGACACGCGGCGCAACTGGCCGCCGGCAGCACGCGCTGTTCGAGATTCATGCGGCGGAGCCGATCCCGGCGCGGCTCGAGACACGAGGGGCAGGACGCGAATGCCTGCAGATTCCAGACGTCGGCGAACACGCGGCCACGCGTGTGCGGCTGCATTGTCTCGAGGGCATCCTCGAGCCCGCGCTCGAGATCGGCAATCGACGGCGCCACGAAGAGTCCGGCCGCTGCGAGCGCTTCGACAGCGCCGTTGCCGAAGCGCGTCGGGATCAGGGAGACAGCCGATGCGCCGCATGCGAACGCCCAGGCCACCGATCGCGCGAGCCACTCGGACTGCTCCGCCGGGGCGATGAACGGCACGCCCACCAGGAGGAACACGCGCAACGTCGCGCCGAGTTGCAGGACGCGGTCGGCCGCCCGCCTGAACTGGTCGAGCGAGAATCCCTTGTGAAGCTGCCTCAGGGCATCGGGGTGCGCCGTCTCCAATCCCATCGCCACCTCGAGTCCCGGACCGGCGCCGTCACGCGCCGCGCGGGCGAGTGCGGCACGGAAGCGCGTCAGCCGTGGCCCGATCAGCGCGGGGTGCGATTCGACGATCACGTGGGTCGCGCCCGCGAGCAACGCCGCCAGCGGCTCGTAGTCCTGCTCGGGGACGGCACGGGGATCGAAAAAGCTGCCTGCGTTGTACAGCTTCACGTGCTCGACGCCGACGCCGTCCCTGCGTACGCTCTCGAGCGCCTGATCGAGCTGGTAGACGAGCGCGCCAGCGGGCGTGTGCTCCTGGATCGTGTGCTGCCACAGATCGCACATCACACAGCGCCACGGGCACTCGCGGCCGGTCAGGAAGATGGTGGCCACCTGGACGGCCCGGCCGTCGGCGGCCCGCTCCGGTTCGATGAGCACGCCCTGGTGCCGCCACGGGTCGAGGGCCCTGCGCGCCGGCCGCTGCGCGAGCACGAAGCGGTCGCGTTCCGCACCCGTCGCGTCGGCACCTGGCACGCCCGTCATCAGGCGTACAGCGCGAGGAACCGCTCGCGATAGGTGCGCTCGTTCCCTCCGAGCCTGGCGCGTCCCGACTCCGGGGCGGCGACGCCGTCCTGAAATCGTCGTTTCGGGAACACGGGCATTTCGAAACCC
>CAVXNR010000016.1:0-353101 GCA_963763095.1 Vicinamibacteria bacterium
AATGCAGCAGAACTCCTCCTTGATCCCGGCAGCCGCGACGGACACGAGCGCTGCCGCGCGTCGCAGTGCGTACTCGCTCCTGCTGACTATGACCATCGGGCTCGTGGGCACGACGATCCTGACGGCACCGCCTGTATACTCAGTGAACGATCAATCGCGGTGGTCGACGATCCGGGCTCTCGTGGAGACCGGCAGCTATGCCATCGGGCGTCGGTATGAACGAGCGGACCGCACGTACACGGATAGCGGTCTCGTCGCCGAGCCCGGATGGAATACGAACGACAAGATCCTGCATCCGAATACGTTCCGGTTCTACTCGAGCAAGCCGACCCTGCTCCCGACAGTGCTGGCCGGAGAGTACTGGGTGCTGCACAAGGTGCTGGGCCTGGACATCAGAGAGAACCGCCTCTTCGTGAGCCGAACGATCCTGCTCACCATCAACTGGCTTCCGTTGCTGCTGTACCTCCTGCTCTTCACGCGGCTGGTGGAGGAGCTCGGAACCACGGACTGGGGTCGAGTGCTGGTGGTCACCGCAGCCTGCTGTGGCACGTTCGTGACCGGATTTTCCGGCACGTTGAACAATCACACCGTCGCGGCACACGGCGCGTTGTTCGCCATGTATCAGTGCCTCCGGATCGAACTGGACGGGGATCGTCGATGGTGGCGATTTCTGTTCGCCGGACTGTGTTTGGGCTGGACGATCTGCAATGAGCTTCCGGCCGCGGCGCTCGCGCTCGCCATGACACTCTGGCTGTTGCGAGTGTCGCCGCGCTTGACTGTGACGGTTGCCGTGCCTGCCATGCTGCTGCCGGTCGGCGGGTACCTGTACACACAGTTTCTGGCGGTCGGCACGATCATGCCGACCTACGCCCACGAGCAGTGGTACCGATATGCGGGCAGCTTCTGGCGGCATCCGACAGGCATGGATCGGATACGGGAGCCGAAATGGATCTACGCCGCCCATCTCCTCGCCGGCCACACAGGCATTCTTTCGCTGACGCCCATCCTGCTGCTCGGCTGGATTGGCATGGTGCGGACCGTGCTGTCCCGGCGGGATCGACGGACGCGCCCGGGGGTGGAACGTCGGCTGGCCCAGCTGACCTTGAGTCTGACGGCTCTCATCTTCGCGTTCTACGTCTACAGGACCAGCAACTATGGCGGCAACGCAGCGGGTCCCCGCTGGTTCATCTGGTTGGCACCGCTCTGGCTCCTGACCATGGTTCCGGAGGCCGATCGCTGGGAGCGCCATCGCTGGCGACGTGTGCTGGCCAGCCTTCTGCTGCTCGTGTCAGTTGGCAGCGTCGTGTACGCGCTCGCCAACCCGTGGCGCCACTCCTGGTTGTTCTGGTTGTTTCACGACGCCGGGTGGGTCAGGTACCGCTAGCACGGTCGCTCCCGGGGAGAGCGCCTCCCCGTCGGACGTGTATTTCAGCGGCAGCTGCCGCGTCCTGTCCTGGGCCACGTTGACTATCAGATCGGCGAGGAGCCCTGTGAACACCACCTGCCCGCCGATCAGAACGAGCAGCACGCCCAACGTGAGCAGCGGTCTCGTTCCGATTGGAACTCCGCGCGTCCACAGGATAGTCAAGTACAGCAGGCACGCGACGCCGAGGGCAAAGAACGCGGAACCGATCCGACCGAAGAAATGAAGCGGCCGGCCGGTGAATTTGAGGAGGAAGAACATCGTGAGCAGATCCGGAATCTGGGTCACGACCTTTGTGGCACGGTACTTCGACGTCCCGTACCTGCGTTGATGGTGTCTGACGGGCACCTCGGCCACCCGGAAGCCCAACTCCGTGGCGATCAGTGGAATGAACCGGTGCATTCCGCCGTACAGGCGCAGTTCTCTCGCGACCTCCGCCTTGTACAGCTTCAGGCCGCTGTTCATATCCTGGAAGTTTGCGCGGAAGAGCATGCGCCCGACGATGAGATTGAACGCTCTCGACAGCGCGAGTTTCAGCCGCGTGTCGCGCCGGTTCTTCCTCCAGCCACTGACGACATCGACATCATGTGTCGCCAGATACTCGTACATTTGCTGGAGCTCGCTGGGGTCGTCCTGCAGATCGCCGTCCATCGTCAGGATGAACTCACCTCGCGCGAGTCGGAAGCCGCATTCGAGCGCGACCGATTTGCCGAGGTTCCGTCGAAACGAATAGACCCGGACGTGGCGGTGCTCGCGCGCGAGCCGCTTCAGCTGGGCGAGCGTGTCGTCGGTCGACCCGTCGTCGATGAACACGATCTCGTGGCTGCCACTCATCGGAGCCAGTGCCGAGTCGATCGCGGCCGCGACCGCGGTTACGCTCTCGCCTTCGTTACGAACCGGGATCACGATTGAAAAACGCGGTGTCTCGTTGTGCACAGCAGTTCCGGCGCGTCTGGATGATGCCGACGGTCGCCGTCACACGGGACAGACGAACCGGAGTGAACGATAGCCCGAAGGGTCATAGGATGCAACGATTTGGCGCCGCATGGCGCGCGCGTGCCGGGTCGGCCATGCCCATGCCGAGAGTCGGTGCCGCCACGTGAGCGGCACCGGACAGGACCACTCCGCATCGTCGCCTGCGACCGTCAGCGCCGCCGGCAGCACCCAGTCACGCCCGACGCGCCGCAGGGCGGTGCTGCTCGTGGCACTGGTGATACCGCTTGCCCTGTATCTCGTCACCCGGCGCGAGGCGCTCGAAGACCTGCAACGTCTCTCGCTCGGGGACGTGATGATCGTGCTTCTGAGTCAGTTCTCGGCGCAGCTGTTGTGGAACGGCGCCGTGCTCGCGCCGCTGCGGGCTTCGCTCGAGAAACTCGGGTTCTGGGAACTGTTGCTGGTCCGTTCCGGCGGCGTGCTCGCCAGTTATGTCGTGCCCGTCGCGGGGAATGTTGCGGTCCGCATGGCGTACCTCCGTCGTCGTGGGCTGGCGTATCCGGATTTCGTCTGGGCCACGCTCCTGAGCAATCTGCTCGCGCTGTTCGCGGCCGCGATCCTGGCGGTCTGGGCGGTGGTCACAGCCCAGGTCGTGACCGGAAATACGTCCGGGCCCGTGCTCGGTCTCACCGGCGGGATAGTGGCTCTGGGGGCCGTCGCGCTCTCGGGCGTTTTTCTGCTGCCCCGATTTGCAGGCCATCCACTGCTCCAGCGATGGCGGTTCACGTCCGCACTGACGCCGACCCCCCGCCGCACCATCGTTGTCACCTCGGTGCTCGCGTTCGGGCGTCACGTGTGCAACTTTCTGACCTTTGGCCTCCTGTACCGGTCGCTTTCCGTGGCTCACAATCATCTGCTCGCGGGCGGGCTCGTCTACACCATCACGATCCCAATCCGAATGGTGACGATCACGCCCGGCAACCTCGGCGTCACCGAATGGGTAGTGGCCCTCACCGGGAAGCTGCTATCCTTCGACGTACCAACGGGTGTGCTTGTCGCCCTCGTGTTCAGGGGCATGTCCCTCGCGGCCCAGGTTCTCGCCGCGGCAGTAGCGGGGGCGTACCTCGCGGCGCGTGAGCACCGGTAATCACCCGGCCCAGTCACGCTTGATCGATGGCTCCACGCATTTCGGTCATCATTCCGTTTCGTGACGCCAGGCCGTCTCTGCCGGCGCTTGTCACGGCCCTCAAATCGCAGACCATCTCGTCGGACCAGTTCGAGGTCATTTGGATCGACGACGCGTCGCGGGATGGAGGTGGCCCCTGGCTGCAGGAGCAGCTGTCGCCAGGATGGCGGCTCATCACGTTTTCCGAGCCACGAGGGTCATACGCTGCACGCAATAAGGGCGTGCAGGTGGCGACCAGCGACAACCTGGCGTTCACAGACGCGGATTGTCGCCCTCATCCGGATTGGCTCGAGCGTGGCCTGATCGCGCTGACCGATGGACCGCGAGCGGCAGGCCGAATCCAGACGAAACTCTCGGCCGCTCCGTCGCTCGCCGAGATTGTTGACGCCGGCCGGTTCTTTCGCCAACGTCACTACGTGCAGGAGGGCTTCGCCGCGGGAGCGAATCTGTTCGTGCGGCGGACCATCTTTGCCGGCGTAGGTGGCTTCGCTGAAGATCTCAAGTCCGGCGGAGACCAGGAGTTCGGGTGGCGATGCTCGAAGGCGGGTATCCCGATCCACTTTGCCGAGCGTGCGGTTGTCGACCACGCGGCGCGGGCTTCTATTCGCGAGCTTCTGAAGAAGGGAGAACGGGTCGGCTTCGGTAGTGGCCAGGTGCTGCGGAGCGGTGGCATACCGGCGCGGACGCTCGCGAAGCGCGCGAGAGAACGGTTCAGGATCGTCCGCACGCACCAGGTGAGCGATGGAGCGCTTCCGCCCGTCGGCATCGTGCGCTCGTGCTCCGTGACCGCCGTTCATCTGCTTCTGGTCCTGGCAAATGCTGCCGGTGCGCTCAGAGGTCTCCTTTCTGGCGGAGGGGCGGCGTCTCGTCGCCACGAGGCGAGGCACAGTAAGGGTTCAGGATGAAAGTTCCAAGCTTCTCGGTCGTAATTGAAACTGCAAACCTGTCACTGGCCGATCTGGACGGGTTGAAGGAGACTCTCGCCTCGCTGGCAGCACAATCGCTGCCCATTCAGCGCGCAAACGAGGTTCTGCTGGCCGACAGCGGGGATGTGCCCGACGAGACGCTTAAGCATTCGCTCGAGGCGTTTCCGTGGGTTCGTCTCCTCCGCCTGCCGGACGGCACCGGGTACGAGGAACTCAAGATGGCCGGAGCGAGGGCGTCGACTGGCGAGGTCGTCGTGTTTGCCGACGGCGACTGCCTTTACCCGCGCGGATGGCTCGAAGCACTGCTGTCGCCGTTCTCCGATGCTGCCGTGTCGGTCGTGGGCGGCGAAACGAGGATAGACGCTCCCGGCCCGTATGGACTGGCCGTCGCGATCGCCGCGAGCTTTCCAGCTCACTCGTCGGCGACGGGGCTGTACCGATCCGACCGGTACCATCTCAATAACGTCGCGTTCCGGCGTTCTGTCCTGGAGGACGTACCCATCCCGTCGCGCCGCCCCTGCTACCGAATGAGCGGTCTGCACGCCGCCGCCCTCCTCGCAGCGGGCTACACGATCCTGCGCCAGCCCGCGGCTCGCGCCGGCCACGCCGCGCCGAACGGGCTGTCTCATTTCGTCTGGCGCTTCATCCTGATGGGATTCGACGGTGTGGTGGTCCCACGCTTGATTGCCGCGGACAGGCACTCTGCCGGAACGCCAGGACGTCAGTGGCCGCGAACCGTTGCGCTGCTGCGTTTCTGGGCGACGCAAGCCGCGGCAAAATTGCGGGAGGCTGTTCGCGAGAGCCCATCGCGTGTACTCACCCTGCCGCTCGCGGCTCCGATCCTTGCCGGGGCGGTTCTGCTGCAGGGGGTGGGTGCGCTCGCGGGCCTCGTCGCCCCACGCCGGCTGCTTGCGGCTGTTCCAGAAGACATCCTGAGCGGCAGCACATGCGAACTGCAGCGTACAGACCGGCCTCCGTTGACTCCAAGCGTCACCGGGACTCACTGGCGCGGCCGACCGTTTGATCGTCGAGCACGCCGCCCCGGAGGGATTCCGCCCTGGAACGACATGCGTCAGAACAGGGCGTCACACCTCGCGCAGGTAGTGCCACATCTGGTGCTTCCAGTAGGGCCAGTCATGCCCGCCCTGGTGTCCCCAGTCGTCCAGGCGGTGATGGATCCCTTTGCTGGCGAGCACGCGTGACAGGTGATAGGAGTGCTCCGGCTTCTCCCAGGGGCCGTTCCCTGTGGCGATGTGAATGTCGCACGTGTTCAGCAGGCCAATCTGTGCCCAGTCGTTCATGCCGCCGACATAGTCGATCGGGTTGTTGAAGTAGAAATTGTCATCGCTCATCCCGTCCATGAACCGGCGCATGTCGTAGAGGCCCGACATCGCCCAGCAGCGCTTCACCGCGTCGGGGTGCTTGAAGAGCGTGTTCGCCGCATGGAAGGCGCCGAGGGACGCGCCCATCGTGGCGATAGGCAGCAGCCCGCCGCACTGCCCGTGGATGAACGGGATGACTTCCCAGCGGATGTACTGGTCGAACATGCGCTGCATCCAGCTGCGATGAAACGGGTGTGCACCCGTGTTGTACCAGCTCGCGTCGCTGTTCGATCCGACTGTGAAGATCTTCACGCGGCCCGCTTCGACGTACGGTGCGAGCGCCGCGATCAGGCCCATGTTCTCGAGCTCCCACTCCGCGCCTCCACTCGTTGGAAAGGCGAGAACGGGCAGGCCGTAGTGCCCGTAGACCACCACGCCCATGTCGCGCCCCACCCGGTGCGAATACCACCGGTGCGTTTCCCTCTGCATGCACGCTCCTCGATTCACGCCCTCGTTGAGACCGAAGCGCTTCGGCCCCGACCCCACACTGCCAGCCCCAGTGTAGTCTCAGCGAACATGTAGGGCCGGGGCCAAAGCCCCCGCTCGTTGTACCTTGGGCCATCGAAGCGTCTCGGCCCTCGCAGCGTAGGGCCGGAGCCGAAGCGCCCCGGTCGATCCCCGCCCCCGAACGATGTATCCTGTCCTCTTCACCGTCCCGCCATGAGAGGTTTGCGACCGTGCCGCCGACCGCGACACTGACGTTGCTCTGCATTGCGACCTTCGAAAAAGGTCACGAGTTCCTCCGGGAGTGCCACCGGAAGGGCCACCGCGTGCTCCTGCTGACGTCAGACACGCTGCGGGATGCGGAGTGGCCGCGCGAGGCCATCGAGGAGTTCTTCTTCCTGCCGCGGGCCATCGGCCGCGAGGACTTGTTGAAGGGTGTCAGCCACATCGCGCGCACGCGGCACATCGACCGCATTGTCCCGCTCGACGACTTCGACGTCGAGACGGCAGCGCTGCTGCGCGAGCACCTCCGGATCCCCGGCATGGGGGAGACGACGGCGCGGTACTTTCGTGACAAGCTCGCCATGCGTGTCAAGGCGCGCAACGCCGGCATCCTCGTGCCCGACTTCGTGCACGTCCTGAACGACAGCCGGATCGCGCAGTTCACCGAGCTGGTGCCCGGACCATACGTGCTGAAACCACGCTCGTCGGCCGCGGCGATCGGCATTCAGCGGCTCGATACCGTTACCGCGCTGTGGACGGCAATCGAGGCGCTCGGCGACCGTCGGTCGTTTTTCGTGCTCGAGCACTACGTGCCTGGAGACGTCTACCACGTCGATTCGGTGGTCTGGGAGCGCGAGGTGCTCTGCCACTCAGCCCACAAATACGGCACCCCGCCCATCAACACCGCACACGACGGCGGCGTCTTCACCACGCGAACCCTGCCCCGTCATGCGTCCGAGGCCGGCCCCCTGGCCGCCCTCAACCGCGAGGTCATCACCACCTTCGGCCTGGTCCGCGGCGTCACGCACACCGAGTTCATCCGTGCGCACGCCGATGGCCGGTGGTACTTCCTCGAGACGTCGGCGCGGGTGGGCGGCGCCTTCATCGTCGACGTCGTCGAAGCTGCGACTGGCCTCAATCTCTGGCGCGAGTGGGCCCACATCGAGATCGCGGGTGAGGATTCCTCGTATCACCTGCCGCCGGTGCGCAACGACTACGCCGGTCTGCTCCTGACGCTCGCGCGCGAACCGGACCCGGACCTCTCGGGCTTCGATGCGCCGGAGATCGTCACCCGCATCCAGAAGCACCACCATGCGGGCCTCATCCTGGCCACCCCCGATTCACACCGCCTCGACGAGCTGCTGGCGGCCTACGGCGAGCGCTTCCAGAGGGAGTTCATGGCATGGCAGCCCGTGCCGGAGAGCCCGACGGCTTAGCGTTCGGGCTCTCCGGCACAATGCACAATGCACAATGCAAAATGCACAATGAACATGTGCCGCTCATGCATCGTTACAGCGACGCACATCGCCATGTCTCAAGGCCTGTGCCGTGAACGGGGTCGCCGAAACCTGCGTGGCGAGCCAGCTCTGACGCCGAGGCAGGTTTCGCGTCGGCGACCGTGCGTTCCTCCGTCCTTTTGCATTTTGCATTTTGCATTGTGCATTGCTCCCCGTTGATGCCATGCCCGTCCTCATCTCCTCCCTCGTCACCGCCGCCGTCTTCCTCATGATGCTCGTGGAGCTCCAGTTGTCGCGGAGCAATGAGCGCGGGTTGCGGGCGGCGGGGGCGCTGGAGCCCGCAAACGACGTGTACCCCCTCATGCAGGTGGCGTATCCCGCCTCGTTCGTACTGATGGCGATTGAGGGCGCGCTGCACCCGTCGGTCGCGTCGAGTGGCGTGCTGTGGGGGCTCGCGGTCCTCGGCGTCGGAAAGGCGATCAAGTTCTGGGCGATTGCGTCACTCGGCCGGCGCTGGTCGTTCCGCGTGCTGGTGCTTCCCGGGGCGCCGCTGGTCACGAGCGGCCCGTACCGGTGGATGCGGCATCCGAACTATGTCGGCATCATGGGCGAGCTCGCCGGCGTGGCGATTGCGCTGTCTGCCTTCGTCACCGGCACGGCGGCGCTGGTGACCTTCGCGTGGATTCTGGTGCGGCGGATCAAGGTCGAGGAGCGGGCACTCTATGGCCCGGCAGGAGGTGCGGAGGGATCGCACCATGGGCGGTGACGGACTCTCCCGCGGCCGCCGCGACGTGCGTCCAGACTACTGCGCGGCCTTTGCGACCTTCAGCGTTGCCGCCATGTGGCCGAAGACCGGCCCGTACTTCGCGCGCCCGTCCGGCTGGCTGATGCACACGAGCCGATACAGGCTGCCGCCGCCGTTGAACACATAGACGAGCACCTGCTCGGGGCCTGCCGGGCCTGTCCGCGTGAAAGACACCGCCAGGTAGCGCCGGCCGTCTGCGCTCTTCATCGCATGTGACAGCGCGCCGACCCCCGCCTGCCCCTTCGTGATCTCGTCGACCTGCAAGCTCTCGAACACTTCGGTCATGTCCGCTTCGGAGATGGACACCTCGAGCGGCACCCGCTGCACGATTACGGTGGCATCGCCCTTCTTCGAGATCAGCACGGCTGCGGTGTTGCCGAACGCGCTTCCCAGCTGCCAGTCGCGCTGGGGCACGTCGACCTGCGACTGCCCACCAGCGAGCGTGAGCGTGCGGAACTGCACCTTTCCACCGGTGGCCTTCCCGTACGGCGCGTCGGGCGCCTGTGCGGCGCTCACCACGCCGAGCCCGCACGCGACCGTGACGAGCAGGGCACGGACTGTCCGGGCAGCTCTCATCGGGCCTCCTATGGCTGCTGCAAGTCTCGCAACGCCTTCTCGCAGTCGCCGCACTCGCCGAGCAGCAACAGCGCGCGCTTGTACTGCTCGACCGCCTGATCGCGCTTCTTGAAGTTCTGGAAGTTGCGCGCGTTCGAGAGGGCCGCGTTGCCGAGGCCCTTCAGGCGGGTCTCTACCTGTTGCAGTTCGGCGTCGCCGGTCCCCGGCTGCAGTGAGGCAGCCTTCCGGTAGGCGGCGCGCGCGGCCATGAGGTCCGCCTCCGATCCGGCCTGCTGGAGCCGTTTCCCGTCCTCGTAGGCGGCCTCCGCCGCCTGGCCGCGCTCACGCGCCTCGAGGGTGTGGACGCTCTCGGTCAGCGCTGTGAGCTGGGTGTGATCCGGCGCCGCGCTCGTGAGCTGGTCGAGCAGGTTGCGGGCGTCCGTCACATGCCCCGCCTCGACGGCGGCCTGCAGGGCCCCTCCGAGCTTTTTCACGTCGGCCACCCGCCGCGCGAAGGCCCTCGGGGATTCACGCTTCTGTCGCGTGAGCCCCGTCGCCGGGTCGCTGGACGGCGCGGCCTCCGCAACTGCCACGGCGGGCGTTTCAGACGGCGCCTCTAGTGCGGGTACGGCCTCCGCCTGTTCGACCGCCGGCTCCTCCGGGGCCGTGGCGACCGGCACCGCGTCGATCTGTGTGCGGAGATCGGCGGCTTCGGTGTTCGCCGGATCCAGCGCCAGTGCGGCCTCGACATGCTGCCGGGCCGCATCCAGCTGACCGGCGGCCATCGTCTCGCGGGCCTTCGCGAGCGCGTCCTGCAGTTGCGCCGCGCGCGCGTCGACCGGCGGCGTGGCCTCGACGGGCACTGCCGTGTCCCGCCGCTGGAGCACGAAGCGGATGCTGCCGGCTGCAAGCACCAGGACTACAGCCACGGCTGCGAATGCCGCGAGCTTCTTCGTGCTGGTCCCGTTCCGCTTTGGGCGTCCGTTTGGCGGTGAGGGGACGACGGGCACCTCCGGCGCGGGCCTCGGAGCGTCTGCGGTTCCCGCCCGAGGTGCCGCGAGCCGCTCGCCTGGCGGTGGCACAACGTCGGATGGAAAGGGCTGCGGAAGCATCGTGGCCGCCTGCTGAGGATCCACGATGGGTTCGGCGGCAGCGCCTGGGGTTTCGATCGGACGCCCCCCCGGGGGGACCAGTGCGGGAGCCGTCCCGCCATCTTCGAGCGCCTCGGCGCGCTCGGGATCGAGCACCAGGCGGTACGGCCCCAGCGCCACTTCGACGCCTTCGGTCAGGGGCGCTGAGTCAATCCGCTCTCCGGCGATCCACGTGCCATTCTGGCTGCCAAGGTCGGCGATGATGTAGTGGTCGTGCTCCCATCGCAGCTCCGCGTGGAACCGCGAGACACCCTTCGCCGGATCCTGGAGCACCAGGTCGTTCTCCGGCGACCGGCCGATCCGGAGGGTGTAGTCGGTGACGGGGCCCTGCCACTCGAGAGTGCCATTGCGGTAGACGCTCAGCGTGGGCACGACACTACTCCAGGCTCCTGGATCATCCTGGGCCGGTATGCTACCACTACAGTCACGTCGGCGGTTGAGCGCGACCGTTGCTGCACACTCTGGCCGGGGACGGCGCGGAATCCGTGCGCTATACTCGAATTCCATGCGGTCATCTGAACGACCGCTGCGTGCGTTGCGGCGGTCGGTGCGTACGTCCGCGCTCGAAGGGAGCGCGGTCCTGCTGCTGGCGACAACGGCGGTCCTTCCCGCGGAGGCACAGTCGCGGGCGCTCGAGGCACAGGCCTCACCGGCATCGATCGTCTCCGACGCCCAGCGCGCATACCGGTCAGGCCACTACGACACCGTCGAACAACTGGTCGGACCGCTCGCCGCGAGTGACCCTGATGCCGCGCTGTTGCACGCGCGCGCCGCGGCCGCGCGAGGCCGGTACGACGATGCACTCGATCGCCTGACACCGCTCGCGGCCGCCGATCGCGGCGGCGCGGGGGCCCTCGAGCTCGGGCTCCTGCAGTGCTCGCTCGGCCGGCGCGCGGAGGCGGAGTCGGTGCTGGAGGCGGTCATCCGGCGTGCCTCGCGCGCTGACGGGGCGGCCACGGGACGTGCGGCGCGGGCGGCCCATGCGCTCGGGCGAGTGCAACAGGCGAACGACCTCTTTCGCGACGCCGCCGCGATGGTCGGAGACGACCCCGAACTGCAGACCGCCTGGGGCGATCTGCTCGTCGAAAAGCACCAGAACGCCGACGCGGCCCGCTCCTATCGGGCGGCCATTCAAGCCGACCGCGGCTATGCGCCCGCGTATGTCGGCCTCGGCGAGGCGATGGCCGACACCAATCCACCCATGGCGCGGCAACTCGTCGAGCGGGCGTTGACGCTGAACACGTCCCTCGTTGCCGCGCACGTATTCGTTGCGGAACTGGCGCTCAACGATCGCGACACCGCCGCGGCCGCGAGCGCGATCGACCGTGCGCTTGCGGTCAATCCGTCGAGTCTCGATGCCCGCGCCCTGCAGGCGGCCGTCGCCTGGATCGAAGACAGGATCCCCGATTTCGAGGCGCATGCCGCCGCCGCGCTCGCGATCAACCCGCGGTTCGGGGCTGTCTACCGCATCGCCGGCACGCACGCGGCGCGGCACTATCGCTTCGAGGACGCGGTGGCGTTGACGAGAAAGGGGCTGACGATCGATCCGGAGGACACGCGCGCCTACGCGGAACTGGGGGTGCACCTGTTGCGTACCGGTGACGAACCCGGCGCGCGGTCCGTGCTCGAGCGCGCCTTCCGCGACGACCCGTACGACATCGTCACCTACAACCTTCTGGCCCTTCTCGACACGCTGGACACCTTCGTGACCGTGCAGGATGGCTCTGTGACCTTCCGGCTGCATCCGGACGAGGCCGCCGTGCTGCGCGAGCATGCGATCCCGCTGGCCCACGCGGCACTCAGCACGCTGGCAGAGCGGTACGGGCTGATGCCCCAAGGTCCCATCCTCATCGAGATCTTTCCCAGGCACGACGACTTCGCCGTGCGCAACCTCGGGTTGCCCGGCATGATCGGCGCGCTGGGCGCCTGTTTCGGCCGCGTAGTCACGCTCGACTCCCCGAAGGCGCGCCCGCCAGGCAGCTTCAACTGGCAGGCGACGCTCTGGCACGAGCTCACGCACGTCGTCACGCTCCAGATGTCGAAGCAGCGGGTGCCGAGATGGTTGACCGAAGGCATCTCCGAGTACGAGGAGCAGCGCGCGCGCCCGGAATGGGGCCGCCCCATGCAGGCGCAGTTCGCCGAGGCCATCGATCGCGGCGAGGTCGTACCGCTCGAGGAGCTGAATGCGGCTTTCAGCGACCCCCAGCGCATCACTCTCGCGTACTACCAGGCGTCCCTGGTGGTGGAGCACCTCCTCTCCGCTCACGGCGCACAGGCGCTTGGCAGGCTGTTGCGGGCCTACGGCGAAGGGCGGGACACCGAGACCGCCATTCGCGAGTCTCTCGGCGTGCCACTGACTGCGCTCCAGGAGACGTTCACTGCCTTCGTGGAGAAGCGGTTCGCTCCGCTGCGCGCGGCACTGGCCGCACCGGAAGACGTCGACCTGACGGCAGAGACGTCATTGCAGGCGATCCGCGCGCTCGCCGCCGAGCACGCGGGCAGCTATCCGGTGCAGCTGGCGCTCGCGCAGGTGCTCCAGGATGCCGGTGACCGCGACGGTGCGATGGACGCGTACGAAGCGGCCGATGCCCTGGCGCCGGTGAGCACGGGTGCCGAGAGCCCCTTGGCATTGCTGGCGGCCCTCGCGCTGGAAGCGGGCGATTCCCCGCGTGCGGTGGCGGCGCTCGAGCGGCTGGTCGCGCGCGACGGCGACAACGTCGAAGCGGCCCGCCAGCTTGCGGGACTCCTCGACGATCCGGCGGATGCAGCGCGGCACCTGCGTGCGCAGGCCCGCGTGGCGGAACTGGATCCCTTTGACGCAGCCGCACACTCCGCGCTCGGCCGCGGGGCGCTCGCGGCGGGTGAACTGGAGACGGCGGCCCGCTGGTTCCGCGTGGCCCTCGCGGCTGGCGCGAGCGACCCGGTCTCGGCCCACACGGACCTTGCAGAGGCCTACTTTCGGAGCGGCGCTCACCTCGACGCCCGCGCGCAGACGCTGGCCGCCCTCGAGCTCGCGCCGACCTATCCCCGGGCGCAGGACTTGCTCCTCGCAATCGTGGACACCGCGAGATGACACCGCGCCTGGTCCTCGCGGTCGTGCTGGTCACGGGGACCATGCTGGTGGTCCCCGGCACGGTGCTCAAAGAGGCCGAAGCGCAGCTCGTGCGCGACTCGCGCTTTGCCGGTCTGCAGTGGACGTTCGTCCGGATCAAGTACACGGCGAACACCCAGCCGGGTCGCTATCGCATGGAGTACCGGGGAGAGCCCTGGGCGATCGACGGCCCGGCTGCCGAACAGAATCTGTCTCGGCGGGTCAAGACCGTCACCGCGGTAGACGTTGCCGATCCGATCGTGTTGACGCTCGAGGATCCGAGGCTCTGGGAGCATCCGTGGATCTATTTCGTCGAACCCGGCAACCTGCGCCTGACCGAGGCGGAAGTGCCGATCCTGCGCGAGTTTCTGCTGCGCGGAGGGACCGCCACATTCGACGACTTTCATGGCCCGTACGAGTGGGACAACCTGGTCCGCGAGCTCAAGCGCGTGTTTCCCGAGCGGGAGATCGTGGAGCTCGAACCGTCGCACCCGATCTTCAGCTGCTTCTACAAGCTCGAGAAATATCCGCAGACGCCCGGGCTCGGCTCGTTCTTCAGCGGCCGCACCTGGGAGAAGGGCGGGTTCATCCCCCACCTGCGCGCGGTGCTCGACGATCGCGAGCGGCCCATGGTGCTGATCAACTGGAACACCGACATGGGCGACGGGTGGGAGTGGTCCAATGCCGAGGAGTATCCCGGCTACTTCCGGTACACGGCCGAAGCGTACCGAATGGGCATCAACGAAGTGATCTACGCGCTGACGCATTGAGCGCCCGGCGCGCAGGGGTGGAGCCAGGATTCATGGCCACGAGCGACGTCCCGCTGGACGGCGTAGCGGAGAAGGTCAGTGCGGGACGGGAGCGGATCCTGTCCGAGCTGCGCAAGGTGATCGTGGGGCAGGACGAAGTGGTCGATCAGATCCTGATCGCCCTCTTCACCGGGGGCCACTGCCTGATCACTGGCGTGCCCGGGCTCGCGAAGACGCTGCTGGTGAAGACGCTGGCCGAGATCCTCGATCTGAGCTTCAAGCGCATCCAGTTCACGCCTGACCTCATGCCGGCCGACATCACGGGGACAGAAATCCTGGACGAGGACGGAGGGGTGCGCAGCCTCCGGTTCGTCAAGGGTCCGGTGTTCGCCCAGATCATCCTCGCCGACGAGATCAACCGCACGCCGCCCAAGACGCAGGCGGCGCTGCTCGAGGCGATGCAGGAGTATCACGTGACAGCCGCCGGCCGCACCTACGCGCTCGAGCGGCCGTTCTTCGTGCTCGCCACGCAGAACCCGATCGAGCTCGAAGGCACGTACCCGCTCCCCGAGGCGCAGCTCGACCGCTTCATGTTCAACCTGGTCATGACCTACCTCAGCGAAGACGAGGAGGTGCGCGTCGTCACGCAGACGACGTCGAACGCGCGCCCGCGGCCGCAGCGGGTGCTGGCCGGGCCCGACATCCTGCAGTTCCAGGAGATCGTCCGCGAGGTGCTCGTGGCCGAGGACGTGGCGCGTTATGCGGTGCGTCTCGTGGATGCGTCGCGCCCCGGCCGCGCCGCCGCCAGGAAGCGGCTCGACTTCGTCGACAAGTGGGTCAAGTGGGGCGCCGGGCTTCGGGCTTCGCAGGCGCTCATCCTCGGCGGCAAGGCCCGCGCGCTGATGCACGGCCGCTATCACGTGTCCGTGGCCGACATCCAGGCGCTTGCGCCGCCGATCCTCCGGCACCGCGTGATTACGAATTTCTATGCCGAGTCCGAGCAGGTGACCTCCGACACTGTCGTCTCGCGCCTGATTGAATCGGTGCCGCCGCCGAAGAGCGGCCTGGGCGTGTGACGTGGCGGTGACCAGCAGTCGATCGGGCGAGGCGCGGTTTCTCGATCCCACGGTGATCGCGCGCATCGCGAGCCTCGAGCTCAAGGCGCGCACCATCGTCGAGGGGTTCCTCTCGGGGCTGCACCGGAGTCCGCTGAAGGGGTTCAGCGTGGAGTTCGCCGAGTACCGGCAGTACCTGCCGGGCGACGATCTCTCGACGATCGACTGGAAGGTGTACGCCCGATCCGACCGCTATTACGTGAAGAAGTACGAGGAGGAAACCAACCTCCGTGCGCATCTGCTGCTGGACATCAGTGCCTCGATGAACTACGGCTCCGCGGCGTTGACCAAGCGCGAGTACGGATCGTGCCTGGCCGCATCTCTCGCCTACCTGATGGCCCGGCAGCGTGATGCGGCGGGCCTGGTGACGTTCGATGACCGCATTCTCGGATGGCTGCCGCCGAGCATCCGTCCCGGGCACCTGCGTGCGCTGCTGCTCACACTCGACCGGCTGCCGGCGGGTGCGCGAACCGACGCGGGCCGTCCATTGCACCAGCTCGCCGACTCGCTCGCCAAGCGCGGGATGATCGTCCTGATTTCCGACCTGCTCGACGATCCGGCACGCGTAATCGACGGGCTGAAGCACTTCCGGTTCCGCGGCAACGACGTCCTCGTGCTGCATGTGCTCGATCACGCCGAGTTGACATTCCCGTTCGATCGCCCGATTACGTTTCGCGACCTCGAGACCGACGAGGAGGTCATCGCCTCGCCGTCGGAGGTGCGCGAGCAATACTTGACCGGCATCCGCGGCCTCGTGGACACGTATCAGCGCGAGCTGCGGTCGGTCGGGATCGATTACCAGCTCGTCGACACCAGCGAGCCGCTGGATCGTGCGCTGCTGTCATACCTGGCCGTTCGTGGCCGCCGCCAGTAGACGAATGAAGGTGCTGGCGTGGACCTGCGATTCCTCTCCCCGCTGTTCCTGATCGGCCTCGCCGCTGCGGCGGTTCCCATCGCCATTCACTTGTTTCGCCGGCAAGCCGAGCCCGTCCTGCCCTTCGGCACGGTACGCTTTCTGAGGCGCGTGCCGATCGAGCACGCGCGCCGCCGCCGGCTGCGTGAATGGCTGCTCCTCGCGTTGCGCACGCTCGCGCTGGTGCTGTTTGCGCTCTCGTTCGCCCGGCCGTACCTGGCCGACACACGCGCGGCACAGACAGGGCCGGTGACTGTCATCGCCGTGGACACGTCGTACAGCATGTCAGCGCCGCCGCAGGTGGAGCGCGCGCGCGCGCTGGCCCTGCAGGCAATCAAGGATGCGCGGGCGGATCGCGCCGTGGCGCTGATGGTCTTCGACGAGCGCGCCGCAATGGTGGTGGCGCCCACGATGGACCGGGGAATCGTCCGCGCGGCGCTCGATCGTATCGCGCCAGGCCCGCGAAGCACCCGCTACGGCGCCGCGATCACGGCAGCCGCAGACGTTCTGGCGGGCCGCGGCGGACGCCTCGTCGTCGTGTCGGACCTGCAGCAGAACGGGTGGGTGGATGCGAGCGCCGCCGCCCTGCCCGCGGGCACCGAAGTGGAGGCCCTGGACGTGGGCGCCCCCCGAGGCAACCTCGCCGTCGTATCTCTGCGACGGCAGGACGGGGGCATGACGGCCACCCTCCGTAACGGCGGGACGGAGCCGAAACCGGCGCGCGTGGCCCTGACCATTGAGGGCCGCGCGCGCGCCGAACGGCAGGTCACGATTCCCGCGGGAGCGTCCCAGGAGGTGCACTTCGCGCTGCCGCTTCCGGCCGCGGGCGCGGTGCGGGCGGAGGTCACGGACCCGCACGGCTACGCCGCCGACAACGTCAGGTTTGCCGTGCTCGACACGCCTCCGCGGCCCAGAATCGCCGCGATCACGACCGCGGGGGCCGCGAGCGGTGACAGCTTCTATGTGGAGCGGGCACTTGCCGCGGCAGAGGGACCGGACGGCATGCGCCTCGAACGGGTGACGATGGACACCGTATCCGCGAATCCCGCCGTCCTCGAGAACGCCGCCGGCATCCTGTTGTTCTCCACCTCGGGACTGGACCGCCGCGCGAGCGACGCGATCAGCGGGGCCGTGAACGGAGGCGCGGGGCTCCTGCTGGTGCCCGGACCTTCGCTGGACCCGACGCGCGCATCGCCCGCATTGCCGGCCGTGCTCGGTGCGCGGGCGACAGCGATCGACGTCAGCGACGATCCGCTGACGTTCGCGCCAACCGACGTCAGGCATCCTGTGTTCGCGGCATTCGGCACCGAGGGGGGCCTCCTCGGCTCGGCGCGCTTCCGGCGCACGGTGCGCTGGTCCGCCTCCCAGACGCGTCGACCCCTCGCCCGCTTCAGCAATGGGGCACCGGCGCTCGTGGAGGTGACCGGCGCGAGCGGGCACATCCTGCTGCTGGCGAGCGATCTCGCGAACGCCTGGAACGATTTTGCGCTGCACCCCGCCTTTGTGCCGTTCGTGCACGACCTGGTGCGGTACCTCGCGGCGGGCCGGCGGGCGGGCACCGAGTACCGGGTGGGGGAGTGGGGAGGCGCGGGAGGCGACCGACCCGGCGTTCTCACGACCGGTGGACCGCGAGGGGAGACCGGCCGTCGAATCGCCGTGAACGTCGATCTACGCGAGGCCGACGGGCCGCGGTTGACGCCAGCCGCCTTCGCCGCGGCGGTGCCCCGGGGCGCGGACCCGGGGCACGGGCCTGCCGAGGCGTCGCAGCGCAATCGTGAGGGTGACCAGTCGCTCTGGCGGTACGGCCTGATGGTGATGCTCGCCGGCCTTGCGGCAGAGAGCCTGATCGGGCGCAGGGCGTGAACGGCATCGGAGGATCCACACCGGCTGCGGAGCAGGAGGGTGTCCAGGTGGAGATGAGCGGCTCGAGCGAGAGGTCCGGGCTCACCACTGCAGTACGCGCAGCGGTGAGGGATGTGCGCTCCCGCTGGCGCACCCTGGCCCGATTGCGGATCGCGGCGGGAGTCGCTGCGGCGACGGCCGTCGTGTGGCTGATCGCGTGGGCCATCGTTCAGCTCCTGGCGCTCGGCGGGGGCGCACTCGCGCTCGTCGGGGCAGGTGCGCTGGCGGTCACGATGGCCCTTTGTGCGGTCGCGCTCGTCCGCCGTGAGCCCGTGCCGGGGGACCGGGCGCTCGCGCGGTACATCGAAGAGCAGTGCCCGGAGCTGGAGGATCGGCTGGCGACGGCGGTGGAGATCGTGGCCGGGTCCTCTCCTGCACATGCGGGCATCCGCGGGGCGATGCTGGCCGATGCCTCGCGTGCCCTCGGCCAGGTCTCGCTGGCGGCCATCGTGCCGCGCGAGCGGGTGCGGCGCGCCGGCCTGCTCGCAACCGCCGCCGTCGCGGCGCTGGTGGCTGCCGCTGCGCTCTGGGTCGAGCCCGGCCGGCAGGCGCTGCGGTTCGCCGCGCTCTATGCGGTACCCGGGCGCCTGGTGCTGCATGTATCCCCTGGCCACGCACGTATCAAGCGCGGCGACTCGTTCGTCATTCGTGCGGCCACGATGGCGGGGGACGCAGGCATTGCGCCAGACCTCACGGTCACCATGGGCGATCAGCGCCGTACGGTCGGCATGCAGGCCGCCGGCGGCGATCGATTCGCGTGGCGGTTCGAGAATGTTCCCGCTTCCTTCACCTACTCGGTGTCGGCTGCGGGGCGCACTTCCGAGACGTACACGGTGACGGCGCTCGACCCGCCCCGCGTCGCCCGCATCGATTTGCAGTACCAGTTTCCGGAGTACACGCGGCTGCCTCCCCGCAAAGAGGAGGACGGCGGCGACATCTACGCGCCGAATGGCACGCGCGTCACGCTGTCGATCCAGGCGAGCAAGGGGGCGACCTCCGGCGCTCTCTCGCTCGCCGGCGGAGTCCGGGTGCGGCTGCAGCCGGCGGCGGACGGCCGCTTCAAGGCGACGCTGCCCATCACCGCCGACGGCGCATATCGCGTGGCTCTGCGGGACGCCGATGGTCTCGCGTCTGATGGCGACACCGAATATTTCATCCGCGTGTTGAACGATCGCCCTCCGGACGTCCGCATCCTGCGTCCCGCGGGCGATCGGCAGGTCACCGCGCTCGAGGAAATCACCATCGAGGCGCGCGCCGACGACGACTACGGCGTCGGTGCGTTCGATCTCGTGTACAGCATCCGCGGTGCCGGTGAGAAGGCGGTCCCGTTTGAAGGGAAGCGGGCGCCGTTGTCCGTCACCGGGCAACACACGTTGTATCTCGAGGAGCTCGGGGTGAAGCCAGGCGACTTCGTGACGTATTACGCTCGCGTGCGCGACGTCAGCCGCGGCCGGCGATCCACTGAGGCGCGCAGCGATATCTTTTTCCTCGAGGTGAAGCCGTTCGAAGAAGAGTTCGCGTCGGCTCAGAGCCAGGCGGGGGGTGGCGGAAGCGGCAATCGATCGCTCGACGACCTCGTCACCGCCCAGAAGGACATCGTCGTGGCGACGTGGAAGCTGGATCGCCGCACCGGCGCGGGCCGTTCGGCTCAGGACGTGCGGGCGGTCGGCCGTGCGCAAGGGGAGCTGAAGGAACGGGCCGAGCGTGCGGCCGCACAGATGCGCGATCCACGGCGCCGATCGCGCGTCGTGCAGGGCGACTCGGTCGGCGCTTCCCCTGAGGACCCGTTGCCCAGCGCCGCGGCAGCGATGGGCCGCGCGAAGACGGCACTCGACGCCGTGAAGACCGCCGAGGCGCTGCCCGCGGAAATGGAAGCACTGAACCACCTGCTGCGCGCGCAGGCGGAAATCAAGCGCCGTGAGGTCATGCGGCAGCAGGCAAACGGGGCGGGGTCCGGTGGGTCCAACCGCTCGCAGCAGGATCTCTCGACCCTGTTCGATCGCGAGCTGCAGCGGCAGCAGCAGACCAACTACGAAACGCAGAAGAGCACGGAGGAACGCCAGGACAGCAGCCGTGACAGCTCGCTCGACCGCGTGCGCGAGCTGGCGCGGCGGCAGGAGCAGCTCGCGCGGCAACAGGAAGACCTTGCCCGAGAGCGCGAGCGCCTGAGCGCGGACGAACTGAAGCGCCGCCTCGAGCGGCTCACGCGCGAGCAGTCTGAGTTGCGGCAGCAGGCCGAAGAGCTGTCGCGGCAGATGGGCCAGCAGCAGGCCCGGCAGCAGGCTCAGGGAGGCCAGCGCGGACAGCAGCAGGCCGGCCCTGACGGTCAGCAGTCCCAGGGGCAGACGCAGGCTGGCGAGCGGCCAGGGGCCGCGCGAGCCGGCGGTGCCCAGAGCGCCCAGGGGCAATCGGCGGGTGAGGGGGCGCAGCTCCGCGAAGCATCCGAGGAGATGCGCGGCGCCGCCAGCGATCTGCGGCGGCAGGATCCCCGGCAGGCCAGTGCCCGGAGCAGCCGGGCCCTCGAGCGGCTGCGATCCCTGGAGCGGCAGCTGCAGGGCGCTCAGCCCGATGAGCGCCGCCGCGCCCTCGGCGATTTGCAGCTCGAGGCGCGTCAGCTTGCCGAGCGGCAGCGCGAGCTGGCCGAGCAGGCGGCAGCCGGCGGGCGCGCATCGAACGCCGACGACGCGCGGCGGCGCATCGCCGGCGATCAGGACCGCCTGGCCGATCGGCTGAAGCGGCTCGAGGAGCAGGTCAAGGGTGTGGCAGCCTCCGGCGAGAGCGCCGAGCCTCGGGCGCGGCAGGCGGTTGGGGACGCCGCGCGTCAGATCGAACAGGATCGCCTGGAGACACGGATGCGCGAATCGGCAAACGCGCTCCGGGCGGCGGGGAAGGACCCGTCCTCGGCGGAGGGTGCCGCCGCACGGGCCGCGAGCACTGGACGACAACTGGCGCGGTCGATGGACCGGGTGGCCGACCAGCTCGGAGAGGCCTCGGGTTCGAAGAACGGGGACGATCGCAAGCTCTCGGATCAGCTCGCGCGCACCCGCGAGCTGAAGGAAGACATGAACGAGCTGCAGCGCCGCATCCAGCGGCTTGGGCGCGACGCTCAGGGCGGTACCCGGCAGCCGCCGGACGGGAACCGCAAACCGTCGCAGGAAGCGGCCGTCCAGGGGTCCCAATCCGATCCGGCAGGTACCCGCGGCGGGGCCGGACAGAGCAACACGCCCTCCGGCGGGCAGCCCGGAGCCGGCGACGGCGCGCAACGTGAGCTGCAGCAATTGCAGCAGCAGTACGCCGAACGCGTGCGCGAGGCCGAGAGGCTGCGGCAGGAGCTTGGCGGCGCCCGTCAGGATGGACGCCAGGGCACCACACCGGAGGGTCAGGACATGGTCGGCTCAGCGCCGGGCACGGAGGCGTTCAAACAGGACTTCTCGCGGTGGGAACTGCTGCACAAGGATGTGACGCTCGGTCTCGAACGTCTCGAGGCGTCGCTCTCGCAGGCCCTGCTGGAACGCGCCGCCCGCGATCGCCTGAAGGCCGGCGGGGCCGATCGCGCGCCCGACGAGTACGAACGGGCGGTCGACGCCTACTTCCGATCGCTCGCCGCCCCGAAGCCCTGACGTGTTCTTCGCCCATCCGATTCCGTCGTGGGCGCTCGCGGCCATCCTCCTGCTTGCCGCGGCGCTCGCCGTGGCGGCCTACGCGCGCGGGCGCGTGCCGCTCCGACGCGGCCAGCGCGCCACGCTGACGGGGCTGCGCTTCGCGGCGCTGGCGCTCCTCGTGTTTTTTCTTCTGCGACCGGTGGTCCCTCTCGGGCCTCCGCCGGGAGGCAGCGGGGTGGTGGCGCTCCTCGTCGACACGTCCCGCAGCATGGGCCTCGAGGAGGATGGCGTCACACGGCTCGCGCGCGCCCAATCCGTCGTGCGCGACCAGCTCGTGCCCGCTCTATCGGGCAGCTTCACGGTGGAAGTGCTGGATGCCGGCGACCGGGTGCAGCGCGCGGACATCGGCGGACTGTCGGCGAACGCCCGCAGCACCGATCTGCCCGGTGCGCTCGCCGCCACGCGTGACCGCTACCGCGAACGGAACCTCGCCGGCATCGTGCTCATCTCCGACGGGGGCAATCTGGTCCCGCTGGATCACACCGCCTCGAGCCCTGGCGCGGAGGTCCCCATCATCACCGTAGGCGTGGGCGACGCCGAGATCCAGTACGACCGCGAGTTGCGCAGCGTGACTGCTGGCCCCTCGGCGATGGACGCCAGCCTCGTGGATATCACCGCTACCATCGTTGGACATGGAGCATCCGGCCGATCACAGGTGCGGCTGCTGCAGGGCAGCCGCGTGCTCGACGTGCGCGATGCGACACTGCCGGCCGATGGTGCCCCGGTGCAGCTCGTCTTTCCAGTGCAGCCCGAGCGCGACGCCCCCGGGGTGTTCGGAGTGGAGGTCGCCGCCGACGCGGACGAGCTGACGAGCAGGAACAACAGGATGGACGTGCTGGTGCCCGCGCCGGGACGTCCACGGCGCATCCTGTTCCTGGAGGGAGCCCCCGGCTTCGAGCACACGTTTCTGCGGCGTGCGTGGCAGCTCGATCCCTCGCTCGCAATCGACTCGGTCGTGCGCAAGGGCCGCGACGATCGCGGACAGGACACGTATTACGTTCTCGCAGCGTCTGCCCGCACGGCATCACTCTCCACTGGTTTTCCGGCATCCCGGGAGGCGCTCTACGCCTACGACGCGGTCGTGCTGGGGAACGCGAACCTCGACGCGTTCCCACGAGACACACTGGAGGCGCTGGCCGACTTCGTCGGCGAACGCGGCGGCGGCCTGCTGGTGCTTGGTTCGCGCGCACTGTCGCCGCAGGGCCTGGCGCAGTCCACGCTGGAAGCGGTGCTGCCGCTGGAACTGACCGACCGCCGCGGTGGACTGGCGCGGGCGGCACTGCCTGCGGCCGATCGGTTCAAAGTGGCCATCACCCCGGAAGGACTGCGGCACCCGGTGACACGACTCGGACCTGCCGATGCCGAGACACGCCGTCGCTGGGCGGCGTTGCCGCCCCTGGGCGGGGCTGCACCGCTCGGCGCGGCGCGGCCGGGCGCGTCGGTGCTGGCGGCTACTCAGGGCAGCACGGGGAGCGTCGTTCCGCTCATTGCCGTGCAGCGTTTTGGCCGCGGTCGCGCGATGATCTTCGGCGGTGAGGGCAGCTGGCGCTGGAAGATGATGATGCCCGCCGACGATCGGACATACGAGGCGTTCTGGCGCCAGGCCGCCCGTTGGCTCGCGAGCGAGGCGCCAGAGCCGGTGAGCGTGACGGCACCGGCAAACGCTCCGGTCGGCAGCGCAGCGCCGATCGATGTCTCCGTCCGCAACGCCTCGTTCGAGCCGGTCCCGGATGCGCAGGTGCATGTGTCGGTGCGCGCGCCCGGCGGTGCCGATCGCGTGCTGACGTCCACCGATGCCGGCGGAGCCGGCCGGCATGCGGCCTCGTTCGTGCCGGAGGAGTCCGGGCTCTATCGCGTCAGGGTGGAGGCGAAGCGGGGTGAGACCGTGCTCGCGTCCGCCGAGCATCCGCTCCTCGCGGGTGGCACGGATCCGGAATTCGTGGACCCTCGCCTGAACGAGACGGTGCTGCGCAAGCTTGCGGAAGAGTCTGGCGGACGCTACGTCCGGGCCGCGGACGCCGGCGAAGTGGCCGGCGCCCTCCGCGCTCCACGCGCGCTTGCGCGCCCCGGCGAGGTCAGGGATCTCTGGCACAACGCCTGGTCGTTTCTCCTGATCGTGGCGCTGCTCACGACCGAATGGGCGCTTCGTCGCCGCTGGGGACTCCGGTGACCCGCCTCGCCAGAGTTGCTGCCGCAGCACTCGCGCTGTGCATTGTTCCGGCGCTTGCCCACGCACAGGACCGCTGGGCGGTGCTCGTGTTCGGCGCGCCAGGCGGTGAGACGTACGCCGCCACATACGGCAAGTGGGAAGACGCACTCGTGCAGAGCCTGCAGGGCCGGTTGGCGTTCGCACCGGAGCGGATCACGGTGCTGTCGGGGCGCTCTGGCGGCCCATCACTGCGCAGCACCAAGGAGAACGTGCGCCGCGTGTTCGCCGGCTTGCGGTCTGGCAGCCCGGACGATGTCGTGCTGGTGGTGCTGATAGGCCATGGCACCCTCGATGCCGGCACCGCGAAGTTCAACCTGGTGGGCCCGGATCTCGATGCCGCTCAGTGGGCAGGTCTGATCGCGCCCCTGCCGGGCCGGGTCGTGTTCGTGAATGCCACCGGAGCGAGCTTCCCCTTCCTGGAGCAGGTGTCAGGACGCAATCGCATCGTGGTCACCGCGACGGATTCGACCGCGCAGCGCTTCGACACAGTGTTTCCGGACCTGTTCGTGAAGGCGATGGAGGACCCGGCGACCGACCAGGACCGCAACGGCCGGCTCTCGTTGTACGAGGTCTTTGCGGCGACGAGTGCCGCGGTGCGGCAGTACTACGAGCAGCGCGGACAGTTGGCCACCGAGCGCGCGCTGCTCGATGACAACGGCGATCGCATCGGCCGCGAGGTCGGGGCGCCAGGGCAGGATGGGGCGCTGGCTCGTACCACCTACCTCGATAGGGATCCGGTGACGGCAGCGACCGATCCCGAGGTCGCGGCATTGCTCAGCCGTCAGCGTGCGCTCGAAGAACAGGCCGAGGCGCTGAAGCAGCGCAAGCCCTCGATGCCCGCCGCCGTCTGGGACGCGCAATTCGAGAAGCTGATGATCGAGCTGGCGCGCGTCTCACGCGCGATACGATCGCGGTCCTGAGTCGTCCCACCATTCGACGCGCGCGCGCTCCGGCCGCCGGAATGCGTACACCAGCACCACGCCTGCCAGGAACCCCGCGACGTGGGCCCAGAACGCGATGCCGCCGGCGGGCGCTCCTTGCGCCGCCATCAGCATGGTGCCGACCCCGTTGAACAGCTGCAGCAGGAACCATAGCCCCAGGAAGAGCACCGCGGGCAGCTCCACGACCGGCCAGAAGATGAAGAGCGGCAGCAGCGTGAGAATGCGCGAGTGGGGGTACAGCACGAAGTATGCGCCCATCACCCCGGCCACGGCGCCCGACGCCCCGATTGTGGGGATGAGCGACCCCGGCTCGCTGATGACGTGTGCGAGCGCGGCCACGGTTCCGCAGAGCAGGTAGAAGGTGACGAACCGCCCGTGGCCCAGGCGGTCTTCGATGTTGTCGCCAAAAATCCAGAGAAACAGCATGTTCCCGAGGAAGTGCATCCACCCGCCGTGAAGGAACATCGACGTGAAGACCGCCTCGAAGCTGAACATCGCGGGCACCAGCCCGTAAACGCGCAGGAAGACCGCGAGCTGACCGTCGCTGAGCGTCAGCTCGAAGAGAAATGCGAACGCGTTCAGGCCGATGAGCGTGATGACGAGCGCGGGAAAGGTCCGGGACGGGATGACGTCCCGAAGCGGAATCATGATGGTCTCAGTATAGGGGAGGGGCGAGGCGCGACGTGCGGCTGGCGAACGGGTCAGGCGTCCCTGTGGTGGGCCACTGCGGCGGCGGCGCGGCTGGCGAATAGAATGAAGGACGGATGATTTGTACCAACTGCGGCACCGAAATCGCCGACAAGGCGCTCATCTGCTATCGCTGCGGCCAGGCGACGACGGAGCCACGCGTCAAGCCGCCCGCCCGCGCGCCGGGGCGGCGATCGAGCCTTGCGTCGGCGATTGCGCTCGTGGTGCTCGCCGTTGCCGGAGTGCTGATGGGCCAGGCCCAGGAGGACGTTCCGCGCTACGTGGGATACGTGCTCGCGGCGCTGGCGGCCATCGCGCTGGCGCTGCGCTATCTCTCGACACGAAGATGATGGCGCGCGGCGGGTGCAGGGTGCCGGACGCGGCGTCCTGCACCCGTCGCGCTGCCTAGAACTCCCGCTCCTTCACGCCCTGCGAGATCTCGCCGATCGCATCGCCCACGCGACGTTCCTTCCCTTCCTTCACGGCGATGTCTCCGATGGAGGCAACGCCCACGAGGCGCTCGCCCTCGCAGACGAGCAGCCGCCGGACCTGGTGCTCGCCCATCAGCTCGGCGGCGTCACTCGTGCTCATGTCCGGTTCGGCCGTGACCAGGTCGTCGGTCGCCAGCTCGCGCACTGGCCGGTCGAAGGATGTACCGTCCGCGACCGCACGCACGACGATGTCACGGTCGGTGATGAGGCCCACGGGGCGGCCGTTTTCGACGAGCGGCACCACGCCCGTGTCTTCGTCTCGCATCAGCCGCGCTGCGTCCCGCACCGTGGCATTCGGGTCCAGCGTACGGGGGTTTGGGGTCATCACGTCGCGCAATTTCATGAGAAATCCTCCTGGTGTGGGCGGTTGATGGGCAACTTGCCAAGTGAAGCAAGTTGCGTTCCCCGGCCCGGTGGGGAGGAGAGGTCACAGCGGTGGCAGATTGCTCGACGCTCATCGGATCAGATATGATTCCGGCCTTGTTAGGCGGCCGTTCCGGCCCGTACTCCATAGAAGATTCCTGATGCCTCTTGGGCGCCTCGAAGTCACTGACGCCCTCGGGCGGCGCGTTGTGCCGCTCGAGAAGCCCACGTTTTCCATCGGCCGCCGCAGCGGCAATGATCTGCAGCTCGTGGGCAGCGACGTGTCGCGCGACCACGCCGACATCACACGCGACAACGAACAGTACATGCTCCGCGACCGTGGCTCGCGGTATGGCACGTTCGTCAACGGCGAGCAGATCACGGAGAAATCGCTGACGCACGGCGATCTGGTGCGGCTTGGCCGCAGCGGCGGTGCTGAGATGGTGTTCCTGCTCGACGAGCAGCCGCTGTCGAGCTCCTCGTTCGAGAAGCACCCGAGTTCCGCCGTCGGCGACCTTCGCCAGATTGCTGCCCTGCTGGAGGGCCTGCGCGCGCTCGGGTCGGGCCGTGTGCTCGACGAGGTGCTGGCTCTCGTCATGGATTCCGCCATCGAAGTCACCGGCGCCGAACGCGGGTTCATCATGCTGGCGAACGCCGAAGCGGAACTCGAGTTCAAGATTGCCCGCGCCCGCGGCCGCGTCACGCTGCCGGGCAAGAGCTTCGAGACCAGCCGCAAGATCCCGGAGGAGGTTTTCTCGACCGGTCAGGAGCGTGTCGTCGCGGATCTGCTCGACAGCAATCTGGTGTCCGAGCACAACAGCACCGTCGTGCTCGGGATCCGCCACGTGCTCTGCACGCCCCTGCGGCTCGTGCGCTATCTCGATCGGGCCGACATGCCGAACGAGGAGAAGCGCATCGGCGTGTTGTACCTCGACAGCCGCGAGAAGGGCGCCGTTCTCTCCCGTGCGGCGCGCGCGGCGCTGGAGACGCTCGCCACCGAAGCGGCCGTGGCCATCGAGAACGCGCGTCTGTACCGGGAAACGCTCGACAAGGCCAAGATGGAGCAGGAGATGCGCATCGCGGCCGACATCCAGCGCGCGCTGCTCCCGGAAGCGAAGCGGATGGGCGGCTTCTTCGAGGCGATGGGCGCCTCGGTGCCGTGCCGCTCGATCGGCGGCGATTTCTTCGACTACGTCGATCTGCCAGATGGCGAGTTTGGTTTTGCGGTTGGCGACGTGGCAGGCAAGGGTGCGCCCGCGGCGCTGCTTACCGCGGTGCTGCAGGGTGTGTTCGCCTCGCAGGCGTCGAGCGGCACCGGTCCGGCCATGACGCTCTCGCGCGTGAACCAGGCGCTGATCCGCCGCTCGGTGGAATCCCGCTTTGCGACCGCGTTCTACGCCGTGCTCACCCCTGACGGGAAGCTGACCTACTGCAACGCCGGTCACAACCCGCCGCTCTTGATCCGCAAGGACGGGGTCGAGCGGCTCGAAACCGGGGGGCTGATCCTGGGCCTGTTCGAGCACGCGACGTTCGAGGAAGAGACCGTGCGCGTGTCGCCGGGCGACATCCTCGTGACCTTCAGCGACGGCGTGACCGAGGCCCTGAGCCTTCTCGGGGAAGAGTACGGCGAGGAACGCCTGCTCGAGTGCACGACGCAGTTCCGCGACAAGAGCGTGCCCGACCTGCTCGAGGGCATCCTCGCCAGCGTGCGCCAGTTCACCGCGGGTGCCGTGCAGAGCGACGACGTGACCGCGCTCGTGCTGCGGTATGTCGGCTGATCGGGGGCGCCCGCGGCTTGCGGCCGCTCTCTGGCTCGTCCTCGCGTTCCTCGTCTGGCACGATCGGTTCGATCACGGTATCCGCACCGCGGCGCGCCACTATCTGGCGGACCAGCATGCGTACGTACTGGGATGCGCCCCATTCATTCCCATCAATGCCGCTATGCGGCCCGCGGCATCCGCAGCGGCACTCGACGCCACGAGATGGAGCGCGCTCATCGCCGTGTCCGGCCTCGGTGCGGTCACCTGGGCTGTGCGGCGGCCTATCATTTTCGTTAACCGTTGACCGTTGACCGTTGACGGTAAATTGTTGAACGTTGACCCATGACGCACCCCCTCGTGTACGACTGGAATCTCGTCGCGCCCGCCGACGCGCCGGCAGCGGCCATCCAGCTCGACGACGAGACGCTGCGCGACGGCCTGCAGTCCCCCTCGGTGCGGGCGCCGGCGATTGACGAGAAGCTCCGCATCCTGCACCTCATCGACGATCTGGGCATCGAGTGTGCGGATATCGGTCTGCCGGGCGCCGGACCGCATGTCGTCGAGGATGTCGAGCGGCTCGTACGGGAGATCGTGAGCGCGAAGCTGCGCGTTCGTCCCAACTGCGCGGCGCGGACGGTCGTGGCCGATATCCGGCCGATCGCGGAGATCGCCCAACGGACCGGCACGCAGCTGGAGGTGGCGGCGTTCATCGGCTCGAGTCCCCTGCGGCAGTATGCCGAGGGGTGGACGCTCGATTTTCTGCAGCGAAGCACCGCGGAGGCGCTCTCGTTCGCTGTCAGGGAAGGCCTCACGGTCTTCTTCGTGACGGAAGACACCCTCCGCGCCGATCCCGCGTCGTTGCGGCTGCTCTATACAACGGCTGTACGCGCCGGCGCCTCGCGTATCTGCGTGGCGGACACGGTCGGCCACGCAACACCCCACGGCGCGCACGCGGCAGTGCAGTTCGCCGTCCGCCTGCTCGACGAGCTCGAGGCAGACGAGGTGGGCGTGGACTGGCACGGGCACGATGACCGGGGGCTGGCGGTGGCCAACAGCATCGCCGCGTGCCAGGGGGGCGCCACCCGTCTCCACGGCACCGGACTCGGCGTCGGGGAGCGCACCGGCAACGCGCCGATGGACCTGCTGCTGGTGAATCTCGCGTTGCTCGGGTATCGGCCGGCCGACCTCACGAAGCTGCCGGCGTATTGCCAGGCCGTGTCGGATGCGACGGGCGTACCAATCCCTGCGAAGTACCCGGTCGTGGGACGCGACGCCTTCCGGACGGCCACGGGTGTGCACGCGGCAGCCATCGCGAAGGCGGGACGCAAGGGCGATCGCCCCGCGGTCGATGCCGTGTACTCCGGCGTGCCCGCCGCGCTGGTGGGGCGGGAGCAGGAGATCGAGGTGGGACCGCTGTCGGGCAAATGGAACGTGATTTTCTGGCTCGAGAAGCGCGGGCTGACCGCCTCCGAGGAACTGGTGGACCGCATCCTGGCGCGGGGCAAGCGGTCGCGGATGACCCTTACGGAGCAGGAGATACGGGAGGAGATCGCGGCCACGCGTCCGGCCTAGCCGGTAGATCGGCTCCAGGCTCCAGGCTCCAGGCTCCGGGCTCCAGACTCCAGGCTCCGGGCTTCAGGCCCTACCAGGTAGCCTTCGACAAGCCCTGTAGGCTGGAGCCCGGAGCCCGGAGCCCGGAGCCTACCGTTTTCCCAGCGCCGCCTCGATCTGTGGCAGTGCGGCGAGCAGCACGTCGCCCACGGTCTGCAGGCTGCGCGCGCTGACGTTGTCGAGGGTGTCATTGGGCGTGTGCCAGGCGGGGTAATCGAGGTCGATGATGTCGACCGCTGGCACTCCGGCCGCGAGGAACGGCGCGTGGTCGTCTTCGATCGCGAGGGGCTCGTCGAGGAACACGTCGCCGTGTCCGAGGCGACTGGCGGCGGCCCAAACGATATCCGTGAGCCACCGCGTGGAGTTGGACTCGCGCCGGATATTCAGGTTGCGGTCGCCCACCATGTCGACCAGCAGCATCGCCCGGATGGTGTCCAGCGTGCCCGACGCACGGGCGGTCTCCACGTACCCCCGGCTGCCGTAGGTGTGATCGGTGCCAGTCCATTCGAGCACGGCTTCCTCGCCGTCGAAGAACACCAGCTCGATCGTGAACGGGTTCCTGCGATCCTTCAGCACCCGTGCGAGCTCCAGGAGCACCGCGGCGCTCGATCCTCCGTCGTTTGCGCCAACGAACCGGAAGCGGCGGAACAGCTTGGTGTCGTAGTGTCCCCCGATCAGCAGCCGTTCGGGTCTGGCGCCCGGAATCACGACCGAGAGGTTGACCATCTTGAGCGGCCCCAGCGGGGTTTGCGCGTCGAATGCCCGCTCCGTGGCGGAGAGCCCGATGGCCGCGATCTGATCGCGGATGTAGCGCCGCGCTGCTTCGATGCCCGGGGATCCGGCGGGACGGGGGCCGATCGCCACGAGCTGCCGCACGTGCTCGAAGGCGCGTCCGGAGTCGAACGGCAGAACCGCACTCCCGTTGTGCGCTGCTGACGCCTGCGGCTTCTGCCCCGGAGCGGGCAGAGCGCCGCGGGCGCAGAGACCCACGCCGGCCGCGGCAGCCATCGCGAAACCGAGCGCCAGCGCCAGCCCGATGCGGTATGGGACGAACCCTCGCCGCTCGGTGCGATGCGGCCGTTCGTCTGCCGTGACGCGCCGGTCTGTGCGGGATTGTTCGCTTCTGGTGGGATGGCGACGCCGGGTGTCAGCGGCGCGCCGCGGGCTTCGCAACCGTCAGCCCCGTTTCTCGAGGGACTGGTACGTTCGTTCGTCGGATCCCGTGTAGACCTGCCGCGGCCGGACGATCTTCGTGTCGGGGTCGAGCAGCATCTCTTCCCACTGCGCCAGCCACCCGGCGGTGCGCGGGATGGCGAAGAGCACCGGGAACATATCGGTGGGGAACCCCATGGCCTGGTAGATCAGGCCGGAGTAGAAGTCCACGTTCGGATAGAGCTTGCGGGAGACGAAGTAATCGTCGCGCAGCGCGATGCGCTCGAGCTCCATCGCGATGTTGAGCAGCGGGTTGCGGCCGGTCACCTCGAAGACCTCGTCGGCCGTCCGCTTGATGATCGTCGCGCGCGGGTCGTACGACTTGTAGACGCGGTGGCCAAAGCCCATCAGCCGTCCGTCACCCGCCTTGACCCGCGCAATGAACTCGGGTACGTGCTCGATTGCGCCGATCTCGTTCAGCATGCGCAGCACCGCTTCGTTCGCCCCGCCGTGCAGCGGGCCGTAGAGGGCTGCGGTGGCGCCGGCGGCCGAGGAGAACGGGTCGGTGTGCGAGCTGCCGACCGAGCGCATGGCGAACGTGCTGCAGTTCTGCTCATGGTCGGCGTGCAGGATGAACAGCACGTCGAGCGCCCGCTCGAGCACCGGGTGCGGCACGTACGGCGTGCCGGGGTCCGAGAACAGCATCGCCAGGAAGTTGCCGCTGAAGGAGAGGTGCTCGGACGGGCGGACGATCGGCCGGCCGCGGCGATGGCGGAACGCGTAAGCGGCGAGCGCCGGTGCCTGTGCGATCAGACGGTGCATCTGGGTGCGGCGCGTGGGCTCGTCGAAGATTGCTTTCGATTCCGGATAGTACGTCGACAGCGCCGCGAAGCTGGCGATGAGCGTGCCCATCGGGTGCGGATCGGGTGCGAACCCGTCCAGCAGACGCTCGAAGCCGTCCGGGGGCACCCGGTGCGAGTGGATGACCTCCGTCCACGCCGAGAGCTGCGCCCCGCGCGGCAGCTCGCCGTGGAGCAGCAGGTAGGCGGTTTCCAGGTACGAGCTCTGCTCGGCCAGTTGCTCGATCGGGTAGCCCCGGTAGCGGAGGATGCCCCGATCGCCGTCGATGTACGTGATCTGGCTCTTCACCGCAGCCGTGTTGACGAGCGCCGGGTCGTACGTCATCAGCCCGAAGTCATCGTCGATCGTCTTGATTTTTCGCAGGTCAGCGGCCCGGATGGTGCCCTCCGTGATGGGCAACTGATAGGTGCGGCCTGTGCGGTTGTCGGTGATCGTGAGCGTGTCAGGCATGCGCGGGTTGAGGCGGAAACGGAACTGGACCGACGGGTCAGGATTGCGGCGTGTCGTCGGACTCCGGGGAGTCGGGGCTCACAGGTTCTGCCGGGACTCGGTAGTCACCGTCAATCCACCGCGCCAGATCCAGCAGCCGGCACCGCTCGCTGCAGAACGGCCTGAATGCCGGATCGACCGGCCTGTGGCGACACATCGCACAGATCGGCGGCTCCGAAGACACCCCCGTATTCTAACGTGCCCGCACGGGAGTGCGACAAGCGGCGGTCGGGAACGCTCGCGAGACCGAGCTGAGAATGAGATCGGGAGGTGTCTCTGAGATCGGGAGGTGTTTCTCGCGATCGTGAGAAACACCTCCCGATCTCAGAAACACCTCCCGATCTCGAATCGCTGGTGCCGGCAGGGCTGCAGAGGCCCCGGCGGGATCAGGCCCCCGTGAGCGGGTCTGCAGTAGCGGCCGAGTGCCGCACGTCGCGCGCTGACACCATGAAGATGACGTCCTCGGCCACGTTGGTGGCGTGATCGCCTATTCGCTCGAGGTGCCGCGACACGAGGATGAGGTCGAGTGAAGGTTCAATCGTGGTGGGATCCTGGAGCATGAACGTGAGCAGTTCCCGGAACACCTGTGTCTTGAGCGTGTCGAGCTGATCGTCCGCGTTCAACACCCGCTGGGCCAGGCCGATGTCGCGCCGTACGAACGCGTCGAGCGCGTCGCGCAGCATGGCTTGTGCGATCTCGGCCATCCGCGGGATGTCGATTAGCTTCTTGACGGGCGGGTGCATGCGATAGCGCTGCGTCGCTTCGGCGATGTTGACGGCCAGGTCGCCCACGCGCTCGAGATCCGAGTTGATCTTGACGGCAGCGAGGATCGCCCGCAGGTCGGCGGCCATCGGCTGGTGTAGCGCAAGCAGACGGAAGCAGCGGTCGTCAATCTCGATGTGCAGCCGGTTGATCGGCTCGTCGCCGACCAGCACGGAGTGGATCTCGTCGAGATCGCGTTCGGCGAGACCGTGCACCGATCGCCGTACGCGCTCCTCCGCAAGTCCGCCCATCTCGAGCAGCCGGGAGCTGAGCACTTCGAGCTCGTCCTGGAAATGTCGTGCGCCGCGCTCCACCAGCTGTTTCTCCCTACCCGAAGCGGCCTGTGACGTAGTCTTCGGTCAGCTTCTCTGCAGGAGCCGTGAAGATCCGGTCCGTGCGCGCGTACTCGACCAAACGCCCCAACCAGAAGAAGGCCGTGTAGTCCGACACGCGCGCGGCCTGCTGCATGTTGTGCGTGACGATGACGATGGTGTAATCCTTCTTGAGCGCGTAGATCAGCTCCTCGATGCGCTGCGTGGCTATGGGGTCGAGCGCCGATGCCGGCTCGTCCATCAGCAGCACCTTGGGCTTGACCGCCAGCGCCCGCGCGATGCACAACCGCTGCTGCTGTCCACCGGACAACGCCAGCGCCGGTTCGTGGAGCCGATCCTTTACCTCGTCCCACAACGCGGCGGACCGCAGGCTGCCCTCCACCCGCTCGTTCAGCTCGGGCTTGTTCTTCGCCAGGCTGTTGATGCGCAGCCCATATGCAACATTTTCGAAGATGGACTTCGGGAAAGGATTGGATTTCTGGAACACCATCCCGACACGCCGCCGCAGTCCGACGACATCAAGGGAGGGGTCGTAGATGTTCACCCCGTCGATGTGCACGCTGCCTTCGACACGCGTGCCGGGGATGAGGTCGTTCATCCGGTTCAGGGTGCGCAGAAAGGTGCTCTTGCCGCACCCGGACGGTCCGATGAACGCCGAGACGACGTTTGCCCGTAGCTGGACCGAGATGCCCTCGAGCGCGCGCTTCTGCCCGTAGTAGAAATTCAGCGCGTTGACGTCGATCTTGATGGGTTCTTCGGCGGTGCGGTCGCGGGGCGGAACGGTGACGGATGAAGGCACTGGCGTGAGAGTGGAAGTGTCCACGTCCCGTAGGCTACGGCTCCGCGGTTTCCGTGCCGTTTCGCGGGTGTAAATTTCCTGTAACGGGCTTCACCGGGTGGGTTGGGCAGCTCGCAGGAGGCCTCCGCAGGGGCTTCGCCGCGTCCCGGACCGAGCGCTGGGCGGAAGCCGGTCGCGCCCTCTGCCACGCCTGCCCAGTTGACCGGCGGCAGCGTGTGAGATATACACCTGATTCTAGTGCAGCGGTTGAGGTAGCGAAGGCGACGAGCCCAGTCGATGCGCGCGCCGGTCGCCCGTGGAAACGGAAGGAACGGAGTGCCAGTGAGCACAGACTACATTCTGAGGCTCCGTCAGATGCTGGATACGGTCCGGAAGCTTCAGCCGCCCGGCGAGTCGGCTGAGGTCGAGCAGCAGCTTGCGGAACTCGAGAGGGAGCTTCAGGAAGCAGCCACCGAGATGACGATCCAGGCCTGCCGGCTGGAGGTCGAGCGCCGCGATCCCAGAGACCGCCGGCAGTCTACCGCTGCCGTGCCGATGGATAGGCGCTTCACCCCAGCCCGGCGCATCACCGACACCGACCCCCCTCAGTCGATCGCCGGGGCCGCCGACCGGCACACCCCCGTTGACCGCACGGGAGGGTCAATGCCATAGCCTCACAAGGAGGCTGATAGGCCGACGAGAACGATGCTCATGGCCGAGAGCACGAGAGCTCCCCGGTGGCTGGCATCCTGACCGCGCACGAGATGAAGCCGTTCACGCGCGCGCGGTGCAGCTCCTACCGGACCTCGCATTTACGGTTCGAGTCTGGCAATCAGTGCGTCGAGTGCGGCTCTGATCGCCTTGATCTCCGCGGCTACGTCCAGTGGCTGGTCCGACAGCCCGTTCGAGGGCCCGCCAGACGTCCCGCCGGACACGGCCCCGGGATCCACCGGCGCCCGCCACTTCTTGGGATCACCCATGCCGGTCGGCCTCGTGCGTGACCACGCGGGTTCGGCTTTCCCCTCGGCATCCCGGAGCACGTCGAAGGTTTCACCCCCCTTGAAAATGATGATATCGAGCGAGCGATCCGCGAACCTGGTGCCGCCTGTTTTCAGGAACAGGCCGGCGCCTTCGTCGCGCAGTTCCCAGGCAACGGCGTTCACGATCCGATGGGCGCGCTCCGGACCCGCAAGAGCCTCGTACCGCGCGCGCGCGGCTTTCACGACGTCGAGATGGTTTGGGATTGTCGCCATGGGGTCAACCTCCACCAGCAGTGTTCGCCTCACGCCGCCGATCGATGCTGCGGCGTCCCAGAACAGGGTCCCTTATAGCACGCCAGCTGCGGGGTGAGCGCCGGCCGGCGCTGCATCGATGCCGGGCGCTTGGCCAGTGGTATAACAGCGTGCATCCGCCGCATCCGAACCGCGTTGGAAGACACACGCCATGACCGACATCTTCCCGCACCCGCTTCCCTGGTACATCGCGGGACCGCTCATCGGTCTCATGGTGCCGGCGTTGCTCCTGCTCGGGAACAGAGCGTTCGGAGTCTCCAGCAACTTCAGGCATGTGTGCGCCGCCGTGGCGCCGTGCGGCCTCGAGTTCTTCACATACGATTGGAGACGGGTTGGGGTCTGGAACCTCACGTTCCTGTTTGGCATCTTCGCTGGCGCCGCTGCTGCGTGGCACCTGGCGCCGGCACCACACGCTCACGCTGTCGCCGCAGACGATCGCTGCCCTGCAGCAGCTCGGGTTGCACGATCTGACTGGTCTCGCGCCGCGTGAAGTGTTCGCGTGGGCCCCTCTTCTCACCCTCAAAGGATTTGCGTCGATGGTGATCGGCGGCTTTCTGGTCGGGTTCGGCACCGCGTACGCAGGTGGTTGCACGTCGGGTCACGCGATTGCGGGCCTGGCCGATCGCCAGGCCGCCTCCCTCCTGGCGGTGTGCGGGTTTTTCGCGGGTGGCCTGACGTGCACGTACCTGGTGCTTCCACTGGTGCTGCGGTGACCGCATTGAACCTCGTCCCGTACTTTCTGCTCGGCGGTGCGTTCGGTGCCATCCTCGTGGAGGCGGAGGTGGTCTCGTGGTTTCGCATCCAGGAGATGTTCCGCTTCCATGCCTTCCACATGTACGGCATCATCGGCGCCGCGGTAGTGACCGCCGCCATCTCGCTCGTCATGATTCAACGGCTGGGTCTTCGCGGGCCGGATGGCCAGCCGCTCGGCCTGCAGCCGAAGACGCTCGGCAGCGGCGTGCGCTATCTTGCGGGGGGCGCAACGTTCGGCGTGGGATGGGCGTTGACCGGAGGCTGTCCGGGCCCGCTTGTTGCGCTCGTCGGGGCGGGGGTTCCTGTGATGCTCGTAGCCATTCTTAGCGCGCTCGCGGGGACCTGGACCTACGGCAGACTGCGCGCCAGCCTTCCACACTGAAAACTGCAGGCCCACGGGGAGCAGCGGCATGATCCTCCAGCAGTTCTATCTCAACTGTCTCGCCCACGCGTCGTATCTCGTTGGTGACGAGCACGCCGGGGTGGCCGCCGTCATCGATCCGCAGCGCGACATCGAGCAGTACGTCGCGTACGCGCAGGAGCACGGCATGCGCATCACGCACGTGTTCCTGACGCACCTGCACGCTGACTTCCTGGCCGGGCATCTCGAGCTTCGCGATCGGACCGGTGCTCTCATCTGCCTGGGCGCGAAGGCGAGCGCAGAGTATTCGTTCCTGCCGATGCAGGACCACGATTCGATCGACCTCGGCCGGGTGCGGATCGAGGTGCTCGAGACACCTGGCCACACGCCAGAATCCATCTCGCTGCTGGTGTTCGATCTCGAACGCGGCGTCACTCACCCGCACGCCGTGCTCACGGGCGACACCCTGTTCGTGGGCGACGTCGGCCGCCCGGACCTTCGCGCGGCGCTTGGCTGGTCCGCCGCCTCGCTCGGCAACCTGCTGTACGACTCCTTGCGGACGAAGCTCCTGTCGCTCCCGGACGATAGCCTCGTGTACCCCGCGCACGGCGCGGGATCGCTCTGTGGCAAAGCCCTCGGCAGGGAGACGTTTTCAACGATCGGGGAGCAGCGTCGCTCGAACTATGCGCTGCAGCCGATGGGCCGCGATGCGTTCGTGGAGCTGGTGACCGCCGATCAGCCGGACGCGCCAGCCTATTTCATCTACGACGCCGTGCTGAACGCCAGAGAGCACCCGACACTCGACCAGTCACTTGCGGCGGGATTGAAGCCTTTGCCGCTGGACGAGGTCCTCGACCGGCAGCGGGCGGGCGCGCAAGTCCTGGACACACGCGAGCCGGCGGAATTCGCCGCGGCGCATCTGACGGGCACCTTGAACATCGGCCTCGGCGGCCAGTACGCGACGTGGGCGGGGACGATGCTGGATCCCAAGCGGCCGATCGTGATCATCGCGGAGCTTCGGCCGCGAACAGGAGTCGGAGATGCGGCTCGGGCGCATCGGCTTCGACAGTGTCGTCGGCTACCTGCAGGACGGTCTGCACAGCCTCGCGTCGCGACCGGAGTTGAGCACGTCGACTGAGCGGGTGAGCCCGGCCCTCGCGGCCGAGCGGATGCTGGCCGCCGAGCCGCCGCAGGTTATCGACGTGCGGAGTCCCCGGGAGTACGCGGCGAAGCACATCGACGGAAGCGTCAACCTTCCCCTGAATCACCTGGCCGAGCGCGCGCAGGAGCTGCCGGTCGATCGCCCGCTGCTCGTTCATTGCGCCGGCGGCTATCGGTCGTCAATCGGCGCAAGCCTCCTGCGGCAGCGGGGCTTGAACCGCGTGAGCGAGCTGGCGGGTGGGCTGGCGGCGTGGGAGGCGGCCGGCCTGCCGCTCACGTCCGAGACGGCCTGAGCGCACGACCCTCCGCGCGCTGCGCATCCTGTTCCACACCACGCCTGCGCCGCATCGGCGTATCTGAGCAGCTCCTCGCAGCGTGTCTCGACTGCTCAGCCAAGACACGCCACCAAAGGGCAGATCACAGAAGGGGGAAGGGCGAAAGGCCAAAGGCCACCGTCAACGTTTACCGTCGACCGTTCACCGCTGACCGTCTATTCGTTGACCTACGGCGTCGATGCCAGGAACACTTCGACTTTCCGGCGGAGCTCCTCCTGGATGATCTCGACCCGGCGGCGGGCATCTATGACGTGGAACTGGAACTCGTGGGCCATCGCCGCGTACTCGCGAAGGAGCTTGTTCTGGTAGGTGCGGAAGCTCTCATAGATGTCGTCGGCGTTCTTCATGTCCATGCCGGATTCCCAGTAGTCCATGCCGCGCGACTCCAGCACACGGCGCGTGAGGGTATCGACGTCGACCTTGAGGTAGAACACCTGGTGTGGGGCTATCGCGAACCCATAGAGGCTGCGAAGCCACCCGCGATCCACGCCGCGCACGGCGGCACGGGCGATGGCCGTGTAGATGTACCGGTCCGACAGCACGATGAAGCCGGCCTTGAGCGCAGGGATGACTTCCTTTTCAAGCCGATCGGCGAAGTCGGTGGCGTAGAGCAGCACGAACGTGAGCTTGTTGAGCGTGTTGCTCGCCTTCGCGATGTCGATGGTCGGCTGCATCAGCGCGGACCGGGTCCAGCCGGTCTCGATCACCCCGTAGCCGCGGACTTCGAGCCATTCACGCAGCATCTGGATCTGGGTGCTGCGGCCCACACCGTCAGTGCCTTCGATGGCGATGATCTTGCCCGGATAGTCTCCGAGCGGCAGGTACGGCAGGCCGTGCCCGTAATAGGCGCCTGCCTGGCCCGGATCCATCCGGCGCGGCGTCAGACGGTGGCGACGAACTGCTTCATCGGAGCCCTCCAGTTCCCGCGCCACGAGGCGCCGGACCAGGTGCTGCTGTTCGGTGATCGTCCCTGCCGCGTTGAGCACCTGCAGGCCGTACTCGTCCACCAGGCGATCGTATTCCTCGATCACCTTGCCCTGGAACAGCCGGAAGCTCTCCACCGGATTCGTGCTCCAGCCCATGTCCAGGCCGGCCTCGTAGAATTTCAGCTTCACACGCCGCGCCATCAGGCGCTCGATCGAGACCTCGATCGGCACGCGGAAATACAGCGCCAGGTCGGGCTTCACGGCGAAGCTGTACAGATCACGCACCCATTGGCGATCGACGCCCCGCGCCACGTCTCGCGAGAACGCGGTATAGGCATATCGATCCGCCAGCACGATCATCCCGGCCTTCAGCGGCGGCACGATCTTGTAGAGCAGCCGGTCGGCGAAGTCGGTGGCGTGCAGCAGGCTGAAAGTCATCGGCGTCAGCGCGTTCTTCTTCTTGCCCGCGCGGGTCGCCGCCTTCACGAGCGCCGACGAGTTCCACTCGGTGAGGAACACGCGATGGCCCGCGGCGCTCAGCCACTTGGCCAGCAGCGCGATCTGCGTCGTCTTTCCCGAGCCGTCCACCCCCTCGACGACGAACAGCTTGCCGGGGTACTCGTGCGGTCTAGTGAGCGTGTTCAGCATGGGATGTCGTTCCGCGGATCTCGAACCGGACAGGTTTGCCGAGCATCCGCTCGAACGGGATCACGTGCCGGTGGGCGGCCCACAATTCGAGCTCCGCATCGCCTGCCGTGCGCAACTGGATCAATGCGTCCTCGCCGCGGTCGTGCAGTTCGACCGCCGAGAGCGGCTGCGAGTGGCTCCGATCGAGGCCCTCGGCAAGCCGCAGGATGGCGGAGAGCGCGCGTACGGTTCGCCGCAGCCGCTTCGGGAGTGCACCATAGCCTTCGTGCGCCTTCTTCGGCGCGGCCTGGCGGTGATAGCGCGTCAGCAGGGCCATCACTTCGATCTCCTGCGGGTCGAAGCCACGCAGGTCGCCGTTCTTGACGAGGTAATACGAGTGCCGATGGTGCTTTTCGTAACTGATGTGCACGCCGAGGTCGTGCATGAAGGCTGCGTATTCCAGCCAGTCGCGCTCCCGGTCGCCGAGGCCGTGCACGCTGCGCGTCTGGTCGAACAGCGACAGGGCGAGCCGCGCGATCTGCTGTGCGTGTTCCGGTGAGTAGTGGCACCGCTCCGCCAGCTCGATCACGCTGCGCCGTCGCACGTCCGGGTACCGGTCGGCCTGGGCGATCTGCTCGCGGTTGCGGCTGATGTAATCGAGGACGAGGCCTTCGCGCAGCGCCAGATCGCACAGCGTGATCTCGGTCGCGCCGATCCGGCGCAGGATGGTATCGAACAGCACCGCCCCGGCCACGACGATGTCGCTGCGCCTCGGTTCGAGCCCGGGCAGCTTCAGCCGCTGCTGGAGGCCGAGCGACACGACCTGCTTCCGCAGGCGGTGGATCTGGCGGGCGGGGATGCGGAGGTTGCGAATCTCGCCGGGAGCGTGTCCAAGCTCCGCGTGCGCCGCCATCGTGCCAAGGCTCAGGATCGTGCCCGACGTGCCGATGACGCGATCGAAGCCCGCCTCCACGATCTGGCCCGCGTGCTCCTCGATCTCGCGGTTGATGAACTGCACCATCTTGCGCTCGTCGCGCGCCGCGAGCGGATCGGAGGTGACGAACCGTTCCGTGAGCCGAATGACGCCCATCTTGAAGCTGCGGCCCAGCCGCATCGTCTCGGCGTCGCCGAGCGTGATCTCGACGCTGCCGCCGCCGATGTCGATGACGACCGCCGGCCCGCGCATCACGTCGACGCCGTAGACCGCAGAAAGGTGGATGAGCCGCGCCTCCTCCGTCCCTGAGATCACGCGCGGCCGGATGCCGGTCTCCTCGACGATGCGCGCCAGGAACTCGCCTGCGTTCTCGGCTTCACGCGTGGCGCTGGTGGCCGCCGCGAGAATCTCGTCGACGCCGTGCGACTCGGCAATGCGGCGGAACCTTGTCAGCGCGAGCAGGGCGGCGCTCATCGCCGCGGTCGTCAGGTTCCTGCCGTCGAGGCCCCCCGGCCCCGAGGCGGACCATCTCCTTCTCGCGATCGATCACCTCGAATGACAAATCGGCGCGTACCTGCACCACGATCATGTGGACCGAGTTCGTGCCGATGTCGATGGCTGCAAGGCGCATGGAGCACAACTGTGGCGGGAAGTGAGGGGGAGCCGCCCGGCGCGCGCGCGTCCGGGCATATATAATCCGTTTTCGGCCGTGACCGTCGGCCCGCCAGGCCGACCATCTGTCGTGGGAAAAATCCTACCATGAAGCTCAGGAATGCCCGTGACCGCCTGCTGCATCGCCGCCTGCGTGCCTTCGCCCGCGCCCTGCCGGACGCGTGCGGCGGCGATCGCCAGTGCCGTGCACAAGGCGCGCGTCGCGTCACGGCGTCTGCGGGAGGCGCTCCCGGTCGTGCTGGCGGACGTGCCGGCCAAGAAGGCGAACCGGCTGGCCCGGGGCTTCCGCCGGATCACGCGAGCGCTGGGGCCCGTTCGGGAGATAGATGTCACGATTGGCGTGCTCGAGGCGACGGCCGCGCAGTTTCCGGAGGCGGCCGCGAGCCTGCAGGCGGTTGCCGTCCACCTGCACGCCGACCGCGATCGCCGGCGCGACGAGATGCTCGGCCGCCTCGAGAACATCGATGCCGACCGGCTCGTGGCGAGAGTCGACGAGTTCGCCGGCACGGCCACTCAGCCCGCCGCCGTGGCCCACTCGGTCAGCCGCGCGGTGCTGGCGGTTCGGATGGTGCGGCGGGCGCGCGATCTCCACCAGGCGGTGGCGGCGGCAGGAGCGCTCTACGCCCCCGAGCCACTGCACGCCGTGCGCATCGCCGCGAAGAAGCTCCGCTACGCGATGGAGCTCGCCCACGAGCTCCGGCTTCTCTCGTCACGCCGGGCGCTGCGACAGCTCGAGCGCATGCAGGACACTCTCGGCCACCTGCACGACCTCCAGATTCTCATCGAGCGGCTCGCGGCCGCACAGGCAGCCTTACCCGTACCTGAGCTCGTTCTCGCGGATCTCGCGCACGTCTCTGGTGCGCTCGACGACGAGTGCCGGCGCTTCCACGCTGACTACGTGGGAGGCCGGGACGCCATGCTGGCGGCCGTGGACGATGCGCTCGAGATGGTCACCGCCGGCCCGCTGCGCGACGTCGAAACCGAGCCCGTCTCCACGTCGGTGCACTAAGCCATGCGCACGCTGTCGATTTACCTCGTGCGCCACGGCCTTGCTGCCGAACGCGGCGCCGCATGGCCCGACGACACCAAGCGCCCTCTGGTGCCGCGGGGCGTGGCCGGGCTGCGAAAGGAAGCGCAGGCGCTGCGCGCGCTCTCGATCACCTTCGACGCGATCCTCACCAGCCCGTTGACCCGCGCAAAGCAGACAGCCGACACGCTCGCGGCCGGCCTGTCGCCACACCCGCCGGTGCACCAAATCGAGTCACTGGCGCCCGGCGGCTCCTACGCGGCCTTTCTCGCAGACCTGACCAGGCACGCGCGGCGATCCCACGTGGCATGCGTGGGCCATGAGCCGGACCTGGGGCAGCTCGCCGCCCGGCTGATCGGCGCCAAGGCGCCGGTGGAGTTCAAGAAGGGCGCGATCTGCCGCATCGACGTGGACGGGCTGCCCCTGAGCGGTCCGGGCCACCTCCGGTGGTTCGTCACGCCCCGCATGCTGCGGCGCCTGGCAGGCTGACGCGCAGGTGCGCGTCAGCGTCATCATCAACCCGATTGCCGGGCTCTTCCGTCGTCCCGACCAGGGGGCGCGGCGCGCAACGAAGGCCCGCGCGGTGCTCGCGGCTGCTGGCGTCGAGGCCGATGTGCGGCTCACCGAGGGCCCGGGGCATGCCCGCGTCCTCGCGGCCGATGCCGCGGCGCGGGGCACGGATCTCGTGTACGCGTGGGGCGGCGATGGCACGGTCAATGAGGTCGGCAGCGTGCTCGCGTTCAGCGATGTCGCCCTGGCGATCGTGCCGGCGGGATCCGGCAACGGGCTCGCCCGCGCCCTCGGCATTCCCCGCGAGCCCGGCGGGGCGTTGCGCCACGCGCTCCGCGTCCCCGAGCGGCGCATCGACGTGGGGGAGATTGCCGGGCACATCTTCTTCAACGTCGCAGGCGTGGGCTTCGATGCGCACATCGCCTCCGAGTTCAGCCGGGATCATCGGCCGGCGCGGCTTCCGCCGCTACGCCCGCATCGTGACGCGCGAGTTGTTCTCCTACAGTCCCCGGCCTCGCCGCGTGGCGATCGAAGCCATCGTGACGGAGCATCAGGCGTTCATGCTCACGGTCGCGAACGGCCCCCAGTGGGGGAACGGCGCGATCGTCGCCCCCGGCGCGCGGCTCGATGACGGGCTGCTGGACCTGGTCACGGTGGAAGCCCCGTCCCGATTGCAGCTGGTGGCGTCTGTCCCGCGGCTGTTCGCAGGCACGCTCGACCGCAGCCCCGCCGTGACCATACGAAAAGTCACGGAGGCCCGAATCTCGGGAGACGTGCCCCTGCTGTTCCACTTCGACGGCGAGCCGGTGTTGTCAGCGGATCCGGACCTGCTGGTGCGCGTGCATCCGAGCGCGCTCGTCGTGCGGGGGTGAGGAAATGAAATGAAAATGAAAAATGAAAAATGAAGAATGAAGAATGAGAACGAGGTCTGCTTTTACATTCTGCATTTTGCATTTTGCATTACGAGATCAGACTACCGTTCCATCCGCAACTACGCCCTCCTTCGGAACGATGATGATCCCGTTGCGGATGTAGTACCCCTCACCGTCCGCCTCCTGCACGCCGGCCTCGTTCACCAGGCGGACGCCGTTGCCGATGCGGGCGTTCTTGTCGACGATCACGCGATCGAGCACGACGTCGCGGCCGAAGCCAATCGGGGGGCTGCCGTCGCGCGGCGCCATGTCTTCCGCCTCGTAGTAGTCGGCGCCCAGCAGCAGCGAGCGCGTGATGTGCGCGCCGGAGCCGATCACGTTGCGGAGTCCGACGATGGACTGTTCGATCGTGGCGCGCTCGATGTAGCAGCCTTCGGAGACGAGCGCCTCCCGCAGCGAGCAGCCGTCCAGGCGCGATGCCGGCAGGAACCGCGGGCGCGTGTAGATCGGGCGTCGCGAGTCGTAGAACTCGAACGGGGGGTCGAACCGGGTCAGGGCGATGTTCGCATCGTAGTAGGCCTCGACCGTCCCCACATCTGCCCAGAACTCACGATGCAGGTGCGCCTTCACCTTGAATCGCGGCAGCGCCGCAGGGATGATCTCGCGGCCGAAATCGATGCCCGGCTCTTCGAGGACGTCCAGCAGCACCTGACGCGAGAACACGTAGATGCCCATCGAGGCGACGTACGGCTTGTCGGCGTTGTGCGTCGTGAACACCGCACCAGTCGGCACGCTGGGCCCAATCTGCTCGAGGCGCTCGTCGTTCGGCTTCTCCTCGAAGGCGACGATCTGCCCGGAGCGATCGAAGTGGAAGATGCCCATCTGAGTGGCATCCTGTCGATCGACGGGCTGCGCCGCGATCGTGATGTCGGCATCCCGATCGATGTGCGCGTCGATCATCTGGCTGTAGTCCATCCGATAGAGATGATCCCCGGCCAGGATCAGGTAGTAGTCCGCGTCGTGGTGCTCGAAGTGCCGCCGCGCCTGGCGCACCGCATCGGCCGTCCCCTGGAACCAGTTCGAGCTCTCCGGCGTCTGCTCGGCTGCGAGGATCTCGACGAACCCGCGTGAGAAGACGTCCATCCGGTAGCTCATGCCGATGTGCCGGTTGAGCGATGCCGAGTTGAACTGCGTCAGGATGAAGATGCGCCTGACGTCCGAGTGGAGGCACGAACTGATCGGGATGTCGATCAGGCGGTACTTGCCGGCAATCGGCACCGCAGGCTTCGACCGCATATCCGTGAGCGGGAAGAGGCGCTGCCCACGGCCGCCTCCGAGGATGATGGCGAGCACGTCGTTCATGCCGACAGCCTATGCAAGACCGCCGGTGATGGCAACCGCGGACCGCACCACGCAGCACCTGGGACTCACCAGTGAGCCGGGACCACGATGTGGCGCCGGACTTCAGTCCCGGCGGACAGCAAGCCCCGGCGAACGCACCTATCCCGCCGCTGAATGCAGCGTGCCGTCCTGCGCGGCCGGGCCGTGCACGCCCGGCATCGGCACGGCGCCGCCAGCGGCCGTCTCCAGCCGGCTTGCGGGCAGGTGCACGATGAAGGTCGAGCCCTCCCCCGGGCCCGCGCTCGCGGCCGCGATGGTCCCCCCGTGCAGCTCGACGATGTGCTTGGCAATCGACAGCCCGATACCGAGCCCCCACGCCCCGCGTGTCGCTGAGGAATCGGCCTGGCGAAAGCGATCGAACACGTATGGGAGAAAGTCGGACGAAATCCCCTGGCCGTTGTCGCTGACGCGTATCTGCACCGACGTGCTGGTGCGGGTCACGGCGACCTCGACGCGACCCTGATCCGGCGTGAACTTGATCGCGTTGTGCACCAGGTTCCAGATCACCTGTTGAAGCCGCCGGCCATCCGCGGTCATATGCGGCACGGCCGGATCGATCGCCGCAATCAGCCGGATCCCCTTCGCGTCGGCTGTTGGCTGCAAGGCCAGCAGCGCGCTCTCGACGGTGGATTTGACATCGACGAGGGCCACATCGAGGCGCGCGGTCCCGGACGTCAGCTTGTTCATCTCGAGGAGGTCCTCAATCAGCTTGGCCTGCATCTGTGCGTTGCGCTGGATCACCGTGATGGCCTTCGCGGGATCGCGCACGCCCTCGCCGCGTGAAAGGATGCTCAGCCAGCCGAGGATCGCGTTGATCGGTGTTCGCAGCTCGTGGCTCAAGGTCGCGAGGAATTCGTCCTTGAAGCGGCTCTGGCGCTCGGCTTCGTCGCGCGCCTCACGTTCGCAGATGAGCAGCCGCTCGCCCTCCTGTTCCGCGTGCCGCTGGGCGCTCACGTCGCGGCTCACGCCGACGATCTTCTCCACCGTGCCATCCGGGCGCCGCAGCACCTGCCCGCGCTCGGTCACCCACACCACCGCCCCGGAAGGCCGCACGACGCGGTACTCGCACTCGTAGAGCCCCTTGGCGAGCGCCGACGACTCTGCCGCGTCCACACGCGCCTTGTCCTCGGGATGCACCGCGCGCGTCATGCGCAGCTCCGGCCCGAACGCCCCGGCCGGGAACCCGAACAGGGCCTCAGGGTCCGTGGACCACGTCATCCGCCCCGCGTCCACGTCCCACTCCCATGCGGCCATCTGCGCAACGTCCATCGCGAGCCGCAGGCGCTCCTCGTTCTCGCGCACGCCCCGATGCGCCACGGTCAGTGCCGCGGTGCGCTCGGCTACACGCAGCTCGAGCTCCTGGTTCGCCTGTGCGAGCGCCTGCTGGGCCCGATGCCGCTCGACGACCTCGCTCTGCAGGGCAGCGTTGATGGCCGCGAGTTGTCGCGTCTTCCGGAACAGCTCGACGAACACCGCCACCTTCGACCGCAGGATGTCCGCGTTGAGCGGCTTGCTCAGGTAATCCACGGCGCCGACGCCGTATCCGCGCAGCACGTCCGCATCGTCGACGAGGTGCGCGGTGAGGAACAGGATCGGCACGTCGCGCGTACGCCGGCGCTGCTTGACCAGGTGCGCCAGCTCGATCCCGTTCATCCCCGGCATGCGAATGTCGAGGATGATGGCCGCGAAGTCGTGCTGCAGCATGGCGATGAGCGCCTCATCGCCCGACTGCGCGCGCACGAACGAGCAGCCGCTCGACTCGAGCATGACCTCCAGCGCGTCCAGGTTGCGCGCATCATCATCGACGATGAGGATCCTGGCGTCTTCGATCTCCGTGGGCATGGGGCTCACCGGTACAGCCATACGCGCAGCAGCGACAGCAACTGGTCGGTGTTCACCGGCTTGGCGATGTAGTCGGACGCACCCGCCTGGAGGCACTTCTCGCGGTCACCCTTCATCGCTTTGGCCGTGAGGGCCAGGATCGGCAGCGTGCGGAACTGCTGTTCCTTCCGGATGCGGCGCATCGTCTCGTAGCCGTCCATGCCCGGCATCATGATGTCCATCAGTACCACGCTCACATCCGGCGTCTGCTGAATCAACTCGATCGCCTGCCGGCCGTTGGTGGCGGTCAGCACGTCCATCTCATTGTTCTCGAGCACCGTCGTCAGGGCGAAGATGTTGCGGGCATCGTCGTCCACGACCAGCACCTTTCGCTTGCGCAGGATGTCGTTGGACCGGTGGAGGCTCTCGAGCATGCTGCGCTTCGCAACGGGGAGATCGGCCACGACCCGGTGCAGGAACAGCGCGGTCTCGTCGAAGAGGCGCTCCGGCGACTGCACGTCCTTGAGAACGATGCTCTTTGCCGCTGTCCGGAGCATCGCTTCTTCGTCTTCGCTCAGCTCCTTGCCCGTGAACACCACCACCGGGAGGTCGCGCAGCAGCGGGCGTGGCCTGAATCCGCTCCATCAGCTCGAACCCCGTCATGTCGGGCAGCCGCAAATCCATCACGCAGCACTCGATCGGCTCGCGCCGCAGCGTCTCCAGCGCTTCGGCGCCGGTCGATACGGCGGTGATCTCGATGTCATCGTGTGTCAGCAGGTCGACGATCGCTTCACGCTCGACGTCGTTGTCCTCGATCACCAGCAGCCGTTTCTTGTGCGGGATGACGTAAGACCGGATGCGGTCGAGCGCGTGCTCCAGGTCCTGTGTCGTGCCCGGTTTCACCAGGTACGAGAAGGCCCCGTGAGACAGCCCGTGCTGGCGCTCTTCCTCGACCGACAATATCTGCACGGGGATGTGCCGCGTCGCGGGATCGAGCTTCAGGTTGTTCAGCACGGTCCACCCGAGCATGTCGGGCAGAAACACGTCCAGCGTGACCGCGGTCGGCAGGTACTGGCGCGCCAGTGCGAGCGCCGTGTGGCCCCGGTGCGCGACGATGGCCTTGAAGCCCTTGTCGCGGGCCAGCCCGAGCAGCACGCGCGCATAGTGGGGATCGTCATCCACGATGAGCAGCACGTGATCGCCTTCGCTGATGTCGTCCCGGTCGTCGGCGACGACCTCCTCGACCTTGGCGACCGCGAGCACCGGCCGCGCTGCGGTCGTCGACGATGTCTGCGCAGTCGACGGCACGGCGACCGCGCGCGCGGGACCCGTGTAGGTGAGCGGGAGATACAGCGTGAACGTGCTGCCCTGGCCCGGCACGCTGGCCAGGCGGATCTCGCCGCCGAGCAACGTCGCCAGCTCGCGGCTGATGGCAAGGCCCAGGCCCGTGCCGCCGTACTTCCGGCTCGTGCCTGCGTCCGCCTGCTGGAACGCTTCGAAGATCAGCTTCTGCTTCTCCGGTGCGATGCCGATCCCGGTGTCGCTGACGTCGATCGCGACGGCCGTCGGCATGAACCGCAGCACGGGGTGGTCCGGTGACCAGCCGCGCGTCACGGGCTGCACGCGCATCGTCACCTCGCCGCGGGTGGTGAACTTGAACGCGTTCGAGAGCAGATTCTTGAGGATCTGCTGCAGCCGCTTCGGGTCGCTGGTGAACGTGCGCGGCAGGGTGTTGTCGATATCCACCTGGAAGGTGAGGTTCTTCGACTCGGCGATGTGATGGAACGTGCGCTCGACCCCGTCGCGAAGCGAGGCGAACGTGATCTCCTCGGCCTCGACCGTGACGGTGCCGGACTCGATTTTCGACAGATCGAGAATGTCGTTGATGAGCGTCAAGCAGGTCGCTGCCGGCCGAGTGGATGTTCCGCGCGAATTCGACCTGGCGGGGCAGCAGGTTGCCGGCCGGGTTCTCGGAGAGCTGCTGGCCGAGGATCAGGATCGAGTTGAGTGGCGTGCGCAGCTCGTGCGACATGTTGGCCAGGAACTCCGACTTGTACTTCGAGGTGAGCGCCAGTTCCGCCGCCTGTTCTTCGAGCGCACGGCGCGCGTGCTCGACTTCCTTGTTCTTGCGCTCGACCTCGACGTTCTGCTCGGCCAGCTGCTTCGCCTTCGACGCGAGCTCCTCGTTCGTCTGCTGCAGCTCGGCCTGTCGCGTCTGCAGCTCCATGGTCAGCTGCTGCGACTGCTGCAGCAGGTTCTCGGTCCGCATCGTCGCTTCGATGGTGTTGAGCACGACGCCGATCGACTGCGTGAGCTGCTCGAGGAAGGTGAGGTGCGTGGCGGTGAACGGCTCGAGCGATGCCAGCTCGATGACGGCCTTCGTCTCGCCTTCGAAGAGCACCGGCAGGACGACGATGTTCTTCGGACGCGCGCTGCCAAGGCTGGAGTGGATGCGGGTGTACCGCGGCGGCACCTTCGTGAGCAGAATCCGCTGCTTCTCGAGCGCGCACTGGCCAATCAGGCCGCTGCCGACCTCGATGCGCCTCGCCTGGTCGTCCCCGATCGCGTAGCCCGCGAGCAGTAGCAGTGCCGGCGCGCTGTCGGGCGCTTCCAGCATCTGGTAGACGGACCCCTGCTGCGCGTGGACGAGCGGAGCGAGCTCCGACAGCAGGAGCTTGCCCACGGTCACGAGATCGCGCTGACCCTGCAGCATGCGGGTGAACTTCGCCAGGTTGGTCTTCAGCCAGTCCTGTTCCTGGTTGCGGTCGGTCGTGCCCCGCAGGTTGTCGATCATCGTGTTGATGTTGTCTTTGAGCTCGGCGACCTCGCCGCGGGCCTCGACCTGGATGGAGCGTGTGAGGTCGCCCTTGGTGACGGCGGTCGCCACCTCGGCGATCGCGCGGACCTGCGTCGACAGGTTCGCCGCGAGGAGGTTCACGTTCCCGGTGAGGTCCTTCCAGGTGCCGGCCGCGCCGGGCACGTTGGCCTGTCCGCCGAGCCGGCCCTCGACGCCGACCTCGCGGGCGACGTTCGTCACCTGCTCGGCGAAGGTGGCGAGCGTGTCCGTCATGCTGTTGATGGTTTCGGCGAGCGCCGCCACCTCCCCCTTCGCTTCGACCGTCAGCTTCTGGCGCAGGTTGCCGTCGGCGACGGCGGTCACGACCTTCACGATGCCGCGTACCTGGTCGGTCAGGTTCGCGGCCATGACGTTCACCGAGTCGGTGAGGTCCTTCCATGTGCCCGCTACGCCGGGCACTTCACCCTGGCCGCCGAGCTTGCCCTCCGTGCCGACCTCGCGGGCGACGCGTGTGACTTCCGCCGCGAACGAGCGGAGCTGATCGACCATGGTGTTGATCGTGTTCTTCAGCTCGAGGATCTCGCCCTTGACGTCGACGGTGATCTTCCGCGAGAGGTCGCCGCGCGCCACCGCTGTCGTGACCTCCGCGATGTTGCGGACCTGCGCCGTGAGGTTGGCGCCCATGACATTGACGGAGTCGGTGAGGTCCTTCCACGTGCCGGCCACGCCCGGCACGACCGCCTGCACGCCGAGACGGCCTTCGGTGCCGACCTCGCGGGCGACGCGCGTCACCTCGGACGCGAACGATCGCAGCTGCTCGACCATCGCGTTGATGGCCTCCTTCAGCTGCAGGATTTCGCCGCGGACGTCGACGGTGATCTTGCGCGACAGAGTCGCCGTTCGCCACCGCGATCGTGACCTCGGCGATGTTGCGCACCTGCCCGGTGAGGTTGGACGCCATCGAGTTGACGTTGTCGGTGAGGTCCTTCCAGGTGCCCGCGACACCGGGCACGAGCGCCTGTCCGCCGAGCTTGCCCTCGGTGCCGACCTCGCGCGCCACGCGGCTGACCTCGGACGCGAATGCGTTCAGCTGATCCACCATCGTGTTGATGGTGTTCTTCAGCTCGAGAATCTCGCCCTTCACGTCGACCGTGATCTTGCGCGACAGGTCGCCGCGGGCGATCGATGTCGCCACGTCCGCGATGTTGCGGACCTGCCCGGTCAGGTTCGACGCCATCGAGTTCACGTTGTCGGTGAGGTCCTTCCAGGTGCCGCCGACCCCGGGCACTTCGGCCTGTCCACCGAGCTTGCCTTCCGTGCCGACCTCGCGGGCGACGCGCGTGACTTCCGCAGCGAACGATCGCAGCTGCTCGACCATCGTGTTGATGGTGTCCTTCAGCTGCAGGATCTCGCCGCGCACGTCTACCGTGATCTTCTTGGACAGGTCGCCGGTGGCCACGGCCACGGTGACCTCCGCGATGTTGCGCACCTGCGCCGTGAGGTTGCCGGCCATCTGGTTGACGTTGTCGGTGAGGTCCTTCCACGTGCCCGCCACGCCGGTGACCATCGCCTGGCCACCGAGCTTGCCGTCGGTGCCCACTTCGCGCGCGACGCGGCTCACCTCCGAGGCGAACGCGTTCAACTGGTCCACCATCGTGTTGATGGTGTTCTTCAGCTCGAGGATCTCGCCCTTCACATCGACGGTGATCTTGCGCGAGAGGTCACCGCGCGCGACGGCCGTCGCCACCTCCGCGATGTTGCGGACCTGGCCCGTGAGGTTCGAGGCCATGAAGTTGACGTTGTCGGTCAGGCCCTTCCACGTGCCGGCCACGCCGGTGACCACTGCCTGGCCACCCAGCTTGCCCTCGGTGCCGACCTCGCGGGCGACGCGCGTCACCTCGGAGGCGAAGGCGTTCAGCTGGTCGACCATCGTGTTGATGGTGTTCTTCAGCTCGAGGATCTCGCCCTTGACGTCGACCGTGATCTTGCGCGAGAGGTCGCCGTTCGCGATGGCGGTGGCCACGTCCGCGATGTTGCGCACCTGCCCGGTCAGGTTCGACGCCATCGAGTTCACGTTGTCGGTCAGGTCTTTCCACGTGCCGGCGACGTCCGGCACCGCGGCCTGGCCTCCGAGCTTGCCCTCGGTGCCCACCTCGCGCGCGACGCGGCTCACTTCCGAGGCGAACGCGTTCAACTGATCGACCATCGTGTTGACGGTGTTCTTCAGCCGCAGGATCTCGCCCTTCACGTCGACGGTGATCTTGCGGGAGAGGTCACCGCGTGCGATCGCCGTGGCCACGTCCGCGATGTTCCGGACCTGTCCGGTCAGGTTCGACGCCATCGAGTTGACGTTGTCGGTCAGGTCCTTCCAGGTGCCGGCGACGCCGGGGACGGCGGCCTGGCCGCCCAGCTTGCCCTCGGTGCCTACCTCGCGCGCCACCCGGCTCACCTCCGAGGCGAACGCGTTCAGCTGGTCCACCATCGTGTTAATGGTGTTCTTCAGCTCGAGGATCTCGCCCTTGACGTCGACCGTGATCTTGCGCGAGAGGTCGCCGCTCGCGATGGCGGTGGCCACGTCGGCGATGTTGCGCACCTGGCCGGTCAAGTTCGAGGCCATCGAGTTGACCGAATCGGTCAGGTTCTTCCACGTGCCGGCAACGCCAGGCACGACGGCCTGCCCTCCGAGCTTGCCCTCCGTGCCGACCTCGCGTGCCACGCGGGTAACCTCCGAGGCGAACCCATTGAGCTGGTCCACCATCGTGTTGATGGTGTCTTTCAGTTCGAGGATCTCGCCCTTGACGTCGACCGTGATCTTGCGCGAGAGGTCGCCGCGCGCCACGGCCGTCGTGACTTCCGCGATGTTGCGGACCTGCGCCGTGAGGTTCGCGCCCATCGCGTTGACCGAGTCCGTGAGGTCCTTCCACGTGCCGGCGACGTCGGGGACCTCGGCGCGTCCACCGAGCTTGCCTTCCGTGCCCACCTCGCGAGCGACGCGGCTCACCTCGGAGGCGAACGCGTTCAACTGATCGACCATCGTGTTGATGGTGTCCTTCAGCTCGAGGATCTCGCCCTTCACGTCGACCGTGATCTTCCGGGAGAGATCGCCTCTGGCGACAGCCGTCGTGACGCCCGCGATATTGCGCACCTGTGCGGTCAGGTTCGACGCCATCGCGTTGACGGAGTCGGTGAGATCCTTCCACGTGCCCGCCACTCCGGGCACGACCGCCTGTCCCCCGAGCTTGCCGTCGGTGCCCACCTCACGCGCCACGCGCGTGACCTCGGCGGCGAACCCGCGGAGCTGATCGACCATCGTGTTGATGGCCTCCTTCAGCTGCAGGATTTCCCCACGCACGTCGACGGTGATCTTCTTCGAGAGGTCGCCGTTTGCCACGGCGATCGTCACCTCCGCGATGTTCCTGACCTGCGCCGTGAGGTTGCCCGCCATCTGGTTGACCGACTCGGTCAGTTCCTTCCAGACGCCGGACACGCCTTTCACCTGGGCCTGGCCACCCAGCTTTCCTTCGGTCCCGACTTCCCGCGCGACGCGCGTGACCTCGGAGGTGAACACGGAGAGCTGGTCGATCATCTTGTTGACCAGCTTTGCGGATCGCAGGAACTCGCCCTCGAGCGGCCGGCCGTCGACCTCGAGGGCCATCGACTGGCCGAGATCGCCTTTGGCGACAGCGCCGACGGCCCGGGTGACCTCCGTTGTCGGCCAGACCAGGTCGTCGATGAGTGTGTTGATCGCTTCCACCTCGTTCGACCAGCCACCCACGACGCCGGGCACGGTCATGCGCTGTCTCAGCTTGCCTTCCTTGCCGACCGCACGGCTGACGCGGGCGGTCTCCCGCGACCGGCGCTCGCTGAGCGCGACGACGTCGTTGAAGGCGTCGGCAATCTTGCCCTCGACGCCCAGCAGGTCCGCCGGCATCCGTGCGGCAAAGTCGCCCGCCCGGAAGGACAGCATGGCCGACAGCAACGCGCGCGAAAACTGGTCCGACTCCGGGACCATTGCGGTCTCCACCGCGCCAGTCATCCCGTCGGGGGCGTCTGACCTCGTCGTGAGCTCCATGGACACGCTCTCCGTTGTTCGCAAAGCAACAGCTGGTCGGCCGATCAAGGCTGGCTGGTCGAAGATGCGGCGCGGCGCACTCAGCGGTGCGCCCCGCCGGCGTCGCGATTCACCTTTCGCAACGCTCCCCGGTGTCTGGAGTTGCTACACTTGCCGGGAGCCGTCTCCGTTCCGTGGTGAAGAGCAAGCAAGAATAACGCCCAGGCTCATCCATTGGCCGCTAAGCCCTGCCTGACGAACGCTCTGGCAGGGTTTGCCGCTCGTCCCGGCTATTTTCCACCATCACCAACGTTGAAGGGGGGCAATTCGTCTTACCACGAGGATGCTGGATCCCTCGGTGCGCCGCGTCCTGAGCGTATGGCTCGCCTGTCTCTGTGTCGCTGCGTCCTCAGCCGCGCAGACGGGGGTGCCCCCGGCTTCGCCGGCTCCCGCAGCAAGAGTGTCAGCTCCGCGCCTCACGGCGCTGCGGCTCGCCACCCCGCCCACGATCGATGGTGTGCTCGACGACGCGGCGTGGGCGACGCCGGAAGTTCCTACGGATCAGTGGCGCTCCTACAATCCCCTGCACGGAGACAGCATCCCCCAGGCCACCCACGTGTGGATCGGCTACGACGCGCGGTATCTGTTCTTTGCGTTCCAGTGCGACGACCCTGAACCGGGGCAGATCAAGACGTCGATCACGCGCCGCGACAACATCTTCAGCGACGACTGGGTCGGCCTGAGCCTCGACGCGCTCGGCACCGGGCAGGTGTCGTACCACATGATGGTCAACCCGAGCGGCATTCAACTGGACATGCTGAACAGCTCGTCCGGGGACGAGGACATTTCGCCCGACTGGGTGTGGGAGAGCGCCGGTCTCCGCAACGATCGCGGGTACGCCGTGGAGATCCGGCTGCCCCTCGAGAGCGTCCAGTTGAAGGGGGGCGACGCGGTTCGCATGGGCATTCTGTTCTGGCGGCGCGTCAGCCGCATCGGCGTATCGGTCGCGTGGCCGGCGCTGGAGCCCGGCACGTGGGTGTTCGACAAGCACGCCGATTTGATCTTCGACCATCTGGAGCCGCGTCTTGCACGCGAGGTGATTCCCTCGGCCACCTACGCGTGGAGCGAGGCGCGCAGCGACGGACCGGCGTGGAATGGGACGGGCAACCACGGGGACCTCGGGTTCAGCAGCCGCCTCGGCCTGACACCGACGATCACGCTGGACGCGACCGTGAACCCCGACTTCAGCCAGGTCGAGAGCGATGCCTTCCAGGTCGAGGTGAACCAGCGGTTCCCGAACTTCTTCTCGGAGAAGCGGCCGTTCTTCATGCAGGGGTCCGACATCTTCAAGCTGGCCGGCGTCGGCAACGGCGACGCGAGCATGTTCGCCGCGGTGCACACCCGGCGCATCATCGATCCCATCGTCGGCGCCAAGGTGACGGGCAGCGCGGGCCGGGTGAGCTTCGGGTCGCTTCTCGCATCCGACGAGGCACCCGGCCGTGAGGTGGCGCCGGGGGAACCTGGCGATGACGCGAACCGGCTGTTCAACGTCGGCCGAGCGCAGTACAGCCTCAGTCCCGGCAGCTTCGCAGGAGCGATCGCCACGCAGACACGCTTCGCCGGCGACGAGAACAGCGTGGTCGGCGCCGACGTATCGTGGCGGCCGCGTGCCAGCGACCGGGTGACCGCGTTCGTGCTGCAGTCATGGTCCGACCGGCAGGGTAATCGTGACGCCGGTGTGGCCATGCAGGCGAACTACTTCAGCAACTCCAAGCGCCTGACGGTCGGCGGGCAGATCGAGCACTACGATCGGGGGTTCGCCATGGACACGGCGTTCTATAACCGGGTGGGATTCACGAGCGGCTGGGGATACACCGAATACAGCTTCTATCCGGACAAGACACGATACCCGTGGCTGCGCCGCGTGTCGCCGTTCGTGTTCGTTTCCGGCGGGCGCGATCGCATCGAGCAGGGCGATGAACGGCTGGCCGTGTTTGGAGGCCGCTTCCGGTTCACGCGGCAGGGATTCTTCCGCGTGGATCGCATCCTCGGCCAGGAGCCGTGGGCCGGCCGCGAGTACGAGACCAACCGCTGGCGCGCGAACGGGGAAGTGCAGCTGCAACGCTGGATCAGCCTGGATGCCAGATGGGACGTCGGCGGCGCGATCTTCTACGATCGCGAGTCGCCGTTCGCGGGCCGCTCGCGCACGTTTTCCGCGGGCACCACGTTTCAGCCGACTGGCCGGTTCAGCGAGCAGGTCAACTACACGCGCGTCGCCTTCGATCGTGCGGACACAGGTGCGCGCGTGTACACCATCGACATCGTGAACACGCGGACGACGTACCAGTTCACGCCCCGACTGTTCGTCCGTGCAATCGCACAGTATGACAGCGACCAGCGCCGGGTCCTGACGGACCTGCTCGGCTCGTACGAGCTGCGCCCGGGCACGGTCGTGTACGCCGGCTACGGTGCGCTTTTCGAGCAGCGCGAGCTGCGCGATGGCGAGTGGATCGAGCGGCAGGGCCACTATGTCGGCACCGGGCGCGGATTCTTCTTCAAGGCTTCGTATCTGCATCGTTTTTGACCGAGTCTGCCGGAACCGTCATGTGGGGCAGGCCTTCAGGCCTGCTCGAGCGCATCGATTTGCAGGGCTGAAGCCCTGCCCCACATCAACGGTGCGGTGACACCACAAGGGAGCACTGGGTTTCAAAAAGGTCCGGCTCCACATCGGGACAGACGTCCGTGGAGACTGAACCCGCGATTCACTTGTGTAGTCATGTGGGGCAGGCCTTCAGGCCTGCTCGAGCGCATCGATTTGCAGGGCTGAAGCCCTGCCCCACATCAACGGTGCAGCGCGGGTGTCGTAAAATCGCGCCCTGACGGCATGCACACGCGGATCGCGATTATTGGCAGCGGCTTCGCCGGGCTGGGTGCCGCAATCCGGCTGAAGCGCGACGGCATCAACGACTTCCTGGTCTTCGAACGCGCCTCCGATGTTGGCGGCACCTGGCGCGACAACACCTACCCGGGCTGCGCGTGCGATGTCGAATCGCAGCTGTACTCCCTGTCGTTCGCGCTCGAGCCCGGGTGGACTCGCCGGTTCTCACGCCAGCCCGAGATCTGGGCGTACCTGCAGCGTTGCGCGCGCGAGTTCGGCATCCTCCCGCATGTCCGCTTCAAGCACGAGTTGCAGGCAGCGCAGTGGAACGATCGGGCGACACGCTGGGACATCGACACCACAGCCGGGTCGTTCACGGCCGACGTGCTTGTATTAGCGGGCGGTCCGCTGAGCGATCCGATCACGCCAGACCTGCCGGGGCTCTCGCAGTTCGAGGGGCGCGCGTTCCACTCCGCGCAATGGGACCACGGCGTCGATCTGCGCGGCCGGCACGTAGCCGTGATCGGCACCGGCGCCTCCGCCATCCAGTTCATTCCCGAGATCCAGAAGCGGGTCGCGACACTTCACCTGTTTCAGCGGACGCCCGCATGGGTGCTGCCCCGTCCTGACGGGCGCATACCCTCATCGCGCCAGCGGTTGTACCGCCGTTTTCCGATCCTGCAACGCGCCACCCGGCTGGCGATCTATCTGTTCCGCGAATCGTTCGTGGTGACGTTCGCACACCCGGCCCTGATGCGGCCTGCGCGCCGCCTGGCGCTCTGGAACATGGCCAGGAGCATCGCAGACCCGGCGCTCCGGGCCAGGCTGACGCCGGCCTACGCCATCGGTTGCAAGCGCATCCTCCTGTCAAGCGAGTACTACCCAGCAGTTGCACAATCGAACGTGGAGGTGGTGACCACAGGCATCCTGGAAATACGGCCGCACGCCATCGTCGACGGCGAGGGCACAGAACGCGCGGTTGACACCATCATCTTCGCGACAGGGTTCCGCCCGACAGACCCGCCAATCGCGCGCGCGATCCGGGGCCGGACGGGTCTGTCACTCGCCGACGCCTGGCAAGGCAGCCCCAAGGCCCACCGTGGTTCAACGGTGTCGGGGTTCCCGAACCTGTTCATCCTGCTCGGCCCGAACACCGGCCTCGGCCACAACTCCGTCGTCTACATGACCGAGGCCCAGATCGATCACCTGCTCGGCGCCTTGCACTACATGCGGACGAGCGGGGTGGAGGTCCTCGAGCCCACGCCCGATGCGCAGGGGCGTTGGGTCGATGCCATCGATCGCCGCATGCGCGGCACCGTCTGGATGACCGGCGGGTGCGCGAGCTGGTACATCGATCGCACCGGGCGCAATTCGACGCTGTGGCCGGGATCGAGCTGGAGCTTCTACCGGCGCGTGTCGCGTTTCAGGCCGGCCGACTACGTCTCGACTGCCGACACGGCTGTGCCGGTCTGAGCCGCCGCGGTCGCGATGTTGCTCGAGCCTGTCGTTCCCCACGTACCTCAGGATCCTGTCCGTTCGGGTGATCCGCGGCGCGCACAGGGCGCGTAGCCTGTGGTCATGTCACACACACATGAAGACACCGTGAGCACCGATTCATCGCCCGTCTGGTCCGCGCTGTCGCGGGAGCTATCAGATGCCGCTGACCGCGTCACCCGTTCGATCGTTCAAGTGCACGGCCGTTCGCGTCCCGCCAGCGGCATCGTGTGGGCGAGGGATCGCGTGCTCAGCACGAGCCATTCAGTGGAGTGGGAGGATGGTGTACGCGTGCGGCGTCACGACGGGACCATCCTGCCGGCCACGATTGCGGGCCACGACCCGGTGGCGGATCTCGTGGTGCTGCGGGTTGAGAATCTCGATTCGCCGCCGCTGCCGCATGCCGGGGCGGCTGCGCGTCCCGGCGACCTGGCGCTCATCACCGGACGTGCGTGGAACGGGCGGTCGCATGCGCGGCTGGTGGTGCTGACCGGCGTGGCGGGGTCACTGCAGTCGGCGCACGGACCGAAGCTCGATCGCGTCATCACCCTGCCCCTTTCGCCGTACGCGGGGTTCTCGGGCAGTGCGTTGGCCGGCCCTCATGGAACCCTCCTTGGCGTCGCGACCGCCGGCCTGGTGCGAGGCCGTGCCCTCGCTCTCCCCGTGGACGTGGTGCGGCCGATCGTCGAAGCAATCGAGAAGCACGGCGGCATCAGGCGGGGGTACCTCGGCGTGGTGACCCAGCCCGTGCGCCTGCCAGCTCGCCAGCGCGGGGATCTGCCGGACGGGCGAGGGCTCCTCGTGCTCGATGTGTCGGCCGACAGCCCGGCCGACGCAGCGGGCGTGCTCGTCGGCGACATCATCGTTGGCGCCGCGGATGCGGCCCTCTCGACGCCGGACGACCTGCTGGCCCTGCTCGGTCCCGAGTGCATCGGCCAGCCGTTGTCTCTCGATCTGCTGCGAGGCGCCTCGCGCGAATCCCGCCCCGTCGTTGTCGGGGAGCGCATCACGCGCAGGTAGCCGGTGATTCAGGCCTTCATCCTGGCGCGCTCGGTGGCGGAGCAGGATCGGCTGCGCACGCTCGCCGCCTCGCCCGACATTGTCGTCGTCGGGGCGGCACCTTCGCTCGAGGCAATGGGTGCGATCCGACCGGACGTGGCGGTCCTCGCCGGCGACTATCTGCCGACGCCAGCCGAGCGCCGCGCGCTCCCCCCGGCCGTCATCTGGACCGACGACCCTCGCGCCACGGCACGCGTGAGGGCCTGGGGGCTCGCCGCGTGGGGTGTGGTCGGCCGCCGCGCGGCGCCGGCGCAACTGCAGGCAGCGGTGCTCGCGGTTGCCAATGGGTTATGCGTCGTTCCGCCCGAGAGCCTCGGGCCGCCAGTCGGTGACACGGCGCTCGGACTCGGGGACGACGACGAGGCAGACGGCGGAGCGCTCGAGGAGCCGCTGACAGCACGGGAGCATGACGTGCTCGAGATCGCCAGCCGCGGTCTGTCGAACCGTGAGGTCGCCGGCGAACTTGGCATCAGCGAGCACACGGTCAAATTCCACCTCGCGGCGATCTACGGAAAGCTGGGCGTATCGACGCGGACCGCCGCAGTACGCCGAGGGCTGCGCCGCGGCATCATCGAGATTTAGACCCAGTGCTCGCTTATGGTGTCACCGCACCGCTGATGTGGGGCAGGGCTTCAGCCCTGCAAATCGTCTAGCAGGCCTGAAAGCCTGCCCCACCTCACTACACAAGTGAATCGCGGGTTTAGTGGCCATGATCAGTGCGGCGCCTGCCGACGATACCCTGCTCGACGCGTATTCACAGGCCGTCGTTGGCGTCGTGGAGCGAGTCGGGCCGAGCGTCGTGAAAATCGACGTCGGGGCTAAGACACGGGGTGCGCGATCGAGCCGGAGCGAGCGGGGTGGCACCGGCTCGGGCCTGATCGTGTCCCCCGACGGGCTCGTGCTGACCAACAGCCACGTGGTCGCCGGTGGCGGGGCGCTGCGGATCACCCTCGCGGATGGACGCGAGCTTGCGGCCGCCCTCATCGGCGAGGATCCTCACACGGATCTCGCGGTCATCCGCGCAGACGGCCAGGACCTCCCTTGTCAGGCGCTCGGGGCGTCGGGTCGACTGCGCCCAGGTCAGGTGGCAATCGCGATTGGGAGTCCCTACGGGTTTCAGCACACCGTCACGGCGGGCGTGATCAGCGCGCTTGGCCGCGCGCTGCGGTCACACACGGGACGGCTGATGGAGCACCTGATCCAGACGGACGCCGCGCTGAACCCCGGGAACTCCGGCGGGCCGCTGGTGACGAGCGCCGGCGAGGTCGTCGGAATCAACACGGCGGCAATCGTGGGCGTGCAGGGCATCAGCTTCGCGGTGCCGACGAGCACGGCGCGCATGGTGATTGGGGCCCTGCTCAGGGACGGTCGCGTGCGGCGCAGCTACATCGGCATCAGCGGTCACGATACGGCGTTGCCGCCCCGCCTCGTCCGCTTTCACCGGCTCGACGAAACCGGCGCCGTGGCCGTCGCGGACGTGGCTCCCGGCAGCCCCGCCGCCGAGGGCGGCGTGCTGCAGCACGATCTGATCGTCGCTTTCGACGGGGCGCCGGTCTCCGGCATCGACGGTCTGCTTCGCCGCCTGACCGCGGATGCGATCGGGGTACCGGTGTCGCTCGATGTCGTACGCGGTCCGGAACGTCGAACGCTCCGTGTTGTGCCGGTGGAAAGTCCCTGAGGGGCGGTGTCGGCCCCGCTAGCGGGCGCGAGCGAGCCGTTCGAGCGCCAGTCGCGCCATCCACATCGGCTTGCGCGCACCCTCCGCGCGCTCCTCATCGATTGTCGCGCGCATGACGTCGAACGCGGCGAGCCGCTGCGGTTGGGGCATCGGCCGTGAGTCACCCCGCACCGAAAACCAGATGGCCTCGTTCAGCAGGCGCGGGTGCGCGGCGTCCGGTGTGGTGAGCGACATGTGCGCGGTCTGGTCCGCCCAGTACCGCTCGCGCGCGCTCGTTGGAGCGGCATAGACCAGATTGTCGATCGCCACCTCGGGCAGCCGGGCGCTGTACGGCTCGAGGTCGGCTGTGTCCGTGAAGATTGTCATCGGCACGGCAGCCGCGTCCAGCTGGTTCATCGGCGGAATGCCGAGCAGCAGCTCCAGCGTGCGAATCAGCGACACGGTGTTGTGCAGCTCGCGAACGAGCGCCCCGCGGCGGTTGTACGCGCTGATCACGAGCACGGGCGATCGGTGTGCATCCACGTGGTCGGGGCCGTCCTGCGCGTCGTCTTCCACGACGAGGATGGCCGTGTTCTTCCAGTAGGGGCTTCGTGACACGGCCTCGACCAGCCGTCCCAGCGCGTAGTCGTTGTCGGCCATGTGGAACTGCGGCGTGGGCAGACCTGGCGTGACGCCGACGGTGTGGTCGTTCGGCAGGTGGAGGATCGAGAGCGCCGGCAGGTGATCCCCGCGGGCGGCCTCGAGATCGTTCACGGCCGCGCGGAAATCATCCAGCCATGCGCCAAGCCGCGAGGTGCCGCGGAAGCGCGAGTCCGGGTGATCGCGGGAGACGAGCGGATCCACGCGCATGCTCGACAGGTGTGTTGCCGCATAGCTCGTCGCAGTCATGGCATCAGGCGTCCACATGTCGAACGCACGGAACTGCGCGTTGTGGTGCGCCTCGAGCGCCTGCTTCGCCGGGACGGTTGCAACCGTCGCCGACACGTCGGGATAGACCTTGGGTTTGCGCCGATTGAACGCCGCTACATCGTCCGCCGAGAGCGTGCCGACGAACTCGCCATAGGTTCGGTACGACAGTCCTGCGCGCGCGGCAGCGTCCCAGAGGTACAGCGAATCGGGCTCCGCTGCATCACGCCATCCATTCAGGTACGGAACGAACCGCCGCATGAACGCCGCCAGCTGCTCGGCGCTCGCGGGCAGCTGAAGCCCCTCCGGCAGCTCGGGCCCGTCGATGGTCGGCTGGCGGTTGAATCCCTCGTAGTCATAGCTGCGTCCCCGGCCGGAGTAGGCCCAGCGGAACGCCTTGTCGACGTAGTCGGTCGAGAACGCGGCCGTAGACCAGTTGTGGCCATCCGGGCTCGCCTCGGAGTTGACGAAGAATCAATCGAAGAGGCCGAACCTGATCGCGAGCGCCCGGTGGTTCGGCGTAATGTCCTGCGGCGGCCCTCCGGGACGCCGCGCGGCCTCGCCCGCGCCGAACAAGGCAAGCGAGGGTTCCCCATCGGCGGGTGTGCCGTCGCCAGAGGCGGGAAGATCGCCGAACACCTGGTCGTACGTCCGGTTCTCCTTGATGATGTAGATCACGTGCGTAATGGGGGAAGGGCCGGCGAAGAGGCGCTCGACACGTACACCGAGCAGCCCGTTCGCCTGCAGCACGCGGGTGGTCATGGCGCCGAGGGTGGCCGGGTCGGGGACGGTGAGCCGCCGCAGGCTGCCGCGCAACAGGGCCGGAGCGTAGGCGCCGCGCAGCTTCTCGTTGGCGGGGAACTCCGGAGTCGGTGCGTTGGGCCGTGCGGGGGGCTCGCCTTTGCCGTTGCCGATGTACAGATCGGCACCGACCATCGCGACGACCGTCGGATACCGTGCCGTTGGCAGAAAGCCCACCACGCGGGTGCTCTGGCCGCCCTCCTCATCATCGCCGTCGGCGTCTTTCGGGTGCCCCGATGCCGGGAATACATCCTCGCCAAGCGCCACCACTGCAACCGACTGTGTCTGGGCATTGGCGACGAACAGCACGCGTTCGTTCGCGCTGAGCGCAAGCGCCTGGGGGCTGCTGCCCGTCCGCGCCGTGTCTCCCAGGCCGACGCCAATGCGCACCAGCTCGCGATCGGTCCTGGTGTCGATCACCGACACCGTGTCACTGTTTGCGCTCGCCACGAACAGGCGCGACCCGTCGGCGGTCGCCGACATCGCATTCGGGTGCGACCCGACGCTGATGCGCTGCGTCACTCGGCCGCGTTTCGGATCGGCGACTGCAACGGTGGCGTCGTTCCAGCAGCTCACATACACCTTGTCGCGGCCATCCCGTCCCCGAATCACGCGGACGTCGTACGGGTACACGAACTGGCCGCGGCGGGATGTCGGTCTGAGGCCGATCACGCGGAGCCGCGGCCGGGGCGCGGCGGGATCGCGCACGGCGGCAAGCGAATCGCCGAGGTTGTTCGCGACGTACAGCTCCCGTCCGTCCGAGCTGATGCCGAGACCCGTCGGATAGAGCGGCTCGCGCCCTTGGTTGTACGTGGCGTCGGCGGTGCCCGGTGCGATCCCGGCCAGCTCGATCGTGTCGGCCTTCAGAGGTCCGTCCTCGAGCCCATGAGCGGGCGCGATCGGGCGTGGTGCGCCCGCTGTGAAGGTGAAGCGCCAGATGCGGTTTTCGAACCCGCCCGACACGTACAGCGGCCATCCGCCCGACCGGTTCGGCTTGCGCCCGAACACGGCGCCGACGCTGGCGCTCTGCGGCGCTGGGAAATACACATCCTGGACAACCGCAGGCACCGGACTTGCCGCGAGATCGACCACCTGCAGCAGCTGCTGTCCCTCGTTGGCGTCCGCGCGGAGCTGCACACCAAAGCCGCTGTTGACCACCACCAGGTACCGTCCCGCGCCGCCCGGGCCTGAGGTGTCAGGCGACCGCAGCATGGTAACCGGGAGCGATCCTTCGGCGACCGATCCATCGTCGCGAAGGACGACGTCACCGGCGGGATCGAGCGGCCGTTGCAGAGGGGGCGCGGCTTGCAGAGGCGCGCTGGCCGCAGGCCTCGTGTCTGGAGACGCGGACTGCGGCGCGGCGTGGCCGCGGCCGGCGAGGAGCACGAGGAGGAGACACACACCGGCAACACGATGATCTCGCATGGGGTTCGCCGCTCAACCGGGTTGGAATCGCAGCATGATGCCATACGACGGGGGGACGGGGCTGCGCGGGATGGCTTGCCCTTTCCGGATGCGGCAACGGACAATCGAACCGGATGCACTCTCTGCTCGTGGTCCTGTTCGTCCTTGGCGCCGCGTCTCAGTCGCCGACGCCCGTACGCGGCATCGTGGTCGATCCGGCCGGCGCGCCGCTTGCTGGCGCGATCGTCGCCATCGATTCCGGAAACGAGTCTCCGGTCACCACCACCGCCGACGGGCGCTTCGAGATCTTGGCGGTCGCGCCGGGCTGGCGCCGGCTCACGATCACGCTTGCCGGCTTCCGGTCATCCGATGCGAGGACCTTCGTGCCGGCGCCCGGCGCGGCGAGCGTCGCGCCCGGAGAACTGCGGATCACGCTTCTGCCGCATGCCGCTGGCGAGATCGTCAGTGTGACGGCCACCCGCGGGAGCGAGCGGCTGGAGGGGGCCGCCCCAGTCTCCATGGTGACACCCCTCGACCTGCAGCTCGCGGCGTCGCCGGCGCTCGACGATGCGCTGCGGAGCGTGCCGGGGTTCAGTCTGTTTCGGCGGACGTCATCGCGGACGGCAAACCCGACCGCGCAGGGTGCCTCGCTGAGGGGGCTCTCGGCCTCTGGTGCGAGCCGTGCGCTGGTGCTGGCCGATGGCGCGCCGCTCAACGACCCCTTTGGGGGATGGGTCTACTGGGACCGCGTGCCGCAGGCGGCGATCGAGCGCGTCGAGGTCGTGCGAGGCGGCGCGAGCGACCTGTACGGTGCCGACGCCCTCTCGGGAGTCGTGCAGGTGCTGACGCTGCGGCCGCGTGAACCGTCGGTCAGCGCCACGATGGAGGCCGGATCGCACGCGACGCCGCGCGCATCGCTATTCACCGGCACGGCCGGACGCGGGTGGACCGCTTCGATTGCGGGCGAGGCGAGCCAGACCGATGGCACGTACGTGATCGCGCCCGAGGATCGCGGCAGCGTGGATGTGCGCGCGGGCAGCGACTACGGGAGCGCCCTCGCCGCCGTGGCCGTGCAGCACCCGTCCGGATGGTCGCTCCGCGTGCGCGGCGACGGCCTCGGGGAGAGTCGGGAGAATGGGACACCGCTGCAGATCAACAGCACCGGTGTGCGGCAGGGACGTTTCGATCTGGCCGGACCGGTCGGCGGCGGACAGTTCGAGATCTACGGACAGATCGGTGATCAGGTGTACCGCCAGGCGTTCTCGTCCATCGGGGAGTCCCGCAATAGCGAGACGCTCACGGTCCGCCAGCGTGTGCCGGCCTCGCAGTTCGGATACGGCCTGACCTGGCGGCGTCTGCTCAGGTCGGTCGATCTGCTCGCCGGGGCAGAGACCCGGGAGGTCGTCGCCACCAACGAGGAGACCGCGTTCCTTCCCTCGGGCGCCGTACGGTCGGTCACGAACACACGGGGATTTCAGCGCAGCAGCGGCGTGTTCGCGCAGGTCCGCGCGGAGCTGGGCTCGAGGACGACGCTCGTGGCGGGAGCACGTGGCGACCTGTGGCAACGCGAGCGCGACGGGCTGGAGGGCACGGGGGTTCTGTCACCGCGCGTGTCGGTCTCGCACCGTCTCGCCGACCGTGTCGCGATTCGTGCGGCATTCACGTCGTCGTTCCGGCCGCCCACTCTGAACGAACGCTACCGCGGCTTCCGGGTCGGCAACGCTGTGACCCTGGCGAACCCGTCGCTCGAGCCCGAGGAGCTGTCGAGCGGTGAGCTCGGGGCACACATCGAGCTGCCGCGCGGCACGCTGCGGGCGACACTCTTCGCCGCCAGCCTCGAGTCGGCCATCACGAACGTCACCCTGTCGTCCACGCCGCAGCTGATCACGCGCCACCGGGAGAATGCGGGTACCGTTCACGCCACCGGACTCGAGACCGAAGGTGAGTATCGCGTGCGGCAGGGGCTCTCGATTCTGGGCTCGGTGACCTTTACGCGCTCGCGGTTCGTGGACACACCGGCGCTCTCGGGCAATCGCGTGCCCCAGGTGCCGCTGTGGCAAGGGACCGCGGCCATGCGGTGGACGGCGCCAGGCGCGGTCGGCGTCCAGGTGCAGCTGCGCGCTTTCGGCGATCAGTTCGAGGATGACCGCAACACGATGGTGCTGCGGCAGGCGGCGCTGCTCGACCTCTCGCTCACGCGGCCGGTGACCCGCAGAGTGGCGGCGTTCGCCGCGGCGGAGAACCTGTTCGATACCGACTACGACACGGGGCGGACGCCTACCCGCACCATCGGTATGCCGCTCACCATTCGCGCCGGTGTGCGGCTGTTCCTGCCGTAGGTGCCGCCGGCGCTGAAGTCCCGGCCACAAATCCACGTCGCTCCGCCGGGACTTTAGTCCCGGCGGACTACACCCTTCAGATTCACCGCACGCTCAGTGGTCGTGATCGGTGCCGGACTGCCCGGTCGGGCGGTTCCCGATGCGGTCGCCCGATGCCGTGCCGTCGGACGGCTGAGGGACCGCCGCCGCCCGCACATCCCGGCCGCGCACCCAGCGAATCGTGGTGGTCTCCCCGGATGCGGATTGGTAAGGTCTGACTTCAACCACCACCTCGTCGGGTGAGTACGGGAGCGCCTGCATCACGAGGTGGTCCGCTATCCTCTGCGCCTTGTCGGGGCGCATCGCGTCCACCCGGAACGCGATGCGTTTGTCCTCGACCCTTCGCTGCACAACCTCGTAAGGGCCGGTCTTGTCGGTTGTGGTCGCGGTGATGTCGGTGAGCGGTGCGCCCGGTGCAGCCGAGCACGCCGACGTGATGAGGGCAAGGAGGCAAATCGCGTATCGCATGCCGCACGCTGACGCAATGTTGGCGCCAACCGCATACGCACGAATCTCAACCGCACGGCCGAGTGTTCCCGCGGGCCACCCCCGCCCGCGCCCCTGGGCGGAGCGTGCAGAGCCGGACTCCGCGGCCCGATAAGCCCACGAGCGCGCCGCCCGCACAGCAGTGCAGCGACGAGGAATGGTGAGTCGATCCAGGCAAGGAACATGGCAGTTGAAGGCGCGCTACCCATCCGCTGACCGTCGGTCGACAGCATCGCGGCTGGCTGTCGCGCTGGCGTGCGTCTGTGCGTGCTCCGAGCCTGTGCGCGCCGCCGCACAGACCCCCGGACCGGTTGCGCAGGCCGAACAGCAGGCGGTCGCCGACCTGTCGCTCGAGGATCTGCTGAAGCTGAAGGTGGAGACAGTGTTCGGCGCGTCGCGTGTGGTGCAGGAAATCACCCACGCACCGGCCTCGGTCACCGTCATCACCCGCGAGGAGATCCGCACGCACGGGTACCGGACCCTCGCCGACGTCCTGCGCACTGTCCGTGGTTTTTACGTCACCAACGACCGCAACTACAGCTACGTGGGTGTGCGTGGCTTCGCGCGCCCGGGTGACTACAACTGCAGGGTGCTCGTCCTGGTCAACGGCCACCGCCTGAACGACACGATCTTCGAGGGTGCGCTGCTCGGCACCGAATCCCCGCTGGACGTGGCCTTGTTCGAACGCGTGGAGGTCATCCGCGGGCCGAGCTCGTCTGTCTACGGCACGAGCGCCTTCTTCGGCGTCGTCAACCTCGTCACCCGTCCGGGGGGATCGCTGAACGGTGTCGAGGCGGAGGCCCAGTTCGGATCCGAGACGACGCGCAGCGGCCGGGTGACGGTTGGCGGTCGCAACGCCCGGGGCCTCGAAGGGTTCGCCTCCGTCACCGGCTTCGCGACGGACGGGAACCGCCGCTTGTACTACCCGGAGTTCGATGACGGTGCCTCGGGCGCGGGCATCGCGCACGACGCCGACGCGGACGCGTCACGCAGTGCGTTCGCGAGCGCCAGCGCCGGGCCGCTGCAGCTGCAGGCCGGGTTCGGGTCGCGTCGCAAGACCGTTCCCACCGGCCCCTTCGACACCATCTTCAACGACCCGGGAACTCGCACGCGCGACGCCCGCACGTTCGTCGATCTGCAGTTCACCCACCGGTTCCGGCCGCGGACGACCGTCCTGCTGCGCGCCGCCTACGATCAGTACGAGTACACGGCAACTACGCGTACCGAGCCCGGACTGTTCACGGACAACGCCCGGGGCGCCTGGGTCACCACGGAGGCAACCGGAGTTCGCCGCTTCCAGCGGCACGCGCTCACAGCCGGGATCGAGTACCGCAACAACCTGCGGCAGAACCAGTCCGCGGTGGACGAGACCGGCGTCCTGCTGGACGATCGCCGCAACTCGCAGACAGTGGGCGTGTACGCGGAGGACGAGTTCCGCATCACGTCGAAGGTGCTGCTCAACGCGGGCCTGCGATTCGACAACTACTTCGCCGGCTTCGGTTCCACGGTGAACCCGCGTGTGGCGCTAATCGTGTCGCCGTTCGATACCACGACCGTGAAGGTGCTGTACGGTCGGGCCTTCCGCGCGCCGAACCCGTATGAGCTGTATTACGACAACAACGTCCTGAGCGCGACCCTGGAGCCGGAGCGCATTTCGACACGAGAAATCGTCGCGGAGCAGCGAATCGGGGCGCGTGCGCAGGTTACGGCTTCGCTCTTTCAGAACCATGTCAAGGACCTGATCACGCAGCGCAGCGGCAGCGATGACACGCTGGACGGTCTGTACTTCCAAAACCTCGACGGGGTTACCGCGACGGGGACCGAACTGGAACTGCAGACGGAGTTGCCGGGGCACCTCCGGACCCGCGTGGCATACGCCTACGGCTCGACGCGCGACACGGCGACGCGCCTTCGCATCAGCAACTCCCCGGCCCAGGTCGCCACGGTGGTTCTCGACGCGCCGGTGGCGCGCACCGGGATGGTGGCGGCCTTGAACGGGCACTACATCGGCGCGCGCCGCACGGTGCACGACGCCAGGGTGCCCACGGCATTAGTGGCTGACGTCACGCTCTCGCGGTTCCCGTCGCGGCGGGGGCTCGGGTTCTCGGCCTCGCTGCACAACCTGTTCAATGCTGCGTACGGCGACCCGGGCTCGGTCGAGCATCGCCAGCAGATCATCGTGCAGGACGGGCGCACGATCAGCGTGCGGGCGACGTGGCGCTACTGAGTGCCGCGGCCTCGGCCGCACCTCGCCGCCGCGCATCCAGGCCGTTGGCGCACCGCAACATCCTCCGAACGGTCCTCACGTGCGTCGCAGTCGCCGCAAGCGTTCAGGAGCACCCCGGTGCTACCTCGCGTGCCGACGAATACCGCGTGAAGGCTGCCTTCGTCTACAACATCGCCCGATTCGTCGATTGGCCGTCGGCGGCGTTCGTGGACGGCGGAGCTCCCGTGGTTGTGTGCGTGCTTGGCGTGGATCCCTTCGGCAGCGCGCTCGACGAGGCCCTGCAGGGACGCACGGTGAAGGGGCGGCCGGTGACGATCAGGCGCTCTCGTCGATCTCGGTGTGGGGTGCCACGTCGTCTTCATCGCCTTTTCTGAGCACAAGCGCGTGGAGGACATCATCGACCGGTTGGGAGCCGCGCCGGTCCTCAGCATCAGCGAGGTCGATCGGTTCACGCAACGAGGGGGCATCATCGGGCTCACGATGGACGGGGCGTATGTCCGGTTCGACATCAACGCCACCGCAGCGGACCGCGCGAAGCTGACGATGAGCGCCCGCCTGCTCGCGCTGGCCTCCTCGGTGCGAGGCGCTGCAGGAGGGGGACGATGAGCGCGCGATTCGCCGACGCGCCCATCCGGCTGAAGTTGATCTTCTCGATGGCGCTCGTCACGGTTCTCGCGCTGCTGCTCTCGGCGGGGGTGCTCGGGGCGTACGAGGTCGTGACGTTCCGGCGCGCGCTCGAGCAGAAGCTGACCGTCATCGCCGACATCGTGGGGCGCAATTGCCAGGTCGCGCTGGCCTTCGGCACTCCCAAGGACGCGAGCGAGCTCCTCGCGGCCCTCGAGGCGGAGCCGGCAGTAGAGATCGCCGCCGTCTACGACCGCAAAGGGCGGCTGTTCGCGTCCTACAACGCAGCGCGCCGCGCCCGGCTGACCGCGCCATCCACTCCGATGGTGGCCGGCGTGCGCGTCGCGGACGGTGCGCTGATCGTCGTCCGCCCCATCGTGCTCGACCGCGATCTGCTTGGGACGGTCTACATCAGGTCGGGTCTCGACGAGCTCGCGGGGCGCATGCGGCTGTTCGGGCTGGTCGTGCTGGCGATGCTCACGGGGTGCGGGCTGCTGGCCCTGGTCGTCTCCGCCCGGCTGCAACGCTGGATCGCGCGGCCGATCCTCGACCTTGCGCACACGGCCCGGCTGGTAACGTCGGATCGCAACTTTGCCCTCCGAGCCACGCCAGCCGGAGGCGACGAGGTCGGCGCCCTGGTCGAGGACTTCAACCGCATGCTGGTCGAGATCGAACAACAGGACCAGCGGCTGCGCGCGAACCAGGAGGAGCTCGAGTTCCAGGTCGCCAACCGCACTTCTGAGCTCGTTGCGAGCAACGCGCAGCTGGTCGCTTCCGTTCGCCGGGCGGAGCGCCACGCTGGTCAGATCGCCCATCTCACGGACCTTGGCCAGTTCCTCCAGTCCTGTCAGAGCGCCGAGGAAATCTTCGGTGTCGTGCAGCGCGGCTTGCAGCGGCTATTTCCTGCCGACTCGGGGGCCCTGGCCGTGCTGCGCGCATCCGGCAACCTCCTCGAGACCATGGTCACGTGGGGGCCGACGGCGCCGCGCCAGCGGGTGTTCGGGCCTGGCGAATGCTGGGCATTCCGTCGCGGCCGCCCACACGTGGTCGAGGAAGGCGACTCGCCGCTGCGCTGCGCGCACCTGGTTCCGGAAGACGGCGAGGTCTCCATCTGCGTGCCGATGATGGCGCAGGGCGACAACCTCGGCATCCTGCAGTTCAATTTCAGTTCCGTCGACGATCAGGAGCCCGCGGAAGAGAACCGCCTGCAGTCCACGCGGGCGCGCCTTGCGGTGGCGCTGGCGGAGCACATCGGGCTGGCACTTGCCAACCTGCGTCTCCGTGAAGCGCTCCGGAACCAATCGATCGTGGACCCGCTCACCGGACTCTTCAACCGCCGCTACCTCGAGCAGACACTCGAACGCGAGTGCACGCGGGCTGTGCGGGCGGACCGGCCGCTCTCGGTGATCATGCTCGACGTCGATCACTTCAAGCGCTTCAACGACGCGTGGGGCCATGAGGGCGGGGACGCCGTGCTGAAGGAGCTGGCCGGCCTGCTGCGGCGAACCTTCCGCGGCGAAGACGTCTCGTGCCGCTACGGAGGTGAGGAATTCGTCCTCGTGCTTGCGGATGCCTCGCTGGCCGTGGCGCAGGAGCGCGCGGAGCAGTTGCGCCGCTCGGTGGGCGAGCTCTCCGTGCGGCACCGCGGAGAAGCAATGGGTGCGATCACGGTGTCGTTGGGGCTGGCGGCGCTGCCGGATCACGGCGTCATGCCCGACGCGCTGCTGGCCGCAGCCGATACGGCGCTCTACGAGGCCAAACGCGCCGGGCGCGATCGCGTGATGTGCGCGCCGGTCGACCCGGAGGCGGCGCTCAGCGCCTTACCCGTCAGCTGAGACGTTCGCCCGCCCGTTCCGGCCCAGCAGACCCGACATTTAACCCCAAGGAAACACCACCGACCCGGCCCCGAAACACGCCACGGCTACTCTTCAGCTGTGACGCGTGCGCACCTGGAGGCTGAGTGAAACGATCGAATGGCTGGTTGAGGACAGGACAGGTAGCGACTGCGGTTGTCGCCCTGCTCGTTGCGGCGTCGGCGGCCAATGCGCAGGTGACGCCCGCTGCAGGCTACACGCCTCCGGACGATACGCCGAGCATCAAAGTTGGCGCGACCATCTTCACGGACTACACCTATCAAGTGGAGCCCGAGATCGTCGACACCGACGGCAACACGGTAAACCTCAACTCGTTCAACGTCGGCCGCGCGTATATCAATGTCACCGGCAACATCTCCCACCTGCTCGCGTTCCGCATCACGCCCGACATCGTGCGGGAGTCTGGCGTCGGCAGTTCCCTGAACGGCAGCCTCACGTTCCGCCTGAAATACGGGTACGCGCAGCTCAATCTGGACGACTGGATGCCGAAAGGCTCGTGGGTGCGCCTCGGCATCCAGCAGACGCCGTGGGTGGACTTCGAGGAGGGCGTGTACCGCTATCGGTTCCAGGGCACCATCTTCGCCGACCGCGAGGGGTACCTGAGTTCCTCGGATGCGGGCGCCTCGTTCCGCACGGCCTTCCCCCGCAACTACGGGGATGTGCAGGTTGGCATCTACAACGGGGAAACGTACTCGAGGGCGGAAGCCAACGACCAGAAGGCCATTCAGATTCGAGGCACGGTCCGCCCGCTGCCGGGCGCCCCTACGCTGCGTGGCTTGCGCCTCACCGCCTTCTACGACGCTGACAGCTACGTCCGCGATGGCGATCGCAAACGTTTCATTGCGGCGGCAACCTTCGAGCACAAGTACGTGAACGCGGCGGTCCAGTATCTGGACACGGAAGACCGCCCGTCGATCACGCGCGTCGCGCTGGAGGGCACCGGATATTCCGTGTGGGTCACACCTAAATTCACTCACGGATTCGAGGGGCTCGTGCGGTACGACGACCTGCAGCCCGACGAGGACGTGGACGCCCACCGCAGGCGGACCATCGCCGGCCTCGCCTATTGGCTGCCGCATCAGGGGAGCGTGTCGTCGGCGGTTCTGCTGGATTACGAGCAGGTGACCAACCGACGGTTCCTGCCGGCGGTGCCGGAGCAGAAGCGTGTTGCCCTGCACGCCCTCGTCAACTTCTAGTCCTGATTATCGCTGGAGAGTCATATGCATTCGTCACGTTCGATTCGACGCTATTCCTCGCTCGCCGCCACAGGGTTCGTCATTCTCATGGGCGTCGCCGTGGCAGCGCAGACGATCAAGATCAACGGTGCGGGCGCAACGTTCCCGTACCCGATCTACTCCAAGTGGTTCTCCGAGTACAACAAGCTGAAGCCGACCGTCGAGATCAACTACCAGTCGATCGGGTCGGGCGGGGGCATCCGGCAGATCACCAACGGGACCGTCTTCTTCGGCGCCACCGATGGGCCGATGACCGAGGACCAGCTGCAGGCCGCACCCGGCCGCATCCTGCACCTCCCCACGGTGCTCGGCGCAGACGTGCCCGTGTACAACATCCCGGGTGTGGACGCGGACCTGAAGTTCACCGGGCCGCTGCTCGCCGACATTTTCCTCGGCAAAGTCACGAAGTGGAACGACCAGGCGCTCACCAAGCTCAATCCCGGGGTGCAGCTGCCGGCCACCGACATCACCGTGGTGCACCGGTCCGACGGATCTGGCACCACGTATATCTGGGTGGACTACCTGGCGAAGGTGTCTCCCGAATGGAAGCAGAAGGTGGGCGTCGCCACGTCCGTGAATTGGCCGACGGGCGTGGGTGGAAAGGGCAACGAGGGCGTCTCGGGACTCGTGCGGCAGACGCCTGGTTCAATCGGCTACGTCGAGCTCATTTACGCGCTGCAGAGCAAGATCCGGTACGGCTCCGTCCAGAACACGGCGGGGGAGTTCGTGCAGGCCAACGTCCAGAGCGTCACCGCCGCGGCGGCCGCCGCAGCCGCCAGCATGCCCAAGGACTTCCGGGTGTCGATCACCAACGCCCCTGGCAAGGGCGTGTATCCGGTCGCATCCTTCACGTGGCTCCTGCTCTACGAAAACCCAAAAGACAAGCAGCAGGCACGAATCTTCATCGATTTCCTCAAGTGGATGCTCACCGACGGCCAGAAGTTCGCCGCGGAGCTGGGATACGCTCCACTGCCGGACGCCGTGGTGAAGATGGAACTGGACACGCTCGCAAAGATCAAGCTGTGAACGTGCGATGAGGCGTAACTCGGAGGTGTGGTTTCGGGCCGGTACGGGCGTGTTCGCGGTCGTCGTCGTGGTGATCGTGGCCGGCATGGCGGTCGAGCTCACCCGCCAATCGTGGATGGCGATCGAGAAGTTCGGCCTCGCGTTCTGGACGACCGACACCTGGGACCCTGTCTCCGGCGACTTCGGCGCGCGGCCGTTCATCTGGGGCACGCTCTATTCGTCGGTGCTCGCGCTGCTGCTGGCAGCCCCCGTGGCGCTCGGCATCGCCATCTTCCTCACCGATCTGTGCCCACCACGTCTGCGCGCGCCGCTCACGCAGCTCACCGAGCTGCTCGCCGCGATCCCGTCAATTGTCTATGGCCTCTGGGGCATCTTCGTGCTGGTGCCCGCGGTGCGCTCGCTGCAGGTCGCGTTCCCGGACGCGCTGCGGCAGCTGCCACTGTTCTCGGGCCCGCCGCTGGGTGTCGGCATGCTGGCCGCGGTGCTCATCCTGGCCGTCATGGTGGTGCCCTATACATCTTCGGTGGCCCGCGAAGTGCTGCGTGCCGTTCCCGCCGCACAGCGGGAGGGCGCCTACGCCCTCGGCGCCACACGGTGGGAAGCCATCCGCGTGGCGCTGCAATACGGCCGCGTCGGCATCATCGGCGCCATCATGCTCGGCTTCGGCCGGGCGCTCGGCGAGACCATGGCCGTAACGATGGTGATCGGCAACACGCCGAGGGTGTCGCTCTCCGTCTTCGCTCCCCAATACACGATGGCCGCCGTGATCGCCAACGAGTTCAGCGAAGCCGCCGACGACCTGTATCTCCATGCGCTGATTGAGATCGGGCTGCTGCTCTTCATCATCACGCTGCTTGTCAACGGCGTGTCACGCCTCCTCATCTGGCGCATGGGCCGGCAGGGCAGCGGGAGGGTGCCGCGCACGCCGGCCGTTGTCACCGCGGCCGGAGGCGCGGCATGAGCAGTCCGCGGGTCCGCCGGGGCGTCTCCTTCGTCATGACCGCGCTCTGCGGGATGGCGGTGGTGTTTGCACTCGTGCCGCTCGCCTTCATCCTCTTCTTCGCCATCACCCGCGGCGTGCAGGCGCTCTCGGTCGAATTCTTCACGCACATGCCGACGCCCGTGGGAGAACCCGGCGGCGGCATGGCGAACGCCATCGCGGGCACCCTCACGGTCACCGCGCTCGGCGCGATCTTCGCCGTACCGATCGGCGTCATCAGCGGCATCTATGTGGCGGAATACCGTGAGACCCGGCTGGCCGCAGTGGTACGGTTCACCGCCGACACCCTGAACGGCATTCCTTCGATCGTCATCGGGGTTTTCGTCTATGGGCTGGTAGTGCTGCCGTTCAAGCAGTTCTCGGCGCTGGCCGGCGGCGTGGCGCTCGGGATCCTGATGATTCCGATCATCACGCGCACGACGGACGAGCTGCTGCGGCTCGTCCCGATGTCGCTGCGCGAGGGCGCGCTCGCCCTGGGCGCCACGCGGGCTCGTGCCGTCTTCACGGTGGTGCTGCCCGCCGCGTTGCCGGGCATCATGACGGGTATCGTGCTCGCGCTCGCGCGCGTGGCTGGCGAAACGGCGCCCCTGCTCTTCACCGCCTTCAACAACCGCTTCTGGAGCACGAGTCTCACGCAGCCCATCTCGTCGCTGACCGTGCAGATCTATGCATATGCCATCTCGCCCTACGAGGACTGGCACCGACAAGCCTGGGCGGGCGCACTGGTACTGGTCATGATCGTCCTCGCGTGCTCGCTGCTCGCCCGGCTGGCAACCAGGCGCCTGGAGCGCATGCACGTCGGGCGGTAGCGTCAACGCGCGCGTCGCCAACCCCTTCCCGCGCGGCCGAAACTGGTATGATCCGGCGGCTCTCGGAGGGGCTCGCATTCTTGAGATTCCGACTCATTCCCCGCGAGGAAAAGTTCTACGCCGATTTCATCGCGCTCGCCGATGAGCTGATGGTCGGTGCCCGGCTGCTCGAGGAGATGCTCTCGACCGTCCCGCCCCGGTGGGAGAGTGCCGCCGACATCAAGGACGTCGAGCATCGCTGCGACACGATCACCCACGAAATTTTCCAGCGGCTGAACCGCACCTTCGTGACGCCGATCGACCGCGAAGACATCCACGGGCTCGCGCGGTCACTCGATGACGTGATGGACGCCATCGACGCGTCGGCAGGAGTCATCCGACGTTACCGCATTCCCGATGTGCGTTTTGGCGCCCGCGAACTGGCGCGGATCATCGCCAGAGCCACCGAACAGGTGCGGCAGGGAGCGGCGGCGCTCGAGAAGCGGACGGGAGTCCATGTCGTCACCGTCGAGATCAACCGCCTCGAGAACGACGCCGACGATATCCACGACGAGGCGCTGCGCCGGCTGTTCGAAGGGGAGACAGACGCACTGACTGTCATCAAGTGGAAGGAAGTGCTCGACCTGCTCGAGGATGCCACCGATCGCTGCGAGGACGTCGCGAACGTCTTCGAGGCCGTCGTCGTCAAGAACGGGTAGCCCCGCATGGACGTCCCGGTCGGGCTCGCCGTCGTCGTTGCGCTCGTCACGCTCGCGCTCATCTTCGACTACATCAACGGTTTTCACGACGCGGCGAACTCCATCGCCACCGTCGTGTCGACCCGGGTGCTCTCCCCCGGCAAAGCCGTCATCTGGGCGGCGTTTTTCAATTTCATCGCCGCGTTCACGTTTGGCACCGCCGTCGCAAAAACAGTGGGCAGCGGGATGGTGCACCTGGAGCACGTCACGCTGGCCGTCATCTTCGCCGGTCTCTGCGGCGCGATCGCCTGGAACCTGATCACCTGGTTCTTTGGGCTGCCGACGAGCTCGTCGCACGCGCTGTTCGGCGGCTATGCGGGCGCGGCGGTGGCCAAGGCTGGATTCCAGGCGATCATCCCCGCAGGCTGGACCAAGACGATCATCTTCATCGTCGTGGCGCCGATGATCGGCCTCACGGTGGGGCTGGCGCTGATGACGGCGATGTTCTGGTTGTTCCGCTGGGTGCCGCCCAGCCGCGTGGACGGCTGGTTCCGCCGGCTGCAGCTGCTCTCGGCCGCCGCGTTCAGCCTGATGCACGGTGCCAACGACGCGCAGAAGACGATGGGGATCATCGCCGGGGTGCTGTACTCGGCGAAGTACATCGACACGTTCTATCATCCCGTTCTGGGTGGTGCTCGCGGCACACGCCGCGATCGGTCTCGGCACGCTCTCGGGCGGCTGGCGGATCATCCACACGATGGGGTCGAAGATCACACGCCTGCAGCCGGTGAGCGGGTTTGCGGCCGAAACAGGTGCGGCGTTCGCGATCGGGATAGCGACCTACCTCGGGGTCGGCATCAGCACGACCCATACGATTACGGGGGCAATCATCGGCGTCGGCGCCACGCGGCGGCTGTCGGCCGTGCGGTGGGGAGTGGCGCGGCGGATCGTCTGGGCCTGGCTCCTGACGATCCCGGCCGCCGCGTTCATGGCCGCCGTCACCTACGAGACGGTGTGGCTCTTCGGCTGGCGCTGAGCGTCAGCTGGCGGCGGGACGCGCTGCCGTGCGTGCCGGCAATCTGACGGTGAAGACGGCGCCGCCTTCGTCCCCATTTCGGGCGACCACGGTGCCTCCGAGCAGCTCCACCAGGTTCCTCACGATCGCGAGGCCGATGCCCGTGCCTCCCGGGTTCCTCACGCGCGACTTGTCGACCCGATAGAAACGCTCGAAGACGCGCTGCAGATCGGCTGGCGGGATCCCGGGCCCTGTGTCGGCCACTTCGATCGTCGCGGACTCGCCCGACACCACTGCAGTGAGCGACACGGTGCCCCCCTCGGGCGAGTAGCTCACCGCGTTCTCGAGCAGGTTGCGCAGGATGTCGTGCACGCAGGCGGGGTCCGTCTCGACCGCGCGGCCGTCGTCCTCGACGCGCACGCGCACATCGGCTCGACGCGCCTCGATCAGCGGCGACAGTTCGTCTACGACACCCCGGACCAGGGGCCCGAGATGAACGGACGCGCGTCCGGTCACCTCCTGTCGTGCATCGAGCCGCGCCAGTCGCAGCAGGTCTGCGACGAGCCGCTCCATGCGCGCCGTGTGGCGGAAAATGACCTGCAGGAACTCGCGTGCCTGACCGTCCGGGCTGTCCTCGAGGAGCGTCTCCACGTAGCCGCGGATCGCCGTCAGCGGGGTGCGCAGTTCGTGCGAGACGTTGCCGACGAAGTCGCGCCGCACCTGGTCCGCGCGTCTGAGGTCCGTGATGTCGTGCAGGACGAGCACTCCACCGGCACCCGCCGGGCCGCGCGTCGGGGCGGCCCGTGCAATCAGCACCCGGGACGAATCCACTCCGACCGTCAGTTCCACGCCGGGAGGCTCCTCGCCACGCAGCGCGCGCCCGATCTGCGCAACGATGTCGGGGTGGCGAATCGAATCGGTGTAGCGGCGGCCGATCCCCTCGTCGGGGATGCCGAGTATCCGCCGTGCCGCCTCGTTGACGAGGCGCACGCGGCCATCCTCGTCGAGCACCAGCACACCCTCCACCATCCCGGCGAGGATCGCCTCCATGCGGGCGCGGTTGCGGGCCAGATCTGCCACACGCGCGCCGAGCTCGACAACCACCGCGTCGAGCGACCGCGCCACGCGACCGAGCTCGTCGAGGCCGTAGTCGATCGGCGGGCGCGTGAAGTCGCCGGCGGCGTACCGATCCGCGACGCTGGCAATTGCCGCCACCCGGCGCGACAACGGAATGGAGAATGCCCAGGCGAGCGCGAGCGCTACACCCGTGCCCAGCGCCATTGCGAGCAGGGTGAGCGGAACGATTTGCCGGAGCAGTTGCTGCACGCTCGCCGCCGGAACAGCCAGGCGCACGAAGGCGATGTCCGGATCGCGGACGGTTACCGCCGTGTAGAGCATGTCGGTATCGACGGTCGCGCTCACGCGCCGCGCGTGCCCCACGCCCCGTGCGCGCGCTTCGACGATCTCCGGCCGGTGCGCGTGCTCTTCGAGCGTGCTGATGCGGTTGGTGTCCACCCAGGAGTCGCCGAGCACCCGGCCGTCGGCAGCGATGAACGTCACCCGCGCTTCGACCAGCGCCGCAAGCCGGACGGCTTCTGCCTCGAAGCCGCCGGGCCGAGCGGGCGACTGATCGCGCTCCACCTGGTCGGCCACGAGCCGCGCTTCGAGCAGCACCCGCTCCTCGATCCGGTCGTGCATCTGGTGCCGCAGCGACCAGAACAGCAGGCCGGCGGTGACCAGCGCGGTGAGGATGCCGGCCCCCGACCCGGCCAGGAACATCTTCGTCCGGAAGCTCGCCGGCCTCACGGGCTCTCCCGGAGCTTGTAGCCGAACTGCGGCACGGTGACGATGGCATCGGCCATCACGGGAAGCTTCTCCCGCAACCGCCGCACGTGCACGTCGACCGTGCGGGTGCCGCCCGTGTAGCGGTAGCCCCAGACATCCGAGAGCAGCAGGTCCCGGGACAGTACGCGGCCGCGATGCTCGAGGAAATACCGGAGCAGCAGGAACTCTTTCGCCGTCAGTCGCACCTCGTCGCCGCCCGCCGTGACCACGTGCCGTTCGGGGTCCACCTGCAGATCGCCGAAAGTGAGAGACGGGGCTGGCGCCGGTGCTGGCGCGGCCCGGCGGAGCACGGCCCGGACACGGGCGACGACCTCGCGGGGACTGAATGGCTTGGTGATGTAGTCGTCGGCGCCGAGCTCGAGGCCCGTCACGCGATCGGTCTCCTCGGCTCGCGCGGTGATCATGATGACGGGGATCGCCTGGGTGCGTGGATCCGTTCGCATCGCACGGCAGATGTCCCTGCCGTCGAGACCCGGCAGCATCACATCGAGCAGGACCAGATCCGGCGGGCTCTCGCGCACCCGCGCGAGCGCGCCCGCTCCCGAGAGCATCACCCCAGCCTCGAAACCCGCCTTGCGGAGACTGTGCGCCAGCAGGTGCGCGATGTCCTCGTCGTCTTCCACGATGAGCAGCCGCACCGCGCGGGGGGCCTCCTGTCCTTTCGTTGACATCAAGTTCAAGTATAAGGCGGCCGTCTCGCACCACTCTTTACCGTTGACCGCTGACCGGACCGCTGACCGCTGACCGCTGACCGCTGACCGCTGACCGCTGAGCGCCTGACCCTGATCCCTTGACCCATCGGCCCTGAAAGACGGCACGCCTATGTGCCCTGCAGAGGACAGTCCCCGGGCAGCAGCGGCCCGCTTCCTTGAGATTTCCACACAAATCCGCACGGTTGCATGCCGCTGCTGCTGGCATCGCGCTTGACTATCGTTGCAGCAGGAGGATGCGATGAAGCAACTGATTGGCGGTATCGTCGGTGCCCTGGTCACCGGCATTGCCATCTTCGGCTGGAACGGTTCGACAGCGCCGGACGACGTCTCATGGAGCGCCGCCGAGGCGCAGCGGCCTCTGCAGCTGATCTCGGATCAGCGAGGCACGCCCGCAGCCGTGATGGACAGCGAATCCGCGCCCGCGGCGCTGAACGTCACGTGCGAGCCCGGCCAGCGCGCAGTGATTCGCCGCATGCCCTCCGTCTCCGGACTGTCCATGGAAGCCGGATGCGTCGGGGGCGACGACATGGCCTCCCTTTCGAGTGCGCCGCGCTTCGCTCCGCTCCAGCCGATGCAGCGGCTCATGCCGTGCCCGTCGCGTACTCCAGGCCACGCGTGCAGCCGATGCGGTCCGTGCGTGATGACGACTATGTGCCCGCACGAAGCGTGGAGCCGCGGCGCTCGTGGAAGAAGCGTGCCCTCGTGATTGGCGGGTCGGCCGGTGCCGGCGCCGGCGTGGGTGCACTCGCGGGCGGCAAGAAGGGGGCGCTCATCGGCGCAGCGATCGGCGGCGGCGCCGGCACGCTCTACGAGATCGTGAAGCACTGAACGGCGCGCGCAGGCGGGAGGGCGGCGGGCGGCGGCGGCCAGCGTATGCTGTGCGCCTACCGCCCGCCGCCTGAACGCGTCACAGGCCAGGCCTATCCTCTCGCGATGATCCAGTAAATTCCCAACCCAATCGACGCCAGGGCCGTGATCACCGCCGCGCCCCGCCCGACGTGCCTCGCGAGCCACACCGAGCCCAACACGCGCGAAAGCACGACACCGAACAGCGACATCGAAATCACGATGCCGACCGCGAAGACGGCAATCAGGTAGAGCAGCGTCGCCAGGGACGCCGCAAGCCCGCCCGTGATCGCGTCTCCGAACGGCGCCATCATGGTCAGGGCGCGCAACCCCGACACCGCAAAGACGGCCCCGAGGATGCCCGGCACGTGCGAGTGAGCGCCGGACGCGTGCCGGCTCCGCGGGCCCAGGTGCAGGTGCCAGTGCGTGTGCAGCGGGTCGCCGTGCGTGTGCGTGTGGCCATAGAGCTGCTGGCTGAACGCCACCCACAGGCTGAACGCGCCGAGCGCGATCAGCAGGACGCCCCCGACCAGTTCGCCGGTGCGCTCGAGGAGCACAGGGATCTGCCAGCCGAGCAGCACGACGGCGGCCGATCCCAGCAGCAACAGCAGCGCGTGGCCCACGGCGAATCCCAGAGCGACTCGCATGGGATGCGTCCTCGTACGCTCGTCCCCCGGTCCACGGACTGAGAGCGCAGCGATGGCCATGAGGTGGTCGGCGCCGAGCCCGTGGAAGAACCCGAGCGCCAGCGCGTACGACGTGAGGATCACATGGCGATCCTACCGCGGCTACGGCTCATCAGGGTAGTGCCGTCCGTTCGTCCTGTCCGCCGGGACTGAAGTCCCGGCTCCACATCAGAGGATCCCGCGGGCTCAGAGTTGATCGGACAGCTAAAGTGTCAGCGACGCCATTCGACGTCGGCTGAAGCCCTCGCGTGCTGTAGCCAGGACTGTCGTCCTATCTCTCCACGTTGTCGTTTTCACCGGGTTCACGAGGTCCCGGAGGCCTCGCTCGGGATCGGCCACGGGCCTGACGGTCGCAGGTCCGAACTCTCCCCGTGTGTGGAGCCGGAACTTCAGTTCCGGCGGGCGGAGGGCGGCGGAGGCTCCGCGAGTCTCAGGCCTAAACAGGCCGCGGATGAACACGTCCGCGGTCACGGCTGCCGCTCGACCCCTACGAGCTGCCACGCCTCCTGTGCCTGGCGGCGGAAGTAGACCTTCGACGGCAACGCCCACCCCGGATGCCGGTCGTGGATGCCGCGCAACTCGATCATCACGAACTCCGGTGGGTCGGCCAGCAGCGCCGGAGGCGCGGCGGCCCGCGGGCCCGTGACGGAGACCTCCTCACCGATGGGCGTCGTGGTGCCCGCCTGGTTGTCGAAGGCGAACCACCGGATGCGGTACTCGCGGGCGCTCTGCGCGGCGACGGCGGCCTCCGCGACGTTGGTGAACGTGAGCGTGCCGTCACGCGACAGGGCGAAGTCGTGGAGCGGCAGCACGCCGTTCAGCCATGTCTGCAGAATCTTGTCCTTGCGGGCGATGAGGGTCTGCGCGAGGTAGGCGTCCGCTTCCGCATCGGTGAACTGGGCGCTCTTCACCGCCGCCCGGATCAGGTCATCGTCGAAGGCCGTCAGCAACCGTGCCGCCCAGAACGCATCGTCGGGGCGCATGTTGTCGAACGCGCTGTTCGGGTACTCCGGCTTCCAGCGCTCCGGGGCGAAGTACGCAGCTTCGATGCGGCCGACCGAGGGAAGGTCGGGGTATTGCACCTTGATCCACGGCCGGACGTAGAGCCCGAAGGTCAGCATCGTGATGAACGTCGGCCGGGCTTCCCAGATGTACTCGTTGCCGGCGCGGGGTTTCTGGGCCGCCGTGCTTCCGCTGCCGAGCGTGGAGGCGAAGTCGATCAGATGGTGCCGGACGATGCGCCGGCCCTGGTGTTCGACGAGGGTATCGAGGGTGTTGACGCTACGCGAGTCGTCGTGATTCAACCAGGCGGCGAACACGCGCAGGCCGCGAAGCTCCCGCCGGTGCTCGTGATCGTAGATATCGTTCGGATCGTCCGGCCGCGTGCCGTGGTAACGGAATGGGCCGAGCGGCGTGCCGGGCAGAGCCTTGCTCGCCACGACGCGGAACGTGCCGTCGTCGTTGCGGGCGGCCTTCGCGAGAACCGATTCCAGGTCGGCGGCGACGAACGGGCGCGTGCGGCCATCAATGCCCTTGATCGTCGCCTTCGCTCCAATCTGCAGGTCGGCGGGATGAAGTGTCGCGATGTAGTTCTCGGGAACGTGATAGCCGAGCGCGTGGAAGAACTGGGTGGCGATGACCTCGGCGCCGGTGGCCATCTCGGGATTCGTCGGTGGGTCGAACTTCACGAAGTAGATGTCGCCACGGGCGTCCGCAATCGTGAGCCCCGGCGTGATGCCTTCGTTCTTCCCTGAGACGATGGTCCACACGCCGGGCTCGGGCCCGGTACCGGCGACGGGGCCCGTCTCGACCTCGTCAGCGGTCATGACACGGGTGCCGAGACGGTTGGTGAACCAGCTCGAGTCCGGCACCTCGTCCAGCGTGTTGACGTTGGACGCACGTACGTCGCGGTGCTCACCGGCATCGAGAAACGAGTTCTGGATGAAATCGTACGACTCGTTCACTTTCCACGGCTTCACATGGGAAGCGTCCTGGGTCTCGGGATCCGCGAGCAGCGGATCGTCCTTGTAGAACTTCGCGGGCGGACCCGCGATCAGGACGGCGGAACCGGCAATCACAACGCCGACAAGCACCGGGGCAAGAAGGAGCCGTCGGGTCATCGCAGGTACCGTTGAAGCCGCAAGGGGCCTCCGAACGCGACGAAGAACCGTGTGCCCTCACCGCTCCCGAAGGCCAGCTCCGTGCGCATGAAGATCGACCGGTAGGTGTTGAAACGCAAACCAATGCCCCAGGACCGCTTCCAGCCATCCGAGCCGAGATCGCTCCATCGCCGGGCCACGGTGCCCACGTCGTAGAACAGCGCCATATCCATGCCGGAGAATGCCTCCCAGCGGTATTCGGCGTTGAACAGCACGGCGTTGAGGTCGCGGAAACGGAAGTCGGTGAAGCCGCGGATGGAGTCCGTTCCGCCGAGCGGGAGCATGTAGTAGAACGGAACGGTCGAGCCGCCGCGCGGCTCATAGTGGTTGGCCGCGGCCCGCACCGCAATCACGCGCTTCTTGTCGAAGATGGGCACGTAGTGCTGCACTTCGCCACCGAACCGCGAGAAGTCGTAGCCGAGATCGTCGAGATCGCCGTACCGTGCGCCCATTAATGACACGTACGTGCCGCTGCGTGGATTACCGCGCTGGTCGCGCGTATCGAGCTCGAGCAGCGTGCCTGTTTCGAGGAAGGCCGGCTGCTGCGCGAGACCAGGCGCGGTGGCGTCGATGAACAGCTCACCGATCGGCGGATGGAGCGAATCGGTGCCGTCATCGACGCGGGGATCCAGGTGTGCCACCTTCGTGCTCCACGTCAGCCAGGGTGTCACCCGCACCTGCGCGATTCCGGCGAGCTCGCGCTCTTCGAGGAGGTAAGTCGAGCGCGCGGCCTTCTCCGAGCTCGGCCCAAGACCGAAGTAGTCTTCCTGTGAAAAATAGCGATACTGGCCCCTCCCCATCAGCCTCAGACGCTCGGAGAAGAGACGGGGCGCCGAGAGGTCGACCCCTGCCACACGGTAACCCTTCACGGTGATCGCTGCGTCGGCGTTGAACACCAGGTTGCCGGCAGCAAACGGCGTGCGGTAGCCGCCGCCGAACGCAAAACCGCCGCCTCGCTGGATGCTCCCGATCTGTAAGTACAGCCCTTCCTCGCGCGTCAGCCGTTCGAGCAGGCGATTCTGTTCGACATAGAACAGCGCCCGTTCCAGCTTCCCCTGTTTGTAGGGCGCGACCGTCGCGGCACGCGCGGCGCGCAGCTCCTCGACGGCGGCCCGTCTTGTATCCTGGGCCCACGCCGGCGTGGCGACGAAGATGCAAGCGAGCAGCAGGGATCCACGCAAGCGAGTGGTTCTCATTGGCTGATGATGGGCAGCACCTGCACCTGCGGGCCGGTGACGGTCCGTCGCGACCGAGCGCAGCAGTGTTCAGGAACCCTGAACGTAGTCTGGAGACCGGCGTAAAGTCAACGCCGCGTGTGCGGGGTCGTGGTCAGTGCTCGCCCAATTCCTCGACGAGCGCCGTGGCGAGTTGCCAGATCAGCACGTTGCCGACGTTGTCGGGCGAGTAGTCGGTATCCGGCATCTCGTCGACCGTGATCGCAATGGCAACCGGCCCGCCTTTCGCGTAGACGATCCCGACGTCACTGCGCAGCGCGTCGAGCGCACCGCTCTTGCTGGCGATGCGGAGGTCGTCGGCGGCATGGCGGGCGATTCCATCGCGCACCTGCTGCTTCGCGAGGATGTCGAGGATGTCCTTCGATGCGGCGGGGCTGACGATCGTTCCGGCCTCGAGCATCTGCAGCAGCCGCACCATCTCGCGCGGCGTGGACACGCCCAGGCCGTACTTGCGGTTCTCCTCGAGGGTGCCCGCCCGGCTCCAGCCGCTGGGCTCGGCCAGCCGCGCGCCATCGCCGCGGACCTTCCGGTTGTAGCGGGTGATGGTCAGCCCAATCGAGTCGAGGTAGTCGTTGACCGCATCAGCCGTGATCCGATCGGTGATCAGATTGGTCGCGGTGTTGTCGCTGACAATGATCATCAGGATGGCGAGATTGCGGATGGTGAGGTCGGTCCCGTCCTCGAGGCTGCCGAGCACGCCAGACCCGGTCACCTTGTCCTCCGGCCTCAGGCGGATCCGCTCGTCCCACCGGACACGGCCGGACGCCACCAGCGACTCGAGGGCGCACAGGATGGGCAGCTTGATCGTGCTGGCCGTCCTGACCCTGGCGTCGGCGTCGATCGCGAACTCGCGGCCGGTGGTCAGGTTCCTCGCGTACATGGCAACCCTGCCCTTGAAAGGACGCGTGAGGGCAGCGACGCGGTCGGCGAGCGTGTCGGGAGCAGCCATGGCCATGGGTGACGCGGCCATCAGGAGCAGTGTGATGCCAGCGGTCAGTCGCATGCGCCCGTATCTTGGATCGGGTGCGGCCCCAGATCACGATCAAACTGTGCCGCGCGAGCCCGACCGGTGCTGTCATCGAATTTTCACAACTCCGTCACGGGGGAGCCGCACGTGGCCGGTCAAATGAAACAGAACGAGGCGCGGCGGACGAGGCCGGCGCTTCCATGGAGGAGAACATGAAGGTGATTCAGAAGACGAAGATCGCGGCGGTAATAGCCGCTGTGGGTGTGGCGATGGGGCTCGGAACCGCGGTGTCGGCACAGCCGCGCGGGCCTGCCGGCGGCGAGCATCGGGGCATGCGTGGCGGGTTCCCGGGGCTCGGGCAGCTGGGCCTGTCGGATGACCAGCGGCAGGAAGTGCGCCGCATCATGGAGCTGCACAAGGCGGAGCGGGAGGCGATCGGCCAGCGCCTTCGTGAGGCCCGGCGGGCGCAGAGCGACGCCGTGATGACCGTCCCGGTGGACGAGAGCGCAGTGCGTGCCCGGAGCGCGGAGCTGGCGAAGGTCGAGACGGAGGCGGCGGTGCTGCGCGCACGGGTTCACGCCGAGGTCTACAACGTCCTCACCCCGGAGCAGCAGGAGAAGGCGAAGGCGCTGCGCGCGGAACGCGAGGCGCGCGGTGCGGACCGCCGTGAACAGTGGAAGCACGAGCGGCAGGACCGCTCGGCGAAGCCGTAGGTGCGAGGGGCGGGAGGCTGGCGCCGCCGGTCTCCCGCTCTCCTAACGACCGACGCATGACCCCACTTCAGGCGTCGAAGCTCAGACCTCCCGCACGCCGTGGCTGCGGACGAGGAAGTATCCGGCGACGCAGATGAGCAGAATGCCGTTGATCACCAGCGCGGTCGGCGCGGACGTCATATCGGCGATCTTGCCGCTCATGAGGCTGCCAAGCGGCATGCCGCCGCGGAACGCGAGCATGTAGATGCTCATCACGCGGCCTCGCATCGGGTCGGGCGCGATGAGCTGTGCCAGCGAGGTGACGAGCGACATCGACACGATCATCGCGGCGCCCGTGGCCAGCAGCAGGAGGTGCGTCACCCAGAGCACGCGCGTCAGTGCAAAGGCGACGATCAGCGTGCCGATGATCAACTGGACCAGCAGGGCTGTCAGCCCCATGTGACGGAACTTGCCGAGCCACGCGACCACCAGCGCCCCGGCCACGGCGCCAGCGCCCGAGAACGCCATCATCTCGCTGTACTGGCCGACGCCCTCCTTGAACACGTTCCTGGCGATGAGGGGCAGAAACGTGAGCAGCGGGATGGCCAGAAACGTCATTGCAAACGCCAGCACGGTCAGGCCCAGCAGGCGCTTCTCGTCCCGTACGAAGACGATGCCACCTTTCAGCTCGTCGAACATCCGGCGGTTACCTGCCACACGGGGCGTGTGCTTGATGTGCAGGGCGAGCAGCGATCCGATGACCACGAGGAACGAGATGCCGTTCAGCGTGAAACAGGACACCATGCCCAGGCGGTGGAGCGCCGCACCGGCCAGCAGCGGGCCGATGACGCGCGCGATGTTGAACTGGATCGAGTTGAGCGCAACGGCGTTCGGCAGGTGCTCGGTTCTGATGAGCGATGGGATGAGCGATTGATAGGCGGGGCCGCCGAACGCCTGCGCGCATCCCGAGAGGAACGACAGGGCGAGGATGTACCAGATCGTCACGTGCCCCGTGGCGACGAGCAGGGCAAGGGCAAACGCCGAGGACATCTGCACGACCTGTGACAGGAGCAGCAGCTTGCGACGATCCTGCCGGTCGGCGACGACGCCGCCGATCAGCGTGAAGAGCAGGAGCGGCGCTTCGCCGACGAAGCTGTCGAGCGCGAGATACCAGGCGGAATCGGTGAGCTCGAGCACCAGCCAGCTCTGAGCCACCTTCTGCATCCACGTGCCGATGCTGGAGGTGCAGGCGCCCAGCCACAGCACGCGGAAGTCGCGGTAGGTGAGTGCCGCCGCGATGCGCCAGAGCTGTGCCCGTCCGCCGTGCATCGGAGCCACGGCCGGTGCGGCCGCGACGCCGGTGGCGCCTGTGGAAAACGGCGTCTCCGGCGGGGCTGATGGTGGGGATGTCTGCGACACGCGGACGACCATCTTAGCATCCGGCTCACACCCGGCAGGACCGTTGCACGCACGCGTCCCGCGGGCCACAATACCGGCGTGTCAGGCCCCGCCGCGCCCGTTGTCGACGAGCTCCCCCTGGCCGTGCTGGTCGACAGCTTCGAGGCGGCCACGCTGCCGCTCGCGAGCTTTCATCACCGCGAGCACATGCGGGTTGCCCTGTGCTACCTGTCGCGCGCATGCGAGATCGACGCAACCGCGCGCATGCGCGAGGGCCTCGCACGTTTCCTCGCGCACCACGGCATCGAGGGCTACCACGAGACGCTGACGGTGTTCTGGATGAAGAGGCTCGCCGCGCGGTTTGCCGGGACCGATCCCGCGCTGACGCTGGACGAGCGCATCGACGCGGTTATTGCGGGGTGCGTCAACGAACCCCCGATCTCGGAGTACTACACTCCCGCCACACTCGCGTCCGCGGAGGCGAAGCGCGCCTGGGTGCCGCCGGATCGGCGGGCGCTGGATTTCTGAGTGCGTGTACGCCGGGCACCCCATCGCACCCATCGGCGCCGGTCGCCCGTCGCAGTCTCGCTCAGACCCGCCTGAGCACGCCCCGGTCCATCGCGGCCGTGTTCCGGATCAGAAGCAGTACCGCGGCCATGGCGACGAGAGGCACGATGCTGGCGCCGATCAGGATGGGGGCGAACGAGTAGCGGTCGGCGACCCACCCGGTCAGGTAGATGGCGCTGATCGTGCCGATGCCGGCCCCAGTGCCGCCGAGGCCGCTGACGCTCGCGACCGAGCCGGTCGGGAAGATGTCCGCGGGCAGGTTGAGGATGATCGTCGAGAAGGCGGCATAGGCGAACGTCGAAATCGCGAAGCACGCCACCATCGCCGAAAACGAGGAGGTCCATACCACGGGGACCAGCAGTGTCATGCCGACGCCGCCGATCACGGCGACGCACTTGCGCGCCGCGCCGACGCTCCAGCCGCGCGTGATCAGCCAGCTCGAAAAGCCCCCGCCGAAGAAGTTGCCCAGATCGGCCGCGAGGAACGGCACCCAGAATCCGACGAGGCTCTCCTCGACCTTGAAGCCACGCGACACCAGGTAGATGGCGAACCAGTCGGTGATGAAGAACCACACCGGATCGGTGAAGGTCTTCGACAGGATGTAACCCCAGGTCTGCGGCAGCCGCAGCAACATGCGATAGGGCAGCTGGTCGGCAGCGGGCGCGTCCGGTGTCGGGAGGGTCCAATCCCGATCGACGGCACTGTCTGAAATCTGGCCCGGAGCCTGGAGCGGGCTGCCGGCCCGCGTCGTGCTCCTCGCGCCCGCTGATGATCAGCGTCCGCTCCTCGTCGCTGATCCACGGGTGCTCCTCCGGCCGCTGGTAGACCGCGCGGAACACGAGCACCCAGATGAAGCCGAGCGACCCGGTGATCAGGAAGGCCGGTCGCCAGCTGTCGAACAGGTGGTAGATCGTCAGCACGATGAACGGCGCGAGCGCCCCGCCAATCGACGAGCCGCTGTCGAACAGCGCGACGGCCCACCCGCTCTCGCGTCGCGGGAACCACTCGGAGACCGCCTTCGTTGCGCCAGGCCAGTTGCCGGCCTCACCGAGTCCGAGCGCGAACCGGAAGCCGATGAAGCTCGTGAGGCCCGTGGCCATAGACGTGGCCATCGCCGCGCACGAGTACCACACCACCGAGAGGCTGAGGCCGCGGCGTGTGCCGAGCACGTCGACGGCGCGGCCAGCGAGCGTCTGTCCCACGGCGTACGCCACGCGGAACCCGATCAGCACCCAGGCGAAGTCGGTGTTCGTCCAGTGGAACTCCGTCTTCAGGTGCGGGGCGAGCACACTGAGCGTCTGGCGGTCGATGTAGTTGATGACGGTCGACAGGAACAGCAGTCCGCCGATGTACCAGCGCAGGTGGCGGATGGGCCGCGTCACCTGGCGGCTCCCCGCATCTGTTTCGAACGGGCCGCCGCGACCATCAGGACTTCTGGAGCTGCGACGCCGAGTCCGTGTCCAGGTAGAGCGTCACATCGTCGTGCGTCTGCAGGATCGAGGCAGGCACGTGCGGTGTCACCGGGCCCTCGACGGTTGCCCTCACCGCGTCGGCCTTGCGGGCGTCGGGCACGATGCAGAGAATGCGCCGTGCCGCGAGAATCTGACGGCACGACATCGAGATGGCCCGTGTCGGCACGGACGCCAGCTCTGAAAACCAGCCCTCGCCGACCTGCTGGCGCCGGCACGCCTCGTCGAGTGAGACGACGAGGTACGGCTCCCGCGTGTCGAAATCAGCCGGCGGATCGTTGAACGCGAGGTGCGCGTTCTCGCCGATTCCGACAAAGGCGGCGTCCACCGGGGCGGCAGCGATGAGTGCCCCGACCCGCGCGCACTCATCGCCCGGATCCTGCTCGCCGTCCAGCAAGTGCACCGTTCCGATGCGTGCCGGTCCAATCAGGCGCTCGCGCAAGTACCGGCGGAAGCTGGCCGGGTGATCGGCCGAGAGCCCGATGTACTCGTCCAGGTGGAACAGTTCCACACGGTCCCATGGCACGTCGGGAAGGGACACGAGCGCGGCGAGGAACTCGAACTGTGACGCCCCGGTCGCGGCGATGATCCGCGCGCGGCCCGACTCCGCCACCGCGGAGCGGATCGCTTCCGACGCCTCCGCGGCAGCGGCCGCGCCAAGGGTGGTCTTGTCCGGATAGATCGTCAGGTGCATGGCAATCACTTCAATGATGATGACCGCAGCATAACCCCGTTTCTCCATACGGTAAGCATGGCTCCAGTCCTCGGACCGCCGGGACTGAAGCCCGGCTTCACAAGAGTCCCGGCGCCACACCCTCACAAGGGGTTCCACACGATTCACACGCCGGGACTGGAGAGTCCGAGCGCCACAAAATCCCGGGCTCTACAAGGACTCACCCCCGGGTACTGGCGGCGCGATGGGCCTTGATCGCCGTAAGCACGCGCTCACCGACGCTCTCCGCCTTTTTCTCTCCTACTCCAGGAACCTGGAGCAACGCGCCGTGCGTGCCGGGCTGCAGGCGTGCGAGATGCTGCAGGGTGCTGTCGTGGAAGATGACGTATGGCGGCACGCGGCGCTCGCGGGCCAGCTCGAGCCGCAGCGTGCGCAGCGCCTCGAACAGCGCACGTTCATCCTCGCTGAGTGCTGCCGTGGCCGCGGTCGGTGCGCCTCGTCGTCCCGCCTTCGCGCGGGCGGTCCGCAGAGCGCGAGGCTGACGGTACAGCACGGCGTCTCCAGTGCCCCGGAGCAGCGCTACGCCGTCGGGTGTGAGCTGCAGCGTCGGGTACTGCCCGCCTGAACGCGCGAGCAGGCCCGCCTGCGTGAGTTGATCGATGTACCCCCGGATCTCCGCTACCGAGCACTCGCGGAGCAGCCCGAATGTGCTCAGCTCCTGGTGGCCGCGCGTCAACACCGCCTCTGTTGCATCGCCGTGCAGAACGGCCGCGACATGGGCCACCCCAAACCGCTGGCCCACGCGCGCGACGCACGACAGGATCTTGCGGGCGACCACCACGGGTTCTTCGATCTGTTCCAGCTCGCCGAGGCACCAGTCACAGGCGCCGCACGGCGTCCTCGACGGGTACGACTGGCCGAAGTACTCCACGAGCGCGCGGTGCCGGCAGTGGGTGGCCGCTGTGTACCGCTCCATCTCGCGGAGGTGATGCCGGTTGCCGTCGCTGAGCTCGTTTTTCAGTTCGAGCAGGCTCTTCCAACGCAGGAAGTCGGCCGGCGAGGCGATGAGGACGCACTCGGCAGGCAAACCGTCGCGGCCCGCCCGGCCGGATTCCTGCTGGTAGTGTTCCAGCGAACGCGGCGAGCCCGCGTGGATCACGAATCGGACGTCGGGTCGATCGATCCCCATGCCGAAAGCCACAGTCGCCACCACGACGTCGGCACGCTCATCGATGAACGCCTCCTGGTTCGCGCGTCGCGCGGGGTCGGTCATGCCCGCGTGGTAGGCGAGTGCCCGCACGCCGAGGCCCTGCAGCCAGGCGGCGGTCTCATCGACCTCCCGCCGGGACAGGCAATAGATGATTCCGGCTTCGCCAGCGTGCCGCCCGAGCACCTTCTGAATCTGTTGCCGCATCTCCATGCGCGGTACGACGCGATACGTGAGGTTCGCGCGGTCGTACGGGCCGACGAGGATGACGGGTTCGCGGAGGCCGAGCTGCGCGGCGATGTCCTCGCGCACGCGCACGGTGGCCGTCGCGGTAAAGGCGTGGATGGAGGCGTCGGGAAAGTCGTGCTTGAGACGCCCGAGCAGCCGGTACTCGGGCCTGAAGTCGTGACCCCACTGGCTGATGCAATGCGCCTCGTCGATCGCAATGAACCGCACGCCGGCGCGCCCGACCCACTCCCGGAAGTTGTCGCTGCCGTCTCCGACCAGGCGCTCGGGCGAGACGTACAGCAGGCGGCACGCGCCGCTGCGTACCATCGCCATCGCGGCACGGCGCTCGTCAGGCGCCTGCGCGCTGTTCAGGCACGCTGCGGGCACGCCGCTGGCCACAAGACCGTCGACCTGGTCCTTCATCAGGGCAATGAGCGGTGAGACCACGAGCGCGAGGCGGGGCCCGCCCGTGCCCTCGTCGACCAAAGCCGGCGCCTGGAAGCACAGGGACTTGCCCCCGCCGGTCGGCAGCACCAGGACGCTGTCACGACCCTGGAGAATCGTGTCAATCGCCTCGCGTTGCCAGGGCCTGAACTCGCGGAAGCCCCAGTAGCGTTCGAGGATCTGAATAATGGCGTCAAGGGAGATGGTGGTCATGCGGCTACGAACGACGGACCCAGGGGCGCGGGATCGGCACACTCATTTTGCGTTCGGGAACTGCCCAGCAAGAAAACGGCCTGACTGCGTGCCGCCGCGCCGCCGCGGATTTGCGGTCTGCGCCCGCACATCCAAAGGCGATCACAAAGGCACGAGCCGGCAAGGCTGAAGCCCTGCCCCACATTCGGACATGCGGCTACCGCGAGCACGTCGCGCAGATTCGGCGCAACACGTGGCTGGGGGCTGCTGCAGATTCTACCTGTTGCAGATACGTTGAGGCCGCGACTTCGTGCAATGTGGAGCCGGGACTTCAGTCCCGGCGTGATCCCGCATGTCCGAATGTGGGGCAGGGCTTCAGCCCTGCCGACCGCCGGTCACCGAGTCGATTTATCGTGCGAACGGCACGAGCCGGATGTCGCCAAGCAGCCCCGAGGGCTCCGGCCGCACCTTGTCCATGTCCTGCGGCTCGAATCGTGTGCCGTAGCGCGCGTTCAGCAGCCGGTACGACGGCAGCGCCCGTCCGGCCATCGCGTTGATCGCGAGGTTGGCGACCTCGATGCGAATCTGGTTGCGCCCCTCACGCAACGCCTGCGACACGTCGAGCGCGTACGGTGGACACCACACCGAGCCGACGCGCGCGCCGTTGATCCAGACCACGGCCGCCTCGCGGACCGGCGCGCTCGAGCCACGCCCGCATACCGCGCTCGAGTTCCTCCGGCGGGATGGCGCGGGCCTCCCCGAAATCCAGCTGCACGCCGATGCCGCTCCTCACGAGCGACTCCGGGACGCGCACCTCGCGCTCGTACGTGGCGACTCCGGAGAAGTACCGGCGCGTGTCATCCTCGGTCCACGAACGAAGCGACGCGGCCGCGCGGGGCTGCGGCTCGTCGGGAAACCTGAGCTGCCATCCGTCGGCCAGGGAAATGGCCGCAGGGGCGCGGATGCCGTGCGCACGCGACACGGCAGGCAGCGCTCGTTCGGTGAAGACGACAACCCTGGACGCGTACGGCTCCAGCGTGAACGGCAGTGTGACCTGGTCAGCATCACGCACCTCCGCGGCGAGCGCTGAAACCGCGCCGGTCATCGGGTCCCACGACTCCGCACCGCGGCGCCCCACGCGGAATGCGGCGCTGGTGCGGACGGTCACGTTCGACGTGTTCGCGACGAAGTACACGTCCGCGAACGGGAGCCGCCGGTGCACGAAGCCGACGTCGGGCGCCGCGGGTGTAAACCGTACGTCGGGGCGTAGAGAGCTGCGCAGCAGCCTGGCCAGGCCGTCTCGTTCGTCCGCAACGACGTGTCCCGGCGAATCCGGCCCGAACAGGCGAGCCGCGGCTTCCCGCAGATCCGCGCCCTCGCGGGCGGTTGCGCGGAGCCCAGGGGCGCGATCCGGAATGCGCCGCGTCGCGACGATGATGCCCCCCGCGCGGGCGAACGCCTCGAGGGTCCGCATCGTTGCTGGCGGTATGCGCTCGACCCCGGGCAGGACCACGACCCGGTAGGTGAGCCTGCCGAGCAGGAGTTGGTTCCCCCTGATCCGCCCGATTCGCGCGAGCGCCTCATCGTCGAACAGATCGAATCCGTACCCGGCCGCGCCCAGGGCGCCAAGCAGGTCTGGGCCGATGCGGTCGCGCAGCGCGTCGAAGAGGTTCACGTGACCGGGCGTGAAATGGGCCCACGCGTCGCTCGTCGGCAGATATACGGCCACGTCCGCGACCGGATCGCCCTGCCGGAGCACGAAGCTGACGCGTCGGAGATATCGCGTGAGATCGGGCATGACAGTCCACCATGGATTCCTGTCGTTGAAGACGCCGGCGGCGTAGAAGCGCCAGCCTGGTTCCTCGACGCCGGGCGGTGTGTATGGCCAGCCGTGCCCCACGAGCTGAGTGATGCCCTGCAGAAAATGCTGGTCGGCTTCGACTTTCATGTCGAGCGGTCCCGCTCGGAATACCGGCGAGTGCAGCCAGGTCCAGGTTTCCGACGAAGCCACGTCGCGGCCGAACAGGTGTGCTGCGGAGGATGCCCATCGAGATGCAGTAAGGCGTGTCCACTGCGCGCCCTCGCCATCGGAGAGGTCCACGAGTGCGTTGCTCGAGAGCGACGCTGGAGGGATGCCGTACGCCTGGGCGCGCAGGAGTGTCCCCGCTCTGGCGGCCCAGTCGTGCAGCGGTCCGAGAAACCGCTCGTTCACCAGCTCGGTGAGCGTGCGGCCCCAGTCGTGGCGAACCTCCTCAGACTCACGTGTGCCACCTTCGACGAGGGCCGGCAGGTGGGGTGCGAGGTCGTAGCCGCGCCGGCGGTTGAACTCGTCGAGCAGGTCACCCGTCCAGTCGCCCTCGGTACGCCTCGAGGCTGTCGCAGAACACCGCGAAGGGAGGGTGTCCGCGGAAGGCGCTCATCAGGCGATCGCCGACCACGTTCAAGTACCCGTCGAGCGCCCTGCGGTCGTAGTGATCGAGGACGAATCCCTCGCCGCCAATGGCGGCGCGCTTCACCTGCATGCCGGTGCGGCTCGCGATGAAGAACTGCACGCCGAGCGGCCTCGCCACGTCCTCCGGGATCGGCACGCGGCCATTTGCCGGCAGCATCAGATGGCGTCGGCGCGGTTGGGAGGATCCACCCGCCACCTCCTCGACGAACACGGCCAACAGGCGTTCGCCGGCCGCGATGTCCGGAACGGCCACCGCGCGTTCACCCGGCGGGACCTCGCGACGGTCAACACGCAACCGGGCGGAGGCGGCTGCGATGGGCACACCAGGTCCGCCAAAGGGCCAGCCGCTGCCGAGCGTGAGGTCGACGCGCAGGCCCAGTTCGCGTGCCTTGTCGGACACGAAGCGCAGCGCATCGAGGAACTCGTCGGAGAGGAACGGCAGCGCGCGGATTCCGGTCGCCTCGTCATCGAGGGCCAGCGGGTAGACAGGCTGGATCTCGAACCCGCCGATCCCGCCGGCCTTCATCGCGCGCATCTCGCGTTCGAGTTGTGCGTGGGTGACCGAGGGACCGAACCACCACCAGCGCATCATCGGCGCGGCATCGTCGGGCGGCGTCTCGAACGAGTGCTGGAGCGCCGCGATTGTTCCCAGGTGCTGCGACGGCCCGCCGTTCGACGTCCCCGGCTGCGCGCGCGCAGCCGTTGGCGAACCGGAAGAGAGGATCGTCGCCGCGAGCGTGAGGGCTGCGGCGCAGGTCACTCGGATGGCGCACCTGCGGTTACACGACCTCAGCATGGCGGCACGCGCGGCGTCACCTGCCGGACGTAATCGCCGCCACACGGCGCGGGTAGACGGCTGCTCACGGCCGCACCCGGTATAGAAACTCCTTGTTCGGGAGAGTCGCATATGATATACGATGCCGCGCTGCAGTTTAAACGTTTGTCCGTGCGGGCGCTTGGCGATCCGCCTGACCCGCAGGCTTCCATCCGCGTGTCCGCGCGCCACTTTCCGAGCGCCCATGTCCATTCGCCCACAGGTCGTCACTCAATCGCCGGAGGCATTGATGAGCGAGCGTGCTGGTACGTCGTTCGGCCGGGTGGCCGCGATCTTCTTCGTCTGCATCGGACTCGTGTCGTGCCTGCCGGCCGCCGCCGCGGCACAGGCAGTCACAGGCACCATCGTAGGAACCGTCGTCGATTCGACCGGGGCAGTCGTTGCCGGCGCGAAGGTGACGATCACCAACACCGGAACCGGGCTGACCCGGACCGTCACGAGCGACGGTGCGGGCGAATACACGGCGCCTTCGCTGCCGACGGGGACGTATCTCGTGACCGGCGAGATGGCCGGGTTCAAGACGGCGGCGCTCTCCGGGATTGAGCTCGGCGTGAGCCAGCGCGTCAAGATAGACGTCACGCTCGAAGTCGGGAACATGACCGAGTCGGTGACCATCGCGGCAGCGTCGCCGCTGCTTCAGACATCGTCGTCCGAACTTGGCACGACTGTCGAGGAGGAACAGATCCAGACGATGCCCCTGAACGGCAGGAACTTCGTCAGCCTGACCCGGACCGTGCCCGGAGTGCTGCGGGGCATTCCCGGATCGAACATCGACGGCGCCGGCAGCCTGGCGTGGCGGGCCTCCGCATCGTTCTCCGCCAACGGACAGCGGTCGCGTGACAACAACTACATGCTCGACGGGGTGGACAACAACGAGACGTGGCTGCAGACCGTGGTGATTTTCCCGAGCGTCGACGCCCTCGACGAGTTCAAGCTGCAGACGAGCACGTACTCCGCGGAGTTCGGCCGCTCGCTCGGCGGCGTCGTCAACCTGCAGATCAAGTCGGGCACGAACAGCTTCAGGGGAGGCGCCTTCGAGTTCCACCGGAACGATGCATTAGACGCGAACAACTTCTTCAACAATCGCGGGGGGCGCAAGAAGCCCGATTTCAAGCAGAACCAGTTTGGGGCCACGTTCGGCGGTCCGGTGTTCAAGGACCGGACATTCTTCTTCGCTGATTACCAGGGTCATCGCGAAGAACAGGGACAGACCTTCCTGTCGAACGTCCCGTCCATGCTGATGCGGCAGGGGAACTTCACGGAGTTGAGCCGTGTCATCTACGACCCCACGACCGGACAACCGTTCGCGGGGAACATCATCCCCGAGGCGCGGTGGGACCCGGCGTCGAGAAATATTCTTCGAGCAGCTCTATCCGGAGCCGAACACGGCGGGCTCAATCGGCGTCGCCGGCCAGCCTGTGAACAACTACTTGATCAACCCGGTCAAGGAGCGGCAGGACAACCAGTTCGACCTGAAGGTTGACCATAACCTCACCGACAACAATCGCTTCTTCACACGCTACAGCTATCAGAAGACGCATCGGCTGCAGCCCGCCACGCTGCCTCACGGCGATGCAGGCGCCACCTTCGGGGCCGGCGACGGCAACATCAAGGCGCAGGGCCTCGCGTTCAACGACACGCACACGTTCAGCAGCAACTGGCTGAACGAGTTCCGGTTCGGCTGGACCCAGATCAAGTTCTTCATGACGTCCATCGATGCCGGGCAGAACCTCGCGTCGCAGATGGGCATTCCGGGCATCAACGTCAACCCGTCCACGTCCGCGATGACGCAGCTCAACTTCCAGAACATCCGGAACCTGGGCGCCAACAGCAACCAGCCGCTCATCACGAACCAGAACGACTTCCAGATCTTCGACAACGTGACCTGGATCAAGGGCCGCCACACGTGGAAGACGGGCGGCAGCCTCACGCTGCGCTCCCGTGAAATCCTCAATGCCGACAACATCGTCGGGCAGTTCCAGTTTCATCAGAACCAGACGTCGAACTGCGCCGGTCAGCCGGCAACCTGCGTGCTCAACGCCAATACGGGGTTCGACGTCGCCAGCTTCCTGCTCGGCTACTCCTCTCAGAAAATCCGGAACCTCTCCGGCCTGACTACGTCGGGCGCGGTCGAGACCTACACCGAGACGCGACCGGAGTTCTCCGTGTACTTGCAGGACGACTGGCGTGCCACCAACAAGCTGACGTTGAATCTGGGCCTTCGGTGGGATGTGTACCCGCCGTGGCTTGAGGTCGACGACCGGCAATCGAACTTCGACGAGACGAACGGCACGTTCGTGCTCGCCTCCGACGACGCCACGATCGGCGGCGTCCGGGTCGGCCGGCGTCTGCAGACCTACTCAAAGGGCGACGTCGGCCCGCGGATAGGGTTTGCCTACGACCTTGGCGGAGACGCCAAGACGATCGTTCGCGGCGGCTTCGGGGTGTTCTGGAACTTCACGCCCGGGGGCACGTCATCGTCGAAGGCGCAGAACCCGCCGTTTCTCCAGGCGCTTGCGCTCACGCCGACGCCCGTTTCGTCAACTGGTGTGACGCTGCTCGTCAAGGACGGCCTGCCGCCGCCGACCGGGGTGGATCCGAATCGTCCGCCCGCCGGGAACACGCGGTCGATCTTCGACGTGAACTTCCGCGACGGGTACGCGCAGAACTACAACCTGAACGTCCAGCGGGCGCTTGGGTCGAATTACCTGGTCGAGGTGGCGTATGCCGGCTCGCGGAGCCGTCACATGGTGCTCAAGGTCGACATCAACCAGGCACCGCCCGTGGTGGGGGTGAGCGACGCGAACGTCAACAGGCCCTTCATCACGCTCGCGCCCGCCCTGCGGTCTCTCAGCCAGTCACAGTCGGTCGGCACCATCGACTACAACGCGCTGCTCGTCAAATTCCAGCGGCGGTTCGCGAACAACTTCTCGTTCCTGAACAGCTATACGCTGGGCAAGTCGATCGACCTGGCATCGGACAACGAAGCGGGGATCAGCAACGCGTACGATCTGGCCTACAACAAGGGGCCGTCCGACTATGACGTCCGGCACACCTTCAGCTCGAGCTGGATCTACGAGCTGCCATGGGCGCGCGACGCGTTCTACGGCGGGTGGCAGGTCAACGGCATTCTCTACCTCCGCTCGGGCCTGCCGTTCACGCCAACGCAGAACCAGAACGTGCGGTCCACGGGCACCACCAATCGCCCGGATCGGCTGTGCAGCGGGAAGCTGGACAATCCCACGATCGACCGCTGGTTCGATCTCTCGTGCTTTGCCGCGCCGGCGGACACGACCGGCACGTTCGGCACCTCGGGGCGCAACATTCTCCGAGGGCCGGGGCAGTTCAACATCGACGCCTCTCTCATCAAGAACACGCGGATCGGTCGCCTGGACACCGAGATTCGCATCGAGGCGTTCAACGTGCTCAATCACCCGCAGTTCGCGCAGCCCAGCAACAACATCGACGCCGGGACGGCAGGCCAGATTACGGCGATGTTGTCGAGCGCGTCCTGCGCGTTGTGCGGCACGACGGAGCGGCAGGTCCAGGTTGGCGTCAAGGTGCGATTCTAAGCCTGCGATTCACTTGTGTAGTCATGTGGGGCAGGCCTTCAGGCCTGCAAGAGCGCACGATCTGCAGGGCTGAAGCCCTGCCCCACATCAGCCGGGCGGGTGAACCTGTCGTGTGGCGCCGGGGCCGAAGCGCCCCGGCGTTCCTCTGTACACTGCCCCGATGATCACGATCGACCGCCACCGCACCCCCGCCGATCTCCTCCCGCACATCGACCGGCTGTTCGACCTCTCGGCCGGCAAGATCCAGGCGCTCGATCGGCGGTGGGACCAGTCGTCCGGCGCGCCCGTCTTCACGGTCGAGGGCAAGTACCAGGCACGGGGATGGACCGACTGGACGCAGGGCTTTCAGTTCGGATCCTCGCTGCTGCAGTTCGATGCGACCGGCGAGGCGGCCTTCCTGGAGGTCGGCCGCACGCGCACGCTCGCGCACATGACGCCCCACCTGACGCACATGGGCGTCCACGATCACGGATTCAATACCGTGAGCACCTACGGGGCGCTGTGGCGGCTCGCGCGTGAGGGGCGGCTGGAGGCGGGCGAGTGGGAGTTGCGCCTGTACGAACTCGCGCTGAAGGTAAGCGCCGCCGTGCAGGCCCGGCGCTGGACCCGGTTGCCGGGCGGCGGATTCATCCACTCGTTCAACGGCGCCCATTCGCTCTTCGTGGACACGATGCGGTCGCTGCGGATCCTCGCATTGGGCGACGCGCTCGGCCACGTGCTGCTGGACGAGCAGGATGCGCGCGTGAGCCTGCTGGAGCGGCTGGTGCAGCACGCCCAGGCCACGGCGGCTGCCAACGTCTACTACGGACGCGGCCGTGACGCGTTCGACGTGCGCGGTCGCGTCGCGCACGAAGCGATCTTCAACGTCGCCAACGGCACGTTCCGCAGCCCCAACAGCCAGCAAGGGTACTCGCCGTTCACGACATGGACGCGCGGCCTCGCCTGGGCGATTCTGGGCTTCGCCGAGCTGCTCGAGTTTCTCGCCACCGTCGACGAAGGCGCGCTGGAGGACGCGGGCGGGCACCCGGCCGTCGACGCCTGGATGCTGGATGCCGGGCGTGCCGCCGCCGACTACTACATCACCCACGCTGCCGCCGCCGACGGCATTCCGTACTGGGACACCGGCGCGCCCGGACTTGCGGCGCTCTGTGACTGGGGCGCCCGTGCGGCGGACCCGTTCAACGACCATGAGCCCGTGGACAGTTCAGCCGCCGCCATCGCCTCGCAGGGCCTGCTGCGGCTTGCGCGCGTCCTCACCGCGCGTGGCGAGGACGGCGCCGCCTACGAACAGGCAGGCCTCCGCACACTGGACACGCTGCTCAACCCGGCGCACGCGTACCTGGCCACCGACCCGGCGCACGAAGGACTGCTGCTGCACTCCGTCTACCACTGGCCCAACGGCTGGGACCACGTGCCAGCCGGCGCGCGGACCCCGCGCGGAGAGTCGAGCCAATGGGGCGATTACCACGCACGCGAGGCGGCGCTGTACGTGCGGCGGCTCGCACGGGACGAGCCGTATCTTGCATTTTTCGGGGACCGGGCCGCCCGGGGCGCCTCGGCCCGGGCCGGGTAGAATCGCGACGTGTCTCCAGCCTTACCTCCCGCCGAGAGCGCCATGTTGGCGCGTGGCCGCGTGGCTGTCGTGACCGGCGGCACTCGGGGCATCGGCCTCGGCGTGTGCCGTTCGCTGGCGCGTGAGGGATGGGGGCTGGCGCTTTGCGGTGTGCGCCCCGCCCAGGCCGTCCAGGACGTGCTGTCGGAACTGCGTCGCTGGGGTGGCGCCGTGGAATACTTCCAGGCGGACGTGGCGAGCGCCGAGGATCGGATCCGCCTGGTCGACCAGGCGGTCGCGCGCCTGGGCACCGTGGATGCGCTCGTGAACAATGCCGGGCGGGCACCACGCATCCGCGCTGACCTGCTCGAGGCCTCCGAGGAGAGCTTCGAAGAACTGATCCGCACGAACCTGCAGGGTCCGTACTTCCTCACCCAGGCGATCGCGCGTCTGCTGATACAGCGTCGCGGGGCGGAGGCGGCGGTCACACGCAGCGCCATCGTGTTCATCACGTCCGTGTCCGCCGACTTGGCGTCACCCAATCGTGGTGAGTACCGTGTCAGCAAGGCGGGGCTGGCAATGGCCGTGAAGCTCTTTGCCGCACGACTGGCGCCGCACGGCGTGCCGGTCTACGAGGTCCGGCCCGGGATCATCGCCACTGATATGACCGCGGGCGTGAAGGAGACGTACGACGCACGCATCGCAGGTGGCCTCGTGCCCGAAGGCCGCTGGGGTACTCCGGAAGATGTCGGGCGGGTGGTGGCCGCGCTGCTGCGCGGCGACGTCCCGTATGCGACCGGCACGGTCGTCCACGTCGATGGCGGCCTGACGATTCCTCGGTTGTAGGCGCGGTTCGCGAACCGCCCCTGCAAAAGGATTCTCTCGATGATGTTGTGGTATGCAGGCGTTGGCGGTGCTCTCCTGGGCGTGGGGATCCTGATGGCGAGCGGCGGCCGGGTAACCGGGCCAGGCAAGCCGGCGCCGCCTGAAATCCGACTGATGACGCTCGACCCGGGGCACTTCCACGCGGCGCTCGTGCAGAAGACGATGTATCCCGGCGTCTCGCCCCAGGTGCACGTGTTCGCTCCGCTCGGTCCTGATCTGACGGCACATCTCACTCGCATCTCCGCCTACAACGCACGCCAGGAACACCCGACCGCGTGGCAGCTCGAGGTGCACGCGAGCCCCGACTACTTGGAGCGGATGCTCGAGTCGCGGCCCGGCAACGTGGTCGTCATCTCGGGGCGGAACCGCCGCAAGGTCGAGCAAATCCTCGCATCCGTCTGGTCCGGCCTCAATGTGCTCGCGGACAAGCCGTGGATCCTGCGTTCGGCAGACCTGTCGTCCCTCAATGCCGCGTTGAGCGAGGCCGACACGAGGCGGCTCGTGGCCTACGACATCATGACGGAACGCTTCGAGGTTACCAACGTGCTGCAGCGTGAGCTGGTGAGCGATCCGTCTGTGTTCGGACAGCCCGTGGAGGGCACACCGGCAGAGCCCGGCGTGTACATGGAGAGCGTGCATCATTTGATGAAGGCAGTCTCGGGCGTACCCAACATCCGCCCCGGCTGGTTCTTCGACACGGCCGAGCAGGGTGAGGGCTTGAACGACATCGGCACGCACCTGGTGGATCTCGTGCAGTGGACACTCTTTCCGGAACAGGGCATCGACCACTCGCGAGATGTGCGTGTGCTCTCCGCGCAGCGGTGGCCGACGACGATCTCCGAAGCCGACTTCCGGCGCGTGACCGGGCAGCCGGGATTTCCGAGTGCGCTCTCGGGATACGTGAAGGACAGCGCGCTCGAGTACTTCTGCAACACGCTGGTCACGTACCGCCTGCGCGGCACGCACGTCACGCTGAACGTCATCTGGGACTGGGAAGCTCCCGAGGGAGGTGGGGACACGCACTTCGCCCGCTACCGCGGCGCGCTATCCACCATCGAGGTGCGGCAGACGCGGGCGGACGCGTTCCGTCCCGAACTGTACGTGCTGCCGGCGGACGCGACACAGGTTCCGCAGGTCCGCGCAGCCCTCGAGCGGAAGGTCGCGGCCTTGCAGCGCACCTATCCAGGGATCGGCGTGGACGAACGCGGCGGTCTGCTGCACGTGGCCATCCCTGACACCTACCGCCTGGGACACGAGGCGCACTTCGCCGAGGTGATGTCGCGCTACCTCGATTACCTGAGCGGCCGTGCCCGTATGCCCGCCTGGGAGCGGCCCAACATGCTGGCGAAGTACTACGTGACAACGACGGGGACGGAGATGAGCCGTCAGTCAGAGCCGCGGCCCGCTCCGCGTCTGGCGCCTCGGTGAGACGGCCCGCAATGCACAATGCACGAATGAACAATGCACAATGGAAACGCGGAGACGATAGTAGGTACCCGCGTGAGGGGTGGCGCCGAATCGCTTTCCCGGGCGCCTCAACTTGCGTTGTGTGCATTCTGCATTCTGCATCGTGCATTAAACGTCTCACATCGTCCCTGGCCTCCAGCTCAATCCCAACCCCACGATGCGCTCCAGCAACCCTTCGTAGGTGACGCCCCCGCGTTCGGCTGACTCGGCGAAGTCTTCGCCGTAGGCGAGCTGCGGGTTCGGGTTGGCCTCGAGGACATAGATGCGCCCCGCGCCGTCCATCCGCAGATCGATGCGCGCATAGCCGGTCAACGCAAGCGTTCGGTAGGCCCGTCTCGCGATGCGCTGGATCTGTTCAGCGGCCCCCTCCGGCAGTTGTTGGGCCTGATCGGTCATGATGCCGTAGCGCTCCTGGTACTTGGTGCTCCACTTCACGCGCTCGGTCGCGATTGGCCAGCTGCCGCCCTCGATCATCTTCTCGAAGTGCATTTCCCACACCGGGAAGACCCGCACGCGATCGTTGCCGAGCAGCCCCACGTAGAGCTCACGCCCGTCGATGTAGCGCTCCACGATCGCGTCGGTGCCGATGCTCTGGTGGATGAACTCGACCCGCCGCCGCAGATGTTCCTCATCCGTCACCACCGACGCCTGCGAGATGCCCACCGACGCCTCGTATGTCAGCGATTTCACGATCAACGGGAACGCGAGCCTGCGGGGCAGCTTCACGCCGCGCCGCGGCCGGAACACCGCGAACTCCGGCACCGGGATGCGATGATAGGCCATCAACTGCTTCGACAGCGCCTTGTCGCGAGCCAAGAGGAGCCCCCGCGGGTTGCATCCCGTATACGGCACCTTCAGCAGCTCGAGGTAGCTCACCACGTTCATGTCGAACGTCGTCACATCGTCGAACGACTCGAGCAGGTTGAAGACGATGGTGGGCTTCCACTGGTCGATGGCGGTCCGGATCACGCCGAGGTCGTCGTGGACGCCGAGCGGCAGCACCTCGTGGCCGATCTCGCGCAGCGTCTCGATCACGTCGTATTCCATCTTCCACGGCGCGGCGAGCACGTCGATGCCTTCCGTATCGGCCGGCGGCACGAGGTGCTTGTGCACGAGCGTGAGCACGCGCTGCGACTTCATAGCGCCACCCGGTGCCCGCCGCTATGCAGGTAGTTCATGGCCTGCACGGTGAGCAGCACGGTGAACTGCTGCCGTGCCTCGTCTTCCGGGACGGCAAGCCGCAGTTTCAATTGCCGCGAGCGCTCGATCATGTCTTCAAGCACCTGGTCGATCGTGTACTGGTAAATCCCGGTCCATGACGACACCAGCTGCCGCACCGACCGCCGGATACGCCCGATGAACTGGGATGCCGCCATGTTGCCGCCGAACTCTGGCGCGTCGGAGAACAGGCGCCGCAGGTCGCGGTCGTAGAAGGCCGGGTAGTCCACCCCGTAATGGCGCCGCTTCCTGCGATAGTGCTGCCTCAGTGTCTTCCGCAGCCGCGGCAGTGGGTCGAGCGTCTTCCCGGAAGTGACGAGCGGCTCGCGGCCCGCGAGCGATTGCATCAAGCGGTCCATGTACTGGAGCTTCTTCAGCGCCGGCCACTCGTGATATCGCTTCTCCCAGTCGGAGCTTGGCGTGAGCCACACCGCGAAGGTTTCCGCGAAGTCCTCGTCCGGGTGACTCTGCGCGTACCACGCATCGAGGTGCAGGACGAAGCTCTTGCTGTATGGCTTGGGCGCATAGAACTCGGGGTACTCCTGGCTCGGGCTGCCAAAGATCTCACGGCGTTGCCTTTTTCGGCGGAGGGCAAAGGCGTTATCGATGGCGTGCCCCGCCTCGTGCCGGAGAATGCGCATGCACCACTCGGGATCGCCCCCTTCTACTTCGAGCATCTGCGCGAGCTCGAGCTTTGCGAGGCGCGGGTGCGCCAGGTAGAAAGGGATGGCCAACCCGGGAATGCCGTCCGGAGTAAACCACTCATCCGACAACCAGTAGTGGGGACGAAACGTGAGACCTCGTGCCGCCAGCTCCTCGTGCAGCTGCGCGATGCGCGGCTCGAGCGCACTGCCTTCGATGCGGATGTCGAGCTGCCGCATCTGCAGGTCGAGCAGCTCCTCGTCCGAGAGCTCCGCGAGCCGCTCGGAACCGGTGAGCGGATGCTGCACGGGGCGCGGATCGTGCGCGGGCTTGTCGCCGGAGATCGGTTCGTCTGGCATTCGAATCAGCTGCCGCCAGCCTGTCCCGCCGGCTGCGCGGCCGCCAGCCGCGTCCCTGGCAGTGCCAGGACCGCCAGGGCGCCGATCGCCGCGAGCGTCATCAGCACCGCGAAGCCGGCGTGATACGACCCTGTCTGATCCCGAAGGGTGGCGACCGTCATCGGCGCCACCGCCTCGGCGACGCCGTCGGCCGTCAGGACGATCCCCATCACGCGTCCGAGCGCCCGCACACCGAACAAGTCGGCCGCCATGAGCGGGATGATCATGTAGTCGCCGCCGAGTCCAACGCCAAACGCCGCGGCGAAGACGTAGATCGCCGCTGGGATGGACGCGAAGAACAACAGCGGAATCGAGCAGGCCACGATGGCATAGATGAGGAGCATCACCCGCCTGCGGGCGTAGTGATCAGCCAGGTATCCCATGAGCAGTCGCCCGACCAGGCTGCCCGCGAGCACCAGCGAGAGAACGCGCGCGACCTCTCCCTGCGTGTACCCGACATCGAGACTCAGGTACAACTTCAGGTTCTGCATCGTGCCGCCCACGGCGCCGATCGAGCACATGCTGCCGATGAGAAGCAGAAGGAACGCGCGCTGACGGACGATCGGCCCGAGGGGCACCAGCGCAGCGCCACCGGTCGGTGGAGCAACAGGAGCCGCCACGCGGGACTCCGGTGGTCGCTCGTGAATGAAGAAGGCGGGTGGCAGGGCCACCGCAATCATGAGGAGCCCGAGCAGCATCAGCGCCGTCTGCCAGCCGTATGCCTGTGTGAGCGCGTACGCCAGCAGCGGTACCAGCGCCCCACCCACGCCGATGCCGAGGTACGCGAACCCCATCGCCTTGCCCCGATTGCTGTCGAACCAGCGTGAGAGCAGCACCTGGTTCGGCAGCGGGCCGCCGCAGACGTAGCCGAGCGCGTTGAACAGGTAGAACACGTAGAACCCGGTGAGCGTGGTAGTGCTGCCCAGGCCCACGAGCGCGCCACCGGCCATGACGATGCCGACCAGCATCAGCCGCTTCGGTCCGAAGCGATCGACCACCCAGCCCGCGATGAACCCGAAGAGCGGCCCGATCAGCAGCTTGCTGTAGGCGTTGCCGGACGTGACCTGCTGGCGCGTCCACCCGAACTCGCGGACCATGTGGTCATAGAAGAACGGCAGGCCGTACAGGGCCACCCCGACGATCGCAAACAGCGCGAGGAACGCGGTCACCGCGACGTGGGTCTGGGCTCTCGTGGTGTTCATCGATCGCGACTCACAGTCCGGCCTTGATCTCCTTGAGCCGTGTGGCCTCCGGGCGTGCCGCGTAGAAGCGATCGAGCGGATAACAACCCGACACCATCCCGTTTCTCGGAGCAGTGGTGCAGTCGCTGAACGTGCGGCACAGCAGGTTCCGCTTGAGCGGACGCCCTGCGAGCACGTCGGCGGGAAACCCGGGATAGCTCAGGACGAGGCGTCCAATCCCGATCGAATCCGCCATCCCCGCCCCCACCACTCCCTGTGCCACGTTCGGCAGCCACTCCTGCAGGTAGCTGTACGCCGAGCCGACGATGGCCAAGCCCGGGTGGCGCGCCTTGAGTGCCGCGGTCGCGTGAATCTGCCGCGCCACGCCGACGAGTGGATCCTCTGGGGGGAGATAGGCGTCGGACGGCGGGAAGAGAGCGGGACGCTGGATGTGCGGGTTGTAGTAGGGGCTGCCCGCGGTGAGGCACACCCAGAACACTCCCATGCCCTCCAGCGCGGTGAGCAGCTCGTCGCTGTCGTCCACGCTCCCGCCTGCACCCGCCGCGGTGAATCCGAAAGCTGCGTGGTACCCGGCATCCTCGGCATCCGGCTCGCCGACGTCCGCCGTGCCTCTTCGGAACGGCACCATGTCGAAGGCTGACAGGCGCACGCCGACGCGCAGCGCGGGCGCCTCGGCACGGATGCCCTCGACCACCGAGCGCAGGAATCGCGTCCTGTTTTCGAAGCTGCCGCCGTATCGCCCTGTGCGGTCCCTGGCACTCAGCAGCTCATGTCCAAGATAGCCGTGGCAGTGCTTCACGTCGACGAAGGCGAACCCGATCCGTGCGGCATCGCGGGCGGCGTGCACGAAGTCGTCGACCAGGCGATCGAGCTCCTCATCGCTGACGCACGATGCATCATCCGCGATGGCGAGGCGCGCGTCGAGCACAGGATGCCTGTAGGCAATGCGTGGCCGGGGGCCGGCAGTAGTGGGGCGGGAGTATCGGCCGGAGTGCGTGAGCTGGAGCCCGACGACGAGATCGTCGGCGGTGCCGAAATGCGTGACGTGGTTGGCCACAAGATGCAGCCGCAGCGCCTCGAGATCCGCCAGCGTCGGCTCCCCGATCACGAGCTGGTTCGGGTTTGCGCGTCCGTCGTGCCGCACGGCGACTGCTTCGCCGCCCCAGATCACTTTCGCGCCGCTCTCCCCGAACCGCTCCCAGCGGCGTCGCGTCAACTCGGTCGGATTGCCGTCAGCCGTGCCGTCCCAGCCCTCCATCGGAAGGATCGTGAAGCGGTTGCCAGCGCGAAGGCCATCCACAGCTAGCGGCTGCGCCAATGGCGAGGCCTCACCCGAGTGCGGGGAACGTTCGAACGGCAGGTCGATGCCGAGCTGCTGCGTGTGGCGCAGGAAAGCCTCGGCCGTCTTGAACGACGCGATGCGCGGATAACGGGTTGCCGTCACGGGTGCGGCGTCACGTTATCACGGGATGGAGGTCGCCCGGGCGCTTTGGCGCCTACGCTGTTGCCTGGCCCGGGCGCTTCAGCCCCGGGGCACACGGACACCAGTCGCCCGGGGGCGCTTCGGCCCCGCGCCTACACGTCACCTCAATGGCAGTCGTGATTGGGTCGCTTCTTGATCGAGGAGAGCGGCACGAACGTCTGCGTGCCCTTGCGCCGGCGGCGCCGGGTGAGCATCCGCTGCGCGAGAAAATAAACGGCACCAGAGACCACCGCCACGACGCCGGCAGCTTGCCAGTCCATTCGACGCCTCAGGAGAAACCGAGCAAGCGGCCCGCCTGGAACACGACGAAGGCCGCCGTGTACGCGACCGCCGTCTGATAGGCGAACATGAAGGCCGGCCACTTCCACGAGCCCGACTCGCGGCGCACTACCGCCAGCGTGCTCATGCACTGGCACGCCAGCACGAAGAACACCATCAGCGACACGCCCGTGAGCGGCGTCATCAGCCGCGATCCATCGGCGCGCGTTGCCGATCGCAAGGCATCGCGGAGCGGCTGGTTCTGCTCGTCGGCGTCGTTGATGTCGAACACGATGCCCATCGTCGATACGAACACCTCGCGCGCGGCGAATGCACCGAGGATGCCGACACCGATTCGCCAGTCGAACCCGAGCGGCGCGATGAGTGGTTCGATGACGTGCCCGATGCGGCCAGCGACGCTGTGGCGGAGCTGCTCGCCGCGCTCCCGGCCCGAGAGAGTGTTCAGTGCGTCGATCCGCGCCTCGCCTGCCAGCGACGCCTCGATGCGTGCCCGTTCGCCGGCGAAGTGCCGGGCCGCCGTGTCGCTCTTCGGATAGCTCAGAAGCGCCCAGAGCACGATCGTGAGCGCCAGGATAACGGTGCCGGCGTTGACCAGAAACGACCGGACCTGCTGCCACGTGGTTCGCAGGAGCACCCGCAGCACCGGCCTGCGGTAGGGCGGCAGCTCCAGCATCAACGTCGGGCGCGGTCCGCGAAAGATCGTGCGACGCAGGACCGCCGCCGCCGCCAGCGCCGCCGTGACCGACAGGAAGTACATGGCGAACAGCGCCACCGCGCCAGCGCTGACGATACCGAATGCACGGGCCGACGGGCTGAACACCGTCGCGATCACGAGGACGTAGATGGGCAGCCGTGCGCTGCACGAGATGAGCGGCAGCACCATCATCGTCAGGAGGCGGTCGGTCCGGTTGTCGAGCGTGCGCGTCGCGAGCACCGCGGGCACCGCACAGGAGAACCCCGACAGCATCGGGACGAACGACTTCCCGTGCAGGCCGATGCGGCCCATCAGCCGATCGATGACGAACGCCACGCGGGCCAGGTACCCGAGGTCCTCGAGCACGCCGATGAACAGGAACAGCATCGCGATCTGCGGGATGAACACGACGACGTTCCCGACGCCGGCAATGACCCCGTCGACGAGGAGATCCCGCAGCGGACCCGCGGGCATCAGGCCGGTCACCGCGTTCTGAATCCAGGCGACCTGCGATTCGATCAGGGTGATGGCGGGCTCCGACCAGGCGAACAGTGCCTGAAACAGCACGAGCATCACGCTCGCGAACACCGCGAAGCCCCAGAGGCGGTGCGTGAGCACGCGATCCATGCGCTCGGTCCACGTGAGCCCCGCGGGCGGCGTCACCGTGACCGCCTGCGCGACCGCCGCGTCCACGTGGGCATAGCGACCGCCGATGATCTCATGGTCGAGATCGCGCCGGGCCTGCAGTGCTCGCGCACGGATGCGGGCCGCGTGGGTGCGCAGGGCAGGATCGATCCCGGTCAGGTCGTCGCGCGCACCGTCGTCCAGCGAGAGCAGCAGCCAGATGGCCCAGGCGCGTCGTGCCGCATCCGGGAGCGCCGGCGAACCGTGGGCCACGGCGGCCGCGAGCTCGGTGATGTCTGCCTCAGCTTGCGGCCCGAGGCGTGCCGCTGCACGCGGTGGCCGCCCCTGCTCGATGGCTCGGCCTACGGCTGCAGCCAGCTCGCCCAGGCCTTCCCGGCGCGGCGCGATGACGGGAACGACCTCGGCGCCGATCGCAGCCGACAACGTCGGGAGCGACACCTGGACACCCTGAGCCGCGGCAGCGTCGATCATGCTGAGCGCCACGACGACAGGGATACCCGTCTCGATGATCTCGTTCGCGAAGTAGAGGTGACGGGCGAGCGCCGTCGCATCGGCGACAACGACGACAGCGTCTGGAGGCGCGGACGTGCGGCCGAGGATCGCGTCGACCGCGACCTGCTCGTCCCGTGAGCGCGCGCTGAGGCTGTAGGTGCCGGGCAGGTCGACCAGCTCCACTGCGCCCAGGCCATGGACCTGCATCGTCGCGGACGTGAGCGCAACGGTTACGCCCGGATAGTTGCTGACCTTGTTGGTTGCGCCGGTAAGCGCGTTGAACAGCGTGGACTTGCCGGCGTTGGGGTTGCCGGCCACCAGGACTGTCGGATGAGCTCTGGCTTCTGGCGCCGCCGCACGTCTGCGGTCTGCGGCTGCGCTGGCGGCGCTCACACCACCGTCTCGTCCACTTCGATGCCGAGGGCTTCGCTTCGGCGGATGGAGAGCGCGTAATTCCGGACGCGCAGTTCCAGCGGGTCGCCAAGCGGAGCCACCCGGGTCACGGTGACGCGCGTCCCCGGCACCAGCCCGAGCTCCATCAGACGGCGGGCAATCGACCGCCCGTTGCTGACACGACGGACTACCGCGGAGGTGCCGAGCGGAACACCCGCAAGCGATTTCGCAAGACCAGGCATGTTTTCGACCGAGAAGGATGGCCGAGGCAAATGAAACTGAGAATCAGTCTCAAAAGGGTACTCCTGCCCGCCCGGGGGGTCAAGAGGGGAGACTAAACAGCTCCTTGCGGGTAATTCCGGAATACCGTCGAGCCGGTCGGCCTGCCACGCGCGTGTGCGCTGCCGGGGATGCGCAGCTGTTACCCCGCGCCACGTTCGTGCGCTCTGTCTTCGACCCCTCCTTGCCGCCTCGTGGGCGCTCGGCTTAGAATCCGGTGCACTTGCCCGACCATCCCCCTTGGCGCTGGAGTAGCGCCATGTGCCGCGGTCGCGGGTTGCCCGTCTCCAGGAGATCCCTCCTTTGCAGATCATCCGCACCTCCGACGCTTATGACGTGTGCATCGTGGGTTCGGGCGCCGGCGGAGGCATGGCCGCCAAGGTGCTCACCGAGGCGGGCGCGCGAGTCGCGGTACTCGAGGCGGGACCGAAATGGGATTCGGCCACCGATTCTGCGATGTTCACTTGGCCCTACGAGTCGCCGCGCCGCGGAGCGGCCACGCCGGAGCGTCATTTCGGCGAGTTCGACGGCTGTATCGGAGGGTGGCAGCTCGAGGGCGAGCCCTACACCGTTGCGCCCGGGCAGCAATGGCACTGGTATCGCGCCCGCATGCTCGGTGGCCGCACGAACCACTGGGGCAGGATCTCCCTGCGGTGGGGACCAGACGACTTTCGCCGGAAGAGCGCGGATGGCCTGGGCGACGACTGGCCTTTCACGTACGAGGATCTGAAGCCCTATTACGACAAGCTCGATCGGCTCGTGGGCATCTTCGGGACGAACTTCGCGGCCGAGCGGAACCTGCCGAACGAGCCGGATGGCATCTTTCAGCCGCCGCCCAAGCCACGCTGCTACGAGCTCGCCATTCAGGAGGCCTCGGAGCGGCTGAAGATCCCGTGCGTCCCTTCCCGGCTCTCGATTCTGACTCAGCCCCACAACGGCCGCGCGCAGTGCCACTATTGCGGCCAGTGCGGCCGCGGGTGCTCCACCCACTCGAACTTCTCGTCGACCTCGGTGCTGCTGCCTCCGGCGATGGCCACTGGACGCATGACGCTCGTCACCGGCGCCATGGCGCGCGAGGTGACGACGGACGACACCGGCAAGGCGACCGGCGTCACCTACATCAACACGACCGATGGCACCGAGCACCACATCCGCGCACGGATCGTGGTCGTCGCGGCGAGCACCTGTGAAACGACTCGGATCCTGCTCAACTCCAAATCGGCGCGGCACCCGAACGGGCTCTCGAACTCGAGCGGCGCCCTCGGCAGGTTCCTGACGGACTCGACGGGGCTCTCTGTGCGCGGTTTCATCCCGAAGCTGGTGGGGATGCCCCCGCACAACGAGGACGGCACCGGGGGCATGCATCTCTACATGCCGTGGTGGGCCGACAACCGCAAGCTGGATTTCCCACGGGGATATCACATCGAGATCTGGGGTGGCCGCGGCATGCCCAGCTATGGCTTCGGCGGCGGCATCCAGCAGTTTCCTGGCGGCGGCGGCTACGGCAAGGCGCTCAAGGACGATTACCGCAAATACTACGGCGCAACTGTGGGGTTTGCCGGTCGTGGTGAACAGGTGCCGAACGAGGACACCTACTGCGAGATCGATCCGAACGTCGTGGACAAGTACGGGATTCCAGTGCTGCGCTTCCACTTCCAGTGGACCGATCACGAGCGGAAGCAGGCGAAGCACATGCAGGAGACCTTCCGGTCGATCATCACCGAGATGGGCGGCACGGCGATGTCGCCGATGCCCACCGCCGAGGAGGATTACGGCCTCGAACCTGGCGGCCGCATCATCCACGAGTGCGGCTCGACGCGCATGGGGAAGGATCCGAACGCGTCGGTGCTGAACGAGTGGTGCCAGGCGCACGAGGCGAAGAACGTGTTCGTCTGTGACGGTGGGCCGTTTGTCTCGCAGGCGGACAAGAACGCCACATGGACCATCCTGGCGCTCGCGATGCGGACGAGCGAGTACATCGCCGAACAGCGCAAGCAGGGGAGCATCTAGGCCATGGTCATCTCGAGACGGAACGCGCTCAAGGCACTCGGCGCCGTGCCGGCCGCCGTCGGGTTCACCTGGACGCCGGCCGAAGCGGAGCATGCCCACCAGGCCGCGACGCAGGCGCGCAAGGCGACCGCTGCCGCAAGATCGGCATTCAAGCCGAAGTTCTTCACGCCGCACGAGTGGGCGACCGTCCGCGCGCTGGTGGATCTCGATCATCCCGAAGGACGAGCGCTCGGGGAGCGCCACCGACGCAGCCGTACCGGAGTTCATGGACTTTGTGATGCTGGTGCCGGCGGTCACCGGTGAGGCGGACCGCGCCCGCCGGCAGACCGCGATGCGGGGCGGCCTCCGGTGGCTCGACGCCGAGTGCCATCGGAGGTTCGATAAGAAGTTTGTCGGCTGCACCGCGGCCGAGCGGACGGAGCTTCTGGATGCCATCGCCTGGCCGGAACGCGCGAAGGGCAACCCGACCCTCAGCCAGGGGGTTGCCTTCTTCAGTAGCTTCCGCGACCTCACCGCTTCGGGATTCTGGTCATCGAAGATGGGGATCGAGGACCTGAAGTACATGGGGAATGTGGCCAACCCGAACTGGGACGGATGCCCGCCGGAAACGCTGTCGCATCTGGGGCTGAAACCTGTCTGACAACTGAGGAAGATCCTTATGACTCGAATGACACGACGTGAGGCGCTCGCCACCGCAGGGGCTGCGGCCGTGGGCTCGACGCTGGGCGACACGGGCGCGAGTGCCCAGACGCAGGACAAAGCCGTGAAGCGCGGCCGCCTGCGACAGTCGGTCTGCCGCTGGTGCTACGCGAAAATTCCTCTCGAGGAGTTCTGCCGCGGCGCCGCGGCTATGGGCCTCACGGCCGTCGACCTCCTGCAGCCGGAGGAGTGGGAGGTCGCGGCAAAGCACGGGCTTATGTGCTCGACCGGGTTCCCGGGCCAGGGGGGCGGCTCGATTCCCGACAGTCTGAACAACCGGCAGCTGCACGACACCATCGTGAAGACGTTCGAGGGCGTGCTGCCGAAGGCCAAGCAGATGGGCGTGCCGAACCTGATCACGTTCTTCGGCAACCGGCGAGGCATGTCCGATAGCGAGGCGGCGGACAACTGCATTGCCTGTCTCACACGGCTGGCGCCGATTGCCGAGGCGAACGGCGTCACGATCGTGGTCGAGTTGCTCAACAGCAAGGTGGATCACGCCGATTACCAGGGTGACCACACCGTGTTTGGTGTGAAGGTCGTGAAGGCGGTCAATTCACCGAAGATCAAGCTGCTGTACGACATCTACCACATGCAGATCATGGAGGGTGACATCATCCGCACCATCCAGCAGAACAAGGAGTGGTTCGCCCATTACCACACGGGCGGCGTGCCGGGGCGCCACGAGCTCGACCCAACGCAGGAACTGCAGTGGCCCGCGGTCGTGAAGGCGATTCTCGACACGGGATACACGGGGTACTTTGCGCACGAGTTCATCCCGACACGCGATCCGATGGCCTCGCTGCGCGAAGCGGTCGTGCTCTGCGACGTCTAGGCGCGTCCCGAGACCGTCGCGGTTCGTGTTGCGCATCGAAGGATACGTCTCCATGCGGCTGCTCCTGTTCATGCCCCTCCTGCTCCTGTTCGCGGCGCCGCTCGACGCGCAGGTCCGCGTCGACAAGACGACCTGGCAGGGCCATGACGCCCTGAAGCTGTCGAATGGCACCGTCGAACTGGTAGTGACGACGGGCATAGGGCCGCGGATCATCCGGTATGCATTCGTCGGCGGCGAGAACATCCTGGCGGAGCTCGCCGACACGCCGGCGACGACAACCGTGCTGGGCGACTGGAAGCCGTGGGGCGGCCATCGGCTATGGGCGGCTCCGGAGAGCATGCCCGGCAGCTACGGGCCAGATAACCGTCCGGTGCAGGCGCAAGTGAGCGGGAATCGCGTCACGCTGACGCAACCGCGCGACGCCGCCGGCCTCGAGAAGCAGATGACGGTGATGCTCGCCGAAAATGGCACGGGCGTCACGATCGGACACCGGCTCACGAACGCGACCCCATGGACCCTCGATCTGTCGGCCTGGGCGCTGACGATCATGAACGGCGGGGGGGTGGTGATCGTCCCGAACGAGCCCTACAAGTCGCACGACGAGGCGCTGCTCCCGACGCGTGCGATTGCGACGTGGGCCTACACGGATTTCTCGGACCCACGGTGGACGTTCGGCAGCAAATACATCCGGCTGCGCACCGACGCCGGGTTGAACGCGCCGCAGAAGATTGGCATCGCCAACCGGCCTGGATGGGCAGGCTACCTCCGGAACGACATGCTGTTCGTCAAGCGCGCGGACTGGGACGACACCGCCGCGTATCCCGACTTCGGCGTCAACACCGAGACCTACACCTCCGGCAACTTCATCGAGCTCGAGACGCTGGGACCGCTCCGCAAGGTGCCCGCGGCGGCCGCCGCGATTCACGAGGAGCGGTGGTTTCTGTTCAAGGGCGTGAGCGCAGGCACCACCGAAGCCGCTCTCGACGCCGCGCTCCAGCCGCTCGTGGCTCAAACGAAGTAGCCGATCGCCGTCTGATGGCTGGCTGCGCGCGCATCACGGCACGAGGTCCTGCATGTCTCCAGTAGTTCGCGCCGTCCACGCCTCCCGCGCGGCCCTGACGTCCGCATCGATGCTCGCCGGAGGGGCGTGTGCGGTTGCATCCCTCCTTGCGATGCAGGTGCCCCCGCCGCCCGAGGGTGCGCCGACGACTCCGGCGCTGACCCGTTTACTCGCAGAGCGCGAGGTAGAGAGCATTGCCGGCGGATACGCCTATGCGGAAGGGCCGCTGTGGCACCCTGCCGGGTACCTGCTCTTCGCAGACTCTCCTCGGGACCGGCTGCACAAGTGGGATCCGGACTCGACGACGGTCACAATCTTCCGGGAGCCCAGCGGCGCGGCAACAGCGTTGGGATTCGACCGTCAGGGTCGCTTGCTCGCCACCGAGCACAAGAACCGCCGTATCTCACGGACGGAGCCCGACGGCTCCATCGTCACGGTCGTGGATCACTTCGAGGGCAAGCGCCTGAACAGCCCCAATGACTTCGTCGTCGCGCGTGATGGGACGATCTTCTTCACCGACCCGCCCTACGGCCTGCCGCGGCAGGTAGAAGGGAAGGAGCTGACGTTCCAGGGCGTGTACCGGCTCGACCTGGATGGACGCCTGCGCCTGCTGGTGCGTGACATGGTCCGGCCGAACGGCATCGGCCTGTCACCGGACGAGCGGACGCTCTACGTGACCGACAGCGAACGGGCGGAGTTCCGGGCCTTCGCCATCCGCGCCGACGGCACTGTGGATCAGGGGCGGGTGCTTGCCACGATGCGGCCGTGGAAGGCGGGGGTGCAGGGGGTTCCCGACGGTCTCGTCGTCACGGCCCAGGGGCACGCGCTCGTCACCGGTCCCGGCGGCGTGTGGGTATTCAATCCGAAAGGGGGGAGGCTTGGCGTCATCCCGACCCCCGAGGCACCTGCGGCGTGCACCTTGGGGGATCCCGACGGAAAAATGCTCTACATCACCGCGCGGTCGCGCGTGTATCGTATCCGCATGACGGTCGGCGCCCGCTGAGTGACTGACCGCGATCGCCGGGACTGACGTCCCGGCTCCACATTGCCCCGTCTGCTACAGATTGCCCGCCGCGTGGATGTGGAGCCGGGACTTAGTCCCGGCGCTCCGTCGCTGCCCGCCGCGCGCCGGCCGGGCGTTCATGACAGCTTGATCGTCTTCCCGCTCTTTGCCGCTTCGTAGATCGCCATCATCACCGTGAGATCCTTCAGCCCCTCCTCGCCGGAGGTCAGCGGCTCGCTGTTATCGATGACGCATTGCGACAGGTGGTCCATCTCCTTCGCGAAATGGTCCACGACGGGATGGATGCGCTCTTCGACTTTTGTGTAGGTGCCGGCCCGCATGCGAAGGCCGCCGTAGCTGGTGGCCGGTTCCAGTTCGGCCCATCCGTTGGTCCCGACAACCCGGATCCGGTTGAACGGAGCGCCGTAGCTGGAACTGCAGTTCGCGAGCACGCCGCTCGGGAACCGCAGCTGGAAGTTGATCGTTTCCTCCACCTCCGCGAATCGGGGATCGTTCGGGGTCGTGTACTCCATCGCGTTGACCTCGACCGGCTCCTCACCCGTCACGTACCGCGCGGCGTTCAGCGAGTAGATGCCGATGTCCATCAGCGATCCGCCGCCCGCCATCGCGCGCTTCAGCCGCCACTGGCTCGGGTTTCCGATGTTGAAGCCGTGATCCGAGAGCACGACCTTCAGAGGGCCGAACTCCTGGTCACGCACCACCTTGATCAGCGCCTGGTTGTAGGGCTCGTGCCGCACGCGGTAGGCGACCATCAGTTTGCGCTGCGCCTGGCGCGAGGCGTCGATCATCTGCTGGCAGTCGGCGGGCGTGTTCGCCATCGGCTTCTCGCAGAGAACATGCTTGCCCGCGCGCGCGGCCCGGATCGTGTACTCCGCATGCATGCTGTTCGGCAGCACCACGTAGACGATGTCGATGTCGGGGTTGTCGCGTATCGAATCGTAGTTCGCGTACGAGTAGATATTCTTCTCGGCCACTCCGTACCTGATCGCGAGCTTCTGCGCCTTTTCCGGGCTGCCGGACACCAGCGCGGTCACCCTCGACGTCTCACACCTGGCGAACGCGGGAAGAATCTGGTTGATCGCCAGGCTGCCGAGCCCGACGACCGCCCAGCCAAGCTTACGGCCGGGCGGCTCCGGGACCCGCTGCGCAGCGGCGGCTCCGGCGGCCACGTGCGAGACAAGCGCGCCGGCACCGGCCTGTTGAAGGAAGCCGCGACGTGAAAGACGGATCGGTGCGTCACTCATGCCGCCATCTTAGCGTGACGCGCCGACGATCTGCTCGATCTCCTGCGCGAGCTGGAGGTGCTTCTGGAGCGTCGGCAGCGTCGCGCTCGCGAACTGCTTCACGTCCGCGTCAGAAGCCTCGGTCGATTGCTTGCGGAAGTGGGCGACATCCTCCTGGTGGTCCTTGACCATGTGCTGCATGTACGCCCGATCGAAGGCTTCGCCAGACAGCTTCGACAGCTGATCCTGCACCTCTTTGTGCTCCGGCTTCAGCGCATGCGGCGCGGCCAGACCCTTGCCCTGTGCGATCTTCTTCAGCTGATCGTTGGCCTTGGTGTGGTCGGTGACCATCATCTGGCCGAATTCCTTCACCTCGCTGCGCGACGCCTTCTGCGATGCGAGTCGCCCCAGCTCGACTTCGGCGAGGCCGCCGGCGGCGGCTTCCATGATGAACGTACGGTCCTCCGAAGACCCGGTGGCAGCCGAGCCGCGCGCCCCCGTACTGCCGGTCGTGGAGCCGCCGCTTGTCCCCGTCGCCCCGGAACCAGAGCCGCTCCCGCTCTGTCCGGTGCCCGATTCGCCGCTCGTGCCGGCCTGCCCACTGCCAGACTGCCCGGTGCTGCCGGACCCCACCTGACCACCGTGCGTGCTGCCCTGCTGATCCGTGGCGCCGGAACCTTCGGCCGCGCCGCCCTGCTGGCTGCTCCCGGAGCCCGAGCTCCCGGAGCCGCTCGATTGTGCGATTCCCGGCACCGCGACTAACGCCCATACCGCAGCTGCCGCCGCTGCTGTCGTAAAGGTTGTCTTCATCTCGTGCTCCTTGTTCTGACCCTTGGGTATGGAAGGTCTCGACGCAAGGAAAGTGCCGCTGAGAGTTGGGCAGCGTGCCCGTCGCCTGCTGTCAGCCGGTGTTGGGGGGCGTGACCGTCATCCCGGCCGGGACGTCACCTCGAGCCGGACGACGGCGTTGTAGTCCGGCTCGCCGGACTCGGGATCCACGAGGTCGGCATCGAGCAGCGCGAGCGCTTCGGGCCAGTGCACCTCGAGGTTGCCGGGAAGCAGGGGTGCGATGAACGCCTGCCCTTCGAAGGTGCCGGTGGAGGAGATCAGCCGTACGCGTGTGCCGTCCACCGCGCCAATCCACGCAGCGTCCTCGCTGCTGAGGAGCACGGCATCGCGCGGCGCCCCGGTGAGCGGATCCGTATCCCGGTGCACCATCGAGTTGAACTGCTTGCCGCGTCGGGTGGACACGAAAAACGTACCCGGCTCGAGTTGCCGACCGCGTAGCTCCACGGCTCGCAGACGTGCACGTCCGTCGGGCGTGGCGAACTCCCCGTCGTCGAACAGGCGGGGGCCGCCCCACTGCACCTGGTCACCCGGTGTCTGCAGCGTTTCGATCCCGGCGTACAGCGGAATGGCTCGTGCGATCTCGGCGCGGATGGCTCCTGCATCTACAAACTGCAGTTGATCGGCCGAGCCCGGCCTCACGCGCGCGATCACGTCGCCGAGCGCCCGCCACTCGGGGCGCGCGCTTCCGATGCGGCGTCCCTCGATTTCTGGCGAGAAGATGATCCGCCGCTCCGTCGAGGTCTCGGTGCCCCCGCCCGGCGTTTCGTAGCGCGTCGTCGCTGGCAGCACGAGCACCGTATCCGACGGGTCCACGAGCATGGACGACGAGAGCACGATGTCGTGATGAACGCGCAGGCGTGGCCGCCGGAGGGCCTCCCGCGTGCGCGCCGGATTCGCCACGGTCTCGAGAAAGTTGCCGCCCACCATCCAGAACACGTCGATAGCGCCGGCTGCCGCGCCGGCAATCATGGCGTCGGCTGTGAGGCCGGGCCCGTCCGGGATGCGGAACGCCCCACAAGGCAGACCACCGATCGTGCGCTTCGGCATCCACGACGGGCGTGCAGCCAACTTCCGACCCGCCCTGCACGCCCGAATGGCCGCGCATGGGCATGAGCCCGCGATGGGCCCGTCCGACGAGACCACGGGCCAGTCCCACGTTCAGCAGCGCGCGTATCGTGTCCACGCCGTGCACGTGCTGCGTGAGGCCCATGGACCAGACGAAGATCGCGTTTGGCCGATCGACGAGCAACCGGGCGAAACGCTCGATGTCGGTACGCGATCCGCCACTCTCGATCTGAATATCCGTCCACGACGCCGCCCCCGCCGCATCCGCCGCCGCCTCGAAACCGGTCGTGTGCTCCGCCACGAACGTGTGATCGATAGCGTCCATCTCGAGCAGCGCCTTCAGCGTCCCGACCAGAAACGCCAGGTCACCGCCGGTGTGCACCGCAAACCAGTGATCCGCCAGCTTCGTTCCGAACAGCGCGCTCTCGGCGACGGACGGGATCCAGTAGCGCTCGAGCCCCGGCTCGCGCAACGGATTGACGACGGCCACTTGCGTGCCCCGGTTGCGCGCGTTGAACAGGTATTTCGTGGTGACCGGTTGGTTATTGGGCGTGTTCGACCCGAAGAACACGATCAGGTCGGCCCCGATCCAGTCCGCGTAGCTGCAGGTGGACGCGCCGTGGCCGAGCGCGTGCTTCATGGCCACTGTCGAGGCCGCGTGGCACAATCGCGCGGAGTTGTCGATATTGGGGGTGCCGTAAACGCGTGCAGCCTTCTGTGCCACGTAATACGACTCGTTGGTGACGCCGCGCGATGTGAGGTAGAACGCCGCACGCGCCGGATCGATGGCGCGAAGGTGTGAGGCGGCGATATCGAGCGCCTCGTCCCAGCCAATCACGCGAAAGCCCCGATCGCCCGCGCGCCGTACCATCGGCTCCGGCAGCCGGCCGAGGTCGTGCAGCGCCTTCGAGGTCAGGGAGCGGAGCGATACCACGTCGGCGAGCCGATCCGAATCCAGCGCAGGCGCCGTGTTCAGCCGCAGGAGCTCCAGCCGCACCATGCACAGGTGCGTCCCCTGCATCGTCCAGTCGCGAAGCCCTGTGGTGCCAAGGGCGCAGCCGTCGCAGACGCCCTTGGTCAGGATCCGGTACGCGAACGGCAGCTCATCCCGATTGGCCCACGCGATCCTCGCGATGTCGAGGAAATGGTGAGGCTTCCGCTGGCCGATTCCAGTGGGCACCAGCGAGGCCCAGGTGGAAGGTTTCCACATGCTGACATCTTACAGGTGGCGATGAGCTGTGCGCCGCCCGTCGGGACTGAAGCCCCGGCGGAGCAGGCCGGAGCCTGGAGCCCGGAGCCTGGAGCCTGGGAACCGGAATGTGAGCGCTCAGCCTTCGACGATCCGCTCCGGGTGCGTGTAGATGTTGAAGCGCTCGCCGCGGGCGAAGCCAACGAGGGTGATGCCGCACGCCTCCGCGAGGTCGATCGCGAGGCTCGAAGGCGCCGAGACCGCGACGAGCATGGGAATGCCGGCGAGGCAGGCCTTCTGGACCAGTTCGAATGAGGCCCGCCCGCTGACGGCGAGCACGAAGTCGTCCAGCGGCAGACGGTCCCCCTCGAACATCGTCCCCACGATCTTGTCGACGGCGTTGTGGCGGCCGACGTCCTCGGCCGATACGGCCACTTCGCCGTCGTGCCTGAAGAGGGCGGCTGCGTGGAGTCCGCCCGTCCCGTCGAAAACAGGTTGCGCAGCGCGGAGGCGGGCAGGGATGCTCGCCACGCCTGCAGCATCCAGCGACCACGAGACCGGCAGCGGCGCCCTGTCGCGTGCGAGGGATTCGATCGAGACCCGTCCGCACAACCCACAGGCGGATGTCATGGCCACGTGCCGCCGCTCGTTCATGTGCTCGCCGAGCGCGCGTGACACGCGTTCGCCCACAATCACGTTGACCCGATTACCGAGGACGGAATCACCGGGCCACGCGTCGACGGCGACCACGTCGGCGCGGCTGTCGATCACCCCTTCACTGAACAGGAACCCGAGCGCGAGCGGCCAATCAGCGCCGGGCGTGCGCATGATGACGGCGAAGCGCTCACCGTTCACCCGCACCTCGAGAGGCGCTTCGATCGCCACGAGATCGCGATGCTGGTCGCGCGTTACGCCGCTGCAGGCCGTGACCGGCACGCTGCGGCTGGCGGCGGGCCCGTTGAATTCCATAGGGTCAGTCGTGCGGCGGGAGACGCTCGCACCCTGCTACTGCACCTCGAGATCGACCCACCCGTCGGCGCGCACCCGGCGCAGGCCGCGGTCGTTCTGCGACACGCGCTCCTGCAGCGTGGACGGGCCGTTTGGGACGTCCGCTACGGCCCTGGCGCAGGCGCATGGCCGTCCAGGAACCGCCGCACCACAACGGCGGGGTCCCGCTTTTCTCCCTCCACAGCGTAGTTCATCGCGCGCATGTCCGCCTCGCGAATCTGTCCAGCGAGGCGCTCGATCGCGGTGCGGATGCGCGGCTCCCGCAGCAGGGTGGCCGCGTGCACCACCGGCACGGCATCATATGGCGGGAAATAGTGCCGATCGTCCTCGAGCATCGCGAGATCGAGGGCGGCGATGAGCCCGGCGGTCGCATCGCCGGCGATCATGTCGACCTGTCCGCCCGCGACGGCGCGGTAGGTCAGCGACAGGTCCATCACGCGCGGCGCCTCCGCGAACTGAAGCCCGTAAGCGCGTGACAGCCCAGGAAATCCATCCGCCCGCTCCAGGAACTCGTATCCGAAACCGGCGCGCCACCCGCGCGCATGTGGGACAGCGTCGCTGATGGAGCGCAGCCGTAGCCGGCGCGCATCGTCGCCGCGCACCAGCAGCGCAAAGGTGTTGTTGAAGCCGAGCGCCGGCAGCATCGTGCGGCCGCTCGCCGCATACTGCTCGCGGACGATGTCGAGGACCGCGCTCCTGTCGTTGGCGACCGGTCGCTTGAATATGGCTGACAGCGCGGTCCCGGTGTACTCGACGTACACATCGATTTCGCCTGCCCTCAGCGCCCGGTCGCAGATGAACGTGCCGCCGAGATTGAGGCGGCGATCGACCCTCAGCCCGCCGTACCGCTCCAGCGTTTGCGCCAGCAGCTCGCCCAGGACGATCTGCTCCGTGAAGTTCTTCGACCCCACGACCACCGCATGCGTGCGCCGGGACGTGAGCGCGAGCGAGACGCCGGCGAAGCCCATGAGCACGAGCGCGCCAGCCACGAGGGCGGTCGACAGACCTCGCCGGCGGCGCCCCCGCGTGCGCCGCTGCAACAGGGCGAGCGCACCATCTGCAAGGAGTGCGAGGGCGGCTGACGGCACGGCCCCGGCCAGGATGACGGTGGCGTCCACCATCGACAGGCCGCGGAAGATGTATTCGCCGAGCCCGCCCGCCCCGATCGCTGCTGCGATAGTTGCCGTGCCCACGCCGACGACGGTGGCCACGCGGATGCCGGCCAGCATGGAGGGCCAGGCGAGCGGCAGCTCGATCAGCCGCAGCAGCTCGAACGGCCGCATGCCCATGGCGAGTGCTGCCTCCCGCACCGCCGGATCGATCCCCTGAAACCCCGCAACTGTCGTCCGCATGATCGGCAGGACGGCGTAGAGCACCAGCGCGACGATCGCTGCGCGGGGACCGATCCCGCCAACGAAGGGCAGCGGCAGCAGGAAGCCGAAGAGCGCCAGGCTGGGGATCGTCTGAACGAGGTTGGCCACCCCGAGAATGGGGGAGCCCAGCCGCGGGCGCTTCGCCGCGACGATTCCGAGAGGGATGGCGAGCACCAGCGCGGCCGCCGTGGAGAGTACCGACCAGCGCCACGTGCTGCGCCACGAGGTGACCGAGCTCGGACGCGTGCGTCTGCCAGAACGCGAGCAGCCTCACCCGCGGGTTTCTCCCGCGTCGAGCAGGCGCCGCACTCGGGCGTCGCGCGACTCCGCAATCGCGGCGGCGGTGTCCCACGCGATGAGGGTGCCCTCTTCGAGCATGCCGACCCGATCGCCGAGCGCGAAGGCTTCGGACATGTCGTGCGTCACGATCACGACCGTCTTCCGCACCCGGGCCTGGATGGCCCGGAACTCAGCGCGGAGTTCCGCTCGGGTGATCGGATCGAGCGCACCAAAAGGCTCGTCCATGAGCAGCACGGGTGGGTCGGCGGCCAGTGCGCGCGCAATGCCCACACGCTGCCGCTGCCCGCCGGAGAGCTCATCGGGCCATCGGTCGCGGAACTCCGCCGCACGCAGGCCGACGAGCGCGAGCAGGTCATCACTGCGCGTGCGGATGCGCTCGTCGGGCCACGCCAGCAGTCGCGGCACGATCCCAACGTTTTCGCCCACGGTGAGATGCGGAAACAGCCCGATCTCCTGCAGTGACGTACCCGGCGTGCCGACGGAGGTCGGTACCGATCCCAGGCCTGCGCGTCTCGGCCGCTGACGCGGATGGTGCCCGCATCAGGCGCGAGCAGGCGGTTGATTAACTTGAGGATGGTGCTCTTGCCCGCGCCGCTGCGCCCCACCAAGGCGAGCGTCTCGCCCGACGGCACCGAGAAGGACACCCCGTCGAGGATGCGCCGGCCCGGGCGTGAGAAGGTGACCGAGCTGAACTCGATGGCGGCAGCAGCCACGCACCGATTGTATCCGCCGTTACCGCGCTCGGCCGGACATCCCCGCCGGCCCGTACACGCTCGAAGTCATCGTACGCGGGAAAGATCGGGCGAAACTCGAACGGCGCCAATGGCTCGATTTCGAGGTGCGGCGCGCAAGGACCCGATCGACAGGGTGACGGAGGCGAGTAGACCCAGGAGGCAGAGCGGACGACCCATACCTTCACCTCCACGCGCCGCATGCCGCGCGTCAGCCGAGTGTAGCAGCCCTGGGCACGCCGGACGGAGTTATGGGGCGCCGTGCTCCTTGTGTTCGCAGCCTTTGAACTCAGTAGAGAACATCTGGGGGTCATCCCCGATGTCCTGGATCAGGCCAAGCTCCGACGTGTAGAAGCCGGTGATGGTCATGCCCTTCAGCGCCTGGAAGAACTCCACGCCGGGTACGTCGCCCGGCGATGGGGCGGTGGCTGTGCTCAGGCCCGTGAGCAGTTCAACCTGCTGTGGCGGCGGCGCGCTCACGAAAGGTGAGCGAAATCGCTCTGCGCTCTGAGCGTCCACCCACGCGAGCCCCTGCAGGAATTTCTCGCGCGGCTCCGATTCGGCCTCGGCGAGCACCATGTCCATGTACTCGTTCACCTTTGCTGCCTTCGCGCCCGGGGTTTCGGTCTCCGGGATGATCAGCTCGGTCAACGTGATCACCAGTTCGTTCTGGGCGGCATTGAACACCTTGGGCTTCCAGGCGCCCGCGGCGGCTTCCGGGGAGGGCCGCTGTGCGGCGTGCTGCTCCGCAACCGCAAGCAGGTTCTCGACCCAGAGCGGCGCGGTGACGGCGGCGGCGGTCCCTCGAGCGAGATGCCCGAGCGCCTGGCGCCGGGTCAGTTCTGATGGCATGGTGAATTCTCCCGCCGAGCCCAGTGGTCCCTGATCTCAGGCCCAGTACGCCGTCCCTGCCGGCGCTTCAATCACGATCTGCTTCAGGAACGCGATGGCCTTCTTCAGCCCCTCATCGCCCGACATCAGGCTGTCTTCGTGCTCGATGCTGACCACGTGATCGTAGCCCACGAGCCGCAGGTTGGACAGGATGTCCCTCCACACGCTCTCCCCGTTGCCGTAGCCGACCGTCCGGAAGATCCACGAGCGCTTGATCTCGTCGGTGTACTTCTTGACGTCGAGCACGCCGTTCACGGCCGTGTTCTGGGCGTCGATCCGGCAGTCCTTCGCGTGCACGTGGTAGATACAGTCACCGAGCGCGCGGATCGCGGCGGCCACATCCACCTGCTGCCAGAACATGTGGCTCGGATCGAAGTTGCAGCCGATGGTGCCCCGGGCCACGTCCCGCAGCCGCAGCATCGTCTCCGGGTTGTAGGCGACGAAGTTGGGGTGCATCTCGATGGCGACACGCACGCCGGCCGACTGGCACTTCCTCGCAGTCTCGGTCCAATACGGGATGACCTTCTCCTTCCACTGCCACTCGAGCATCTCCAGGTACTCAGGCGGCCATGGGGCCGTGATCCAGTTGGGCTGTTTCGCCGACGGGTCTCCGCCGGGGCAACCGCTGAACGTGATCACCTGCTTCACGCCGAGCTTACCGGCGAGCTGGACCGTCTGCTCGAATACCGCGTGGTGCTCGCCCGCAATCTTCGGATCCGGGTGGATCGGGTTCCCGTGACAACTGAGCGCGCTGATGACCAGCCCGCGATCCTCAACCGCCTTGCCGAACGCCTTCCGCTTGCCCTCGTCTGCCAGGAGTTCTGCCGGGTTGCAGTGCGCGTTGCCCGGGTAGGCGCCGGTGCCGATCTCGACCGCGCCGACCCCCAGCTCCTTCAGGTAGTCGAGGGTTTCTTCGAAAGGCTTGTTGCCGAACAGAACCGCAAAAACGCCGATACGCATGGATGATCTCCTAACGCCGCAGGCGGCAGCCTGCAGCCTGCAGCCTGAGTCGTCACACCGTCGTCCACCGCTTCGTCCCCGCCGACTTCTCCATCGCTGCGAGCACCCGCTGGTTCTGCACGCCATCCCCGAAGTTCGGCGACGGCACTTTGTTGGCGGCGACTGCCTGCAGCAGATCGTAGACCGTGTGGATGAACGTGTGCTCGTAGCCGATGATGTGCCCGGCGGGCCACCACGCCTTGAAGTACGGGTGGTGCGGCTCGGTGACCATGACGGTATGGAACCCCTGCACCGAGTTGTCGTCGTCGGTCAGATACACCTGGAGCTCGTTCATGCGCTCCATGTCGAACGCGACCGAGCCCTTGCTGCCGTTGATCTCGAAGCGGTTGTAGTTCTTCCGGCCGGTGGCGAACCGCGACGCCTCGATCGTGCCGAGGGCGCCGTTGTCGAACCGCACGATCGACGCAGAGGCGTCGTCCACGGTGACCCGGCCCTTCTTCTTCGGGTTGTCGGGCAGCGGGCGTTCCTTCACGAACGTCTCCAGTGCGGCCGTGACCTCAGTGATTTCGCCGACCAGGAAGCGACCGAGGTCCAGCGAGTGCGACGCGATGTCGCCGAGTGCGCCGGAGCCGGCCTTGTCCTTCTGCAGCCGCCAGTAGAGCGGAACGCTCGGGTCCGCCACCCAGTCCTGCAGGTATGTCCCTCGGTAGTGATAAAGGCGTCCGAGCTTCCCCTCCTCGATCAGCTGTCGGGCCAGCATGACGGCCGGCGCACGCCGGTAGTTGTGGCAGATCATGTGGACCACGCCAGCCTTCTGCACGGCGGCGAGCATCTGCTGCGCCTCCCGCACCGTGTTCGCGAGCGGCTTCTCGCAGAAAACCACCTTGCCCGCCCTGGCGGCGGCGATTGCGATCTCGGCGTGGCTGTCGCCCGGCGTGCTGATGTCGACGATATCGATGTCCGGCCGGTTGACGACCTCGCGCCAGTCGGTGGCCGCCTCGTCCCAGCCGAGGCGCTCGGCCGCCTCTCTGACGTTCTTTGCGTCCCGCCCGCAGATGACTTTCATGCGGGGTGTCAGCTTCGGCGTGAAGAAGCGCGCAACCTGACGCCACGCATTGCTGTGCGCGCGGCCCATGAAGGCGTACCCGATGAGTGCCACGTTCACGTGTGCCATATGTCTGTGCCGGTAGCAAAAATGCTCGAAAAGGATGACCGACGCGGCCGCGTGGAGTCAACATCGGTGGGCCGGATCGGACTTCGCCGTGCGCGCCAGACCGGCAACGGGAGCATGCCGTCCGGCAGACGGGGAGAAGAGACTCGCTGGGAGAAGGGCTACTGCGTCGCGGGCGCTTTCTTCTTCGCAGTCGTGGGCGCGCCCTTCAGCTTGGGATCGAACTTCCGCACGTACTTCGCCAGCTCGAGGATCTCCTTCTCGGAGAACCGCGTTTTGAAGGGCATCATGGCGGTTCCGGGCACGCCTTCGGTGATGACCTTGGCAAGAGCCTGGGGGGTCGTACCGTGCTTCCACTCGCCGTCAGCGAAGTTCATCGGCTTGAGCGCGGCGTTCCCGTCGGCCATGTGGCAGGGCAGACAGGTGGCCTTGTAGTTCTCCTCGGCAGTCTTGCCAGACGCGGCGGTCTGGGCGCCGACATCGGCCGTCAGGAACAGGCCGAGGACACCAGCAGAGAGCAGAGACCTGATTCGCATTGAAGATGCCTTGAGCAAAGCGAGTGCCGGGTATCGCGATAGCTTTCGCAGGATAGACCTCCCGAAAATAGCTGGGCGGCGAATCGGCTGTCAAGGCGACGTCCGGAAACGAGGTCGCTTTGCCGGGCTTCCTGTAGGCCTGTAGTACGATGCGCGCCGGTTTGCGCCCGGCCCCGTCCTGGCCGCACCAGCGCCCACTCGCTCGTCCCGGAGGCCGCATGCAGCTTCAGTGGATCGACTACCTCATCATCCTCATCTACTTCGGGTTCGTGCTCGGGATAGGGTTCGTCCTGAAGAACTTCGCCAGGACGAGCACCGACTTCTTCCTGTCGGGCCGCTCCATTCCCGCCTGGATCACGGGCCTCGCTTTCATATCCGCCAATCTGGGAGCTCAAGAGGTGATCGGTATGGGCGCGAGCGGCGCCAAGTACGGCATCGCAACGTCACACTTCTACTGGATCGGGGCCATTCCGGCCATGGTGTTCGTCGGCATCTTCATGATGCCCTTCTATTACGGCTCCCGCGCGCGGTCGGTGCCCGAGTACCTGAAGCTGCGGTTCGATGAAAAGACGCGTGGTCTGAACGCCATCTCGTTCGCCGGCATGACGGTGTTCTCGTCGGGCGTGTCGATGTACGCGATGGGCAAGCTGCTGCAGTTGCTGCTCGGGTGGGATTTCACCGTATCCGTGCTGCTGTCGGCGGGAATCGTGCTCGTCTACACCTATCTCGGCGGCCTCACCTCCGCGATCTACAACGAGGTGCTCCAGTTCTTCCTCATCGTGGCCGGCTTCGTTCCGCTCGTGTTCCTTGGCCTCCGGGATGTCGGCGGTGCGGACGGGCTGTACGGGCGTTTGGCGGATGTCTCCTCGAGCCGCGGCTTCGACCCGGGCGCCCTCAGCCATTCATGGCAGTACATGGGAACGCCCGCCCAGAACCCGATGGGCGTCGAGGCGTTCGGCCTCGTGATGGGGCTCGGCTTCGTGCTCTCGTTCGGCTACTGGTGCACCGACTTCCTCGTCGTGCAGCGCGCGATGGCCGCCGAGTCGATGAACTCGGCGAGGCGGACGCCACTCATCGCCGCCTTTCCGAAGATGGTGTTCCCGTTCCTGGTGATCCTGCCCGGCATGATTGCCATCTCGGTGACCGACCGGCCCACCATGCTGCCGGCGCACCTGCGGTGCGCCGCGGAGCAGACGGCTCCGGCCACTGCGGGGGCTCCCACCGCTGCGAACTCGTGGGAGGGAATCGTTCCGCCGAAGATTGATGACAAGACCTGCCAGCCGGTTGTGGGCACCGATGGGCGCGTCGCGGTGGACTACGACCTCGCCACACCGATGATGCTGATGCACTATTTCCCCGCCGGGATCCTCGGTCTCGGGCTCTGCGCGCTCATGGCCTCGTTCATGTCCGGAATGGCCGGCAACACCACGGCTTTCAACACCGTGTGGACGTACGACATTTACCAGAGCTACATCAACAGGCACGCAAGCGACGAGCACTACCTGCGCATGGGGAGGGCGGCCACCGTCTTCGGCATCCTGATATCGGTGGCGGCGGCGTACGTAGCGCAGCAGTTCAACAACATCATGGACCTGCTGCAGCTCGTGTTCGCATTCGTCAACGCGCCGCTGTTTGCCACGTTCATGCTCGGCATGTTCTGGAAGCGCGCCACCGGGCACGGCGCGTTCGTGGGACTCGTGTCTGGCACGCTCGCCGCCGCGGTGCACCACGGCCTCACGCTGCCGGCCGGCGCAGCCGTCGGATTCAAGGGCGGGTTCATCGGCACCGTGCTCCATACGTACCCGAGCGAGATGGCCCAGAACTTCTGGACCGCGATCTTCGCGTGGACCACCTGCCTGGTGGTCACCATCCTCGTATCGATGGTGACCACACCGCGGCCCGAAGCTGAACTGAAGGGTCTGGTCTACTCGTTGACACCCCGCCCACGCGACGAGGGCGTGCCGCTCTACCGGCAGCCGGGGCCGCTGGCGGTGGCCGTGCTCCTGGCGACGATCGTGCTCAACATCATCTTCTGGTAGGGAGGCCGCGTGGATATCCGGTTGCCGGTCGGCGCCATCTTCACCATCTACGGCGTGCTGCTGACGGTCTATGGCCTGATCGCCGGGGATGGCGAAGCGCGTCACATGCTGCTCGGACTGCAGGTCAACATCGTGGCGGGCGTCGGCATGCTGATTTTCGGCGTCAGCTTCCTGTACCTGGCGCGCAAGGGCACACCCAGCGTGCGGAGCTCGAGCGCGTCCCCGGAAGGGCGCGCCATCGAAGAACGCGAGCGCCGCACCGGCCTCGAAGGGCACTGAGAGGGCGTGCCGGGGCGGGGATTAACCCGCGATTCACTTGTGTAGTCATGTGGGGCAGGCCTTCCGGCCTGCTAGCGCACGCCGATTTGCAGGGCTGAAGCCCTGCCCCACATCAGCGCACGCCGATTTGCAGGGCTGAAGCCCTGCCCCACATTCCGCCCGCGCCTACCGCGTATTCGCGTCGGTCCCCATCAACCCATCCAGGTAGAACGACATGAACTCGTCGCGCTTCGGCTGGAAGCACACGTCGGCCGGCTTTCCGCGCGCGGCGTCGACCTTGGTGTAGCCCTTGTCGTCGACCACAAGCGACAGCGTGTCCTTCCGGCCGAAGAAGGCGCCGGGCCGCACGGTTTCGGCGACCGCGAGCTGATCGTGGAGGGTCATACGCGACGTCGGGCTTTCGAGCCAGAGACGGTAGAGGGTCTCGAGCGCCCGTGTGAGCGGGGAGTCGTGCTTCTGGAGCCGCTCGCGCTCCTCTTCCTTCAGCGTGACATACGTTGTCGAATCGAGCGGTACGGTCGTGAGCGGCAGCCCCGCTGCGTACACCACCTGCGCGTCCGCCGTCGACCTGACGACGTTCCACTCGGCCAGTGGGGCAGGCCCCCACGCGTGGGCCGCGATGGATCCGCTCATGAGCACCACGCGCTTGAGCGCCGTCCCGAGCCGTGGATCCTTCCGCAAGGCGTCGGCCACATTCTGCAGCGGGCCGACGGCGATCAGCGTCACCTCCCCCGGGTAGCGCCGCACCGTCTCCACGATGAAGTCCGCGGCTGACTGCGCCACCGGCTGCTTGGCGGTGAAATCCTCGGCCCAGGCGAACTGGAGATCGATCTGGTCCGGTGGCGGTGTGGGTCGCCCCAGGGCGACGGGCACCTCGCCGCGTCCCCCGACGTGCAGCAGCTTGCACGCCATCTTTGCACGCGCCCGGGTGTCGCCATCCGTGATGGTGACGCCGAGCAGCTCGATGTCGGGCGACAACATCGCAAACCCGAGCGCCCACGCATCGTCGATGTCGCTGCCGATGTCCGTGTCCAGAATCACTTTGAGCCGCTGTGCGGATGCGTCTGCCGCCGTGCAGAGCAGGACGACCGTTGCGGCGAGAGCGCCGCCGGCGATGCGAGTGCGAGCGAACGAAGCGAGTGTCATCAGCGGACCTACTTTCCAGTCGACGCAGCGTTCCCAGACCGAGCGGCTGACGCGACGCTCACGCCGCCGCGTCAGTGGTACGTGATCACCAGCTTGGGCGGGTTCGCGCCCTCTCGTGACTGAAACGCAATATCGTCTCGTGCGTTCGAACAGGGACTCGCGAGCGTCGGGCGAACGAGAAACCCGTAGTTCGGGAGTACGTCGTCGACCCATTCCTGCACTTGCCGGATCCCGTCCGAGTTCAGCGCGAACAGCGCGTAACCAGTCGTGTTGGGAGTGCCCGTGAAGGACGCCCGTGGAACGCGGCCGCGGTCCTGCGGCACGCGGTTCGCGCCCGGAGCGCTCCACAGCGAACCTGCAATCCAGTGCCTCCAGGTGGCAGCAGCCTCACTCCAGTTCCTTTTCAGGCTGTACACCTGAAATTGACCGGCAACAGACGTGTTTGTCAGGTACAGTTTCAGTTTCGCGTCGGTGACCGTACTGCCGGCCGGCAGTCCGGACAGATTGAATCTGAGTGCCGTCTCAGCGACCGCACAGGCCCCGTTGCTGTTCCCGGCCGCCCACAGTGTGGTGTCGCCCGAATAAATGCTATCGGGCGCTTTCTGCTCGAGGCGTGTGTCAGCAGCACTGCCGAGTTCGATCGTCGTCGACGCCGGTGTGCCGGCACCGGGGCCCTTCACGATGGTGAAGTAGTCGCGCCGAACGCCGGCCTGATCGAGGAATGTCGCGTCGAGCCGGTTCCCGTTCACGTCGAGCACCAGCGAGCCCAGGCTGTTGAGCGAGAGGAACATGGCCGGGTGATTCAGCGCCCCTCCGGTCGCCTGCCCGGAGCTGCCGGCGACCGCGTACACGGCGCCCTCGTGCGCCGCCATTCCATAGGTAGGCTTTCGGTACGGTCCCGCTCCGTCCTCCCGCCCGCTCCCGCCATCCTTCGTCAGCGCGGACGTAAACGTGCCGGACGTACCGTAGTGGCCATCGATCAGGAACGAGCGCTCGTACGAATGGCTGTGCCCGGAGAGTACCAAATCGACGCCGGCGTTCTCCAGGATCGGCAGCGCGTTCTGCCGCATCTCCCTCAGTTCGATCTCTGTGTCGGAGTCGTGTGAGCCCTTCGAGTAGGGCGGATGGTGGAAGAACGCGACGATCCATGGCTGGTTCGTGCTCGCCAGATCGTTCCGCAGCCAGGTGAGCATCGGTCCGGTGGCGGATCGGTTCGTTTCGAACGACTCCAGGGAGATGAAGTGGATGTTGGCGTAATCGAACGAGTAGTACGCTTCGGTGCCTGACGCGAGCCCGCCCGCTTCGCCGGCCTTGGGCAGCGTGAAGATGTTGTAGTACGGGCCCGTCTGGCTCGCCGAGTCCGCGCTGAAGCCGTCGTGGTTGCCGAGCGTGGACCACAGCACGCTCTTCCGCAGCATGGTGGGAAAGACGTCGAACACCGCCGCCTGGTACTCCGCATCCGTGCCGTTCGCGTACGCGTTGTCGCCGAGCATCAGCCACAGGTTCGTATGGCGTGCGCCGGTGAAGGCGTAGTACGCGTCGCGCACGGCGCGCGCGTTCGCATTGGCGGTGCCCGAATCGCCCAGGACCCAGACGCGGGTCGCCGTCGCCGTACCCGCCACCGGGGGCGTGAGGAAGAAGTGCGTGGCGTCCCCGCCCGCGAGCACCGCGCTGTCGGTGCCCACGCTGTAGTAGTAGGTCGTGTTCGGCAGCAGGCCCGTGAGGGTGACGGCGTGCTCCGTGGTCGCGGTCGACTCCTGGGCCGCCCACGTCTGCGCGCCCGCACTCTGCCCGTACTGCACGCGGCCGATGACCGGCGCGCTCGTGCGCCAGCGCACCACGGTGCTCGATGGCGTGCCCAACTGCAGGTACGGGCCGCGCGTGACGGTCACAGCGGCCGCCGACGTGAGCTCCAGATTGAAGCTGATGTCGCTGCTGGTCGCGTTCGACTGATGGATCTCGACGGCCAGCAGGTTGGTCCCGGCTACGAGCCGCGCGGGGTTGACGGCCACGGTGACGTACGTGCGCTCGTTGGCGTCGAGGACGAGGGCGGACGCGAAGGTGGCGGCCGTCACCGCACCGGTGGGCATGTTGGTGCGGAAGACCTCCGTGCCATTGAGATACACGATGGCGCCGTCGTCCCGCAGCACCCGCAGCGTGAGGCCGCCGTAGGCGGACGGGATCGGCCACGGTGAAGGCGCGGCGGAGGTACGTCGTGGTGAATTTCGCGGCGCTGTGGGGTCCAAATGCCACGAGCGTGGCTTCGTCGCCGTCGCCGTACCCCAGCTCCGCGGCCCCCGTCTTCCAGCCGCTGTCGTTGAACGCCGGTGTGCGCCAGGCGGTGCCCTGGGCGGAGCCGGTGTCGAGGTATTTCCATACAGCGCCGGCCGGCACGAGCACCGACTGCTGTGCCTGCATGGGAGAGGGCGGGATGGCGGAGACTGCGAGCAGGGCAGCGACACGTATCAGCGACACAGGTGTAAGCCAGATTCTCGATGTTCCGGGTGAGGCCAGCAGGGTCATGGATTCCTTGTCATGGTGTCCAGGTGTACGAGTGCTGACGTCGCACGTCCACGCAACGCGTCGTTCTGACGCGTGCGCCGCCGCGCCGGCGGAAGGGCGTCGAGCTCGCCGAGAGCAGTGCTGAACGCGTCGCGGGCATCCTTCTCCCGGCCGGCCGCGAGCAGGATGTCGGCACGCTGCAACGTCCATTGCGGGTGCGGGCCCGACGCCGCGACCAGGCGATCGAGCCTGGCGAGGGCTGCATCGTGATGCCCCAGTGACAGCTCGCAATCGATCGCCTCGAGCGTGAGCGTCAAGAGGGGACCGAGGCGCGCGAGACCCTCGTCGAGGCCGTCGATGGCGGCCGCTGGTCCTGCCGACGGCCGCACGAGGCGCGCGCGTTCGATGAACCAGTCGGGGTTCGGGGCCAGGCTGAGCGCACGGTCGTAGTCCGCGCGCGCATGCGGCGCGTCCCCCACCGCGGCCCGGGCGCGGGCCCGGACGACGAGCGCGTCGGCGTGGTCGGGCCGCCGGGCGAGAAAGCGGTCGAGATCGGGCAGCGCTTCCGCGGCCCGGTTCGCCTCCATGAGCAGGCGGCCGCGCGCGAGGTGTGCGGCGTCGAGTGTCGGCGTTCAATCGCAGGGCGGTCGCGTAGTCGGCCAGCGCGGGAGTCGTGTCGTGATGCGCCCGATAGAGCTCGCCGCGCGCGAGATAGAGCGCCGCGTCATGCGGCTGCCTGGCGATGGCACGGGACGCAGCGGCGATCTGTTCGTGCAGGTCGCCATGCGCCGAGAGAACCGATGCCACGCACAGCGTGAGGGCCGCGAGCGTTGCCATGCCACGGGCGCCACGGGCGAGTCGTCGGGCGCGACGGGACGGGGCATCCGCGGAGGGGGGAGCCATGGATCGGATAGCAAACCTTGGGGGAGACGGGGCAGTGTAGCGGCTTGGGGGAGGAGTGGCAAGGTCGGCAGTCGATATTGAACGCGATTACGCAGTTATTATTCAATGTTTATGTTGTGTTTCGCTGTTGATTCGCCATGCGCTTCAGGCTATCATGATGGCGAACAAACAACGAAGGACACTGTATGGCTCCTGCTGCCGCCCGCGTGGCTCTCGAATTGCTGCTTCGTGAACGCAAGTTCGACACGACGCTCACAACCGCCTTGCCGCTCGAGTGGACCGGCGGCGACACGTGTGCCCCGACGGGGCTGCCGTGCCTCGACACTCAGCTGCGGGGCGGCGTGCCGCGCGGGCAGGTCTCTGAAATCGTCGGGCCACGATCCTCGGGCCGCACCAGCGTGCTCCGTGCGTTGATGGCGACAGCGACACGTCGGGGCGAGCTCGTCGCCCTCATCGACACGCTGGATCGGTTTGATCCCGCGTCGGCCGTGGCGGCGGGCGTGGATCTGGCGCGTCTCCTGTGGGCGCGGGGACAGGACGTGCCGTTGACGCAGTTGGCGCTCGCGCCCGGCTGGGAGCCATCGCGGCCGCGATCCGGCCGCACGCGCGACAGCGTGGTCGCCCGGGCGCTCGACCGGGCCATCAAGGCGGTCAACCTCGTGCTCCAATCGGGCGGGTTCGGGCTCGTGGCCCTCGACATCGCCGACGTGCCGCTCGATGCCTTGCGTGAGCTGCCGTTCAACACCTGGATGCGGCTGCAGCGGGTCGTCAACGCCAGCGACACTGCGTGCGTGCTCGTCGGCGATGTCCCGAGTGCCCGGAGCGCCAAAGGCGTGAGCATCCGGCTGCAGCCGCAGCGCAGCCGTCGCGAGACGGTTCGGTCAGGCGGGCGCGAGAGGCCACAGCAGCCGCGCACGGGCGCGCGACCGGCGGCGGCATGCGACACGGGCGATTGTGCCGGCACGGCGGATCCCCAGCATGGTTCCGGCGCCGAGACCCAGGTGCCCCGCGCCATCCCGTCACGGGCAGGACTTGCGCCCGACGCGTTTCACGCGGCGGTGCTCGCCAGCCGCCGCCCGTTCGTGCCGCGCACGAGCAGCCGCGGCGTGACAGGCCGGTGGGCCGGCACCGCGTCGCCCCTGCCACGTCTGTGCGGCCTCGCCGCCGACGCAACGGTCGTGCGCGCCGAGCACCAGACCCACGCCACGGTGCCGGTCGCCATCGAGTTCGTCGAATGAGTGGGTGCGCCGGGTTTGATGTGGGCTGATGTGGAGCCGGAAACTTCAGTCCCGGCGGACAACAATGAACCGCTCTAGAGATGTAGAGATGTACGCCTGTCTCGTCATCGCCGACACGCAGTCCGTGGTCGCGGCCGCCAGCCCGCCACCCGCGGACGACCCCGGCGAGGCGCTCGTGTCGACCGCGCGCGAGTTCTCGCCGCGTGTCGAGCGCGTCAGCGCGCGTGCGGTCGTGTGCGACGTGGACGGCCTCGAGCGCCTGTTCGGCGATGCGCGGGTGATCGCGTCGGAACTGCGCCGTGAGGCGGCCGATCGCGGCGTGATCGCGCGGGTGGCCGTCGCCGCCACCCGCGGGGCGGCCCTGCTGCTCGCACATGCGCGGCCCGGCCTCACGGTTGTCGAACCGGGAACAGAAGCCGCGACGCTGGCGCCGCTCGCCATCCGCGCGCTGGATGCGGTGAGCGGAGCGGATGTGCCGCCCGCCGATCCCTCGCCGCCCGCACCGCCCGCGCGCTTCTACCGCACATCGCCCATGCAGGACATCGCGCGGGCACACGGCCGCCAGCGGTCACGCGGACCCGCGAGCGCGGCAGAAGCACGTGCCCGGTACGCGTCGATGATGGAAACGTTCGCGCGGTGGGGCGTGCGAACGCTGGGCGATCTCGCGGCGCTGCCGCCGGCGCAGCTCTCGGCACGGCTCGGCCAGCCTGGCGTCCGCTTGCAGCGGCTGGCGCGCGGTGAAGATACCGGGCCGCTCGTGCCGTTCGTGCCGGAGGAAACCTTCGAGGCGCACCTCGATCTCGAGTGGCCCATCGAAGGACTGGAGCCGCTGTCGTTCGTGCTCGGGCGGCTGCTCGACCCGGTGTGCTCGCACCTGGAGCGCCGTGGCCGCGCGGCGGCCGTGCTCACGACGTCGCTGCGGCTGGTCTCGCGCGAGACGCACGTGCGGAGCCTGCAGCTGCCGGCGGCCATGCGCGACCCGCGCGTGCTGCGCACGCTCGCGCTGCTCGACCTCGAATCCCATCCGCCCGGCGCCGGGATCGATGGCGTGACGGTGCGCGTCGAGCCGACGCCCGGGAGGGTGCTGCAGTTCTCGCTGCTCGAGCGTGCGCTGCCTGCGCCCGAGCAGTTGTCGACGCTCGTGGCACGGTTATCGGCACTCATGGGCCAGGATCGCTGCGGCTCCCCCCGCACCGTCGACACCCATCGTCCCGGGGCGTTCGCGATGGTGCCGTTCGCGGTGGAGCAGACGCCGTCTGCCGCCGCGCCCGACGATACCCTGGAGTCCGCCGCGTCTCGCGACGGCGGAGGGGCGGCGAGCGTGGCGGTTGCGCCGGCGCTGCGCCGCTTTCGCCACCCTCTGCCCATCCGCGTCCAGCTGGACGGCGCCAGGCCCGCTCGCGTGGCAGCCGATCGGACTGGCATTCCGACCGGACACGTCGAAATGGCTGCCGGCCCCTGGCGTTCGTCAGGCGACTGGTGGGCGCTCGGGATCGGCCTCGGGACCGACCTCGAGACCGGCCGCAGGACCGGCTTACCCGCGGACCTCACGACTGATACCGCAGCGACTGACGCGGCGAGTCTTGCCGCGAACGTGCGGAATTCTCGTGCGGGCGGCCCTGCCGTTCATCCAGCCGACGCGAGCGTACGCCCACAGGCGTGGAACCGAGACGAATGGGACGTGGCACTGGACGATGGAACGCTCTGCCGCATTTACCGCGACCGCGACGGCCGCGGGTGGTTCATGGAGGGGTGCTGGGATTAGGGGGCTTACGCTTGCAATGCACAATGCACGATGCAGAATGCACAAATCAAAGCGCTGGACCCTCAACGCACGACACAAGCGACGAACGCGGACACGGGTAGCAGATGAAGGCGGCAATGAGCGGACCCCGTCCACGACTTACTGTTTGCATTGTGCATCCTGCATTGTGCGTTCTGCATTGTGCATTCTGCATTGTGCATTAGGTGCGTCTATCCCCCGGCCCGGACCCGCTCCCGTATAGCCCGTCCCACCGCGTGCGCGTCGAAGCCCTGGCGCACCAGCGCTGCGTAGATACGCCGTTGCACCGCGGGGTCGCTCAGCGCCATCCGCGCGCGCAGCCGCTTCTCGAGCGCAGCCTTCAGCAGATCGCCTTCGTCGAGCGCGCCGAACACTTCATCGACTGCTGTGCGGGCGACCTCGCGTGCGATGCCGAGCGCCTCGATCTCGCGCAGCACCCGATCGCGACCCTGGCGCTTCACGCCGGCGCGCGTGCGGGCGCAGGCCCGCGCCACGCGCGCATCGTCCAACGCACCCGACGCGGCGAGACGCGCAATCGCCGGCTCGATCGCAGTCTCTGTCCACCCCCGCTGCGCCAGCCGCTCGCGGACCTGGGCGATTGATAGCTCGCGCCGCCCGAGCATCCGCACGCCCGCCGCCCACGCGGCCTCCGGCGTATCCTGTGAGGGATCGATGGTGGTGCGTCGCTGCATCAACGGGATTTTAGTTCTGAGGGAATCCGCCGACACGAAAGTGCCGGCTCCTCACCTCCGGCTCAGTGCCAGCCCTGCTGACCCGCGCCGCCAGCCCTGCTGACCCGCGCCGTGTGGGGCAGGGCTTCAGCCCTGCTAACGTGAGTCGACCTCGCGGATCGTCACTCCGCTGGCGCACCCGTCAGCGCGACTGTCCGTCAGGCGTACGACGGGCCACCGCGTCACCGGTCGACGTCCACCGGAGTGCCTCTTCGCGCGTGACCAGGTTCTGCTCGAGGAGGCGGAAGATCGCCTGGTCGAATGTCTGCATGCCGTGCTGTGCGCCGCCTTCGGCAATTGCCTTCCGGAGCAGGCCCGTCTTCTCTTCGTGCACGATGCACTCGCGGATGACCGGCGTGCTCACCATGACCTCGACGGCCACGGCGCGGCCCTTGCCGTCGGCGCGCGGCAGCAGCCGCTGCGAGATCACGGCCCTGAGGACGCTCGCCAGCTGCACCCGCACCTGCGCCTGCTGGTGCGGCGGGAACTGCGCGATGATCCGCGTGATCGTCTCGACGGCATCGAGCGTGTGCAGCGCCGAAAATACGAGGTGGCCCGTCTCCGACGCGACGAGCGCGGTCTCGATGGTCTCGAGGTCGCGGAGCTCGCCGACGAGGATGACGTCCGGGTCCTGCCGGAGGGCGCTGCGTACGGCGTGCGCGAACGAGCGTGTGTCGACGGCGACCTCCCGCTGGCTGACGATCGCGCGGTTGTCACGGTGGAGGAACTCGATCGGGTCCTCGATGGTCATGACATGGGCCGAGCGGGTGGCGTTCACGTGGTCCACCAGCGCGGCGAGCGTGGTGCTCCTGCCACTCCCAGTCGGGCCGGTGACGAGCACGAGGCCACGCTCCTCCTCGGCGATAACCTTCAGCACGGGCGGGAGGCCGAGCTCGTCGAGCGTCTTGACCGCAATCGGGATGACGCGAAGGACCATGCCGATCGTGCCGCGCTGCTGGAACACGTTGCAGCGGAAACGGCCGAGACCCGGAACGCTGTACGCGAGATCGATGTCCTGCGTGTCCTTGAACTTCTGCCGCTGACCGGTCGACATGACGGCCGCCGCGATCGCCACCGTGTCATCGTGATCCAGCCGTCGATCAGCGGCCGCGGGCACGAGGTCGCCACGGACCCGCATCATCGGATAGCTGCCGACCTTGAGGTGCAGGTCCGACGCTCCGTGCTCGACGGCGATCTTGAGCAGATCGTTCACATGCATGTCGGGTGACCGGCCGTTTGCGGAGAGCCTGCCCGCGCGACGGTCCCCCGCCGCGCAGGCGATGCCAGTCAGGTGCGCAGGCCGGGTGGTGCTTCCGGCCCTGTCTGCTAGCGTGCGACCGCGGTCGTGGCGCTCTGCCGCAGGTTGGACTCGTCGGGGTAGACCGGTGTGAGCCAGCCGTGCGTGTCCGGTACATCCCCGTTGAGGATGTCGAAGAACGTGCGGCGGATGGCCGAGGTGACTGGTCCGCGCACGCCCTCGCCGACCACCAGCTTGTCGATCGAGCGGATGGGGGTTACCTCGACGGCGGTGCCGACGAAGAACGCTTCGTCGGCCAAGTAGAGCATCTCCCGCGGCAGCATCTCTTCGCGGACCTCGTAGCCGAGGCTGCGCGCGATGGTGATGACCGAATCGCGCGTGATGCCCGGCAGGATCGACGATGTCACCGACGGCGTGTAGATGATGCCATCCCGCACGAGGAACAGGTTCTGGCCGCTGCCCTCGCTGATGAAGCCACTGTGATCGAGCGCGATGCCTTCGGCGTAGCCGTCGAGCATCGCCTCCATCTTGATGAGCGCGGCGTTCGCGTAGTTCGCACTCGACTTGGCCAGCGCCGGGAACGTGTTCGGCGCCATGCGGTTCCAGGAGCTGACGCAGACGTCGACGCCCTTCTCCTGCGCCTCGGGTCCGAGGTACGCTTCCCATTCCCAAACCATGATGGCCGTGTCGACGGGGCAGGGCAGCGGGTTGACGCCGAGCGCCGAGTACCCCCGGTACATGATGGGCCGGATGTAGCAGGCCTTCAGGCCGTTCTCGCGAATGGTGGTTTCGATTGCTGCGGCCCATCCCGCGCGGTCCAGCGGCGACTCCATGCGGTAGATGCGTCCGGAGTTCAACAGCCGCACGACGTGATCGTCCAGGCGGAAGCAGGCCGTTCCCCGCGGGGTGTGGTAGCACCGCGCGCCCTCGAACACCGCGCTGCCGTAATGAACGACGTGCGAGCCGATATGGATGCGGGCGTCGGCCCAATCGACCAGCGTGCCGTTCATCCAGATTTTGCCGCTGCCGAATGGCATCGAAGAGCTCCTTGCTGGCGCACAGCAGGCCTCATCTCCTTCGCGGGGATGTGCCCGAGGCGGATATCAGCACTTTAGCACGGCGTTTGCCCCGGGCTGAACAGCCGGTCCCAACGGAGTCTGGATATGCGACATTCAGGCTACAGACTACCGGCTGCAGGCCTCTCTGGCCTAAGGCGCTGAGGGCGCCCGTCTGGTGTCGCCAGGGTGCCCGCGACGCCCAGGCGCGCTGTCTGACGATCCAAGCCTGTCAGGCCCGCAGTCTGCAGCCTGCCGTCTGTGTAGCCTGATGAACCGCGCGTTCCGGCTACTGACTCTCGCCGCAGAACGGACAGCGTGACGAGCGGGCGTGCAGGGGCTTGTTGCAGTGCCAGCACAGACGCGCCTGGGGCTGCTCGCGCGCTTTGATCCGGTGGAGCATGTCGACCGGGACCTCCGCCGTGGCGGTGGCCGCCGCGCGCGACGCACGTCGCACGGGTGCTGCCCGCGCCGCGAGCAGATCGTCGAGCAGCTCGCCCGCCCGCTGGTAGCGCGCCGTGATCTCCGGGGCCATCGCCTTCAGGATGACGTCGCTGACGGCCTTCGGGATCTTCGGGTTGCGCACGCGGGGCGAGGAGACCAGCTCACCGGTCATGAGCCGATCCAGGTCGGTGGGGCTAGGGGTTTCGTACGGCAGCATGCCCGTGAGCATCTGATACATCGAGACGCCGAGCGAGTACACGTCGGAGGCGAACACCGCCTTGCCGTGGAACTGCTCGGGCGCCATGTACGGCGGGCTGCCGGTGATCGTCGTGCCGTGTGCCGCGATCTCGAGAAAGCGCGACGTGCCGAAATCGGCCACCTTCGCCAGCCCCTGTTCGGTCACGAGGACGTTTCCTGGCCGGAGGTCCCGATGGATGACACCCTGCGAGTGCGCGTGGTCGAGCGCATTGCAGATCTGGCACGTGTAATCGAGCGCCCGCGGGATATCGAGCGCGCCCTCGCGCACCACGATGGACTCCAGCGTCTCCCCCGGCACGTACTCCATCACGATGAAGAAAATGCCGTCTTCCTTGAGCGCCGTAAGGACCGAGACGATGTTGGGATGATTGAGCGACGCGAGCAGGCGCGGCTCACGCAGCAGCTGGCCGAAGTCGAGGCCCTGCTGACGGTGGGCCACCTTGAGCGCCACCTTCTTGTCGATCCACGTGTCTTCCGCGAGGTAGACGGTACCGAACCCGCCGCTGCCCAGCGGTGAGAGGATGCGGTACTTGCCAAGCATCTGCCCGCGAAAGAACACTTCGGCGGCAGTATACCAGCGCCGTGCATCCCGACCCGGCGGACCGCCTCGTTCCGGATCTCTTGCCGTGCGTATCTCCTCCCCGCCGCCGCTGGGGAGCGCTGCGTATAATCCGGCCGTGCATCGCTTCTACGCCCCTGCCTTTGAAGCCGTGGATCAGACTGTGGCGCTCCCGGAGGATGAAGCCCAGCACCTCGTGCGCGTGCTCCGCGTCGACAAGGGTCGCGAGGTGCTCGTATTCAACGGGCGGGGTCACCAGTGTCGCGCACGAGTCGAGCTCGCGGACAAGCGAGGCGTCGTGCTGCGCGTCACTGCGATCGAACCCCCCGCGCCGGAGCTGCCCTTCGCGCTGACGCTGGCGCAGGCGGCGCTCAAGGGCGACAAGACCGACGATGTCGTGCGGGACGCGGTGATGCTCGGGGTGATTGCCGTGCAACCGCTCGTGACCCGGTTCATCGACGTGCCCGCGGGACCACTCGCGGTGGGCCGCCGCGTGGAGCGGTGGCAGCGCGTGGCCGTGAGCTCGGTCAAGCAGTGCGGGCGTGCCGTGGTGCCGACCGTGCGCGAGCCCGCCACGCTCGAATCGGCGCTCGCGGAGGCCAGCGGCCTGAGGCTCGTGCTCGTGGAACCGGCCATCGCCGCCATCGGTGCGCGATCGCTCGACGACGTGGCCCGCCCCGAGGCTGCGACGGTGTTCGTCGGTCCTGAAGGTGGCTGGGCTCCCGAGGAGGTCTCGCGCGCACGGGAGGCCGGCGCCATGTTCGTGAACCTCGGCGCCCGGACGCTGCGCGCCGACGCCGTCCCGGTCGTGGCGCTCTCAATCCTCCTGTACGCCTGGGAAGCGCTGTAGGATCACCCCGCTCCATCACGAGCCCAACGCTCATCCCGCTGCGCCCTCTGAGGTCTCAATCCCGGACTGCCCCACGACAAGCGGGCTCGCGTCCTAGAGAGTGGAGGGCCGGGGCCGCGGCGCCCCGGTCCGAGCGCTCAGAAGAACGGCCTCCCAGTCGCCCTCCGCACGCCGGGCCACGAGCTGGGTCCCGCCCGCAAAGGCGGCCAGCACCGCGGCCGCTTCGTGACGCTGGAAGCCCGAGAGAATCATCGACGCGCCTGGACTCGCGCGCGCGAGCAAGTCGGGCGCAGCGGCTACGAGAAGCGCGCCTGTCAGATTTGCCAAAACGATGTCCGCGGCGGCAGCAGCGTGCGAACCCCCAGCACGGGCCGGTGCCGCACGGAGGTCGGTGACGGTGAAGCGGATGGTCGCTGCGCATGCGAGCGACGGATTGAGCGCGAGGTTCTCGAGCGCGTTCCCCACCGCATCCGGGTCGCAGTCGATGCCGTCGGCCGACTCGGCGCCCAGCGCCACGGCCGCGAGCGCCAGCACGCCCGAGCCGGTGCCGACGTCGAGCACCCGCCGCCCGCGAAAGTCGATTTCCTGCACCAGCGCCAGGCACAAACGAGTCGTTTCGTGGTGCCCGGTTCCGAATCCCATTGAGGGCTGGATGATCACAAGAGCATCGTCGGGATCGAGATCGTCCGGCACATCCCACGGAGGCCCTACGACGATCCGGCCGACCCGCACGGCGCGGAGGCCGGCCTGCGATCGCGCAGCCCAGTCCTCATCGGGGACATCCACGGCGGCGGTCGTCAATCCCTGCGCGCGACAGGCATGCGTGAGAGTTATCAGCGCTTCATCACGAATCGCCGAAGTGGCAAAGAACACACGCCACGCCGGCGCATGCTCCGGGCCCGTCTCGTGGATGGCGGCCGGTCCGAAGTCGTCGAGCAGGGCGGTGACCAGGTCGACGAGCTCGGGCGCGTCTGGAGGGAACGACAGATCGATAGCGGAAGTGGTCCGCACGGTACAGTTCGATCGAGACGCTTTCGTGTCGTCGCGGGCGGTGGCGGCTCGAGTCCTCAGCCGAAAATATCTTTCACGCGATCGAAGATGCCCCTGTCTTCCGTGTCGGTGCGCGTCGGGTTCGAACTTCTCGGGTGGCAAGGCCTTGGCGAGCGCCTCGAGGGCGTGGCGCTGCTCGCGGGTGACCTTTTTCGGCACGGACACGGCAAGGCGCACGAGAATGTCGCCCCTGCCGCGTCCCGACACATCAGGCATTCCTTTGCCGCGGATCCGAAACGTGGCGCCTGGCTGTGTGCCCCCCGGGACGCTGACGGTTTCCTCCTCGTCCAGCAGCCCGGGCACGACAATCTCACCGCCGAGCACGAGGGTTGTGAAGTTCACCGGGATCTCGCAGTGCAGGTCGTTGCCATCACGCTCGAAGAACTCGTGATCCTGCACCTGGATGACGACGTACAAGTCGCCCTGCTGGCCGCCGGGGCTTCCGTGCTCCCCCTCGCCGGAGAGGCGAAGCCGCTGGCCGGTTGCGATGCCGGCGGGAATCTTGACCGTGAGCTTGCGCTCCTGGTTGACGCGCCCGGCACCTCCACAGGTGGCGCACGGCTTGGCGATGATCTGTCCCGATCCGCGGCACTGGCCGCACGTGCGCGCCACGGTGAAGAAGCCCTGCTGGTATCGCAGCTGGCCGCGTCCATGACACGCCGGGCACGTCGTCGGTCCGGATCCGTGCGCCGCGCCGGTGCCCTTGCACGTTTCGCACAACTCGGCGCGGGGAATCTGGATCGTCGTTTCGGTGCCGCGCGCCGACTCCTCGAAGGAGATCTCGAGGTCGTACCGGAGGTCGGCCCCGCGCTGCGGGCCGCCGCGCCGGCGCGTGCCGCCGAACAGGTCGCCGAATCCGAAGATGTCTCCGAGGCCGCCGAGCACGTCGCCGAAGTCGGAGAAGACTGACGGGTCGAACCCGCCCGCGCCGCCGCCGGCCGCGCTCACGCCCGCGTGCCCGAAGCGGTCGTACAGGCTTCGCTTCTGGGGATCGGCGAGGACCGCGTACGCTTCCGCCGCCTCTTTGAACTTCTCCTCTGCGCCTTTGTCGCCCGGGTTGCGGTCCGGATGGTGCCGGAGCGCGAGCTTGCGGTAGGCGCTCTTGATTTCCTGCTCCGAGGCGGTCCGCGCCACCTCGAGCACCTCGTAGTAATCGTGTGACGTCACGCCTTCGCCACCTTCACCATGGCCGGCCGGAGCAGACGCTCGCCGAGTTTGTAGCCGCGCCGCAACTCCTCGATCACCTCACCGTCTCGCGCACCCGGGCTCGCCTCGTGCGCCACGGCCTGGTGCACGTGCGGGTCGAAGTCGGCACCGAGCACCTCCATGACGGTGACACCACGCCGGGTCAGCAGATCGGCCAGCTGCTTGTAAATAATCTCGACGCCCTTCCGGTACGCCTCGGCGCCGGGGCCTGCCTCCGCGCCGAGGGCGCGCTCCAGGTCGTCGACGACAGGGAGCAGTTCCTCCAGTAGCGACGCGGCGGCGCGCTCGCCGGCCTCGCGGCGCTCGCGTTCGATCCGCTTCCTGTAGTTGTCGAACTCGGCGCTGAGCCGCAGCACCCGATCGTAATACTCGTCCCGCTCGCGCGTGATCTGCGGGAGCCGGTCGTCGGTCTCCGCGTCCGGCGTGGCAACGTCGGGATCGGGTGTGCCTTCCTGCGCCAGCGCGGGTGTTTCGTTCGCTTCCTCGGTCATGACACTCGTTTCGTGGGGACTCTCTGAACAGAACTGAAGAGTACCTGCGCGCCCGGGGCGCAGCAGGGGCAGCCCTAGTTGGGGCCCCGCAGCACGCGCGAGATTGCCTGGGCCGCACCATCCACCATAGCAATCGCTCTCGAGTAACGCATGCGCGTCGGCCCAATCACCCCGACACTGCCGGTGCCGTGACCATCGGAATAGGTCGAGGCGACAAGGCTGAACGGCCGAAGGTCCGGGTCCGTGTGCTCGGCCCCGATGACAACGGTGAGACCGGGACCCTCCAGGTACTCGTTCAACAGACATACCAGCCGCTGCTTCTCTTCCATCATCTGCAGCAGCGCGCGCAACGTGGCGAGGGGCAGCTCCGTATTCGGCGACACCTCTTCCAGCAGCGACGCGGCCCCTTCGACGAACAACGTGTGCTCGCCCGGCGTGTCGGCGAGCGAGCGGCTCGCGAGCTCGAACGCCTTCGCCATCAGCCGGTCGTAGAGGCTCCTGTCCTGCAGCAGCCGCGCTACGAGTGTGTCGCGCACCTGCACCAACGGCATGCCCGTGAACTCGCGGTTCACGTATTCCGCGGCCCGGCGCAGATCCTCGGGGCTGAGGGGGTCCTCGACGTCCACGATCTTCTGCGACACGTGGCCGCCCTGGGCGACGATGATCACCATCACCCGCGATGCGGCTAGCGAGACGAACTCGAGCTTGTGGAGCCGCGCATCGGCATGCGCCGGTGACAGCGCGAAGCCCACATGGTGCGACTCCGTCGAGAGCATGTGCGAGACCAGCGACAACAGGTCATCAGCAAGTGGAGTGTCACCGGTTTCCCGTCGTAGGCGTGCTTCCACCTCATCATGCGTTCGCTCCGTCCGGTGCGATTCGAGGAGGAGATCGACGTAGAACCGGTATCCCCGGTCCGTCGGGACGCGTCCAGCCGAGGTGTGGGGCTGACGCACGAATCCCTGCTCCTCGAGTTTCGCCAGGATGTTCCGGATTGTCGCCGAGGACACCTGAACCGCGCCGCGTCGAGCAATGACCATCGAGGCCACAGGCTCGCCGGTGTGGATGTACTCACGGACGACGGTCGCGAGGATGCGACCGGAGCGCGGGTTGAGTTCGGTGGCCATGGGTGGTCTGTACCAGCAGTCGCGTTGCCCGAGTGCTAAGTTCCTTTCATTATACGGACTTCCCCCCCGCACTGTACAGGGGCGAGCCCAATGAGGTCGGGAGGTGTATCGCAGATCGTGAGAATGAGATCGGGAGGTGGTTCGCCAAAAGTGCGACGCGCGACCCCGGCGAAACACCTCCCGATCTCATTCTCATGCGGATGAGAAACACCTCCCGATCTCGTTTATAGTTCGGGTTTGCTCAGCTTCAATCGGGTTCGCAAGCGGTTCGGGACGCTCCTGGCGGTCGATGACCTCACGCTCGAGATCCGGCCGGGCGAAATCTTCGGCCTGCTCGGGCCCAACGGAGCGGGGAAGAGCACGACCGTGAACCTGGCGGTCGGGCTGCTGTCACCGGAGGACGGGACGGTCACGATCGCCAATGGAGCCAGTCCGGCCCAGGCGTCAGTCCGCCGTCGGATCGGCGTGGCACCCCAGGCACTCGCGGTGTACGACCAGCTGACAGGCCGCGAGAACCTGGAGTTCTTCGGGCGGATCTACGGACTGAACCGGTCCACGCTCGGCGCACGGGTGAAGTGGGCGCTGGAGTTCGTCCAGCTCGAGGACCGGGCGGCGGATCGCGCCGTGGCCTACTCGGGAGGCATGAAGCGCCGCTTGAACCTTGCTGCGGCGCTGGTTCACGACCCGGAGCTGATTCTGCTGGACGAGCCGACCGTCGGCGTGGACCCGCAATCCCGCAACGCTATCTTCGACAGCATCGAGGCACTCCGGGCGCAGGGCCGGACGATCATCTACACCACGCACTACATGGAAGAGGCCGCCCGCCTCTGCGATCGCGTCGGCATCATCGATCACGGGAAACTGCTGGCCGTCGACACGGTATCCGCCCTCCTGAGCACCTACGGCGGCGCGCCGACGCTCGTGCTCGCCCGTTCCGGTGGCGAATATCGCGTGCGGACGACGGATGCGCTTGGGGAGCTCAACCGTCTGGCCGCCGTCGAGCCAGTGGGCGAGTTCCGCCTCGAGCGCCCGACGCTCGAACAGGTCTTCCTCCACCTCACCGGCCGCCAGCTGAGGGACTGAGCCCATGGCACCCATCGTCGCATTGGCGCTCAAGGACCTGCGCCTGCTCTTGCGGATGCGCGCAGGGCTCTTCTTCACGTTCGTATGGCCGCTGCTGATCGCGGTCGGGTTCGGCGTGATCCTGAGCGGCCCCTCGAGCGGTCAGGCGAAGATCAGCGTTGCACTCGTCGACGAGGACCACACGCCGGGGGCGGCGGCATTTCTCGGGCGTCTCGAATGCGCCAGCGAACTCGAGACCGCGCGCACGACCCGGGCCGAGGCAGAGGAGTCGGTCCGCACGGGCGGCCGCCGAGCCTTTATTTCCGTGCCCAGTGGCTTCGGCGTCGCATCGGAGCGGCTGTTCTACGGCGCTCCGCCCACCGTGGAACTCGGGCTCGATCCCTCGCGAACGGCAGAGAGCGGCATGCTCGAAGGTGTGCTGATGAAGTACGGCATGCAGGGCCTGCAGCAGGTCTTCTCCGATCCAGAGGCTGGCCACAGGGCGGTGGAGAGTGTCCTGAAGACGTTACCACCGGACAAGCGCTCGGACCCCGAGGTGGCCTCGACGACGGCATTCCTCGGGGAATTGGACAAGTACCTCCAGCGTCACCGGGCCGTCGAGCCGCCAGCCGCGAGCACGCCGGGCAAATCCGACGGCGATGGGTGGACGCCATTGCAGGTGGTGAAGCGTGAGGTCACCGGCGCACGCCAGGGACCGCGTAACACCTTCGAGTTCACCTTCCCGCAGGGTGTCGTGTGGGGCCTCATCGGCTGCATCATGTCGTTCGCGGTCGGGCTCGTGGTCGAACGCACGCACGGCACCCTGGTGCGCCTGCAGACGGCCCCTCTCACCCGCACGGCCGTTCTCGCCGGCAAAGGGCTCGGGTGCTTCCTGGCTGCGATGGTGCTGCAGGCGATCATGTTCGCGATCGCCACGGTCGTGTTCCAGGTGCACGTGCATTCGTTCGGTGCGCTGCTCCTTGCCATGATGTCGGCGGCCGCGGCCTTCGTTGGCATCATGATGCTGGTTGCGGCCATCGGGCGGAACGAGCAGTCCACGAGCGCGGCCGGCTGGGCGATCCTGATGCCGATGTCGATGATTGGCGGGGCGATGATCCCGCTGTTCGCCATGCCTCCGTGGCTCGTGCGATTGAGCGTCATCAGCCCGGTCAAGTGGGCCATCCTCGCGTTTGAAGGCGCGACCTGGCGCGCATTCGCTCCGAGCGAGATGCTCCTGCCGTGCGGGATCCTGATTGGTGTCGGGTTGGTGGCGTTCGCGCTTGGCACACGCTTCGTGCGAACGATGTAGGAGGCGGTCGATCGCGGCCAACCAACCCGCGGGGCGAACCGTCAACGGTCCGCAGGAGTGCTCAGGCCCGGATGGCCGGCGCGGTCCACTGCATCGAAATCGCCGCGACCTCGGGTGCGGCAATCTTGCCTCGCCGCACGGCCACGAGCTCCGCAAGGATGCTGACCGCGATCTCCTCCGGTGTCACGGCACCGATGTCGAGCCCGACGGGAGCACGCAGCCCGCGCAGCCAGTCGGCCGGGACGCCTTCCTCGCGCGCGCGCTCGACCACCTTCGCCACCTTCGCGCGGCTGCCAATCAGTCCGATGTAACGGAGATCGCGGCCAGCGAGGGCACGAATGGCATCGTAGTCCTGCCGGTGCCCGCGCGTGAGGACGACGACGTAGGCGGATGAGGGGAGCGGCGTGCGCGTAATCCACTCGGGAATGGAGTCCACGACGATCATCGCGGCATTGGGGAAGCGGTCCCGGTTGGCGAAGCGCTCGCGATCGTCCACCACCGTGACGCGGAACCCGAGCCCCGGCGCGAGCCGTCCGAGCTGCAGGCCCACATGGCCGGCGCCGAGGATGACCAGCTGCGGCGACGGCTCGATCGGCTCGATGAAGACCTCCATCTGTCCTCCGCAAATCAATCCGGTCTCCTCGGCGAAATCGTCCGTCAGCTCGTACTTGACGAGGCTCGCCTTGTGCGTGCGCATCGCCTCTCGCGCCTTGCCGAACGCATCGCTCTCGTAGCAGCCGCCGCCGATCGTGCCAACCATCCGTCCGTCGGCGTAGACCAGCATCTTCGCGCCCACGCGCTGCGGCGTCGATCCGCGCGTCGAGACAATCGTGACGAGTGCAACCGTCTCGCCCTTTGCGAGCGCCTCGCCCAGCGCGGTTAGCAGTTCCGGGGACATGGCGCGATTATACCGGGCCAGTTCATGCCGTGCGACGGCTGGACACGAAGACCACGAAGGCCACCACGGCCATGAAGAAGACCTCAACAGGATCGGCGGATGCCTCGTGTTCCTGTGTCCAGGTCTTGGGGCTGAAGCGGCGACCGTGGCCCCAAGGCCAGATGATCCGCGTGGGAATGAGATCGGGAGGTGTTTCGCCCGGTCGCACGTCGCACTTTTGGCGAAACACCTCCCGATCTCATTCTCACGATCTGCAATACACCTCCCGACCTCATTGGGCGCCGGTGCCACCCGATAGCTGTCGCAGGCGAGGCCAAGGCTCGGGAGAAGACGGCGCTGACCAGTTAGAACCGATGCAGCTCGCACACGTCGATCGGGTCCGTGCCCGCCAGGAAGGCCTCACGGACGATCCGGGGACACGTAGGAGCCGCGAGCTTCCCCGTGTCCCTGTCGATCTCGGCCCACACCACCCCCTCGGGCTCGGCGAAGGGCGCGTCCGAACGGCCGGCGAGTGCCTGGGTCATGAAGGGGATCCAGATCGGCAGCGCCGCCTGGGAGCCGCTCAGGCCCAGCGGTTGATTGTCGTCCACGCCCACCCAGACGACGGTCAGCAGTTCCGGCGTGAAGCCCACGAACCAGGCGTCCCGCAGATCGTTGGTGGTGCCCGTCTTGCCAGCCGCATCGAACGCGAAGCCGGACGCACGCACGGAAGCCGCCGTGCCCTCGCTGATGACACTCCGCATCATGTTGGTGACCAGGAATGTGGTGTCCGGTCTCGCCACGCGGCGGGGCGCGGGGATCGTGAGGCGCTGCGCCGTACCCCCGCTGGTGACGCGGGTGAGCACCCGCAACGGCCGCAGCTCCCCGCCGTTCGGAAAGATCGTGAACGCGGTGGCAATGTCGAAGGGCGATGCCTCGAACACGCCCAGGGTGATGGCGGGATAGGCGTGTGGCTGGGTGCCGACGCGGATCTTGTTCCAGAGCTGCGCAACGTTGTTGAACCCGGCGAGCTCGGCGGCGTGGATGGTGGCGATGTTGCGCGACATCGCCAGCGCACGGCGGAACGTGATCTCCCCGTCGTACTCGTCCTCGTAGTTGGCCGGGTTCCAGCCCTCGTCGTACTCGAACATTGTCGGCTCGTCCATGACGAGCGTGGCCGGTGTGATGTCGCCCCGCCCCTCGGCCGCGGCGCGCTCGAAGGCGGCAAGGTAGACGAACGGCTTGAACACCGAGCCCGGCTGACGCTTGGCGGCCACGGCGCGGTTGTACTGCGACTGGTTGTACCGAGCGCCCGCCGACGAGCGCCAGCACGTCCCCCGTCCGGGGGTCGACCGCGATCAACGCGGCCTGCGCCTGCCGGTGCCGCTTGCGGCGGGCCAGGATCTCGTCCACCCGCACGATGCCCTGGCGCAGCACGTCCTGGGCGACACGCTGCAGGTGGATGTCGAGCGTCGTGTAGACGTCGAGGGAGTTCGTGACGCCGGCCAGCCCCGGCAGCTGCTCCGCGAGCGTCTGCCCGACCAGGTCCACGAAGTAGGGCGCCTGCGACTCCAGGGCGCGCTGCACCACCTGCACGGGCTCGCTGCTCACGCGCGAGGCCGCCGGCGCCGAGATGAAGCCGGCGTCGGCCATCGCACGCAGGACGACGTTCCGGCGCTCGCGGGCCCGTTCCGGCGAGTGGAAGGGCGACCATACGGCGGGAGACTGGATGGTCCCGGCAATCGTGGCGGCCTCGGCGAGCGAGATGTTGCTGACGTCTTTCCCGAAGAACAGGCGCGACGCTTCCGCGACGCCGTGCACGGCGAACGAGCCACGCTGCCCCAGGTACACGTCGTTCAGGTAGAGCTCGAGGATCTCGTTCTTCGTTGCCTTCCGTTCGAGGATGAGCGACATGAACTGCTCGAGCAGTTTCCGGCGCCAGGACCGCTGTCCGGTTGCGGCCTCGCGCGCGAGCGCCTCGGTGAGGAAGAAATTCCGGGCGAGCTGCTGCGTCAGCGTGCTGGCGCCCTCGAGGTACCGGCGCTTGCCGCGGAGGTTGGAGACGAATGCTCCCGCCATCCGCACGGGATCGATCCCCGGGTGGTCATAAAATCGGCGATCCTCGATGGCGAGGACCGCCTGCACCATGCGCGGCGGTATCGCCGCGAGTGGCACCTGCCGCCGCTTCTCGCGGCCGGGGCTCAGGAACGCGGTAAGCAGCGGGGGGTCCAGGGTGACGCTGTTGGTGGCCGCTCCGCCCGCTTCGATGCCCCTGACGCGGCCCGGCGTGGCGGTGGCGCCCCCGGCGTTGCGCACGCGCGGCTGCTCGAAGAGGATGCGCACGGTCTGGCCGTTGCGGTTGCCGCCGCGGGGGATGACGGCAATCGCTCCGGCACCGACCGCGAACTCGCCAGCCTTTTCGACTCGCGCCCGCTGCGCGTACCCCAAATCGTTCAGCCTGTCGATGATCTGGGCCGCGCCGAGCGACTGACCCTTGCGCAGTTCGAGCGGGCGCGCAAACACTCGCGGCAGCACGCGCTCCCGCTCTCCGTGGAGCCGCGCCTCGATCTGCCGGGAGAAGGCCACGTAGTAGTAGCTGAGAACCGCACACAGCAGGACGGCTGGAATGGCGATCGCGATGGCCAGGTACATGGCCCAGCGGCGCCGCCGCCGTCGCGGAGCGGCTCGCCGGCGTGACGGTCTTCGGGTGACAGGCGTTGCCAATGGCTCCGGCTGACTGATTGACTGCTGATGGTGATGGCGGGCGGCGTTAGATGCTGACTACCCAGTGTGTCCCACCGTCCACCGGGAGCTCGTCGAGGAGCCGCGAAACGACGGCCGGGCCATATCGGCCGAGAAAGGAGATTCCGCCGACGGCACGCTCCTGCGGCTGCCCGCCTGGAAACGCCTGCGCCCTCACGTGCATGAACTGCCGCCGCAGCGTTTCATCGCGCCGCTTCGCCGCCTGCAGCACCTTGGCGTGCAGCGTGTCGAGCTCGTGCTGCATGCGGCCGAGGGCCGACCGCGCGCGGCCCTCCAGCGTGGGATCGATTGACGGCACGGCCTCGACCACCGCCTCCATCCGTGCGCCAATCTGCTCACCGGCCTCCCGGATCGTGCGTTCGACCGCCGGGGGAAGCAGTGTCTTCAGCAGCTCATTGAGCGCGTGCTCGTCCTGTTGCTGCAGCGCCTCCAGCGGCACGTCGTACTTGGCCAGGAACCTGACCGCCGCCGCGTCGATGAGCGTGGCGGAGGCGCGTGGCTGCATCAGGGGCATCGGCACCCCGAACGACTCGTACACGCCGCGCAGCTGCGCCAGATACGCCAGCTCGTTCGGGCCCGCCACGTAGCAGATCGTGGGGAAGAGGGTGTCCTGGACCAGCGGTCGCAGCAGGACGTTCGGGCTGAAGGTCTCTGGGTGCGCCCGCGCGCGCGCCACCATCTCTGCGTTCGGAACGCGTACCTCTCCAGTCACGAAGTGTGTGCCGTCGTACCGGATGGGCACCCGTCCGCCATCCAGCTCGAACAGGGCCGCGCTGCTTGCGTGCGGCATCACCTGCATGTGATAGCCGCGGGAGACGAGATCAGCGCCCGCGCGTGCCGCGAGCAGCGCCGTGCGGCCCGGGTGCTCGAGCTCCCGGGAGAAGAGGTCAGCCATCAGCGGCTTGGCCGCCTGGTCGGATGCGTCGTAGACAACGAGGCCGTGCGGTCCGAGGAGGGTGTCGAGAAGCCGGCCGAACGACTCGGCAACGCCCTGCCCGGGCGCGTAGGCGGCCCGGACAATGTCGGCCAGCCAAGGCGTGAATTCGGTGCGCGGCAGCACGCTCAACAACGTGTCGATGGCTTCGTTGATGCCGCCGGGCCATTGCAGCGAGCCGATCGTTCGTTCGGCGGCGCCCTTCGGCGGGGTCGCCTCGATCGACGCGAGTTCAAGCTCGGCGTCGAGGACGGCGCATGCGCGGACCTCTTCCCAGTCGTGGTCCTCGGCGTCGATCCAGAAGACGGGTACTGCCGTGACGTTGTGCTCGCGCGACACGCGCTGCGCGACGCGTATGGCGGTTGCGGCCTTGAGCAGTGTGAACACGGGCCCGCCGAACAGTCCAGCCTGTTGCCCCGTGACAATCGCGACCGTTCCGGCGTCAGAGAGGCGTCGAGCGGCGGCGATGGCCTCGCGCGGCGCGTCCCGCCGTTGCTGCTGCGCAATCACGATGTCCGCGACTTCGTGTCGTGGACGCGCGTGGCCCTGTGCGGCGGTGATGGCTGCCCGCCAGGACGCAGCGTCGGCAGGATTGCCCGCGAAGAATGGCGCGAGGCGCGCGAAGTCGAACGCATAGTCCACTGCCAGGCGCCGCATCCACGGCAGGCGGCGCACGTCGACCGCGAACCGCACCGTGCTGTCGGACGACGAGGCAGGTTGTGCGTGCACGAGGAAGGTACTCTGGCAAACGCCTTGCGCGCGTGTCAAGACGAGACGTGGCGTGTTGGAGGGGGGCACGCGGCATGCTACGATCGCGTCGCCTCCGAGGAGTAACCACTGACGATTGACGGGTCCAGTTCGGGATCACCCCCTGCCGCCTTCGGCCCGTTTCGTGTTCTGCATCAGGTCGGTGCCGGCACCACGGGTGTGGTCTTCCGCGCGTTCGATCCGGTCGAGGGCCGGCTCGTCGCAATCAAGGCGTTTCGTCTCGACCTGACACCAAATCGGGCGGCCGAGCTCGCGCGAGCCCTCGAAGCGCTGCCCGAACGCGGCCTCTCGCATCCCTCCATCGCCGCGCCGATCGGTGCGGGCGTCGAGGACGGGATCCCGTGGTTCGCGCAGGCGTACGTGCCTGCAGAATCTCTCGACAGCGCGCTCCGGCAGTACGGCCCCCCGCCCGCCTCCGATGTGCTGACGATTGTCACGCAGCTCGCCGGTGCGCTCGACTTCGCCGCGGCTGCCGGCGTCGTGCATGGGTCGCTGCATCCGCGCGACGTGCTCGTCGCTCCCGGCGAAACGCACCTCGTGGATCTCGGCGTCGCAGCGGCCCTCGAGAGCTGTGGCGCGCGTGCGCCGGTGCGCCGGCCGTACAGCCCGCCTGAGCGCACCGGGGGCCGCCCGATCTCGCGCGCAGGTGACGTCTTTGCCCTCGGCGCGATCGCCTTCGAGCTGCTGAGCGGCCAGCCGGTGACCGGCGCCGGCGACGACGTGCTCGTCATGCTGCCGGATGTGCCGGGTGCAGACCGGGAGGCCTTGCTCGAGACGTTCTCGTTCGCGCTCGCGCTGGCGCCCGATGAGCGCTACGCAACGGCGCTCGCATTCGCCGCCCCGCTCAAGCACGCGCTCGGCGACGCGCTGACCCGTCCCGCCGCCCCGCGCAAGCGGCGCACGCCCCGTCCCATAGGAGCGTTGCCGCCGATTGACGATACGCAACCGCAAACGCTTCCTGCAGCGCCGCCGGGCGTGCCGCTGGCCGACTTCGCGAGCCCACCCTTGCGAGATGACGGGACAGGGGAGTTCGCGCTCAGGTCTTCGGATCCCGACTCGCCACATCACGCTGCACCGTCGTACATCTCGGGGCCAACCGAGCCCGAGCCGTCCGCCCCGGCCATCGAGCCCATCGCCGCACCCGGCGAGGCGGACCCCATGGCCCGGGCGGGGCGCGATCGGTATGCATCCCTGGAGGACGACGATACGGTCTCCTCGCTCGACGCCGTGCAGATGAAGGCTCCCGGCGACCCGGTTGACCGGTGGGACATTGCCGCGGAGCCACCGCGCGACGGGGGTTCGCGGGTGACGGATGCAGACAAGGGCCGAACCGATGTGCGGCGCTTGGGCGTCGACGATGCGCTTGATTACCCGCTGGGTGACAACCCGAACTACGCGCCGGATCGGCACGCCCCCTACGAGCCTCCCGTCGGCGATTATGCGGCGAGCGACTACGCCGCCCCGCCCGATACGGACACCACCGCGCCGGGCGCGCCGTGGCTGGCGTTTGCAGCCCTGCTGCTGGTGGGTATCGTCACTGGACTCGCAGGCGGGTGGTTCCTGTTCAGCGGCCGTAACGACGGTCGAGGGCCCGCAGAGACAGCCGCGGTTACATCCGACAATTCCGGCAACACGCCGTCCCGCAACACAGCTGCACGCAACACACCGTCCAACAGCACCGCCTCAGGAAGCACAGGCCGCGGCGCCGCCGCACGGCCGCGTGAGTGGACCGACGATGCCGTGCGACCTGGTGGGACACCCCGTCCTGTTACCCCGAGCGCGGCTGCTTCGGCTTCGGGGTCGAGGCCGTCCCCCGAACCGGGCGCGACTTCGGCTGCACCTGCGCGAGCCGCGTCACCACCCGTCGAGACTGCCCCCCGTGGGCGTGTCGTGGTCCGCACGCGTCCGGTTGGCGCCCGCGTCGAGATCGGCGGTCGGAACAGGGGCGAATCACCGGCCACGGTCACGGACCTGCCCTACGGCCAGCACACGGTGCGTCTAAGCCGAAGCGGGTACGTCACCGAGCAGGTCCGCGTGACGCTGTCAGGGGGCCGCCCCGCCGCGACCGTCGATGTCACGCTGCGGCGCGAAGCGACCCGCGCCGCGGCCGCTCCGGCCCGCACCGCGAGCCCGCCAGCGGGAGGGTTCGTCGGGGCGCTCGTCGTCGAATCGCGCCCGGCGGGCGCCAAGGTCTTTCTCGATGGACGCGGCGTCGGGGTCACGCCGCTGACGCTGTCCAGCGTGAGCGCCGGCTCGCACGTAGTGCGCCTGGACCTGGCCGGCCATCAACGCTGGAGCACGTCCATTCGTGTAGTCGCGGGCGGACGCGAGCGCGTCGCCGCTTCGCTGGAGGAGGAAGCCGCACGATGAACGCCGTGCTGGCTCTCGAAGACGGCACCTGGTTCCGCGGCACGGCTGCCGGCGCTCAGGGTGAGGCCGGTGGCGAGGTGGTGTTCAACACGAGCATGACCGGGTACCAGGAGGTGCTCACTGATCCCTCCTATGCCGGCCAGATCGTAACGATGACGTCACCCCAGATTGGGAACTACGGCGTGTCGGAGGCCGACATCGAATCGAGCGGACCGCGCGTGGCTGGTTTCATCATGCGCGAGTCGTCGCCCGTCGCCAGCAGCTGGCGCGCCGAGACAACGCTCCGCGACTACCTGACTCGCCATGGCATCGTCGCGATCGCCGAGATCGACACGCGGGCCCTCACGCGCAAGCTGCGGTCGGCAGGCGTCATGCGCGGCGTGATCGCGACCGGATCCGCCGACCCGGCGGAGCTCGTGCAGCACGCGCGGGAAATCCCGCTGATGGAGGGCACCGATCTGGTCAAGGCCGTGACCTGCGAGCAGCCGCACGAGTGGGTGGCCACGACGCTCGAGCAAGCGGGGGAGTTCGGGGTTCCGCCGGAACGGCGCGCGTCGAGACGCCTGCGGATCGCGGCCTATGATTTCGGCATCAAGCAGAACATCCTCCGGCGCCTCGCGCAGCACAACTGCGACGTGACGGTCTTTCCCGCGTCGACGCCCGCTGCCGACCTGCTCGCCCTGGAGCCTGACGGCGTGTTCCTGAGCAACGGCCCCGGTGATCCCGCTGCCGTCCCGTATGCGGTCGACAATGTGAAGGCGCTGCTCGACACGGACGTGCCGATGTTCGGGATCTGCCTCGGGCACCAGGTGATGGGGCTCGCGATGGGCGGCCGCACGTATAAGCTGAAGTTCGGCCACCGCGGTGCCAATCACCCGGTGAAGTTTCTCGACTCGGGACGTGTCGAAATCACGTCGCAGAACCACGGCTTTGCGGTCGATCCCGACTCGCTGCCCGCCACCGCGCACGTCACGCACCTGAACCTGTACGACGGCACGGTCGAAGGCCTCCGCCACACGGGGAAGCCGGTCTTCTCGGTGCAGTATCATCCCGAGGCATCACCGGGTCCGCACGATGCGGATTACCTGTTCCGGCAGTTTCTCGACGAGATTGAACGACGATGACAGGCTATGGGCTGCAGGCTGCAGGCTGCCGGCCCGTCGGGCTTCAGGCCTGACGCAGCGTGTCGCCGGCAGCCTGCAGTCTGCAGCCTGAACCATGCCCCGACGCACCGACCTCAAGCGCATCCTCGTCATCGGCTCCGGCCCGATCGTCATCGGGCAATCGTCGGAGTTCGACTACTCGGGCACCCAAGCCTGCAAGGCACTGAAGGACGAGGGGCTCGAGGTCGTGCTGATCAACAGCAATCCCGCCACGATCATGACGGACCCGGAGTTCGCGGATCGCACTTACGTGGAGCCGCTCACGACCCAGTTCGCTGAGGCGGTGATCGCGCTGGAGCGTCCCGACGCGGTGCTGCCGACCGTCGGCGGACAGACGGCGCTCAACCTGGCGGTCGCGCTGCACGAGGAAGGGATTCTCGCGAAGTACGGCGTCGAGCTGATCGGCGCGAAGATCGACGCGATCAAGGTCGGCGAAGACCGGCTGCTGTTCCGCGATGCGATGCAGGAGATCGGTCTCGACGTGCCGGCGAGCGGACTGGCCCGCACGCTCGAGGAGGCGCTCGAGATCGTTCAGCGCACCGGCTTTCCGGCGATCATCCGTCCCTCGTTCACCCTTGGCGGCGTCGGCGGCGGCATCGCGTACAACATCGAGGAGTTCCGGGATCTCGTGGCGCGAGGCCTGAGTCTAAGCCCTGTCCACGAAGTGCTGATCGAGGAGTCGGTCATCGGGTGGAAGGAATACGAGCTCGAGGTGATGCGCGACGTCGCCGACAACTTCGTGGTCATCTGCTCGATCGAGAACATCGACCCGATGGGCGTACACACCGGGGACAGCATCACGGTTGCACCCGCGCTCACGCTGAGCGACAAGGAATACCAGCGGATGCGCGATGCCGCGCGGCGCATCATCAGACGGGTGGGCGTCGAGACCGGCGGCAGCAACATCCAGTTCGCCGTGAACCCCACCGACGGCCGGATGATCGTCATCGAGATGAACCCACGTGTGTCTCGCTCCTCGGCGCTCGCGTCCAAGGCCACCGGGTTCCCGATCGCAAAAATCGCCGCGAAGCTCGCGCTCGGATACCACCTCGACGAGATCCCGAACGACATCACGCGCATCACGCCCGCGTCGTTCGAGCCCACTATCGATTACATCGTGGTGAAGATTCCTCGGTGGAACTTCGAGAAGTTCCCGGAGGCCGACCGCAGGCTGACTACGCAGATGAAGTCGGTTGGCGAGGCGATGGCGATCGGGCGCACGTTCAAGGAGGCCTTCCTCAAGGGGATCCGTTCACTCGAGCTCGGCAGCCGCGCCGGGCGGCTGTTCAACCCCGCCGCGAGCGACCAGGAGGATGCCGATCCGGATGATGCCGCGCTGCGCAAGCAGCTCATGGTACCGACCGACCGGCGGATGTGGGCCATCTTCGAGGCCCTGAGCCGTGGATGGACCGTCGAGATGCTGCACGAGTGCACGCGCATCGACCCCTGGTTCCTCCAGCAGTTCGCTGAGATCGCGGAGCTGGAGAAGACCGCACGCATGCTCGGGCTCCGGGCGATGTCGCCCGAGCTCCTGCTCACCCTGAAGCGGGCCGGTTTCGGCGACCTCGAGCTCGCCGGCATCCTCGGGGTCGACGAGAGCGCAGTCCGCCGGCGTCGTCTCGACGAGGGGTTCGTGCCGGCGTACAAGCGCATTGACACGTGCGCCGCGGAATTCGAGTCGTTCACTCCGTACATGTATGGCTCGTACGAGCCCTTCTGCGAGTCGGATCCGAATCCGAAGAAGAAGGTCGTCATCCTCGGCAGCGGGCCGAACCGGATCGGTCAGGGCATCGAGTTCGACTACTGCTGTTGTCACGCCGCCTTTGCCCTCCGCGAGGAGGGCTTCGAGACGGTGATGATCAACTGCAACCCGGAAACCGTCTCGACCGACTACGACACGACCGATCGCCTGTACTTCGAGCCGCTCACGTTCGAGGACGTGATGGCGGTGCTCGACAAGGAGCGCGCGGCTGGGGCCGAGGTCGCCTGCCTGGTGCAGTTCGGAGGGCAGACACCTTTGAAGCTGGCGCTGCCACTGCAGGCCGCGGGGATCGCCATTCTCGGCACGTCGCCCGATTCGATCGATCTGGCCGAGGACCGCCGCCGCTTCTCTCAGCTGCTGTGGGATCTCGGGATCCCGCAGCCCGCCAGCGGTACGGCCACCTCACGCGCAGAGGCGCGCGATGTTGCCGCAACCATCCGCTTCCCGGTCGTCGGTACGCCCGTCGTACGTGCTGGGTGGCCGCGGCATGGCAATCGTCTACGACACGGCCACGCTGGACCGCTACATGGCCGGGGCGGTGGATGTCTCGCACGAGCGTCCCGTGCTGATCGACAAGTTCCTGGAGGACGCCTTCGAGTTCGACGTCGACTGCATCGCCGACACCACCGGCGCCGTTGTCATCGGCGGCATCATGGAGCACATCGAGGAGGCCGGCATCCACTCGGGCGACAGCTCGTGCGTCGTGCCCCCGTTCATGGTGGCGGAGAAACACCTCGGCACTATCCGTGATTACACGCGCCGCATCGCCCGGGCGCTCGACGTCGTCGGTCTGATGAACACGCAGTACGCGATCAAGGACGACACGGTCTACGTTCTCGAAGTGAACCCCCGTGCCTCGCGCACCGTGCCCTACCTCTCGAAGGCCACGGGCGTGCCGCTGGCCAAGATGGCCGCGCGGGTGATGAGCGGCCGGACGCTCGCGGAGCTGGGACTCCTCGACGACCTGAGCGTGGCCGGGGTGTTCGTGAAGACGCCGGTCTTCCCCTTCGTCCGGTTCCCCGGCGTCGATACGATCCTCGGTCCCGAAATGAAGTCGACCGGCGAGGTGATGGGCGGGGCGGCGAACTTCGGAAGCGCCTTCGCAAAAGCGCATTTGGCTGTGGGCCAGAAGCTGCCGGAGTCGGGGACCGTCTTCGTCAGCGTGAACAATGACGACAAGCCGAACGCGCTGCCCGTCGTACGCGACCTCCAGAGCCTCGGGTTCAGGATCGTGGCGACGCGCGGAACGGCCGCGTACCTGCGGGCACACGGTGTGCCGGTCGACCTGGCTTACAAGGTGAACGAGGGTCGGCCGAACGTCGCCGACGAGGTGGTGAACGGGAAAATCCATCTGGTCATAAACACGCCGCTCGGCCGCGAGTCGTTCTTCGACGATCGGGCCGTGCGCCGGGTGGCGATGATGCAGGGGGTTGCGTGCATCACCACACTGACGGGCGCGTCGGCGGCAGTCGCGGCGATCCGCTCGCTGCGCACGCAAAGCCTCGAGGTGCGCGCCCTGCAGGACTACTACGCGGAGGCTGCCGGCCACGAGGTACGGTCTTGATTTGGCTCTGGCTCCAGGCTCCCGGCCTGTCACGCCCTGAAGCGAATCAGCCATCGTTCTCCGCCCGCCGCCCGTCGCCCGCCGCCCGCCGTCAGCAGGGCTGAAGCCCTGCCCCACGTGTCATTTATCGACCCGCGTCGATATCGCCGAAGGACCTGTCGAACAGCCCCTTGATCGCCGCGCGCCCATTCGCCTCGAGTACCCTGGTGCCCGTCCCCGTGATGTGTGCGTGGGTGAACACCGGCTCGTCGCCGACCGCCCGTGCGACCCATCGTTCCCCGTCCCACGAGAACCAGCCGTCCTTCTCCTGATCGAACACGTGGAGCGGCTTGTTACACAGCTTCGCGAACTCCGCGCCCCAGCCCGTGCCGCCGCGGACCGTTCCATCCTCGAGGATGTGCCCGACGACGTAGATCTCCTGGCCGTGATTGACTTGATACCAGATGCTCTGGAGGACCTTCCGCAGCTGGGGGCCTTCCGTGTAGCGCCGGTTCATCAGCTTTGACACATACCCGAGGCTCACATCACCCGCGAGCAGCTCCTCGTGGTTGAGCACCCGGCGCCCGCGTTGCCGCGCCTCGTTGTGTCCCTCGAACGTGAAGTTGACCTCTTCGACGCCGTGCTTCTCGGCCTCCTCGCCAAACGCCGCTTCCGCGCCCGGGGCGCCGCCGCTGAAGAGGATGCAGTCATCTTTCCGGAGCATGAATCGTCCTTTCGCACGCGCGCGCGTCGCTGCGCCGCGGAGCGGATAGTGTAGCTGACGCGGCGCGAGGGGGCGCGGCGCGGCGCGGGTGTTGTCTGATTCGCTGGGCGCTGGGCGCTGGGCGCTGGGCGTTGGGCGCTGGGCGACCGGGTGAACCCGGGATACCATGCAACCGCCTTCAGCCTGCGATGCCGCGGCCGGTCCGCCGTACACCGCCTAACGCCTAACGCCCAGCGCCTAACGCCCAGCGCCCAGCGCCTAGCGCCCGTAGAATGACTCATGCGCAAACCCGTCATCTTCATCACCGGCGCCAACGGGGAGATCGGCCACGGCCTGATCACGCAGCTGGCTGGAGCCGGTGGGCGGCAGATCGTCACCCTCGACCTCGCGCCGCTCGATCCCGCGCTGCGGCCGTTCGTGCATCGCGAGTTCATCGGATCCATCCTCGACGCGGGGCTGCTCGAGCGGATCCTCTCGGAGTTCGAGGTGGATCTCATCTTCCACCTGGCGGCGCTGCTCTCGACCCGGTCCGAGTTCACGCCGATGCGGGCGCACGACGTCAACGTGCAGGGCACGCTCGTGCTGCTCGAGTTCGCGCAGAAGGAAGCCGAGTCGCACGGCCGCCCGGTCACGTTCCTGTATCCCTCGTCAATCGCGGCCTACGGCATGCCGGACCTCGAGACGAAACGCAGCGCAGGACGGGTGAGCGAAGACGAATTCAATCATCCGACCACGATGTACGGCGCGAACAAGCTCTATTGCGAGATGCTGGGCAACTACTACACGCGTCATTACAAGCAGCTCGCCGCGGAGGCGCTGAGCGGCAAGGTCGATTTCCGCTGCGTCCGCTTTCCAGGGCTCATCTCCGCAATGACGATGCCGTCGGGCGGCACGTCCGACTATGCGTCCGAGATGATCCACGCCGCCGCGGATGGGGACAGCTACCAGTGCTTCGTTCGGCCCGACACGCGCATTCCGTTCATGGTGATGCCGGACGGCGTCGAGGCGCTGCTCGGGCTGGCGCGGGCCCCGAAGGCGGCGCTCTCGCGCACCGCCTACAACGTGACGGCGTTCAATCCGTCCGCTGAGGACATCCGCGACGTCGTGCGCCGAGAGTTCCCGAGCGCCTCGATCACGTTCGAGGTGGATACCAAGCGGCAAGGGATCGTGGACTCGTGGCCGGCGGATGTCGACGACAGTGCGGCCCGCCGTGACTGGGGGTTCATGCCGGCCTATGACTTTCACCGCGGGTTCTCCGAGTACCTCATCCCCTCGATCCGGAGGCACTACCAGTGAGCCCGGACCTCCCGCCGTCGATGGCCGCCATCGCGATCACCACGCCGGGCGGTCCGGAGGTGTTGCAATCCCGCGCGCACCCGGTGCCCGGGGTTGCGGCGGGGGAGGTGCTGATTCGCGTGGCCGCCGCAGGTGTGAACCGGCCGGACCTGCTGCAGCGGCAGGGGAAGTACGCGCCGCCTCCCGGGGCTCCGGACACCCCGGGTCTCGAGGTGGCGGGAACAATCGCGGCGATCGGCACGTCGGTCTCGGGCTGGACGATTGGTGATCAGGTCTGCGCGCTGGTGTCAGGGGGCGGATACGCCGAATACTGCGCTGCGCCGGCCGTGCAATGCCTCCCGGTTCCGCGCGGGTTCAGCATGGTCGAGGCTGCCGCGGTGCCGGAGACGTTTTTTACCGTGTGGACGAACGTCTTCGACCGTGGCCGTCTTCAGGCCGGCGAGACAATCCTCATCCACGGCGGCGCGAGCGGCATCGGCACTACAGCGGTGATGCTGGCGCGGGCGTTCGGCGCAACCGTGTACGCGACCGCTGGCACGGCGCAGAAGTGCGCGGCGTGCGAGCGGCTTGGCGCGACCCGCGCCATCAATTACCGGACGGAAGACTTCGTCGAGGTGGTCCGCGCGGCAACCGGTGGGGCCGGTGTGCACGTCGTCCTCGATATGGTGGGCGGCGACTACGTGAGCCGCAACCTCGAGGTGCTCGCGGTAGAGGGGCGGCTAGTGCAGATTGCCTTTCTGCGCGGGCAGCGGGTGGAGGTGAACCTCGCGCCCCTGATGCAGAAGCGCCTGACGTTTACCGGCTCGACGCTTCGGCCGCGCACGTCCGAGCAGAAGGGCGCGATCGCGCGGTCGCTCCAGCAGCACGTCTGGCCACGTTTGGAGCGCGGCGAGCTGCGCCCTGTGATTCACGCCACGTTCCCGCTCGAGCGCGCGTCGGACGCCCACGCGATGCTCGAAGCAGGGGAGCACGTCGGCAAGATCGTCCTGGTCGTAGGGTGAGGTGCCTGGCCGGGGCGCTTCGGCCCCGGCCCTACAACGCCACACGGCCGAACTGTCGCTCGATAGCGTGGGGCCGGGGCCGAAGCGCCCCGGCCGATCCGCCCGTCAGTGCCGCCGCGCCGCTGTCACTGCGGCCGCCACACCCGCCCCGAGCGCGAGGAAGGGCAGCGCGCGTCCGACGTCAGACAGCATCGCGCGCGTGTAGGCGCTCGACTGCATCACGTGGCCTTCATAGCCGCCGGATTCCTCGCCGTTCGCGCTGGTCGTGTGCAGGCTGTCACGGTGATCGTTCGGGCGCCCGCTCTTCTGCTGCGCGAACATCGTGCGCTCCATGACGAGGTCCGTGAGTCGGGGCGCCAACGCGCCCATCGTCGCGATCATGCGCCCGCCGCCGCCAACCGTGATGTCGCGCACCGGACGCTCGGCGCACTCGCACACGGCGCGTGCCACGGTCTCCGCCGAGTAGACCGGCGGTGGCGGCGCGGGTTCCTCGCTCATGTAGTTCTTCGCGTGCTGGTAGTACGGCGTGTCGATCGCGCCAGGCTTGATCAACGTGACCGCCACGGGCACCCGGTCGTGTTCGAGCTCCATACGTAAGGTGTCCGTGTAAGCCTTGATGGCGTGTTTCGACGCCGCGTAGATGCCCTGCAACGGCACGGCCCGGTCGGACACGATGCTTCCCATATTGATCAGCACGCCGCCCCCGGTGCGCATCAGCCGCACGGCCGTCCGCGACCCGAGCACGACACCCCAGAAGTTGGTCTCGAATACCCGCCGCTGGTCCTCCAGCGGTACGTCGAGGAGCTTTCCGTAGACGGAGACGCCAGCATTGTTGAACCACGTGTCGATACGGCCGAAGCTGCTGATCGCCCGCTCGCCGATGCGCTCCACGTCGTCCGGGTTGGCGACGTCAGCGGTTACTGCGAGCGCTGCACCACCCCGTGCGGTGATGTCGCCCACGATGCCCTGAAGCTCTGCCTCGTCTCGCGCGGCCAGCACGACTGTCGCGCCACGCGCCGCCGCCATACGCGCCGTGGCGAGACCGATGCCGCTGGATGCGCCCGTAATCACCACGACCTGCTCGTTCAACGGTCTCCGTTGAGCCATGTACACCTCCACTGTTGATGAAAGACGACGGAATCACGTTGTAAGGCAGCAAGCTCCGTTCCTGTAACAGCCGCCCCGTCGCGATGAGGCCATGCCTCTGACCCGCCGCGCGAAGCCCCGTGTAGCGCCCCGACTGCCGGGGGCCGGTGATGTCGGGCGTCGGGATGGGTCAGGTGTCCGTATCAGCATCACCGAATTGTGGGTCGCCGACGTCGAGTCGCCAACGGCCCGAAGCAGCCGGGCCGCTACAGTGCGCTGCGCTGGTGGCGTCCCACGTCAGCCGGATTCAACGAGTGGACCTCTGAGATTGCTCGACCCTCGTGAGGTAGGCGAACCACGCTGCGTAATACGTCAGCAGGAGGAACAGGAGGGGAGCGGTGGTTCCGGGCGGTCGGTTGTTGGGGAAGGTCGGCGCGAGAAAAGTGAGCAGCACGCCTCCCGCCGTGAGTACGACAGCGAAGCGCGCGAAGGCCGCGGCCCCCGGGCGCTCGTTCCACAACGCAAGGCCGGCGCCGACGCCGACGCCGGTGATGGCCAGCCGGACACCAAGCAGAAAGGTTGCCCAGCCGCCCCGGTCAATGATGGTCGACAGAATGCTGGACGCGTAGAACGCGATCCCGAGCGGTTCCGCAACCGTGAGCAGGAGTGCGAGCGTCGTCATTGTGATGGACCGCCGGGGCTGAAGTCCCCCCTCCACGGGCGTCTGACCCGGGTCCACGGGCGGCTGACCCGGCGTCTCGGGCGGTTGACGTGTACTCATGTGGTGGGCGCCGATCGCTCCGCGGTCATGTCCGCGGGCGACGCTGTTGGTGTGGCCGCCAGTCCCACGTGCCGTTCGGCCAGGAAGAACGCTGGCAGCGCGAGCGCTGACAACGCGGCCGCGATCCCGAACGCCGTACCGTACCCGAAATTCGCCACGAGCCACCCGAGCGACGAAGAGCCCGTGCCGATGCCGGTGTCGAATGCGGCGAGAATCGCGCCAAATGCCGCGCCGCGACGGTCTTCCCGCACGCCATGCGTGACGTATGCGGCAAACACCGGGTACGCGGTGCCGAAGCCGGTGCCGAATACGACGGCCGAGAGGATCAGCCCCGACCGCGTGGTCGCGATCGCGAGCAGGACCAGACCGGCCGTGATCAGGACGAGGCACGGCGCGAACACCCGGCGGTATCCGAACCGGTCTCCGAGCGGCCCGAACATGGGCCGGGTCACCAGGATCACGGCGGCCAGCGCCGTGAGATACACGCTCTTGGGCGTGATGCCGAGCGAGTCGGCGTACATGGCGCTGAAGCTCGTGATCCCTCCATAGGCATAGCTGTAGAGGAACAGCGGCAGCGACAGCAGGAGCACGCGCCACTCGATCCAGCCCCGCGGATCGTGCTCGTAGGTGGCGCGCACGGCGGGCCGGGGCGCCTCCTGCAACTGCCATGCGAACGCCGCCATGACCAGGTTCAACAGCGCCGCGAACATGCAGAGCCAGAACCAGCCGAACTGGTAGATCCAGAATCCGATTGGCGGCGCGACCGCGAGCGCGATCACGGACGAGAATCCCCAGTATCCGATGCCCTCTGCGCGTCGCGACGGGGGCAGAATGCTCGTCATGTGCGCCGCCGACGCCGACAGAAGGCCCGACCAGACGATGCCGTGTATGGGGACGAGCAAGAGCAGGAGCGGTACGGTGGGTGCGATGGCGTACAGGACGGAGAAGCCGGCGATGGCGATGCTGCACACGAGCAGCTGACGGGTACGCCCGAACCTGTCTGCCAGCGCCCCGGTGATGGGTGCGGAAAACGCAGACGAGAACGTCAGCAGGCCGAGGAACAATCCCGACGCGGCGGTGCTCCCGCCCAGATCATGGATGTGGAACGGCGCCGTGGGCAGCAGCTGCAGCGCCGACAGGAACACGGTGAAGGTGAACCCGCACATCACGAAGAAGCGCGGCGTGAACAGGCGATCGTCCGACGCGCCGCTCACGGGAGCGCCACCGCGATGCCATGCAGGCGCAAAGCGCGGATGCGAGACGTCCACGTCGTCAACAGCACGAGCCCGACGACCACGAGGCCCATCGAGAGGCCGATCCAGAGCCCCATTACTCCCCAGCCCGCGACGAAGCACAGAAGATAGCCAACCGGCAGGCCGAGCAGCCAGTGAGCGGCGACATTGGAGATCATCGCGGTACGCGTGTCGCCGAGACCGCGAAGCACACCCGTGGCGACGCCCTGCAGCCCGTCGAACAACTGGAAGAGCGCGGCCACGAACAGCAGCGAGACGCCGAGCGCCACGACCGACGGTTCGTGGGTGAAGAGTCCGACGATCTGGGAGGGAACCGTCAGGAGCCCGAGCGCCGCGCACGCCATGAAGCCGACGCCGATCGCGATCGCCGTCCACCCCGACTGGCTTGCCCCATGGAGATCGCGCCGCCCGATCGCCTGCCCGACCCGCACCGCACCTGCCGAGGCCACCCCGAGCGGCACCATGTAGGTGACGCTCGCGATGTTCAGCGCAATCTGGTGGGACGTCAGGGCAATCGGATCCAGCCCGCCGGCAAGCGCTGTGGCGGCAGCGAACACTCCCACTTCGGCCGTCAGCTGTGTCGCCGCGGGGAACCCAAGCCTCACGAGCCGCCACAGTCGCGGGACTTCGATCCCGAGCGGGGTGGAGAACAGGCTTACACGCGCGCCTCGCTCGTGCCAGGCAATCACTGCCGCGAGCGCGACGACAAGGTAGACGCGAGACGCCACCGTCGCCCAGGCCGCGCCGTCAGTCCCGAGCCGCGGGAAACCGAAGTGGCCAAAAATCAGGAGCCAGTTCACCACGACGTTCACGAGGTTGGCGGTGACGAGCGCCACCATGATCGGTCGCACCACGTTCATCGCCTGCAGGTACCGCCGCAGCGCGGCATAGAGGAGGAGCGGCAGCGTGCTCCACGTGACAATCCGCAGGTACGGCGCGGTCATCTCGAGCACCGTCGGGTGCAGACCCCAGCGCGGCATCAAGTGCACCAGCCCCCAGGATGCCGCCATGACCGGCGCCGACGCGATCACCGCGAGATACAGGCCGTGGAGGAGCCAGCGGTGGCATTCCTCACGTGAGCCCGCGCCGTAGGCCTGCGACACCAGCGTGTCGAGCCCGAGCAACAGGCCCATCCCGAAGATCGCGAAGGCCACGAACACCGAGCTGCCGAGCCCCACCGCTCCGATGGCCTGCGGCGACACGCGCCCCACCATGAGCGTATCGACCAGGCCCATGACCATCCAGCCGAGCTCCGCGACGACGACAGGCCACGCGAGCGCGAGCATCGGACGAAACTCGTCCCGCAGGTGAAGGAAAACGGCACGCATGCAAAGGATCAAGAATACCCGACCCGTGCCGCCACGTGCCCGCGCAGGCGGAAATGCTGGAATCCACCGGAAATGCCTTCATCCGTCGCCGACCTCGAACACTGTCTCGCCCAGCACGACGATCACGCGTCGCATCGGACAGCCGGCCTGCTCGAGGCCGAGACGCACGAGATCAATCGTGCCCAGACTGACGCGCCGCGGTGGTCCAGCGGAATCGCCGCGCGACTACAATCGCGCGTGCGCTTCGACTATACGGTGGAGGTTCTCGAGGAGCTCCGAAACCGCGGTGTCGTGCCGACGGGTGAGACCGACCCGCAGTTGGTACGCGACTTCCTGAGCGCGCTGTACCGGTATGAGATCCGTCGGCTGAAGGGCCGCCTGCTGTCGGGGGAGTTTCCACAGCGCGAGTACGCGTCCCGCGTGCGCGCCTTGCGCCGCGAATACGTGTTGTTGTCGATACCCCTCGAGACGTGGACGCGACGGGGTTGATGCGGAGAGTGGGCCAGCGGCCGGGGCGCTTCGGCCCCGGCCCTACGCTTTACGAATCCCTCGACATCATAATGGCAAGGGTACCGAGGCCGCGCTCGTGTCAGAGTTCGTGATGATGACTCCCGTGTGGCTCGCTGTCGGCCGGCGTCGGGCCGGCGCACTCGCCTCTGTGGCGCTCGTGGTGCTCGTCGCGCTCTCCGGCGCGCTCGCGGCGGTCGAAGGTGTCCGTGTGCCGCAAGGTGTCGCCGCCGCCCCCGGCGTGCATCCTGTCACCGGCCGCCGTATCGCCAGCGTGATGTCACACGCGGGCGCCGAGTGGCTCGACCGTCCCGAACGCGAAAGCGAAGAGAGACCGGACCGCGCCATCGAGGCGCTCCGCCTCCGTCCCGGAGCGGTCGTGGCGGACATGGGCGCCGGGTCCGGGTACTTCACCGTGCGGCTCGCCCGGCGTGTAGGGCCGACAGGCCGCGTATTCGCAGCCGACATCCAGCCGGAGATGTTGTCACTATTGCGCACGCGCCTTCACCGAGAGGCACTTTCGAATGTCGAACTGGTGCAGAGCGCGGAGGATGATCCGCGCCTTCCACCGCGCACGTTCGACCTCATCGTCATGGTGGACGTCTACCATGAGTTGGCACAGCCGCAGGTCATCTTGAGTAAACTGCTGACCTCGCTCAAGCCCGCCGGGCGCCTCGTTCTGCTGGAATACCGGAAGGAGGATCCGAACGTACCCATCCGGCCCGAGCACAAGATGAGCGTGGCCGACGCACGGCTCGAACTCGAAGCCGAAGGATTCGAGCTCGACCGCGTCGACTCCCGACTGCCCCGTCAGCACATCCTCATCTTTCGTCCAGCGCGCTGAACCCGCACCGCCGCCCGCCTGCTGTTGGCCCGGATATTGTTCTTTCTCGCCTGAGCAGGACCATAACCATGACTCGGGCCCCTCGCATTCTGACCGCCGCCGTGGCGATTGCCGCGTCAATCGGCTGCGGGTCCACGTCGAGCAACACGGTGGCCGGCCCATCGCCTGCCAAGTGTGAGCTGACCGCGACGAACAACACGCCCACTTTCAGCGCGTCTGGCGGTCAGGGGGCAATTGCCGTGCTGGCCGCCCGCGAATGCGTGTGGACCGCCGCGGCCCAGGTCAGTTGGGTCGCGTTGATGCCGCCTGCGGAGGGCCAGGGCGAGTCCACGCTGAAGTACAACGTGCAGACAAACCCCTCGGGGCTTCCGCGGCGGGGATCGATCAACGTGGCGGGGCACATGGTCGAGGTCGGCCAGGCTGGCGCGGCGTGCCGCTTCGATCTCGATCGCAACCGGGCGCAGCTTGGCGCCGAGGCGGCGTCGGTCGACGTGAACGTGCTGGGGCCGACGGGCTGCGCGTGGACCGCTGCAGCGGATGCCGATTGGCTGTCCGTGACGCAGGGTGCGCAGGGAAACGGGCCCGGGCGGGTCACCGTTCGTGCGGTCGCCAACCCGGGCACAGCACGTGTGGGGACGGTGCTGATCGCCGGCGTCCGGCTCGAGGTGACGCAGCTCTCCGTCTCCGGGGCGCCACCGCTACCACCGGCGGGCTGCTCGTACGCACTGCAGCCAGCGTCCGCGCAGCTCGATGCGTCCGCGGCGGAAGGCAGCGTCTCGCTGACCGCCGGCACCGGCTGCGCGTGGAACGCCGCCTCCGATCAGGCCTGGCTGTCGATCGTGTCTGCGACCAGTGGCGCCGGCGACGCGCAGATCGCCTATCGCGTCGCCGCCAATGACACCGGCGGTGCCCGCACCGCCCGGATCACGGTGGGGACCGCCAGCTTCACCGTTCAGCAGGCCGCAGCCGGTGCGCCGCCCTGCATCTTCGAAGTGGATCGGGACAACCCAATCACTGCCGAGGCCGGCGGCGAGACCGGCACCGTGAGGGTGAACACGACGGGTACATGCACGTGGACTGCAGCCGGTTCTGAGGACTGGATCCAGTTGAGCACGACGGGCGGCACCGGCAGCGGTGCGGTAGGATACGTAATCACACCGAACCCGACCGCCAGCGAGCGTACAGGCATCATCACAGTCGCCGGCAGCACGATCCCGGTCACCCAGGCCGGAGTCCGACTGGAGTCGATCACCCTAAGCGGCGAGGTGAGCGGGCTCGCCGGCACGTGCCCGGCAGTCACGTTCACGACCGACGGCCGGACTGTCAACACCAGCAATTCCACCAGCTTCAAAGGCGGCAACTGCGCGAAGCTGAAGGCCGGTGAGCCGGTGAGAGTGAGCGGGCTGCTCACGTTGGAAGGAACCGTGAATGCGACCGAGATTGACTTCAACAGATAGCGCCAACGGCCGCGTCCATCCCTCGGGCGTGCTGGTCGGGGCGTTGCTGGGGCTTGCCGTCACATCGGGCACCGCGTCGGCACAGGTGGCAACGGTTCGCGAGATCGTCGATTTGCTGGTCACGAACCAGTCCGTGCAGACCGGCGACTTCGTCAAGGATCGCGCGGCCGCTGACGCAGCCAGCGCGGCGCTCGGCCAGGCACTGCTCGTATCGTTGACAACGCTCCCGACGGGCGCCTCGTCAGCGGGCTTCACATACCGGTTCAATCCGTCCCTGGGTACGCTCGAACGGACCACCACGAACTTTGGTCCGTCTTTCGTTGAGCGCGCGGTCACATCGGGCAAGGGCCGCATTGCATTCGGCACGACGTGGCAATACGCCTCGTTCACGCGCCTCGACGATCGTCGCCTGCATGATGAAGGGTTGGTCACGACGGCCAACCGGTTCCTCGACGAGGCGGACGCGTTCGACGTGGAGCGGCTCACGCTGGCGGTACAGAGCCAGATCGTCACGGGGTCCGCGACGGTCGGTGTGACCGACAGGCTGGACGTTGCGGTGGCGGTTCCGTTCGTATGGCTCGACCTCGAGGGCACCCGCACCGACACGTACCGGGGCTCGTCGTTCCTGCAGGCCCAGGCCACGGCGTCGTCCAGCGGATTCGGCGACCTCGCCGTACGCGCCAAGTACCATTTCTTCGATCGGGGAGGAGCACGGTTGGCGGCAGCTGGCGAAGTCGTGCTGCCGACCGGGCGTGAAGAGGATCTGCTTGGGGCAGGGCGCAGCGCGACCCGGGTCATGGCGATCGCATCAGTCGAGCGTGAGTACGTGGGTCTGCACGCGAACCTGGGATTGGGCTTCGGCGGGGTGTCCGACGAGATGATCTATGCCGCCGCGATCACCGTCGCGCCCGCGCCGCGCGTCACCGTGGCCGCGGAGTTCACCGGGCGGCACCTTGTCGACATCGGCCGAATCAGCGAGATCTCCGCGCCGCACCCGTCGATCGCCGGCATCGAGACCGTCCGCCTCAGCGCGGGAGAGCTGGGCATGGACGTGGTGAACGCGGGCGGCTCGTTCAAGTGGAATGTCGGAGGTGCATGGCTGGTCAAGGCCAGCGTGCTGATGCCCGCTACCAGCGCAGGTCTCACGTCGCGGGCCCGGACGGCAGTCGGGATCGACTACGCGTTCGGACAGTAGTTCCACATGGCGTGCGCGGCCGGTCGCGCGAGCGGTTTCCCCTGAGTCGCGCGAGCGCTTTCCCCTCGAGAGACACGGTCCCGCTGCGGCCCGGCGCCCCAGTTCAGCGCTGCACCTGCACGCCGTCAATCACCCATGCACCGTCGTCCCGCCCCAGCGCGAACCGCCACGTGCGGGGTTCGGACTTGGGCGACCGATCCCCGACCTTGGGCACCCACGTTGCCCGGCCGGTGCAGACAGCCTGGGCCGTTTCGCCAGCGGCGTTCACCTCGCAACGGTTGAACGTGATGTTCTGCGTGCTCAATTGGTCGAACGCGCGGCGCAGGCCGCGCACGTCGACGCCCGGCCACACGCGCTGTGTCGCGTCCGCGTTCAGCGTGCTGAATGCGTCGGCATAGCCGTCCAGCACGTCACGCACGGCGCTCGTCTCGACTGCGCCGGACGCAACAGCCGGTGACGCTGTAGCACCTGACGCGGCGCTGGCAGCCGGGGGCGGTGCGGCGGGAACGGGTGTGACCTCGCGCGTCGACGGCTCTCCGCCGGAGGGACCCGCCAACCGCCGTGTCTCTGGTGCCCGAATCGGCGACTCAACCGGCGCGGCAAGAGGCGAAACAGGCGAGGGCTCCCTTCGTGCCACGTCGGGTGCCGCCACAGTCGCAGTGCGCGCGGTTTCCCGCGCGCGGTTGTCGAGCGGAGAAGGCGCCGGCATCGTAGAGGATCCGATGGAGGATCCAGATGTCGCCCGCGGCACCTCCGGCTGCGGCGAGGGAACGGTCGCTGCAGACTCTGCCACCGTTTCAAACGGCGCTCCGACAGGTTCCGTCGACGGCGCGAAGGCCGGCTCGCCCCCGTCGATCACCGGCGGCGTGAGCGACGGCAGCACCTCTGGCAGGTCGCCCTGAGACGCGGTCGCCGCCTCCGGTATCGGGGCCGACTCCGCGGTCTGTGACCCGCTGTGGACGGGCCCGGCGGGGATTGGATTGAACCCTCCAGCGGAGAACATCCAAAGGCCGACCAGAGCGCTCGCGGCCACCGCGGCGAAGCCCATGGCGGTCCTCGCCGACCGCCTGGGCGTCCGAACAGGAGCGGTCGCCACCACGCGTGGCGCTGCAGCCGAGGCGATGTCGTCGGCAATCACATGCGGCGAGATATGGATTGGCAGTTCCGCAAGCGAGACGTCCGAAGACGTTGGCCGTGCATCCGCCGTGGCTGGTGCCGCCAATCTTGCGCCCCCGGCTGCGGGCGTGGAGACGGACGCTGTTGCGGCAGGTCGCCGGGCAGAAGGGGCGCGCGGCGGCGCGGCGGCCATTGGGCGCGCCAGGGGGGCCGCTGGTCGTGGCGCGGGAGCCGGTCGCCGGGTACCCGAATCGGCCGGCGGCGTTGGTACGGGGACGCGCTCAACGGGTCGCCACGGCTCGAGGGACGCCACAATCGCGTCCCGCCTGGGATCGCCAGGCGAAACCGCGTCGAGCTCTGCGAGTGCCGCTTGCGCGGCTTCAGCATCGCCCCGGCCCAACGACTCCTGCGCGTCTGCAACCGCCCGATCGGCACGACGTCCGCGGACGCGCCCCTCGAACGTCGACCAGGCAGCGAGCGACACTCGTCCCGCGGCCGACGCATCAGGCGCGACGGGCATGGGTGAGCTCCGAGGCCCGACAGCCGCCCCTCGAGCTGCACGGCCCTGGTCCGCAGGCCGACGGTCCTTTCTTATGCGCTGCCGGAGATCCGCTGCCTGGACGTTGTGCGGATCGAGCGCGAGCGCGTCCGCTATCGCACGCTCAGCTTCATCGAGGTGACCGGCGTCGAACGCCCGCTGCGCGCGTGCGAGGTGTGTAACCAGCTCACGGAGGGTGGTGTGGGCAGTGGTCATCGTTATAGCCTTTCGGCTGGGCTTACGGACTGCACGATCCGTGCCTTCGGCAGTCACGCTTGGCGGCGCCGCGAAACGCAAACGGCAACCATCAGCTGCGTGGCTGCGTCATGCACCACGACATTTCGCGTCGAACGTGAGTAATAGGTGCCGTGACGAACACCGTTGACAGCTGTTTTCGCGCGCACAGCCGGCGCTTTGTCCTGTTCATCGGCCTCTCGCCGGTCATCATGGGATGCACGGATCAGGCAGCGAAGACACCATCCACAATAGCGCCGCAGCTCCTCCCGCCCCAGCCAGAGTCGCGAGCCCTGCATCCGAGGTCTCTGCGCAGGAGGCCGACGGGCGACGGGTGCGGGCGGCACGCGACTCCGCCAATACCCGATTCAGTCCCCTGAACCAGATTACCAGCGGCAACGCCAACCAGCTCCGGGTGGCCTGGACGTTCTCGACAGGCACCGATAGGCGGCAGGAAGGCGCCGCGTGCTGTAAGCGTGCGGCTGGCTGCTCCCCGGCGTTCGGCGTCCGCTCAGCCCACCGTCCCGAGGAACGCCCGCATGCGCGACAGTTCGTCCTCTAGCGCCGGCGCGAATTCCCTGTCGGCGGGTGGCGATCCGCCGGCGTAGCCGAAGCCCGCCTGCAGGTTGCCCGCCACGACGGACAGGTTCCCCCAGCCGACGATGCGGTCGTCCCAGAGCAGTGGCAGGGCGTAGTAGCCCAGTTGTCGCTTGCGCACGGGCGTATACGCCTCGAAGCGGTAGGCCCACCCCCACAGGTGCTCGAAGCGCCGGCGGTCCCACACGATGGGATCGAACGGCGCCAGCAGGCGAGCCTCGCGGTCGGTCGCGTACGTCGCAGGATCCTGGTGTGAGGGCCAGAACCAGTCAATGCCGTCGAGGCGGGTGTGGGCGAGTCGGCTCCGCGCGCGAGCCAGCGCCGGTTTGAGCTCGCGCTGCCACTGCGGCGAGGCGTATCGGAGCCGGCTCACCAGTTCGGACAGGCTTCGGACGGGCAGCGGGGCGTACACACCGACGAGAACGTCCACGAGCGCGTCCACGCGTGCCTGGCGCGCCTGGGCGTCTGCCGGTCCGGGGGACGGCTCGCGTGCCGCGTAGATGCGAATGCCGGCCTCGCGCCGGGCCACACGCAGCAGACCGGCGTAGTGCATGGCGTCGAGCAAGTGCGTGGTCGCGCTCGAGGACCCGCCCCAGTAGTTCGTCACGGTGCCGTGGGCGAAGTGGTCGTTGACCTGGCGCGGGTGAACCTCCCCGTGCGCTCGTACGAAGGCCAGCAGCTCCTCCGCGCGGCGGCGCCGCGCTCTCGTCCAGCCTGCCTCCACCCGTCGCGGGTGCATCAGCATCTGCAGGGATCGCGTCACGAAGCCGTAGTTGATGAAGACGTCCTCCTCGATGCCGAGTGCTCTGTACCGCCGCTCGAGATCCCCGGCACGGTAGCCGTCCACACGATGGCGCAGCACGAGGTCCTGGGCACGGGCGGGCGCCCGAATCGGATCGGCCTGCACGAAGCCGAACCGGCGCAACGCGGATCCCAGCGTCGTCGCTTGCGGCAGCGTGCGGGCAATCGCGAAGCGGCGAAGATCGTCGATGGTGACGGGCATGGCGCTCTGTGACGGTCGGCCTGATATGGATATCGTCTACGATTGGCGGTCAGCGATGCCTTTGCCCGCTCACTCCCTGAGACAACGGCCCCGATGACTGCGGAGATGCCGGGCAGCCAGGATGCGGTGCCGCGGCCTGCAACGGATGCCGTCGCGGACGGCGTTGAGCATCGACTCGATCCCCGTGTGATTCTGTTCCAGCGGATCGGGGGCTGGATCTTCACAGGGGTCCTCGCCGCCGCGTCCTTTCTGGCGCTGCTTGCCGTCTGGGTGGGCAATGGCGCGACTGCGGCCGGGCTGCTGATGGGTGGTTTCGCCTGGATGGCAGGCGTGGCCGCGCTTGCCTGGCATGCGCATCGCTGGCCCGCCATCGACTACCGCCACGCATCGTACCGAATCGACGACCGCTGTCTGGAGATCCGGCGGGGCGTGTACTGGCGCACGGTCGTCGCCGTGCCCCGGTCGCGCGTGCAGCACACCGATGTGTCGCAGGGCCCGCTCGAGCGTCGGCTCGGGCTCGGCACGCTCGTGGTCTACACCGCCGGAACCGATCACGCGCGGGTGAGCCTCGGCGGGCTCGAGCACGCGCGCGCGCTCCGTCTCCGGGAGCAGCTCCTGCCGCGAGGCGACGATGCCGTCTGAACAGCGGCTGCATCCCATCTCGATTCTGTTCGCATTCGCCGGCAGCCTCAAAGCCTTCGCGCTGCCGGGCCTGCTGGTGCTCGTGGCCGGTCGCTCGTCGTCCGGCGGTGCGGACGGCGGTTTCGGCAGGCTTCCGGCCAACTGGGAAGTCTGGATGATGCTGTTCCTGATTCCCGCGGCGCTGATGGCGGTGGCACGCCACTTGTCGTTCCGGGTCCGAATACGAGAGCACCGAGCTCGTCATCCGCTCCGGCATGGTGTTCAGGAACGTCCGCCACATCCCGTACTCGCGGATTCAGAATCTCGAGGCCGTACGCAACGTCTTCCACCGGGCATTCGGCGTGGTCGAAGTGCGCGTGGAGAACGCGTCGGGGAAGGGAACGGAGGCCACCATCAGCGTGCTGCCGCTTGCCGCGTTCGAAGAGATGCGGCGGCGCGTGATGGAAGGCCGTGTCCGCACGCTGGCGGGCGACCCGGGCGAGCGCACCGGGGCCGAAGCCGGCCTCGCCAATGCGGCACCGGCTGTCGCCGAACAGACGCTCGTGCATCTGGGTCTTGGTGACCTGCTGCTCTTTGGTTTCATCGAGAACCGCGGGCTGATTGTCATAGGGGCGCTATACGGTTTGTTCTGGGAATACGGCCCATTGTCGCGGCTGTGGAGCCGCCTGTTCGATCAAACGGCGTACGGTTCTGGATTCCTCCGCGATACCGTGCGGCGGGGGCTCAACGGACAGCTGCCGCCGGCCGGACAGGTCGCGATCGCACTGGCGGGGCTTGCTGGATTCCTGGTCGTGGTGCGGCTCGTCTCCATGGGCTGGGCAGCCATCCGGCTGTATGACTTCCGCCTGTCTCGTGCGGGCGACGATCTGCGCACCCATTTCGGGCTGCTGACCCGGGTCTCCACTACCATCCCGGTGCGGCGAATCCAGACCATGACGTGTCGTGACAGCCCGCTGCACCGCCTGCTGAAGCGCGTGGGCGTGCGGGTGGAAACCGCCGGGGGGCAGGCCGGAACACCGGGCGGGGTGGTCGATCGTGAGTGGCTGGCGCCGCTCGTTCGTGTGGCCGACCTGCCCTCGGTTACGCGTGTGATCCTGCCGGAACTCGACCTGAGGACGATCGCGTGGGAGCCCGTGCACCCGCGCGCGTTCCGACGCGCAGTGAGGCCGGCGCTCATGTTGGGCCTTGCGCTGCCAGCCGTCTGCGCCCCCGTCCTGGGATGGTGGGCGGCCGCCCTGGCTCCGCTGACGGTGGGATGGTTCGTCTTTGCGGTGCGCAGGCAGGTTGCGGCGCTCGGATGGGCGGCGACCGATGACGCAGTCATGTTCCGGCGGGGATGGCTCTGGCGCGTGGTCACGGTGGCGCGCCTCACCAAAGTCCAGGCGGTGACCGGGCGCGAGTCCCCGTTCGATCGCCGATGGTCCATGGCTCGCCTGCGGGTCGACACGGCCGGCGCCAGCGAACGATCGGTCCGGGTCGACATTCCCTATCTGCCCGCGGACGTCGCGGTTCGGTTGCAGCAGCGTCTCGCAGCCGCGGCTGCCCGGACGGATTTCAGGTGGTAGGAGTGTGATGCTACCGTGGAGTGGTGGAGGTGGTAACGATGCCTGGAGACATGCCGTATCGCGTGCTCGGCCGCACCGGCGAGCGCGTATCAGCCATTGGCCTCGGTGGGTGGCACCTGGCCCTGCCGCATGTAGATGAGGCCCTTGCGGATCGGATCATCCGCACGGCCGTCGATCGCGGGATCAATTTTCTGGACAACTCGTGGGACTACAACGACGGCGAGAGCGAGCGCCGGATGGGCACGGTGCTCCGCGACGGCTACCGCTCGCGCGTGTTTCTCATGACCAAGATCGACGGCCGGTCGCGCGCGGAAGCGACCCGGCAGCTCGAGGAATCGTTGCGGCGTCTGCAGACCGACTGCATCGATCTCGTCCAGCACCACGAGGTCATCCGCTTCGATGATCCGCACCGCCTCTTCGACGATGATGGCGCAAACCGTGCGCTGCTGGACGCCCGCACGGCGGGGAAGCTGCGCTACATCGGCTTCACGGGGCACAAGGATCCTCACATCCACATGCACACCCTCGACGTCGCGCGCGACCAGGGCTTTCAGTTCGACGCCGTGCAGATGCCGTTGAACGTGATGGACGCGCACTACCGCAGCTTCGAACGGCTCGTGCTGCCACGACTGACCGCGGAAGGGATCGGCGTGCTCGGCATGAAGCCGATCGCGAACGGTATCATCCTGCGATCCAGCACGGTGTCGGCCCGCGAGTGCCTGAGGTACGCGCTCCACTTGCCGACGTCCGTCGTGATTACCGGCATTGATTCCCTGGACGTGCTCGAGCAGGCGTTCGACGTGGCCGGATCGTTCACGCCCATGCGCGAGGCCGAGGTGTCGGCGCTGCTGGCACGGACCGCCGGCGTGGCGGCACGCGGCGCGTTCGAACCCTTCAAGACGTCGTCCATCTTCGATGCGACGGCGGAGCACCCGGAGTGGCTCGGCGAGGAATCGGAACGGGTTCGGCAGCTTTTTGCGTCGTAGCAGCCTGGATCACAGAGGCGCGGGATCCACGACCCTGCAGGAGGTCGGAACCGTGAGAGTGCCGGTGTTCGTCTGGTCTGGTGCTGCCGCCGTGTGGCTGTTCGTGCTGGCCGCCGCCGCCCCCATTCGTCCCGCTGCCGATAGGGGAAACAGTCCGGGCGAGCTGCGGCCGGGGATGGTGGGGCAGTTGGCGCCCGGCAAGCTCCTCGTGGCGGCCCGTAATCTCCCCGACCCCAACTTCAGCGACGCGGTGGTGCTGCTCGTTGACCTGAACGATCGGGGCGCGATGGGCATCATCGTGAACCGGCCCACCCAGGCCACACTCACGGAGATCCTCCCCGGGCTCGCGGGCTCGACCGCGGCGGGCACCGCCTACTTCGGGGGGCCGGTGCAAGTCTCCGGCGTGCTCGCCCTGCTTCGATCCGAGCTCGCGCGCACCGACTGCCGCAAGGTGACCGCCGACGTGTACCTCGTCAACACGACGGGAGGTGCTCGATGAGGTGCTGGGCGCTGGAGCCGGGTCGGATCGGTTCCGCGTCTACGCAGGGTACGCGGGCTGGGAAGCCGGGCAGCTGCAGCGCGAGGCCGCTCTGGGCGCGTGGCACGTGTTCGAGGGCGATCCCGATGTCGTTTTCGATCCGCAGCCGGACTCGGTCTGGCAGCGTCAGATCCGGCGCACGGAGGACCTTATGGCCGAACATTCCGCAAGCGCACTTCCGGCGTCCCGGTGACCTCGAGCCGTAGCGCCGGTGACGGGGTGTGGAGGCCCGGGAGAGCGATGACCTACTGCTTCAGCGTCGCCGCCGCTGTGTTGCTGCTCGGCGCCGCATCGATGCGGGCGGACCCGTCGGTCCACACGGTCTTCGGCACCGGCATCGCAGGCCACAGCGATCGCGAGACCACGACCCCGTTCGGCTTCGCCGTTGGTCCGGACGGCGCGCTGTACTTCTGTGAGATGGACGGGCAACGCGTGCGTCGGCTCGATCCTGCGACGAAGCGCGTGACCACCATCGCGGGAACTGGCGAGCGCGGCTACAGCGGAGACGGCGGTGCGGCCGCGGCAGCGGCCCTGAACATGCCGCACGAGCTGCAGTTCGACGCGGCTGGCGATCTCTATGTCGCCGATCGCGACAGCCACACGATCCGCCGGATCGACATGAAGACGGGCATCATCTCGACGGCGGTGGGCACCGGTGTCGCGGGCTTCTCGGGTGATGGGGGCGGCGCGCGCGCCGCTCAACTGCGGGGACCGCACTGCCTCATAGCGGATGGTGCTGACACGTTCCTGATTTGCGACGTCGGCAACCACCGCATCAGACGGCTGCACCTCCGCACGGGACTGCTCGACACCTACGCCGGGACGGGGGAGGCGAAACCCACACCCGAAGGAGCTCCCGTGGCCGGCACGCCGCTGAACGGTCCGCGCGCGCTTGCGCGTGCGCCGAACGGCGACCTCTACGTCGCCCTGCGGGAAGGCAACGCCGTGTACCGGATCGACGGACGCAGCCAGACGCTGCACCGGGTAGCGGGCACGGGCGAGAAGGGATACACCGGAGACGGCGGGCCTGCGCTCGAGGCCACGCTGTCGGGGCCGAAGGGGCTGGCCTATGCGCCCGACCCGGCATTGTATGTCGCCGACACCGAGAACCACGCCATCCGCCGCGTCGATCTGACATCCGGGATGATCACGACCGTGCTGGGCACCGGCCAGCCGGGGGACGGGCCGGAGCCGGATCCGCGGCGGTGCCAGCTCTCGCGTCCCCACGGGCTGCTGGTGACACCCGACGGCCTGCTGGTGGCCGACAGCGAGGCACACCGCATCCGCCTGTTGCGATGATTCGGCCGCGGCTTTTGATCGGTGTCGGGGCGGGGCCGAAGCGCCCCGGCCGCGCCGTTTATTTCGACGCGCTCAGCTTCGCCAGGATGCCCTCGATCCGCTTCTTGTTGGTCTCGTCTGCGACCATCGACAGCGCCTTGCGATACTGCACAGCAGCCTCGGCGTGGTCTCCCTTCGCCGCGAGCCCCTCGGCAAGGCTGTCGTAGGCATTCCACGACCCCGGGTGATCCGCGACGTTCTTGCGGAAGACGGCAATCGCCTCGTCCACTTTCCCGGCACCGAGCAATTCGTATCCCTGCGCGTTCATGTCAGCTTCGGTCGCCAGCGTGAGCGCTTCCTTCCGGAGGGCGGCAGCCGTCGCCGCATCACCCTTGGCTTCTACCACCAGCGCTTTTGCGCGCAGCGTCTGATAGTTGCGGTTCATGTTGACAGCGCGATCGGCCCACGTCTGCGCGCGATCCAGATTGGCCTTGTTGCGCGCGCTCCACGCGGCGGCCTGCGCGAACCCCTGCCAGAAGAAGCCCGGCAACCCGTGCAGCTGCTGCTCGAGGCTGTCCGAAACGACCGCGGGGGTGTCTACGGTGATGGCGATGGGAAGACCCACCTTCTCCCACCGGAGCATCAGCGTCACGCCATCGGCGGAAGGCGCGTCGAAGGTGTACGACAGCGACTCCTGGAATTCCGCCGGCTGCGGCCGCGCCGTGAAGCGCACCGCATCCTTCGCCTGGTCGTAGAAGAAGCTGCCCCAGGCTGTGGATTCATTGCTCAAGATGACCGTCCACTCGGCCTTCGACGGAATGACATGCAGCCCGTAGTCACCCGCTGCGAGAAGCTTGCCGCCAATGGTCACCGGTGTCGAGAGTGACAGCACGGTGTTCTCATTCGCACCGGCGCGCCACACCTGATCGTACGGGACCAGGTCGCCCCACACGGTACGCCCCTTCACGGCGGGCCTGTGATAGCGCACGGTGAGGTCGGTGAGCCCGACGCGTTGCGATACCGTTGCCGCCGGACTGCCCTCGGGGAGCTTCAGCGGAGGGTTCTGCGCAAAGACACTGACCGGGGCGAGCAGAGCGAGCAAGGCGAGTCGGGCGATCATGTTCACGTTCCTCCTGCGCCGCATCGGGCGCCGCAGGCATCATGCACCGGCATCCGGCGGCGCTCAAGAGAAGACACCCGATTCGTCCCCCGGAAGGGCTGTCTCGCCCCCGATGTTTGACGCCCCAGCCTCGAGCGCCGGAAAGCAATCGCGGTCGGAATGCCAGGGCCGGCCGATCGAAACGCGCGGCCATGGGATCAGCGTTCGTGACACCGTAGGGCCGGCGCCGGAGCCCCGGCCGGCACGCGTCGATCGGTCTGTTATTTTCGTCGCGGATATGTTATATAAATAACATGTCGCAGAGACGAGATCACCCGCCGTTGACGAAGCGTGAACGCCAGATCATGGACGCCTTGTACCGGCTTGGGCGGGCCACGGCGGGGGAGATCAGGCGGGAGCTCTCCGGCAGTCCCAGTGACTCAACCGTGCGGACGCAGCTGCGCGTGCTCGAAGAGAAGGGACACGTCCGGCATGAGGAGCATGGGTTGCGTTACGTGTATTTGCCCGTGATATCGAGGCATGCAGCCCGCAAGTCTGCGCTCAGGCACCTGGTCGACACGTTCTTCGACGGTTCGCCGGCCAACGTCGTCACGGCCCTTCTGGGCTCCGACGCCGCAAACGTGTCGGAGGACGAACTGGAGCGCATCGCGGCGCTGATCGACGCCGCCAGGAAGGAACCGCGCTGATGTTCACTGCCGAAAACGTTCTCGGGTCCTCCATCGTCGTGCTGTGTGCGCTCGCGGCCTGCACGGCGCTCCGCCGGCGATCGGCTGCCGTTCGCCACAGCATGCTGGCCGCAGGGATTTTTGCTGCGGCCTCTGTGGCGCCGCTCTCGCTCGTGCTCCCGGCCTGGAACGTCTCGCTGACTCCCGCGGCCACTGCGCCGGCCACAGTGCCGTTCGCTGGCGGCAATTCGGCGGGCGGAACCGTGTCGCCGCAGGCGCTTGCCGGCGCTTCGCCTGGCAATGACGTGGTCAGGGCGGCGCACCTGCTGGGTTGCGGAATCGGGCTCGCAATGCTTGTCATCTCGTTTCTCCGCATTGCACGCATGACGCGGATGGCTGCACGCGTGCAGGACGAGCGCTGGCTCGAGCACTGCGAACGCCTCTCCGAAGCATACGGTCTGAAGAGGCCGGCGGTACTGCTCAGAACCGGCACGCTCCACATGATCGGTACCTGGGGGATCCGCCGCCCGTGCGTGCTGCTGCCCTCGGACGCGGAGCGATGGGACGAGCCGTGCATCCGTGTGGTGCTCGCTCACGAGCTGGCACACGTGTGCCGTCGCGACTGGCTCGTTCAGACGACAGCCGACGTCATCCGCGCCGTGTTCTGGTTCAACCCGCTGTTCTGGGTCGCGTGCCGCCGCCTGCGCTGCGAGAGTGAACAGGCGTGCGACGACGCCGTGCTCGGCATCGGCGTGCCGCCCGCGCAGTACGCAGCCCAGCTCGTCGCCCTCGCTCGCAGCAGTCGTCAGATACGGCGGACGTGGGCCTCGGTCGTGCCGATCGCCCGGCGTTCATCGCTCGAAGGGAGAATCGCTGCCATGCTGAACCCCACTCGCGATCGCCGCCCGCCGACTCGCCGTGCACTCACCACTATTACCGCCGCGCTTCTGGGCGTTGCCGTCGTCGCCTCGAGCGCCGGCACTTCCGCCCAGACGACGCCGTTGCCTCTAACGGGTCATGTATACGACGCCACCGGCGCGGTGCTCCCGCAGGTGGCCCTGACGCTGGAGGGCGATGGCTCCCTCATTTCGCAGGCGACAACCGACTCCAGCGGACGCTTCGAGTTTCCGCCCGTCAGTCCCGGCCGATACGTCCTCACCGCCTCGCTGGCGGGGTTCCGCGCCTTGCGCCACGAGCTCGTGCTCAATCGTGCGCGTGACTGGGACCGTGCCGTCACGTTGCAAGTAGGAACCGTGCAGGAAACGATCGTTGTCAGCGACCGCCGGCCGCCTGCCGCGACACCCGGATCAGGTGTCGCACCACAAACTCCGCTCAGGGTGGGCGGCAACATTCGCCCGCCTCGAAAGACCCTGGACGTCAGGCCGGTGTATCCGCCGAGCATGCGCGATGCCGGACTGGAAGGAGTCGTGCCGATTGACGCCGTGATTGGCACCGACGGACTGGTAACGTCCGTTCGCGTGGTCAGCGCGCAGGTGCATCCCGCCTTCGCCATCGCCGCGGTCGATGCGGTGCGGCAGTGGCGCTTCACGCCGACGTTGCTGAACGGAGACGCCGTCGAGGTAGTGATGACGGTCAGCGTGGAGTTCAACCTCTCGGAGAAGTGAGGTCTGTTACGGCGGACTTGGTGGGTCAGGGCTCCGCTCCAGCGAGGCCCTGTCCCAGCCGCCTAATCCCGCTGCGGCTTCGTAGGTGGTCTGCAGGAACTCGAGCAGTGTCTCGTCGGGGGAGTCCGCCTGGCGGACCACGTCGTAGGCGAGGATGAACTCGCGAAAATCCGTGTTGTAGACGGCTTCGCGCGGCGCCACGGGCGCATCGGCGAACCCGGCGGGCTCCGGGTACGCGTACGAGTAGAAAACGGGGTAGGGGAGCGTGCCACCGCCGGCCCAGAAGCCTGCGCTGCTGACCTCGTGAGAGTAGGCGTCCCGGGTCACCCAGTCGGGGAGGTTCGGCACGCCGCCGGGATGTTCGGGCGCTGGCCGCCCGGAGAAGCGGGTGACAGCCAGGTCCGGCGCACCCCAGAAGAAGTGCACCGGGCTGCACTTGCCGCCAAACCTCGCGCGAAACTGCTTTGAACACCCTGTCGGCCTGCACGAGGACCCGCCAGAACCGGTTCGCGTACTCCGCGTCGTAGGCTCCGTGCGCGTTGTCGAGGTCGAACCGGATCGGGTCAGGTACTTCGTTCGGTTTCTTGTGAATCGTCACGGGAAGACCGAGGTTGCTCAACTGCTCGAGCAGGCGGGCGTAGAACGCCGCTACTGACATCGGCTCCAGAGCAAACCCGCCGAGACGGCCGTCGGACGCGCGTATCGCCAGTTGGTGCGCAACGAAGTCGAACTCCATCTCGAACGTCCGGCTGCCGTGCGGAATCGGTGAGGTCGTGAGGCCCCGGGCCGTCACGTACAGCGTCGCGTGCCATCCGTGGTTCACCCACGGCGTCTGGGCGAGGCGAACCTTACCGGCGATCTGCAACCACAGGTGCAGGGTCGCGCAGGTGTCGCTCCACGCCTCGAGCGGCAGGCTTGGCCATGTCTCCACGTTCGATGCCGGTCGGGTGTCCATTGTTCCTCGTCGGCTGCGGGTAGCAGGCCCGTGCACGCATCGCCCGCGCGGGGACCCCAGCATTGCACGTCTGCGCCCTCGATTCAGGTCTCGCCCGGACAGGCCGCTCATTATACGATTCGCGCGGAGGCGCGCCCGTGAGGCCTGGGCGCGCAGCAAGGAGTCCGGCATGAATCGTCGCGTCTGGACGCAGAGCACGACAAGGAGCCTGCTGACCCTGGTCACCGTCACCTGGGTGATGGTTGCTGGCGAGGGCCCCGCACACGTGTGGTCCGCGGCTGCGGCGTTCCCGGTCACGATTCGTGTGGAGGCGGGCGTGGCGAGAGGTCCGCTGCGCCCCATCTGGCGCTTCTTCGGTGCGGATGAGCCCAACTATGCGTACATGAGAGACGGGCGCGCGCTTCTCGCCGAGCTCGGGCAGCTTGCGCCCCGGCGCGTCTACTTCCGCACACACAACCTGCTGACGTCCGGCGATGGCACTCCTGCCCTCAAGTGGGGATCGACCAACGCGTACAGGGAGGACGCGCAGGGGAGGCCCGTGTACGACTGGACGATTGTCGACCGCATCTTCGATGCCTACCTGGAACGGGGCGTGACGGCCGTACGTGCAGATCGGGTTCATGCCGCAGGACTTGTCGACCAGGCCGTCGCCGTACCAGCACTCGTGGACCCCCATGGCGAAATACGACGAGATCTTCACGGGCTGGGCGCATCCGCCGAAGGACTACGGGCGGTGGCGCGATCTCGTGCACGCGTGGGTCACGCACTGCGTCGAGCGATATGGGCGCGCGGAAGTCGAGGGGTGGTACTGGCAGGTATGGAACGAAGCCAACATCGGCTATTGGCAAGGCACTCCCGAGGAGTTCCACAAGCTGCACGATTACGCGATCGACGGGGTGCGACGCGCCCTGCCGACTGCCCGGGTCGGTGGTCCGGACACCGCCGGGCACGGCGGTCCTTTCATGCGCGCCTTTCTCGAGCACGTCCTGCGAGGCACCAACTACGCCACCGGCCACATCGGCACGCCGCTCGACTTCGTGTCCTTCCATGCGAAGGGCCGGCCCTCGTTCGTGGACGGTCACGTGCGGATGGGAATTGCAGATCAGCTCGCCACGATCGACGAGGGCTTTCGAATCATCACCTCACATCCCGAGCTCAAGCCGCTGCCGATCGTGATCGGCGAATCCGATCCTGACGGGTGCGCGGCGTGCCAGGGCCCGCAGCTCGGGTACCGCAACACGACCATGTACTCGAGCTACACCGCCGCCAGCATGGCGCGCCTGCACGATCTTGCCGACAGGCACGGCGCAAACCTCGAGGGCGCGCTGACCTGGGCGTTCGAGTTCGAGAACCAGCCGTACTTCGCGGGCTTCCGGGCACTCGCCAGCAATGGCATCGCGCTGCCGGTGCTGAACGTGTTCCGGGCCTTCGGCAGGATGAGCGGCGACCGGATTTCGGTCACCAGCGACGCCGCGGTTACCCTCGATGGGATCGTGAAGACCGGCGTCCGCGACCGTCCCGACGTCTCAGCGCTCGCCAGCCGCGACGGCCGCACGGTGTCGATTCTGGTGTGGCACTATCACGACGATGACGTGCCCGGGCCGGAGGCCGAGGTACAGCTGACGGTTGCGGGGCTGCCGCTGCGGCAGGGCGAGGCGCGGCTGACGCACTTCCGCATCGATGCGGCGCACAGCAATGCCCACACGGCCTGGCTGCGCATGGGGTCTCCGCAGACGCTCACGGAGTCTCAGCGCGCCGAGTTGGAGAAAGCCGGGCAACTGCAGGCCATGGCGGCGCCGGCACGCGTGGCGGTGCTCGACTCACGCAGCACCATCACGTTCACGCTGCCGCGCCAGGCCGTTTCGTTGCTCGTGATCGAGATGTAGGGACGCGCCGTTACCGTCCGCCAGCCACGTCGACAAAACGCGGCTGCGGCCTGTCAGCCACACCTGCCGGCCAGGCTGATTCGCCGGGGCGTGTTCACCGCGCCTCCAACTCGCCCGCCGCCGCATCAATTAGCGCGGTGAGCCGATCGATCGCCTTCGCCGCCCGCGCCACCTCCGGCTCCACGTCCGCATACCACTTCTGCTCGATCCCTTCGCGCACGCCGGGCAGCGTCTTCACCGCGTAGCCGGTGTAGAACCCTGGCGCGTAAATCAGGTGGCGGAACCAGGCGCGGTTCTTCAGGCCGGCGGGATCGAGGAGCTGCCGTTCGCTCTGGATCAGCCGCGCATTCACGCTCTTTACGACGCCGGGCCGGGTCGCAAGTGTCGGACGCGCGGCTTCCGACGCCTTCTTGTAGCGCGCCGCCGCATCGGTCAACGCCGCGGCCGCGTTCTCGAGTGGCGCGAAGTTCAGCGCGGGCGGCACGGTCTCCGGCTTCGGTGCGACGAGCGGGCGCCGCGGGTCATTGATCGCGGCAAACACGCCATCGGTAAGGCGGAGGTTCTGCTCCCGCACCTCGTCCTGCCGGGTCTTGAGGAGCGTCTGCACGTCCTTGATATACGTGCGCACGGTGTCCGCGACGTTCGTGAACTCGAACGGCAGCAGCTCTGCATCCGCGAGACGGACCACGGCAGTCCCGACGGTCTGGGCGAGCGCACGGCCGTAGACGAAGTCTGTGTCGTGGAACTGCGTGAAGTGGTAGAAGCTGTCGTAGATCGAGTGGTAGATACCGTCCTGGTCCAAGCCGCCGAACCCGAGTGCGAGCGTCGGCACGCCGCTGTGCTGGAGGAACGGTGTGTAGTCGGAGCCCGATCCCAACGCGGCGATCCGCAGATCCGCGCGCGTGCGGGCGTCGGCGCGTTCTTCGGCGGTGCCGGTGACGATCGCGTTCGCCTGGGCGCGCTTCCACACGCTGATGCGCGCCTCGGGATCCTGCACGTCCTTCGCGACGCCGTTCAGGAACGACTCGAGCGCGTGTGATCCGCCGGCCTCGAGGAAGCCGCGGCCGTACGCGTCGGTGTTGATGTAGGCGACCGCATGCCTCTCGAGCTCCGCCGCGTGGTGCTCGACCCATTCGGTGGACCCGAGCAGACCCTCCTCTTCGCCATCCCACGCGGCGTAGATGATCGTCCGCTTCGGTTTCCACCCCTGCCCGAGCAACGCGCCCAGCGCCCGCGCCTCTTCGAGCTCGGTGGCCATGCCGCTGACGGGATCGTACGCGCCGTTCACCCACGCATCGTGGTGATTGCCGCGGATGACCCACTCGTCGGGATAGGTGGAGCCCTCGAGCCGGGCGATCACGTTGTAAAGCGGTTTGATGTCCCACGAGAACGCGACGTTCAGGTGCACGGTCGCGGGGCCCGGGCCGATGTGATACGTCAGCGGAAGCCCACCTCGCCAGTCCGCTGGCACGAGCGGCCCGCCGAGGGCGGCCAGCAGCGGCTGCGCATCCCCGTACGAAATCGGAAGCACGGGAATCTTCGTGAGCGTCTTCGCATCCTTGATATCCAGCCGCTTCGCATCAGCGGTGGCGCCGACGCCCGGGGTGAGCGGATCCCCGGGGTGGACGGGCATGTCCGCGACGCTGCCGCGCTGCACGCCGTCGGCATTGCGCATCGGCCCCTTCGGGTATGCATCTCCTACCGCATAGCCGTCGTCACGCGGATCGGAGTAGATCAGGCACCCGATGGCGCCGTGCTCCGCCGCGACCTTCGGCTTGATGCCACGCCACGATTGCCCATACCGGGCGATCACGACCGCGCCCTTCACCGACACGCCGCGCCGCTCCAGCACCTCGTAGTCCACGGGGCGGCCGTAGTTCACGTAGACGAGCGGCCCGGTGACGTCACCGTCGATGGAGTAGGCGTTGTAGGTCGGCAGCTGCTCGGCCTTCTGGTTCGACGTCGGGTCGGCCGGGACCGGCGGCTCTTCGAGCTTCGCCGTGAATCGCGTCGGCGCCGTCATCTCGAGCAGGCGCGTCTTCGGCGTCGGGAAAAGCACGTCGAACGTTTCCATCCGTGCGTCCCACCCGAAGGACGTGAACTGCGCGAGCAGCCACTCGGCATTCTCCTTGCCGTACGGCGACCCGACGTGGTGCGGCCGCGCACTCAGGCGCCGCATCGTCTCCCTGATCCTGGCGGGATCGGGCAGGCCGCGGAACTTGTCGTCCCACCCGCCATCCGCAGGAGGCGCCTGCCCGAGCACGACAGGCGTCGAAGGAACAGCCAGGACCAACAGGAGGACGCACGCGAGAGCCCGTTCAATACGCATCATCGACATACTCGACAAAAAACTGACGTTCATGGCTGCGTTTTCGTGTCAGCGACGGCCCAGCGCAGTCGGGCCGGTACAGGGGAGCGGTATCGCGGCAGCCGGGCGACGTCGACATGACACGCGCGAGCCGCTCAAGCCTCGCCCGTGCCCTTGAAGTGATCGTCTTCGTCGGCGAACAGCACGTTGAAGCTGGTCAGCGAGCCGTAGCAGCCGGTGATGTACCCCTGCAGCCGCACCTTGAGATCGTCCGGCAGGTTGGCGCCATTCAGTTGCTGCTCGAGGGTGCGCAGCCGGTTCCGGAGCATGACGACCTTGTGGAAGAAGGTTTCGATAGGCCAGCTCTTTTCCTGCACGCCGGGTCTTCCCGGGCGCAGCACGAACGTGCCACCGCGCCACTTCTCGGCTGGAACGACGGGCGTGAGGCCAGTCTCCTCCCGGATGATGCGGCGCAGCAGCATCTCCAGGTCGACGGACGCGTCACCGGTGTGGGTCATGGGGGGCGCGATCCTTTCGCGGTCGCTCACGAGGGCGAAGGAGTCAGGAGAATCGGCGGTCCGGGCTGCCCGCAGGGGCGCCGTGCGGTGCTGTTCCGCGCCGGTTCCTGCGTCTGTCCTCGCTCCGCCACGGTAGTTGTGTTCGCTCCGGCAGTAGTCGCAGATCACCCGCAGCGGCGCGCCGTTGATGTCGGCGACAACGACGGTGTGTAGCCGCTCGCCCTTGCAGGCGCGGCACAGGTCTTCGATGGTGTCGCCAGCCTTGAACCGGCGGACGGGCAGAGACATGCGTGAATTGTAACCGTTGACCGTCTACCGTTGACCGTTGACCGTTGACCGTTGACCGTTGACCGTTGACCGTTGACCGCTGACCGTCGACCCTTGCTTGCCCTTGGCCCTTGGCCCTTGGCCCTTGACGGTGACTGCTGACCGGCAGCCGTTGGCCCTTCACAGCGCCGCATCGAGCACGGCGTGCAGTTCGGCGGTGTTGAGGGCCACGGGGTTCCCGCTCATGCTGCTCGCCCGTGCGGCGGCGTCGATGATCGCCTGGGCATCGTGGTCGCCGACGCCGTATGCACGGAGCCCTGAGATCTTCAGGTCGGCGCGAAGCTGCTGCAGCAGTTCGACCAGATCCTCGGCGCGGGCATCGTCGCGGCCCGTCATCACGCGCGCCGCCGTGACATATCGCGCACCCGCGGGCGACGTGGGTGCGCGTGTCACGAGAGCTGCCACGTTCGCCCTGACGACTCCGGGGAGCAGAGCCGCGCAGACGGCCCCGTGCGGGGCATCGAAGCGGCCTCCGATCGGCGCGGCAAACCCGTGCACGGCACCGAGCGCGGCATTCGCCAGCGCCAGCCCTCCGAAGAGAGCGGCGAGCGACATGTCGGTACGCGCGTCGAGATCGTCGCCGTCAGTCCAGGCGCGACGGAGCGAACGCGCCACGCGCGCCAGACCGTCGAGGCAGAGCGGATCCGTGATTGGGTTGGCCCGCGAAGACACGTACGGCTCGAGCAATTGGGCGAGCGCGTCCATACCGGTCGCCGCGGTCACGTCTGCCGGCAGCGTGAGTGAGAGCTCCGGATCCACCACCGCCAGCCGCGGCAACATCAGGGGACTCCGCAGGCTGGCCTTGACTCCCTCCTGCGGTGAGGTCAGCACCGAGTTGCGGGTGACCTCCGCCCCTGCTCCGGCCGTTGTCGGCACGGCGATGAACGGCAGCGGACGCTGAACCAGCGGCAGACCGCGGCCGATCACCTCCAGGTAGTCGAGGGGATCGCCTCCGTTTGTCACAAGGGCCGCGACGGCCTTGCCGAGGTCGATCGTGCTGCCACCTCCAATGCCGACGACCACTTCGACTGCCTGATCCCGGGCAAGCCGCGCTGCTGTCCGCGCATCGTCCAGCGTCGGCTCGTGCCCCAGCGGCGACACGGTCACCTCGACCCCTGCGAGTCGGACCGCATCGAGCACGGCCACCGCTCGGGCCGGGCTGCGCCCCGTGACCACCAGCGCGCGCGCACCCTCCCGCCGGATGCGGTCAGGCAGGAGCTGCCGCGATCCCGCCCCGAACACGATCTCCGTCGCCGTCGCGAATTCCCAGCGGCGGAGTTCAGGCGCTGGGCGCTGGGCGCTGGGCGCTTGGCCTGGAGGCGTGCTCATAAGCGGGCTCGGGCAGTCGACATGCCAGATTCTGCTGAAAAATGTGGCGTTCGGGATGAGTGTGGAGCCGGAACTGAGTTGCGGCATGCAGATCCGCAGGTATGGGGAGCCGGAACTTCAGTTCCGGCGGACGGCTTCACCATTCATTGTCAGATGGCGACACATTGGAATACGCAACCCCCACCCGTGGCTCGGCCATCAAGTCTGCCACCGCGTCCCGCCAGCGGAGATAATGCGCGGTGGTCTTGTGTGCGGCCACCGCGGTCTGGTCGCGGTACACCTCCACTAACGCGAACCGCGTGGGGTCCTGCTGTTGCCGCAACACGTCGAACCGCACGACGCCCGGTTCGAGCCGGCTGTTGGCGGCATTGTCCTCCGTAGCGCCTTCGAACGCCGTCACCGCATCGGCGTTTACGTGGACCTGCACGATGACAATGATCATGATGCTCCCTCCGGCATGCGACAGTGTCGCATTGTGTGACCATACCCGATGATTGAAAACGACGAACCAAATGTTGTCGGGAGGCGTTCCAATAGTGGTGAAGGCCCGCGGCCTGCCGGAATTCCACAGTGACGCGACTGCTGATCGTCCTCGTGCTGCTCGGGTGGCAGGGTCCTGCGGCTCCGCGGTGGATACCCCAGCAGACCGGTGTCTCCGTGCGCCTGCGCGGCGTGAGCGCTGTCAGCACGCAGGTGGCGTGGGCCAGCGGTGCCGACGGTACGGTGCTGCGCACGTCGAATGGCGGCGCCAGCTGGGAGCGGCTGGCCAGCCCGACAACGGACCGCCTCGATTTTCGCGACGTCGACGCGATCGATGCACGGACCGCCTATGTTCTGAGCATCGGTCCTGGCCAGGCCTCGCGAATTTACAGAACGAACGACGCCGGCGCGCGGTGGGATCTGCAGTTCACGAACACCGATCCCGAGGCCTTCTTTGACGGGATGGCGTTCTGGGATGCGGACCACGGGGTGGCCGTCAGCGACTCGGTGAAAGGCGCGTTCGTCATCATCCGCACGGATGACGGCGGTCGCACGTGGGTGAGGGTGAAAGCCGACGCGCTCCCGCAGGCCTTGCCGAACGAGGGCGCCTTTGCCGCGAGCGGCACGAGCGTAGCTGTGTTCGGTCAGCGGCTCGCCTGGATTGGGACTGGCGCCGCCGGCCGGGCACGCGTGCTGCGCACGATCGACGGTGGGCGCTCCTGGCAGGTGGCCGACACGCCGGTTCCCGCCGGCGGGAGCGCGGGGATATTTTCGATCGCCTTCCGCGATTCACGTCACGGCGTGATCGTTGGAGGGGATCATGCGAAGGAGGAGCAGGCGATCGACAACGTCGCCGTCACCAGCGATGGGGGCGTCACGTGGGCTCCGCCGCGCGGTCGGGGGCTCTCGGGCTTCCGGTCGGTGGTCGCGCCTGTGCCAGCCACTGCCGGCACGTTCATCGCTCTCGGCCCACGGGGCGGAGACATCTCGAGGGACGATGGGCTGACGTGGTCGCGGATGGCCGGGGAAGGGGCGGATACGTTCAGCGCTGCGCCGGGGACATCCACCGGGTGGGCGGCGGGCGCGGGCGGGCGTATTGCGCGGCTCACATTCGGCGGCGTGGATTGACGCTCTTGCAGGCTGAAGAAGCCCTGCGTACACCGGGAATGGCCGCGACTGAACCGACCAATCACCCACAGCGTAGGGCCGGGGCCGAAGCGCCCCGGCCGACACGGCTCCGCGAGAGCCCTGCGGGCGAGGTGACGTGGTAGCATCCCGGGCTCGGTGACCATGTATTCACTCACTCGCCACGCGCGCTCCCGTCGAGCGCTCACGGTCGTCGCGGCGATCGCCCTTACCGCATCAGGGACGCAGCAGCACGGGCGTGCCCAGGAGGCGACCGGGAAGGCGGGGGCACACGACGGAATCGAGGCCGTTGCTCTGCAGCCACTCGCGCAGCAGGTGCGGCGCGTCGAGTCGGTGCTCGCGTCGCTCGGGCAACCGCTGACGGCGGCGGAGCATGCCGCGCTGAACCGTGCGATCGGTGAGCGCGATGAAGGGCGGGCGGTGCGCCTGATCGACGACGTATTCGCGGCCCACGTCCTGCTCGACGTCGCCATCAATCCCGAGAGTCGGGTGAGCGTGGTCCAGGGCCCCGCCGCGCCGGCACTTGTCGAGGGCGGTTCCCGGCTGTTTCTCGTCCGCGTCCGCAACCAGGCGGGTGTCACGGCGCCGCTGCGGATCACGAGTCCTCACGCCGGGAGTGTCTTCTCGGGACGGTGGGAGAGCGACGCCGAACCCGCAATGACGATGACGGCGCGGGATGCCGCGGACCGATGGGCCGAGCTGACGCTGTTCGACAAGCCGCCGATGTCGCCGCGGCTGTCCGGCCTCGGGCTCGAGTACGCCGTGCTCGAGATTTACAGCCGCGACAGGGGCCAGCGGGCGGCGGACATCCGCGTGGATGTCGGGCAGGGCTCAGGCGATATCGGTTCGAGGAACGGTGTCTCCGTCCTCTTCACGGCGGCACCTGGATACGAGGTCACGTTCAGCGTCCGCGATGAGAAGGGCCGTCCCGCGATCACCGCCTTCACCATCCGAGACCGCGCCGGCCGTGTGTACCCGCTTGGGGCCAAGCGATTGGCTCCCGATCTGCCGTTTCAACAGCATGTGTACCGCGGAGATGGCGAGCACATCACGCTTCCCGCCGGCACCTACGACGTGTCGTACGGCTCGGGACCGGAGTATCGCCACGGCCAGCTCACGCTGGAGGTCACCGGCCGGAGCGAGGCGCACATCGACGTGACGCTGGGGCGCTGGATTGACCCCTCCCAGTTCGGTTACTACTCCGGCGACCACCATGTGCACGCGGCTGGTTGCTCGCACTACCAGAATCCGACACAGGGTGTCGGACCCGACGACATGATCCGGCAGGTGCGGGGCGAAGCGCTGAACGTCGGCGCGGTGCTGACGTGGGGGCCGTGCTACTACCATCAGAAGCAGTTCTTCAGCGGCACGGACCATCCGCTCTCCGAGTCCGATCGCCTGCTGCACTACGACCTCGAGGTGTCGGGCTTCCCGTCGAGTCACGCGGGGCACCTCGTCCTGCTCGGCCTGACCGAGCAGGACTATCCCGGCACCACCCGCATCGAGGGCTGGCCCTCGTGGGACCTCCCGATCCTGCAGTGGGCGGCGCGGCAGAAGGCCGTGGTCGGATTCGCGCACACGGGATGGGGCCTCGAGGCGAAGAGCCACGACCTGCCGAACTACGAGGTTCCCGCGTTCGACGGGATCGGCGCGAACGAGTACATCGTCGACGTGACGCACCCCGGTGCCGTCGATTTCATCTCTGCCGTCGACACACCATATCCGTGGGAGCTGAACATCTGGTATCACACACTGAACGTGGGATTCCGGACGCGGATCAGCGGGGAGACGGACTTTCCCTGCATCACGGACGAGCGAGTGGGCGGCGGGCGCACGTACGCGAAGCTCGATCGACTCACGTACCGCGGCTGGCTCGACGCCGTGCGGGAAGGGAGGACGTACGTATCTGACGGGTTCACCCACCTCATGGACTTCACCGTGAACGGCGTGCCCGCGGGCACCGGCTCCGGGGAGGTCGCACTTGCGGGCGGTGGGACGGCGCACGTCTCGGTGCAGGTGGCGGCGATGGCTCGATGCCGTGCCTGACACCCGCCTGCGTGACCGTTCACCGCACGAGAAGCCGTACTGGGCGATAGAGCGCGCCCGAATCGGCGACTCACGCGAGATCGCCGTGGAACTCGTCGTCAACGGCCTGGCCGTTGCCCGCACGACCGCGCTCGCCGATGGCGTGCGGCGTGAGGTCCGCTTCGACGTGCCGGTTCCCGCGAGCTCGTGGATGGCTGTGCGGGTGCTCGGGGCGGCGCACACGAACCCGATCTTCGCCATCGTGGACGGCAAGCCCATCCGCGCCTCGCAGGCGCAGTGCCGAGTGGTGCCTGGCCGCGGTGGATCAATGCTGGACGCAGAAAGTCGTGAACATCCGCCCTGCGGAGCGCGCCGACGCCGCGGGCGCGTACGATCATGCGCGCGCGGTGTATCGCAAGTTGATCGCGGAGTCCCGGCAACCCTGACGCTTCCGTGAGAGCCCGGGGCGCTTCGGCCCGGGGCCACTCCGTCAATGTTCGATGACACATGACAGCGTAGGGCCGGGGCCGAAGCGCCCCGGCCGACCGTGCCAGTACTTGCGCCATCGAAAGTGCCGCTCGCTAGTGTGTTCCGAGTATTGGCCCCGCCGTGACCGTTCCTACACACTGGTTCGTCGGTCCGAACTAACAACCATCGCGTCGCGGCCCCGGTGCGCCGGGTATCCGTGTGCGCACGCGCTACTCTGAAGACATGCCCGTGAAGCTGATCCCTGTGTTGCTGGCCCTCGCGAGTGCCGGTTTGGTTGCCGCCGCGCCTGCCGCGCCCGCGGCCGTGACGTTCACGGATGTGACCGCGGCTGCCGGCATCAAGTTCGTCCACAACAGCGGCCGCGCCGGCAAGAAGTTCCTGCCGGAGACGCTCGGGTCCGGCGCCGCGTTTCTGGACGCCAACGGCGACGGCTGGCCCGACATGCTCCTGATCAACTCGAGGAACTGGAAGCCCGGCGCCCGGCGCTCCCTCCACGCCCTGTATCGCAATAACAAGAACGGCACGTTCACCGATGTCACCGCGGCCAGCGGGTTGGATGTCGAGATGTACGGCGTGGGCGTCGCCGTGGGCGATTACGACAATGATGGCAGAGACGACGTGTACGTGACCGCGCTCGAGGGGGATCGCCTGTTCCGGAACGAAGGAGACTTCAAGTTCCGTGACGTGACCAAGGGGTCGGGCATCGCGAACGCGAACTTCGGCACGAGCGCCGCATGGGTCGATTACGACAAGGATGGACACGTCGACATCTTCGTGGCGAACTACGTCCAGTGGGCCGAAAAAGAGGACCTCTACTGCACGCTTGACGGGTCCAACAAGTCGTACTGCACCCCGGAGTCCTACAAAGGCACCGCATCGAAGCTCTTTCGGAACCTCGGAGGCGGCAAGTTCCAGGACGTGAGCGCGAGGGCGGGCGTCGCCGATCCCACCAGCAAGTCGCTCGGCATCGCCGTCCTCGATTACGACGGGGACACCTGGCCCGACCTCTTCGTCGCCAACGACACGCAGCCGAACAAACTCTATCGCAACAACCGGAACGGCACGTTCAGCGAAGAAGGGGTGTCGGCGGGCGTCGCCTACAGCGAGGACGGGGTTGCGCGGGGCGCGATGGGGGTGGACGTGGGCGACTACGATCGTTCGGGCCGCCCGCACGTGCTCGTGGGCAACTTCTCGAACCAGATGCTCGCGCTCTACCACAATGAGGGCTCGAAGCTCTTCGTAGACGCCGCCCCAACCACCGCGGTGGGGCGTGCGAGCCTGCTGTTCAACGCGTTCGGTGTGTTCTTCTTCGACTATGACCTCGATGGACACCTCGACATCTTCGCAGTCAATGGCCACATCGAGGAGTCGATTGGGAGCGTTCAACCCAAGGTGCAGTACAAAGAGCCGCCGCTGATGTTCAGGAATGCCGGCAACGGCAAGTACGAGCACGCGAGCGGCTCGCTCGGACCCGCGTTCCAGGTGGCGCAGGTTGGACGGGGCGCGGCCCACGCCGACTACGACAGGGACGGCGACCTCGATGTGCTCATCACCAACAATCACGGCCCCGCGCGGCTGCTCAGGAACGATGGCGGCAACCGGCACAAGTGGATCTCGGTGAAGGCGGTGGGGACGAAGTCGAACAGGAGCGCGCTCGGCGCCATCGTGCGTGTGCAGAGCGCCTCGGGCAGGCAGTGGTCGACCGTCCGCAGCGGGTCGAGCTACGCGTCGCAGAGTGACGTGGTGCTGACGTTCGGGCTCGGAAGTGACGCGGTGGTTCAGGCGATCGAGGTCGAGTGGCCCAGCGGGATCAAGGACCGGATCGCCAACGTGCCCGCCAATCAGTTCGTGATCATCGAGGAAGGGAAAGGGCTGGTCCGCCGGGACTGAAGTCCCGCCGCCACAACCGCCCGCCGCCCGCCGCAAGCCGCCCGCCGCGCAAACGTTTTAGCAGATCACCCGGATCACGTCGGACCGCGTGATGATGAAGGTCTTGTCCGTCTTGAAGTCGCGCACCAGGACGGCCGGGCTCGACGGCGTGATCATCGTGGAAAGCAGTTCGACCGGCGTGGAGATGTCGACGAACGGAAAGGCCGGCTGCATTATCGACTCGACCGGCTGCTCCTTCACCTCCGGGCTACGCAGGAGTTCCTCGTACAGGTGCGTCTCGTTCAGCGAGCCCACGAGCCGACGATCGTGGGTGATCGAGATTTGCGAGAAGTCGTGCTGTGCCATCAGCTTTACGGCCGTGACGACGGGCTCGCTGCCCTCGATGGCCAGCAGTTCACCTGAGACGCCCGACGCGACGAGATCGCGCGCCGTGAGCCCTGTCTTCTCGAAGAACCCCTTCTCGCGCATCCAGTCGTCGTTGAACATCTTCCCCATGTAGCGGGATCCGTGGTCGTGGAAGATCACGACGATCACGTCATCGTCCGTGAACCGGTCCTTGAGCTGCAGCAGACCAGCCATGGCCGACCCCGCGGAGTTCCCGGCGAAGATGCCCTCCTCACGCGCAATGCGGCGGGTCATGACGGCCGCATCCTTGTCGGTGACCTTCTCGAAGTGATCGATGACGCTGAAGTCCACGTTCTGCGGGAGGAAGTCCTCGCCGATCCCCTCGGTGATGTACGGGTAGATCTCGTTCTTGTCGAAGATGCCTGTCTCCTTGTATTTCTTGAACACCGAACCGTAGGTGTCGATGCCCCACACCTTGATCTCGGGATTCCGCTCCTTCAGGAACCGGCCAACCCCGGTGACGGTGCCGCCCGTGCCTACGCCGACCACGAGCTGTGTGACGCGCCCGTCCGTCTGCTCCCAGATCTCGGGCCCCGTCTGCTCGTAGTGCGCCTGCAGGTTCGAGAGGTTATCGTACTGGTTCGCCTTCCAGGAGTTCGGCACCTCGCGGACGAGCCGCGACGACACCGAGTAGTACGATCGCGGGTCCGCCGGATCCACGTTCGTAGGGCACACGATGACCTCGGCGCCGAACGCCTTCAGCGCGTCCGCCTTCTCCTTCGATTGCTTGTCCGTCGTGGTGAAGACGCACTTGTACCCCTTGATGACCGCTACGATCGCCAGGCCCATCCCGGTGTTGCCCGAGGTGCCCTCGATGATCGTGCCGCCGGGCTTCAGCAGCCCCGCCTTCTCGGCATCCTCGATCATCTTGACCGCCATGCGGTCCTTGGCCGAGTTGCCGGGATTGAACGTCTCGAGCTTGGCCAGCACCGTGCCGGGGACGACGCCCTGGGTGATGCGGTTGATGCGCACCAGAGGCGTGTGGCCGATGGTGTCGAGAATGGTATCGGCGATCTTCTTCACGAGAGAAGTCTATCAGGCGGGCGGCGGGCGGCGGGCGGCCAAACGGCAGCTGAGACCGGCGGCTGGGCGGCGGTGAGCAGGCGGGGGCGGCGAAACGGAAGCGGAGGCGAGTGGCTGGCGGCGGGAGTGCGTCGCCCGCCTCCAGCCGCCAGCCTGATCTCCCGTCTACCTAGAACTCATACCTCAGCGAGAACTGCATGCAGCGGCCGGCATTTCCGTCGCAGCTTGCGTACGTGCCGTTGTATGTCCCAAAGGTCGACGTCCGGTCGGGATACATCGTTACGTTGGCCACGTCGAAGCGTGGGGTGTTGGTGACGTTGAAGGTATCCCAACGGAACCAGAACCGGTGGTCGGCCCCGAACGGGATCCGCCATGACTTCGCGAGACTGAAATCGAGGCTGAAGTAACCGTCACCTCGAAGCAGATTGCGGATGCCACTCTCACCCGGGTAGTCGTAACGGAAGTATCCAAGCGCCTCTTCGGGGCCGACGGTGAATGGGCTCGGTTTGCCGTTCAGTACGTTCTTCGTCGTGCCGGTCGGGGGCAGCCTGGCCGGATCCTTCAACGACGCGTTGCCCTGCAGGTTCCAGTTTGTGGCCCAGGCGGAGCGGGCGTTGATGACGTTGAACGGCAGCCCGCTCGTCAATCGCGTCAGACCGGCCATGCTCCAGCCCCCTATGACCGCATCGAGCCAGCCCGGAACATCGGAGCCCCACTTCCGGCCGCGACCCCAGGGGAATTCCGCCACCCAGTTGAAGTTCATCTGGTGCCTGATGTCATAGTCGGAATGCGCGTACTGCTGGTCGGGAGCCCACGAGTTGACCATAAACCCCGTGTAGCCGCCGAGGCCGAAGTCCAACGTGGGCTCCGAGAAGATGTCGTTGCGTTCCAGCAGCGATCCATGATCCTTCGCGTAACCGTACGTGTAGTTCAGGTCGAACTGGTACCCGTTGCTGTAGCGCTTCCGCAGCGTCACCTGCAGGGCATCGTACTCGGAGCGCGCGATTGTGCTCTGGGCGGCGAGCGCGGCAAATTGCCGGTTCAAGTACGAGTTCGCGCCGAACTTGGTGCACGCCGGATAGCAGAACAGGTCGAAATCGAACATCGCCGACTGGTGATCGGGGTACCAGGAGGCGTACTCGTACGCCATCACCTGGGTGGCCGTCAACCCTGCCAACCCAGCGAGATCGTCCGGGTACACTTCAGACGCGATGGCGGCATCCGGGAACATGTTCTCGTAGTAGGCGATCGGCGTGACTGCCGTGTAGTCCATGCCGTTGGCCTCGAGCTGCTTGATGAGCGCCGTGGACGCCGTGAAGTAGTCCGTGCCCGATTCCGGGTCGCTGAGATTCAGCGGCATGAACAGGTCACGCTGAACCAGCAGGTTGCGGCCCCGCCTCCCGACGTACGCGGTCTCGATGTTGAAGTTTTTCGTGAGCTCGAAATTCGCCACCGCATTAAAGGTGTGCGCGTACGGCGTGACGAGGGTGTCGTCGATCGTTGCGTAGATGTCCGAGGTTTGCGGCGGATTTTGTGGGAAGCCTCCCGGCGGCGCGTCAGGAACCGAGGGGGGCAGCACGTTGATGCCCTGGAACCTGACCGACGGATCGTCCTCGTTGGTGGCGCCAAACGGACTCGTGATGGATGTGGACAGGCCGAACGAACCGTAGGCGTCGAAGTTCTGCGCGAGGGCGGGACCGATGCGGTCGTAGACCAGCGAGTAGCCGCCACGCAGCACCAGCTTGGTGGTCGGCGTCCACGCCGCCGAGAAACGGGGCGCGAAGTTGTTCTTGTCCCAGTCGTAGAAGCCCTTCCGGCCGTTTTCAGGGCCGGCCAGCACGAACTGGATGTCGGGCAGCGTGTTCTCCGCAATCCCCCTCGCCATCATCTCCTCGCGCTCCTTGAAGCGCTCGCCGAGACTCACGTCCGGAGAGACCTGAAGCCCTTTGGTCTCCCAGGGTGGCGAGGCAAGGCTGTAGCGGAGGCCGCCGGTGAGAGTCAGCTTGTCACCAAGCCGCCAACTGTCCTGCGCGTAGAACTCGTACTCGTTCATCGCGTAATTCCTACGAGCCGCTTCTCCTGTCGGCAGGAGGTTGCCGTCACGGTCGTAGTTGTACTGGCCGGTACCGGCGGAAACCACGCCGAGCATGGTGATCCATGCATCGGCCCAGTTCCATCCCTCGGCGACAGCGGGGAGCGCCGCACAGCCTGCCTGGTCGCAGCTGTCGCGGCCGGGAGTGTAGGTGCGTCCGACTCCGGCTACCCACGAGGGGTTCACGTTCCCGTAGCTGAACGAGTTGCCATCAGTGTAGGTCGGAATTCGAGTGAATCGCAGGTTTGTCCCGAACTTGATCGTTTGGCTGCCCTTCAGCCATGTCATGTCGTTCACAAAGTTGTGCGTAGGCGTTTCACGGCCATTATTCGCGAACCCCTCGTTGAGGTCGTCCGCGAAGCGGAAGTACACCTGTGGTCCCGTGAGCGTGCCGATGCGGTCGGACACGATCTTCGTGAAGCCGTAGCGGAAGGTGTTGATGAGCCGCGCGCTCAAGACGGAATCCCAGCCAATCGCAGTGCCCCAGCTCTTGATCTCACGCGTCGTGTTCGGCGGGAGATCGCGGTCTGGGTACTGAGGAACGTCGAGCTCCGTATCGCGCTGCACGTTGAAGCGCCCGAAGAAGCTTTGGTTCCCTCCGGGCCGGTAGTCCACGCGCCCGATCCCCGTGTTGAAGGTGTTGCTGAACGGCGCGGTGAACTTGTGGGCCATGATGTTGTAGCCGTCGAGCCCGGCGTCGTTCGGTGGCGGAAGCTCCTTGAAATACTCGGACGCCAGAACGCTTGGGCCGATGCCCAGGGGATCGAGGCTGGCGAGCTCCGACGGGGACGCACCGTAGTAACCCGCCGGTACGGCATGGGTGTTCGCGAAACCCTGCACCGTTCCGCCAGGGCAGAGCGCCGGATCCGCACACTGATACACCATCACCCCGTCCCGCATCGACATCGACGGCACCTGCCGTTCCGTCAAAGCTTCGGATTCCTCCCGGAGGCGTTCGTAGTTGCCAAAGAAGAACAGCTTGTCCTTGATCAGCGCGCCACCGAATGCCCCCCCGTAAATGTTCTTGTCAAGCTTTGGGACATCGTTCCCGGAGAGCTTGTTGAAGTACTCGTTGGCCGAGGTCGCCGTACGGCGCACGACGTCGTAGGCCGATCCGTGATAGGCGTTCGTGCCGCTCTTGGTAACGAGAGACACCTGTGCGGCGGAGGAGCGACCCGAGTCCGCACCGTAATTGCTCGTCGTGACGCGGAACTCCTGGAGTGAGTCCAGGGTCGAGCGGAGGGCGCCCGCATACGCCGTGTTGAACACCGGATCATTGTTGTCTACGCCGTCGAGCGTCACATTCGCCTGGTCGGCACGAGCGCCGCTCACCGAGCCGCTCCGGTTGTCCTGATCGCCGAGGGTGTTCGTTGGCACAAAAACCGCGCCGGTCTGCAGGCTTAAAAGACCAACGACGCTGCGCGCCTCGAGCGGGAGCGCTCGCACCTGATTGCCTGAGATCACATTACCCAAGCTCGCGTCGGTGGTGTTGATGACCCTGGTCTCTGCCACGACCTGCACGCTCTCGCTGAGCGCACCCACAGTGAGCCTCAAGTCCTGACGCGCGATCGTGTCCACGGGGAGTTCGACCTTGTCGTACACGGCCGTGCGGAAGCCCGCCAACTCGGCAGTCACGATGTAGGTGCCAGGGGGGATGGCGACGAACTGGTAGTCGCCTGTGCTGTCCGCCACCGTATCTCGCGAGAACCCGGTGCCGGGATTCGCAAGCGTGATGGTCGCTCCCGGCACATGCGCGCCCTGTTCGTCCGTCACGGTGCCGCGCAGGCCGGCGGTGCCGGACTGGGCCGACGCAAGACCGGCTGCGACGAAAAATAGGAGAGCAGCGAGTGGCAAAACACTGATCCGGCAAGGAAAGCGCGTCACGTGAACCTCCATCAACGGCACTTGCACAGGCGGGCGTGGCGGGCGGGATGGCGCCACACCCACCGAAAACAGGTGGGCAGGCGCATTAAATACGGCGACCGGCGGCGAAAGTCAACGGATTTGCAGTGAACCCGGTCGGCGCGAGCCCTTTGGGTGGGACGAACTGAAAGAGGTCGAATCGCCAGGGGCGGCTAAATGCCGCTTCGGCCGACGTCAGGAGCGGGGCATAATGGACGGGTTCTGAGTCCGCTGTGCTGGTTCCCTGTCACGGTAATACTTTCGAGGGCGACCACATACGATGCGAGAGACGATGGGAGCACGGACGACCGCCACTCGGCTGCAGCAGGCACGGCTCGCCGCCGGCTTGCAGCTGAGCGACATCGCGCAGCGGACCCGTATTAGCCCATCCATGCTTCGGTTGATGGATGCCGGCCAATTCCACCAGCTCCCCGCCGGCATCTACGCGCGCTCCTACATCCGCGCGTTCGCACAAGCGGTTGGTCTCGATCCCCACGAATTCCTGGCGTCGATCGAGCATGAGCTGCCCGCGGCCGCTGACGTCACGGCAGCCGCGCAGGTGCGCACGTCCGGGCCTGCCGTGCGGCTCTCGCCCGAGCTGCTGCGCATGGCCGCCGCGTCGGCCGACGCGGCGTTGCTGTCGGTCATCTACGCAGTGGTGCTGGGCGCCACGGCCGCCGTGTGCCGCCTGCCCGTAAGTGAGGTCCTGGCCTTCGGCATGCCGGCGACGACGCCGGTGCTGATTGTGCTCACTGGGGTCTACTTCGTCCTGTTCGCTGGAGTTCAAGGCCGGACACCCGGTGCGCGCCTCGTCGGTCTGCCCCAGCTCGAGGTCTCCGGCCCCGTCCAGCTCAACGCGATCGTTGCTCGCGCGATGCGCGCGTTCGTCTCCGAGGCCTCGCTCGGGATCGAGATCGCCTCGCGCCGGCCCCGCTCCCGCGATGTCTCGACTGCCGCTCCCTACGGATCGAGATCCACGCCGTAGAGTCGCTCGCCGGCGACATTGAACAACTCCGCCGTCAACCTGCCGCTCTCGCCGGCGACCGTCAGCGTGCCGAAGTACTGGTAGCCCTCGCTTGGCGGCCGGTTCTGCGGCCCGCCGGGCTGTGCGCTCTGGAATTTCACCTCCGGGCCAAACGTCGGATCGATCGCATTCGGTCCGAAGTTGCCCGCGTGCAGCGGGCCCGCGACGAATTCCCAGAACGGCAGGAAGTTCTTCGTCACGGCGCGCGAGGGCTGATAGTGGAGTGCCGCCGCGTAGTGCACGTCGGCCGTGATCCACACGGTGTTGCGGATGCGGTGCCGCTTGATGAACGAGAAGAGCTCCGCGAGCTCGAGCTCGCGGCCCAGTGCGGGACCTCCGCCGTTGGCCCATCCCTCGAACGCGGGCTGCCCCTCGCGCGCGCCGTCGCCGACGATGAGTCCGAGTGGCAGGTCGGTGGCGATGACCTTCCACGTGGCCGCCGAGGCGAGGAGCCGCGCCTTCAGCCAATCGAGCTGGGCGCGTCCGAGCATCGCGGTCGCCGGCCCCCTGACCGGGGCGATATTCGTTCCGTTCGGTCCGCGATAGCTGCGCTCGTCCAGCAGAAACACATCGAGCCGAGGGCCATAAGCACAGGCGCGATAGACGCGCCCGGCCTCGCCCGAGGACCGGCGGAAGGGCACATATTCAAACATGGCCCGCCTGGCACGTGCGGCGAGCACCGCGATCCGCTTCTCGCGGTACCGCGGATCACCCTCGAGGGTCATCCCCGGATGCCAGTTGTTCATCACCTCGTGGTCGTCCCACTGCGCGAGCACGGGCACGGACGCGTTGAATCGGCGCATGTGCTGGTCGAGCAGGTTGTAGGCGTAGTTGCCGCGGAACTCGTCCAGCGCCTCGGCCACCTTCGACTTCGCGGGCGTGATGACGTTCTTCCACACGCGCCCGTCGGCCAGCGGCACCTCCGGCAGGAGCGGGGTGTCGGCGTAGATCATGTCGCCGGAGTGCACGAAGACGTCCGGCTCATGACGAAGCATCGTCTCGTAGGTACGCAGGCCGCCATGCTCCGGGCTTATGCCCCAGCCCTGTCCCACGGTATCCGCGGACCACGCGAGCCTGATGCGCCGCCGCACCCGGGGCGCGGTTCGGAACTGGCCGGTGATGGGCTCGCTCCGCGTGCCCGGATGGGCCAGGCTCTCGAAGCGCACGCGGTAGAACACCATCTCTCCCGGCCTGAGCCCGGCGAGGTCGAGGCGCGCCGTGAAGTCCGTGTCTTCGACCGCCGTGGGACCTGCAATGGTCGTCGCGCCTCGGAACGCGTCGTTGGTGGCGTACTCCACGATCATCCGTGCGGGCCGATCGGCACGGCTCCAGATCACCGCGCGGCGCGCGGTGACATCGCCGGCCTGCACTCCGGATGTCACGAGAGGGCGCAGCCGTTCAGCCGTGACGAGGGCCGGTGCGCTCGGAGCCGCGGCTGCACGGCGGGCCGCAATCGTGGCGCTCGCGGCCGACGTGAGTTTCAGGAAGTCGCGCCGGTTCACGCGTCCTCCTGCAGGACAGGTGCGCCGCGGAAGAGGGACGCGACCTCACCCGCGGCAACCGGACGCGGCCGCGCGATCAGACCTGCATGAGCCGCGGCGAGGCCGAGCACGTCTTCGGCTGACAGCCCTTGCGCCCGCAGTTCGCGGATGCCCGTGTCGCGGTTCGCCTTGCTCAACTTCACACCCGTGGGCGCGTAGAGCAGGGGATGGTGCAGAAACAGCGGCGGCTCGGGGCGGCCCAGGAGGCGAGCGAGCCGGATCTGCCGGCCTGTCGAGGCCAGGAGGTCTGCGCCGCGGATCACGAGATCCACGTGCTGCTCACTGTCGTCGACGGTGACGGCAAACTGGTACGTCCAGCCGCCGAGGCGATCGCGGATCAACAGGTCGCCTGTCTGCGCGGCCGGATCCTGGGCGTGCGCCCCCATCAGGGCATCCTCGAAGCATTCGACACCAGGCTCGAACCGCACGCGCAGGCCAGCACCGGGGTCCAACGGCAGCCGACGCTGCGCGGCACGTCCCGGGATACTTCAGCTCGCGCGCCGCGTCGGTCGCGAATCGCTCGATCTGCTTTCGGGAACAGACGCACGCGTAGACGAGACCACGACCCTCCAGCGATCGCAGGGCCTGCGTGTAGGCTGCCTCGCGCTCGCTCTGGCGTGGCACGCGTTCCGGGGCCGCGGATCCCGCAGCGTCTCCTTCGAGGCCCAGCCACGCCAGGTCTTCGAGGATTCCCCGTTCGTATTCCGGACGTGAGCGCTCGCGATCGTGGTCTTCGATGCGGAGCAGCACGGTGCCTCCGAGCGCACCTGCGACACCCCACGTGTACAACGCATTGACGACGTGCCCGAGGTGAAGCCAGCCGGTGGGAGAAGGCGCGAAGCGGGTTCGAGGGCGGGCGGGGAGCCTGGCTGCGACCGCCCGAAGATCCGGAAGGCGGCGCATCACGGCTCGGGCGTGCCGGCGCGCACCTCAGGAGCGGCGGTCGCTGCGGCGCGTGCACGGGTCATCTCACCGTAGTCGGCCGCGATCGGGTACCGCCGGCCCACGCCGAATGCCTTCGAGGTGATCTTCAGCCCCGGCGCCGCTTGGCGCCGCTTGTACTCGTTGCGATCGATCAGGGACACGACCCGGACGGCGATGCCCCGATCCACCCCGAGAGCGGCAATGGCGTCGACGTCGAGGTTGCGTTCGACATAGGCTTCGATGATGCGGTCCAGCAGGTCGTACGGAGGAAGGCTGTCCTGGTCGGTCTGGTCTGGCCGCAACTCGGCGCTGGGGGCCTTGGTGATCGTCGCACGGGGAATCACGGGCTGCGGCCCGCGTGCGTTGATGTACTCGGCCAGCCGATAGACGAACGTCTTCGGCACGTCGCTGATCACCGCCAGCCCGCCCGCCATGTCGCCGTAGAGCGTGCAGTAGCCCACCGCAATCTCGGACTTGTTGCCGGTTGTCAGCAGCAGGGCGCCAAACTTGTTCGACAGCGCCATCAACACGCCCCCGCGCACTCGTGCCTGGATGTTCTCCTCGGTCACGTCGGGCGCGAGCCCGGCGAACACAGGACCAAGAGCCTCCAGGTAGCTTCCGAACACCGTGTCGATGGGTATGATGCGGTAGCCGATCCCGAGATTGCGGGCGAGTGCCTCGGCGTCCTCCACGCTGCCGGTCGATGAGTAGCGCGTGGGCATGGCGACACCTGTCACGTGCTCCGGTCCAAGCGCCGCGGCGGCAAGGCTCGCGGTCACGGCCGAATCGATGCCGCCCGACAGCCCGAGCACCACGCGCGAGAAGCCGCACTTGTGCACGTAGTCACGAAGACCCATCGTCAAGGCTTTGAAGGCCTGCTCCTCGGGAGGGGCATCGTCCGGGTCGGTGTCGCGCCGGGACTGAAGTCCCGGCTCCACATCGGGGAGGCCCGGCCCTACATCGGAGAGCTCCGGCTGGGCATCCGGAGTGCAATGAGGGGCCGGGACTTCAGTCCCGGCCGTCCCCGGCCTCACCGCGCGAGTGAAGACGATGCCACCCCCAGGTGCCGGCACATCACAGACAAGGAAGTCCTCCTCGAAGTCACGCCCGCGCAAGACGACATGCCCCTGCGCATCGAACACGAGCGAGTGCCCGTCGAAGACGAGCTCGTCGTTTCCGCCAACCTGGTTCACGTAGATGAAGGGCCGTGCGTTCTTCGACCGCCTCCTGGCGAATCATCTGGCGCCGCACCTGGGCCTTGCCGATCGTGAACGGGCTCGATGAGATGTTGATCAGCAGGTCGGCGCCCTGGTCGGCCAGCTCGCAGACGGGGTCGCGCGCGTACAGCCGCTTCGGCCAGAAGTCGCGATCGTTCCAGACCTCTTCGCAGACCGTGAGGCCGAGGCGGTGTCCCATGCAGTCGAACGGCTCCACCGTGAGGCCCGGCTCGAAATAACGGTCCTCGTCGAACACGTCATACGTCGGCAACAGCGTCTTGTGATGGCGCCCGACGACGGTGCCTCGCTGGCACAGCGCCGCGGTATTGAAGAGCGGCTTTCCAGCCCCAGCCGTGTTCGGCGTGACGCACCCGACGATGAGCCCGAAGCGCTCGTCGGTCAGGGCGGCGATCCGATCGAGCAGGTCGAGATTCGCGCGAATGAAGGTGTCGTGGTTCAGCAGGTCGCGCGGCGGATACCCCGTGGTCGCCATTTCGGTGAACACGGCCATGTGCGCCCCGGCGGCGCGGGCGCGGTCAACCGCCGCGCGGATCTGCCTGTACGTCTGCTCGAACGCACCGATAGTGAAATTCAGTTGCGCCAGGGCAATGCGCATAGTCAATTCTTGCATCTGGCAGCCCGATCCCGAAATCCGGGCCGGATGCGAGCGGAGGCCGGCGAAGCTGACGAAGAACACAACGAGAACAACGGACGAACACGAATTCAAGAGGCTCGGGGCGCGCCCGACGTGCGCGCTACGCGATCCGGTACAGCGCGATGGCGGCGGCGGTGGCAACGTTGATGGAGTCGATACCCGGAGCCATCGGAATGCGAACGCGGAGGTCGGTGCACCCGAGCGCTGTGGCGCTGAGTCCGGCACCTTCGGCTCCCACGACCAGCGCGACACGCGCTCGCGCCCGCAGGTCGGCGGCCACGTCCTCGAGCGGCTCCGCACGAGGCTCGGGTGTCAAACCGACGAGGGTGAAACCGGCCGCCTGCAGGTCGTGAAGCGCCTCGGGCCAGGCCGTCGCCCAGGCGAACGGGACGCGCAACGCCGCCCCCATCGACGTGCGGATGGCCTTGCGATAGAGCGGATCGCCGCAGCCGGGCCCGACGACCACCGCATGACCGCCAAGCGCCGCGACGGAGCGGAAAATTCCGCCGATGTTGTCGACGTTGCTCACAGCTTCGAGCACGATCACCCGCGAGACGGCCGATGCCGGCGATCCGAACGCCTGCCCCACGGTTGTTGCGGGGAGCGGCCCGGCAATGAGTTCAGAGATGGACGTGGGCGGAGGCCGCACGCCGAGCCCGAGGCATCCCCGGTGGATGTTGAAGCCGGCAATGTCGCTCATGACGGACCTGGCGGCGAGGTAGACGGGGAACGGTGTATGGTCCCCCAGCAATTCCCCGAGGTCGTCGAGAGCGCCCTGGGTCAGGAGCAGGGACCGCGGACGGACCTGAGACGCCGCGAGCAGTTCGCGCACCACCAGCCGCCCTTCGGCGACGAACAGTCCCAGATCCCGGAGCAGCACGCCATCGGGCACGCTCCGGTACTCGGCGATGCGGCTGTCGTGGGCGTCGTTGACCGGGACGATCGGCATAGAGGCGATGGGGGCCGTGCAGGTGCGATGATACGCCTGAGACATGTGTGCCTGAACTCGTGACGCTGCTGGTGAACCCCTCCGCAGGCGGCGGGCGCGTGCTCGACCGCTGGCCCGAGCTGCCGCGCATCCTCGCGAGGCGCGGCGAGCTGCAGGTGCGGACATCCGCCGCGGCCGGCGTCCTTGCGGAACAGGCGCGCGCGGCAGCCGCGGACGGGCGCACCATCATCGTCGCCGGTGGTGACGGCACGGTCAATTGCGTGCTCAACGCCGTGAACGGCTATCGCGTGTGTCTTGGTGTCGTGCCTGTCGGAAGCGGGAATGATTTTGCGCGATGCCTGGGGCTCCCGCCTGACCCGCTCGCGGCGGCCCGCCGGATCGCAAGCGGCACCGCGACGGCCCTCGATCTCGTGGAGGTGAACGGCCATCGGTTCGCCACCGTGGGCGGCCTCGGGCTGGTGGCGGACACCACCGCGCTCATAGGACGGGCCCGACGGCATGGCTCCATTCTTCGGCCGCTCATCCGTGCGCTCGGTTCACACGCCTATCTCCTCGCAGCTGCCCGGCAGATCGCGCTGACCCCTCGAACAACCACGCGAGTGGTTGCGGAGGGCCTCGGGCGTGGCGGGCCATGGCGCTGGGAGGGCGCCTGTCACGCAGTCTTCGTGGCAAACCAGCCCCTGCTCGGCGCGGGGCTGCGGCTGCCGGTCGCCTCGTCCAGCAACGACGGCGAGTGCGAAATCTGCGTCGTCCCGCAGGACTGGCGCGTGCGGCTGGCGCTCAACCTGGTGTGCCTGCGCGGCAGTCGTCCGGTGCCTGAGGGTGCGCTGCTGGTGTTTCGCGCGCGCAGCGCCCGCATCGAGTGCGCCGAGAGGGTGGGATTCGCCGCCGACGGGGAGGTGTTCGAGAGCGGCCGCAGATTCTCGGTCGACGTGCGTGCGGGAGCCGTGGACGTGCTCGGGTGACCTACACCCCCTCGCGGCCCATCTTCGCAAGCAGCCCGCGGTAACAGGCCTCGTACAGCGGCACGACCGCGGCTGTGCAGAAGCGTTCGGCCACCACTGCGCGCGCGGTGCGGGCAATCCGGGCATGCAGCGCCGCATCCTGCAGCAGGCGGACGCCGCTGTCGGCCATCGCCTGCAAATCCTCAGGCGGGTAGAGGAATCCTGTTTCGCCGTGCTGGATCACTTCCGGCAACCCGCCGACGGCGGATGCGATTACCGGCACCTCGCACGCCATCGCCTCGAGCGCCGCGAGGCCGAAGCTCTCCTGGGATGATGGCAGCAGAAACAGATCGGCGACCGACAGCAGCGCGACAATGTCGAGTTGCTCGCCGAGGAACTCGGCCTGCCCCATCAGTCCCGCCGACATCAGCCGCTCCTGGGCCATGTGGGCATCGGGACCGTCCCCGACCAGCAGCAGGCGGGCGTTGACCCGTCCGCGCATGCGCCGGAAGATTTCCACCACGGCGTCCACCCGCTTGACCGGACGAAAGTTCGACATGTGGACGATCAGGTGATCGGCTCCCCGCAGCAGCTGCTCGCGCAGCTCCGGGGACGACCGCCGCCGGTGGCGATCACAGTCGAGGAAGTTCGGAAGGACCTCGATCGGCATCTTCACGCCGAGCGCGCGGTAGGTGTCGGCCCGCAGGCTGTCGGAGACGGCCGTCACCGCGTCCGATTGGCCGATGCAGTAGGCCACGGTCTCGGTATAACTGGGATCGCTGCCGACGATTGTGATGTCCGTGCCGTGCAGCGTGGTGACGATGCCCGGTACGGGCCGATGCGTGTCGGCGATGATCTGGCGCGCCAGGTACGCCGCGGCGGCGTGCGGGATGGCGTAATGGGCGTGCACGACGTCGAGGGCCTGCGCACGCGAGACCTGCACGATCTTGTTCGCCAGCGAGAGGACGTACTGCGGTTCGCGGAACAGCGGGTACGCCGGGGTCTCGACCCGGTGGAACGTCAGGCGCGGCTCGTCACGCAGCCGGAAGGGCACCTCGCTGCTGAGGACGTGCACCTCGTGCCCGCGGTGCGCCAGCGCACTGGCGAGCTCCGTCGCCACCACGCCGCTGCCGCCCACCGACGCGTAGCAGACGATCCCGATGTTCACGAGGATGCCCGCGCGCCCCGCGTCGGCATCTCGAGTTCGAAGGCGGCGAAGAGATGGCTTATGCGGAGTGGCTGCTGGGCGACGAAGCCTTCAGCCCACCGAACGTCCGCGCGCGCGCCGAACTGGGAGTCGCGGCTCTCGACGAGCTGCGCGAAGAGAGGCGACGTCAGCCGGGTCGCCACCGTGTCGGGGAATTCGGCGCTGAATTGGGAGCGGTAGCACGCCAGCGCCTCACGCTTCCGCTCGTAGAACTCCGACACATCGACGACGAACGAGGGTGCGTCGTGATCGTTGATGAAGTAGCTGCACACGGCACGTGCACGCCACGGGTCCCCGGCGACGGGAAAGCGCCGCAGGCCGGCATCGAAGATCGCGCGCACCAGGAGGTGATGTGCGGCCCCGTGATCGGGATGGCGATCCCTGGCGTGCGGGACGGCCAGGATCGATGGTTGCGCCCGGCGGATCAGTCCGGCGACCACGGTGACCTGGTCGCGGGTGGGTGAGAGGCCGCCGTCGGGCAGTCCCAGGTTCACGCGCCAGGCGGCACCGAGCACGCGTCCGGCCGCCTCGCCCTCCTGTACGCGCTCGTCTGGTCTGCCGTTGCTGCCCAGCTCGCCGCGGGTGAGATCGCACAGGCCGACGCGGGCCCCAAGGGCCGCGTGCTTCGCGATCGTGCCAGCCATTCCGATCTCGATGTCGTCTGGATGCGGGCCGAAGGCCAGCAGGTCCACGTGCATGGGCGGATGTTAGTGCGAATCGCGGGAGTGGGGCCAGCGCGGGCGCACAGCAGGGCTGAAGCCCTGTTCCACATGCAGGGCTGAAGCCCTGCCCCACATGCATGTTCGTGCACCTGACGATGTAGTCGCATCACTCGAGGGCGCTCGGGCTGGTGTGGGCCGTGAGCGCACCAGGGTCAAGTGGGGCAGGGCTTCAGCCCTGCAAAACGGCGCATGGCCCGACGAGAGTCCCGTAGCCTAGCGCTAGGATTTCTCCACCCGTTCCAGCTCGCGGCGGCCGCGTGCGGCAGCGTCTTCCGCCGCGGCGTGTGCTCGATCGGCTTCGCCAGCGGCGGTCTGGGCTTCCCGGTGCGCGCTCTCGGCCGTCGCGAGACGGGTTCGCAGGGTCGCTAACTGCCGCTCGAGCGAGGCGACCTCCTGCGTCAGGCTGTGGAGATCGGCCGCCGCCCCCGTCAGCGCGCTGGCCGCGCGGTCGCGCGCGGTGGCTCGGCCGCGGACCTCGCGTTCGGCATCCTGCAAGACGCGAGCGAGCCTCCGGTGTTCCGCCTCCCGCGCACGCTCTGCTTGCTGGGCAGCCTTCTCTGCCGCGCGTCTTGCGGCAGCCTTCTCCGCGGCGGTCGGCTCCCGCGTGCCCTTGTGGCCGCGCGGAGCGCCTCTAGCCGCGGGCGTCGGTCTGAATTGCGGTTGCTCGATTTCCGCTGAAACAGGGGATGGTACGTCAGCAGCGCCTCTGCCCGATTTGACCAGCCGCAACGCCGGCGGGCCGAGCGATGCCAGCGCCGCAAAGCCCGGCGGATCGATATCCCGATCGAGCCGCCCATGAACGTATCCCTGCGGCTGGCTGCCCCACGTGGCCAGGGCATCGGCGGTCACGTTCAGGCGCTGCCGCGTGGCGTCCGTCACCGGGTGTCCGCCATCGGCGAGGAAGCGCGCCGCCCGATCGACCACCTGTCGCACGGCCGTCTGCCGCTCCTGCATGGACTCGCGCGGGTCAACCGCCCGGCCCCCGAGCATCTGCTGCTGTAGCGCCCGCAGGCGATCCCCGGCGGCGATCAGCCGGTCGTAGTCCTTCCGCGCGTGCCAGTACACATGGTTGAGCGCCCAGGCCGGGGCGCTGGGCTTTGGCAGGGCCTTGACGCGTGCACTCTCCCCGGTGTCACCGGCCTGTCGCAGGCGCGTGGCCAGCCGATTCCGCGCGTCGATGAACTCGTCGAGCGGCCCCCGATACAAAGCCGCGAGCTCATCATCTCCCCCGGGCGGTGCAGGCGAAGCAGTGCGGCGGGCCATCAGTGCTCCCGTGCGGTCGAAGCAGGGACGTTCACCTCGTCACGATCCCACCACCCCCGCCCACCACGCTTGCGCAGGTCGGCCGGGAGTGCCTCCTCATGACGGGCGCCCGGGCATCGCCGCAAACGTTCGCTCGATGTTCTCGAGCACCGCCAGCGTGGACTGCACACCAATCTGGAGGTAGGTCTCCCCCATCTCCGCCGTTGCCCCGCGCGCCTCACCCCAGGTGCCGGAGCGAGTGGCCGCGTGCACCGAGCCCGGTGCGCTGAAGAAGAACGCCGTGTGCACGGCCATGCTGTTGACCGTGAACTCCGGGAACGGCGGGAACTCGCAGTTCGCCTTCTCCATGTCGACCAGATCGGGGTTGATGGCCAGGATGGCCGCTGTCTCCGCAGCATGCGCGTGCAGCCCCTTCGACAGCCCGGAGTACTGCGCGGCAACCTCCGGCGGGATCCCGTCCCAGTAGTTCACCGGGAAGGCGCGCACGTCCTTCGGCATCTTGTACGCCGCATTCGCGCAGGCATACGCGATGGCGTAGGTATTGTCGTAGTGGCCGTTGAGAAAGACGATGCGCTTGAATCCCGAGGTGGCGAACGAGAGGCAGAGATCTTCGAGCAGCGACATGAAGGTGGAGACGCTGACGTGCACCAGCCCCGTGAAGCCGACGTGCGGGTATGACAGCGCATAGTTGACGGGAGGGGCCACCACGGCGCCAACGGTTGGCGCAACCCGGCGCGCGATCTCCTGCGGGATGAGCACGTCAGTCATGAGAGCGAGATGCGGCCCATGCTGCTCGGTCGCACCGACCGGCACAATCACGGTGTGATGCTCCTTCAGGAATGCCTCGAGCTCCGGGTTCGTCATCTCGCCGAGAAATACGGTCGCTGGCTTCATGCGGGCTCCTTCGATGCACGCCCCGGAGCGACGCTCAGGGCTGCAGGGCCAGACTACAGGCTGCGGGCCGGTCTGGCCCTGCAGACGAATGTCATATCCGGGCTGAATGATGGCGGCGAAGCAGAGTGGTCTTATCACGAGCACCGCACGACCGCAACCGCGCTCCTCAGCGTGGCCGCGCCGCGTCGTACGCTCGCCGGGCGCACCCGGCGCCGCGATCCAGACCGAGCCCCGCGAAGTCCCCACGCATGGCTTTGAGCGCGTATCGCTCACGGGCGATCTCCGCGTGGGTTCTGAAGCCGAGCCGGCGGAAGAGCGGCAGTGGCGGGCACCAGCCCTGAACAGCGTGCTGCAGCATGAACCCGGCCGCAACGGCCGGCAGCGCCATCCAGCGGCGATTGCGTGTCGCCGCGAGCGTGGCGCCTGTCAGCACGACGGATGCGAACCATGTGTGCAGGGCGCGCTCGAGATCCCACTCACGCTCGAGACTGCTCAGCTGCCGTGCGACCAGGACGTTCGATGTCGCGCAGCCAGACAACCGCTCCACGGCAGCGACCGCATTGGCGCTGGCGGATGTGCTCCTTGCTACTCGCCTGGCAGTGGCAGCGGACATGGGCTCTCCTCGACGGCCGAGTACCCAAGCGCCGTGCCGCCCATCCCTCGCGTCCGTCGGCACCTGGTGTTGAGCTCCAGTCAGAGCGCCTGGATGTCGTGGGGCGGTGCATTGACCCGACGGATCGCGGGAGGGCCACTGCCGTTCCACCGGTACTCGTAATGGCCGGCAACCCGGACGCCGGCGAGCAGTCGCGGACGGAAGCACGCGAGGCACGTTCCGCCCTCCCGGCGCACGGAGCGGTAGACGATCCCGTTCGATCCGCTCGCGAGCAGATCGCAGCGCGAAGCGCTGCGACGCGACGTAGCTCTCAGGGTCGTAGAGCGGGCGGTACTCGCGCGCGTCCGTGCGGATGTCGTGAAAGGGGCCGCTGGTCTCGACGACGTATTCCCGCATCTCCATCCTGGCGTCCGTCACCCCGATTTCGGCCAGCTCCCGCCCGCGATGGTACGCAACCTCGGCGTGCGCGGTGTCCAGGGTGAACGAAGCTGTACCAGGCACCCCGTGCCTCGTCGTTGAACCGGCCGCCGCCGACCCGGGGATGACAGAACGCCGCCATCACCACCGACGACATGGAGGTGCCGACTGCCCATTCCTCCTTTGGGATGCGTAACAGAATGCCGAGCTCCGTCGTGATGCGGTCGTTGGTCCAGCCTTCGAGCTCGAAGACGGCGTCGAGATCGGCCGAGCTGGCGACCTGGTCCAGAATGCCGGCAGAGGGGAACCGGGAAGCAATCAGCCGGTGCGTCACCTTACGGCGCAGACGCACCTGGGGAGGCGACGGAATCATCCGCGCCGGCCGTCGAGCAGCCGCCGCACGTGGTACAGCCCGTCGATCCCTCCGTCGGTCATGAGCGCGAGCGCGGGGCGCCCGCCGAAGATCGGGTGCGCGTTGGGCAGCCGGACCCACCGATCGGCGAGCGCCGGGTCAGGGTAGAGGACGTGCAGCGCCTTGTAGATGCCGAGGACGAGCGACAACCGCGTGAGCGTGTCGAACGACAGCACGCCAACGTCACCGGCGCGGTACTTGTAGAAGGTGGAGGCAGCGGGCCAGCCGAGCAGGCCCCGCTGTTCGTCGCCCGAGAGCTGCCAGGCCGAGGCGATCCTGAAGAAAGTCCGGATGCCGGGTCCGGAAAGGCGGCGGCGTGCGTCCGGTGACTGCCGATCAGCCGCGACGTCGGCGGGAACGGAGCTTCGCAGAGCCGTGGCGCGGGCGGGCGTCATTGTTGTTGACTCCACATGTGGAGACTATACTCCACATCAGGAGTCGCCGGCAACGGGTGCGGCAGGGAAGGCCGCCTACCACATCCCGAGCTGCAGTTTCGCGGCGTCGGACATCCGGTCGCGATCCCACGGCGGATCGAACACCACGTCCACCCGGACGTCGGTCACACCCTCGACCGCCTTGACCTTCTGCTCGACCTGCCCGGGCAGCCACTGCGCCGCGGGGCAGTTCGGCGCGGTCAGCGTCATGCGCACGCCGACGGCCGACGCGGAGTCCACAAGGACCTCGTAGATGAGCCCGAGGTCGTGGATGTTCACCGGAATCTCCGGGTCGAACACCGTTTTGATCGCCGCGATGATGCCGGGCCGCAACTCCGCGAGCCGCGCCGGATCGCTGACCATCCCGGCCGTGCGCATCTCGGAGGGCGCTGGACCGGGGGTGGTGGACTCCGGTTGGATCACTGGAAGCTGTTTCATTGACGGGTTCGAAATGAGTAATGACGAATGAAAAATGAAAAATGAAGAATGAAAACGAAGGCGGCCGACTAAGCCTTCTTACATTTTACATTTTGCATTCTACATTTTTCATTTGCGAGGTTCACTCCGTAGACACCCTCGTCGCCCCGCCGGTCACGGCGGCTCGGAGCGTATGCCAGGAAAGCGTGGCGCATTTAATCCGGCTGGGATGCTCGCGGACGCCGGCGAACACGGCGAGCTTGCCGAGTCCGGCGATGTCGGGCGCGGCCTCTGGATTGGAGGTGACCAGCTGGCGGAACCGCTCGAACAGGGCGTCCGCTTCCGTGACGGTCTTCCCCTTCAAGGCGTCGGTCATCAGCGATGCCGACGCCCGGGAGATGGCGCATCCGGTGCCCTCGAAGCTGACATCCGTAATGCGGTCTCCGTCCAGTTCGACGAACAGCGTGAGGCGGTCGCCGCACAGCGGGTTGAAGCCTTCGCACGTGCGATCGGCGCACTCCAGCCGGCGGAAGTTCCGCGGCCGGCGGTTGTGGTCCAGGATCACTTCCTGGTAGAGATCGCGCAGGTCGGACATGGTGCGTGATGCTGTGGCCTCAGCCCAGCAGCTCCTTTGCTTTGTGCAGCGCCTTCACCAGCGCCTCGACGTCTGATGTCGTGTTGTAGAACGCCAGCGACGCGCGGGCGGTCGACGCCGACGCCGTAGTGATCCATCACCGGCTGCGCGCAATGCTGACCCGTGCGGATGGCGACCCCTTCGTTGTCCAGCACCGTGCCGATATCGTGCGGGTGGATCCCGTCCATCACGAACGACAGCACGCTCGTCTTCGCCCGTGCCTCGCCGATGATGCGCACGCCGGGGACGGTGGCGACCTGCGCCGTGGCGAACGCCAGCAGACCGTCTTCGTGTGCACGCGCCGCGTCACGGTCCACGGCGTTCAGGTAATCCACAGCGGCCCCGAGGCCAACCACTCCGGCGATGTTCGGCGTTCCCGCCTCGAACTTGTAGGGCAGCGAGTTGTAGGTCGTCTTCTCGAAGGTGACGGACGCGATCATGTCGCCCCCACCCTGGTACGGCGGCATCCGTTCGAGAAGAGCGGCCTTCCCGTACAGCACGCCCGTTCCCGTGGGCCCGAACATCTTGTGGCCGGAGAAGGCGTAGAAGTCGGCATCGAGCGCCTGCACGTCGACGGGCACGTGGGCCGCCGCCTGCGCGCCGTCGATGAGCACCACGGCGCCGGCGGCGTGCGCCTTCCGCACGATGTCGGCAACGGGTGCAATCGTGCCGAGAGCATTCGACACGTGGATCATGGCGACGATGCGCGTGCGCTCGGTGAGGAGGCGATCGAACTCGTCCATCCGCAGGTCGCCCCGCTCATCGATTGGCACCACCCGCAGCGTCGCGCCAGTCTGCTCGCACACCAGCTGCCAGGGGACGATGTTCGAATGGTGCTCCATCCACGAGATGAGCACTTCGTCGCCCGGCTTCAGCGTAGGGCGGCCCCAGGACTGCGCCACCAGGTTGATGCCATCCGTGCAGCCCCGGGTCAGGATCACCTCGTGGCTGTCGCGTGCGTTGATGAATCGTTGAAGCAGCACGCGCGAGCGCTCATAGGCCCGCGTGGCGCGCTCGCTCAGCAGGTGCGTGGCGCGGTGGATGTTCGCGTTGCTCGACAGGTAGTAGTCGGAGAGCGCGTCGAGTGACGGCTTGCGGCTTCTGGGTCGTGTTGGCATTGTCCAGATACACCAGGGGATGCCCGTGCACCTGCTGCCGCAGGATCGGGAAGTCGGCCCGGACGCGTTCGACGTCGAACGTCTGCCGTGTCGCTGTTGCTTCTGCCACATCCATTCCGTTTTCTGTCGCAGGGCTGAAGCCCTGCCCCACATGGCTGTCGCGTTCGCTTGCAGGGCTGAAGCCCTGCCCCACATGGCTGTTGCGTTCGCTTGCAGGGCTGAAGCCCTGCCCCACACGAGTCGCTTAGACCGCGCCCTTCGGGATCAAGGCGAGCAGCGTGTCCTCCAGACGCTCGCGCAGGGGGGCGAACTTGACGCGGTTCACGGCGTCGCCCGCGAAACTGCGGATCAGGAGCGCTCGCGCGTCAGCCAGGCCGAGCCCGCGCGCGCGCAGGTAGAACAGCATGTCGGGATCGAGCTGGCCCACCGTCGCCCCATGCGTGCACTTCACATCGTCGGCGAAGATCTCGAGCTGGGGCTTGGTGTTGATCTGCGCCTCGTCCGACAGGAGCAGCGCCTTGTTCGTCTGCTTGGCATCCGTCTTCTGCGCATCCGGCCGCACGATGATCTTGCCGTTGAAGACCCCGCGCGCCCGGCCGCCGAGCAGCCCCTTGTACACCTCGTGGCTGCCGTTGTGCGGCTGCGCGTGGTCGATCGTGGTGTGGTTGTCGACAAGCTGCGTTCCGTCGCCCACGTAGAGGCCGTTCAACGTCGTATCGCCGCCCTCGCCGTCGAGCACCGCGCCGATGTCGTTGCGGGCCAGGGCGGCGCCGAGCGCCAGGTTGTGCGAAACGAAGACAGTCTCGCGGCCCGTACGCACCTGCATGGCGCCGACGTGGTATGCCGCCGTGCTGTCGCGCTGCACCCGGTAGTGGTCCACGATCGAGCGATCGCCGGCGACGAACTCGGAGACTGCGTTGGTGAAGTACACGTGGCCCGCGGGTCCTGCGTAGGTCTCGATGATGCGCACCTCGGCGTGCTCACCGACCACCGCGAGCAGCCGGGGATGGGACACGCTCGGTGCCCCCGAGACCGTGGAGTAGAACAGCACGTGGACGGGCTGTTCGACCACCACGTTCTTGCGGACGTGGACGAACGCGCCTTCCTCGAAGAGAGCCGTGTTCAGCGCTGTGAACGGCGATCCGGTGAATGGCGCCACCTTCGTGAGGTACGGCTCGACAGCCGCGCCGCCCGCGCCGAGCACGAGGCTGAGCGCGCCGACCTCGACGCCAACGGGCAGGTCCGCGACACGCGACAGCGCCGGCACGAACACGCCATTCACGAACACCAGTTCCGCCGCGGTGTCAGCGCCGAAGGTCCACCGTGCCGAGGTCGGCCGGGGGCACGTGCAGCAGTTCACCCGGCACGAACGCGGTCTCCGCGATCGGTGTGACTGGCGTGAACCGCCATTCCTCATCGCGCGTCGTCGGGAAGCCCTGCGCTCCGAAAGCCGCCATCGCCCGCTCGCGCTCCTGGCGAAGCCAGGAAGGCCCGCTCGAGGGGCTGCTGTCACGCGCGTCTCGAACTCGGCCAGAAACCGTGCGCCGGCGGTGAGAGGAGGCCGCACGCTGATCCAGAACAGGAGCCATCGCTCAGCCCCGCCCCGCCGCCGGAGCGGCCTCGGTTTCCTCAAGCCAGCCGTAGCCCTTGTCCTCGAGCTCCAGGGCCAGTTCCTTGCCGCCGGAGCGGGCAATCCGACCATCCGTCATCACGTGAACACGGTCCGGCACGATGTAGTTGAGCAGCCGCTGGTAGTGCGTCACGACGACGATGGCGCGATCGGGGGAACGCATCGCGTTCACACCTTCGGCGACCGTCTTCAGGGCATCGATGTCGAGACCCGAGTCGGTTTCGTCGAGCACGGCCAGCTTCGGCTGGAGCACCAGCATCTGGAAGATCTCGTTACGCTTCTTCTCGCCGCCGGAGAACCCTTCGTTGACGGGCCGCTTGAGCAGGTCCTGGTCCATGTGCATCAGCTGCAGCCGTTCGTTCACCAGCTGCATGAAATCCATGGCATCGAGCTCCTGCTCACCGCGATGCTTCCGGACGGCGTTGACGGCCGCCTTGAGGAAGTAGCGCGTTGTTGACGCCCGGAATCTCGACGGGGTACTGGAACGCCATGAAGACGCCTTCGCGCGCGCGTTCCTCGGGATCGAGGTCCAGCAGGTCCTTGCCTTCGAAGAGGACCTCACCGCCCGTGACCTCGTACTCCGGGTGGCCGGCGAGCACACGGGCGAGCGTGCTCTTGCCGGAGCCGTTCGGGCCCATGATGGCGTGCACCTCGCCGGTGTTCACGGTGAGGGTGACCCCCTTCAGGATCTCCTTGTGCTGCACCCGTGCGCGCAGTTCCTTTATCTCGAGCATGTCTCTCCTTCTTACGATCAGCGATCAGCGGTCAGCGGTCAGGGGGGCAACCGTTAACGATTAACGGTCAACGGTTAACGATGAACGGTTGACGTCAACCGACACTCCCTTCGAGGCTTACGCTGAGCAGCTTCTGGGCCTCGACCGCGAACTCCATCGGGAGCTCGCGGAAGACTTCCTTGCAGAAGCCGCTGACGATCATGTTGACGGCGTCCTCGGACGAGATCCCGCGCTGGCGGCAGTAGAAGATCTGGTCTTCGCCGATCTTCGAAGTCGACGCCTCGTGCTCCACCTGCGCGCCGGCGTTCTTGATCTCGAGGTACGGAAACGTGTGCGCGCCGCACTTGTCCCCGATGAGCAGCGAGTCGCACTGCGAGTAGTTACGCGCGCCGCTCGCGTTCTTGCCGATCTTCACCGCACCCCGATAGGTGTTCTGGCCGCGTCCGGCCGAGATGCCCTTCGAGACGATCGTGCTGCGCGTGTTCTTCCCGATGTGGATCATCTTGGTGCCGGTGTCGGCCTGTTGCCGCTGGTTGGTCACCGCGACCGAATAGAACTCGCCGATCGATCCATCCCCGATGAGCAGACAGCTCGGGTACTTCCATGTGATGGCGGATCCGGTCTCCACCTGCGTCCATGTGATCTTCGAGTTCCGCCCCAGGCAGGAGCCCCGCTTCGTCACGAAGTTGTAGATGCCGCCCTTGCCCTCGGCGTCTCCCGGATACCAGTTCTGCACCGTCGAGTACTTGATGGTCGCGTCATCGAGGGCGACGAGCTCGACCACCGCCGCATGCAGCTGATTCTCATCGCGCATCGGGGCCGTGCAGCCTTCGAGGTAGCTTACGGATGCACCTTCGTCGGCCACGATCAGCGTGCGCTCGAATTGTCCCGTGCTGGCGGAGTTGATCCGGAAATAGGTGGACAGCTCCATCGGGCAGCGGACCCCCTTCGGGATGTACGCGAAGCTGCCGTCGCTGAAGACCGCGGAGTTGAGCGTGGCGAAGAAGTTGTCGGTGTACGGCACCACTGTGCCGAGGTACTTGCGCACCAGCTCGGGATGCTCGCGAACGGCCTCGCTGAACGAGCAGAAGATGATTCCCAGCTCCGCGAGCTTGCTGCGAAACGTGGTTGCGACCGACACGCTGTCGAACACCGCGTCCACGGCGACGCCGGAGAGCAGCATCTGCTCGTCGAGCGGGATGCCGAGCTTGTCGAACGTCTTGCGGATCTCGGGATCGACCTCGTCGAGACTGTTCAAGCACCGGCTTCTTCTTCGGTGCCGAGTAGTAGCTGATCGCCTGGTAGTCGATGGCCGGATAGTGGACGTTCTGCCACGAGGGCTCCGTCATCGTCAGCCAGGCGCGATAGGCCTTCAGCCGCCATTCCAGCAGCCACTCGGGCTCCTGCTTGCGCGCGGAAATCGCCCGGACCACGTCCTCGTTGAGCCCGGGCGGGAACGTATCGGCATCAACATCGGTGATGAAGCCGTACTTGTATTCCTTGGTGGCCAGCTGTTCGATGGTTTCTGTAGCGGTGCTCATGATGTTTTGGGATGTTGGTGCGCTATGCGCTGAAAGATGTCCCGCAGCCGCAGGTGCTCTTCGCGTTCGGGTTCTGGAAGAAGAAGCCCTTGCTCACGAGGTTCGTGTCGTAGTCGAGCACGGCGTTGTCGAGCAGCCGGAAGCTGCGCGGGTCGATGAAGATGCGCGCGTCGTCGGGCCCTGTGAACACACTGTCGTCGGGGCGTGGCTCCGGCTCCCAGCCGAACACGTACTCGTAACCGGAGCACCCACCGGCACGCAGCCCGACCCGCAGCCCGCCGCCGGCAAGCTGCTGCTTCGTCAGCATCTTCACGATCTGCTTCGATGCGTTCTCTGTAATCTGGACCATGATGATTGGCGGGCCGTCGCCCGCGTGCGGGCGCGCGGCGCCCGCGTTCGTTTCCTTTACACCCGTCTCCTGGGCATGAGCTGAACCGGCGCGCCGGCGGCCACCGCGGGCGCGACCCTGTCGGCCGCCAGTTCGGCTACCGAGCAGGTGGCGAGGGCCAAAGCGATCCGCTCGCGGATGCGATGCAGCGGATCCCGTATGTTGCACTTCGCGAACTGGTCGCAGCTGTCGCTCGTGTCGGAGCACGCGGTCAGCGTCAGGGGCCCGTCGATGGCCTCGACGACGTCGGCCACGCTGATTGCCTGAGGCGAACGGGCGAGACGGTAGCCACCGTTGACGCCTTGCACGGAGGTCAGCATTCCGCGACGCGCGAGCCGCTGTAGCACCTTGGCGAGCAGCTCGACTGGAATGTCGTGCTGCTCAGCCATTTCGCGGGCGCTGACAATCGGCCTTTGGCCCGCCGCAGCCATGTAGCTGAGCGCAATCAGCCCGTAATCCGCCTTTTTTGATAGCCTGAGCACTAAATACGACCTCGAAGTCTTATCCGACCGTCGAAGTCCTATTTTAAGGATTTGCGCCGGCCCGGTCAATTCGGCCGTTGAGGCTGCAGGCTACGGGCGGCAGCCTGCGGCCCGTCTTCGGCCAGACAGGGCCTGTAGGCTGTAGCCTGTAGCCCGCAGCCTGAAAGACCTCATGTCCCATTCCATCTGCTCCGTGATTTTCGACTTCGACGGCCTGATCATCGACAGCGAGACTCCGCTGTTCGATATCTGGGCCTCGATTTACGCCGGTCATGGCGTCACACTGACAATGGATCGGTGGCAGCACGCACTCGGCACGCAGGGCGGCTTCGATCCATTCGAGCACCTCGCCACCACCTTGGCGAAGACAGTCGACCGGGACACCCTCGCCACGTTCGTGAGCGATGAGCACTGGCGGCTCTGCGGCGAGCAGCCCCTCCTGCCGGGCGTCCGCGAACGCCTCGGCGAGGCGCGCGCCCTCTCGCTCGGTCTGGCGGTCGCATCCAGCAGCCCGTCGGCGTGGGTGCAGCCGTGGCTCGAGCGGCACGATCTGATGCCCCTCTTGGACGCCGTCTGCACGCGCGACGACGTGCGGCACGTGAAGCCTGCGCCCGACCTCTTCCTGCTGGCTGCCGAGCGCCTGGGCACCGAACCGGCGGCGTGCGTTGTCTTCGAGGACTCTCCGAATGGGTTGCGCGCTGCTCACACGGCCGGGATGAAGACCGTCGCCATCCCGAATGGACTGACCCGCGGGCTGCCGATGCCGGCCGCCGACCTGGTTCTCGACTCGATGGCCGACATGACGTTGGCCGAAATCGTGACCTTTCTGGCTGCGTAGGGCCGGACTTCCAGTCCGGCCAGAATGCGATGCGAACCCACCTCCAGTACGGCACAACCGGCCTCGATGTCGAGCTCCCGTCAGAGCACGTCACCGTGATCACGCCGCGGTTCGTCGCCGGCCTGCCGGACGAGCGCGCGGCATTCGACGCGGCGATGCGGCGGCCGCTCAGTTCGGCGCCCCTTCGTGACGTGGTGCGCGCGAGCGACCACGTGGCAATCGTCATCCCCGACATTACCCGTCCGCTGCCCACGGATCGGCTGCTTCCGTGGCTGCTCGAGGAGATCGACCATGTGCCGCTCGAGCACCTGGTGATCGTGAACGGGACGGGCTCCCATCGCGCGAACACTCCTGGCGAACTGCGGGCCATGGTCGGCGACGAGGTGTTTCGGCGCGTGCGTATCGTGAACCACGATGCGCATGATCCGATCGGATTGGTGCCCGTTGGCGCCGGTGAGGACGGTGGAGCCGTGTCGATGTGTCGGGCTTACGTCGAAGCCGACCGCCGCATCGTCCTCGGCCTCGTGGAGCCGCACTTCATGGCGGGGTTCTCCGGCGGGTACAAGGGCGTCTTCCCGGCGGTTGCGGATATCGGCTCGATCATGCGCTACCACGACGCACAGATGATCGGGCACCCGAAGAGCACGTGGGGCGTGCTCGACGGCAACCCCACGCAGAGGCGCATCCGGCACGATGGCGCCCTGCTCAACGTGGATTTCTGCATCAACGTCACCGTGAATCGCAGCCGTGCGATCACCGGCGTGTTCTGCGGCGGTGTGCTGGCGGCACACGAGGCGGGGTGCGCCTTCTCTCGCGACACGGCGATGGTCGGTTGCGAGACGCCGTTTGCGGTCGTCGTGACCACTAACAGCGGGTATCCGCTCGATCAGAACCTGTATCAGGCAGTCAAGGGGATGTCGGCGGCCGCTCAGATCGTCATCGACGGCGGGCTCATTGTCGCGGCATCGCGGTGCAACGATGGGTTCCCTTCGCACGGTAACTTCCGGTCGCTGCTCCTCGACCACGCCTCGCCTCGCGCGCTGCTCGATACGATCACCGCGCCCGGGCATCTGGTGTTCGATCAGTGGGAGGCACAGCTGCTCGCGCTCATCCAGCTGAAGGCGCGGGTCGGCCTGCACAGCGAAATTCCGGCAGGCGATGTGCGCGCGGCGCACCTGGAGCCGGTGGAAGACATCGCGCGGGCTGTGGCCGACGAGTTGCGGCGGATCGGCCAGGATGCGCCTGTGGCGGTGTTGCCGGAGGGGCCGATGACGATTCCGTACGTGATTGCGACGACGGCGGATCCTGCCGACTAGAGTCTGGCGGCCGGCAGCAGGGCGCGCGAACGTGTGTCGCCTTGATAAGCGTCCGCCTCCCGCCTGGTAGTGGGCTACTCGCTAAAGCCGAACCGGCTGGTTGGCACACAGATTGTGCGCTAAGGGCGAAGACGAGTCGACGGAGGGGCCGTGGCACGAAGCCCATACTTCGTGAAGACATCGAGAGCCATTTGCTCAACCGAGCGCCTCAAACCCATGATTCGAGCGGAGCGTTGCATCGCGCCGGGTTCATCCTTGTAGACAAATAGCGCCGGAGCCGCGCCCACCGCTGGATAGAAGCGAGCATGCTGAGTGGCCTGCTCCGGCTTCAACGCGGCCACGGGTCGGCCCTCATTGACGTACTGCACCCATTCCATTCCCCAGAACAGCGCGAATTCGTGGTACAGGACGGTCTGCCGGTGTCTCTGAGGCAGCAACGGTTTGGTTGTTAACGCCCGCCATGATGCGCATGTTGTCGGCCCAGTCCTGAATGAGAACTGGACGCTCCAGCAAGGGGCCGCTGACCAAGATTATTCGAGGGGCTGCCGCGCTCAGGTTTACCACGGAGGCAAGAACAATCGCGACCGCGACCAGGCTGCCGATGGCGGTTCGTTGAGTATCGAATGGCCGCATGCGACCCAATTCTAGCATCGGCTTAGGCGGCCTCTTGGACTCGTCGGCTACCAGCAGCGCAACCAGATCCGACACGTCCCAGAGTCTGTTCGTGACGCCAGCCGCCATAGCCGGAGTCACGCGCAACGTGGGGTGGATCTTGATCAAGTTGTACGCGAAATTGTTCAGGCCCACGGCTGCCGCGTGGTTCTCGGTCGTGCGGCTGAAGCCGTTCGACAGCCGCGTGTATCGGCTCGACGGTGCAGCCGATGCCCTTCGCTGGGCTGTAGCGGCGCTCGTTCTCCGGCCCCATGCCGTGGATCTTTTGCGGCATCGCGTAATCCACGTCCGCGCCGAATGCAGCTTCAACGGCCGGCCGCCAGTTTCGGAAAATCGAAAGTAGCCCACTCTCCCCGCCCACCTGAGTCCGGGCGCCAGCTCCTATTGAGGCGCATCGCGGGCAGGATCGAGCCACCCGCGGGATTTCGCGTACACCATGCCGAGATACTCGTACATCGAGAGTTCGCTGGCGCGCAGTGCGTTGGCGGACGGCACGAACCGCAGCATCGAGTCCCGGACCCTGCCCGTGTAGTCGATATGCGACGGCGCCGGCAGCGGATTCAACCCGCGGCTGCGGAAGAGAGCCACCGCGCGGGGCATGTGGATGGGCGTACGTGATGAGCGCGAACCGCGGGTGCTCACTGAGCAGCGCCGCCACCCTATCCGCCTGTTCCGCCGTGTTGCTGGACCGCGGTTCGATGACCACGACCTCCCGTGGAACGCCGAGCCTGATCAGCACATCGCGAATGGCTTCGGCTTCGCTTCGGCGGAACTCCTCGGGGTCGGCGAGCCCGCCGGAGGCAATCACCACCGCCGGGTGCAGCAGGCGATAGAGCCGCGCCCCCTCGATGGCGTTGAAGGCAGTGCGGCGCGTCAGGCTTTCGACGGCGAGCCCCTCGGTACTGGTAGCTGACAATGCCGTTGCCGAGCACGACCACCGCCGTGACTGACGGCGCATCGGCGTCGGTGGCAATGGGACGGTACGACGGACGCGTGCCCTTCTCGAGCCACTGCGACACGACCGGAATCGCAAGCGCCAGGTAGAAAAGGCAGAGCGCGACCAGCCAGCGCCGCGCCCAGGGTTCGAGCCGGCGGACGTACAGGCCTGCGACGCCCGCCAGCACGCCCACGACCAGGAGGGCCATCGATCCCGGCACGAACCCTTTGACCACGTCGGCAGCGGCGATGAGCACGCGGGGATCCTAACACCCTGCTCGCTCAGCGTTTGCGGGTGTGCGCCGCGGCTCATACAATGGCCACCGTTATGCCGTCCGCCACCCCCGATCAGCTCCGCGATTGGTATCACGTCTCCAACGTCGACGAGATCGCCTCCCCGGCGCTGCTGGTGTACCTCGAACGCGTCGACGAGAACATCCGCGACATGATTGGCGTCGCCGGGGGCGTCGAGCGTCTCCGGCCGCACGTGAAGACGCACAAGCTGCCGGAGGTGATTCGGCGACAGCTCGTGCTCGGGATCGACAAGTTCAAGTGCGCGACAATCGCCGAGGCCGAGATGCTCGCGGAGTGCGGCTGCCCGGACGTCCTGCTCGCTTACCAGCCGGTCGGTCCCAACATCCATCGGCTCTGGGAGCTCGCTGCCCGTTACCCGGCTACCAGTTTCTCCGCGGTCGTAGACGATGAAGGGATCGTGCGGCGGCTGTCGGAGGCGTTCACCGGTACGGGTCACGCGATCGAACTGCTCGTCGATCTGGACTCGGGCATGCACCGGTCCGGGATTCTGCCGAGAGACGCCGGCGCCTTGTATGCCCTGATCGCGGGGCTCCCAGGGGTCGCGCCGGGTGGGCTGCATGCGTATGACGGCCACATCCGTGATGCGGATATCAACGCCAGGGCAGCGGCGTCGCACGCTGGGTTCGAGCCCGTGGCACGGCTGCGGCGGGAGCTGGAGGCGTCCGGTTTGCGCGTGCCCCGTGTTGTCGTCGGCGGCACGCCCACGTTCCCCATCCACGCCCGGCGACCCGAGGTCGAGCTGAGCCCCGGCACCTGCATCTTCTGGGATGCCGGCTACGGTGCTCAGATTCCAGACCTGCCGTTCCGGCCTGCGGCACTCGTCCTCACACGCGTCGTGAGCCGGCCGGGCGCGAACCGGCTGTGCCTCGACCTGGGGCACAAGGCCATCGCGTCCGAGAACCCGCACCCGCGGGTGCAGCTGCTCAATCTGCCGGATGCCACGCCCGTGATGCACAGCGAAGAACACCTCGTGGTGGAGACGCCGCACGCCGCGCACTTCGCCGTCGGCGCTGCCTGTTACGGCGTCCCATGGCACATCTGTCCCACGGTCGCCCTCTACGGCGCCGCCGTCGTTGTCGATGGCCACAGGGCGACCGGGAGCTGGCGTATCGTCGCGCGCGAGCGAGCCCTCACGGTGTGACCGCCGCACAACAGGCCCTGCTGCTGTGGACGGCCGCGGCGATCGTCGGGCTCGTTCTGCTCATCGCCTGGGCGCGGCTCAACGCCTTCGTGGCCCTGACCCTCATCTCATTGTTCGTCGGCGCCGCGTCGGGCATGCCGCTCGACTCCGTCGTGCGAGCGTTCCAGGAGGGCGTCGGCAACACTCTCGGGTTCATCGCGGTCGTCATCGGGCTCGGGACGATCCTCGGCAAGATGCTGGCGGAGTCCGGTGGCGCGGAAGTCGTGGCCGAACGGCTGATCGGCCTGTTCGGCGTGCGGCACGTGCACTGGGTCCTGACCTTCGTTGCGTTCGTCGTGGGCCTCCCGGTCTTTTTCAGCGTGGGTCTCGTTCTGCTCGCGCCAATCGTGTTCACGCTGGCACGCCGTGAAAAGCTGCCGCTGCTGCTCCTTGGGCTGCCGCTGGTGGCCGGCTTGTCGGCCTCGCACGCGCTCGTGCCGCCGCACCCCGGGCCGCTCGCCGCGATCGAACGGCTCCACGCCGACATGGGCCGGACGATCGCGTGGTCGCTCGCGATCGGCCTGCCGGCCGCGTTGATGGTGGGTCCGCCGCTCGGGTGGCTGGTCCGCCGCCGGATCACGACCATGCCCGGTGCGCTGGCGGTGCGAGCTGAGCGCCGTGGCCGAGCGCCAACGGCGGCCCGGGTTCGCGATCACGCTCTTCGCGATCCTTCTCCCCATCGTGCTGATGCTGGCCGGCACCGCCGCCGCGGTGATCTGGCCTGCCGGCAGCACGTTGCGCACCGTAGCGACGTTCATCGGCAGTCCGATCGCCGCGATGGTCGTCGCCGTTCTCGTTTCCTTTTACGTGTTCGGCACTGCGTGCGGCCACAATCGCGCCGAGCTCCTGCGGTTCAGCGAGGAGTGCCTGGGCCCGGTTGCGTCGGTGCTGCTCGTGGTGGGAGCCGGCGGCGGGTTTGGCCGCGTGCTCGACGCCGCCGGCGTCGGCGCCGCTATTCAGGGCGTGGCGTCGGGCCTGCAGCTCTCGCCGCTGCTGCTCGGGTGGGTGATTGCTGCGTTGTTGCGGATTGCGGTGGGATCGGCGACGGTTGCCATTGTCACCGCGGCCGGCATCATGGCGCCTGTTGCGGCCGCGGTGCCGGGCACGAACATGGAACTGCTCGTGATTGCGCTCGGCGCCGGATCGATCATCGCGTCGCACGTGAACGACGGCGGATTCTGGCTCGTGAAGGAGTACTTCAACCTGAGCGTCGTGCAGACGCTCGTGACGTGGACCGTGCTCGAGACCCTCATCTCGGTTGTCGTCCTGTGTCTCGTGCTGGTGGCCAGCCTGGTAGCCTGACAGCCCATGCTCATCTTCGACGCTCATCTCGATCTCGCCATGAACGCGCTCGAATGGAACCGCGACTTCTCGAGGCCTATCGAGGAGATCCGCGGCCGGGAGCGCGGCATGACCGACCGGCCGGACCGGGAACGCGGGACGGTCTCCTTTGCCGAGATGCGGCGCGGGCGTGTGTGCCTGTGCGTGGCGACACAGATCGCACGCCATGTCCACCTCGACAACCCACTACCCGGCTGGCATTCGCCGGAGCAGGCGTGGGCGATGACGCAAGGGCAGCTCGCGTGGTACCGCGAGATGGAAGCGCCGTGGCGAGCTGGTGCAGGTGCGGGACGCGGCCGGGTCTCGATCGGCACCTCCAGCGCTGTGCGGGCGACACCGGCGAGCCTGTTCCGATCGGCTACATCCTGAGCCTCGAGGGCGCCGACTCCATCGTGTCGATGCGGCACCTCGAACAGGCGGTGGATGCCGGTCTCCGTGCAATCGGACCGGCACACTACGGTCCGGGAACGTACGCACACGGCACGGACGCTGATGGCGGAATCGGCGTCCGCGGGCGGGAGCTGCTGCGGGAGATGGAGCGGCTCGGTGTGATCCTCGACGCAACGCATCTCTGCGACACGAGCTTCTGGGAGGCGCTCACCGCATTCCGCGGACCGGTGTGGGCGAGCCACTCCAATTGCCGTGCACTCGTGCCGCACAACCGGCAATTCTCCGACGATCAGATCCGCGCCCTGGTGGAGCGGGGCGCCGTGATCGGCGCGGCGCTCGACGCGTGGATGATCGTGCCGGGCTGGCAGCGGGGGAGGAGCACTCCGGAAAGCGCGGGCGTCACACTCGATCGACTGATCGACCACGTTGACCACATCTGCCAGATTGCCGGCAGCGCCCGACACGTGGGCATCGGCAGCGACCTCGACGGGGCGTTCGGGCGCGAGCAGACCGCGTCGGAGATCGACACCATTGCCGACCTCGCACGCATCCCCCACTTGCTGCGGGCCCGAGGGTACGGCGAGCGGGACATCGAAGCGATGGCGCACGGGAACTTCACCGCATTCCTGCGCCGCGCGTGGGGGTAACAGGGCGCACGCCACATGTGCGCTGCTATGCGGTCTCTATGTTGTGCCCGAAACAGATTCGGTACCCGTTGCAGTCCTCCACGTCGAAGTCACGGCACCCGTACACCTGATTACAGATGTCGCGGGCGATCGTGACGCCTCTCGAGGTGAACTCGGCACGGAGCGCGTCGGCATCGTCGACCCAGATGTAGGCATCCCACGCTCCTCCCTCCGGGTCCACGGCATGGTTCGGTCGCATCACGCCAGACTGCTCCAGTTGCGCCAGCATGATGATGACGCCATTGCGCCACACCATGCAGAAGCTCGGAGGGTCACTCCAGAAGCGGTCGTAGCGGAAGCCAAGCTTGTCGCGGTAGTAGTTCGCCGTGGCCACGACGTCATCGACAATGAAGTAGGGCGCGATGCCCCACCGCGGCTGGTCAGGGACCCTGCTGTCGGCCATTGCTTTCCCCCTTCGCGTCGCCTGCTACCCCTCACCCCTTGGATCGAATCGTGCCACGGTGGCACACCGCACAGTTGATGAAGCGCTCTTCCGGTGACCCACGTAGATTGCGCATCTTTCCAAGCTGGTCGTTGATGTCCTTGTGCATCACCGCCATCTCCCGAGCCACGCGCTTGGGGCGCTTGTCGTCGCTGGCGAAGTCGTCCTCGACGTGACAGTGCGTGCATGCGACTCCGAGTGCGCGGCTGTAACCTGCGTCCATGATGCTGATGAAGTCCTCCGCAGGCACGGACTTCAACCAGGGCAGCCGGAGGTTCTTGAATACTCGAGCCGCAGGCTCCTTTTCCCGCCCGGCCAGGCGCTCGAGCATCTGCCGGACATACCGGTCGTTGGTTGCCTGGTGTGGAGAATCCGGTGCCTGCTGTGCAGCGGCTGCGAACTCCATCGCCGCCGCCGGTCTAAGCGGTTCGAGCGTGTAGTGAGTCTGGGAAAGGATCCCTGCTCCGGCCATCGTTACGAGCAGAGAGATGCCGGAGAGCACACGCATCGAAAACCTCACAATCCGGCATCGGCAAACTGCAACAAGCGAGCAGGCACCGGCCGTAGTGGGTGTCGCCCGAAAACGGTCACTCGATACCCTTGGTGGTGCGCCGGAATGAGGTCTCGCCGAACCGGCATCGTAACACTCGCCGGTGGCGTGCAGCACGTGCTCAAATGGCGGGCGACACATGGTTCCCGTTCTCGGCCCGCGCGACCCCTTTCCACCGCTCAACCGCGCCTTGCGACGGCCGAACGGCCTGCTTGCGATGGGCCGCAACCTCTCGGTCGGCACGCTGATCGAGGCGTATGCCCAGGGCATCTTCCCGTGGTTCAGTGAGGGCGACCCCATCCTCTGGTGGAGCCCGGACCCTCGAATGGTGCTGTTTCCGCAGGAACTGCACGTGGCGAAGTCACTGGCCCGCCGGCTCAAGAAGGACGACTTCCGCGTCACCGCAGATACGGCCTTCGGCGATGTCATCCGTGCCTGCGCCGCGCCCCGCGACGGGGAGCCGGGCACCTGGATCAACCGCCGCATGATCACCGCCTACGAACGGCTGCACACCGCCGGCGTCGCGCACTCGATCGAGACGTGGATGGACGGCCAGCTGGCGGGTGGTCTCTACGGGGTCGCGATCGGACGGGCGTTCTTCGGCGAATCGATGTTCGCGCGGCGGAGCGACGCGTCGAAGATTGCGCTTGTGTACCTGGTGCGGCAGCTCGAGCGGTGGGGCTTCGGGATGATCGACTGCCAGATGAAGACAGGACATCTCGCCACGTTCGGCGCCCGCGAGATACCGCGGCGGGACTTCGTCGAGCGGATCAGAGGACTCGTCGCGCAGCCCCATGTACCTGCGCCGTGGCTGATCGAGTCACCGTCGCGTCGCGTTGAGCGTCAGGCCGGCATCACACTTCGATGACCAGCCCGTCGTCAGCACAGGGCCACCGCGCTTCCGTGGCATGGGCCAGCATCCGGGGACCCAGGTGCGTGAGCACCATCCGCGCGGCTTCGAGCTCGGACGCGTGAGCCGAGAGTTCCGCGTAGGACAAGTGCGAGTAGAGCGGCTCGTCGAACCCCGTGCATTCGCAGATGAACAGGTCCGCACCGCGCGATAACTCGATCAGGGCCGGTGTCCACTGCGTGTCGCCGGAATACGCGATCACCTTGCGATCGAGCTCCACGCGTATGCCCAGGCATGGTGTCTTCGGGGAGTGCTCGACGCCAACAGCCGTGACGAGCACGCTCCCGAACGTCATCTCACGCCGGCTCTCGAGCTCGACGAACCGGACCGGCACACGCGCGGAGACCGCCTCGCGCGTGCCCGGATACAAGGCTTCGAGCGTGTCGAGCACGCGCGCCTCGATGCCCGGTGGTCCAGCCAGGACGAGCGGCTCTGTGCGGGGCCGGTTGTATGCCGCGTCCAAGAGGAGGAAGGGGAGCCCACCTGCGTGGTCCCCGTGCAGGTGCGACACGATCACCAGGCCGATGTCTGACGCATCCACGCCCCGGCGCTGCAGCGCGACCGGCGCCGATGCGCCGCAATCGATCAGGAAGGGGCCGCCGCCGCCGCGTACGAGGAAGCAAGTCTGGAAGCGGCCTCCCGATGCGAACGCGTCTCCGCAACCAATGAACTCGAGCGTCACCACTGCCATGCTCCGGGCCATCATCGCGGCCTGTGTCTGCCATGTGGGTATCTTCGACTGCCCGTTGGTAGTTCCTTAGACGGCCGGCACGGGCACTGCATATGACTGCCGCGACCGGCCTATCGTAGCCCAGCCGGTTCTGTTCGCAGCGTGTGCACCGTGAACCTACATTTGGAAGATTACGCACTCATCGGCGACACCCAGACTGTCGCGCTCGTCGGACGCAACGGCTCCATCGACTGGCTTTGTTTGCCCCGTTTCGATTCGGGGGCCTGCTTTGCCGCCTTGCTCGGCACGCCCGAGCACGGTCGCTGGCTGATCGCGCCGCGCGAGGCGGTGCAGCAGACGCGACGGTGGTACCGCGACGGCTCGCTGGTGCTCGAAACCGAGTTCGAGACCGCAACCGGCGTCGTGCGCCTCACCGATTGCATGCCCCCGCGGGGCGTCGATCCGGACGTCGTGCGTCTGGTCGAGGGCGTCAGCGGGGAAGTCTCCATGCGCTCCGAGCTCGTGATCCGGTTCGACTACGGCTCGATCGTGCCGTGGGTGCGGAGAACCAGTGACGGTATCGCCGCAGTAGCCGGACCCGACGCCATCTGCCTCCATACCCCGGCACCCGTTCGTGGGGAGGGGCTGACCACCGTGTCGGAGTTCGTCGTCCGTGCAGGAGACCGCGTCCCTTTCGTGCTCACGTGGCACCCGTCGCACAAGTCCGCGCCCGAACGTCTCGACGGAATCGGTGAGGTCGGCAGACACCGAGCGCTGGTGGACAGAGTGGTCGCAGCGCTGCACCTACGAGGGACCGTGGCGCGATGTCGTGCTCCGCTCTCTCAAGGTGCTGAAGGCCCTCACCTTCGCGCCGACCGGCGGCATCGTCGCGGCGCCGACCACGTCGTTGCCGGAGTGGCCTGGCGGCGTCCGCAACTGGGATTACCGCTACTGCTGGCTTCGTGACGCCACACTCACGTTGTACGCCATGCTGCTCGGCGGCTATACGGAGGAAGCGTGCGCCTGGCGTGACTGGCTGCTGCGCGCCGCCGCCGGGGATCCCGCAGACCTGCAGATCATGTACGGCGTTGCCGGGGAGCGGCGGCTCACCGAGTTCGAGCTGGATTGGCTCCCGGGGTATGAAGCGTCCCGGCCAGTCCGGGTCGGGAACGGCGCCGTCCGCCAGGTGCAGCTGGATGTCTACGGCGAGGTGATGGATACGCTCTATCAGGCACGCAAGGCGGGCATCCCGTCCGACGCCTGGTCCTGGGGCCTGCAGAGGCAGCTGCTCCAATGCCTCGAGCGCGCGTGGACGAAACCCGACGAGGGGCTCTGGGAGGTTCGGGGGCCGCGCCGGCACTTCACCCACTCCAAGGTGCTCGCCTGGGTTGCGTTCGACCGGGGCGTGAAGACGATCGAGCAGTACGGCGCTGACGGGCCCCTCGATCGATGGCGGAGCGTCCGCGCCGCGATTCACGAGGATGTGTGCCGGCAAGGGTTCAGCAGGAGCAAGGGGGCCTTCACGCAGTCGTACGGCAGCGATGCCCTCGATGCCAGTCTGTTGCTGGTGCCCCTCGTCGGCTTCCTGCCCGCCTCCGATCCGCGCGTGATCGGCACGGTGGCCGCCATCGAGCGCGAGCTGCTGCGGGACGGATTCGTGCTGCGGTATGCGACGGGCGAGTCGACTGTCACGGCGCCGGCCGGACACGTGGCCGCGGCCGCCGGGCGCGAACGGGTCGACCACGTCGACGGCCTGCCACCTGGGGAAGGAGCGTTCCTGGCGTGCACCTTCTGGCTGGTCGACAATTACATACTTATGGGCCGGCAACGATGAGGCGGAGCGATTGTTCGAGCGGCTGCTGGGTCTTGCGAACGATGTCGGCCTGCTCGCCGAGGAGTACCGATCCCGTCGCGCGGCGGCAGCTGGGCAACTTTCCCCAGGCGTTCAGCCATCTGAGCCTGGTCAACACCGCATACAACCTCACCCACGGTCAGGCCGGACCGGCCGAGCAGCGCCGCCAATGACCCTGGCGGCCCTGTTGTCCCGGAGGCTATCGAGATGAGAGCGATAACCGTGCAACCCGGCGTCCGGCGCTCCGCGCGGCTTGACGATGTGCCCGATCCACCGGTGTCGGCCGGGTCGGTGCTCGTGCGGACGCTGGCCATGGGTGTGTGCGGGACGGACATCGAGATTGTGCAGGGAGAGTACGGGTACTGCGCCACCAGGCGCGGATCGTCTGATCCTCGGTCACGAGTCATTGGGCGAGGTCGTCGAGGCGCCGCGGGGCAGCGGGCTGACGCCTGGGCAGCACGTTGCCGGCATCGTGCGGCAGCCGGACCCGGTTCCGTGTGCGAGCTGCGCGGTCGGCGAGTGGGACATGTGCCGCAACGGCCAGTACACGGAGCACGGCATCAAGGGGCTGCACGGCTTCGGGGCCGACTACTTCCGCCTCGAGCCGCGCTTCACGGTGCCGATCGATCGCGCCCTCGGGTTGGCGGGCGTCCTGGTCGAACCCACGAGCGTCGTCGCGAAGGCGTGGGATCACATCGAGCGCATTGCCGCGCGTGCCGCCTGGCGACCGTCACGCGTGCTCGTCACTGGTGCCGGACCCATCGGGCTGCTCGCCGCGCTGTTGGCGCGTCAGCGGGGGCTCGAGGTGCACGTCCTCGACAAGGTAACGGACGGACCGAAGCCCGATCTCGTGCGCGACCTCGGGGCGGTCTATCACTCGAGCAGCGTCCGCGAAGCGGGGCGCGGGTGCGACATCGCAGTCGAGTGCACCGGCGTCAGCCACCTGGTCCTGCAGGTCATGCACGTGCTCGAGCCTTCCGGCATCGCGTGCCTGACGGGCGTGTCGTCTGGCGGACGATCGATGCCCGTGGATCTTGGCAGCCTCAATCGCGAGCTGGTGCTCGAGAACAACGTCGTGTTCGGCACCGTCAACGCGAACCGCCGCCATTACGAGATGGCTGCGGAGGCGCTCGCGAAGGCCGATCGCGGGTGGCTCGATCGGGTGATCAACCGGCGCGTGCCGGTGGAGCACTGGAACGACGCGCTCGAGCGGCAGGGGGCGGATGTGAAGCCGATCATCACGTTCTAACCGGCAGCGAAGGTTGGGAGTGGGGCGGGGCTTCACCCCTGCAGCCCCGGTCTATATCCCCGCCGCCGCCGGCCTCAGTGCTGCGAGCTGCTTATCGATGTCGTCTTTCGTCAGCAGCCGTCCCCCGAGCACTACGGCGGCGATCTTCGAACTGTTCCCGATGTCGGCGAGCGGGTTCCCCTCGAGCAGGACGAGGTCGGCCCGTTTGCCCTGTGCGATCGTGCCGCGGTCCGCGGTCGTGCCGAAGAATACCGCTACGTTCCGCGTGCCGGTCTCGAGCGCCTGGTACGGCGTGAGGCCGGCCTGCACGAGATATCGCAGCTCGCGATGCACTGAAAAGCCAGGCACGTTCCAGACCTGGGGCCCGTCCGACCCGAGCAGCAGGCCCACGCCGCCGGCGTGGAGCGCCCTGATCAGATGCCCGCGGACCTCGAGGAACCGCGCACGCTCCGCCGGGGTGGCGCCGGCGATCAGCTTCTTCTTGCTCTCGACCCATTGGGCGAGCTGGTCCTTTGGTACGTACTGCATCTCCGGCCACGTGGTCATCGTTTCTGGCGCAGCCGGACCGACCCAGTGCTGGAAGAGTGCCTCGGTGGGGACGATCCACACGCCCGCCTTGCGCGTGGCTTCCACGAGCGACGGTATCCGGGACTCGTCGAGCACACCCGTGAGGTTCAGGCCGAACATCTCCGAGCCGGACGCACCCTCACGCGCGAGCGCTTCGACATAGCCGTCGATGTGATCGATGGTGGCGTACCGGGCCTCCAGCGCGCGCATGAGGCCGACGTCGAGTGGCACGTGCCCCGCGAAGCGGATGCCGGCGGCGTCGGCGGCGGCTGCCATCGCATCGAACACGTCCCGCTTCACCCCGGGATGGATTTTCAGGAGGTCGTACCCAGCCGCCTTCTGCTCCTTCACCATCCGCACCGCGACCTCGACGCTCGACGCGCTGGAACCGTTGAAGGACGGGCCAGAGGTGTAGATCCAGGGGCTGAGGATTTCCCCACGATTGGCGCGGTCCCGCAAGGGCAGGTGCTGCGGGGCGCCGAGCATGCCGCGGACCGTGCCGATCCCGTTGACGGCGTACAGCGTGAGCACGCGCTCCATCTCCGCCTCGGTGGCGTTCCCCGGCGGGATGTGCGCGTGCATTTCGGAGAGCGTCGGGATGAGGAACTTGCCGCGGCCGTCGATCCGCCGTGCACCCGGCGGCACCGTCACCGATGCGGTGGGCCCGAGCGCCTCGATGCGATCGCCACGGACGATCACCGTCTGATCCGCCTCCGTGCGCTCACGATCCATGGGGATGACGGTTACGTTGACGATGGCGAGCGCCGCGGGCTGTTGCGCGACCGCTGCTGCCGACACTGCGATCATCCCCAGGAGTAGACAGAATCCGGTCCCCATGAGTCGTGTCATCTCGAGCCCCCCACCTGCCGCTATGATGCCGCAGAATCCGCAATTGAGATCGGGAGGTGTTTCGCAGTTCGTGCGAAACACCTCCCGATCTCAATTGCGGGGCGCGTGTGGCCGATGTGTCAGAATTCGAGCGTCGGCGGGCATCACTGCCGGCCTCAATGGAGGGATGGAATGCGTCGTACCGTCGTTGCTCGCGCTCTGATTGCAATTGTCGTTGTGGCCCTGACGCTGTCAGCCAAACTGCTCGCCGGCGGGAACCAGCCAGCCCAGGCGGGGAACCTGGCGATCTCGGTCGAGTACACGGGCAAGGGGACGGTCGACAAGGACCACCGCATCTGGATCTGGTTGTTCGATAACCCCGATTCGTCGACCTGGCCGGACTCCTCGCCATTGGCGGTGGCCATGCTCACCGAGAACGGCGCAACCAACAAGTTCACCGCGCTGCCAAAGCAGGTGTATTTCGGAACGGCGTACGACGAGGCGGGTGGCTATGACGGCACTGCCGGACCACCGCCGGCAGGCACGCCGATCATGGTGTACGGGATGGCTGATGGTGATACCGCGAAAGCAGTCGAGACCGGCGGCGATGATGCGGCCGTGAAGGCCACGTTCGACGACAGCGTCCGCATGCCGTGAGGTGAGGATCAGCCGGTCAGTCCCGAGGGCGTCTGGTGATGGGGTACAGCAGCTGCCTCAACCAGCCGGACGGAACCTCCCGCGGGCCGCTGAGGCCGTAGCGGGTCGGCCATCTGTCCGGAAGGTAGTAGGTCCGGAACAGGATGTCCCAGACGGGTGTGTGCACCGAGAAGTTCTTGTCCACGGCCTCGGTGTCCGCGCTGTGGTGCCAGTGGTGAAAGGCGGGCGTCGCCACAAGCCGGCGCACGGGGCGGAACTGCCATCGCACATTGGCGTGGATGAACGTGGCCTGCGCTGCGACCAGGAACACATACACCATCAACGCGGCGTTCGAGAAGCCGAGGACGAAGATCGGGATGTAGGTCAGTCCGCGCGTGACGATCACGTCGACCAGGTGGAGCCGCGAGCCGGCGAGCCAGTCCATCTCCTCGGCGGAATGATGGATGGCGTGAAAACGCCAGAGCAACGGCACGACGTGAAACGTCCGGTGCACCCAGTACTGCGTGAAGTCAGCGACGCAGACGAGGACAGGCACCTGCACGAGGAGCGGTAGTGACCCGACGACCCCGCTCACCCACGCCACGCGGGCCCAATCGAAGAGGATCAGTGCCGGCTTGAGCGTGAAGATCGTCAGCACCTCCATCAGCAGCGAGTTGATGAAGAAGTACGTCAGGTCTACCAGCCAATGCCGGCGGAATACCGGCTGATCGGCGCGGAGCGCGAAGAGCCGCTCGAGCGGGATGAAGACGGCCGAGTAGAGCACGAGATTCAGCACGAAGAAATCGACCGCCAGCCAGGAGGCCCTCGCTCCAACCGCGCCGGTCGCCGGCAGCTGTGAGCCACCGAGCAGCGCCGCTGACAGCGTGAACCCGATGCCCGTAAAGGCCAGCGCCTTGTTGGCGCGGAGCACGGCGCTGATGCTGCCGAGCAGAAACGATGTCACCAGCGTGACGTGAATGACCGCCCGGAGGTAGGGAGACGCATACAGGCGGCGGAGATCCGCCAACGAGAAGTACTCCGGGAAGCGAACGCTCAGGACGAGACCGAGGCCGGCGATGCCGAGGATGGCCGACAGAAGGCCGCTGATGAACCCGTAGCCTATCGACGTGGGCTCGGTTGTCACGAGCGCCACGTGTGCGCTCGTGTGCGGCTGGAGGGCAGGATCAGGCATCGGACCTCCTGACCAGCGCGCTCACGTGCACATTGCCCAGCTTCACGACGTGCGTGACCTGCCGCAGACGCCGGATGCCTTCGACCGGGTCAGCCCCGACAACCACCAGGTCTGCGACGTGCCCCGGCGCGACACAGGCGAGGCGCAGGAGCATCACTGTGATCATGTTGCGGGCGTAGTGTGACGTGTCTCGCCTGACGCAGACAATAGGGCAGCCCTTCGCCCGCGGCCACGTCGGGAGAGCAGGAGACGCGCACGGTCAGCTCGACGCTTGAGCCGGTCACCGTAAGCGTTTTCGGCCTACGTAACCCGTTGAGGGTCACACCGCCCGTTTCAGGCGCAAGTCGCGGAGCGGACCGCGGCAGCCGTCTTGCCCTGCCTCACCACAGTCACGACGATCCCGAGTGCCACACGTGTGCAGCAGCGCGTTCGTCACACGCAGGCCTCGTACCTGTTTGGGAGGCAGCATGCGAGAGCGCAGGATCCTCATGGCCGCATCGATCGGCCTTGCGGGCTGTGGGCCCTTTCGTTCGGCAAGGGCGTGGCGGCCAACGGCAATGCGAACTCGCTGTACTTCACGGCGGGTCCGGACCAGGAGCAGGGCGGAGCATTCGGATTCCTGACGGCCGCGCCCAATCCTGGGGAGTAGCCGGCCGGCCCTGAGGTCCCGGCCCCACGCACGATCCCGTTCCCGGTTGGATGAGGTCTGACCCATGCGCGGATTGTGGGGCCGGGATGTCAGGGCCGGAGTTTTGGGGGGGCACACGGCGTGCGGTCCGCCCGACCTGTGCAGCGGCAAGGCAAAGGCGAATGGACCGCTGACCGTCTCCGCGCACGCGCGCCTTGCGCCGTGAGGGGGACGGTCAACGGCCGGTCGAACTTACGCTTCGCTGTCGGGCGGCAGGATCTCGACTTCCATCGACTCGTCGCCGGGCCCCATGGCCTCGGTGGTCTTCGGAGCGACCTCCGCCGGGAGCCCCGGGGCTCTGCGTGCCCGCAGGCTCCTGGTTCCGCCGGTGGTGCGCGCGGCTTTGCGTGCGGGGGCTGCCTCGCGAGCCGGTGCCGCCTTGCGTCCCGGTGCCTTGCGGCCGGCGGCCTTTCGCGCAGGCGCGCGCCGAGTGGCCGTTCTGGCGGTTTTTCTGCCAGCCTTCTTCGCAGTCTTCTTCGCGGCCTTCTTCCCGCCGGCCTTCTTCCCGCCGGACTTCGCCGTTCGCTTCCGCGCCGTCTTGCGCCGTGTGCCCTTGCGCGCCGCCGCCTTCTTCGCGCCGCCGCCCTTTCGTGCCGCCTTGCCGCTTGACTTCCGCGCCTTCGCCACGTTCTGACTCCATTCCGCAGCGCTCGTCAGCCTGTGGCTCCGGCGGGCGCTGCGCCGTCGGAGAAGCGGGAGGCGTGCACGCTTACGCGTGGTGCCGTACAATCTGCGGCGCATTGTCGCACAGGTTTGTGGCGTCCGTGCACGTCTCTTACGTACTCTTGACGCTGTCTGCGGTGAAATCCCACTCGACCAGGCGCCGCTGCCGGAGCGACATGTTGACCAAGTGCGCCGCCGCCGCCGCATGGTGTCCTACGATCGCATCCTCATACGGCTGCTGCCGCGAGCGAACCGCGGCGATGAAGTTGGCGAGGTGCGTCACGTCGTTGTTTTGGCCCTGCTGTTCCCAGGATTCGCCGCCGGGCAGCATCCTGGGCTTCCAGGATCCGGGCGTTTCCTCCGCCTTGACCTTCGGGTCGGCATAGTAGGCCTGCTCCAGCTCCTGGGGCCACGAGGTCACCACCCAGCGGTTGTCTTCGTGCACATTTTCCGGCGTGAACGTGAGCCGGTCTCCCCGGAACACCATGCTCCCCTCCGTGCCGAGAATCTCGAAGCCCGACTCGCTGGCCGACTGGTTGTTGAAGGTGGAGCTCAGATTCACGGTGAACCCCTCCGGGTACACGAGGAGCCCGTTGAGCGTGTCCGGGACCTCCCGCGAGTCCTTCCACCGGTACAACTCCCCGCTCGCCAGCACCGTCGACGGCATGGTCGCGCCCATGACGGAATGGATGGTGGTCAGGAGGTGGACGAACAGGTCGCCCGCGATGCCGCCGGAGTAGTCCCAGTAGCAGCGCCAGCGGAAGAACCGGGCGGCGTCGAAGGGGCGCTTCGGCGCGTCGCCCAGGAAAGCGTCCCAGTTCACCGTCTGCGGGGTGGCATCGGGCGGAATGGGGTAGATCCACGCGCCGCCGGCCGTGTTCCGGTTGTACGAGGCACGGATCATCGTCACCTTGCCGAGCTTGCCGGACTTGACCAGGTCGCGCGCCGTTCCGTCCAGCGGTGAGCTGACGCCCTGGCTGCCGACCTGCAGCACCCGCTTGTTCCGCTTCACGGCGGCGATGATCTCGAGACCCTCGTCAACGGTATAAGTCATCGGCTTCTCGACGTATACGTCCTTTCCTGCGTCGAGGGCGGCCACGGTCATCGTCTTGTGCAGGTGGTCGGGTGTGCCGACGATGACGGCGTCGATGTCGGTACGGGCGAGCAGCTCGCGGGCATCCTTCGCGATGACGGCCTTGCCCCCGGCGCGTGCCTGGGCACGCGTGGCCCGACCGGTGTAGGCGTCGCACAGCGCCACGATCTCCAGTCCTGGAATCTGCTGCGCGGCATCGATGAGCTGCTGCGTCCGGGCGCCGGTACCGATGACACCCAGCGTGACGCGGTCAGCGGCCGGTATCGGTCCCGATCCCCGGGCCGGGGCTGCCGACACGGCGGCCGCGGCGCCGGTCAGGACGGTGTGTTTCATGAAGTCGCGTCGATTCATGTCCCCTCCAGAAGAGATGCAGAATGGCAATCGCACATGACTGCGGAGCCGGGCAACGTCCGCCGCATGTAGAGCGCGCAGGGGCTGTGCCCCGCTGGCCCCCAGAGGCTGATCAGCGGCCTCACCCGACGGACCACCCGCCGCCTGTGCCGTCCAGCATCACAACACTACACTGCGAATGAGATCGCTGCCCGGTTTTGATCGTCCATGGCCGCCACCAGTGCGGTCCAGCACTCGTTCCGCTGTGCTCCTGGTCCGGCGGCCTGATTCGCTCAATCTCGACCTCGTTCAGTGAGAGCGTCTGAACAGTCTGGGTCGAGCCGGCCATGCTCTGTACAATCGAGCGCACACAACGTGACGCTGCCTCGAGAGCGCCTCGCCGGTCCAGCGTACCGAATCACACAACACGAGACATGATCGCCAGACAGCCCCAACTCGTTGCCTTCTACCTTCCCCAGTTCCACGCGATCCCCGAGAACGACGAATGGTGGGGAGAAGGTTTCTCGGACTGGGTCAACGTACGAAACGCCCGGCCGCTTTTTCCGGGTCATCGTCAACCGCGAGTGCCACACGCCGATCTGGGTTATTACGACCCCAGAGATATGTCACTGCTCGCCAGACAGGCGGCCATGGCGAGAACGCATGGAATTCACGGCTTCTGCTTCTATCATTACTGGTTCAACGGCAGGAAATTGCTGGAGGCCCCAATCGAGGCGTTCCTGGGTACCGGTGAAATCGAAATGCCGTTCTGCCTCTGCTGGGCCAACGAGCCGTGGACCAGGGCATGGGACGGGAGGAGCCGGGACGTCCTGATGCCCCAGGCGTACGGGGCCCGCCATGAATGGAAGATGCACTTTGACTATCTGCTGCCATTCTTCCGCGATGCCCGAGCGATACGGGTAGACGACAAGCCCGTTTTTCTCATCTACCGTGTCGATAATGTCCCGTGTGTGGGCGAGATGATTCAGGTACCTGGCGCGACCTCGCGACGGCGTCAGGACTGCCAGGTCTGCACATCGTGGTCATGCTCACCGCGTTTACCAGGCGCACTGATTTCGCAATCCCCGGCATCGATGCGGCCTGCGAGTTCTACCCGACGTATGCCTTTCGACCGACGGGGCTGGATTGGCTCCGGCGGGGGTTCACAATGGGGCTGCACCTCCGTGCGTTGAAGCGTTGGACGCCGTTTGCGCGAGAGGTAGTAATCACTGTCGACTACGAGTTCATGTGGAACAGGATCCTGACAATGCCACGGGTCTGTCCGATTCAGTATCGAGGGGCATTCGTCGATTGGGACAATTCCCCGCGCAAGGGGCTCAAAGCGGTGATCATGCGCGGCTCGAACCCGGACACCTACAGGAATGGACTGGCAAAGCAGATCGCCAGGGCCTGCGATGACCTCAGCCAGGAGCCGTTGTTGTTCGTCAATGCCTGGAACGAGTGGGCCGAAGGCGCTTACCTGGAGCCTGATATCGCACGAGGATACCAGTACCTGGAGGCGACCCGCGAGGCGTTGGCATCGGTTCATCGACTGTGTCACGCGAAACAGTGACGGAGCGGCTCGTGGCATCGCTTCTCGAAAAGGTGAAGCACGGTTGGGAGATGCTCGAGTGGCGGCACGTGGCAGCCCGGCCCGGGCTCTGTCCCATTTGCGGTGCAACGGTGTTCGTGCGGCTGAACCGGACTGACTGGGGTGTTCGCTGTGCTCGATGCGGAGGGGCGCCCAACACGCTGACCCTCGTGCAGTCGATACGCGAACTCGTCGGTGACCTGGGGAACAGGCAGGTATACGTACTATCAGCCGCTGGCCCGCTGTTCGAATACTTGCGACGCACCTGCCGGCATCTCACCTACTCGGTCTACAGTGATGCCGTCGCGCCAGGTGAGTACGCCGGCGGCGTGCTCTCACAAGACGTGCAACGACTCACCTTTGCGGATGAGTCGTTCGAGGTGTGCATCCATTCAGAAGTCTTCGAGCACGTCGCCGACGATATGGCGGGTTTCCGGGAGACATATCGTGTCCTGAAGCCCGGCGGCGTGACCATCTTTACCGTTCCTGTGTTCGACCGGGACACGACTCTGGAGAGGGCGCGAGTTGTCAATGGCCGGATAGAACATCTTCAGCCACCCGAGTACCACAATGATCAGCTCCGCGGTTCGGTCCTGGCGTTCAGGGACTACGGTCGAGACGTAATCGGGCGGCTCGTGTCGGCAGGTTTCTACGGTGTGCGTCTGATCTCACTGCCGGGTCCCGCTGGTCTGTCGTACGTCAGACCAGGTTTCGACCGGCCTGTGGTTATCGGCTACAAGCGCTGATGCGGGGACGTGCACGCGATGAGACATCCGTATCGAGCTCCGTGTTCGCGTCTAAACTCCAGGCGCCGTGAAATGGCGGCGGAGCTGCCGGAACTCACCGGGATGGATAACCCAGAGCCGGGCGGCAAGAATCAACGACACCGCTGAGAGACCGCCGAGCAGCATGCGGAGAGCGGGCGGTTCTGCGGCTGCAATCAGGTACAGAGCGCCAAGAGTTCCGGCCACCACGCATGCCAGCGGCGTCAGGCGGCGGCCCACCCCAGGTAGTTGCCGGAAAGCCAAATAGAAGAGGATCGTGGAATCCAGAAGTATCCGCAAGGTCCAGGCGATGGCAGCCCCCTCCGCACCGTAAGCGCCAATCAACAACCATGCGGCGAGCAGATACAACGGAAGTTCCGTCAGATGTGCCAGGGCCGTCAGGTCGGGCCGACCATCCGCCTGAACCACAGCATATGGGATCTTCGAAAGAGCACTGATCAGCACACCCGCCGCCAGCCACTGGACAATGCGCTCGCTGCGTGTGGCGAAGGTCGAACCGAGCCACAGTTCCAGTCCTTCACGGGCGAATATCGTCAGAAGAAGCGAGACGGGGACGACCGCCAGGAACGTGTAGCGACTGGCGGACACGAAGAGATTGGCTGCCCGACCTTTGTCAGAGCTCAAAGCTGCAGAGAAAGCTGGAAACAGAACTCCGGTCAGCGCCACTGGGATCAGCAGGACTCTGGTGACCACGTCGAACGGAGTGGCGTAGTAGGCGACCACTGAGACCGAAGCCAGGGCACCAAGGAGAAAGCGGTCCATGTTGTCCATGATGGGGCTGACCAGATTGGTGATGGTCATCCAGCTGCCGAAGCCGACCAGTGGTCTGATCGCATCCCTGAGCCAGCGGGGGCGCGCGAGGCCGGGTTGAAGTTCCAGGCAGCGCATGAAAAAGAGGGTCGTGGCTGCACTACGGGCGAGGAGGATGGCCGCGGCCATGGCCGCGAGGTGATCCGCGACGACATGAACCATCAGCAAGGGACCGGCGAACGTGAACGCGCCGAGGACACCATTGATCAGCGCAATGGCCCGGAAGCGCTGGTGCGCTTCGAGAACTCCGCGCAGACCGGCCGCAAGCGTGATAAACGGGATGCCGAGGGCTACGACCTGAAAAGCGGCGCGGGTCTCGTCTGCCAGCGCGGGAGCGATGTGCAGGGCCCCCCGGACCATCCACGGCACGATCAGCAGCAGCACGAGGCCAGCGGCTACGCCTACCCCCACCATCAGGCTCAACCCTGTCCAGAACAGCGGGATGATTTCCGCCCGGTTGCCCCGGCCGAGCCGGTCTGCAATCAGCTTCGTCAGAGCTCTGCTCAGGCCGAAGTCGAACAGGCCGGCGTAGCCCACGAGGCCCCAAATCAGGGTGAGCACGCCAAAACGTTCGATGCCGATGCGCTGCAAAAGCGTCGGGATCACCAACAGGGCGACCCCGAGGGGCGCCGCCTGGGCCGCCAGGTTCCAGACCGTGTTTCTCGCCAGCCGTCGTCCGCTGGTCAGGGTGCGCTCGCCTGAGTGCGCTGGGGGTGAATCGTCAGGCGTCATGGCTGGAGGGACGGAGAGTGGAGTGAAAGTTGTCGCTCGACGTCCAATGCCCCGATGCGTTGTGGCCACGCAGGTGTGCTCGACAGGGCCCGACGGTCGTGGCGCGTCTGCCACCGATTTATGGGCGGCCCCCAACTCACAACGGCAATCTGTCGACGTGCATCACGCGAAGGTACTCCGCAAAGGGCGCCACGACGGCGACAGGGGAGAAACGCTCGCGCGCGCGCTGGGCTGCCCTGTCGGCGAAGCGAGCGGTCGTCGAGCGGTCACCCGCAAGACGACGCAGCATCGCAGCAAGCGCGCCCGCATTGCCTGGTGCGACGAACAATCCCGTATCGCCCAGCATCTGGCGCTGCGGGTGCGTGTCTGAGGTGACGACCGCGCATCCCGCCGCCGCGCCCTGGAACACCTTGTTCGGCACGACACGCAGGGCCTTGGGCGTGGTGCCGAAGATACCGAGACAGACGTCGTGAGCGGCAACGATGCCGGGCAGTTCGTGTGCAGGTACCCAGTCAAGCCAGCGGACCGCAACGCCACCCTGCGCAGCCGCTGCCGCCGCGAGACGATCCTGGCCGTCGCCGATCATGGTCACCTCGATGGGAGCTTCGCCGAGCATCGCCAGCGCCGTGCCGATCGTCACCGTTCCCTGGAGTGGGGTATACAGACCAAAGAACACAACCTTCAGCGGCTCCTGGAGGTCCATCTCCCGTTGACGGGATGCCATCGGTCTGCCCGCACCTGCGCGGAACCACGCCCCGTCGGCGCCGACCGCAACGATGACGCTTCTCCCGCCGATCCGCGCCGGCAGCAACTGCCGGTGTTCCGGGGTATCCACGAGGACGATGTCGGCCATGGTGAGCGCCGCCCGATCGAGAGCCGCGAGGCCGGCGAGCTTCAGCGGATTGTGTTCGCCTCGATCGCGCGCGGTGTCGCTGGCGCTGATCAGATGGTCCAGCACGAGCGGAGTACCGAGGGAAGAGCAACCGCGCGAGATGAACATCGAAGTGGCCCATGTACCCGACGATGACCGCATCGGCCGTCGGCAGACGTCGCCATCGGCGTACCAGCTCGATCCAGCACCGCGCCAGCTGGAGCGCGAGCGAGGCCAGCCCGCGTCCGCGCTGCAGCACTGCTACGCGCGCGGCGGTGTCGAATTCCAGCGGTACGTTGCACTCGATGACTTCATGCCCGTACTGTCTGAGGCCCTCGCACAGGACCCTGACGCGAGGGTGGGCGCCGGTGTCATACGTGCCAAAAATGATGAGGCGCATGCTTCGAGCGGATGCCTGTGCGCGTTGGCACCGCGAGGCGAGTTGTAAAAGAAAAGACTGGTGGCACGCTGCCGGCGGCGAGTCGCACCACTATCATATATCTCACCGCTGGAGCGTTCGGCGGTTCGGTCTCCATGCGCTCGCCGGCACCCGATTCAGTCAGGCTCGAGCCGCCCAACGAGTGCGACATCACTGACTCTGAATGACCGCTCGGGTCGGCCTCCCTTTGCTTCCACCGCAGCGGAAGGCAAGCGGCTCTTACGAAAACGGACGTCCAGGGATGTGTTCGCGCCCGAGAGCGCCGTCTCAGGGATGTCCAGATAGTGTTCTGCGAACCCCTCGGTGAGGTGGAGGTCGCCCAGCGCAGTACCGTTGAGCACTACCTCCACCCGACACGCATCCGGCGCCGCTTTTCGCCCGCAACTCGCGAGCACCCGCAGGTAACGCGGGGGTGCCGCGCCTGTCCGATCACAGGACGGAAAGACAATGCGCGACTCGGGCATCGACCACCGATAGCGGCCACCACGCCCCCCTGGCGCATACAGGCCCTGGGCGATGCCGAGTAAGGGTTCGCGAAGAGGGAGCGAAGCGGGGCACGGTTGGGTAGAGTCCGTGACCGAACCCGCTCTCAACAGTTGGAAATGCACCCCGTACCGCTTCGGTTGGCGTGGCGGACGTATCTTGCTGGACCCAATCGTAGGGACAGACAGCCTCATGTTCGCGACCAGCTGCCAGCGCACGTGTGGGGTGACAAACGCCGAATCGCCGTCTGACAAAGTGAGATAGAGCACCTCACGGCCTTGGTCGAGCCATCGCATCACCTCTCGTTCGAAGATCGACTCCAGCGCTTCTCGGTCAACGGTGTTTCCCGGGCGAAAGACGGGCAGCACGGTGCGCGCCCACTCGAACGCCAGCGGTGTGGCAATCAGTGTCTCCGGCCCTGGAGAGTTGAACAGGAGAACACTGTGTTGGGGAACGCGATCGGCAACTGCCCCAAGCTGGTTGACGACACCGTTCTTCTCGCGGAACCGCCAGAACGGGCCGCTCATCGTGGCCTCGTGCCACACCACCGCTCCGATACTGACGATCGCGGCGACACGGCCTAACCGCCACCATCGATCCAGGGTCCACAGGGAGGAGGCAGCGACGGCTATGGCAACGCAGATGCCCGGGAGGATCACCGGCAGGAAACGGCGCATCGCCCAGGGATGATCCGGATGGATGCTGGGCCTCCAGAAGTACAGCAGTGCAAAGGGCAGCAGGATGGCAAGAAACGGGAGCCACTCCACGCCACGGCGCACCACCCATCGCCGCAGTACGGTCAGTACCCCGCCGACTGCAAGGACCAGCCCCGGCATCGAGACATACCAGGCCATCCGCACGAGCGTTTCCTCGTAGTAGGTTCGATCTCCCGAATTGGGGTTGATCTGGAATGGCTCGATGCGGGGTCGGACCCACATCCCGACGAAGAAGGCCGCGCAAAGCGTGATGGCGGCGACACCCCAGAGGAGTGTGCCCTGATCGTGCACCCAACGCACGATCCGTCGCGTGTGCCGTGGTAGACCAAAGGCAGCAACCGACAGCGCCACCAGAGCAAGCGTCAAGGCCCACAGCGGCACCAATACACTGCCCAGGTCCCGAACGTATGCGCGCGAGAACATCCAGCCGTGCACGGCTCCCCACGCGGCGAGAACGATGGCTAGCGGCAGGAAGGCGTGTGTCGCCCATCGCTGCGGCCGCGACGCGCTCGCGTGCAGCACCGCAAGAACCGGAGCGATGCTGGCAAGCAGTAGCGGCGAGTCGATCCGCACGAGGAAGCAGAGTCCCAGCGACGCACCTCCGAGCACTCCCCACCGCATCCCGCCCGTCTGGTAGGCGCGACCGATGCACCACAACGCAGCAAAGACGCCCAGTTGGGTCGCCCCCTCCGAGTAGGGATTCCGCATCCCCCAGATCTGCGCGAGATTCAACACGAGGGTTCCGGCGGCTACGAGCGCCGGTGCAAGACCGAGTAGGCGTCGGGTGAAGAAGAAGACGGCCAGCGTTGACAGCGTGCCCAGATATGGAGGGACCAGGAACGCACCGCTCGCCCCTCCCAGCCAGTGCCCAATCGCCATGAAGATCGGGAAGAGGTGAAGAAACTGTGGGGAGATCTCGCCGGCAGCCGCGTCCGTGACGTAGAAGCCCATGAACAGGATCCCCCTGTGGAAGATCGGTCGCGCCTCCGGAGGCAGCGCTGCAAGCACCTCGGAGCGAACTCGGAGCGTCCCTTCGCGGGCGAGCCATGCGGCCGTATTGGCATACACCCCCGGATCACGGCCGCCGAGCAGGTCTTCGGAGGCGGGTGCCAGGATTGCCGCGACGAGGATTGACAGGAGGAGGACGGCGGCGAGATCCCGGTGCGACGGTCGTGGCCCCACGCGCAACTGACGGGGAAACCTGGACAGATAGATGTTGAGCACCACGAGCGATCCGGCGAGAGACCAGGGGCGCAGCTGCCCCAGTTCCGCGAGCAGCAGGCCGGCGAACCCGGTGACCAGCACCGAGAGCAGCACGACGGCAAACACGCACTCGAGCGGGTCGTCGTCCCCGTCAGGGTCGGATGGCAGGCGGCTCCACGCCAGCCACCCGGCGAGACCAGCCAGCGGCGGGATGAACCAGGCGAGCATCGTCATCGGGTGCTCGACGACGGTGTGTGTCCTCGCGTGCACTCGCAGTCCCGCTTCGCCTCGTGCGGCATCGCATGGGGGGGCGACAGCGTCTTCAGCTCCGGCGGCGCCGCGCCAGCTCCGGCCGTGCGGGATCGTCGATGGGTGGAGGCAGCGACCCGTCGGTCCCGGGATGACCGATGAGCTCGCCGCTGAACAGAAGCTCGGAAGTCGCCGGCTCCATCAACGCGCGCAGCCGCGCGCGTTGTTCGATCTGCTCCAAAATTCTCCGGTTCGCGGCTATCAGGTCCGCGAGCAGGCCCACTGAGGCCGCAAGGACTCCCGCGAGAATCAGAAGCGCTGTCAGAATGAGAGACTGCACATGCCCGGCACCAGATCCACCGATGTAGTGGACGAGAAACCGCACGCCGAGGGCGACACCAGGCAGGACAAGGGCCGCGCTGATGACGGCAAAGAATCGTAGCGGCCTGTTGATCGCGAAGATGCGGATGATGGTCGTGCCGGACCGCCACAGATAGTCGGGCATGCTCCTGATCAGCCGGGAAGGCCGAAGGTCGCGATTGACCCGGATGGGAATGGACATCACCGGGATGTCGTTCCGGCCAGCCTGGATCAAGTGCTCGAGCACGTAGCTGTAGCGATTGTGGGTGCGCAGCACGATCGCCGCCGTCCAGTGCATGGCCCGGAACCCGCTGGTGGCATCCGGAGCTCTGACTCCGCTGGCGAAGCTGACGATCTTGCTGCCAACCCTCTGAAGAATCTTCTTCAGACGCGAAAAGTGTGCGATTTCCGCCACCGGGCGCGCGCCAACCACGATAGCTGCCCGCTGCCCGAGAATCGGACCGAGGAGATCTGGAATGCAGGTCGCATCGTACTGGTTGTCGCCGTCAGTGTTCACGATCGTGTCGGCGCCGAGCTGAAGAGCGGCGTCGAGGCCTGCCATGAAGGCATACGCGAGCCCACGGTGGTGGGTCAACCGGAGCACGTAGTCCGCGCCGCAGCGCAGCGCGACCCCGTGTGTTCCATCGGTGCTGCCGTCGTCAATCACTAACCATTTGACGTGCGCATAACCGTCCGCGCGCCGCGGCAGCGCCGCCAGCGTGATTGGCAACGTCTCCGCTTCGTTGTAACAAGGCACTTGGATGAAGAGCCTGCGTTCGCCCAGTCCTCTGGGATTGAAGGGAAACGAGGGCAATGAAATGCTGTTCGCCAGCTGCTCAGGCATCGTGTGTCTCAGGTCAGCAGCTGTCCACTCGCGGTCCATTTTCAGCGAGCGCGTCGTGTGATCCCGCGCCCCACGGTCAGTGGAATAGTACTAGATGTTCGAAGTCGCTAGTCGCGTGTGCTGACGCTGAAGCGAGATGATACGACACCGGCCTCACCGTCAGTGGACGTGGCGAAGCGGTTCCTGACCTGCGCCAACGCCAACCAGCGCGGCAGGCGTCAGGCGATCGGAGCACCTGCGGAGTGCGAACCGCAACGGTTTGTGCGATGATCTCGCCCGGCCAACGAGAGGACTCTTGATGCACACATCACGTCGACGATTTCTGCGCGTGTCCGGGGGCGCAGTGACAGCAGCTTGGGTCGCTTCGCGTGCGGCGGCCGGGTCGCGCGACGGCTTCGATTCGTTTGCGGACGCGGCGGGCACGCCGAAGAAGGCCGTGCTCGTCTCGATGCTGCCCAAGGACGCTCTCGATCCTCGACCGCTTCAAGCTCGCACGGGAGGTCGGGTTTGAGGCCACCGAGGTGCACACCGTCACCGACCCGAAGCAGGCAGAGGAAATGCGGGCTGCGTCGGACGCGACCGGCCTGAAGATCCATTCCGTCATGAACGAAGCGCACTGGAAGTTCCCGCTGTCGAGCGGCGATCCCGAGGTCGTGCGGCAGAGCGTGGCCGGTATGGAGACGTCCCTCAGGAACGCCGCCCTCTTCAAGGCGGGGGCGGTTCTGCTGGTGCCGGCGGTGGTCGACGCCAAGACGTCCTACGCCGACGCGTGGAAACGCTCACAGCAGGTGATCCGCGAACGGATTCTTCCGCTCGCGGCTGAATTGAAGGTCATCGTGGCGATCGAAGAGGTCTGGAACAAGTTCCTCCTGAGCCCGCTCGAGTTCGCGCGGTACGTCGACGAGTTCCAGTCGCCCTGGGCGAAGGCCTACTTCGACGTCGGGAACGTCGTGTTCTATGGGTATCCGCAGGACTGGATCCGCACGCTCGGATCACGCATCGTCCGCGTGCACCTGAAGGACTTCAAGGTGGAACGCAAGGAAGACAGGTTCCACTGGACGAACATCGGCGAGGGTGACATCGATTGGGTGGAGGTGCGCAAGGCCCTGAACGAGATCGCCTACGACGGCTACATGACGACCGAGATCGAGGGCGGCGACAAGGCATACCTGACCGACGTCAACGCCCGGCTCAATCGCTTTCTCGCCGGACAGACACCCAGGGCCTAGCGGCACACGGCGGAGCGCCTCCGGCGATGTCGTTACCGCGACTGGCGCGGGTCGGCGAGCGCCGCCTCGATTCGCGCGAGATCTGACGCGTCGAGCATCACGTCCGCGGCCCGGGTGAACTCGTCGACCTGGTCTGCCCGTCGTGCACCGACAATCGCACCGGTCACCGCCGGGTTGTGCAGCGTCCATGCGATGGCGACCTCTGCGACGGTTCGGCCGTGCCGGGCGGCAATGTCGCGGAGAACCTCCACGACCCCGAGCGCGATCGTGAGGTTTGGTTCCTGGAACCACGCGGCATTCCTGCGCCAGTCGTCCTGGGGGAGCGCTGCGATTCGCTCCCGCGTCATCTTGCCCGACAGCAGCCCCGACTGCATCGGCGAGTACACGATCACACCGACGCCGTGCTCGCGGCACCAGGGGAGTACGCCATGCTCCACGTCGCGGCGAACGATGGAGTAGGGCGGCTGCAGGCTGGTCACCGGCGCGATGGCATGCACGCGGGCGAGCTGGTCGACGTCGAAGTTGGAAGCACCGAGGTAGCGAATCTTCCCCTCACGGCGCAGTTCGCTCATGGTATGCCAGGCGTCCTCGATCGATCCGGGATCGTCGGCGGCCGGCGCGGCCTGCCACTTCGGCCAATGAATCTGGTACAGGTCGATGCGCTCGACCCCGAGCCGCACGAGGCTCGCCTCGCATTCGCGACGGATCGACTCGGGGCGGAGGCTGTGTGTCACCGTATGGTCCGCATCCCACACGAGGCTGCATTTCGTGAAGACGTACGGGCGGTCGTTCGCGGGGATGCCGCGCAGCGCCTCTCCGACGACGCTTTCGGATCTCCCGAGGCCATATGCAGGCGCCGTGTCGATCCAGTTCATGCCGCGCTCGACCGCCCGCCTGATCGCGGCGATCGAATCGGCATCGTCCTGCGGCCCCCACCCGAACCGCCACGCTCCACCGATGGCCCAGGCGCCGAGCCCGATGGCGGTGATCTCGAGGGAAGATTGTCCAAGCTGTCTCGTAGGCATGAGTACTCCGTGCGTCATCAGCGACCTGGCATTATCTACCGGAGGCACCGGTTCGGATGGGGGCTCAGCGGTTGGGTGCGGGCCTGAATGGGCGTGACACTTGCTAACGACTCGGTATGCCCCCGGGACTGTGTCACGTGTGCGGAGTCTGCGGCTCGAAGGACGTCGACACCACGCTCCGAACCACAATGGTGACATACTGCCGTTGCCGGTCGTGCGGGAACATCTGGACGCACCGCGATGCGCCGGCCGCTCTGGGGAACGCGACGGGCTAGGTGCGCGCGGATTCGGGCCGCAGTCGCACGGATCGACGGCCGCCCCGCGAGCGGTCGCACTGAATACCGCAAGGGAAGCCGGACCGTCATGCCCGCCACGGGCACGGAATAACAGTCCCTGGAGTGTGTCGATGTCTGACGCGAGCCCTGCGGATCTCTTTACGGCGTATGTCCTCGACTTGCGGGTCCAGGTCGAAGCCCAGCTTCGCCACCTGACGGAAATCCAGCAACACATGGAAACGTGGCGAGCTGCAGACGAAGACGCTCAACGTGCCGCGCTGGCGGACCTCGTGGAGCGATCTATCCAGCAACTCGTCGCATCGAACATCACGGTCAAGCAGTCCGTCGCCGAGGCGGCGGGCCTCATCAGCACGTTGCGATCGACATCCGCGAGTTGAGCCCGCTCTCCACCCGACCGGGAAAGCAACGGTAGAACCGGATCGACCCGCCCAGGGTCGTCCGTCGGCCCAGCGTGTCGCCGGGACTGAAGTCCCGCCACCAGGCGGCAGTGCGCGCCACCACATCTGTAAGCCTTCAGTTGTCGTCATTGACAGTATTACAGTAATAGCGTAGATTGCTGTCATCGTGCTCGCAGTCACTCCTGATTTGTCGCTGGATGACGTCGTCGCCGCGGTAGAGCGGCTGCTGCAGGACGCCGGCGTGGACGATCGAAAGCCCGACGGGCGGGTCGCACCGGTGCCGGACGCACGGACCGTGCGGTACTACACGACGCTCGGCCTGGTGGACCGTCCCCGCATCGTGGACCGCGAAGCACGGTACGGGCAGCGCCACGTCCTGCAGCTTGCGGCGATCAAGCGGATGCAGGCCGATGGTGCGCGGCTCGCGGAGGTTCAGCGCAGGTTGTACGGGCGCTCCGACGCGGAGCTGCACGCGCTGGTGGCCACAGCTGCCACACCGCGGGGCGAATCACGCGCCCAACCTGTCGAGTGGCGCGAAGTGGAAGTCGTGTCCGGCCTGAGAATCCTCGCCCAGTCGGATTGGACGTTCAAGGGAACCGAAGAGGATGTGATGACACATGTGCGCGCCGCGCTCGACCTGTTGTCGACGCAACGCCAGCAGAAAGGACGACAATAATGGCTCTCGACGCTGGTGCGCCGGTCGACACGTTCGTAACAGACGAAGCGCCCACCCGGGGGTTGGGCGCAATACTGGCGGGCACAGGACACGAGCGCCATGCCCTGCCGCTCGCGCGCGTGGCAATTGCAGCGACCGTTGCCGATCGAATCGCGGAGGTCACGATCACGCAGGTGTTTCACAATGCCTGCTCCGAGCCGATCGAGGCTGTCTACACGTTTCCGCTGGATGGCGGATCCATCGTGTCGCGATTCGAGATGCAGGCGGGCGAGCGAACGCTCCATGGCGTCATCGCCGAACGCGCGGAGGCTCGTCAGCGCTACGACCGGGCACTGAACGAGGGCAAACGCGCGGCGCTGTTGGAGCAGGAACGCGACGACGTCTTCACGATTCAGCTGGGAAACCTGCCGCCCGGGGAGGACGCCACGATCCGGCTGACGTACTCCGAGGAGCTGACGTTCTTCGATGATGGCCTGACGGAGCTGCGGCTGCCCCTTGTGCTCGGTGTGCGGTACGTCCCCGGCGATCCGGCGCCGGGTGTGTCCGCGGGACACGGGACCGAGGCCGATACGGATATCGTCCGGGACGCCTCGCGCATCACGCCGCCCCGATTGGTCGACGGCTTCGACCCGGGCGTGCACCTCGCCGTCACCGTGGACCTGGCCGGTGGGCCCCTGACTGACCTGGCGTGCTCGCAGCACGCGACACGCCTCGGTACCGCCGGCGGCCGCACGACCATCTCTCTCGCGAGACACGACGAGCGGCTCGATCGCGATTTCGTTTTGCGGTGGCGAGCCGCGGCGCGCGGCGCGATCGCTCCCACGCTGTTCTTCTATCGCCGCCCGACCGGCGAACGCTACGGGATCGTGTCGATTGGCGCAGCCGCCGGAGCGGGGGAGATCCGCGCCCGCGACGTGATCTTCGTGCTCGATCGCTCCGGGTCGATGGAGGGCCGCAAGATGGCGTCGGCGGCCCGCGCCTGCAGCCTGCTGCTCGGCACCCTGGGCGCGGCCGATCGCTTCGGGCTGCTTGCGTTCGATGAAGGAACGCAGTGGCTGATCGGGTCCGGCAGTGCCGGTTCGCTCGTGCCTGCGGATCGCAGTGGAATCTCGCGCGGCGAACGCGTGCTGCGCGAGGTGCAGGCGAACGGCGGAACGAAGCTGCACCCCGCCCTGATCAGTGCGCTCGGCGCACTCGACGCTGACCCTGACGTCCGCAGCCGTGTGCCCATCGTCGTCCTCATCACGGACGGTCAAGTCGGCGATGAGTCCAGGATCCTGTCGCTCGTGCAGCGGGCGAACGCGCGTGTGTTCACGGTTGGCGTCGACACCAGTGTGAACAGCGGGTTGTTGAAGCGGGTCGCACAGACCGGTCGTGGCACCTTCGTGCTGACGGAACCGGGTGCCGGGCTCGATTCGGCGCTCGAGACGATCGCGCGCGAAATCGGTGCGCCGGTCGTCGAGAACCTGGCCATTGCACTCGAGGGCGGCACACTCGCCGACGTCGCGCCGGAACGGCTGCCCGACCTCTTTGTGGGACGCGCAGCAACGATTGCGTTCAGGGCGGAAGCAGGTCTGACTGTGCACATCACCGGACGACGCGCGGATGGCGCCGCGTTCACGCTCGACGTGACGGGCACGGACGTGGAACTCCCTGCGGTGGCGCACCTCTGGGCCCGTCGCCGGCTCACGGACCTGGAGGACCGCTACCGTCTGGCGCGGGAGGACAAGCAGGCCATAGAGGCCGAGATCGTTGCGCTCTCGACGTCTCACAGCGTGCTTTCTCGCTTCACCGCGTTTCTCGTCGTCGATGATCGGCAGGCGGTCGTCTCGGCGGGCGAGCGCCGGACCATCGTGCAGCCGGTCGAGATGCCGCACATGTGGGCGCTTGGCGCCGTACTGGACTCGGCCGCGCCACCTGCCGGCTTCGAGCTTGGCAGGAATGCGCGCTTCGCCTCGTTCGGCCGCGAGGAGTGTTCGACAGAGGCGCCGCGCGTCATGTTGGAGCGATCGTTATCGGGAATCCCGGTACCTTCACTGCGGCGGTTCTTCTCACGGTCGCGGCAACGCCAGGTAGTTCCGGCTGCTCCGCAGAGTTCTGGCGAGACGACAGGCTCTGACAAGGGGCTGATCGATGAACTCGCTGACCTCATGGAGCGATTGCTCACCGCGTTGGGGAAGCGCGCGGCCCGTGCCGGTGCGCCGAGCGTTCCGGGACAGGCGCTCGAGCTCGTGAACCGCCTCCTGGCGCTGCTCGCTGGTTCGGGCCGATCCCACGAGATGCGTCGACTGACAGGGGCACTGGAGGTCGTTCGAGAACGACTCGAGCCCGCGCTTTCGGCGGAGCACGAGTTGAAAGCGGCAAGCGTCGAGCTCGAGAAGGTCTGGGCAGAGCTGTCGGCGGCGGCCACGTCACGCGAACGTTTCTGGGACACGGTGTAGCCGGAACCTGCTACCTTCGTTGCGAGGGATTCGCTGATGGCCCATCCACTCGCAACGAGGGCCGGGTTCGCAATTCTGTGTGCGGCAATCACGCCCGGATGGATCGCCTCCGGCTGTTCGGCCAAGCCGGCGCCTCACGCCGGCAGCGCAGCGGAGCCGGTGTCCGGCGCCTCCGGTGCTGAGCACGATCGGGCACGCGAACGCATGGTGCGCAACCAGATCGAAGCGCGCGGCGTCCGCGATGCGCGTGTGCTCGAGGCCATGCGGCGTGTGCCGAGGCACCTCTTCGTGCCGGAGGAGCTCCGCATCGCGGCCTACGAGGACCAGCCCCTCCCCATCGGCCACGAGCAGACAATCTCGCAGCCTTTCATCGTAGCGTGGATGAGCGAGGCACTCCAGGTCACGCCGCGGAGCCGCGTGCTCGAGATCGGCACGGGCTCGGGATACCAGGCCGCGGTGCTCGCGCACATCGTCGCCGAGGTCTACACCATCGAGATCGTCGCGCCCCTGGCGGAGTCGGCACGCCGCACGTTCGAGACGCTCGGCTACACCAACGTGCACGCGAAGCACGGTGACGGATACGTCGGCTGGCCCGAGCACGCGCCCTTCGATGCCGTCATCGTGACGGCCGCGCCGGAGGAGATCCCGCAGCCGCTCATCGACCAGCTGCGCCTCGGCGGACGCCTGGTCGTGCCGATCGGCGGGCCCGGAGTTCAGCAGATGACGGTGATCACGAAGGGGACGGACGGCGTGACGAGGGACGAGCGCATGCCCGTGCGGTTCGTCCCGCTCGTTCGCCCGTGACCCGCTGCTGCCCTCCTCCTTCCTGTTGACAATCCAGAGGGGCGTACGCATACTCCTGTTGAATTTCAACAGGAGACGCTATGGCAGCGCGCGCCGACATCCTGCAGGGCACCCTCGACCTGATGGTGCTCCGCACGCTCGAAACCCTTGGCCCGCTGCACGGATGGGGCATCGCCCAACGCCTGGAGCAGGTCTCCGACGACGCGCTGCGCATCAACCAGGGCACGCTCTATCCCGCGCTGCTGCGGCTGGAGCAGCGGGGCTGGATCACGTCAAAGTGGGGCACGTCCGACAACAACCGGCGCGCCCGCTTCTACACTCTCACGCCCGCGGGGCGCCGGCAGTTGCGGGCCGAGCGCACGTCATGGCACCTGCTCTCAGGGATCATCAACAAGCTGCTCGCGTCGGAGGAGTGAGATGTCATCGCCACGTGAGTGGATGTCCCGCGTGCGCGCGTCCCTCAGGGCTCCGGGGCACGATCGCGACCTGCGCCGGGAACTCGAGTTCCACCTGGCCATGCAGGCCGAATCCGAGATGCGGCGCGGGGTTCCGCCCCCGGCGGCAGAACGCGCGGCACGGCTGCGGCTCGGAGGGCTGGACGCGATACAGGAGGCGTACCGCGATCAGCGCGGCCTGCCCACGCTCGACACGCTGGTGCAGGACGTCCGGCAGTCCGCCAGGAGTCTGCGCCGTGACATCCGCTTCGCCGGTGTCGCGCTGCTGACGCTGGCACTCGGAATAGGGGCGACCACGACCATCTTCAGCCTCATGCGCGGCGTGCTCCTCGATCCGCTGCCGTACCCGGAACCAGAGCGGCTGGTGCGGGTCTACGAATCGAACCCGCGCTTTCCCCTCTTTCCAGTCGGGCCTCACGGTCTGCTGGCCTACCGTCACGAGAACCGCACGCTGACCGGTATCGCCGGCTACGTGCGAGAGGACCTTCAGCTGGCGGTCGACAGCCGGCCGGAGCGCCTCCGCGCGCTTCGCGTCTCGAGCACCTATTTCGACGTGCTCGGCGCACGACCGATGGTGGGCCGGACGTTCACGTGGGCGGAGGAGCGCGAGGACTCGAACGTTGCGATTCTCAGCGATGCCGTGTGGAGGCGGCGGTTCAACGCCGACCCTGCCGTCGTGGGCAGCGCCGTTCGCCTGAGTGGCAAGCTGTTCACCATCGTCGGCGTGATGCCGCCGGGGTTCCAGCATATCGGCGGCAGTTATCGCACGACGCCCCATGGCGAGACCGTCGATGCCTGGTGGCCGCTGGCGTTCGATCGAGCCAGCGAGCGCAAGGGCTGGCACTACATCAACGCGGTGGCCCGTCTCAAGCCGGATGTGACGCCATCGCAGGCGCGCGACGAACTGGCTGCGGTGTCGGCTCGCATCCGCACGTCCGAGGACCCATGGGACATTCGCGTCGTCAGCCTGCTCGACGACGTGGTCGGCCGGTCCGGCGACGCCATCGTGCTGCTCATGACGGCAGTCGGCCTCGTCATGCTGATTGCGTGCGCGAATGTTTCCAGCCTCATGCTGGCGCGTGCGACGGCTCGCCGGCGCGAGCGCGCCGTGCGTTGGGCGCTGGGCGCGACACGCGCCCGCCTCGTGCGGCAGGCCATCACCGAGGCGATCGTGCTGGCCGCACCGGGTGCCGTCGGGGGCGCCATCCTGGCCATCGCCGGCGTGCACCTGCTCGTCGCCGTGCTGCCGCAGGACTTTCCGCGGCTGCACAACGTGCGGGTCGATCCGTTGGTGCTCGCGTTCGCGGCGGGCCTTGCCGGGTTGTCGGTGGTGCTCTTCGGGCTGCTGCCCGCCTGGCACGAAGCGACCGACGCTGCCCACCCGATGTTGCACGAGGGCGGCACGCGGACGAGCGCGGGCTCCCGCACGATGCGGTGGCGCAGCGTGCTCGTGGTGTCCGAGATTGCGCTCGCCTCGATGCTCCTCGTCGGGGCGGGGCTGCTGGCCCGGAGCTTCATCAACCTGCAGTCGGCGCCGCCCGGCTTCAAGACCGCCGGGATCGTCAGCGCACTCGTCTCGCTGCCCGAAGCGCGGTACCCGAAGGGGGAGGATTCAGACCGGTTCTTCCGCGATCTCCTCTCGGAGGTGCGCCGGCTGCCCGGTATCGCCTCGGCTGGCCTGGGCTCTGACCTGCCGTGGACCGGCTACGACGAGAACCTTGGCTTCGAAATCGTCGGGCGGCCCACTCCGGAGGAGCCGAGCGCCCGGTTCCACGTGGCGGCGCCTGGCTACTTCGAAACTCTGGGCATCCCTCTTGAGGCGGGACGTCTGTTCACCGACCGTGATGCGGCCGACGCTCCCAAGGTCCTGATCGTCAACGCTGCGCTCGCGGCGCGGTACTTCCCGGGGGAGACCGCGCTGAACCACGTCCTCGACGTGTTCGGGGCGAAGCGAACGATCGTCGGCGTCGTGGGCGACGTCAAGGACTCGCCCACGGAGCCCGCGACCGTTCCCGCCTTGTGGTGGCCGCATGGGCAGATGCCGTTTACGGGCATGACGCTCGTCGCGCGTGCCGGGGTCGGCGATCCCATGAGTCTGCTCGGGGACATCCGCCGCGCGGTGCAGCGGCTCGATCCCGACCTGCCGCTCGCCGACGTGCACACCCTCGACGACATCGCCGCAGCGGCGAACGCGCAGCGCCGGTTCGTGCTCGTGCTGACGGCGCTGTTTGCGGCTGCGGCCCTGCTGCTCGCGGCGGTGGGCGCGTATGGGGTGCTCGCGTGGACCGTCCGGCAGCGCACGCGCGAGCTGGGCATCCGCGTGGCACTCGGGGCCGACCGCCGGAGCGTGCTGCTCCTGGTCCTGGGACAGGGGCTCCGGCTTGCTGTCCTGGGGTTGACCATCGGTTGCGTGGCGGCCGTGGCCTCCGGGGGATTACTCCGCGCCCTGCTGTTCGGTGTCTCGCCCCGCGACGCCGGCACGTTCGGCGCGGCAGCCCTGACCATGCTTGTGATCAGCGTGCTGGCCGCGTTCTTTCCGGCGCTCTCGGCGACGCGTGCCAGTCCCGCCGAGGCACTGCGACTCGAGTGAGGGTCGACTCGTTCCCTTGTGCGCCTGCCGGCCGGGACTGAAGTCCCGGCCCCCACACATTCCTACTCTCGCCGGTCCGAGTGTGCAGTCCCCTCTCCCGTTCCGAGTGTGGAGTCTCGTCCCACCGGTCAGAGTGTGGAGCCGGAACTTTAGTTCCGGGGCGGGCAGCGTCAGAACCTACAGCAACCCTGATTGACTCGCCCTCAATGCCGCCGCTACAGTGCCCGCGTACTGGCCATGCGCACTCCTGCTGCCCCGGAACTGATCGAGACCGCACGACTCGTGCTGAGGCGTCCGCGGCCGGACGATGCCGAAGCCATCTACGCACGGTACGCCGGCGATCCCGCCGTGACGACGTTCCTCGGATGGCCGACGCATCGCTCGCTCGAAGATACGCGCGCGTTCGTGCAGTTCAGCGATGCCGAGTGGGAGCGCTGGTCGGCAGGTCCGTATGTGATCACGGCACGGGGTGACGAGCGGATCCTCGGCGGTACGGGGCTGAGCGTTGAAACGCCGTACCGCGCCGCCACAGGCTACGTGCTGGCACGCGACTCATGGGGCCAGGGGTTCGCCACGGAAGCCTTGCGCGCCATGGTGGCCCTCGCCGAGCACCTCGGGCTCGCGCGCGTCCACGCGTTCTGTCACCCGCAGCACGCGGCCTCGCGGCGCGTGCTCGAGAAGTGCGGGTTCCTGTGTGAAGGCACGTGGCGCCGGTACGCCGAATTCCCGAACCGCTTGCCCGGTGGTCCGGCCGATGTGCTCTGCTATGCGATATGTCCGGATGGTCCGCGTGCTGCGTCCGGAGCACCCAGGCCGCCCCGCGCCGAGCAGATTGAGTCTGAGCGCGCTGGGAGTGGGGCGATTGGCCCCGAGGGAGGCGTGCGCATGACGCGCCGGTTGATCAGTTCCGGATCATCGTTCGAACACGAGATCGGGTACTCGCGCGCCGTCGTGGATGGCGACTGGATTTTTGTTTCCGGCACCACCGGCTTCGACTACCGCACGATGACGATTGCGGAAGGTATCGTCGCACAGGCGGAACAGTGCCTCCGGAACATCGACAGAGGCGCTGCACCAGGCCGGGGCCTCACTAGGCGATGTCGTCCGCGTCATGTACATCGTGCCCGACGCCCGCGAGTTTTCGAAGTGCTGGCCGATTCTCCGGGCGCACTTCGGCGAGACGCGGCCGGCGGCCACGATGATCGCCGCGGGGCTGGCCGATCCGCGCATGGCCATCGAGATCCAGGTGACGGCGCGGCGGCAGCGGGCGGCGGCACGACGGGGGATCCAGCTCGAGGCCACGCGCAGAGCCTGGAACCTTTCCGTCGCGAGTTGAGTCTTTGTAGAGGATGGCCAGACTCGTGAATCGACGCGGGCTGCTGGGCACTGGTGTGCTGGCGGGCGCCGGTGCAGCGTGGACCAGCCTGTCGTCCTCCTGGAGCGCCGCGGTTCCTCCGCGACCGGCTCGCCGAGTGGGGGCGGGACGTGCCCCCGGCCCCGCACAAACCCGCACCGGCCACATGGGACGACAATGCGATCACGCTCGCCTGGCTCGGGCATGCGACGGTCCTCGTCAACTTCTACGGCCTGCGCCTCATCACCGACCCGACGTTGTTTTCCCGCATCGGCGTGGACGTGGGCCCGGCAGCTTCGGGCCGCTGCGGCTGGTGCGGTGCGCGCTGACCGCGGACGAGCTGCCGGAGATCGACCTCGTGCTCGTCTCGCACGCGCACTTCGACCACCTCGACACGCCGTCGCTCGGGGCCATCCGTGGAAATCCGGCCGCCGTCATGGCGTGGGCGACGTCGGATCTTCTTCCCTCGCGGACGTACTCGTCTGTCCACGAGCTTCGCTGGAACGAATCCGCGAGGCTCGTCACCCCTCGCGGAGAAGCCCTGGTCCGCTCCATCGAGGTCAAGCACTGGGGGGCGCGCATCGGGCGGGACATCCACCGCGGCTACACCGGCTTCATCGTCGAGCGCGAGGGGCGCAAGCTGCTGATCGGCGGAGACACGGCACACACGGACGCATTCAGAAGCCATCGCCGGTTCGGTCCGTTCGACGCCGCCGTCATGCCGATCGGCGCCTACGATCCCTGGATTCGCAACCACTGCAACCCGGAGCAGGCGGTGGCCATGGCGGATGCGGCGGGCGCGCGTGTGTTCGTGCCGGTGCACCACCAGTCTTTTCAGCTGAGTCGCGAGCCACTCACCGAGCCCATCGAGCGGACCGAGCACGCGCTTCGCGAGGAGCGCGATCGCCTCGGGCTGCGGGAGATCGGCCAGACCGTGGTGATCCCTGCCTGAACGAGGCGCTCGACAACGACAACGTGACGCCATGGTGTCACCCCATCTGCAGCCGTTCGTGCAGCCAGGGAACGACGGCGTCGACGACCTGCGGCAATCGCGCCCGTGAAGCGGTGGTCGACGCCCGGGAAGCGTGACGAGCTCGGGCCGCCCGCCGGCCGCCGCGCGTGCGTCGAGCGCATCCTGATACGGCACGAGCTCGTCGGCGTCCCCGTGCACCAGCAGCCACGGCACGTGGATGCGCGGCGGCCTGTTCCGTCACCGAACCAATCCGCGCCGCGTCGTCGGCGAGAGCCGGCGACCACGGGCACTCCGGCTTGCCCAGCATCGGGGCGCCCGGCGGCAGGTGCGCGAAGTGCCGCTGGAAGAACGCGTCGCACGTGAACCATGCCGGCAAGCGAGACGAGGCAGGCGATGCGGGGATCCGAGGCGGCCCGCAGCACGCCGACGGCGCCGCCCATGCTGTGCCCGGCATAGCCGATCGACTCGACACCCCACCGTTCGAGCGCATCGAGCACGCTGCCGAGGTCCTCCACTTCTTTCGATGGGACGGCCTCCTCGAAGCGCCCCTCCGACGCGCCGTTCCCGGCAAACGACACGCGCAGCGACGCGAGGCCGGCGCCCGACAACGCACCGGCGAGGGTGACGAGCCACGGCCGGTCCTTGTGGGCCGTCACGCCGTGCGCGAGCACGACGATGACGCGCGGTGGGTCGGTGCGGGAGTGTGCTGTCCGCGCGGCGGCTCGTAGGCGACGTCCAGCCGCTCGCCGTGGGCGTTGCGGAACTGCGGGAGCGGCGCGTTCACCGGCGTTCGATGAGGGCGATGAGCCGATCGACAGCCTCCGCCACGAAGGCCGGATCCTCGGCGTGCGCCGCCCGCTCGACGACCTCGATGCCGCGCGGCACGTGCGCCTTCAGCTCGGCGAAGAAGATCGCGTCGCCGTCCGGGATCGTTGAGCGGGCCGCCGGGCATCGCGTAGCGGCCCGTGCCGAGCAGCGGCAGCATCAACACCGCGTTGCCGCGCGTGGTCTGGAGGCGCCTGCCCGCCTCACGCGCGACCTGGCGCAGCTCGCGCGGGTTCAGCCGCGGGGCGAGCACGACTTCGTTGTGCCACACGTGCTTGTGCGTCTTCCACCGTGGCGGCAGCACGTGCGGCGTCGAGACGAGGATGCCGAGGTGCTCGGCGCCGCCGGGCACCAGCACCTGCGGCAGGCCCAGCGTGCCGGCCACCGTCAGCCGCTCGGCGCCGCCCGCGCGCAGGCCGTGGAAGATCTCGTCGCTGATCTCGCCCATCGCGTAGTCGAAGACGGCGCCGATGATGCCCTGGCGCATCATGAGCTCCATCGCGCGGCCGCCGGTGCCGACCGCGTGGAACACGATGGCCTCGTAGCCGCGCGCGGCCAGCAGCTGCTGCGCGTGCAGCGTGCCCTGCGTGAGCACGCCCAGGTTCGAGATGCCGACCAGCGGCTTGTCGCCCTTCCGCCGCTTCCTCGCGAGCTCGACCTTCACCTGCGCCATGCCGTGCGCCGCACCCGCCGCGTTGGCGAGCACCTTGCGCATGAAGGCGTTCAGGCCGAGGATGTCGCCCACCGAGAACATCATCGTGATGTCCGAGATGCCGACATACGGCGAGGTGTCGCCGGAGGCGACGGTCGAGACCATCACTTTCGGCAAACCGTAGGGCAGCGCACGCATCACCATCGTGCCGGTCGCGGTGCCCTGCAGCCCGCCGAGGCCAATCACGCCGTGGAGCCGGCCGGCGGCCAGGCGCTGCAGCAGGAGCTTCGTGGCCCCGGCGGCCATCACCGGCTGAGAGGCCTCGCGCGTGGGCTCACGCCGGAGCGCGGCGAGCGTGGTGCCGCCGGCTCGTGCGACCTCCGCGCGCGTGACGTCGGCGCGTGCGGCCGGCGTGCCGAGCACGCCCATGTCCACCACCAGCGCCCGGCTGCCGAGCGCCTTCAGCTGCTGGCGCAGGAACTCGGCTTCCTGGCCCTTGGTGTCGAGCGTCGCGAGGACGGCGATGACCTTGGCCATGCGCTATCGGTTCGAGAAGCGCAGGGCCGCGAACTTCCGCGCCTCCGCCGACACGGCGCGCTCGATCGGCAGGCGCTCGGTGGACGATCCGGTCCAGAAGCCGTCGCAGGTGGTGTGATCCAGCATGAACTGGGCGTCCTCGGGCGTCTCCATCGCCGCGCCATGCGCGACCACGATGAGGTCCTTCTTGAGCGCGCACAGCTTCTGGTTCACGGCCTCCGTGCGCTCGGCGGTCTGCTCGATGGTCTCGCCCGAGTCGTAGCCCTTCAGGCCGCCCTTGGTCGTGCCGGCGTGGAAGCAGAAGATGTCGGGCTGTGCCTCGCCGACCAGACGAAGGCTGTCTTCCTCGTCGAAGGCCAGGCCGACCGACACCATGTCCAGCTCGCGGGCGAGCTTCAGCATGTCGATCTCGTGCTGCAGCGTGATGCCGGCGCTCGTCAGCACGCGGAACAGGTTGCTGTCCTTGTCGACGTACGAGATCGACGGCCCGATGTTGGATGCCGAGGGCACGCCCATCGCTTTCAGCCGCTCGAGCACGCTGCGCATGTCCTTGAGCGGGTCGTTGGCGTTGAGGCACGCGCAGACGAAGGCGTCGCCCTTCATCGCCGGCAGGATGTCCTGCTCGGTGTAGGTCAGCGTCTGCGCGTTGGAATCGAGAATCGGCCAGAGCATCGACATCGTGCCCATGCCGTTGGCGCGCAGCCGCGCGCCGGAGAACGTGTTCACGCAGTCGACGCCCGCGCGCTCGAGCAGCTGCGCCACCAGGCCGCTGCCGGCGCTGGCGATGAACACCGGCAGGCGGCGTTCCACCTTGGCGCGGAGCTTCTGCATGATGGCGGTGCGGGAGGTTCTAGGCACGATCACGGGACGGGCTCCTGGACGGGTTACGCAGCGAGTCAGGCAGGGCTGAAGCCCTGCCCCACATGTAAGTCTTCGCTGCGCGGCTCCGTGGCCGGGACTAGAAGCACACGAGGTGCTCGCGGCGCTTCTCGATCTTCTTGAAGTCGATGCCGGGCACCGCCTTGAGGTCATCGAGGGTGGTGCACGGGCGTTTCGCTCGGTAGGCGATCCATGCCGCCGATTCTCTCCGCAGCAACCCGGCGATGCTTTCGAGCTCCACCGATGTGGCCCGGTTCAGATTCAGCGGCACCGCGGCTTCGCCCTTGAAGTGGGTGGAGAGGTACTCGAGCACGGCGTCGAGCTCCGCGTCGGTGCCCTTCGCGCCGAGACCGACCATCTTGGCGATGACGTCCTCCCACCCCTCGCGCGTCAGGCGCACCGACGCGCCGCGCTCCGGCGGGTGGCACGTGCCGCACAGCCTGATCGTCTCTGCCTGTCCCGGGCCGGCGGGCAGCTGCGCACTCGGCGGGTACGGCGGCGCCAGCAACATGACGAGCGACGCTCGCCAGCGCGAACCGCACGGGGGACGGCCGCGCGCATGAGAAGGACGTCCACATCATCAGTGCTCCATCGGGATGCCGAACGCGTAGAGGGTGTTGTCGAACGTCACCACGTACACCTGCCCGCCGCCGGCGGAGAGACCTGCGCGCGCGAACGAGGTGATAGCCGTGCCACTCGTCCAGAGCTCCTTGCCGGTGGCGGCATCGAGCGCGTACAGCACCGCCGGCGTCGAACGTTCGGCCCGCTCCTTTGCACCCATCGCGGCGCCGCCGCCCTGGAACTCCCCGCTCGAGGCCGCGAACACGATGCCGTTCACGATGATCGGTGCGAGCGGCGAGACCAGCGGTCGCGATTCCCACACGCGCTCGGCCGTGAGCGTGTCTCCCTCGCCGGATGCCTTGAACGCCACGACCGTTGCGCCTGTCGTCGCGAGAATCCAGCGTGTCGTATCGTCCTCCCAGGTGGCCAGGCCAGGAGATGAACCTGGAGTCCCCGCCGCCGGCGTGACGTGGAGCGGCGTCCGGTGGTCGCTCCCACCAAGCGACCGCGCGTCGAGGAGGAACAGGCGGCCATCGGTGGAGGTGATCGCGAGCACGTCGCGACCGCCCTGCGTGAAGACGACCGGCGGGGCGTTGAACGTGCCATCCTGGGGCGCGAACCAGTCCTTGACGGTCAAGGTGTCGCGACTGAGCGCCACCACGGCGTTCGGCGGCACGTCCAGCTCCGCCCCGCCCGGGTGCGGCCGGCGGCGCCGGCGCCAGCGCCACGATAGAGCGTCCCGTCGGTTCCGAGCGTCGGGCCGGTTGTGCCGACGATATTGGCGCCAGCGGTGTTCCAGCGCGTCACCTTCTTGTCCGTGGACGTCGTGTCGATCGCCCACACGGCATTCGGGGCGGCGCCGCAGCCGTTCGTCGTTGTCGTGTAGACGAACCCGTCCACGAACACGAGCGAAGAGGGGAAGGTGCTCGGCGGCAGGAAGGCGGCCGGGGTCTCGGTCATGGTGCCGTCGCTCACGCGCAGCGTGCGCAGCAGCCCGTCACTGCCCATGGCGTAGAGAGGATCCACGCCGCCGAACGGGATCGGTTCGACGGCTTTGGCCCCTGCCGGTGGGGGAGGGGGCGGGGGGTCGGACGGAGGTTCCTGTAGTTCGGCCAGCCGCTTCAGCACGGCTGCCCCTCGCCCCGGTTCGCCGACTGCGCTGGACGCCGCGGCCGCCCCGCCGGCCCGCACTGCGGCCGAACGCAGATTGTGTCAGCGGGGTCCGCCGGGCCGGCGTGGCGAGCAGCCCGCCGGGGCAGTCCCACGTGCTCGCGGGCACGCTGCCGGTGGCCGCCGCGTAGGTCAGGTGCGTGGTCCAGTAGGGTTTTGCCAGGTCCGTGTCGATTGAGAAGATCCGATCCGCGCTTCCGCCAACGAACGCGAGCGTCTTGAAGCCGCGGTATCCGATCAGCAGATCCTGCAGCACGGGCTGGGTCAGCGAGTGCAGCTGCCGCGCCTCGTTGTCGAACGTCGCCTTCCAGAGAAACCGGAACTCACCTTCCTCAATCGCAGCCTTCGTGAGCCGGATGTCGCTCCTGACCCAGCGCGTGCGCTGCGCGTCGAACCCGCTCGTCGTCCACTCGCGCCCCTGCGCGTGCACGAGCACGGACGCCAGGCCGCAGGCTGCCACGCTCAGCGCGGCACCCGTCCTGGCGGTGCGCATGAGATTCCGCATCATCGCGTCCCCGCCGGCGTGTCGACGCCAAACGCATACAGCATCCCGTCGAACGTCCCGATGTAGACGCGGCCATTGGCGACCGAGAGGCTGGTGAAATGGTTGAAGGATGCAATCTGGGTCCCGCTGGACCACAGCTCCTGCCCCGTGCGCGCGTCGAAGGCGTGAAGCTCCGCATGGGTGGATCGTGCGATCCGGTTCTCGGCCTTGTTGTACGCCAGACCGATGTCGACCGACGCCTGCGCCGCGTCCTCGCCGTTGCCGAACCCGAACACGACGCCGTTGGCGATCACGACGGCATCCGCCTGGTTGATGTTGCGCGAGATCCACGCTGGCGTGAGCTGCAGGCCGCCGTTCTTCTCTTCGACCCTGAATGCCGCAACCGCACCCTTGACGACCTGCCCGTACTCCAGCGGCGCGGAGAACTGCGGGTGCTTCGGGCCCCAGAACGGCATCAGCACCCAGCGCGTGCCGTCACTCTCTTCCCATGTGGCGAGCGCACTCCAGGGGCCGGCCGCCGCGAACTGGACCTCCTCGTTGCACACGAGCGGCGTCGTGAAGACCGGGGTGCGGTGATCCTCGCCGCCCATCGCGCTCGTGTCGATCAGCCAGATCCGGCACTCCTTGCTCGATTCGGCGATGTACTCGCGACCCTTGTACTCGAAAATGGGACCGGTGACGTTCATGTCGAGGTCACGCTTGCGCAGCCACACCGCATTGGTGGGCGTGAACCAGTCGGTCATCTCGAGCGCCTTGGTCACCGGGTTCTGCTTGACCGCGATGATCGTCTGCCCGAAGACCTGCTGCTCAGGGTAGTAGTCGCCGTCGCCGCTGCCCGCATAGACGCTGCCGTCCCGGCCGATGGACGGCCCGAGGCGCGGCCACATGCCGCCGCTCGCGGGCGCGAAGCTGCCCACCTTCTTCGTCTTCAGGTCGAACGCATAGAACTCGTTCGGATTGCCGCCACACCCTTGGGCCGTCGTCGTGTAGATGACGCCCTTATAGAGGTTCAAGCCGTAAGGCTTCCCATTCGGCGGCAGGAACAGTTCCGGGGGCGCGGCGTCCTTGCCGGTGGCGACGTCGAGCTGTCGCAGCCGGCCATCCCACGACACCACGTACGCGATCCACGTGCCGGGCGCCCTGCCGGGTCCGATGACCGGCGTGGCGGTCAGCCCGCCGGGACAGAGGACGTAGGCCTCGCGGCGGCTTGTCCCGGTCGGCTCCTCGAAGTTCTTGTCGAAGTGCCGCTTCCAGAGCTGCGCGCCGGTATCGAGGTCGATGCCGTAGACGTTGTCGGAGACGCCGGCCACGATGCCAATCTGCTTCGGGCCGCTGGGCGTCTTCACCTCGCCGACGATGAGCGGCGGGAAGAGCGAGTGCAGCTGGCGCGGCTCGTTATCCAGCTGGAGCTTCCAGACGAGACGCATCGCCTGCACGCTGGCCGGACTGATCAGCGTCTCGTTCCGCTGCCAGGACGTGCGCTGCGGGTCGCCGCCATCGGTCAGCCAGTTGGCCCTCGCGGGCTGCTCGCGCGTTCGCTGCGCGTGGGGTGTCGCCGTGCAGAGGCAGGCGACAGCGGCTGCCAGGGCCAATGTTCCCGCGGTGCGGGCGCGTTCAGTGCTCATGGTCGGGGCATGTGTGGGAGCGCGTCATTGTAAACCGTGAGGACTGGGTGTCCGCCGGAACTGAAAAACCGGCTCCACCCAGAACAGCCGACGCGGTCCGCCGGAACTGAGGTTCCGGCTCCACATCGGCAACTGCGCTCCTGACATTCAGCTGCCTACCTCGATCCACCGCTGCGCCGTGTGGCTCTTCGCGATGGCCTCGCAGAGCACGACTTCCTTGTGGCCGTCTTCGAACGTCGCATAGAACGGTGCTTCGGATCGCTTTCCGTTCAGCACGTCGGTGTACACGGCGCGATAGAGCTGCTTGAACGTGTCGGGAAAGCCCTCGTTGTGGCCGCCCGGGTAGCTCGCAAACCGGGCGGCATCGGCGTCGAGCAGCGACGGATCGCGCAGCAGCTCGCGGTTCGGTTCACCACGCTCGCCGATCCAGAGGCTGTTCGGCGTTTCGCTGTTGAAGTACAGGGACTTCCTGGAGCCCGCCAGCTCGTAGCGCAGGCAATTCTTCCGGCCGGCCGTGACCTGTGACACCGTCAGCACGCCGCGCGCGCCGCCCTTGTAGCGCAGCAGGATGGCGCCGAAGTCCTCCGTGTCGATCGGCACCGGCTCACGCTCCACGGGCTGACCGCTCTCCTTGCCTTTGAAGGTCTCGATCGAGCCGGCGGGCGGCTTGAGCCTGGTGGCGTGCACGGTCTTCAGGTCGGCCATCACCGCTTCCACGTCGAGCCCGCTCACGAACGCCACGAGATCGAGCCAATGCGTGCCGATGTCGCCGACTGCCCGCAGTTCACCGCCCTCGCTCTTCAGCACGCGCCAGTTGAAGTCGGTGGGGTAGAGCAGCCAGTCCTGAACGTAGCTGCCGTGCACGTGCAGCACATCGCCGATTGCCCCGCTGCGCACGAGCGAACGTGCGTGGATCGAGAGCGGATAGAACCGCAGGTTGTAGTTGACGGCCGCGATCTGGTCGGGGCGGGCCTGTGCGGCTGCCACGAGCGCCCGCGTCTGGGTCGACGTCAGCGCGAGCGGTTTTTCGCAGATGACATGCTTGCCCGCGGCGAGCGCGGCCATGGCGTGGTCGTGGTGCAGGCGGTTCGGCGACGCCAGGTGCACGGTGTGGACGTCGCGGTCGCCGAGCAGATCCTCCACGCTCGCGTACGCGCGCTCCAACCCCAGCGCGCCGGCCGCGCGCTCCGCTTCGTCTTTCGAGATCCCGGCGATGCCCTTCACGCGCACGCCGAGCCGCCGCAGCCCCTCGACGTGGACAGGTCCGATGAATCCCGCTCCGATGATGGCCGCGTTGATTTCGTGGAATCCAGCCATGAGTGCCTCCGTGCGCCGCGCCCGGAACGCCTGATGCGGGGCGCGACGCCGGACAGCATAGCGCAGGCTGCAGGGCTGAAGCCCTGCCTCACAGCGGTTCAGCAGCTGCAGGGCTGAAGCCCTGCCCCACAGGGCGTTCATTCCGCGACGGGCTTCAGATCCGCGCGGCTGGCCTGGTAGCTGACGTCGAAGGTCTCGACCTCAGGGTCAGGTGTCTCGCCTCGCGAGGCGCAGAAGGCGCGGTAGAGCGCCGGCCACCAGTTCTCGTGGGCCGTGAGGCCGTCGCGGCGCCACTGCTCCCAGTCCACGAGCACCTTCGACCAGCAGCGATCCCCGTAGCGGAGAGCCTCGACGTGCGACGGCATGTCGCTCACGTACCACTGCCGTCCGATACGCGCGTGCAGCACCTCGTCCGCCCAGTCGAAGTCCTGGAAGGTACGCGCCAGCGGCAGGCCCGTGTCGCCGGCCACCTCCCACTCGTAGCGCTTGCCGGTCTTCGCCATCAGGCCCTGCTCGATGAAGTAGAGCACCGCGTGCCGCTCGATGGGCGTGAGCTGCGTGTTCAACCCGAGCGACCACGTGAAGTTGATCCGCACGAGCGATGGCCAGTCGATGCCGAGTGCGGCGAACCCCACCTCTCCCATGAGCGCGTGACGCGCCTCGTCCCACAGCTGCCGCGACATGTCGTGGTAATAGGCCCACGGCTTGCCGGGCGTCTCGGCGATGATGCTCGCCATCATCTCGGGGACGTCGATCTCCCGCAGGCGCTTGTAGAACAGCATCAGCAGCTTCGGCGGCGCAGGCTTCGAGGCGTCCCAGATGAACGCTTCGGCGTTCACCGCCATGTTGTAGGGATCCGGGAAGCGCCCGTCGCGGCGCGGTACCTTGTCGTAGACATACGGCGCTGCCGAGTACCGGCGGGGCGGCGCCGCGGTGGCGCTCTCCGTGCAGCCATCGAGGCCGCCCGCGGCCGAGAGGCAGGCCTCGAGCGAGGCGATCCACGCGTCACGCTCGCTGATCGCTGACCGCTGATCCCTGACCGCTGAGCCCTGACCGCTGACCGCTGAGGACCCGCCGTCATCCGTCGGCATCGCGCGGAGGGCGCGCGCACCAAAGGCGAAGCATGTCGCCGACCTCGAGGCGCGCGAAACGGCAGACGCGCCGGCTGGGCGCGTCGGCGAGCGGATGCGTGTCCGCGTCGTACCGGTCGAGCGCCGCCGCAATGGCCGGCAGCGCACACCCGTAGAGTCCCGCCACGAGCGCGGCCGTCGAGGGTGCTGCAAGGACTTCGTCGAAGAGCTGCTCGAGGGCGGGATGCGGGACTTCTTCCAGGCCGAGCGGCGGTTCGCGCATCTCGCCGACCCGCGCGCGCAGCGCGCTCACGTGCTCGGCGCAGAGATACGCGTGGTAGCTGAAGGCCGACTTCAGCTCGTGAAGCGGCTCGGCGGTGATGCGCGCGTTGAAGATGCCGTGCAGGCGCCTCAGCGCGTAGTGGAGGCGTTTGAGGCGGCGCACGCATTCGTCGACGGAAAGGCCTGGGCGCATAGCCTCATCGATTGTGCAGAGACCGGCGAGCGGGATGGACGTGCGGGGTCATACCGAGGACTATAGCAGCGCGCTCCCAGCAGGGCTGAGCCATGCCCACTGCTGACTCAGGGCTGAAGCCCTGCCCCGCTGAACGCAGGGCTGAGCCCTGCCCCACGTACGTGGCACGCGCGACTGCGGCGCGCGGAACGCGGAGTCCGTGTGGGTGGCGGGATGCTGTTAGCATCCGGCCCATGCGCGTGGCGTGCTGGCTGCTCCTCCTGGCCTGCCTGGCGGTCCCTCCGGTGCCCGCGTCTCCCCGGGCGGACACGGCGTGCCTGCCGCTCACAGTCACCAACGACGACGGCAACTACATCGTTCCTGGAGCACGTGGCGGTGTCGTGTATCGCCGCGTGGACGAACAGGAGCTGCGGCTCGACTTCTGGGTGCCGTCGACCTCGCCGCACCAGCCGCGTGGAGGCAACCGCTCGCTCGCGGCTCCGGTCGTAATCGTCATCCACGGCGGCGGCTTCACCGCCGGCTCCCGGGTCACGTTCGTCGGCCAGTTTCTCGAGATGCTCGCGGCCGCCGGTTACCCATGGGTCTCGATCGATTACCGGCTCGGCGAGCCATCACGCGCTGCCAACGCTGCCGACGATGTTGAAGCCGCGGTGGCGTTCACGCGCTGCCACGCCGGAGAACTGGGGATCGATCCCGAGCGCATCGTACTGCTCGGGGAGGATGCGGGCGCCGCGTCTCGCGGCGCGCATCGCGAACCGACGACCTGCGGGGGTGGTTGGCGCCATCCTGATCGGCGGCCTCTACAACGGTGTGCCGCCCCATGCCGAACCGGCGAGGGAAGGCCGGTCCCGACCACCCGCCGCGCCACGGTTCCTCGTCGTGCACGGCACGGCCGACACGGAGGTACCGCTTCGAGAGGCCGAGGCATGGTGCGCGCCGGCAGTTACCGACGATGCCCGCTGCAAGCTCCTGCGGGTGGAAGGGGCGAGCCACCGGGCCGAGAACTGGTGGCCCGTGCAGTGGGACTACAAGGCGCAGGTGGTGCGCTGGCTGAGATGACGCTTGCCCCGGCGGGCCGCCAGGACACCCTGACGCCGCCTCCGGTCGATGGCGCCACCATGCTGCCCGCAGGTCTGCACAAGCGCATCCCCTATGCGCAGCAGGAGAGCAGCGCGTCGCTACCGTCCCCGCATTCCGGATCGACTGGGCCGGTCCTCCGCACCCTGGATGCATGGCTCCCACGCGATCGCTCGCGCCCCGGCCCCGCAGTCGTGCTGCTGCACGGTGGCGGCTGGGAAGCCGGCGACCGGGTCACCTACATAACGCCCCTGTTCGCGCCGCTCGCCGAGGCCGGCCTCGCGTGGTTCTCGGTGGACTATCGCCTGACCCCGGCGGTGCATCATCCGCGGCAGCTGGACGATCTACGCGAGGCCATCGCCTTCATCAGGCGACATGCCCGCCAGTTCGGCATCGATCCCGCGCGCGTGGTGCTCGTGGGGGAGTCGGCAAGCGCCCAGATGGTCACGCTCCTCGCGGCTGAAGACCGGACGCTGGCGGGTGTCGTGTCGTTCTATGGCGTGTACGATTTCGTCCCGATGGTGACCGACGCAGGGCCACGATCGCTCGCCGCGCGCCTGTTCGGCCGGACCGTCCTGGATGACGACACAGGGCGGATTCTGCGCGAGTACTCGCCGCTCTATCGGGCGGTGCGAGGGATGCCGCCGATCCTGCTGATTCACGGCACCGGCGAGCGCCTCTGGGAGCAGGGTGTTCGCATGGCCGAGCGCCTCGGCACGCTGGGCGTTCCCCACGAACTGCTACGGCTCGAGGGCGCCCCCCACGGCATGGAGAATTGGGAAGGCCGTCCCGAGTGGCAGTTCTACAAGGCCCGCCTGGTGTCGTGGATTCAGAGCAGGCAGCCGCCCACCAGCGTCGCTGATGCGACCGATGCCGCAGGGATGAGCGGCGACGGTGCATCGTGCCTTCCGCGTCGCGCGGGCATGACATGTATCGGGCGTGATGCCTTGTGCATTCTGCATCGTGCATCGTGCATCGTGCATTCGTGCATTCGTGCATTCGTGCATTGTGCATTGTGCATTGTGCATTGTGCATTGCATGCGTGTCCCCCTGCTATCCTCCCCGCATGCCATCCCGCCTCTCCCGTCGTGCGTTCGTGAAAGCCGGCACGGCCGGCATCGCAGCTGCTGCCGTGCCTGCCGCGCGCCGCGCAGCAGGCAGCTCCGGCCGTGAGGACGGGACGGCGCGGTGAAGCCGATCGTCATTTCCTCCGCCAACGGTCACTACCACAAGAACGGTGGCACGAAGACGTGCGTGGAGACGGCATTTGCCGCGATGGTGCAGGGCACGGACGTGCTCGAGGCGCTCATCGCCGGTGTGAACATCGTCGAGCTCGACCCCGCGGACACCAGCGTGGGGTATGGCGGCCTGCCGAACGCGGATGGCGTCGTGCAGCTCGACTCGTGCTGCATGCACGGACCGAAGAAGCGGGCCGGCGGGGTTGCCGCGCTCGAAGGCGTGCGGACGCCATCGAGGGTGGCGCACGCGGTGATGCAGTACACCGATCATCACCTGATCGTCGGCGCCGGCGCCCAGTCGTTCGCGCGCAACATGGGCTTCGCGATCGAGCCGGACCTCAACACCGAGGCCTCGCGGAAGGCGTGGCTCGAATGGAAGCGGCGGAGCGATCCCGACCACTACCTGGATCCCGAGAAGCGGCAGAGCGCGGACCGGCGGATCCTGGGTGAGCTGATCGCCGAAGGTGTGACCGCACCGCGTCATGTCTGGGGCACCATCAATTGCGACGGCATCAACGCGAGCGGTCACATCTGCGGCGTGACGACCACGAGCGGCCTGGCGTGGAAGATCCCCGGGCGCGTCGGGGACTCTCCCATTCTCGGGGCCGGGCTCTACGTGGACGGCGGCGTGGGCGCGGCGGGATTGACCGGGCGCGGCGAGGCCAACCTCTTCGGCCTGTCCTCGTTCCTCGTCGTCGAGTTGATGCGGCAGGGCATGCACCCGAAGGATGCGGGGCTCGAGGCGTTGCGACGCATCCGGGCGAACACCGTTGAAAAGCGGCTGCGGAAGGGGAACGGGGACCCGAACTTCAACGTCACGTTCTACGCGCTGAACGCCAGAGGTGAGTTCGCCGCCGTGGCCCTGTACGCTGAAGACGACAACGATCGCGGCTGGGCTGGTCAGGTGAACGGCCGGAGAGTACGCTACGCCGTCTGCACCGAGAACGGCGCCGAGATGCTCAATTGCGAGGGGTTGATCGCCGGGGCGCTGCAGGATGGCGCGTAGCCGGGACCGTTCGCACGAAGGATTGCCATGTCGCAGACTCGCCGTGATTTCCTCAAGACCGTTGCCGCCGGTGCGGCGGTCGCGCCCTGGATCGGCTCCTCGCGCCTGTTCGGCGCCGAGGCGTCGAAGGTGCGTCACGCCAGCATCGGCGGGGACGGGATGGGCTTCGCCGACATCACGAGCTTCTCGAAGCACCCCGGCTTCGAGCTCGTCGCCGTGGCTGACGTGGATCTCGCGCGCACGGAGCGAGTGAAGGAGCGGTTCCCCCAGGCTCGCATCTACCAGGATTGGCGCGAGCTGCTGAAGAAGGAGCGGGAGAACCTGGACTCGATCAACGTGTCCACGCCCGACCACATGCATGGGCCGATTGCCATGGCGGCGATGCGGATGGGCCTGCATGTCTACGTGCAGAAGCCGCTTGCGGCCACGATCCGCGAAACCCGCAAGCTGGCCGCGTACGCGCGCTCGCATGGCATCGTGTCGCAGATGGGGATCCAGATTTCGTCAGCGCCATCACAGCGGGCGTTCGAGACGATGATTCGCGCCGGCGCCATCGGCAAGGTCACCGAGGTGCACACCATCTGTGAGAAGAGCTGGGGCGCCGAGGGGTTGCTGCCCGCCGTCACGAGTCCCGTGCCGCCCACACTGGACTGGGACAAATGGATCGGGGTCGGCGAGTTGCGCCCGTTCCAGGAAGGCGCATATCACCCGGGGGAGTGGCGGCGCCGGGTCGGCTTTGGCACCGGGACGCTCGGCGACATGGGCTGCCATATCTTCAGCCCGCCGTTCCGGGCGCTCGGTCTCACGGCGCCGATAAGCGTCACGGCCCATGGTCCCGGACCGACGAAGGACAACTGGGCGACGAAGGCGCGGGTGCACTATGTCTATCCCGGCTCCGCGCTGACGCAGGGCTCCACGGTGGATCTCTGGTGGTATGACGGCGGCGAGCGCCCGCCGGAACAGGTGCTCGCTCTGGTCGGCGACCGGCTGCCGAAGACGGGTTCGGTCGCGATCGGCACCGACGGCGCGCTCGTGCTGCCGCACATCGGCGATCCGTTCCTGCTGCCTGCGGAGAAGTTCACCACCTACGAGCTGCCGGTCATCGAGCCCCGCGATCACTATTTCGAGTTCCTGGACGCGGTGGCGGCCGCGGCCGCCGCCGCGGCGCCGCGCCACAGACGTCCGCGAGCTTCAGCTACGCGGGGCCGCTGACCGAGTCGGTGCTGCTCGGGAACATCGCCGCGTGGTACCCGGGCGAGACGCTCGAGTGGGATGCACGCCGCATGAGGGTCAAGGATCGCAAGGAAGCGAAGCAGCACCTCCGGCGCAAGTACCGAAAGGGCTGGCCGACGAGGGGACTCTAGAGACCGACAGCGATCACCGTTGGTCTCCGAAAGTCGCCCAGTGGCGAGCGACCGGCACCGCGGCGTCGGTCGACAAAGCGGCGTTACGAGGGACCTAATGGATGTTTGGCTACTACTCGTCGATTTCCGCGAGTACTGGTCCTAATGCAGCTTAAAGAGATCAACGGACGCTCTGAAGATCTTCCGCTCGAATCAGCCGACTGCCAAGAATGACGGCGGCGACATGACGGGTGTTCGAGATCTCTGCGATGGGGTTGCCGTAAAGCAACACGAGGTTGGCTTTCTTGCCAACCTCAACGGTCCCCTCCGTAGCGAGTCTGCCGAGGAACTCCGCAGGCATCCGCGTGGCGGCCTGCAGTGCGTCCATCGAAGTCATACCCGCGCCGACTAAGGCGACAAGCTCGTCGTGAAGTGGAGGCACTCCCTTGGCAATCGGCAGGTCGCTACCGGCCAGCGACTTGACGCCCGCCTTCCGCATATCAGCAAACATTGCAAGCGTCTTCGTCCATACACGGTCGCCTGCTGCCGCATTCGAGGCGCTCAGCCGGCTTCGTTGGCCGTCCCAATCGTTGCGAAGGGCGGCGAGCGTCGGTACGTGCCAGGTGTCGTTCTGTGCGAAGACACGGAACAGAATCGTCGCCTTACGGGTGTCGTAGGTCTCGACCAGTCGCGACGTGAACTCAGACCGATATATTTTTTCATCGGGTGACGGTCCGCCGGCACGTGCAGCGGTCAGTGCGTCCTGAACATAGGCACTCAGTTCCGCTTCCTCTGTTGAGCACGCGATGAGCACACCGCGAAAGCCGGCGCTCCCAAAATGCTCAATACTGTGCTGCCCGACCGAAGAAGCCTCGGAGGCAGAGACTGACACGGGCAAGTGTCCGGCAAAACGCAGGCCGACACGTTTGGATTCTGCAGCAACCGCGAAGTACGCCTCGCGCGTCAGCGTGTCGCCTACTTTGATGAAATCGACACCTTTCACCTTAAGTTCAGCCACCATCTGGGTCGCATCGGCTTCCGTAACCGTGCGAACCAAGGGTGGTAGCTTAAAGGGCAGCGGTCCCTGCAGGATCGGACCTGCCGCGACGATCTCTGGCCCGAGGATCGTTGAATTGCTGGTGTCCCGTCGAAGTCGCAGGATGTCGTCGGGGGGCGACGCCATGTCGCGGACACCGGTGATGCCGTATCCCACAAAGCGAGGGAGCACCTTTACGCCATCTTCGTAGCTGCCGACGTGAACGTGCATGTCCCAGAGACCGGGAATCAAGAACCTTCCGGTGCCATCAACCACGATTGCGTCCTGAGGCACACGGACGCTACCAGCTCGGCCAATCGTGGCAATCCGGCCGCCGTTCACGATGACTGTCATGGTCGGAGTCGGAGGAGCGCCATTGCCATCAATCAGCGTGACGTTCGTGATCGCGAAGCCCGCCGATTGAGCGCTTACACCACCGGCCCAGAGTGCAGCGAGGACTTCAAAGATGATCACAGGACGTGCAAGGGTCGGATTCATCGGTGGCTCATATCGGCCGTCAGTGTATTAAGCGATGTGACGAGGCTGAGCGACCTGATGTTTCAGTCGAGCGCTTTGGCTACCGCGTCGCAGGTGACGGCGATTGGCGGTGCCGGGGCACCGCGTCTGATTAGCTCCTCATAAGTCGCCCAGTGCTTACCATCTCGAGCGAAGCGGGCGTCCGTTTCTGCTGCGCCCCCGTCCGGCTCAGGGCTCTAGCACTACTTTGTCAGGTTCACCCTCTTTGAGTCACGCGTTCTGGTGTGATTGCTGCGCAGTTGGTTTTTTGCTGGCCCTAACTGAGTCGAATTTCGGGAGCCGGACTTATCCAACAGAGGCTGGAGTCGAAGCATGATGGAGCGCTGTAGCAGCACCGGATAGAGATGAGGAACTACACCCGGCAATAGCATCCACAGTGCACCCCACGGGTGCTCGGTGAACAGTGCGACGGCGGCGAATAGTACGTGGATGGCAAAGCAGGTGCCGTGGGCACTGGCAGCGCCTCGCACCGACTGTTCCAGCGAGTGTAAGCCGGCCCTGCTGCCATCGAATCCCCGCATGGGTCCGGCGACATGGCGATTCCATCCGGAGCGGTCGAGCAGCCAGCCGAATATTTCGACGCCGAGCATGCGGTGGAGTACGCGCTCGCCCGCGGGGACGCGGAACCAGCGGCGAGGCAGATGTCGCATAACGGGGCCGGCCACCCCGGGCCCGAGGCCCCACGTCCAAGCTGACCACCAGCAGCGCATAGTACCGGATTGCTTGGCCCGAGGATGAACCAAAAGACACACCACCATCCCGGCGACCCACCAGCATCACGGGCCAGTACGACCGACTGCAAAAGAAGCACGGCTGAGGAAAGCCATGGACACAACGTGGGACGTCGTCCACTCGGTCGCCCAGAACCATGGATCTTGCTCTCGGTGACGGGTCAGTGCTCACACGACGCTCCTCTCGCCGAGCGTATTGCCACTCACCTGCGGCACGCGTGGGCAACGATAGCACCGCGCGGTGCGGTCGGGTGCAGCGGCCGGATGAGCACCATTGTTGTTATCTTCGGAGCGGCGCATTCCGGCGGAAGCTGTCGAGCATCGAGAGGAGCCGGCGATTGTGGATGACGTAGAGCAGGCCCATGATCTCGCGCACCCAGCCACGAACAATCGGCAGGGTCGGTCGGGGCTGGTCGGCGGCCCCTTCGCGTCGACTGTAAGAACGTGAAGGCGACGGCCGTCAGCACGACATGGTGCGCCCAGCCCTGATACGTGCGGCCCTCGAAGTGATCGAGGCCGAGATCGTCTTTGAGCTCGCGATACTGCTGTTCAATCGGCCAGCGGCTGCGGGCGAGCGTGACGAGGTCGACGAGCGCAGTCGTCTCCGGTACGTGAAGCAGGTAGTACTTGCGCTCGTCGGTCGCCGAGCGCTCGCAGAGCAGCCAGCGGTCGCCGCGTCCCTTCGTCGGGCGGACGCGCAGCGCGCAGAACCTCGCGGTGAGCGGACCAGCGGTGCCCGTCCCCCATGTCATCGGGCTCCCACGCGTCCTCGGGCGCCGACTGCGCGACGGCCGTTGCCGATTGCCGGCCCAGGCACGCCGACGACCGAGCACACCGCCTCGCCACGAATCGCGAGCCTGGCCCGAGAACATCGCGGCAGCACGGCTCGTGCGCCGCGTCCTCGAGAGCGTCGGGCTCGAGAGCTTCGTCAAGACCACCGGAGGACGCGGGCTGCACGTCGTCGTGCCTCTCCAGCCGCGCGCGAACTGGTCGGAGTGCCTCGCCGTGTCGCGCGGAATCGCCGGCACCATCGTGGCGCACGATCCGGACCGCTACACCACTCGTTTTGCAAAAGCCGGCCGCCAGAAAAAGATTCTGATCGACTACCTGCGCAACAACCGGACGAACACGTCCGTCGCCGCCTTCTCGACTCGGGCCAAGCCGCACGCCGCGGTGTCGATGCCTCTCTCCTGGGCGATGCTCACGCCGCGGGTAACGCCTGACGCGTTCACCGTGAAGACGGTCCCGACGAGGCTCGCCCGGCTGCGGCGCGATCCGTGGGCCGACTACTGGACGTGCCGTCAGCGCCTGACGCCCGCAATGGAGAAGGCGTTTCCGGCGGGTGTCTGAGGGATATGAGGCCAGGGCGCTTCGGCCCTGGCCCTACATAGCCCCGCCCTGCAGGCAGAGGCCCTTCACGGCACAGGTTTTACGGTCGGCGCACGTCGAGGACGACGTGCTTGATGCGCTCGCGGCGCCAGGTGTACGTGACGTGCACGCGTCCATCGCGGGCCTGAATCACTGCTGGGTACGAATACTCGCCCGGACTGTCTTCGAGCATCACCGCGGGCGTCCAGGTGCGCCCGTCCGCCGAAATCGCGACCTGCAGCTGGCGGCGATTGTCGCGGGTGGGGTTGTAGACCAGCAGGAATCTCCCGTCAGCCAGGCGCACGCCGTCGATGCCTGCGCTGGGGTTCGGCAGCGCCGTTCCGCGGAGTGCAGACCACGATCGTCCGGCGTCCTCCGACCAGGACTCGGCGATCACGCCCTGCTCGGTGCGGCAGAGAATCTGGATCCGGCGTTCGTCGTGCACCAGGATCGTCGGCTGGATCGCGGAGAAGGCCGGCAGCCCCTTCAGCGGCGGCGTCTTCTGCCAGGCACCGGCGGGATCACGCGTCCACTCCATGTGCACACGCCAGCCGTCGTGCTCGGTGCTCGAGCCGGCGAGCAGCGTGCCGTCTGCGAGCTGCACCGGCTTCGCGCGAATCGGGCCGAGGATGCCGTCGGGCAGGCGTGTCGGCGCGCCCCACGTGCGGCCGTCATCGTTGGACCGCATGACCAGGCCCCACCACCGCGAAGGGCTCGGGCCCACTTTGTAGAAGAGCCACAGGGGACCGTCGGACGTACGGAACAGCACGGGGTTCCAGGATGGGTAGCGCCGCCCATCCTGCTGCACCCCGTTCGCTACCTCCGCCGGAGTGCTCCAGCCGAGTCCCTCGTGCCGCGAGAGCCAGATGCCTACGTCCGGGTGTTTCTCGCGCGTCCCTCCGAACCACGCGGCGACGAGGCCCGCAGGGGTCTCGACAATAGTCGAGGCGTGCGCGGACGGGAACGGCGCGTCGGTGAAGACGAACGCCTCGCGCGCGATTTTCACAGCCGCCGCCTGAAATGCGGTCGCAGCAGGGGAGCGCGCACCATCCAGCCGGTCGCGCCGCGTGTCGCCCCAGCCCGCGCTTGCGGACCATGAGCAGCAGGCGGCGATCACGAACCATTTCGTCCAGCTGCGCATGTGGGGTTGTTATCCGTGAGGAGCGTGGTTGTCAAACCTGACCGCCTGATCGGTCAGTGCGTGCGGTACACCCCTTGCGACACGTCGCACGGAAGGAGACACCACAATGGCCGAGCACAATCGTGATCGGATGGACCAGGCGCAGGACGCGGTGCGGGAGCGCAACATCGTGAGAGACGGCGGGATCGCGCGATCGGATGCCGACATCGAGGACGTCAGCCGCGATACCTACGGTTCCGACATTGGGTCGGGCCGCAGCGATGATCGCGAGACCAGTGATGAAGACCGGACTCGCGCGCGCGAGGTGCTTGGGATCGGCGATGTGGCGCGCGGACGGCAGCTTAGCGTCGGGCGTCAGCGATTCGTCCAGCAGTGACCCGGACAGGCGGCGGCGGAGCGACGACCTGGTCGAGGGCGGCGTGGGACACGATCCGTCAGGAGCACCGTACGAGGGGCCTGACGGCTTGAAGGTCAGGGACTGAGCGGGCGGATGTGGGGTGGCCGGGGCGCTTCGGCCCCGGCCCCACAACGTCACCGCCAGGTTGTAGGGCCGGGGCCGAAGCGCCCTGGCCACCCCACATCCGCCGTCGTGCACGCCCCTCAGCGGCGCGGCGCCGGGATACACGTCCCCGCAACGGCCCGGATCGATTGGGCGTCCAGCTGCCGCACATTGGCGGCCGCAGGCGTGGCGCCCGCGGCTGCCGTGGCACCCGGGGGTTCGCTGCGCAGCTTGTCGTCTCCAGCAGTTCCTGTTTGTTCGCCGCTTGTCGTGCCGCGCGTGCCAAGGCCCGTCTGGTCCCGGTCCGCCGTCAGCCTGCCCGTTACCGTCACCCGCTTGCCGATGTACTTGCCCAGATCCGTCCCGCGCTCCAGGCTCCGCAGCGTGTAGGTTGGCGTGGTTGCGATATCCGCATCGGTGCGGTTACCTGCCAGCACCCGATCGTCCGCCTGGCCGCTCGTGCCCGGCGAGCCGCCGGGGATTGTGCTGGCCGCCCCGTCAGTGCCGGCCACATCCACCTGCGTCAGCATGAAGCTGCCTGGAATCACGCCTCGTTCGATGCAGCCGGTGAGATGCATCGTCGGATGTGCGGTGTCTGCAGCGCGTTCCCCGTCCGCGGCCCGTCCCGCTTGCAGCAGCACTCGCCTGCTGATGTGCGTCGGCTTGGGCTTCGCCGCGTCCGCACCCCACAGCCGACAGCGCGCAGGCCAGGATTACTATGGGTCCACCATATCGTCTTGTAGTCATCCAGCCTCCGTGAGCGGATGTGCAATAGCCGGACCCGCTCTCCGCGGCAGCGTGTCCCGCTCTCACAAGCGGGCCCAGCCACGCTCGCCCGACTCGGTCTGGACCAGCGCGTGCTCACCGAAGGTTGCCCAGGACCGTGAGCCGCTGTCGGCGCAGAAGGAGCGACCTCAGCGGTCGCCTCGTACGCGCCGCCGCGGCCGCTGCCCCCGCCAGCATTTACGCCTGTGCCGATCGGTTGTATTCTCGTACGTCTGCGGTCCTTCGGCAGCCACACAGGGAGAGATGAGATGAGCGAACAACAGAGTGGCGGGTCCACCCGCCGCGACTTCATCCGCAGCGCCACCGCGGCCGCGGTGGCCACGACGGTCGCCTCGAGTCTCGACCACCTGGTTGGGGCGTACGCCGCGGGCAGTGATGAGATTCGCGTCGGTCTGGTGGGCTGCGGCGGACGCGGCACGGGGGCGGCGGGCAATGTCCTCAAGGCGGCGCCTGGCGTTCGCATCGTGGCGCTGGCGGACGCGTTCCGCGATCGGCTGGACGAGTGCCGGGAGACGCTGGCGAAGGAGCACGCCGATACGGCGACGGTCGCGGAGGATCACTGCTTCGTGGGGCTCGATGCCTTTCAGCAGCTCCTGAAGACGGACGTCAACTACGTCATTCTGGCGACGCCTCCGGGTTTTCGCCCCGTTCACATCAAGGCGGCGATTGAAGCGGGGAAGAACATTTTTGCCGAGAAGCCCGTGGCTGTGGACGCTGCCGGCGTGCGCGCATGTCTCGGCATGGCGGACGACATCACGAAGCGCGGCATCGCCATGGCTGCCGGCACGCAGTACCGGCACTTCGACCCCTATATCCAGGCGATGAAGCGGATTCACGACGGCAGCATCGGAACCGTCACTGCCGCTCGCGCCTACTACAACACGAGCGAGCTGTGGAAGCATGACCGCAAGCCGGAGTGGACCGAGCTCGAGAACCAGATGCGCAACTGGCTCTACTACACCTGGCTCTCCGGCGATCACATCGTCGAGCAGTTCATCCACAACATCGACGCGATGAACTGGGCGCTGCAGGGCCACCCGATCCGTGCGATTGGCACCGGCGGGCGGCAGGTGCGCACCGCGCCGGAGTACGGCCACATCTACGATCATTTCGCCGTCGCCTACGAATACGACAACGGCGTGTTCTGCACGGCAATGTGCCGGCAGCAGAACGGAACCGACAAGAAGGTCGCGAACGAGTTCACCGGCACCAACGGCTCGGCCCTGGTGCTGCCGAACTACGTGATCAACGGTCCGAACGCCTGGAAGTACGAGGGTGAGCCGAACGACATGTACGTGCAGGAGCACACGGATCTCATCGCGAGCATTCGTGCGGGCAAGCCGCTGAACGAATTGAAGCAGGTAGCCGAGAGCAGCCTCACGGCGGTGATGGGCCGCATGTCCGCGTACTCGGGCAAGACCATCACCTGGGACCAGGCGATGAACTCGCCCGAGTCGCTGATGCCGGAGACGCTCACGTGGGGACCGATGCCCGTGCCCGCGGTGCCGCTGCCCGGCCTCGACACGATGTAGGAGCCTTCAGGGCGCAGGAGCGGAAGTGCACCGTTCCCTGCGCCCTCGTTTCCTGTCGGACACCCGCCAGCACCGCCAATGGATATCACCCGAGACGTGTTCCTCACCGACGCGCGGACGCCCTACTTCACCTTCACGCTCGCCAGCCGCGACCTTCAGGCTCACGGCATCCTGTCGAGCCTCACGCCCGACGAGCACGAACAGGTCGCGGACGCACTCACCGCCGCCGCGTCGGCGGTCGTCGACGTCCTCAGGACGGCCCAGTCCCGCGAGCGAGGGTCCGCGGAGACGACCAGCTTCGGCTGCGGAACCTGAGGCAAGGCTTAAAGGCTAAAGGCTAAAGGCTAAAGGCTCAAGGCGCAAAGGCCCAAAGGCCCAAAGGCCAAAGGCTAAAGGCCCGCGTCTACGGTGGCCGGGACCGCTCAACTCACCTCGTGTCGTCTCGCCACACGCGCGCGGCCACGACGCGGTGTCGACGCGGGCCATTTCACGACGCCGAGAAGCGGTACTCGGTTTGCGATTTGTAGTGCTCGCCCGCCTTTATGACCGACGACGGGAACGAGGGTGTGTTGGGTGAGTTGGGGAAGTGCTGCGTCTCCAGGCAGAAGCCGTTGCGGAAGGCGTACACCTTGCCGCCTTTACCTTTCAGACTGCCGTCGAGAAAGTTGCCGGTGTAGAACTGGACGCCGGGCTCCGTCGTGTAGACGTCCATCACGCGGCCGGACGCCTTCTCGGTCACGCGTACCGCCTGCCGCAGCGTGCCTGCCTCACCGTTCAACACGTAGTTGTGGTCGTAGCCTTTTCCGAACTTGATCTGCTCGTCGCTCGCGGTGATGCGCGAGCCGATGGTCATAGGCTTGCGGAAATCGAACGGGCCGCCGGCCACGGCTCGCAGTTCGCCGGTCGGGATCAGCGTGCTGTCGACGGGCGTGAACCGGTCGGCGTTGATCATGATCTCGTGCGAGAGGATGTCGCCGGTACCCTGCCCCGCCAGGTTGAAGTACGAGTGGTTGGTGACATTCGCCACCGTGTCCTGGTCCGTCGTGATGTCGTACTCAATCCGCAGCGCGTTGGCGGTCGTGAGCGTGTAGATAACCTTGGCCGTCAAGGTGCCGGGGTAGCCCTCCTCGCCATCCTTGCTGACGTAGGTCAGCTCGACGGCCTGGCCGTCAGGCGATGTCACCGGCCGCGCGGTCCACAGTTGCTTGTCGAAGCCCTTCAGACCGCCATGCAGCGCGTTGGGGCCGTTGTTCGTGGCCAGCGTGTACGTCTTGCCGTTGAGAGTGAAACGCCCCTTGGCGATGCGGTTGCCGTACCGTCCGACGATCGCGCCGAAGTAAGGGTTCTCCTTCAGATATCCCTCGAGCGTGTCGAAACCGAGCACGACGTCGGCTGGTGCGCCGGACCGCCCGGGCACGAGCAGCCGAGTGACCACCGCCCCGCGCGTGATGATGTCGGCTTCCATGCCGTTGGCATTCTTGAGCGTGTAGCGATCGACGGCGTGTCCGTCCGTGGTCTTGCCGAACGACTGTTTCATGGGACCTTCTGCGGCGCCGGCCCCGAGCATCAGGCCGGCAGGTGCGGACGCCAGGAGAGCGACGATGGAGAGCGTGAGCGATCGGAGGCGCATGGGGGACTCCTCGCGCCAACGGCGGCACGGGTCGCCGGGAACGGCCCGGCACGCGCGCGGCGGCGCCCTCGCATTTCACACGACATCGGCTGCGCGGCGCAACTGCTGCCGCGTCAGTCGGCCGCCAGGAGGCTCCGGGTCTCAATCCGCCGCAGCGCGGCACGGGTGCGGTACGACGCGATGCCGAGCGGGCGCGAGGCGTCCACCTCCGGACGGACACTGATTTGGCGTCCCGCGGTGCCCACATCGATGATGCGCTGCTCGTCGAGCCATCCCTGGATGCGGTCGGCCGTGACTCGCACCCGCACCGCGTACCAGCGGCGGTCGTCGAACGCGATGCGCTGCGTGGTCTCGTTCTCGGAGGCGTCCTTTCCGTCGAGATTGGACAGGCCCACGAGCGAGCCGCCCCATCCGCCGAGTATCAGGGAGCAGGCGCTCGCGCCGACCGGGAAGGTGAGGCCGCAGAAGAAGTCATGGCCAGCCAGGCGCTGGGCCTCGAGGCGGATGTCATAGGGCATCGGGGCAAGCGGGCCGCCACGCCACGTGATGCCGGTCAGCGGTTCGCCGAACTCGAGAACGATCGTCTCGTTCACGACGCGGACCAGGCCTTCGCCGCCGAAGGGGGTCTCTTCCCACCCGTCGAGCGATGAGCCGTCGAAGAGCGAACGCCATTCGCCGGCGCCCTGCGCGCCAGGGCCGCGAGCGATCGGCGGGAACGTCCCGCATGCCGGGATCACACCGCCCACAGCCCGGATGAACGCCCGCCGCGACCACCGGTCTCCCACGTCCACGTCCCGCCTGAAATTCCCGCTTACGGCCGCCCGCCTCCCGCCTCGCCTACGTCACCGAGGCACGCTACGTCCGCAGCTCGGGGAGTGGCGTTCCTTCCGGCACGAATTGCAGCGCGACGCCGTTGTTGCAGTAGCGCTGCCCGGTGGGCGCGGGACCGTCATTGAACACGTGCCCCTGGTGTCCCCCGCATCGCGCGCAGTGATACTCGATGCGGGGCAGCAGGAGCTTCATGTCCTGCTTCGTCGCGACACGACCCTGCATGGCCGTGTGGAAGCTCGGCCAGCCCGTGCCGCTGTCGAATTTCGCCCGTGAGTCGAAGAGCGGCTGGAAGCACGCGGCGCACACGTACGTCCCGGTGCGCTTCTCGTTGTTCAGCGGGCTGGTGAACGCCCGCTCGGTGCCTTCCTCGAAGAGCACGGTGTAGGCGGTGGAAGGGAGCAGCTGCCGCCACTCCTCGCGGGTCTTCTTCAGTTCGCCTGAAGGAATGTCGTTGCTCATGTGTGCACGTCCCTCACCTGGCGATGGATCATCCCGGCGTGTCGCCAGCACAACGGCGAGCGGCGCCCCGACGAAAGGAATGAGCCGCGCGAGAAACTGGGCTCGGGTCATATGACGGATGCTTGCATCGTATCATCCACGTCATGGACAAGCCGCGGGCGACACTCGCACACCGGCTAGCGGCGGCCGTCCTGAGCATCGGTGCCGCCTTGTGGGCCGGTTCTCCACGCGCGGCGGAGGCCCCGGCGCCGCTGCTGCCGGTGCCCTCGCCGGCCCAGGTCTCGTGGCAGCGCATGGAGACGAACGCGTTCGTGCACTTCGGGCCCAACACCTTCACGAGCGTCGAGTGGGGCAGCGGACGCGAGGATCCGGCGGTCTTCAACCCGACAGCGTTCGATGCGCGCCAATGGGTCCGGGCGTTCAAGGCGGCGGGCATGAAGGGCGTCATCCTGACTGCGAAGCACCACGACGGGTTCTGCCTCTGGCCCTCCGCACTGTCGACGCACACCGTGGCCCGCAGCCCCTGGCAGGGCGGCAGGGGAGACGTGCTTCGGGAGCTCTCGAACGCCTGCCGTGAAGCCGGCCTGAAGTTCGGGGTCTATCTCTCGCCGTGGGATCGGAACCATCCCGCGTACGGCACGCCCGAGTACAACCGTGTGTTCGTGGGGATGCTCGAGGAGGTGCTTGGTGGCTACGGTCCGATCTTCGAAGTCTGGTTCGACGGCGCGAACGGCGAGGGGCCGAACGGCAGACGGCAGGTCTACGACTGGCCGGCCTTTCACGCCGCCGTCAAGCGGCTCCAGCCCGATGCCGTCATCTTCAGCGACGGTGGACCCGGCGTACGGTGGGTCGGGAACGAGCGCGGCCATGGCTCACTGACCTCATGGGCCTTGATCGATCGCGACCGGTATGCGCCGGGTACGCCGTTCAGCGACGATCTGGGCGAGGGCTCGCGCCTGGGACGCGACTGGGTGCCGCCGGAGTGCGACGTCTCGATTCGTCCGGGATGGTTTTACCGCGCCTCGGAAGATGCACGGGTCAAACCGGCCGCCACGCTGGTCCGCCTGTACGAGCAGTCGGTCGGACGGAACTGCCTGCTGCTGCTGAACGTGCCGCCGGACACCCGCGGCCGCATCGCCGATCCCGATGTGACCGCGCTGGCCGGCATGCGGCGGGCGCTCGACCAGGTGTATGCAGCAAATCTCGCCACAGGCGCACGCGTGCTTGCTGATGCGTCACGTGACGGGTTCGAGGCGGCCCGTGCGGTCGATCGCGACGCCGACTCGTTCTGGGCTGCGCCCGAAGGCGCGACGCATGCGCGCCTGACCCTGACGCTGCCGGCGCCGGTGACGTTCAATCGCATCGTGCTGCAGGAGCCGATTGCGCTCGGCCAGCGCGTAGGCACGTTCGAGGTCGAGGCGATGGCCGCCGGCGGGTGGATGCGAATCGGTGCGGGCTCGACAATCGGGTACAAGCGGATTCTCGTCGTTGAAGACACGAAGACCGATCAGGTTCGCATCACGATCCACGACGCGCGCGCGTCTCCTCTCGTTGCGGAGATCGGGTTGCACCTCGCACCCGGGGTGGATTGATTGGGCGGCCACGGCCGCAGACTGGACTGGAAGCTGAGATTTGAGGACTGACAACTAGAACTGAGAACTGAGAGCCGACGCATGAACCGCCGCACGTTTCTCGAGAGCCTTCTCGCATCGGCCGCTGCGATGCCCCTCACGCGCGACGCGCATGCACAGGCCCAGGCGCTCCGCGCGCAGGGCAAGGCCAACCCCGCGGGAGCCGCCGCCGTGACCGCTGACGTCGCTCCGCCGCTCCTGCTGTCCTACACTCGCGCCGCGTCGAAATGGGTCGAGGCGCTTCCGGTTGGGAACGGCCGCATCGGCGCGATGGTGTTCGGGAATGTCGGTGTCGAGCACCTGCAGCTGAACGACGACACGCTCTGGTCGGGTGGGCCTTCGGACTGGAACAATCCGTCTGCGAAAGATGTACTGCCCGAGATTCGGGCGCTCATCCGGGCTGGGCGGTTCGTCGAGGCAGACCGCCTGTCGAAGCGGCTGATGGGGCCGTTCACGCAGTCGTACCTGCCGCTGGGCGATCTCTTCATCACGTTCGATCACGGCAACCTGGGCGGCGACTACCGGCGCTCGCTCGACCTGCGCCATGCGGTCGCGTCGGTGACCTATCGCACCGGCAGGGTGCACTACACGCGGGAGGTCATCGCCAGCCATCCCGCCAACGTCATTGCCGTGCGCCTCGCCGTGGATCAACCCGGGATGCTGCAGTTCCATGCTCGCCTGTCGAGCGCGCTGCGGCACAGCGTAGCGCCTGCGGGACGCGTGCTGGTGCTGCGAGGTGAGGCGCCGTCGCACGTTGATCCCAGCTACTACGATGCGGACGAGCCCGTCCTCTACCGTCGCGTCCCAGCGCACGGCGTGCCACGTCGTGGAGCGTGGAAGCCCCGGCGCCACTGAGCCCTCGCCGGGCGGCATGCGGTTCGAGGCCCACCTGGGCGCCGTCCTCAGCGACGGGGAGCTGTCACTCGACCCCGACGGTCTCCACGTGCGGGGTGCATCCGACGCAACGCTGCTGCTCGCCATGGCCACGAGCTTCAATGGCTACGACACGTCTCCGTCGACGGAAGGAAAAGACCCTGGCCGGATCGCTGCGGCATCGCTGGCGTCTTCCGTGAACATCCCCTGGTCCGATCTCCGCAACGCGCACGTGGACGATCACCGCGCGCTGTTCGATCGGGTTGCGCTCGATCTCGGCGCGACGCTGCCGCCGGATCGTGGCGGAAGTGCAGTTCCGGCTTCACAGACGGCTGCAGCCGACGACCTGACGACTGATCAACGCATCCTTACGCTCGGCGCAAAGGATCCGCACCTCGTCGAGCTGCTGTTCCAGTACGGCCGCTACCTGCTGATCGCGTGCAGCCGCCCGGGTACGCAGCCGGCCAACCTGCAGGGGCTGTGGAACGAGGAGGTGCGGGCGCCGTGGAGCTCGAACTTCACGATCAACATCAACACCCAGATGAACTACTGGCCGGCCGAGACGACAGGGCTGGCGGAGCTGCATGAACCACTCATCACGCTGGTCGAGGGGCTTGCGGTGAACGGCCGCAAGACGGCGATGACCAACTATGCGGCGGGCGGGTGGGTGGCGCACCACAACACGGACGTGTGGCGGCACACAGCAATGGTGGGCGACTGGGGCAGCGGAGACCCGGTGTGGGCGCTCTGGCCGATGGCCGGCCCGTGGCTGGCGCAGCACCTGTACGAGCACTTCCTGTTTGGCGGCGACCTGCGCTACCTCCGTGATCGCGCGTATCCGGTCATGAGAGGCGCCGCCGACTTCTGCCTCGATTGGCTCGTCGACGATGGGAAGGGGCACCTGGTGACGGTGCCCTCGACCTCGCCGGAGCATAAGTTCCTGACCAGGGACGGGACTCAGGCGGCGACGTCGATGGCGTCCGCGATGGACATGGCCCTGCTGCGGGATCTCTTCGCGAACGTGATGGACGCGGGCGAGGCGCTCGGCGTGGATGCGCCGTTCAGGAAGCGGGTAGCCGAGGTTCGCGAGCGCCTGTATCCCTACCGGATCGGCAGCCAGGGGCAGCTGCTGGAGTTCATGGAGGAGTTCGCCGACCCCGAGCCGGAGCACCGCCACTTCTCGCACCTGTTCGGGCTTCACCCGGGACGCCACATCACCCCTCGCACGCCGGAGCTCTTCGCAGCGGTGCGGCGATCGCACGAGATGCGCGGAGACGGCGGGACGGGCTGGAGCCTGGCGTGGAAGGTGAACCAGTGGGCGCGTCTGCTCGATGGCGATCACGCCTTGCGGATGCTCGGCAACTTACTGACGCTGGTCGAGACCTCTGTCACGAACTACTCAGGGGGCGGCGGCGTGTATGCGAACCTGTTCGACGCGCATCCGCCCTTTCAGATCGACGGCAACTTTGGCGCGACCGCCGGTATTGCCGAGATGCTGGTGCAGAGTCACGCAGGCGAGATTCATCTCCTGCCGGCACTCCCTTCCGCCTGGCCTGGTGGGCGAGTGAGCGGGTTGCGCGCCCGCGGCGGGTTCGAGATCGATCTCGCGTGGGCAGCGGGGCGGCTGACGCAAGCTGAGATTCGCTCCCGGCTTGGCGGTGTGGCCCGCGTGCGCACGGCAACGCCCGTCGACGTGAGAGGGGCGGCACCGAGACCCGTGGCTCCGGCCGAGGACCCTGCCACTCCGGCACCCAGCCTCTTTTACCGCGTCCACGATCCCGGCACACCAGAGGTCTCGGACCGCTCTCTGCTAGGCCGGATTGAACCCCAGCGAGGAACTGTAATCGACATCCCGACCGAGCCCGGCCGCAGCTACGGGCTGAAATCCGTGTAATCGACGCAGCATGTCCGAAGCGCCAGGCAGAGGGCGACAGCCCACCCCTCCTGCCGCACCATAGAATCCCGTGTTGACAACATCCGTTGCAACGAGTATTATCTCTTTCGTGGGAACGCTGAAGAAGGAAATTCAACAGGTCAAACCGTGGAGCTCCCGCGAGGAAGAGGCCTTCCTCAACCTGCTGCGCACGGCAGACGCGCTGTCGCGTGGCGAAGCGACGGTCCTGAAATCCGCCAACCTCTCAGCCAACCAGTACAACGCGCTGCGAATCCTTCGTGGGGCGGGCCCGGACGGGGTGACGTGCAGCGAAATCGGCGGCAGGCTCATCGAGCGTGATCCCGATGTGACGCGGCTGATTGACAAGCTCGAGGAACGCGGGCTGATGCAGCGGCGGCGCGACGCGCGAGACCGCCGGGTGTACCGAAACGCCATCACACCTGCCGGACTCGAGCTGCTCGCGTCGCTCGACGAACCGCTGGCCGCCATCCACAAGAAGCAGATGGGTCACTTGAGCCAGGAGAAGCTCGCCGCTCTGATTTCGCTGCTGGAGGAAGCGCGCAGCCGCGCGGAGTGATTTTTTTTTGCCCCAATTGTCGTTAGGACGATTTTCGGTGTCACGTGCGTCGGATCGCTTGTCAGCAACAGCTTGTAAACAGACGGATTTCTGAAGGAGACAACATGACCACTCGCACATTTGACCGCCACGCCCTCGGCACCACGCTGCTTCGGCTCATCGTGGGCGTGACTTTCGCCGCGCACGGCGCTATGAAGCTGTTCGGCTTCGGCGTCGCCGGCACTGCCGGGTTCCTGGGAACGCTTGGCGTACCGATCGCGAACGTGATGGCGCCGGTGCTGATCGCGACGGAGCTGGGCGGCGGCTTGCTGCTCGTGCTCGGTTTGCTGACCCGCTACGTATCGATCCCGCTGATCTTCACGATGGTGGTGGCAATCGCGACGGTGCACCTGCAGCACGGCTTCTTCCTGCCGCAAGGCTACGAGTTCGCGCTGCTTCTGGGCGTGGGCACGCTGACCCTCGCGCTGCAGGGATCAGGAGCCTTTGCTCTCGACAACCTGCTCGGCAAGAACCGAACAGGCGCTGGCGAGGCTGCGTTCCGGCGCGCCGCGTAACGAGCATCACGACAGGCGCTCGCGCCTGGGCACCTTCGACACGCGCGGTGCGTGGCCCGGCATCCGGGTCACCGCCGCGCTGTTTGCGTTTTGGGGCTGGTTGCTGGTGCCGCGGATCCGCCGCGGCGGCCGCACACGTGGTATTCGTCCTGGGAGGCCGGGCGATGGTTTACGGGCTCAGCGTGAGGCGGTCGTCGACTGCAAGCACACCCTTCGTTTCCTTCGCGAGCTGCACCGCGCGCCGACGTTCATCCTCTGTCTTCACTGTGCCGCTCAACGTGACGCGCCCGTCCTTCGTCTTGACCCCGATGCTGGCAGCGTCCACGTTGTCGTCGAGCGCCATCTTCGACTTGATCTTGCCCGTCAGCGCCGCGTCGGACAGGATCTCGCCTGCCTGGGATGCTGCCTCGGATGCGGTTCGGCCGGCACGTTCCGCCGTCGTGCCGATGGCTTCACCGGCACGCTCGCCGCTCTCACGGACACCCGAGAGATCGGGACGATCCGGATCCGCCCTGCCGATCGCCGGCCGGTCGACGTCATGGCCGGGCGAGGCAAAATCGCTCCAGCGATAGCCGAGGAAGAACGCAAGCGCCGCCACGACGATGACGACCACGACGACGAAGCGCAGCAACGCCCTGAACATGGCTCACCCCCGATAGCGAATTGCGCCCGCTCCACACTCCGTGACAGTCACTGCGACACGCGAGCGGTGCCGACCACGCGGTCGAAGACCGGCCCGTACCGGCGCCACTCCTCCTGCGGAGCGACCCCGATGCCGTAGAGCAGCGTGTCGTCCGGCAGCAGAGTCGTGTAGACCGAGACGACCTCATCCCCGCCGGTCGCATCGGACTGGTTCCGGAGCTGTATTGCAATGCCCTGACGGTTCCCGAAGCGTGTCCGTTGCGGCTGGCTCGCCTGCTGCAGCGCCTGGTTCCCCTGCGCGAGCGACTGCACCAGCTGCTGCGTGGCCTCTTCGAGGCTCCGCGCCCGCGTGCGGGTGACGCCGAACTGCATGCCGTGCGTGAACACCGCCTGCCCGCCGCGGCCCTGGCCATACGCGCCCTCTGGCGCAAACCACACGGAATCGTCGCCCGTCGAGAGCTCCTGCCAGTTGTCTGGGACGTTCACACGGAAGACGTTGCCGCCCTGGTAAGCACGGTAGTGGGAGGACGGAGGCTCGACTTCCGTCATGATGCGGCCGCCGGTGCCGCCGCGCGCCTCCGGATCGCCGCCGCCGCGACCGGCCTGCGCGACCTCTTGAGATGATCGGGCCGGCGGCATGCCCGCCAGGCGGTTTCTGACGGACGTGAAGTCCGACGTGTTGCGCACCGGGTGTTCGACCCGCAGCAATTGCGCCTCCTGCGTGATGTAGGCGCTGCGATTGCCAGGGTTCGGATGGCTGCTCATCCACTCGGGGCCGCCCCCGCCACCCTGTTGCTCGATGGTGCGGAACATGTGGGCCATGTCGATCGGGTCGTAGCCCGCGCGCGCCATCATCTGCGCTCCGAGGATGTCGGCATCCTTCTCGAAGGCACGACCGAATCGGAGAAAGCTGACCCCGATGCCGAACTGGCTGCCCTGGGACACGACGGCGCCGGCAGTGCCCCCGATGATCGCCCCGAGAATCTGTCCCGCGACCGCACCGATCTGGTATTTCTCGGCCTTGCTCGCCTGCGCGGTGCCGTGGCGCAGCGCGACGTGAGCCATCTCGTGAGCCATGACGCCGACCACCTCACCCTCCGTTTTCGCGGCCTCGATCATCCCGCGGTTCACGTACATCGGGCCGCCCGGCAACGCGAAGGCATTGATCTCCTTCAGGTTGACGACCTTGAAGCTGTACTGAAATTCAGGATGACGCAGCTCGGCGGGGATGGTGTCCACGAGCCGATCGCCTAGCTCTTCCACGTAAGAGGACACTCGGTCGTCGCGGAGCACCGGCATCTGCCGCTCGACTTCCGCCGCAGCCTCACGCCCCAACTTGATGTCGTCGGCCGGGTCGTACTTGTTTTTCGGCGCATTCACCCGCGTTTGCGCGACTGATTGCGTCGCAAACACAGCCACCAGGGCCAGGACGGCAAGCGGACGATGCGCGATGCGGGTGCTCATGCTCTGCTCCATGCTCATCTTTGTGGTCGAGCCACGCATGGAGCAGTGCAAATTCCATGGCAGGGTGCGCCGGGACAAGAGTCCGGCGCCACACCTGAGTCGGGGTGCGGGCAGCGGGTTGGGGAGCGGGTTGGGGAGCGGCGGCCGGGCGAGGGCGGCGTGGCGCCCTCGCCATCGGTTGATCTACGTCTTTTCCTTCTCGATCTTGCTGGCCTCGATCCACATCTTGCCGTCCTTCTCCGAGACGGTCCCAGTGACGCTGGCCTTGGATTCCTTCTTGCACTGATGTCCCGCTTCGTCGGCCGCCGCGTTCTTCGTGATGTAGTACTCGGTCGACGTACCCTTGTCGTCTTTCACCACGAGCACATCCTGGCACTTGCTGGCGTCGGCCTTCTTCAGAGTGCACTTCGCGCACATCATCGTGCCCGACAGCGTCGTCTCGGCGGCCCGCGCCATCGACGCCACTGAGAGCACGATCGCCAGCGCCATAGCGGTCCTGATCATCGTCTTCATGAAACTTGCCTCCTCTGCCGTCGGCCGGGAGGGCCACGGCGTGTTCGGGGAGTGCACAGTGTAATGCAAAGCTGGTCCGGTGACATGTATTCGTGTGTGGGTGGCGCGCGAGAAGGGAACACCGCGAACAGGACTGAGGGGCGGAGGCAGCGAGGGCTCGCGTCCCATGCCTTCGTCGACGGCAATACCGTCCTCTACAACGTGCCCCAACGCCTCGTGCGCGATCACGTCGAGGGGTGGCATCGTGTCGTCCGACTGGAGGTCGTGTAACACGAGGCGGCCCGTCGGTCCGCACGGCAGGAAGGACTTGGGTCAGCCGCGCGGACGGAGGTGCGAGGCGATGAACGCGGCGAGCAGGAACGGCGCGCCGAGGACCGACGCGAGGACGACCATGAGCGGCCAGAGACCGCTGATCTCACCACCGCGGAGCATCATGACCATGACCTGGCTGGGCATGATGAGGCCCGTCCAGTACCACGCCCGGCGTCCGGCGAAGTAGCCGATCGCAGCGGCCGCGGCGAGGGCCGCCGGCAGTCCCGCCGACCAGTAGAGCGCGCTGTCCCAGGCTTCCCGCCGGCCGCCGATGGCGCCGACCACGAACTCAAGGGCAGCGCCGGTCGCGACCGAGGCGATGATGGCGTGACGTCGCGCGCGCATGTGTCCGCCATTATCGGAGACTGGCGCCGGGCCTGCACGGGAGCAGCACGACGGTGGGAGATCGCTCCCACGATCTTCAGTATTTGAGCTCCACTCGGAGAATGTGCCCCTCGGTCTTCCCCGAATTCTGCACGGCGTGCACAACCGCTTCGTTCCAGGCGAACGTTCCGGACTTCCGGCGATGCAGTTCAGCCGGCTTTCCGTCGACCGTGACGCTGGCTTCCCAGTCGGTGAAGTAGACGCTCAACCCGTGCGGATGGCGGTGACGGGGCTCGGTCTTGCCGGCCGGGACGTGCACGTCGAGGACGCGAACGAAGGCATTGTCGAGAACGAGCTTGTGCGAGTCGGGCGCAACGCGCAGTGGATCCAGCGGGTCATCTGCCTGGCCGAAGGCGGACCGTGCCACGACACCGGCGATGACCAGCCCGACGACGGTGAGCAGCGTTCGTTTCACGTGTTCCTCCCCGGATCATCGAGATCTCATCCTGAGCGTGAAGAGTACCTTACGCGGAGTCGGTATACTCGCGGGCGCACTCGATCTCGCTGCAGGAGGATTTTCGCAATGGCCGAATTCACGTCACACCAACCTGGCACCTTCACCTGGCCCGAGCTGGCCACGACCGATCAGAACGCCGGTGTGGCGTTCTACCGAGCATTGTTCGGCTGGGACCTCAACGAGCAATCGATGGGCCCCGACGGCACGTATTCGATGTTCCTGCTGCGCGGCAAGGAAGTGGCCGCCGCGTGCAGCCTGCGGCCGGACGAGCGACAGGCCGGCATTCCGGCGCACTGGAACATGTATGTCACGGTCGACAGCGCCGATGAGGCCGCCGCGAAAGCGAAGCAGCTCGGAGGCAAGGTGCTGGCGCCGGCATTCGACGTCATGAACGTCGGGCGCATGGCGGTGCTTCAGGATCCGTCGGGCGCCGTCTTCGAGGTCTGGGAACCCAAGCTGCACATCGGCGCGAAGATCCTCAACGAGCCGGGCGCCCTGTGCTGGAGCGAGCTCACGACGCGCGACGCGAAGGCGGCCGAAGGCGTTCTACACGAAGCTGTTTGGATGGACGGCGAAAAACAGCTCCGCCGACGCCGGCGGGATGCAGTACACCGAGTTCAGCATCAAGGGTCAGCCAGGCGTCGGCATGCTGCCGATGCCCGCCCAGATCCCGGCGGGCGTGCCGTCGGTACTGGATGCCGTACTTCCAGGTCACCGACACCGACGCCTCGGCGGCGAAAGCCACCAGCCTCGGCGCCAAGGTGATGGTTCCACCGCAGGACATCTCGAAGACCGGGCGCTTCGCGGTACTCAGTGACCCGCAGGGTGCGATGTTCGCGGTGTTCACCTACGCGGGGTGACGCTTCGGAGCTGGCGCGTTCCCACTGGCGGCGTGTCCGGGCGCCCGGTGAGCCGGGCGCCCGAACCAGAACCTCGCTACGAGGCCCTCGAGTCGAGATCGGCCCAGCGGCCGTAAGCCTCGGAGAGCGCCCGCTGCAGCTCCTCGAGACGTGCCAGCGTTCGGGCAATCGTCTCGCCGCCTTCCTTGTAGAACGAAGGGGCGGCTACGGTCGCTTCCACCTCACGATGCTCGCTCTCGAGTGACTCGATCCGCGCCGGCAGTTCACTCAGCTCCCGACGCTCGTTGAAGGAGAGCTTCTTCCGGCCGGGATCCGGCCTCGTGGCGTCCGCACGCTGTATCTCCTTCGGAACCCGCCGGGATGGCGGGGCCAGCGCGGGTTCCGGCGCCGCCGGGACCGGAGCTTTCTGCGGGACCCCGCGCTGGCGGATCCAGTCTTCATAGCCGCCCACGTACTCCTGCACGCGACCGCCGCCCTCGAACACGAGGGTGCTGGTGACGACGTTGTCGAGAAATGCGCGATCGTGGCTGACCAGCAACAACGTGCCGGGCCACTCGGCGAGCTCCGCCTCGAGCAGTTCCAGCGTCTCGAGGTCGAGATCGTTCGTGGGCTCGTCGAGCACCAGCACGTTGGCAGGCCGCGTGAACAGGCGCGCCAACAGCAGCCGGTTGCGTTCGCCGCCCGACAGCGCTTTCACCGGCGAGCGGGCGCGCTCCGCGGGAAAAAGGAAGTCTTCCAGGTACGCGTGGACGTGGCGCGTGTTTCCGTTCGCCGTGACTGTGTCATTGCCCTCGCCCACGGTGTCGAACACGGTGCGGTCAGGATCCAGCTGCTCACGCTGCTGGTCGTAGTAGGCAACCACCACGTTCGCGCCCTGGCGCACCGTACCCGAGTCGGGGGCAATCTCGCCAAGCAGCAACCGCAGGAGCGTTGTCTTTCCCGCGCCGTTCGGGCCGATGAGGCCGATGCGATCCCCGCGCACGATGCGCGTCGTGAGGCCTGACACGACCGGCGTGCCGCCGTACGCCTTGAACACATCGTCGGCTTCGAAAACGAGCTTTCCCGAGGCGTCGGCGCGTTCCACCTGCAGCCGCACGGTTCCCACGCGCGCGCGTCGCGCCGCCCGCACGTCCCGCATGGCCAGGAGCGCCCGCACGCGTCCCTCGTCTCGTGTGCGGCGGGCCTTCACGCCGCGGCGAAGCCAGGCCTCTTCCTCCGCGAGCTTCTTGTCGAACTTCACGTGATGCGTCGCCTCGCTCGCGAGCCATTCCTCCTTCTTGCGCAGGAAGGTCTGATAGTCGCCGGGCCAGGAGGTCAGCGCGCCGCGATCGAGCTCGACGACCCGAGTCGCCAGCCGCTGCAGGAACGCGCGATCGTGCGTGACGAAGACGACCGCACCGGCGTACTCGGCGAGAAAGGATTCGAGCCACTCGATCGCCGCGATGTCGAGGTGATTCGTCGGCTCGTCCAGTAGGAGCACGTCCGGTTGCGCGACCAGCGTGCGCGCGAGCAGGACACGGCGGCGCCACCCACCCGACAGGGTGTCGACGATGGCGTCCGGCGGCAGGCCGAGATGCGACAGGACGAATTCGATCCGCTGCTCTACGCGCCAGCCGTCCCGCTCTTCGAGCTCGTGCTGCAGAATGCCCAGGCGGTCGAGGAGCGCCTCGGTCCCGTGCTGCGCGACCTCCAGCGCGACGTGGTGGTAGGAACTGACCAGCGCGCTGAGGTCACCGAGCCCATCCGCCACCACGTCGAACACGGCGCGGGAGTCGGAAAGCGGCACATCCTGCTCGAGGCGTGCCACGCGAACACCCGGCTGCAGCCAGACGGTTCCCCGATCGGGCACCTGCTCGCCCGATATCGCACGGAGCAGCGTGCTCTTGCCGGTGCCGTTCCGGCCGATGATGGCGATGCGTTCCTTCTGCTCGACAAGGAGGGACACACCGTCGAGCAACGGGACATGTCCATAGGCGACGGACACGCCCTCGAGCGACACGAGGGGCATCCGAGGAACGTACCACAGGCCGCATCGAGTACCGATCAGGACCGCTGATCGCCGATACCTGATCGCAACCCCTCTAGTCTGGAGAATTCTTGTCGATGAAGCGATACGTGTTTGTCTTGATGCTGACCACCCTGCTCATGGGCTGCGGTGGAGGGGACGGCCCGACCGCGCCGACCATGAGCGTGCCGTTCTCCGTGACCGAACTGCGGGCCGGCACGGGCCGCGAAGCCGTTTCGGGCAAGGGTGTGACGGTTCAGTACACGGGGTGGCTCTACGACCCGAATCAGCCGAACAACAAAGGGAGCCTCTTCGACACGTCGGTCAACAGGGAACCGTATTCCTTCGTGCTCGGAGCCGGCGCCGTCATCCCCGGGTGGGACCAGGGGCTCGTCGGCCTGAAGGTGGGCGGGGTGCGACAGCTCGTCATCCCACCCGACCTCGCCTACGGGGCCGCGGGGAGAGGCCCGAATCCCGCCGAATGCCACGCTGCTGTTCGAGGTGGAACTGCTGGCCGTGGCGGATTGAGAAGCTGGCTCCTGGCTCCGGGCTCCGGGCTCCAGGGTGCGTCCCGCACAGGCAGCTCGTGAGCCCTGTGCCGACGACGCCGCCAGGAGCCCGGAGCCTGGAGCCCGGAGCCCGGAGCCTGCCCCAACGCCCTGCTACTGGCTTCCCTTGGGTGCGCCGGGGTTCTTGACCCACCGGTCAATCCATCCAAGGACGGTGTCGTGCCACAGGATGCTGTTCTGTGGCTTGAGCACCCAGTGGTTCTCGTCGGGGAAGTACAGCAGCTTCGACGGAATGCCCCGGCGCTGCAGTGCGGTGAACGTGCTCATGCCCTGGGTCTCGACCACCCGGTAGTCGAGCGCGCCGTGGATCACGAGCGTCGGGGTCTTCCAGTTCTTCACGTAGTCGATCGGGTTGTGCTCTGCGAAGCCCGCCGGATGCTCCCATGGCGGGCCGCCATGCTCCCACTCGGGGAACCAGAGCTCCTCGGTGCTGAAGTAGGCCATCCGCTCGTCGAGATTCCCATCGTGGCACACGAGCGCCTGGAAGCGGTCGGTGTGCCCCGCAATCCAGTTCACCATGTAGCCGCCGTACGAGGCCCCGAGCGCTGCCACCCGTTTCCCGTCGAGGAACGGGTAGGTCGCGAGCGCATGATCGAGGCCCTTCATGAGGTCCTCATACGGCGCACCACCCCAGTCGCCGCGGATGGCGTCAGTGAACGCCTGGCCATAGCCGGTCGAGCCGTGGAAATCGATCATGATGACCGCATAGCCCGCACCTGCGTAGGCCTGGGGATTCCAGCGGTAGTGGAAGTGATTGCCAAATGAACCTTGCGGACCGCCGTGGATCAGGAAGGCGACAGGGTAGCGCTCGCCTTCGGTGAACCCGACCGGCTTGACCAGGTAGCCGCGGACGGTGTCGCCCTTTGCTCCAGTGAAGCGGAACTGCTCGAACTCGCCCATCTGTGCCGCGGCCGTTTTCACGGCGTTCAGCCTGGTCACCGGCCGCACGTCGGAGCCGTCGCGCGCCATCGAGAAGAGCTCGACCGGGCTGTGCAATGTGTCGACCGCCACGATCAGGCGGTCGCCTGCGGGCTGCGGCGTGCTGTTCGTGCCGTGCTCCGCGACCATCGACACCCCGCCGCTCGCGATATCGACAGCGAAGAGCGAGGTGTTGCCCACGTTGTCGGCGCTCGTGTAGATCGTTCTGGAGTCGGCCGACCACACGATCTCCGACGCCGAGCGGTCCCAGCCCTCCGAGAGGACGCGCTTCGAGCCGGTCGCGCGATCGACCAGCACGATTCGCAGCCGATCGGACTCATACCCCGGGCGGCTCATCGCCAGGTACGCGAGCAGCCGGCCGTCCGGCGAATACGCCGGCCGGGTGTCGGTCGCCCGGCTGTCGCAGCTCACGCACCGAGGTTCGGCCCCGCCGCGCGACGAAACGGTGTAGACGTTCACGTCGGTGGACCACGCGGCGTCGGGCGACATCACTTTCGCGGCAAAGGCCACCTCGGCGCCGTCGGGTGAGATGGCGAGCTCCTCGGTCCCGCCGAACGGTCTGGTCGGTGCGTCGGCATCCAGCCCGCGCATCAAATCGCGCGGCGCCGGCGAGCCGATCTCCCAGACGAACACGTGACTGCGTTTCCCGTCTTCCCACGTGTCCCAGCGGCGGAAGAGCAGCGACTCGTAGATCTTCGCCTTGACCTTGCTCTTCTCCTTCTCTGCATCGCGCCTGGCCGTTTCTTCGATCTCTTCGCCCCGGGCCGCGTCAGGGTAGACCTCGATCGTGAACAGCAGCCGCTTGCCGTCCGGAAACACCTCCAGGTTCCCGACATCCAGTGGCAGGCTCGTCAGCGCCTTGGCCTCACCGCCCCGGGCCGGCACCTGCCACACCTGCGACGAGCCCCCGCGCGTGGAGAGGAACACGATGCTCTTCCCGTCGGGCATCCAGCGCGCGCCGGAGTCGTTCGCCTCGTGCGTGGTCAGCTTCCGCGCGCGCGAGCCGTCGACGCCCGCGATCCAGATGTCCGTGCGCCCCCGATTCCCCTCGACGTCGGTCACCCGGACCGTGAAGGCGACCGATTTCCCGTCTGGCGAGATCCGTGGATCGGAGATCCGATCCATCGCCAGCATGTCGTGGACGGAAAACGGGTGCGGAGACTGGGCCGAGCCCACCGACGCCGAACCGAGAGACGCAATGAATACGATTGCCGACGCACGCATGAACATCCTCCTGAGTTAGCGGATGATCGTAGGCGATCGCCCGCCGCACGCCAAAACCGACGAGAGGGGAATCGGGAGAGTAGATGTGGGGCAGCCCTTCAGGGCTGCGCATGAGACAGGCTGCCACCCTCCGCATCCAGTGATATCGTCTGCGCCGAGGCTACCCGCCCATGCGTTTTTACCAGCACCACTGCCTTCACGCCGTTCGCATGATGCCACCCGTTTCCGTTCTGTTTTTCTGCACGGTGGCGCTCTGGGCCGTTGTTCTGTCCGGGGCCGCACCTGCGCGATCACCGCAGCGCGGCGCGCCCCGGCCGCAAGTGCGGGCCTTCGACCTCCACGATGTCACGCTGCTCGAGGGTCCCTTCAAGCACGCGACCGATCTGAACCGCGACTATCTGCTGAAGCTCGAGCCCGATCGGCTGCTCGCATGGTTTCGCAAGGACGCGGGGCTCGCCCCGAGGGCGGCGGTCTATGGCGGGTGGGAATCCGAGGAGCTTGCTGGGCACAGCCTGGGACATTACCTCTCCGCGTGCGCGTTGATGTACCGCTCGACCAACGACGTCAGGTTCCGCGACCGGATCCACTACATCGTCGGTGAGCTCGCCGCCTGCCAACGGGCGAATGGCAACGGGTACGTGGCTGCGATCCCGGACGGGAAGCGGATGTTTGCCGAGGTTGCGCGCGGCGACATCCGTGCGAAGGCCTTCGACCTCAACGGCGTCTGGTCCCCGTTCTATACCCTGCACAAGCTGTTCGCCGGCCTTCGCGACGCGCACCACCTTGCCGGATCGGACGAGGCGCTCGCCGTCGCCAGGAAGCTCGGAGACTGGGTGGACGGCTCGGTCTCGAGCCTGACACCCGCGCAGATGCAGGAGGTGCTGCGCTGCGAGTATGGCGGCATGAATGAGGTGCTGGCGGATCTCTATGCCGACACGGGCGACGCACGCTATCTGGCGTTGTCGCGCCGCTTCCACGACACGCGGGTACTCGGGCCGCTCGCCGCCGGCGAGGACCGGCTTGCAGGAGAGCACGCCAACACACAGATTCCCAAGCTCGTCGGGCTGGCCCGCCGGTACGAGCTCGCTGGAGAGGCTGACGATCTGCGGACCGCATCCTTTTTCTGGGACCGCGTCGCCGGGCACCACTCGTACGTGACCGGCGGCAACGGTCTTGCGGAGCATTTCGGCGCGCCGGATCACTTCAGCGGCCGGCTCGGCGCGGACACGACCGAGACGTGCAACGTCTACAACATGCTGAAGCTGACCCATCAGCTGTTCACGTGGAAGGCGGAGGCGCGCCTCGCCGACTTCTACGAACGCGCGCTGTACAACCACGTTCTTTCGACGCAGCACCCGATCGATGGACGCGTCATCTACAACCTGTCGCTCGAAATGGGCGGCCGCAAGCACTACGAGACGCAGTTCGACAGCTTTACCTGCTGCGTGGGAACAGGGATGGAGAACCACGCCCGGTACGGCAGCAGCATCTACTTCCATTCTGCTGACGCGCTGGTCGTGAACCTGTTTGCCGCATCCGAGGTCACGTGGGCGGAAAAAGGCCTGACGCTGCGGCAGGAGACGCGTTTTCCGGACGAAGACACCACTCGGCTTCATTTCGCGTTGCGGGCTCCGACCCGGCTCACGCTCCGAATCCGCCATCCGGCGTGGACGCCGGCGCTGCAAGTCCTGGTGAACGGGCAGCCGGTGCAGGTCGCGTCCTCGCCTTCATCCTATGCGGACGTCACCCGCACCTGGGCAAACGGCGATGCCGTTACCGTGCGGATGCCGATGACCCTGCGCCTGGAGCCGATGCCCGACAACCCGTCGCGCGTCGCGATCCTGTTCGGGCCGATCGTGCTTGCGGGCGACCTGGGGCCGCACGATGATCCGGCGGGCCTCGAGCCCGACTACGTGCCGGCGCTGCTCACGGGCGGCCGCGCACCCTTGGACTGGCTGACAGCGGAGCAGGGGGAGCCGTCCACGTTCAGGACAGCCGGTGCCGGGCGCCCGCGCGACGTGGTGCTCAGGCCCTTTTTCCGCGTGCACGACCGGCGCTATACCGTGTACTGGGACGTCGTCACGCCCGAGTCTCTCGCCCGGCGCGAGCGCGCGATTGTGGCCGAGCGCGCCAGGCGCCACGATCTGGACCGGCGCACGGTCGACCAGGTGCGCATTGGAGACGCGGCATCGGAACGCGCGCACGATCTGCAGGAGGAGAAGACGGACACCGGCGACGCGGGCGGGCGGGCGTGGCGGCACGCCTCGGACGGCGGCTGGCTGTCGTATCGCCTGGCCGTGCGCCCTGGAGTGCCGCAGGCTCTCAACGTGACGTACTGGGGCAGCGACAGCGGCCGCATGCACGACGTGCTCGTCGGCACCCGCGTGGTCGGGACCGAACGCTTCGAGAACAACCGGCCCGGCGAGTTCTACGATCGGGTCTATCCCATTCCTGCCGATACAGCTGATCGCAACAGTGCGATCACGGTGAGGTTCCAGGCCCATCCAGGCGATCGCACGGGTGGCATCTACGGCGTGCGCGTGATCACGCCAGCAACGGAGCAGCAGTGACTCGACGCCTGTGGATCGGATCGGTGGTGACCTTTCGCAGGTGCACCGGTACGACAAGGTGGCCGTCCTGCGCGTCCGGTGATCACGCGCGCGTGCTCGTGTCATATGCGCCCCGCCGGGCTGGAGTCCGCCGGGACTGAAGTCCCGGCTCCACATCGCGCAGCCGCGCCATTGCGATCCTTCGTGTTCACCGCATCGGAGCCGTGGAGCGGGGAGAGGATTGTGGTCCCGCCGGACAGCGTCACCTCCCTGGGGTACATTTCTCGCAGTCGAGCACGCGGGACAAAGGAGGATGGGAATGCGTGTGAACTCTTGTGCCGCCATGCTCGTGCTGACCCTCTTGCCTGCTGCTCAAAGTGGAGCGGCGGCACAGACCGGGAGTGCCGTGGCGGAGCGTTTCCGCGCCATGGACCAGGACCGCGACGGCGTCATCACCCGGTCCGAGTGGCGGGGGAGCACGCAGTCGTTCGACGTCCACGACTGGAACCGCGACGGGGTCCTGTCCGGCGATGAGGTGCGTCGCGGCACGCGCCGCCAGCAGGCGTGGCCCGACGATCCGGGCGACAACGCCACGCACGATTGGCAATTGAACGACTGGACGCCGGAGCGGTTCGATGACCTCGATCACAACCGCGACGGCCGCATCACGCGCGACGAGTGGCACTTCGAAGCCGAGTTGTTCCGGCGCGTCGACAGCGACCGCAACGGTTCCATCTCACGAAGCGAGTTCCTGGGCCTGGGCGTCGACGATGACCGCGACGATCGATTCAACGACCTCGACCTGAACGGCGATCGACGGATTGCGGCAGCCGAGTGGCACGGCGATCCGCGCGTGTTCGCGCGCCACGACCGGGATGGTGATGGCTTCCTCAATCGCGTGGAGTTGCTCGGGGCGGACGAAGACGACGCGCCGGCGGACCTGTTCGGGAGCCTGGACGTCAATCGGGACGATCGTGTCACACCCAACGAGTGGCACTGGGCCCGCGCCGGCTTCGATCGACGAGACCGTAACCGTGATGGCAGCCTGTCGCGCGACGAGCTCGCGGCGTCCGCCCAGCCCGCTACCGGCCGCACAGCGGAGCGCGGCATACCAAGCCGGATACGACCGCGGGTTGCTGGACGGCCGCAAGGCGGGCCGCGAAGACCGGCAGCGGAACAAGTGGGATCTCGACGGGCAGCGCGAGCTCGAACAGGCCGACGCGGGGTACACCGCCGCGGTGGGGCAGCGGTCCGAATATCAGGCCGGCTACCGGGAGGCGTTCACGCGCGCGTATGGCGAGGGGTACGGGCCGCGGCGCTGACACTGTGAGCGCTGAAGCCCCACGCCTGCATGTTGGCGCCGCTGGCGCAGGGCGCCTCGCGTCGAGCACAATGAGCGCATGAGCGATCAGACGCAGGTCGTGCGCGATCTCTACGCGGCCTTCGAGCAACGTGACGTCGGCGCCGTGCTCCGCGGGTTCGACGGCGACATCGAGGTGTTTCAGACCGAGGTGCTGCCCTGGGGCGGCACCTATCGCGGCACGATGGGCGCCGCGAGCTTTTTTCAGAAGCTCGCGGCGGCCGTGGACGCGACGGTCACGGCGGAGGACTTCTTCGAAGCCGGCAACACCGTCATCGCCACAGCCCGCACGCGCGGACGCGTCCGCAGCAATGACGTGCGCTTCGACCTCCGCTCCGTCCACGTCTGGACCATCCGCGACGGCAAGGCCGTCGGCATTCAGTTCTACCTGGATACCCCCGCGATGCTGGCGGCGCTGGAGCAGGCGCCGACCGGCGACTGAGCGCAGCTCACGAACCTCTTACCCAGCCGTTTGAACCTGTGGTGCCGGCTGCGGCAGCCCCAGGCCGTTCGCAGTCGACCGAGTCGCTCGAACACCGGCTTGCGGTCACCGGCAGGTGATCGCAGCAGGTCCCGCCGTGCCGCACCCTCGGTGGTCAGATCTCGCATCACCCCCGACCTGTCACACGCTTCCAGCCAGGACGCCTCGCGCGTAATCCTCGACGCTGCGCAACCGGATCGGGAACTGTCGGAGCGTGGCGTCCATCGGGATCGTATCGCCGCGCGCGTAGGAGAGGCTCAACGACGCGAACGCCCGTTGAAGCGAGTCGGTGGCGCTGGCCTGAGCAGCCTCCAAGGCGGCCTCTGACACGTACTGCACCTCGAACGGTCGGCCGCCCACCTGCTCAAAAATTCGAATCACCTGGTGCGGGCTGAGCGCCTCTGGGCCGCCCAGCTCGATCGTCGCGTTTCCGGCAGCTGGATTGTCCAGCGCCTGCAGGACGAACTCGGCGACATCGTCGCGGGAGATGAAGCTGATGGGGTTCTCGCCGGCGCCGTAGATCCTTGCCGTCGCGTTGGCCGCGTCGAAGCCAAGGTGCGGGCCCAGCCACACCTCCATGAAGTAGCTGGGTCGGAGAATGGTGAACGTCATCCCGCTCTCGCGGACGCGTGCCTCGACGCCGCGCTTCGCTGCCGTGAGGGCATCCTCTCCCGCGATGCCGCCCGAAAAGGACACGAACACGAATCGCTGCACGCCAGCCGCCCGCGCGGCGTCCACGAGCGCGAGCTGCCCCTGGTGGTCGGCAGACTCCAGATTGTCGCCGGGCGCGCGCGATCGCGTGGTGGTCACGGTTGAAATGACTGCGTCCGCTCCGCGGCATGCCGCGTCGAGCGACGCACGGTCCTTCACGTCTCCGACAACCGTGTCCGCGCCAAGAGCCTCGAGGGCCGCGACGACTGTCTGATCCGACGACGATCGCACGAGCGCCCGCACGGGAACCCCGCGGGCCCGCAGCCTGCGGCAGATCTCCCGGCCGAGGAATCCCGTGGATCCAGCTACAAGGACCATGCTCTACCTCTCTCTACCGTCTACCGTCTACCGTCTACCGTTGACCGTTTACCGCCCGCCGCCCGCCGCCCGCCGCCCAGCCGCCCGAGCGTCCAGCGCCGAGCGCCTATTTCCCGTCCACCCGCGTCCCGTCCGCATCCAGCAGAACGATGGGCGCGATCTTCGTGCCTTCGAGTGGCTTCTCGATCGCGGTGCGATCGCCGACAATGACCACCGCGAGCTGATCGAGCGGGATGTACTTCTTCGCCACGCGCATCACGTCATCCTTCGTGACAGCGTCGATCGCCTTGCCGTACTGCTGGTAGTAGTCATCGGGCAGACCGTCGAGCCACAGATCGGATATCGCGGCGTTGATGCCGTTGACCGACTCGAACATCGACGGCAGCCCCTGGATGATCGCGCTCTTCGCCGTGGCGAGCTCCTCGTCGGTGATGGGCCGGGTACCCTGAATCCCGCGCAGCTCGTTCATGAACTCCACCAGCGCGGCGTCCGTCTTGTCGCCCACGATGTCTCCCCCGGTGCGGAAGGGGCCTGGTCCCTTCCCGAACGCGAAGCCCGACCGCACGCCGTAGCTGTACCCCTTCTCCTCGCGGATGTTGGCATTGAGCCGCGACTGGAACTGGCCTCCGAGAATCGTGTTCATCACTTCGAGGGCGTAGTAGTCCGGTGTGGTTCGCGGCGGTCCCGGAGCGCCAATCGCGAAGGTCGCCTGCGCCGCGCCCGGCCGGTCAACCACGTAGATGGTTGTTGGCTGCTGCGGCGGGACAGCCGGGTAGGAGAAGGCTGGCTTCTCACCGCCTCGGGCCCACGCCGCGAGCGCGCGATCGATGGCGGCCTTCGCCTCCGCCGGCTTCACCGCGCCGACAACCGTCACGAGCGCGCGGCCCGGCTTGAAGAAGCGTTGATGGAAGGAGACGACGTCGTCGCGAGTGATGGCTTTTGTGGAGGTCTCGGTGACGGGCTGGCCGAACGGGTGGGCGGGCCCGTAGAGCACTCGCGGAAAGACACGGGCGGCAATCGCACCTGGCTGCGCTTTCGCCTGCGCGAGCGCCACGAGCCGCTGTCCGCGGAGACGTTCGAGCGCATCGGCCGGAAACGTCGAGTGGAGCAGCATGTCCGCCAGGATGTCGAGGGTTGCACCGAACTTGCCGCTCGTCGAGATGAACCCGATGGACGCGGTCTCAGCGCTGACCCTCGTCGAGACGCTCGTGCCGAGGAGTTGCAGCGCGTTCGACAGCTCCTCCCCGGTTTTCGTGGTCGTGCCTTCGCTGAGCATCGCGGCGGTGAGGCTTCCGACGCCGCGCCGGTCCGCCGGCTCGAACTGGTCGGCTCCGCCGAGGAATGTGATCGTGAACGAGACGAGCGGCAGATCGTCTTTCTCCGACACGATCAGCTCAGCGCCGCTGCCAAGCGGGCTTCGCGTCCACGTCGGCACCCGCAGCACCGGTTGCGGCCCCGGTGCGGGCACCTTCGTGCGGTCGAGCGTCTCCTGGGCTGTCACGGGGAACGAGGCTGCCGCGGCGAGCAGAACGAGGGCTGCGCGGAGCGCCGGCACCCTGCGTGTGGAGCGGATCATCGGACGCCCTCCGGAGCCGCCGTGCTGATGGCCGGCACCTTCCTGCTTTCGCCAGGTCGTGCCGCCTGGTCCGTCTTCCCTGGCGGCACGACGCTCAGCACGATTCGCCCGGGCGTCAGATACTTGCCGGCGACCCGCTTTACATCGGCCGCGGTGACGGCCAGGAACTTCTGGTACTCCGTCCGGAAGTAGCCGGCGTCTCCGTGGAAGCCGGCGCCGTCGGTCAGGCGAAACGATTTCCCGAGGTTGGACTGCAGACCCGCGAGGAACTCGAGCTCATCCCCCGCGGTGGCCTTCTGGATTTCTTCAGCCGTCGGCCCCTCCGCCTGGAATGTCGCGATAATCGATCCAGCGGCCGATTCAAGATCGGTCAGCGAGTGTCCGGGACGTGGCGTGATCGCCAGCCGGAACTCGCCCACGTCTTCGTTTGTCGACTGCTGCGCGACCACGGAGGCGGCGGCCTGCTGGTCGAAGACGAGCGGCTTGGTCAGCCGTGCCGTGCGCGGTCCGCTGAGAACCGAGGCGAGGACCTCGAGCGCGAAGGAGTCGTCGTCGCGTTCGCCGACCGTTGGCCATTGGACGTACAGCCGCGGCACTTCAACGCGGTCCTCGTAGACCAGGCGGGTCAGGGATCGCAGCGACACCGGGGCGACCGTCGGACGCGTGATCGGCGGCTCCTCTGCGTATATCCCCGAAGTACCGCTCGACCCACCGGCGTACCCGGGCCGGTTCGAAATCGCCGACCACGGCCAGGATGGCGTTGTTCGGCGCGTAGTACACGCGGAAGAACGACTTCACGTCGTCCTCGGAGGCGGCCGACAGGTCCGCCATGCTGCCGATCACGTCCCACGAATACGGGTGCGACGGGGGGTAGGTGGCCTCGGCGAGGATCTCGTCCACGCGCCCGTACGGCTCGTTGTCCACGCTTTGGCGCCGCTCGTTCTTCACGATGTCCCGCTGGGCGTTCAGCTTGGCGATGTCGAGCGTCTCGAGCAGGAAGCCCATGCGGTCGGACTCGATCCACAGCGCGGACTCGAGGTAGTTGCTCGGCACCGTTTCGAAGTACGTCGTGCGGTCGTTCGACGTCGTGCCGTTGTTGCCCCCGCCGACGCCCTCGGTGAGCTTGTCATGCAGGCCGTAGGGGACGTGGCCGGAGCCCGTGAACATGACGTGTTCGAAGAGGTGGGCGAAGCCGGTGCGCCCGGGCACCTCGTTCTTCGAACCTACGTGATACCAGACGTTCACGGCCACGGTGGGCGTGGTCCGATCGGGCGACAGGATCACGGTCAGGCCATTTGGCAGGGCGTAGGACTCGAACGGGATGTTGATGGCGCTCGGTGGTGCCGGAGCCGTGGCCGTTGCCGCGGGCCCCTGAGCCGCCGCACCGCAGGCGAACATGGCCAGGAGGCCGGCCGCGACCACCCGCACCTGACATTCCCTTCTACCCACGCGCGTGATGTTCATGACGGTTTCCGCTGGCGGCGCCGCAGACGCTCGGCGTCGCGTTCCTCACGGGTCCGGCGGGTGAGGACGATGTTGACAATGATGAGCGCGGCAATCAGCAGGAAGACATAGCCGAGGATGATGAGCAGGGTCTTGATGGCTGCGGCCGGCACGCTGGAGGGAATGTACCTGTATCGGCACGCTGGTGCAATTGGCGCGGATGCGGTGAGGGATCGGCGCACCTGAGCATCCGCGCCGGCGCTGGCGGTGGCGGTGGGCGCTAGGCGAGCACGGCGATGTGATGCAGGCTCCGCCGGCTCCACACTGCGACCGACCGATCGTCTCGCCTCGAACCGCCATCCCCCTGCACCTGCCCGATCACGCGCCGTGGCCGGGATGTGGGGCAGGGCTTCAGCCCTGCATAGACCGGGGTCACGATCTGCCGGGATGTGGGGCAGGGCTTCAGCCCTGCATAGACCGGGGTCACGATCTGTTTGGCAGGGCTGAAGCCTGTTTTGCAGGGCTGAAGCCCTGCCCCACATGGGGCTCACGTCGAGCAGCGAGCTCTTGCCGAGGCCGTGTTCGACCATGGCTACGGAAGATAGCCTGGACCTCGCAGCACGCGACCGGGACGCTCAGCGGTCAGGTCACCGTCGGCCAGCACGCGGCGGCCGTTCACGATGACGTGCCGCACGCCAACGGCGTAGTGGTTGGGATCGTCGAAGCTGGCCACGTCGCGGATGGTTGCGGGGTCGAACACGGTCAGGTCGGCTGCGAACCCGGGTCGGAGGATGCCGCGGTCGTGCAGTCCGAGGCGCATGGCCGGCCGCGAGGTGAACTTCCGGATCGCCTCTTCCAGCGAGAGCAGACGCTCGTCCCGAACGTAGTGACCAAGGATCCGCGGGAAGGAGCCCCACCCGCGCGGGTGCGACTTCGATTCGGCCAGCGGCCCGTCTTCCGCCTTGGCGTTGGAGTCGGTGCCGATGGCCACCAGCGGGTGGACGAGCGCGGCGCGCACGTCCTGCTCGTCCATGATCGCCAGGATGCAGTCGGAGTGTCCCCGGTCGGCGATCACGAGATCGATCAGCGCCTCGCGCGGGTCCTTGCCCATGCGGCGTCCGATCTCCGTCAGCGTCATACCCTCGTAGTGCCGCAGATCCGGGTTGAGCACGGATACGAGCATCACGCCGTCACCGCCGCCGGCCCCGCGCCACTGGTTCTCCCACCCTGTCGCCACCGGATCGTCCATCTCGCGCACGACGCGGTCGCGCTGCGCGGGATCGCGCAGCCGCGCCAGCATGGGCTCGAGCCCTCCTTCGCGCACCCACACCGGCAGGCACGCGTCGAGCCCGTTCGACGCGCGCGTGTACGGATACACGTCGGCGGTAACGTCGAGCCCCCGCGCCCGCGCCTCCTCGATGCGACGGAGCACGGCAGGCATGCGGCCCCAGTTGGGCCGGTAGGCGACCTTCAGATGCCAGATCTCGGTGGCAATCCTGGCGCGCTCCGCTATCGCGAAGACCTCGTCGAGCGACGGGTCAATCTGCGCGCTCTCGGATCGCTGGTGCGTGATGTAGATGCCGCCGTGCGCTGCCGCCACCTCGGCCAACGCCACCAGTTCGTCCGTGGAGGCGAAGCGGCCGGGCACGTACTGCAGCGACGTGCTGAGGCCCAGTGCTCCCTCACGCATCGCCTGAGCGACGAGGTCACGCATCTGCTGCAATTCCGCCGGCGCGGCGGCGCGATCGTCGAGCCCCAGAACGTACGCGCGGACCCCGGCGGCTCCGACGAACGTTCCCAGGTTGATTGCAGGCCGCGCGCGTGTCTCGAGGCGCCGGAAATACTCCGCCAGCGTGCGGAAATCGAGTGACAGGCCGAAGTGGTCGTAGTCCGGCCGCGCTTCTTCCGCCATGACATCGGTCAGCGGTGCAATCGAGCGGCCCTCGCCCGTGATCTCCGTCGTCACGCCCTGGTAAACCTTGCTCGCCGCGCGGCTGTCGACGAGGAGCGCGAACTCCGACTGCCCGAGCATGTCGATGAAGCCGGGCGCAACTACGAGGCCCGCTGCATCGATGACGGTGTGCGCGTCCTCGCGACGGAGCGCACCGATGGCCGCAATACGGTCACCGATGATGCCGATGTCGGCGTGGATCCACGGAGCGCCGGTGCCGTCCACCACGCGTCCGCCGGCAATGACGATGTCGAACCTCGAGGCGGAGGGCGCCTGCCCGTCCGCGATGGCGAGGGCGGAGAGGCATGTGACCGCTACGAGTACCGAAGCAGGGAGCGCGGCGGAGCAAGCATGCGCGGATGGTAGCAGAGCGCGAACCGCTCGCCGGAACTGAAGTTCCGGCACCACATGGCTGAGGGCGGCAGGCTACAGACTGCAGGCCCGTCTGGCCTCAGGCCCGACAGCGCCTGCAGTCTGCGGCCCGCAGCCTTCAGCCAAGTGGGGCTCTTTGTGGAGCCGGAACTTTAGTTCCGGCGGACAGGCTAATGCGAGTCGCTACTTCTCGACGGTGAGGGTAAGGACCGCCACCGAGTGCCGCGGCAGTTCGAGCGAGAAGCTGTTTCGCACCCTGATGGACTCGCGCGTCGGTTCTGACCGCGTCAGGCGTGCTGAATCCGTTCACGGCAGCCACCGAGTCGGCCACCACGCGTTCCAGCGTGGCACTCCGCGCCAGGCGCGCGTGGCTCACGGTGATCCGCGCCGTCACCGGTCGCTCGAGGTCGGTGTTGACCGCCTTGATGTAGATCGTGCGGCCATCGGCCGAGCGGCTCGCGACCGCGTCCAGCACGGGAACGGCACCGCCCTCGCGTGTGGTCGAAACCGATGGCCCGTCGACCGTCGACGGCAGTCGCTCGGCGCCCAGGCGGGTCGCGTAGAGCCTGTTGACCAGGTAGCTCGGCGTCACGAAGATGCGATGGCTGCTCGCCTGGATGATTCCGCCCGGCCACCCGTTCACGAGGTCTGACACGGCGCTCATCGCAACCAGGTCGCCGCGGCGCTCGAACACGTTCATCAGCCGCGCGGCGTACAGCGCCCCCAGGATCGAGTGTTGCTGCGACTCCGGAATGTCGAGCCCCCACTCGTTGATCGCGAGTTCGGGCCGATCGCCCGGCACGACGTCGCGGAGCATCGCATCGACCTCGCCGTACCAGCGCTCGTAGTGCAGCGGACGCGCCATCAGGTTGCGGAGGTCGCCGTCCATGTCACGCTGGCTGTAGTAGTGGTGAACGGCCAGGTAGTCGAAGCGCTCGGTGGAGCGCGCGACGGTGCGGTTCCAGTCCATGTCGTTGTCGCCAACGGCGATCACCTTGATGGAGGGATCGACCGCCCGCATCGCGGCGATGTAGCGCGCCAGGTTGCGCGCGTAGGTGGCGGCATCCGAGTGCCCGCGCACCCAGTCACCCCAGATCTCGTTCCCGATCTCCCAGTACTTGACGCCGTACGGCTCGGGATGCCCATTGCGCGCGCGCAACATGCCGTACCTGGACGTCGCCGGTCCGTTGCAGTACCTCGACCCACGCCGCTGCTTCTTCGGCCGTCGCGCCACGCCCCTCCACGTTGACCGTGATCGAAGGCTCGGCGCCGACCGTGCGGGAGAAGCGGATGAACTCGTCGGTGCCGAAGTCACTCGCCTCCGGCTCGTTCTTCCACGACAGATTGATCCAGGTGGGGCGCTCGTCGCGCGGACCGATGCCCCACTGCCAGCGGTAGTCCTGCGCCACGTTGCCGCCTGGCCAGCGGATGAAGGCAGGCGCGAGTGCCTTCACCTTCGACAGCACGTCGGCGCGGACGCCGTCCACGGCATCGGCCGGGATCAGGGACACCTGATCGATCCACACGCTGCCCGAGCCGGTGAAGAGAATCGCCAATCGCGCGAGTGGGTCATCCACGGCTGGCCGGAGCGTGAAGGCATACTGCCGCCAGTCACCCGCGACGGCCGCAAGAGCGGCTTCGGCGTAGACGGCTCCGCCGGTCTCGTCCCGTTCCAGCGCCAGCGTCACGCCGCCCGCGAATGCCTCGGTTCTGATCCACAGGGAGCCGCGGTACTCGAGCCCGCGTCTTACCGCAACGCGGCTCTGATAGACGCCATGCCGCGCTATCACGGCTGGACGGAGCTCCACCCGAAGCGAGTGCCCGGTCAGCAGCGCCTCCGACCGTTCCGTGGTGGGGTACGCGACGGTCTCGTCCCACGCGCTGGTCAGGCCATAGTCATCGTTGCGATCGTCCGGGTAGCGGTTCCAGTGGGCGGGGAGGCCGTGGCTGCCGCGCCCTTCCTCGAAGCTGCGGTTGCGGATCAGCTCGGCGTGAAGGCCGCGCTTGATGCCCTCGTACATGAACTCGATGAACTGCCCGTAGAGCAGCGGGCTGATGCGGCCCTCGACCGTGCCGCCATCGACGCTGATGGCCGCCGTTGCCGGCGGGGGAGCGGCTCCGGTCGACGTCGTGAGGGCAGCTGCCGCCAGGAGCGCGGCGCCGAGCATGCTCACGCGACGGTCGCGCTCGACTTCCGGGAGCGGCGGGCCTGGCAGTGCGCATGACTAGCCGAACTTCTGACGGCTGAGAATGCCCGAGCCTTCACGAATGACGACCAGTTGATCCGCCGCCACGTTCGGCACCGTCTCGGTCGCGCCGGTCGGCCACCGGATTGTCAGGTCGGCGGCCGTCGCCGCACCAAGTCCGAAATGCAGCCGGCGATCGTTGGCGGAGTAGAAGCTCGCCTGCGCCATGACTTCCTGGGCCTGAGTGCGCCCGCCGTAGCGGGCGGTCACACGCGCGCCAATCGCGCTGCGGTTCGATTGCACCCCCACGAGCAGGACCTTCAGCCAGTGGCCACCGCCGGTGACGTCGTTCCTCAGGAGGGACGGCGGCTCGTTCATGTTGATCACCACGACGTCCATGTCGCCGTCGTTGTCGAAATCGCCGAAGGCGCAGCCCCGGCTCGTGTGCGCCGCCGCAACGCCGGGTCCCGCTTCCTCGATCAGCTCCTCGAACCTGCCGTCGCCCAGGTTGCGGAAGACGAGACGGGGTGTGCGAAAGGGATATGCCGGCAGCGTCCGCTCCACCTCGGGATAGACGCTTCCGGTGACCATGAACAGGTCGGGGAACCCGTCGTTGTCGAGATCCACCATCCCGGCGCCCCAGCCGACGAACCGGGTTTCCACGCCGATCCCCGCACGGATGGTGACATCGTCGAAGTTCCCTTTTCCGTCGTTGCGGTAGAGGACGTTCGTGTCGTCGGCGAAATGCGTCTTGAAGATGTCGATGTTGCCGTCGAGATCGTAATCGCCCACGCCCAGGCCCATGCCCGCCTGCTCCATGCCGTCCTCGCTCAGCGCCACGCCACGTTCCAGTGCTTCTTCCCGGAACGTGCCGTCATGCTGATTGCGGAAAAGCCAGCTCGGGGTCGAGTCGCAGGCGACGTAGATGTCTGGCCAGCCGTCGTTGTCGTAGTCGGCGGCCACGGCGGTCATCGGGTACGACCCCGCGGCCGCCGCAATGCCGGACTGGCGGCTGACATCCGTGAATGTGCCGTCACCATTGTTCCGGAACAGCTGAACGGACCCTGGCGGCAGCCCGCGCGGACCGCAGTTCACGGGCACGCCCTTCCACCGGCAGTCCGCGTTCTCGCCCCGCTTGGGGAGCGTGTCCAGCGTTGCATTGAGATAGGTCGCCACGAACAGATCGAGCCGCCCGTCGCGGTCGTAGTCGACCCAGGTGCAGCCCGAGCCGTAGCGGATCGCCTGCTGGCGCAAACCCGCCGCTTCGGTCACATCGGTGAATGTTCCATCACCGTTGTTGTGGTACAGCACGTTGTGCCCGTAATAGGTCACGAACAGATCGTCGAACCCGTCGTTGTCGTAGTCGCCGACCGTGACCGCCGATGCCCAACCGGAGCGGACCAGGCCGGCTTTCTCGGTGACGTCGGTGAACGTGCCGTTGCGGTTGTTCTTGTACAGCCGGTTGGTCGCCCCCTGTGGCGCACCTTCGAGGCGGGTGCCGCTCAGAACGAACAGATCCAGCCAGCCGTCGTTGTCGTAGTCGATGAACGCGACGCCGCAGCCCACCACCTCGATGATGAACGCCTTGCGTGTCGATGCCGCCGTACACCACGGGCTCGGTCAGGCCCGCCTGCGCCGCCACGTCGGTGAAGCGTGCCGCGAATGGGCGGCCCGACGGCTTGCCCCGTGGTTGCGGCTTCACGCTGCGGGAGGAGACTCCCTGACCTGACGCTGCGCGCACGGGGCCGGCTGCGGAGCACGCCATGAGCGCCAGCAGTTCGCGGCGGGTGATCATCGAACGCGGCCCCGCGAGGGTGCCCGAGGCACGCTCGAGTCTCCCGTGGGTACGGCGGGTTCGGTCGCAACCAGCATCTCGCCTGCCTTGACGTGCTCGAACCGCTGGACGGCTCCCGAAGGCCAACGGACCTCAACGAGCGTCGCGGCGGCATCGGCACCCAGGCCGACGAGGAGCCGCTTGTCGCTGGCGGACAGGTACCCGGCCGCCGTATTGACCGTGAAGTGCTGTTTCAGACCCGATGCGGTCTCGACCCGCACGCGACACCCGATCCCGTCCCGGTTCGACCTGCTGCCGACCGTCCGGATCCCGAGCCACTTCATCGCGTTGCCGCCGTCGTTCCGGAGCACGACAGCGTTCTGGCCGGTGTTGCTCATCACCACGTCGACGTCGCCGTCGTTGTCCAGATCGCCGAATGCGGCGCCGCGACCCGCCCACTCCCGGCTGAAGACGTCACCGGGCGTCACCCTGACGAACCGCCCGGCCTCGTTCCGCAGCAGGAGCGGTGGCTGCAGGTACCGCAGATTGGGCGAGGTCTTCTCGATCGTGTCCATCACGTGGCCCTGCGCGACGAAGATGTCCTTCCAGCCGTCGTTGTCGTAGTCGAAGAAGCGCGTGCTCCAGCCCGAGAACGGCAGCGTAGCAGCTCCGACACCCGACATGTTGGTGCCGTCCCGAAAGCTGCCATCCTCGTTCTGACGAAACAGCCGGTATCGTTCGTTCGAGAGATCCGTCACGATCACGTCGGGACGGCCGTCGTTGTCGTAGTCGGCGAACTCCACGCCCATCCCCGCGAACGTCTTGCCGTCCTCGTTGAAGCCCACGCCCGCCAGCAGGCCGACCTCGCTGAACGTTCCATTCCCGTTGTTGCGGTACAGGAACGACTGCACCGAATCGTTGGCGACGTACACGTCCATGAACCCGTCGGCGTCGTAGTCGGCGAAGGAGACACCGAGCCCCTTCCCCTCGGGGTTGGCGATCCCGGCCTGCGATGACACGTCGCTGAACGTACCGTCGCCGTTGTTCCGGTAGAGGATGTCCGTCAGCCCGGCATAGTTGTCGGGATGGCAATACGCCCGATAGCCGGGCTTTCGTTCCCCGCAGTAGCGGTTGTTTTCGAAGCTCCAATCCACGTATCGCGTCACGAACAGGTCGAGCCGCCCGTCGTTGTCGTAGTCGAGGAACCCCGCGCTGGCGCTCCACGCGCCGGCCGCAACCCCGGCGCGCTTCGTTACGTCCGTGAAGGTGCCGTCGCCGGCGTTGCGATACAGGGTGTTGCCGCCGTAATTCGTCACGTAGAGATCAGCGAAGCCGTCGTTGTCATAATCGCCCACCGCGGCGCCCATGCCATAGCGGTTCTGCGGCATTCCGGTGAGCCCCGCCTTCTCCGTCACATCGCTGAACGTTCCATCGGTGTTCTGGTGATAGAGCCGGTTCCAGAACGTCGCGGCCGACTTGTCGGGCAGTGCCCCCTGCGCCATGGGGTCGTCGAGCCGGGCGCCATTCGTAAAGAACAGGTCGAGCCGGCCATCATTGTCGTAATCGAACAGGGCGACCCCGCCGCCCATGGTTTCCACCAGGTACTTGTTCGACGTCGCCGAGCTCTGGTGCTTGAAGTCGATCCCTGCCTGCGCTCGTGATGTCGGTGAACTGCACCTGCGGACCGTTCGCTGCGCTCAGAAGCAGCGGCAGACAAACCACCGCTACCGTCCAGCCCCCGTGATTCGCGATCCGCGCATCGTCCCGTGGCCTACCCGAACTTCGTGCTGCTGACGATGCCCGTTGGATTCACGGACGACGACGAGATGATTCGCGGGCAGGTCGCGGAAGGTCTCCTTCACGCCGGAGGGCCACGAGAGCTCCACGAGTTCGGCCGTGGCGGCCCGGGCAAGTCCGAAGTGCAGGCGGAAATCGCTCTGCGAGTAGTAGCTCGATCCGCTCATCACCTCGTCGATCTGGGTGTGCCCCGCACTCGTGACGCGGACCCGGGTTCCGATTCCCGACCGGTTCGAGCGCGTGCCGACGCACTTGATCATGATCCAGTTGTTCCCGTTGCCGCCATCATTGCGCAGCAGGGACGGAGGGCCGTCCAGATTGTTGACGACGACATCGACGTCGCCGTCGTTGTCGAAGTCACCGAACGCGCAACCGCGCCCGAGATTCGGCGCCCGGATGGCGTCCCCGAGTTTCGCGGATACGTCTTCGAAGCGGCCGTTGCGCAGATTGCGGTAGACGATCTTCGGCTGGCGGTAGGTGAGGTGCAGGTTCCGGTCGGCAATCTGCGAGTACACGTGGCCATTCGCGATGAACAGATCCTTCCAGCCGTCGTTGTCGAAATCGAAGAAGCCTACGCCGAACCCCACATGTTTCCGGTTCACCCCGAGCCCCGCCTTGATGCTGGCATCGGCGAACGCTTCGCCGTAGTTCCGGTACAAGGTGGTGACCTGCTCGCTGAAGTTCGTCCGGACGATATCGAACAGGCCGTCGCCGTCGAAATCGGCCACGCCGACGCCCATCCCGGCCAGGGCCGCCCCGTTCTCGTCGAACGCACAGCCCGCGGGAACCCCGACCTCGCGGAACGTGCCGTCATGATTATTGCGGTACAGCAGGCTCGGCGCGGTGTCGGAGGCGACGTAGATGTCGGGCCAGCCGTCGTTGTCGAAGTCCGCCGCCGCGGCGCCCATTGCATAGGAGCCGGTAGGCCGCCAGTTGCTCCGACGAACACCATCGACGAGGGCCCGCGTGGCCGAGCGATGCCGGACGCCTCCGACACATCCGCGAATGTACCGTCGCCGCGATTGCGGTAGAGGGCGTTCGTTCCGCCCGCGAACCCCAAGGGCCCGCAGGGCACCGGGATGTCGTTGTACCGGCAATAGGCCGACTCGCCCGGACGCGGCGCCTTCGAGCGGGTCGAAGTTCACGTAGCTCGAGACGAAGAGATCGAGGTGCCCGTCGCGGTCGTAGTCCAGGAAGCAGCAAGCCCGCGCCCCACCTGCTCTCCGGCCCCGCCACCCCGGCCCGTTCCGACACGTCGGTGAACGTGCCGTCGCCATTGTTGTGATAGAGGACGCTGTGACCCCAGTACGTGACGAAGAGATCGTCGAAGCCATCGTTGTCGTAATCGCCGACGCAGCACGCCTGTCCCCACCCGGATCGGGTCAGGCCGGCCTTGGCCGTCCGGTCGCTGAACGTGCCGTCGCGGTTGTTGTGGAACAGATAGCTGGTCGGCCTGCGCGCGCGTGCCTGCTCGTCGAAGCTGCTTCCGTTCACCAGGAAGATGTCCAGCCAGCCATCGTTGTCGTAATCGAACAGCGCCACGCCGCAGCCCATCTCCTCGAGCAGGAATTGCTTGTTGTCGGGACTGCCCGAGACGTTCAGCGCATGCGAAAGGCCGGCGGCCGTCGTGATGTCCGTGAACACCACGCCGCCTGCTTCAGCAGCTCCGATGCCCCGGTGCCCGGCCGCCGCGCCGATGATTCCAAGCGGTGGCAAGGTTGCCGCCGCCGCGCAGCTTCCCAGCATCTGCAGGAACCCACGGCGGGATGTGCCGTGGCGGACGCGACTACTCACGCGGGCGATCCACCGGTGGGGCAGAAGCCGCGGCAGCAGCGCGCCGCTTCTTGTCGAGCTCGTTGCTCTCGCGATCGAGTCGCTTGAAGTACTCCAGCGCCTTCCGGCTCTCATCCGTCCAGCCAAGGCGGCGGTACACGCCCGAGAGCACGTAGTAGTAGGAGGACGCCCTGGGATTGAGCACAATGGCCTTGTTCAGCGCGTCGACCGCTTCGTCCAGTCGTCCTTGGCGCTCGTCGGCCCTGGCCTTCTGAAACAGCGCGCGATCGGACTTCGGGTCGAGGGCGAGCGCCTTGCGCGCGTGTTCGAGCGCCGCGTCGGCGTTGCCCGTGCGGTTGTAGAACGCGCTCAGGTTCACGTGCGGTGACTGCGAACGTGCCGTGCCGCTCGTCGTTGAGGGCGATGGCCTTCTGATACTGCGCGACCGCGCCCGCATCGTCTCCGAGCGCCTCCAGCGCGAACCCGAGCGCGTCGAGCGCCTCCACGTAACCCGGATCGATCCGAACGGCCTCCTCGAACGCCTTTCGCGCAGGCTCCCAGTTGTCCTGGATGGAGAACAGCTTGCCAAGGTTGTAATGCAGCTCGGCGGACTCTGGCTTGTACCGGATGCCCTGCTCGAACTCGATCTGCGCCGCGTCGAACCTCCCGATGATCATCATGTCGCGGCCCAGGATTTTGTGCGCCTCGGCATTCGTGAGGTCGAGCTCGAGAGATTTTGCGAGCGCCTTGATGGACGCTCCGATCTTCTGCTGGGCGAACTGGCTGTAGCCCAGGGCATACCAGCCCCATGAAGAACCCGGCTGGTGTGTCACGTACTCGGTCAGCAGCGGTTCGACCTCCGCGAACTTGCCCTCGCGGATCAGCCGTTCGAACTCCGCTATGTGAGGATCCCCCTGCGGCGTCGTGGCCTTCGTCAGCCGTTCGAGGCTCTGAGCCGCCACGGCGTCCGCCGCATTCAGTTCCACCGCCTTGCGGTAGGCAGCGACTGCAGCCTCCGTGTCGCCCTTCTTCTCGAGGGCGGTCCCGAGGTACCGCTGCGGGTCGGACGATGTGGGCCGCAGCTGGCTGACACGCCGGAATTTTGCAATTGCTGTCTCGAGGTCGTCTCGCTCCAGTGCCGCGCGGCCTTCGGCCATGTCAAGGTTCGCGTTCTGGCCCTGATCGTCCGCGGCCACCAGCTCGCGGCCCTTCGCGAGCTCGGCTGAGGCTTCGTCTCTCCGTCCGGCGCGCGCGAGAGCCAGGCCGAGCTGATAGTGGGCCTCGCCGCTGGTCGGGCTCCAGGCGTGCGGCCTCCTGCAGTGCCGCGACCGCGTCGGGCACTTTGCCGTCCTGAAGCAACGCCTTGCCGAGCGCGAGGTGCGCCCGGGCAAACGTCGGGGCGAGGCCAATCACCTTCCGCAGCTGTTCGATCTCCTTCGCGGGACCATGGGCCGGACTCGCGCCGTAAGCGACGGCCAGATTGAACAACGCCTTGACCGCCGAGGGCGCCAGCGCCACCGCGTGCTCGAGCTCTCGAACGGCTGCTTCGGCGTCGGTGGGCGTGATCGCCGCCCCGAGATTGGCGCGTGCATCGGCGTAGTCAGGTGCCAGCCGCACGGCCTCACGCAACGCCGCGATTCCCGCGTCGTCGTCTCCCGCCTGTATGAGCACCAGACCGAGATTGTTGTGGGCTTCGGCGTAGTCCGGCCGCAACCGTATGGCTTCGCGAAAAGCCGCCGTCACCGCGTCGCCGCTCGCGCCGTTGCGGCCGAGAAGAAGGCCGAGTACGTTGTGCGCCTCTGCCCGGTTCGGGTTCGTGGAGAGGGCACGGCGGAGGTCCGCGATCGCGCTGTCCCACTCAGGTTTCGGGAGTGCCGGAGGCGGGAGATTCAACCCGGCAATGAGCTGTCCAAGCGCCTTGTCCAGCTCGCCCGCACGGAGGAAGGTAATCCCCAGATCGATGTAGGTGGCTGCAGTCGGCGGCATGAGTGCGATGGCGCGCTGCAGGCTGACCTTCGCCCCGGGCAGGTCTCCCATCTCGCGCAGCGCGGTTCCGAGGAACGCATGGCTTGCGCCGGCCGCCGGATCGAGCGTGATGCTCTGGCGCAGTTCCGCAAGCGCCTTTTCCTTCGCGCCGGCGTACCACTGGGCGACGCCGAGGCTGTAGTGGGCTTCGGCGGAGTCGGGCTGTATGGCGACCGCGCGCTCGAGGTGAGCACGCGCCGACGACAGATCTCCTTCCTGCCCCAGAACGAACCCGAGCAGGATGTGGGCGTCGGCGTGCGCTGGCATCGAGGCGCACGGCCTCGGTGAGTTGCTCATGCGCGGAGGGGAGATCCCCGCGGGCGACGGCCTCCCGCGCACGGCTCACGAGATCATCGGCCGGACCCGGAGACGACGAGGGGGCCTTGCGTGTGGACGCGCTCTGCTGCTTGAGGGTCTGGCCCAGCGCGTAGTAGCCTTCCCGCAGCTCCGGGTCGAGCTCAATGGCCTTCTCGAAGGCCGCCACGGCGGCGGAGAGATCCCCGTTCTGCCGCAGCGTCTGGCCGAGCTGGTACTGAATACCGGCGTTTTTCGGCTCGGCGGCGGCGACACGTTTCAGGTGTTCCAGCGCCGCGTCGAGATCCCCCTTCTCACGCAACGCCATGCCCAGGTTCAGGTGGGCGCCCACGCTGTTCGGGTCCAGTGCCAGCGCGCGCTGGAACACCTCCACCGCCTCTGCGTAGTCGCCACTCTGCGTCAAGGCGGAACCGAGGTTCGAGTAGGCGCGCCCGTACTCCGGATCGAGTGCGACGGCCTTCCTGAATTCCGCGATGGCTCCAGGAAGGTCTGCCTTGCTCGAGAGCGCCACGCCCAGCCAGTTGTGCGCCTCCGCCGACCGCGGTCCCACCTGCACGGCGCGCTGGAAGGCGTCCAGCGCACGCGCATCGTCGTTCGCGTCCAGGTAGGCAAGGCCGAGGATCACCAGGGGCTTCGGGTCACGCGGGCTGCGTGTGACGGCGGCCTCGAGCTCCAGGAGTGACGGGGGAGCCTTGGCACGCTGCTGCGCCGGCAACCGTGACGGTTGCGTGCAGACCGAAGACGATGGCGCACGACAGCAAGGCTACGACGGAGACCCACGTACGTCCGGGCACCGCTGGGCGTGAGCGGTTCATGGTTCCGGTTCCATCAGCCGAAGCTGCACACGCGAGGTCTTCTCATCGTCCTCTCGGAGTGATTTGGTCAGCTCCAGCTGTTTGGCGGCTTCTTCTTTCTTACCCATGCGCGTCAGCAGCAAGCCGAGCTGGTAATTCGTCTTGACCGCCGTTGGGTTGAGGCGAACCGCAGCCCTCAGATGCTCTTCGGCCTCATCGTACCGCTGTGCGTTCATGAGCAATCCGCCCAGCACCTCGTGGGATGGCGCGTGATCGGGATGTCGCTGGAGCACAGCGTCGAGCATCTGCATGGCGTCGGCGTCTCGTCCCTGGTCTCTGGCTACCAGCGCGAGATAGTAGGGCGATCCGAGTTGGTCTGGCAGCAGCCTGACGCTCTCATTCAGACGCGCCATCGCCTCGTCCAGACGTCCCTGCGCGTACAAGACCGTACCCAGCGCGTACTGAATCTGTGGATCCTCTGGCTGCTTCGCCACGAGCGATTCGAAGAGACTCTGCGCCGCTTCGTATTGGCGCTTGCCGACTTTGGCGACAGCCAGCGTGTACTGCGCGGCAGGGTCGCCTGGCTTCAACCGGGCGGCTTCGATCAGGGCCGGCTCCGCGTCGTCCAGAAGATCCATCTTGAGACAGACGCGGCCGAATCCCAGCAGGATATCAGGGTTGGCAGGGTCGCCCTTCTTTGCACGCACCCAGTACCAGAGCGCCCGCTCCAGCTCGTGGTTGCGTTCGGCGACGATGGCCGCCTGTCGCAGCGCCTGGATCGATTGGGGCTGGAGAGTCAGCGCGAGATCGTACGCCTCGAGCGCCCGTGCGGGATCGCTCTGCAGCGCGTACGCCCCGCCAAGCGCGAAGGCCAGATCGTAAGAGGAAGGGTTGCTTCCCTTTGCTGCCTCGAGGACCTCAATCGCCTCGGCAAGAGCGCCTCCCTGCGAGAGCAACTGGGCGAACTGAATCGTCGCCGGCTGCGGCACGTCGCGAAACCTCGTCCACCGGCTGGCCAGATCGCTGACCGCGGCGCGATCGCCGGTCTTGAGGGAACACACCGCGAGCATGGACAGGCCCTCGGGCGACGCCCTGAACACCTCCAGGAGGGGCCGCGCCAGGGTGAGTGCGCCGTCGCAGTTCCCCTTTTCGATCTCCGAACGTGCCAGCGCCTGCCTGGCGGTCGCGTTGGATGAATCCAGCGCGAGGACTCGACGGTAGAGCTCTTCCGCGAGCGGCCCCTTCCCCTGGATCGTGTAGACCTGAGCGAGGCTCAGCCGGGCACCGATGAGGCCCGGCTCCAGCTCGATCGCCTTCTGAAGCAGGCTGACGCCTGCTGCCAACCTCTTCTGCTGAACCCGAATGCCCCCGAGGATGGAGGACGCGACGGCTCGCGTGTCTGGATCGGCAAGGGCGATCTGCGCCTGTCGATCGGCTTCTTCCAGCCGGCCCTCCTGCACCAGCACGGCCGCCTTCTGCAGGGCTCCGCGCGCGTCGACGGTCGTCGCCCGTCGGCTCGCGTCGGGCGGAGTCTCAGGGCCTGGGCGTGTCGCGGGGCGTTGCGTGTCCGCCGGACGGAGTGAACGGGCCGCGGCCGCTGGACCGAGAACCAGAACGCCGCAGAGCAGCAGGATGTGGCGAGAACACGTGGTCCGACGATGTCGACGATCCCTGGCGGCCATCAAGCGCTCTGGGGCGCCGGCGCTCTGCCGACGCGCGCCCACAGTGTGTCATCCCAAAATGGCTCCGCCCCTCGAAAGACCTTCCCGGGTCCTTCTGGAGGGGCGGAGTTCGTTGCTGCGATTATCCGTCAGAAATCGAATCGGAATCCGAAATTCACGGCTCGAGGCGTGTTGCACTGGTTATTCACCGTGCCGAACGCCGGCGAGCTCCAGTTCTGGTTCGGGTCGCAATAGACGATGCGGTCGAAGATATTGCCGAACTGCGCCTCGAAGCGAAGACTCTTCGCCCCTCCGATGGGGAACACCTTGAAGATGTTGATGTCCTCACCGTAAGTGGCGAAGCCGCGCACGTCGGGGTCCCGCTGCGGCGTGTTCCCGAACTGGAGCGGCCCGGGGTCCGTCCAGGCGTCCCGGTTCAAGTACCTGTCGGTGAACGGATCGAAGTCGCCCGAGCCCGAGGTCGGGTCACCGCTCGTACGGTTGGGCCGCTTCTGCGTATTGAACAGCAGACCACCGAGGTCATTGTTCATGGTGATACCCAGCGGCCGCCCACTCTCGTACCGGAGCAGCCCGCTGAGGTTCCAGCCACCCAGCACGGCCCCGGAGAGTCCCGACTTCGGGCCAGGCACCTCCCAGGTGAAACCTACGAGCAGGACGTGCGGCACATCGTCGCGACTGTAGCGCCACTCCAGAGGGTCGGCGGGATTCTGCACGCCGCCGTTATCGCCGTTGTCACCCTGGGCGCTCTCGGCGCCGTTGTTTTTCAGCCGCGAGAACGTGTACCCGACGCGTGCCTGGAAACCGCTCGAGAAGCGCCGCTCGAGGACAGTCTGGAACGCATGGTATTGACTCTCTCCCAACGGCACCCCGCGCCAGATGATGCCTTGATACTGCGGGAACTCGCGGAGGGCCTGTGCCACATTCCCGGTGAACGTTGGATACGGCTTCTGGATACCGGCCGCGCGCGCAAGATCTGAATCGATGCTCGATTGCAACACGGGAGTCCCGAGTGCCAGCACGCTCGGATCGTTCATGTTGGCGTTCACGCCCATGCGCTCCCAGTGGTGGTTCAGGCGGGAGCCACGATTGCCGATGTACGACAGGTCCAGCACCATGTTGCTCGCGAGCTCGTGCTGGTACGTCACGGACCAGTTCTGGAAGCGCGGCAGCGTCAGCCCATCCGGGGCGACCGCAATGACGCCGGTGCCGTTTGCCTGGCTCGGGTCGAGCGAGGGTGGCTCAACGATCCGATTCTGCGGGAAGCCCTGGTCCAGGAGGAAGGCCGGCTGGATCCCGTTCGTCACGTTGTTGGCCGCCGCGTTCGCCTGGAATCCGGTCGTCGGTTGGCCGACGAACTGGTCGAACGCGACATGCGCGTAATACATGCCGTACCCGCCGCGCACCGCGTCCTTCTCGCCAATCCGATACGCGAAGCCCACTCGAGGACCCCACGCATCCTTCGGAACGTCTTCGAATTTCCGCGTACCCGCCCGCCCCGCGCCTTCCCCGGCGAAAATCAGCGCCCCCGGAATGTTGCCGGCTCCCGGGTTGGGTGCGTTCGGGTCGAACGTGGAGTACTGATCCGATGTTTCGGTGCGGGCCGACTGGTAGTCGAATCGCATCCCGAAGGTCAGGGTCAGCTTGTCGGAGACCTTGAACTCGTCGTTCACCCAGATTCCCGAGTACGTCTCGCGGAACGTCGGCAAGGCGGGAATCGTCTGACTCGCATCCTGTACCTGGCCGAGCAGGAACGACGCGAACGGATCGCCCGTCGGTCCGAGATTGTTGCCGCTGGCGTCGAAACCTGCCGTGCCCAACCGATTGAAATTGAATTGGCCGGCGGCCGATCCCGCAGCCCAGCCGCGGAACGGAAAATCGTGGAGCCGGAACTCGAAGCCGGTCTTCAGCGAGTGCCGCCCCTTCACCCATGTCAGGTCATTCGAGAACTGCCACCGGTTGTTCACCAGGTAGCCGAAGCCCGGCCAGCCGTTCGCGCCGATGGCGTTGTAGGGGATATTGCCGCCGAACGTGATAAACGGCGGACCGGCCGTGGTGTCGCGAATGCCGCCGCCCGGCGCGCTGGTACCCTCCCACAGCCGCTGCCCCCAGTTGGCGCCGGCGGCGAGATGGTTCCCGCCCATGAACCAGCGATCGTAGGCGACGGTGGAATGGTTCATCAGGTTGTTGCTGATGATCCAGTCGAACTGCTGGTGCGCGTGGTGCGTCGAGATCCGCTGGAAGAACCCGTCGCCGTAGTAGTCGGTGTTCTGCGCCGACTTGTCTCGGGGTCGATTGTCCACCGTGCAGCCGGCCACCTCACCGCAGTTGCGGATCGAGGGCCGGCGGTTCCAGTAGAAGCTGTGGCTCGCCCGGAAGTTCGGCGTGAAGTTGTGGTCGATGCGGAACATGATGTTCCGCGCGTCTATCTCCCACGTCTGGTCGCCCGACGGGTTGCCCGCGACGTTGTTGGTCAGAGTGGCCCGGTCCGGGCTCACCATCAACGGCACGATCCGGGAGGCCACCACGCTGCGCAGCGGGTGGTTCGCTGGAATCTGGTTGTTTGGAAACGGATCGCGGATTGGAATTCCGTTGACGTCGCGCGTGGTGGTTGGATCGAAGATCTGCCCCTCGAACAGAGGGCGCCCCAGCGCGTCGACGCCTATCTGCTGGCCCGTGAGCAGGGCGCTGAAATCGCCGTTCTTGAACGCGTCGATCGGCGTCGTGTTGCCGAAGCCTGACAGCGTGCCGCTGCGGATCCGGGTGTAGTCGATGTTGGTGAAGAAAAACGTCTTGTCGCGGCCGTTGTACCCCGGAAGGACCATGGGCCCACCCAGCGTGAACCCGAAATTGTCATTGCGCAGTGGAGTCTTGTCGAGTCCCGCCCTCTTCGAGAAAGTGCCGTTCTTCTGGAACGTGTCATCGGCAAAGTACTCGTAGACGCTTCCACGGAACGAGTTGGTCCCCGACTTGCTCGTGTACTCGATGAACCCACCGCTGGTGTGGCCGTACTGGGCCGAGTAGGTCGTCGAGATGACCTTTACTTCCTTGACGGCCTCGACCGGCATCGTGCTCTCGTGACTCTGCTGGTGTCCGACCGCATACCCGAAGGCGGCGCCGTCGAAGAAGTTCTCCGTGGCCATCGTCTGGCCGCCGTTGATGCGGGAGTTGAACTGGCTGCCGCGGAACATCGGATCGCCGTTTGGCTTCATCGGCAGATAGCCGGGTTCCATCTGCAGCACGGCCTCGGCCAGGCGCACGTCGGCGCCGCTCACGATCGGCAGGTCTTTGTAGTACTTCTCGTTGACCGTATGGCTCACGTCCGGGCGCGTCTCGCTCAGCCCCGACGCGCCGACGACCTCGACCGATTCGGTGAGAGCGCCCACCTGCAGCGTCACGTCGAGCCGCAGCGCATCGCCGCCCTGCAGCACGATGCCCGACGTCACGGCCTTTTTGAAGCCACTGAGATCGACCGACACCGAGTAGCTGCCCAGGACGAGCGGAGCGCTCGTGTATGCGCCCGAATCGTTGGTGATGTGGACCGTCTCGACCCCGGTTTCTTCGTTCTTGACGGCGACACTCGCCCCGGGCACGGGAGACCCCTGCGGGTCGCTGACGACGCCGCTGATGGTGGCTCTGTCTGATCGTTGTGCGAAGAGCGGGGTGCTGGAGCCGAGGGCGGCAACGCACCCGAGGGACACCAGCGTGCGGAACGCGAGGGACGAGATCCTCATCGCAACCTCCGAAGGCGAGACAAGGTCGAGGGAACCGAACGCGAGCTGGCGTGCGGCGCCCTGTTGGCAACCAGTTGACTGGCGGGGCGGCATGGTGGTCTGACCGCCCGGTCCGTGAACGTTCACGGATGCTCCGCGAACGTTAAGATCAACCAAACAGTTGTCAAGCGTAATCTCTTTCCACTAGCTCGCGCTAAGATGGCGGCGCCATGGCGTCCGATGCCGACCCTCCGCGACCGGCCACTCCACACGTCGGCATCAAGGACATCGCGCGGGCCCTCGGGATCTCCACCGGCACCGTCGACCGCGCGCTGCACGGTAAGCCGGAGATCAGCGCCGCCACTCGCGCCCGCGTCCTCGACATGGCGGAGACGCTGGGCTACCGTCCCAACCTCGCGGCCCGCTACCTGCAGTCGCGGAAGCAGCTCCGCATCGGCGTTCATCTGCCCCGGAGGATAGCGCTCTTCTGGGATTCGCTGCGCGAAGGCATTCGCGAGGCCGCGGCGCCCTTCGCGCCGGCGCTGCAGGTCGATTTCCACGCGTATCCGTCGCTTGGCGACGGTGACATCCCGCTGTTCGAAGCCGCCCTGCGCGAGGGTGCGAGCGGCCTGATCATCGCGCCGGGGAACCCATCGGCGCTGGCCCCTTCGCTCGAGAACGCCGCAGCCCGCGGGATCCCGGTCGTGTGTGTCGTCACCGACGCGCCCGAGAGTCCTCGCCTCACATCGGTGTCCGCTGACCCCTTCACCGTCGGAGCTGTCGCCGGTGAGCTGCTGGCCAGATTCGTGTCGAGCGGCGGGGAGGTGGCGTTCTTCACGGGCTGGCTGGCCACACAGGAGCACGCAGTCAAGCTGCGTGGCTTCGCGTCGAGCCTGAGTGCCACCAGGCCCGATCTCGCCGTGGGTCCGGTCGTGGAAGCCCATGATGACGAGCGGGAGGCGCATCGGCGCGCGCTCGACGTGCTGCGTGCGCATCCCGATCTGAAAGGGATCTACATCAGCACGGTGAACTCGCTGCCGGTCCTGCGCGCCGCCGAACAGGAGGGGCGCCTGGACGGGCTCACGGTCGTGACCACGGATCTGTTTCCCGAGCTGGTGAGCTGGATCCGTGCGGGGAAGGTTGCGGCCACCGTGTATCAGCGCCCGCTCACCCAGGGCCGCCTGGCGCTGCAGGCGCTCTACCAGTTCCTGCTGAACGGCATCCAGCCGCCCGCGCGCCTGCGCGCGGTGCCATACCTGGTCATGCGCAGCAATCTCGATCTGATGCTCGAGCGGCTGCCGATCGATCTCGAGACCGCCGACGCATCAGCCGGCGTGGTCACCGCGCCGATGGAGCGCCCGGGGCCCCGTCGGACGCCTGCCCGCGTGGCCGCACGGCGATCGCGCTGACATCCACTCGACGCGCGTCCGGGAGCACCGCTCCGGACGAGTTCCGGGTTGGCCGGTCACTGACGTCCTGCTGAGACTCACCCTGGTACGTGGGGCAGGGCTTCAGCCCTGGTACGTGGGGCAGGGCTTCAGCCCTGCTGGCATGGCGCGGTGAGGCCTCACGTCGTCGCGATGCGGGCCACGCTGTACGAGCGCGCGGGAAGCTTGAACGTCATGCGCGCGCCGGCCTGGGGCGCCTCCAGTGCCCGCGGGACGACGACCTGCGGCTGCTCGAAGGTGTTGAACGCCTTCACATCGGGCCCCGTCAGCGTCTCGCAGACCAGCACCCGCGTGGGCGTCGGGTCGCGCCACTCCAGCGTCAACTCGCGCTCCGATTCGGTGTCCCGATTCAGCATCAGCACGCACGCGTGTCCGTCCTTCGCGTCGAACGTCACCGTGACATCGACGAACGGCACCTGGTCGTCGCGCGCGAAGTCCCGCCGCAGCCCCTCACCGGCGATTGCGTACGTCTCGGACTCGACCGCGAGATCGAGAACCTTCCCGCGCGCGTGCTGCAAGGCCCACGCGTAGGGGTAGAAGATGCTCTGCCGCAGCACCGACCGCTCGTTGGTCATGAGCGGCGCAATCACGTTGACGATCTGCGCCAGGCAGGCGATGCGCACGCGCTCCGATTGCCGCAGCAGCGAGTTGATGAACCCGCCCACGAGCAGCGCGTCCTCGAGGTTGTAGACCTCTTCGAGCAGTTTCGGTGCGAACGCGCGGTTGCCGTCGACAGCCGCGCCGGTGCGCGCCCGGTACCAGACGTTCCACTCGTCGAACGACAGCCAGAGGCGCTTGGGCGACTTCTGCAGGCCCTGAACGTAGTCGCACACGGCGCCGATCTCGAGGATCTGCCGCTCCATGTCGAGGTTCATCGCGAGGTAGCGTGATGTCTTATTGCCTGACAGGGCGTCGGTGTTCCCGTAGTAGTTGTGCAGCGAGATGCCGTCGACCTGGTCGTAGCACTCCTCCAGCACCTCGCGATCCCACACCAGGTACGTCGGCATGATCGTGTTGCTCGACCCGCAGGCGATCAGCTGCAGCCCCTTGTCGATGACGCGGATCTGGCGCGCGGTATCCCGGGCCTTCCGCCCGTACTCGCGGGCAGGCATGTGTCCCATCTGCCACGGACCATCCATCTCGTTGCCGAGGCACCAATAGCGCACGTTGTGCGGCTGCTGGTAGCCGTGCGATCGGCGCAGCTCGCTCCATTTGGTGCCCCGGTCCACGTTGCAATACTCCACATAGGCGACGGCGTGTTCCGGTGTGCCCGTGCCGAGGTTGAATGCCAGCAGCGGCTCCGTGCTGACCGCCTTGCACCAGTCGATGAACTCGTTGGTCCCGAACTGATTGGTCTCGAGGGAATTCCACGCGCGCTCCAGCACGGTCGGGCGCTGGTTCTTCGGCCCGACGCCATCGAGCCAGTTGTAGCCCGACACGAAGTTTCCGCCCGGGTAGCGGATGATCGGCACCCCGAGGCCCTTGACGGCCGCGATCACGTCGGTGCGGAAGCCGTTGGCGTCCGCGAGAGAGGACTTCGGATCGTAGACACCGGTGTAGACCGCGCGGCCCAGGTGCTCGAGGAAGGCGCCGAGCAGCCGCTGATCCAGCTCCGAGCGGTAGCGTGCCTGGTTGATCACCGCACGCGCGGGGCCGGTGGTGGCGGCGTATCCGATGCTCCCCAGCCACGACCCCGCAGCCAGCGCGGCGCCGGATTTACCAAGGCCCGCGAGGAACTCACGACGAGACAGCGTGCGGCGCATGCGTGACTCCGAGCGGTTTGCTGCCCGGCGTCCGCCGCTGTGGCGTCGTCGCCGGCCGGTGTGTTGATGAATGCGTGCGTCCGGCACGTCGAGCGATCGCAGCCGCCCGGGCCGTGAGACGGTCCGCAGGTCCTCCCGCACGACGTCTGCCGGAGGCCAGCGGAATTATGCCCGCCGCGCCAACGTTGTCAATGGTGTTCCGGCGGGCTGATGTGGTACGCGGCGGTCGCGGTGAGCTGGCCGGGCGCGTCGATTGTCGCGCCGAGAGTTCCGCTGATCCAGCAGCCCTGAAGGGCTGCCCCACAACACTCACTGCAAGACTCAGACAGGCGGGGGCAGGGCTTCAGCCCCGCAAGCGGGGTACGTGGGGCAGGGCTTCAGCCCTGCAAGCGGGTACGTGGGGCAGGGCTTCAGCCCTGCGAGCGGTACGTGGGGCAAGGCTTCAGCCTTGCGAGGGGCGCGCCGTCTACTGAACGGGCGCGGGGAGGCTCGAGCGGCCCATCAGGTAGGTGTCAACCGCGTGCGCCGCGCTGCGGCCTTCGGCGATCGCCCACACGATGAGGGACTGGCCGCGCTGCATGTCACCGGCCGTGAAGACGCCGGGGACGTTCGTCATCCAGCTCGCGTCGCGACCCACGGTGCCGCGGTCCGTGGTCTTCACGCCCAGCTCGGTGAGCATCCCGCCCGGTTCCGCGCCGACGAATCCCATCGCGAGCAGCACGAGGTCGGCCTGCAGCTCGAACTCGCTGCCAGGGACCGGGGCGAACTGCATGCGCCCGCCCTCGTTCACCGGCACGACGTTGCCCCCCTGCAACGCGCGCACGCGGCCGTCGTCACCGCCGACGAAGCGCTGGGTCGAGACGGAGTAGACGCGCTCGCCACCTTCTTCGTGGGCAGTCGACACGCGGAAGATCTGCGGCCACGAGGGCCAGGGATTGCCGGCGGCGCGCGTGTCGGGCGGCCGGGGCAGCAGCTCGAACTGGTGGACCGAGCGTGCGCCCTGCCGATGTGTCGTGCCGAGGCAGTCGGCGCCGGTGTCACCGCCTCCGATGATGATCACATGCTTGCCGGCGGCGGTGATGGCGTCGGCGTCGGGGATGCCGTCGCCTTCGCAGCGCCGGTTCTGCTGCGTGAGGTACTCCATGGCGAAGTGGATGCCTGGCAGCTCACGGCCGGGTATCGGCAGGTCGCGGGGCTGACCGGCTCCCCCAGCGAGGACCACCGAGTCGAAATCGCGCAGCAGCGCGCGCGCGGGCACGTTTACGCCGATGTGGGTCTTCGTCCGGAAGACCACACCCTCCGCGCGCATCAGCGCGAGCCGGCGCTCGAGCACCTTCTTTTCGAGCTTGAACTCCGGGATGCCGTAGCGCAGCAGGCCGCCGATGCGGTCCGAACGCTCGAAGACGGTGACCTGATGGCCCGCGCGGTTCAACTGGTCGGCAGCCGCGAGACCGGCGGGTCCCGAACCGACCACGGCCACGCGTTTGCCCGTCCGCCTCCGTGAGGGCGGATCGGCCACAATCCATCCTTCCTCGAACGCGCGCTCGATGATCGCGTTCTCGATCGCCTTGATCGTGACCGAGTCGTTGTTGATCCCGAGGACGCACGAGCCCTCGCACGGAGCGGGGCACAGGCGGCCCGTGAACTCCGGGAAGTTGTTGGTCGCATGCAGCCGCTCGATCGCCGTGTGCCAGCGATCGCGGTAGACCAGGTCGTTCCAGTCGGGAATGAGATTGCCGAGCGGGCAGCCTTCGTGGCAGAACGGGATGCCGCAGTCCATGCACCGGGCACCCTGCGCGCGCAGCTGCTCGGCCGGATACGGGAGGTAGACCTCGTTCCAGTCCCGCACCCGCTCGGCCACCGGCCGCACGGGCTGCTTGGCGCGCGCAATCTCGACGAACCCCGTCGGCTTACCCACGCGCGACCCCCACCATCTCGGCAAACTCGAGCGCGCGGCCCTCGGCCGCGGCGTTCGCCTCGGCCTCCACCACCCGCTTGTAGTCGCGCGGCATCACCTTCACGAACTGAGCGCGGACGGTGCGCCAGTCCTCCAGGATGCGTGCGCCGAGCTCACTGCCGGTGAGCGCGACGTGCCGCTCGATGATCTCCTGCAGGAACGAGTCATCCGCCGCTGCAAGCCCTTCGAGGTCCACCATGCCACGATTGGCGAGGCCGCCGAACTCGCCGTCCTCATCGAGCACGTAGGCGATGCCGCCGCTCATGCCAGCGGCGAAGTTGCGGCCGGTGGTGCCGAGCACGACCACGCGGCCGCCCGTCATGTACTCGCACGCATGGTCGCCGACGCCCTCGACGACGGCGTGCGCGCCGCTGTTGCGCACGGCGAACCGCTCCCCGGCCACCCCTCGGATGAACGCTTCACCGCTCGTGGCGCCGTAGAGGGCCACATTGCCGATGATGATGTTCTCTTCCGCCTGGAAGCGCGACGCGCTCGGCGGGAACACGATGATCCTGCCGCCCGACAGGCCCTTTCCGACGTAGTCGTTCGAATCGCCCTCGAGTGTCAGCCGGATGCCTCGTGGCACGAAGGCGCCGAAGCTCTGGCCGGCCGACCCGCGGAAGTGGATCCGGATCGTGTCGTCCGGCAGCCCGACACCGCCGTACCGGCGCGTCACTTCATACCCGAGCATCGTGCCGACCGTGCGATGCACGTTCCTGATCTCGCGCGACAACTCCACCGGCACCCCTGCCTCGAGCGCGGGGCCGCTGGCTTCGATGAGCTCGCGATCGAGCGCCCGCTGCAGGCCGTGATCCTGCCCGACGACCTGGCGCCGCGGAGCGCCTTCCGGCATCACGGGTTCGTGCAGGATCTGCGAAAGATCCAGTCCGCCCGCCTTCCAGTGCGAGATCGCCTGCCGCATGTCGAGCGCGTCGACGCGCCCGATCATCTCGTCCATCGTCCGGAACCCGAGCTGCGCCATGTACTCGCGCACCTCTTCGGCGAGGAATCGGAAGAAGTTGACGACGAACTCAGGTGTGCCCGTGAACATTTTGCGAAGCTCGGGATCCTGCGTCGCGATGCCCACGGGACAGGTGTTCAGATGACACACGCGCATCATCACGCAGCCCGAGACGACCAGCGGGGCGGTCGCAAAGCCGTACTCCTCGGCGCCGAGCAGCGCCGCGATCACGACGTCGCGGCCCGTCTTCATCTGCCCGTCGACCTGCACCACGATGCGATCGCGCAGCCCGTTGAGCAGCAGCACCTGCTGCGTTTCCGCCAGCCCGAGCTCCCAGGGCACGCCACCGTGCTTGATGCTGGTGAGCGGCGACGCGCCGGTGCCCCCGTCGTGACCGGAGATCAGCACCACATCCGCGTGTGCCTTCGCGACACCTGCGGCCACCGTGCCGACCCCCGCCTCGGCGACCAGCTTCACGTGAATTCGCGCGCGCGGGTTCGCGTTCTTCAGGTCGAAGATCAGCTGCGCGAGATCCTCGATTGAGTAGATGTCGTGGTGCGGGGGCGGCGAGATCAGTCCGACTCCCGGCGTGGCGTACCGCACTTTGGCGATCCACGGGTAAACCTTGTGCCCCGGCAGCTGTCCGCCCTCGCCGGGCTTGGCGCCCTGCGCCATCTTGATCTGCAGGTCGTCCGCATTCACGAGGTACTCGCTCGTGACCCCGAAGCGTCCCGACGCGACCTGCTTGATAGCGCTCCGGCGCGAGTCGCCGTTCGCGTCCGGCGTGTAGCGGGCGGGATCCTCGCCTCCCTCCCCGGTGTTCGACTTCGCGCCGATCCGGTTCATCGCGATTGCCAGCGTCTCGTGCGCTTCCTGGCTGATCGATCCGTACGACATCGCTCCAGTGGAGAACCGCTTCACGATTGTCTCGACGGGCTCGACATCGTCGATCGGGACCGCCGGGCGCGAGCCCTTGAAGCGGATCAATCCGCGGAGCGTCGCCAGCCGCGAGCCCTGCTCATCCACCAGCCGCGAGTACTCCTTGAAGATCGCGTACTGCCCGGACCGCGTGGCGTGTTGCAGCTTGAACACCGTCGCGGGATTGAACAGGTGGTACTCGCCGTCCCGGCGCCACTGGTACTCGCCGCCCCAGTCGAGGTCGGCCGCACCGGACATCCGGTGCGGGTACGCCTTCTCGTGCCGCCGCGCCACTTCCTCCGCCACCACTTCGATGCCGACGCCGCCAATCCGCGACGGGGTCCACGTGAAGTACTTGTCGACGAACCGGTGCGACAGGCCGAGCGCCTCGAAGATCTGTGCGCCGCAATAGCTCTGCAGCGTCGAGATTCCCATCTTGGACATCACCTTCAAGATGCCCTTGTTCAGCGCCTTGATGTAATGACGTACCGCCGTCTCATGATCGACGCCGGCGAGCAGTCCCTGCAGGATCAGGTCGTCCACCGACTCGAACGCCAGGTAGGGATTGACGACGCCCGCGCCATAGCCGAGGAGCAGCGCGCAGTGGTGCACCTCGCGCGCGTCGCCCGACTCGATCACGAGCGCACAGCGCGTCCGCGTGCCTTCCCGCACCAGATGATGGTGCACCCCCGCCGTGGCGAGCAGGCTCGGGATGGGCGCATTCGTGGGGCTCACGCCGCGATCGGACAGGATCAGGATTGTGTAGCCGGCGTTCACCGCATCGCTGGCGCGCGTGCACAGATCGGCCATCGCCCGCTCGAGCCCCGGCCCGTCTTCTGCCGGATCGAACAGCATCGGCAACGTGATGGTCCTGAACCCCTCGTGCTCCAGGTGCCGCAGCTTGGCCGTCTCCTCATTGCTGATGACGGGGTACTTGATTTTGATCTGCCGGCACGACTCGGGCCGTGGGTCCAGCAGGTTGCCTTCCGGGCCGATGGTCGACTCCATCGACGTCACCAGCTCTTCGCGGATGGCGTCGAGCGGCGGGTTCGTCACCTGTGCGAACAGTTGCTTGAAGTAGTCGTAGAGCACGCGCGGCCGGTTCGAGAGCACGGCCAGGGACGTGTCGGTGCCCATCGACCCGATGGGTTCCTCGGCGTTGAGCGCCATCGGCGTCAGGATGAGGCGCAGGTCCTCCTGCGTGTACCCGAACGCCTGCTGCCGCCGCAGCACGGTCGCGTGATCCGGCTCCGGCAGGTACGGCGCGTCCGGCAGGTCGGCGATGTCGATCAGGTGCTCGGCGAGCCACGCCCCGTACGGGCGCGCGGCCGCCAGCTCCCGCTTGATCTCGTCGTCTGCGACGATGCGGCCGAGAGCCGTGTCGACGAGGAAGATCTTGCCCGGGTGCAGGCGCCCCTTCAGCACGATGTTCTCGGGCGGGATGTCGAGCACCCCGACCTCCGAGGCCATGATGACGAGGTCATCGGTCGTCAGGCAGTAGCGCGATGGCCGCAGGCCGTTTCGGTCGAGCACGGCACCGACGACAGTGCCGTCGGTGAAGGCGATCGACGCGGGGCCGTCCCATGCCTCCATGAGCGACGAGTGGTACTCGTAGAACGCCCGCCGTTCCGCATCGAGCGACGGGTCGCCGCTCCAGGGCTCGGGGATCATCATGAGCACGGCGTGCGGCAACGAGCGGCCCGTCATCACGAGGAACTCGAGCACGTTGTCGAAGGTCGCCGTGTCGGAGCCCCCCTCCCGGATGATCGGGAGAATCTTCGCCAGATCCTCCCCAAGCTCCGGTGATTGCAGCAGCCCCTCGCGCGCGCGCATCCAGTTGATGTTGCCGCGCAGCGTGTTGATCTCGCCGTTGTGCGCGACGAACCGGTACGGGTGGGCGAGCGGCCACGACGGAAACGTGTTGGTGCTGAACCGCTGGTGCACGAGCGCGAGCGCGGAGTGCATGTCCGGGTCGGTCAGATCGGGGAACAGCGGCGCGATCTGATTCGCCGTGAGCATGCCCTTGTAGATCAGCGTGCGCGCCGAGAGGCTGACCACATAGAAGAACTGCTTCTCGGCCAGCGTGAGGCGATCGACCTCGTGCTCGATGCGCTTGCGCGCGACGTACAGCTTGCGTTCGAAGCGGAGCCGGTCGGCCTCGGGATCCGGGTTGAAGGGAAAACCCTTGCCCCGCCCGACGAACAGGTGCTGGAAGACAGGCTGCGAGGCGACCGCGCGCGCGCCGAGCAGGCGGTTGTCGGCGGGTACCTCCCGCCAGCCGAGCAGCTTCAGATCCTCTTCCTCGAGAATCGTGGCGATGATCGACTTGATCGCGCGGCGTTCCCCGCGATTGGGCGGCAGGAACACCAGCCCCGCGCCGTACTGCCCAGCCTCGGGGAGCTGAATCCCGAGGGCACCCGTGACCTTGCGGAGAAAGCGGTCCGGCATCTGGATCAGGATCCCGGCGCCGTCGCCGGTATTGGCCTCGCACCCGCACGCGCCGCGGTGCAGCAGGTTGATCAGGAGTTGCAGCCCCTGTTCGATCACGCCATGCGAGCGCCGGCCCTTGACGTTGACCACGAAGCCAACGCCGCACGCGTCGTGCTCGTGCCGCGGATCGTAGAGGCCCTGTGCGCCAGGAGCCTGTGTGCCTGCGCCCGTCATGATCGTGCTCCCGCATTCTGGTGCCGCGGCTGAGCCGCAAAGGTGCGGCGGCAGCGCGCGGAACCGTCTGCTCGACGTGAAGTGCTATTTATGCGGCAGGTTAGGGGCGATCAGGAAATAGAAAGGTCTCATCGGATCCATGCGTAATGCGCATGGTTCGGCGATCGGGCCGTTATTTTGGGAATACGTTCACTACGTCAACCGTTAACCGTTAAACGGTGAACAACCGTCCGCTTCCGAACACCCTCCGCCGAGACCGGACGTTCGCACGTGCTCAATACAAAAAACACTGCGCAATCGAGCGATCTGGCTGGCAGCACGCTTGCCCTTTCCCGGGACGGGAGGACGTGAGGTGGATCGACCGATTGACGAGGACGTGCAGCGCAGGCAGAGGGTGCGACGGGCGGGGACGGTAGGGGCTGTCATCGCCGTCGTCGCCGCGGCCCTCGTGTGGCTGCCCGGGCTCGTACGGCCGTCCATCAGCCGCGCGAGCGTGCGCACGTCGGTCGCCGACGCGGGACCGATCGAGGCGGTGATCACCGCGACGGGCACCGTGGTGCCGGAGGTGGAACAGGTCGTCTCGAGTCCGGTTGATGCCCGCGTGCTGCGCATCCTGAAGCGCACCGGGGCGAGGCTGGACAAGGGAGACCCCCTCGTCACGCTCGACATCAGCGAGACGCAACTGGCGGTCGACAAGCTCGGGCAGGACCTCGCCATCAAGCAGAACCAGCAGGCCCGGACGCGCCTGTCCCTCGAGAAGAGCCTCATCGATCTGAACGGCCAGGTGGAGGTGAAGACGCTGCAGCTCGCCTCGCTGCGATCGCAGCTCGCACGCGATCGCCAGCTCGCGGCCGACGGGCTGCTCTCGCAGGAGCTGCTGAAGAAGTCCGAGCTCGCTGTCTCCCAGGCGCAGATCGAGCTGACACAGCTCGAGGGATCGCGCGAGAACGCGCGGATCGCAAATCGCACGGAGGTCGAAGGGCTCGGCCTCGAGATGTCGAAGCTGCACCAGGAACAGCGCGAGGCCCGGCGCCTGCTGGATCTCGCGACGCCGCGCGCCGATCGGGCGGGCGTGCTGACGTGGGCGCTCACGCAGGAAGGTGTGGCGATCCGCAAAGGGGACGTCATCGCACGCGTGGCCGACCTCGGATCCTTCCGCGTGGAAGCAACGGTGTCGGACGTGCACGCGCGGCGGCTCGCGGCGGGCCTGCCGGTCACGGTCAAAGTGAACGACGACACCCTCGAGGGCGCCGTTGCCGCTGTGCTTCCCACGATCCAGAACGGGGCGATGACGCTGCAGGTGGCGCTGAAGGACCCGTCGAGTGCGCTGCTCCGATCCAACCTCCGCGTCGACGTGGGCATCGTCACTGCCAGCAAGCCGCGCGTCGTACGCATCCGCCGCGGGCCGTTCGCGTCGGGCGAAGGCGTCCAGCAGGTCTTCGTGATTCGCGGCGATCGCGCCGTGCGGACACCGGTGGAACTCGGACTCGCAAGCTTCGACCAGTTCGAGGTCGTGCGCGGGCTCGTCCCCGGCGACGAGGCCATCATTTCGGACATGAACGACTACACGCGATTGAAGGAAGTGAGGATTCGATGATCAGCGCAGCTGCCCCCGCACGAGTGGAGCCGTCGGGGGGCCACATCGCGGCCGCGCCGCGCGCCATCCAACCCGCCGCTGCAGAAGCGGCGATCCGACTCGAGGGGATCGAGAAGGTCTATCGCACCGATCGCATCGAGACGATCGCGCTCTCGGACATCGATCTCGAGGTGGGTGTGGGGGAATTCATCTCGATCATGGGGCCGTCGGGCTGCGGCAAGAGCACGCTGCTGAACCTGATTGGTCTGCTCGACGTGCCCACCCGGGGCCGCGTCACGCTCAACGGCGAGCCGATCACGTCCTCGACGGATCGCGCGCTGGCGCGCGTCCGCAACCGGGAGCTCGGGTTCATCTTCCAGACGTTCCACCTGATCGCCGACCTCCCGGTTGTCGACAACGTGGAGTTGCCGCTGCTCTACCGACGGATGTCATCGGGTGCCCGGCGCACGCTCGCGCTCGCGGCCCTCGACAAGGTGGGCCTGACCTCGCGTGTGCACCACTTTCCATCGCAGCTGTCGGGCGGCCAGCAGCAGCGCGTCGCGGTCGCACGGGCGATCGTCGGCAACCCGCGCATCCTGCTCGCCGACGAGCCGACCGGCAACCTGGATTCCCAGATGGGCGACGACATCATGGCGCTCCTCGCAAGACTCCAGGCAGAGGAGCGCACGACCGTAGTGATGGTGACGCACGACCCGCGCCAGGCGGAGAAGACGCAGCGCATCGTGCGGCTTTTCGACGGACGACAGGTGGACTGACGACAAAGGCTGCAGGCGATAGGCTGCAGCCTGCAGGCGGTGCGGGCTCCAGGCCTTTGCGCCAGACGCCGCCCGCCGTCTGCAGCCTGTGGCCCGTAGCCCAGCCCCGAGGCAACCATGCTCAAACATTACCTATCGCTCTCCCTGAAAGTCTTCGCCCGCCGCAAGTTCTTCACCTTCGTGAGCCTCTTCGGCATCAGCTTCACGCTGATCGTGCTGATGCTCGTGTCGGCGCTCGTAGATCACGCGGTCGCGCCGTTTCCGCCGGAGGTGCACCAGGATCGCACGGTCGGGATCTACTTCGCTTCCATGGCGGGTGAGCACATGCGACGCAACGGCGGAGCAGGGTTCAAGCTGCTCGACGGGTACATGCGCGACCTCCCCGGCGTCGAGCGGATGTCGATCGTCAGCTACCCGAACGGCGCGATGTCGTACCTGAACGGCACGCGGGTACAGTCGTACCTGAAGCGCACGGACGGCGAGTTCTGGCGGATCATGCGATTCGACTTCCTCGAAGGGGCTCCGTTCACGACCGAAGACCTCGACGCGCACCGCATGGTCGCGGTGATCAACGAGTCTACGCGCCGCCGGTTTTTTGGGGATGGCGTACGCGCCGTCGGACGAACGATCGAGATCGACGGGCAGCGGTTTGCGGTGATAGGTGTCGTGCGCGACGTGCCAATCCTCCGCCTGGTCCCGTTCTCTGACGTGTGGGTGCCCTATACGACCGACCGGTCCGACACCTATCGGCAGGAGATCGTCGGCGAGATGATGGGCTTGTTCCTGGCGCGCAGCACGGCCGACCTGCCGGCCATCAAGAGCGAAGTACGATCCCGCGTTCAGCGCGTGCCGACGGACGACCCCAAGATGTTCACGAAGGTCCTTGCCCACGCCGAGACGCTCTTCGACACCGCCGCGAGGGCGGTCGCGACAGGTGGCAACGCGGAGATCGAGAACCCGGGCCGGCGGCTCCGGATTGTGCTCGCAGGCCTGGCGCTGCTCTTCATGCTGCTGCCGGCCGTGAACCTCGTGAACCTGAACGTCAGCCGGATCATGGAGCGCGCCTCCGAAATCGGCGTGCGGAAATCGTTCGGCGCCTCCTCGGTGGTGCTTGTCGGCCAGTTTCTCGTCGAGAACGTGGCGCTGACGCTGATCGGGGCTGCCATCGCGCTGTTGTTGTCTATCTGGCTGCTGTGGGCGGTGAACGGCAGCGGCCTGATTCTCTATGCGGACCTCCGGATGAACTACCGCATCTTTCTCGCCGGCTTCGGGTTCGCCCTGTTCTTCGGCACGGTATCAGGTGTGTACCCGGCCTGGCGCATGTCACGCCTCAACCCCGTCCAGGCACTCAAGGGAGCGTCGCGATGATTCGCCACGTGTGCAAGTTGATCTGGCATCGCAAGCGGACCAACCTGCTGCTCATGATCGAGATTTTCTTCTCCGTTCTGGTGCTGTTCGGGGTTGGTGCCCTGGGCGTCTACATGGCCGAGAACTGGCGGCGGCCGATCGGTTTCACGCCCGACAATCTCTGGGTGGTGAACGTCGACATGCGGGTGACGACGAACGACACGTTCACCGCTTCGCAGGTGGAGACGATGCGCCTCGTGCTTGCCGCCGCCCGCGAGGTCCCGGAAGTCGAAGAGGTTGCGGGGTCGCTCCTGCCCCCGTATTCCATGGGCGGCTCGAATCGCGCGTACACCACGCAACGGCCGCGCAATCGAGTTCGGCGTCAACGAGGTGACCGATGAGTTCAAGGAGGTGCTCGGCCTGCAAATCGTCCAGGGCCGCTGGTTCGGGCGCGAGGACGATGGGGCGAGCTACCTGCCAGTCGTGATCAACAACGAGATGGCGGAGGAACTCTTTGAAGGGCAGAACCCCATCGGGCAGAATCTGGCGCCCGATCAACCACCCGGGTCCAACCCTCGCGCGGGGTCGCCGACAGGCCCGATCGAGCGGGAGCAGCGCGTCGTGGGCGTGGTGGCGGCCTACCGTGAAGACGGCGAGGTCGACGGGCAGGCGTGGCAGGCACTCTATCGCAAGCCGCTGACAGACACCGATCCGTCGGTGCGCGAGAATCGGCCCCCGTCGAACCTGATCCTGCGGATGCGGGAGGGCACCACGGCGGCTGCGGAGGAACCGCTGCTGAAGCACCTGCAGGCCGCCGCACGGGGATGGTCGTTCACCGTCAAGCCGATGCACGAATCCCGAAGGTCGATGATCGCCTTCGCGGCAGCCCCGGTAGCGGCGGTCGGATTGATTGCGGGATTCCTGATGCTCATGGTCGCCATGGGCCTGACGGGGGTGCTCTGGCAAAGCGTGACCCAGCGCACGCGCGAGATCGGCCTGCGCCGTGCGAAGGGCGCCGAGCGGTCCCGGGTCCAGCGGCAGATCCTCGGCGAGCTGGTGGTGATGACGTCGATGGCCGTTGTCGCCGCGGCGGTGCTCGTCGCGCAAGTGCCCATGATCAGTCCGTTCTACTGGGTGGACACGCATGTCTACGTCGCGGGGTTTGCCATGGCGGCGGCGACCATCTACCTCCTGACCCTGCTGTGCGGCTGGTATCCGAGCCGGATGGCGACCCGGGTGGAGCCGGCGGAGGCGCTACGATACGAGTGACGGCTAAGGGCTAAAGGCCAAGGGCTAAGGGGTTCTTTCGTCTTGGGCCTTAGCCTTTGGCCCTTAGCCCCTTAGCCCTTAGCCCTTAGCCCTTAGCCCTGAGCCCTGAGCCTGAGCCTTCAGCCCCTCCATGATTCTCATCGTAGATGACGACCCCTCGGTCACAGCATCGCTGGCACTGCTGCTGAAGCAGGCGGGCTACGCCTCCCACAGCGTGGCCGGCCCGCAGGCCGCTTTGGCGTGGCTCGCACGCGAGCGCTGCGAGCTCGTCATCCAGGACATGAACTTCTCGCGCCGCACGAGCGGCGAGGAGGGGCTCGACCTCCTGGCGCGCATCAAGAGCGCAGCACCAACCCTTCCCGTGGTCCTGATCACGGCGTGGGGATCGATCGGGCTGGCGGTCGAGGGGATGAAGAGGGGCGCGGCCGACTTCGTCACGAAGCCGTGGACCAACCAGCAGATCCTGCAGACCGTAAAAACGGCCCTCGGCCTCGCGGCCAGCCGCCCGGCCGGTGGTGATGACAGCCTGCCCACCCGCGACGACCTCGACGCGCGCTTCGACTTCGGCACGCTGGTCGGGCGCGACCCCAGCCTGCTGCGCATCCTGCAGCTGATCGGACGCGTCGCGCCCACCGATGCGTCGGTGCTGATCACCGGTGAGAGCGGCACCGGCAAGGAGCTGGCCGCCGATGCCATCCACCGTAACAGTCGCCGCGCGCACGGCCCGTTCGTGAAGGTGAACCTGGGCGGCATATCCGCCTCGCTCTTCGAGAGCGAGATGTTCGGGCACGTGAAAGGTGCGTTCACGGATGCCCGGGCGGATCGGAAGGGCCGCTTCGAGGTGGCCCACGGCGGGACGATCTTTCTCGACGAGATCGGCGACCTCGACGCGGCGTCGCAGGTGAAGATGCTGCGCGTGCTGCAGGACCGCACCTTCGAGGTGCTCGGGTCGAGCCAGCGCCGCACGGTGGATGTGCGGGTCGTTGCCGCGACGAACAGGAACCTCGCCGAGATGGTCACGCGCGGCGAGTTTCGCGAAGACCTGCTCTATCGCATCAATCTGATCTCCGTGCACCTGCCGCCCCTGCGCGAGCGCCGCGACGACATCGCCCCGCTCGCGAGCCGCTTCCTCCAGACGCTCGGACATCTGTATCGGCGGGAGGGCGTGCGCCTGAGCGCGGATGCCATCGTCTGGCTGCAGGCCCAGCCCTGGCCCGGCAACATCCGGCAGCTGCGGCAGTCTGTCGAACGCACACTGCTCGTGACGGAGGGCAGCGTCCTCGAGGCGCAGGATTTTCGTGCCACTGCCGACATGGAACCACGTGACGCCGCGCGTGATACGCTGCCGGCCGTCGGCAGCATGACGCTCGACGAGATCGAAAAGGCCATGATCCTCAAATCGCTGAAGCACCATGCTGGGAACATCAGCAAGGTGGCCGAGGCCCTCGGTCTCAGTCGCGCGGCGCTCTACCGGCGGTTCGAGAAATACGAGATCAATGTGTAAGCAGGCTACAGGCTCCAGGCGGCAGCCTGCAGGCCAGCTCCGGCCTCAGGCCCGATACCGGCTGCAGCCTGCCGCCTGCAGCCGGTAGCCTGATTCCTTGTCTCTCCGCTCCCGCTTCACCCTCTACCTCGCCGTCGTCCACGCGCTGCTCGCGGTTGCGGGCGTGTACGTCCTCCGGCAGAACCGCCTCTGGCTCTTCGTGGTCGAAATCGTGTTCGTCGCCTCGCTCGCTACCGGGGTCGCGCTCGTGCGGCGCATGTTCCGGGCGATCGGGTTCGTGGGCGACAGCGCGCAGTTCCTGAACGACAGCGACTACACGGCACGCTTTCTGGAAGTCGGCCAGCCCGAGGTCGACCGCCTGATCGGCGTCTACAACCGGATGGTCGATAGCCTGCGGGCCGAACGGCAGCGCGTTCAGGAACAGCACTACTTCCTCGGGCGCATCCTCGACGTCTCTCCTTCCGGCATCGTGGTGCTGGACCTCGATGGCCAGATCGAGCTGCTCAACCCGGCCGCCGAAGGGCTGCTGCAGCGTCCCGCGGACGCGCTGCGCGGTCTGTCGCTGCAGTCGTCACAGATGCCTCTGCTCGAGATGATGGCAACTGTCCAGCCCGGCGAGGCGCGTGTGGCCGCCGCTCACGGCGGAAGGCGTGTTCGCGTCCAGCGCGGCACGTTTCTCGATCGGGGGTTTCCGCGCAGCTTCTTCCTGCTGGAGGAGCTCACCGAGGAACTGCGGCGGTCGGAGAAGGCGGCGTACGAGAAGTTGATCCGCATGATGTCGCACGAGGTCAACAACTCGGTCGGCGCGTCGAGCTCCCTGCTGCAGTCGTCACTCAGCTACAGCGCCCAGCTGACGGATGCCGACCGCGCCGACTTCGAACGCGCCCTGCAGATCGCGATCGATCGGATGGGGCAGCTGAACCTCTTCATGCGGAGCTTCGCGGACGTGGTACGCCTGCCGCCGCCGGTTCGCCAGCCGGTCGATTTGGCCGACGTGCTGCGCCGCATCGAGGGGCTCGTGCGCGCCGATCGCGAGGCACGCGCCATCGCATGGCGGTGGGAGATCGATGAGGATCCGGCGGTGGTCCCGATGGATCCGGTGCAGATGGAGCAGGCGCTCCTGAACATCGTCAAAAACGCGATTGAAGCCATCGACGATGTTGCCCGCCGGCGTGGCCGGTGCCCACAGGGAAACGGCGTCGCGAGGCACCGTGACCGTGAGGCTGCGGCGCGCCGGCGACCGGCTTCGCCTCGAGATCGAGGATACGGGCCCCGGCATTCCGCCTGACGTGCGCGAGGGGCTCTTCACACCGTTCTTTACAACAAAGCCGGGCGGGCAGGGCATCGGGCTCACCATGGTGCAGGAGATCCTGTCGAATCACGGCTTCGCGTTCAGCCTCGAATCGGCGCCGGGGCGCCCGACGACCTTCACCATCGACTTCTGACCGGGCAACCGATTGCGACTGCTTGTCAGCAGGGCTGAAGCCCTGCCCCACGTACTAGTACTTCACGATCGCGTTGTGACATGGTGGTACTTCACGACCTGTTGTGACATGGTGGCATGTCGTCGGGAGAGCTGAAGCCTGGCCCGACGTGACGTGGGGCAGCCCTTCAGGACACTGTGACGTGGGGCAGCCCTTCAGGGCTGCTGCGATGTGGGGCAGCCCTTCAGGGCTGCTGTGATGTGCTCGTGACGCGGCGGACGCGGCGGAGGAACGCATGGGAATGACGCTGCGAGGGACAGGGCCGCATGCCGGTCAGCCGGTCATTCAGGCGGGGGCCGCGCTGGAGAGTGCTCGGTCGGCAATGGTCCTGGTGCACGGCCGCGGCGACAGTGCGTCGGGCATCCTCCAACTGGCGGATGCGCTTCCACTGCGCGGGATGGCCTACCTCGCGCCGCAGGCGAGCGGGAACACGTGGTATCCCAACCGGTTCCTCGCGCCCATCCCGTCGAACGAGCCGTGGCTCTCGTCGGCGCTCGCCGGCCTCGGAGATCTGACTTCTCAGCTCCAGGCTGCCGGCGTACCTGCCGCAGACATCGTCCTGCTCGGGTTCTCGCAGGGGGCCTGCCTGGCATTGGAGTTCGCCGTGCGCAACCCGCGGAGGTACGGGGCACTCGTCGGATTGAGCGGTGGGCTCATCGGCCCGCCCGGCACGGTGTGGCCACAAACAGGATCGCTCGACGGCACGCCGGTGTTTCTCGGCTGCAGCGACGTCGACCCGCATATCCCCGCATGGCGAGTCGACGAATCGGCGGACGTGCTCCGCGAGATGGGCGGCGACGTGACCGCGGTGCTCTATCCCGGGATGGATCACACCGTCACCGACGAGGAGGCGAGGGAGGTGCGGCGGCTGATCGAGCCCCTCGGCCGGCGGGGCGGCCTCGGGTGATCTCGCGCGCATTGCTGGGCGCCGCGGTCGTGCTTCCCTTCGGCTAGGGCGGGCCCCACCATCCCCCATGGCGAGAGCACCATCGGCGGCCGAACGCAGGAGCAGTACGAGTGGGGTAGAGTAGCGGGGCAGGTCGCGGCGGGGGTCGAGTATCGTGTGGCCGCTCATCTCGCCCTGATCGCGGAATACAAGGTGACCGCCACGAGACAGCGCGTCGCGGTGCCGGACGGATCGGCGTCGGCGAGCTTCACGACCCAGCACGCGATCGCCGGGATTGCCTGGCGCCTTTGACGTGCCGCCACACGGCGGATCTGTGCTTACACGGCGCAGACGGCACGAGGAAAAGGGACAGCACATGTCGAACAGACGGACGGGATGGACGCGACGCGAGTGGCTGCGGACGACCGCCGCGGGAACGCTGCAGGCCGCCGCGCTCGCGGGTGCAAGGGCCGACGCGGCTGCGCCGCCGCGGCTGGGCGTCCAGCTCTATACCGTGCGCGAGCTGCTGAAGACGCGCGCGGAGGTGACGCTCCAGGCGATCGCGGCAATTGGGTACAAGGAGCTGGAGGTCGGGCGCACCGACCTCGAGCGCCTCGTGCCGATCGCGAAGACCCACGGTCTGACCGCGGTCAGCACTCACATCGAGGCGCCTCTCGTGACAGGCAACTGGGATGCGTGGGCCTCCGCCGCAGGCTCGACACCCGCGGCCGATCGGTCGCTTGCGAAGGCGCTCGACACCGTTCGCACCCACGGCGTCAAGTACGCGGTCGTCAGCTATCTGCAGCCGGCGGAGCGGGGGACCACCGCCGCCGCGTATGAGAAGTTCGCGGATCAGTTGAACCGCGCGGGCGAGACCGCGCGCGCGGCCGGTGTCACGCTCGCGTATCACAACCACGGCTTCGAGTTCGTCCCGCTCGCTGACGGGCGCCGACCCATCGACGTGCTCGTCGGGCGGCTCGATCCGGCGCTGACGAAGCTGGAGCTGGACGTGTTCTGGGTGTCCATCACCGGCGCAGATCCCACGGAGCTGCTGGCGAAGTACAAGGATCACGTGGCGCTGCTCCACCTGAAGGACAAGGCGAAGGACGCGCCGCGGGAGACCGACGAGGCAAAGGTGGCAAAGACCGCGTTCACCGAAGTGGGCAGCGGTGCGCTGGACGTCCCCGCCATTCTGAAGGCGGCGCAGGGGGCTCACGTGGCGCACTACTTCGTCGAGCAGGATCACACGGCCGGCGATCCGATCGACAGCCTGCGGCGGAGTTACGAGTATCTGCACGGGCTGGCCTGATTGTTCGACCGTCCGGGTGATCTCGGGTCCGCGCAGTAGAGGGTCGATGTTGACGATCCTCGACACCATCCGGCAGTGGGCACCGGGGTTGGCGGATCCGGGTTGTTCGTGATCGCGCTGCTCGATTCCTCGGTCCTGTCGTTTCCGCAGGTGGCCGATGCGCTCGTGCTGGTGCAGAGCGCGCGCCATCCGCGCTACCTGCTGTACTACGCGGGGATGGCGACCCTCGGATCGCTGGTCGGGTGCTTCGGGTTGTATGCCGCGGGACGCAAGGGCGGGGAGATGTTCCTGCGCAGGCGGTTCAAGGCCGCGCACGTCGACCGCGGGTTTGAGTTGTACAGACGGTACGGCGTGCTGGTCGTGCTCGTGCCGGCACTCTTACCACCGCCAGCCCCCTTCAAGATTTTCGTCCTGCTCAGTGGAGCCGCGGGTCTCAGCCCGCTCGCATTCGGGCTGGCCGTTGCCATGGGACGCGGCGTTCGGTACGTCGGACAAGCCTGGCTCGCGGCGACTTACGGTGACCGCGCGGGCGAGCTCCTGACGCGCTACGGCGGCGAAGCGGTTGCCGTGCTTGCGCCGTGACGCTCATCGCGTGATTCCTACCTGCTGTGGTGGCGAAAGGGCCCGGCGGATGGTGACTATCCGGCCGACACGGTCGAAGCGCGGACCAACCCGTTCCGGAGCGACAATCATGATCAGCCCAACTCGCGTCGCGGCGGTCGGCCCTGGTCTCCACGCTGTGGTGTGTGGGCCTCGGGCGGCGCAAGACCCTCAGGCGCCGCCGCCGAATATGGCTGCGTATTACGTCGGGCTCCTGAAGCGCGCGGGCCAGCGATCCACGGGCGACAAGGGGGCCGACACCGCGATCCAGGCCGAGCACATCGCCAGCCTGGAGCGGCGGTGGCGTGAGGGGACGCTCGTCGGCGCCGGCCCGATAACGAGCGGCGGCGATTTGCGCGGCATTCTGATCATCACGGCAAGCGATCTCGATCGGGCGCGCGCCGTTGCCGGAGATGATCCGGCCGTGGCAGCCGGTCGCCTCGCCGTTGAAGTACATCCATGGTGGGGCCCGAAGGACATCGGTGCAGGGTACGCCGACACGATGCGGGCGAACCCGGCCGCACAGCCGCCGATGCGCACGTATCAGCTCGCGTTCCTGCGGCGCGGCCCGAAATGGACGGCCGAGAAATCTCCTGCGGTCAGGGCCGTGCAGGAGGGCCACATGGCACATATCCGCGAGATGGGCGCGTCAGGCAAGCTGATCGCAGCGGGCCCGTTCCTCGATGACGGCCCCCTGGCCGGCATCTTCGTGTTCGATGCAACCCCGGAGGAGGCGAGAGCGCTGGCCGACCGCGATCCCGCGGTGGAGGCAGGCCGGCTCGTGCTCGACTTGCATGGGTGGATGGTGGCGGAGGGCGTCCTGCCGAAGGGCCGCTGACCAGAACGCAACAGGAGTCCGGGGCGCGGGCGGGGTCACCGCCGGCCGGTGATCTCCTTCAGGAACGCCTCGTTGTTCACGGGGCGCCCGAGGAAGCGCTCCACCAGCACAGCCGCTGGTTCCTCGCCGCCACGACTGAGGATCTCTTTCCGGAAGCGCATCCCCACCTCCGGGTTTATCAGGTTGCCCCCGAACGCTGACAGCATGTCGAGGGCGATCACCTCCGCCCACATGTAGCCGTAGTAGCCCGCGGCGTATCCACCCGCGATATGCGAGAAGGTCGCTGGAAAGTCCGTTCCGGGCACGAACCCGAGCGTCGTTTCGTCCTCCATGGCCTGCCACGTCTCGAGCGCAGGCTGTGGGTGCTCGCCGTAGAGCGTCATGTCGAACGAGGCATACAGGTGCTGCCGTGCGTACTGCATGCCGGCGCCGAACCGGCGGGCGGCGTTCAGCCGGTCGACCGTGGCCGCGTCCATGACGGGGCACCCCGGGCAGACCTCGCGAATCGTCGCGAGGCTCTCGAGATGGCGCGTCCATTCCTCGTAGATCTGCGAGGGGGCCTCGACGAAGTCGCGCTCCACGTTCGTACCGGCGTGCTGGTTGTAGTGCGTTTCCGAGAGCACGCCGTGCAGCACGTGGCCGAACTCGTGGAAGAAGGTCTCCACCTCGTTGTGCGTGAGGCCGCCGCGGTCGAAGTTGGCGACCATCACGGTGATCGGCGTGCGCCCCGCCCGTGTGCTGGCGCCCCGCACCGGCCACGCGGCAGCGTGCGTGAACTTGCCTTCACGCGGGTAGAGGTCGCAGTAGATGCCGCCGATGCGGGTGCC
>CAVXNR010000017.1:0-231716 GCA_963763095.1 Vicinamibacteria bacterium
CGAGAACCAGCTGTTCGGCCACCGGCGCGGTGCCTACACGGGAGCTGATGACGCGTTTCCGGGCGTCATCCGATCGGCCGAAGGCGGTACCGTGTTCCTCGATGAGATCGGAGAAATCGGCAAGGACCTGCAGCCGAAGCTTCTGCGCTTCCTCGAGTCCGGCGAAGTGCAGCCGCTCGGCGAGGCGCACCCGGTGCGGACGAACGTCCGCGTCGTCGCCGCCACCAACCACGATCTGGGTCAGCTGGTCCGAGAAGGACGGTTCCGCGAAGACCTGTTCTTCCGGTTGAACATCGGTCTCCACATCCCGCCGCTGCGCGAGCGCCGCGAGGAGATCCCGAAGCTCGTGGAGGTGTTCCTCGATCGGTTCGCACGCGATTTCAACAAGGGGTGCCTCCGCCCTGCGGACGAGACGCTGGAGTACCTGGTGCTCTATGCGTGGCCGGGGAACGTGCGCGAACTGATGAACGAGCTCCGGCGGATGGCGGCGCTCGCGGAGACCGATGCCGTCCTCATGCCCGAACACCTGCACGCGAACATCGTGGCGAGCCGGCGCACGCGGCCGGCGTCGGAACGCGAGCTCGAGCCCACCGAGCTGGTCGTGCGGATGGATCAGCCGCTCGCCGCGGTCACGGAGCACGTCGAACGCGCGATGATCGGATACGCGATGCGCGTCTGCAACGGACGCGTCGAGCAGGTCGCCAGGATGCTGGGGCTCTCGCGCAAGGGGCTGTATCTGAAACGCCAGCGCCTGGGAATTGACACGCCCGAAAGCTAGAGACGAGGCCTGGCATCGGTGGGGCAAGCGCACCGTCGCACCGAGCGGGGGCGGGATGCAGCGTCAGCGTCGTTGCGTCATCTCCGGCTGAACCAGGCGTGGCCGCCGGGTCCCACCCTCGCCGGATGACCGCCACCCGCATCGTGCGGCGCCCGAACTGCTGCGCCTCGGCGCAGTCATCCAGGTACAGATCCAGCTCGCGGCCCTTGATCTCGCGGCCGGTGTCCGTCACGGTGTAGATGCCGTCGTAGGCCCGTCCCTGGCCGTCGACCCGCACGGTGGACCCGACGGGCAGCACACGCGGATCGGCCGCCGCCATCCCCGCCTTCACCCTCGCGCCCGACTGGGTCACGGTGCCGGTGCAGTAGGCGGTCACGCTGAACTCGCGCAGCCGCCCGGTCGGCACCACGGTCGTCGCTCCGCTCGCGGCGTCCTGCTGCGCATCCGCCGGCGCCGTGTTGCACCCCACCGCCGCCAGCAGCACGGCGCTCGCGAGCGCCGTGAGCAGCGATGCCCACACCGAAGGCGCGAGCACGGGAGCGTGCCGTAGGGAACCGGGCGACACGGGTCGAATAGTCAGTGTCCACGGTCTATCGCCGCCGTCCAGTGCGCGACGTCCTCCGGCGACATGTTGCCGCGCGGGAGCGACGCGCGCGTCCTCGTAATCCCACTGCTCCACGTCCGTCAGGTACTGCTCCCGCGAGAGGATGGTCCCGTTGCACACGCGCTCCGGCCCATCGTCGCCAAGCTCCTGCTGGACGCGCTCCCACAGGTCGCGGAGGAGGCGCGCGGGCACACGCGTGCGCTCCGACGGGTAGACGTAGCCGAAGAGCACCAGGTGCGCGAACAGCACGCGCCAGTTGGGGCCGAAGCGCGCCACCAGCCGGTTCCAGTCGATGCTGCCCGAGCACTTCAGGATCAGGTGCGCCACGTCGGCGGCATCCGAGCGCTCACGCTCCATGACGAACGACTTCGACCAGATCATCTCTTCGACCGGCTGCAGCTTCACCCGCATGCCCAGCACGATCGCTTCCGGCGCATGCGCGAACCACGCGTCGTCCACGGCCACGATGCCATTGCCCGAGTTGAAGATCAGATCCATGAACGCGTCGCCCGCCCACGCCTTCGCCAGCCAGTGCGGGTAGGCCAGCTCGGTGCGGTAGCCGCGCCGCCGCAGCTCGGCGAGCGCGCGCTCCACGTCGCGCGGGTGGATGAAGATGTCGAAGTCCTTCGTCTCGCGCGCGATGCGAGGCGTAGTGCGAGTACGCATACGCGCCGCCGACGACGTACGGGACGCCGACCTCCTCGAGTGCCCGGAGCGCACTGCGGTAGAACTTCAGCCCCGGGTGGTGGTGAAGATCGTAGACAGGCGGCTCGGTGGTCATCTCTGGGATCTCCGCCTCACCCTCGCACGGCGGCTCCGGCCAGCGACGATGCGGTTTCGGCGGCGGTCTCGCCGGCGGTGACAGGCAGATGGAGCAGTTTGAAGGGCTGCTCCGGTGTGAGCGTCTTCATCAGCGGCAGGCTCACGTTGTACACGGGAACGCCGGTCGCCGTGCGCCCCTCGGGCTGCCCGCGGTGCGCGTGGCCGTGCACGACAGCGGAGACGTCGTAGCGGTTGATCGGCTCCTCGAGGCGGCTCGATCCGAGGAACGGATAGATCTCGAGCGGCTCGCCGTCGACCGTGTCGCGAATCGGAGCGTAGTGCAGGACCGCCACCCGCGAGCGCGTGCGGAGGCGCGCGAGCGCGGCCTCGAGCTTCAGCGCCTCCTCGACGGCCTCGTGCACGAAGCGCTTGAACGTGTCTTCCCCCCACGGCCCGAGCGCGCGCGGGCCGAAGCCGCCGCCGAAGCCCTTCACGCCGGCGAAGCCGACGCCCTTGAACCTCATGCGCATCGCCGTCGAGCACGGTGACGCCCGCGTCGCGCAGGATGCCGGCGATCTCGTCCGCATGCCCGCCGTGGAAGTCGTGGTTGCCGAGCACCGCGAGCGCGGGGATGCGGAGGTGCGCCGACAAGTCGCGGACGAGCCCGCGCGCCTCGTCTGGCGTGCCGTAATCCGTGAAGTCCCCGCACAGCACCAGGACCTCGGCGGCCTGGCTGATCTGCGTCAACAGCGCCTGAAATGTGCCCTGGGAGTTCTTGCCGAAGTGCAGGTCGCCCACGGCGGCAACCCGCACGTGGCTGTTCTCTGGTGAACCGGACGGCATAGCACCGAACCTCTTGCAATCGTGATTCCGGCTGCCGCGGCGGATGGCCCGGCCACCCGAGCACGCGGCCGAGCTGATGGGCGAAGAGATCGCCTCCCGTCAGTTCCCTTGTCCACGCCTGTCGGGCGGTGTGGGCTCGCCCATGCCGCCCGGCGCATGCTGGGGTTTGAAGCTGGGGTCACGCAGCAGAACCTGGCCCTGCCGCGCGAAGTCGATGGCCTCGCCGAGGATGCGGGCGGCTTCCTCGGGCGCGTGAAAACCGGTCGAGTTCTCTGCCTCGACGAAATCGAGCCGGAACTGCGCCTGCCGCTGCAGCCGCCACACGCCCTCGAGCCCGGCATCCGGCCGGCCCGCCGCGCGCGCCGCTTTCGTGTCGGCAATCAGCCCGACGACGGCGTCCATGGCGAGGTTGCGGAGGTGATAGGTGCGTTCCTGCAGCGCGTAGACGCGGTTCCGCAGCTCGTCTTCCGGCCACTTGTGGCACGTCTGGCACGCGCGGTTGATGTTGAGCAGCGGGCTGCGCACGTGGTGGTCGCTGATCTTGAGCGCCCCCTCCCGCATGTACGGCATGTGGCAGTCGGCGCAGGTCACGCCGCTGCGGCCGTGCACGCCCTGGTTCCACATCTCGAACTCGGGGTGCTGCGCCTTCAGCACCGGCGCGCCGGAATCCGCGTGCGTCCAGTCCTTGAAGCCGGCCTCCTCGTAGTAGGCCATGATGTTCTGGATCTGCAGGCCCTTCGCCCAGGGGTACGTGAGCCGCTTCTCCGGGCCCTTGAAGTAGTACTCGACGTGGCACTGCCCGCAGACGAACGCGCGCATCTCCTGCCGCGTCGCCTGCGCGTTGACGTCGTAGTCCGGCACGCCCTCGGAGGCCTTGAGCGCGCGGATGCCCTCCATGAAGCCCGGGCCTCGTGACCCGGAGCTGCATGGTCTCGGGGTCGTGGCAGTCGATGCAGGCGACCGGGTGCGTCACGAGCTTGCGCGCCTCCACGTACGGCATCCGGTTCATCAGCTCGAAGCCCTTCGATCAGATCGCCGCCACCGAGCTTCCGGTACGGCACCCAGATCGGACGCGTGGCACTGCATGCAGGTGCCGGGCTGCTTCACGACCTGCTGGCGCTCGGTGAACGTCTGATCGTCCAGCATGTAGGCGTGGCCGCGCTCCTCGCGGAAGTCCTTCGAGAAGGCGTAGCCGGCCCACAGCGTCTTCAGGCGCGGGATCCTCCTCGAGCCGCGACTGCGCCACGATCGATCGCGGATCGGCGGCAGTCGGCGTTCGCGGCACCGCCTCGCTGCCGCCGTAGCGCGTGCGCACCTGGTCGACGGTCCGCTTGTAGCCGTCGTACTGCATCGGGAAGTTCTTGCCCCAGACCGCCGGGTCGTCGGTGTTCTCGTCCAGGGCGACGACGCGGTAGAACGGCTGCCGCGCCTCCTGCTTGTGCTCGAAGATGTTCACGAGCAGCGCCGTCACCGCGACGGTGGCGAGCGCCGTGAGGATCACCGCGAGATACACGCCGCGGTGCCGGCGCCAGTGCGCCCTCCGGGCCGAACCGTCTGCAGAAGCTGCCATGGTGAGGTCCTATCGCGGTCCATGCCCCACGGTGCCGTGGCACCGCACGCACGAAATTGCCTCGCGGTCTGCATCGGCCACTCACGTCGATGGCGTGCACCATGTCGTTGTGGCACGAGCGGCACGCAGCCTCGGTGATGCGATGGTTGCGGGGCGTGATCTGGATGTTGTCGGGGAAACGCCCCGACGTGAACGCGAACGAGTGCCAGAACCCGTTGATGGCCTTGGTCGAATACTTCCCGATGATGTCGTGCGGCGCGTGGCAGTCGTTGCACACGGCCACCGTGTGATGGCTCGACTTCAGCCAGCCGTTGTACTGCTCGTTCATGACGTGGCAGTTGACGCAGGCCGCCGGATCGTTGGTGAGGTACGAGGCGCCCTGGGCGTAGACGAAGGTGTAGAGGCCAAGGCCGACCAGCAGCCCGAACACGACGCCCGCGATCAGCAGCGGTCCAACGCTGCCGTTGCATCTCTGCTCTCATACCCTCGCCGACACGACGGTCCGATCAGGCGGCGACCGGACCATCGGGCGCGAGTCTCCTGCAAAAGACGGCCCCAGGCCAGTGATATCGTTTCCGGGAGACCGCACTCCGATGACGAACGTGATACGCGTCGCCACCTGGACCGAGCTGCACGAACGGCTCTACGAGTCGTCATGGAAGGCGCCGCTCGGCCGCTTCCGCTCCAGCTTTGCGTTCCGCGGTGTGGGCCGCATCGACTACTCGCTCGAGACGAGCCTCGCACGACTCGGCGGCGCCGAGGAGCTCGAACGGCACATGCTCCGGAACTTCCGGAAGTACGCGCAGCGAGAAGCAGTGCCGCAGGACTCGGTCTGGAACTGGCTCGCCGTCGCCCAGCACCACGGCCTGCCCACGCGCATGCTCGACTGGACCTACTCGCCCTACGTCGCCCTGCACTTCGCCACCGAGAACGTCGACGCGTTCGCGTGCGACGGCGTCATCTGGTGCGTCGACTACAGCCTGACCAACGGGCTGCTGCCCGATCGGCTGCAACAGGTGCTGGCGGACGAAGGCTCGGACGTCTTCACCGCCGAGATGCTGGCGCATGCCGCCCCGAGCCTCGCGCGAGTTCGACGCGCTCGCCGGACGAGCCGTTCGTCGTCTTCCTCGAGCCGCCCTCGCTCGACGAGCGCATCATCAACCAGTTCGCGCTGTTCTCGCTGATCTCGGGCCCGAGCACGCGGCTTCGACACCTGGCTCGAGTCGCACCCGCAGGCCTGGCGGCAAGATCATCATCCCCGCGGAGCTGAAATGGGAGGTCCGCGACAAGCTGGACCAGGCCAACATCACCGAACGCGTGCTGTTCCCCGGCCTGGACGGCCTGAGCCGCTGGCTCAAGCGCTACTACACGCCCAAGAGCAAGGACGGGTTGTAGGCGGCATCCAGGCTCCAGGCGCCGACGAGGCTCCGAAGCGTTCACGTGCCTCGAGGCACTGTCAACGTGAACGGCTGAACGGACCAACCGTCCGCCACCGCCTTGGCTTTACGCTTGCTACTGAGCTGGTGCCCATGAGCCGCCCAGCCCCTGCTCCCGCCGCTGACGCTGCGGCCGGAGACTCACCCGTCGAAGCGCGTATCCGCGAGCTCGGTCCGTGGTTCCACAACATGACGATCGGCGGCGTGCAGACGGCGCCCGATCACTTCCTCGGCGACTATCCGTCGCTCAAGTGGCGCCGGTTCGCGCACGCGATTCCGGCGGACCTCACGCGGCCGCACGGTGCTCGACATCGGCTGCAACGCCGGCTTCTACTCGCTCGAGATGAAGCGCCGCGGCGCCGATCGCGTGGTCGGCATCGACTGGGACGAGGCCTACCTGGCGCAGGCGCGGTTCGCGGCCGAGGTCGAGCGGGGTCGGAGATCGAGTTTCGGCAGATGTCGGTCTACGACGTCGGCCGCGCTCGGGGAGCAGTTCGATGTCGTCCTGTTCATGGGCGTCCTCTACCACCTGCGCCATCCGCTGCTCGCGCTCGATCTGCTGTACGAGCACGTCGTCGGCGACCTGCTCGTGTTCCAGTCGATGCTGCGCGGGTCCGCGGAGGTGACCGAGGTCGCGCCCGACTATCCGTTCGCGGAGCAGGCCGTCTTCGACGATCCCGCATTCCCGCGGCATGCACTTCATCGAGCAGCAAGTACTCGGGCGACCCCACGAACTGGTGGGTGCCGAACCGGAGCGCGATGGAGGCGATGCTGCGCAGCGCCGGGTTCGCGATCACCGACCATCCCGAGCGGGAGGTCTTCATCTGCCGGCGCGGACCGGCGCCCGATCACGGTGGTGCGGTGTACCCGGCGGGAGGAGGACGGTCGCGTGGTTGAAGCGGTGATGCTCTGGAACGAGCCGAACAACCTGTCGCACTGGGACTTCGAGATCGATCCCGGGTGGACGCGGTTCGCGCGAGATGGTGCGGCTGGCGGCGGCGCGCCATCCGGCGCGAGCACCCGACGCTGCCGCGCGTGCTCGGCGGCATCTCGCCGATCGATCCCGCGTTCATGACGCTGCATGAAGGCGCACGGCGTGCTCGACGCGGTGGACGTCGTCGCCGTGCACGGCTTTCCGCTCGACTGGAACCACTGGCAGATCCACGAGTGGCCCGACAAGCTCGACGAGATCCGCGCCGTGACCGACGCTGCCCGATCTGGGTGTCCGAGGTCGGCGTCTCGACGTTCGGCGCCGAGGAGGTGCAGGAGTTCGGCCTGCGGCGCACCGCGGAGCTGCTGGTCGGCCGAGTGCCGCGCATCCACTGGTACAGCCTCTACGATCTGCCGCGGGCGTGGCCGGCGACGACGCGGCATCGCGAGGCGGAAGGCTCGTCGTACTACCGGCACTTCTACATGGGCCTGCTGCGCGAGGACGGCACGCCCAAGCGCGCGCATGCGCGCACTTCCCGCGCTACGCGCCGGCGCTCGGCATCTGCCAGTGGTTCCATTTCGAGGACCACCGGCTCGACGAGGCCGTGCGCGTGGCTGAAGCGAGCTCGGCGTGCGGCATCTGCGCACGGGCCTGAGCTGGGCCGACAGTCTCCGCCCCGACGCCGATGCCTGGTTCGATCGCCAGATGGCGCGCGCTCGGCCGATTTCGACGTGACGCTGACGTTCTGCTTCACGCCCGAGTCGCAGAGCGAAGGCGTTGAGCCCCACCACACGAGCCCGCCGCGCGATCCCGAGGAGTTCGCGGAGTTCTGCGCGCGCATGGTCCGCAGATACGCGCCGGCGCCGGCGCTGCAGGCGGTTTCGCTGCAGCAGGGCTAGTGATACCTGCTAGCGGCGACGGCGTCGCCGCTGTCGTGTGCTGCGGCATCACACGTTCTACTTAGATCCATTCGCGCCACACCCCCGCCGGAAACGGCTGCCCTGTTTCCCACAGTAGACAGCTAGACCGCACGGCATTTCCTTTGCTGAGTAGAACGGCGCAGCTCACCTTCGACCGTCCATGGGGACGGCACCACGCGTGAGCGCAGCACGGCACGATGTCCGGCTCGACGAGCGAGCGGCCAATGGCGTCGCGCTTCCCTCTGGGCATCGGACGAGGTAAGCCTGTCGATGGCAAAACACATCCTGATCACGGGCGGCGCCGGGTTCATCGGTTCGCACCTCGCCGACGAGCTGCTGGCGCAGGGCCACCGCGTGCGCGCGCTCGACATCCTCTCTCCCCAGGTGCACCCCGGCAGCGCCAGCGCCCGACTACCTCGATCCCGAGGTCGAGCTGCAGGTCGGCGACGTGCGCGACCCGGAGGCGGTGACGCGCGCGCTGCGGGGCATCGATGCCGTCTACCACTTCGCCGCGATGGTCGGCGTGGGCCAGAGCATGTACCAGATCGCCGACTACACCGGCGTCAACAACCTCGGCACGGCGGTGCTGCTGCAGGCGCTGATCGAAGCAGCCGGTCGAGCGGCTCGTGGTCGCGTCGAGCATGAGCATCTACGGCGAGGGCCTCTACTGCGCGCCGGACGGCGCGATCTCCGCGCCGGTGCGAGCGGACCCTCGAGCAGCTGCGCGCCGGCGACTGGGAGGTGCGGAACGCGGCGGGCGACGTCCTCACGCCCGGCGCCGACGCCCGAATCGAAGCCGCCGTCGCTGCGCGTCGGTCTACGCGCTGTCGAAGTTCGACCAGGAGCGCATGTGCCTGATGATCGGCGAGGCGTACGGGATTCCGACGGTGGCGCTGCGCTTCTTCAACGTGTACGGCACGCGCCAGGCGCTGTCGAACCCGTACACCGGCGTGCTCGCGATCTTCGCGGCGCGGCTATCTGAACCGGCGGCCGCCGCTGATCTTCGAGGACGGGCTGCAGCGGCGCGACTTCGTGAGCGTGTACGACGTCGCGCGCGCGTGCGCCTCGCGCTCGACGGCTGAGACCGCCACTACGGCGCGTTCAACGTCGGCAGCGGCGAGCACCTCACCATCCGCGAGGTCGCCGAGCGCATGGCCGCGGCGCTCGGGCACGACGAGATCGAGCCGGAGGTCACCGCGCAGTACCGCGTCGGCGACATCCGCCACTGCTTCGCCGACATCGCGCTGGCCCGCGAGCGCGTTCGGCTACCGGCCGCAGGTCACGCTGGAGGACGGGCTCATCGAGCTCGCCGAGTGGCTCGGCGGGCAGCAGGCGATCGATCGCGTCGGAACGGCGCGGCAGGAACTTGCAGCACGAGGGCTCACGGTATGACTCGAGCGGCTCGCGACGGGAGGAAGGACGGCGGTCACGCGTCGGCAGGTGCGGCGCTGATCACCGGGGGCGCCGGATTCATCGGCACGAACGTCGCCGACCGGCTGCTCTCCGACGGCCGGGTGCGTGACCATCCTCGACAACCTGTCGCGCCCCGGCGTCGAGCGGAACCTGCGCTGGCTGTGCGAGCGGCACGGCGCACGCGTGCGCGTCGAGGTCGGCGACATCCGCGATCCCCGCGCGGTCAAGCGCGCGCGTGAGGGATGCCACGCAGGTGTTCCACTTCGCCGCCCAGGTCGCGGTGACGACCAGCCTCGTCGATCCGGTGGACGACTTCGAGGTGAACGCGCGGGGCACGCTCAACCTGCTCGAGGCGCTTGCGCAGCCGCCGCGATCCGCCGTCGCTGGTCTTCACGTCCACCAACAAGGTGTATGGCGACCTGGAAGACCTGGCGCTCGACGCGGATCGCACGCGCTACTCGCCGTCGGACGCAGCCGTCCGCGGCTACGGCGTCAACGAGGCTGCGGCCGCATCAGCTTCCACAGTCCGTACGGCTGCTCGAAAGGCACGGCGGATCAGTACGTGCTCGATTACGCCCGCACGTTCAAGGCTGCCAGGCGCGGTGTTCCGCATGAGCTGCATCTACGGCCCGCATCAGTTCGGGACCGAGGATCAGGGCTGGGTCGCGCATTTCCTGATCAACGCGATCGACGGCAAGACCATCACGGTCTATGGCGACGGCATGCAGGTGCGCGACGTCCTGTTCGTCGACGACCTGGTCGACGCATTCCTGCGCGCGCAGGCCAACATGCGCTCGATCTCCGGCCATGCGTTCAACATCGGCGGCGGACCGTCGAACACGACCAGCCTCGTGGAGCTGCTGGACCACATCGAGACGCTGCACGGGGAGCGTCCGGAGGTGGAATTCGACGCCTGGCGGGCGGCCGATCAGCGCTACTACGTATCGGACACGCGGCGCTTCCGTGCGGCTACAGGCTGGGCGGCGAAGACGTCGGTGCCCGCGGGCCTCGAGGCCCTCTACAAGTGGCTGCAGGATGCGCGGCCGTCCCCGCCCGTTCAGCTCGCCTCGGACACGGTGGCGTCATGAAGATCGCGCTCGATCAACCCGCCGTGGTCGTTCGACGGCAGCATCTACTTCGGGTGCCGCGAGCCGCACCTGCCGCTGGAGTACGGCTACGCGCGGGCGCTGCTCGAGGCGGACGGCCATCACGTGCTGCTGCTCGACGGACAACTCGATGGGCTGGACGCTCCCGGCGATGAGCGACGCGCCTGGCCGACTTCCGGCCGCACATGACGGTCGTGACCACGGCCCCGAGCTACCTGTTCTGGCGGTGTGCGCCCCCGGAGCTGCGCGGGCCGCAGCAGACGATCGAGGCGCTGCGCGACAACGCCGGCGCCCTCATCGCCATCGGCCCGCACGCCTCGACGACGCCGACGACGACCGTCCGCAAGCTCGGGCGTGGATCTCGCAATCATGGGTGAAGCGGAAGAGACGCTGCGGCATGTCGCGGGTACGCCGCAAGCGGACTGGGCGCAGATACCGCACGTCGCCTGGCGCGAGGCGAACGGCCAGGTGCAGACCCGCGGGGGCATCGGGCAATGTGACATGTCGGCGCTGCCGGCGCTGCGCTGGGCGGATGCCTCGGTGCAGCGTCACGCGCACCACCACCACCGGTTCGACGCGGCGCCCGCAGGACCGGGCGCCGAGATGGAGACGTCCCGCGGCTGCCCCTACCATTGCTCGTTCTGCGCCAAGGAGAATTTCAGGAACGCCTACCGCAAGCGGCCGCTGCGACGTGATCCTCGAGGAGCTCGACGCGCCTCATCGCGCAGGGCATCGAGTACGTCTACTTCATCGACGAGATCTTCCTGCCGAACAAGGAGCTGCTCGAGGCGCTGGTCGAGCGGCCGGTGATCTTCGGCGTGCAGACCCGCATCGACCTGTGGAACCGCGACCTGCTCGACCTGCTCGGGCGAGGCCGGGTGCGTCTCGATCGAGGCCGGCGTCGAGAGCATCACCGAGGAAGGGCGCGAACCTGCTGCACAAGCAGAGCCGATTGACGACGGACGAGATCTCGTCGACGGCTGGTTCACGCCCGCTCCCGCGTGCCGTTCGTGCAGGCCAATCTGATCGATGCGAAGGTCGATGACATGGACGCGGTCGAAGCGTGGCGGCAGCACCTGCTGCAGTTCGGGGTCTGGGCGAACAAGCCGGTGCCGCTGTTCCCGTATCCGGGATCGCCCGACTACACCCGGCTCTGGGGCCCGCCCGACGAGCAGGCGTGGGAGCGCGCGCACGCGCACTACCTCGCCAACCACGTCGACTTCAGCGACGTGCAGGACGCGCATCCCCGCCCGCTCGGCGAACTCGAGCTGCCCGCCCATGCCGGCGGTGATGCGGATGCCGCCGCGTCCTGATGACAGCGGACGCGGTCGGTGGCGTGTGGGACTACGCGCTGCAGCTCGCCGAAGGCCTGGGCCGCGCGGCGTGGAGGTGACGCTCGCCACGATGGGGCCGCGGCCGCGGGACGACCAGCGCGCAGCAGCGCGGGCGATCCCCGGTCTGACGCCTCGTCGAGAGTGACTACCGGCTCGAATGGGCCGACGCAGCCGTGGGACGACGTCGCAGCGAGCAGGCTCGTGGCTGCTGGAGCTCGAGGCGCAGGCTGCAGCCCGACATCGTCCACCTCAACGGCTACGCGCACGGCGCGCTCGCCTGGACCGCACCGGCGGTGGTCGTGGCCCATTCCTGCGTGTGCTCGTGGTGGAGTGCCGTGCGCGGGGGCAGAGGCGCCCGCGCGAGTGGGACCGCCTACCGCCGCGCCGTGCGCGACGGGCTCCGCGCGGCCGACGGCTGTCGTCGCACCCTCGGCGGCGATGCTGCACGCGCTGTCGGCGCACTATGGCGCCGTCGCCGGAACGGTCGTGCCAAATGGGCGCGACGCCGCGCAGTTCCGCACCGGACCGAAGGAGCCGCTCGTCCTCAGCGCGGGACGGCTGTGGGACGAGGCGAAGAACGTGGCTGCGCTCGCGTCGATTGCGCCATGGCCTCGCCGTGGCCCGTGGCGCTCGCGGGCGAGATGCAGAATGCCTGCCGGCGAGCCGGTACCTGACGGGCCGGTCGAGTGTCTCGGGCGGCTGTCGTCGGCGGATCTGCGCGGCTGGATGGCGCCGCGCCTCCATCTACGCCATGCCGGCACGCTACGAGCCCTTCGGTCTTTCGATCCTCGAGGCGGGACTCTCCGGATGTGCGCTGGTGCTCGGCGACATCCCGAGCCTGCGCGAGCACTGGGACGGCGCCGCGGCGTTCGTCGCACCAGACGATCGCGAGGCGCTGCGCAGTGCGATCGAAGGCCTGATTGACAGCCCCGCACGACGGGCGGAACTGGGCCGGCGCGCACGGGACGCGCGGCCAGGAGTTCACGGTCGGCCGGATGGCGGATGCCTACCGGCGCCTGTACGAAGGGTTGCTGTGCCCTTCGGACGGCCGGCGCGCTGGAGGTTTCGTCGTGCGCGTCGTAGTCTTCTGCCACTCGCTCGTCTCCGACTGGAATCACGGCAACGCGCACTTCCTGCGCGGCGTCGTGTCGGACCTGATCGCCCGCGGTCACACGGTCCGCGTGTACGAGCCGCGCGACGCGTGGAGCGTCGTGAACCTCATCGAGCAGCACGGCGAGGCGGCGATTGCGGCCTTCGAACGAGCCTACCCGGAGCTGGCCGGGATCAGCACCCGCTACGACCGCCACGGCCTGGACCTGGATGCGGCGCTCGCCGGTGCCGACCTCGTCCTCGTGCACGAGTGGAACGATCACGCGCTCGTCGCCGTCGATTGGTGCGCACCGCGGATCGCAGGGTTCGTACGTGCTGCTCTTCCACGACACGCACCACCGCTCGGTGACCGATCGGTCTGGAATCGGCGAGTACGACCTCACCCACTACGACGGCGTGCTCGCGTTCGGCGACGCGATCCGGGACGCGTATCTCGAGCACGGCTGGACGGCGCGTGCGTGGACATGGCACGAGGCGGCCGACGTGCGGCGCTTCCACCCTGTGCCGGCGGCGAGGCGCGAGCGGCGATCTCGTCTGGATCGGCAACTGGGGCGACGAGGAGCGGACGGCAGAACTGAACGAATTTCTGATCGAGCCCATACGGAGGCTCGGGCTCCGGGCGCGCTTCCACGGCGTGCGGTATCCGCGAGGAGGCCCGGCGCACGCTCGAGGCCGCGGGCATCGAGTACGGCGGGTGGTTGCCGAACTACGAAGTGCCGGGCGTGTTCGCGCGGTTCGACGTCACGGTCCACGTGCCTCGCCGGCCCTATGTCACGGCGCTGCCCGGCATTCCGACCATCCGCCCGTTCGAGGCGCTCGCGTGCGGCATCCCGCTCGTCTCAGCGCTGTGGCGGACGACGGCCGGCCTGTTCACGCCGGGGGAGGACTTCCTCTTTGCCGCTGACGGCGCGGAGATGACCCGGCAGCTCGCGCGCCTGCTCGGCGATCCCGCCCTGCGCGCGCGGCTGGCGGACCATGGGCGCCGGACCGTGCTTCGGGCACACACGTGCGGCCACCGCGTCGATCAGTTGCTCGCCATCGTGCGGGACATGCCGGGCACCGGGGCCCTCACCTTCCACTCCGAGAGCGTCGCATGAAGATTGCGTTCTTCGCATCGAGCCTGGTGTCGGCGTACTGGAATGGCGCCGCCACCTACTACCGCGGCATCGTGCGCGGCCTGCACTGCTGCGGCCACGACGTCACCTTCTTCGAGCCCGACGCCTACGGACGTCAGGAGCATCGCGACATGCCCGACCCCGACTGGGCCACTGTCGTGGTCTACCCGGGCGACGGGACCGACGGCGTGTCACGCGCACTCGAGATGGCACAGGACGCTGACGTCATCATCAAGGCCAGCGGCGTCGGCGTCTTCGACGAGCTGCTGGAGGCCGCCGTCCTTCAGGTGCGCCGGCCGGAGGCGCTGGTCGTGTTCTGGGACGTGGATGCGCCGGCGACGCTCGACCGCGTGCAGGCGAACCCCGAGGATCCGTTCCTGCGCGCTGATCCCGCAGTACGACGCGGTGTTCACCTACGGCGGAGGCGATCCCGTGGTGGACGCCTACCGCGCCCTCGGCGCGCGGATGTGCGTGCCCGTCTACAACGCGCTTCGAGCCCGACACGCACTTCCCGGTGCCGCCGGATCCGCGCTTCGAGGCGGACCTCGGCTTTCTCGGCAACCGCCTGCCCGACCGCGAAGCACGAGTCGAGGAGTTCTTCCTCGGCCGCGGCCGCGCACCGGCCCGATCGCCGGTTCCTGCTCGGCGGGAGCGGCTGGGACGACAAGCCGATGCCGCCGAACGTGCGCTATGCCGGCCACGTCTTCACGCGCGATCACAACGCGTTCAACTGCACGCCCGGCGCCGTGCTGAACGTGAACCGCGAGAGCATGGCGCGGTATGGCTTCTCGCCTCCGACGCGCGTCTTCGAGGCCGCCGGCGCCGGCGCGTGCCTCATCACGGACGCGTGGGAAGGCATCGAGTTCTTCCTCGAGCCCGGACGCGAGGTGCTCGTTGCGCCGAGCGGCGAGGCCGTGGCCGCCCACCTGGATCGGCTGACGCCCGCGCGCGCCCGCAGCATCGGCCAGGCCGCACGCACGCGGGTTCTCGCCGAGCACACGTATGGACACCGTGCCGCGCAGGTGTCGCTGCTGCTCGGCGAGCTGCGTCCCACCCTGGTGGTCTGAGCGGATGTCCGATCGTCTCTCGCTCGTCATCCTCGGCCTCTCGATCACGTCGTCGTGGGGCAACGGCCACGCGACCACGTACCGCGCGCTGGTGCGGGAGATGACCGCCCGCGGGCACGACGTGCTGTTCCTCGAGCGCGACCAGCCGTGGTATGCCGAGAACCGGGACATGCCGGTGCCGCCGCACGGGCGAACCGTTGTGTACCGAAGCGTCGACGAGCTGCGCGACCGCTTCGCCGGCGACATCCGCCATGCCGACGCGGTCATCCTGGGGTCATACGTCCCCGACGGGATTGCGATCGGCGATTGGCTCGCCGCGGAAGGCACACAACACGACGGCTTTCTACGACATCGACACGCCCGGTCACGCTGGCGGCGCTCCAGCAGGGGACGTGCGATTACCTCGCCCCGCGCCAGATTGCGGCGTTCGACCTGTACTTGTCGTTCACCGGCGGGCCCCACCCTGACCCGGCTCGAACAGGAGTTCGGATCGCCGGCCGCGCGCGCCCTCTACTGCTCATTCGACCCGGAGCTGTACTACCCGGAGGTCGCGGCTGACGTGCGGTGGGATCTCGGGTATCTCGGCACCTACAGCGACGATCGGCAGCCCACGCTGGACCGCCTGCTGCTCGAGCCGGCCCGCCAATGGCGAGAGGGCCGCTTCATGGTGGCCGGGCCGCAGTATCCGGACTCGATCCGCTGGCCCGCGAACGTCGAACGCGAGATACACATCTCCCCGGCGCACCACCGCACGTTCTACACGGCGCAGCGTTTCACGCTGAACGTGACGCGCACCGCCATGATCCGTGCGGGGTGGTCGCCGAGCGTGCGGCTGTTCGAGGCGGCGGCGTGCGGGGTGCCCATCATCAGCGACGAGTGGCCGGGACTGGAGGAGTTCCTCGTGCCCGGCCGCGAGATCTTCGTCAGCCGGTCCGGCGGCCGAGACGCTTGCGTTGCTGCAGACGCTGCCGGAGGAGGCGCGTCTCGCAGCCGCGGAGCGTGCCCGACGGCGCGTGACGTCGACGCACACGGCCGCCCATCGCGCAGCGGAGCTCGAGGGCTTCCTGCTCGACGTCCGCGCCGCGCAACGCCGCGTCACGGGTCGTGGCCTGTGGAGCCGGAATCGTGAGATCCGCTCTAGCCGGGTCTGCCCCGTCACGTCACGTCAGCCGTGAAGCGCGCCGCCCAGAATCGCTCGAAGCGCGGCGTGAGCCAGAGCACCCACGGGACGAGCGCGGCCCCCGCCAGCAGATCCACCACCCAGTGGTGACGCAGATACACCGTAGACACCAGCAGCCCCACCACGAAGATCAGCAGGAACGGAAAGAACCGCGGGCAGTACTCTGCGCGCGTAATAGAGACTGAGGCAACTCACGGCTGCGTGCAGGCTCGGGAAGGCGCCGCGCGCCGCGTGGTTCGGCATCATCGCGAGCAGCGCCTCCTGGAAGTGCGTGATCGGCCCGCCCTGCAGCGATTTCGTGAACAGCCCCAGGGACGCGAAGTAGAGGCGCGGCGGCGCGGCCGGCAGCAGCACGTACAGCACGTAACCCGAATAGAAGCAGAGGATCACGCCGAGCAGCGCCGTGCGGGCCTCCTGCCTGCGGCCGCTGAACCAGAGCACCAGGAACACGGACGGCGCCACGAGGTAGAAGTTCGCGTAGAACGCGTTGAAGAAGTCGGTGCGCCCGGGCGTGATGAACTGCTCCATCCACAGCACCGGCTGCCCGCCGAATATCCACCCCTCGACGGCGGCGATGTACGGGTGGACGTCGTGAGTGTTCACGTAGCGCACCGTATCGTGCAGGTTCGTGTACACGGCGATGCACATGATGAAGGGCAGGATGGTGCGCAGGAACACCGCCGCCGCGACCAGCCGTGGACGATCCTGGCGCCGTAACCCGCGTTCGAGCACCGGCAGGACGGCAGCGAGACCGATGACCACGGCCAGCCGGAGAAGCCCGCCGCGTATCGCGCGCGAGCGGATGCCCTGCTGGTACAGGTCCACGTTCGCGTAGACGGTCAGGCACGCCGACGCGATGAAGCCGATGACCAGCAGGCCCTCCTCGGGCCGCAGCCGCCTCGCCGCAGTGCGCGCGGTCCGAACCGCGCGTGCGAGTGGCCCTGGATTGTCGTCAGGCGCCGGCATGGAGCGGATGATACTCGTCTGGTCCCTGCGTCCGGAGCCTCGGAGCTGCGGACGCGTGTCAGGAAGGGCGGTCAGCGGTGCGCGTCGATGCGGGCGATCAGCTCGGCGACCCCGGGCCGTTTCACCAGTCGCAGGGCATCGGCGAGCGGAAACCACCCTCGCTCGCGCAGGCGCTCCTCGTCATAGTGATCGTGCACGCAGGTGACACGGAGGCCGAACACGTCCACGCGGCAGGTCTTCCCGAGCTTGACGTACTCGAAAGCGCCGAGGGTCTTCGGCAGCAGCTCCCCTTCGATCCCGGCTTCCTCGAACGCTTCGATTGCGGCGGCCTCGGGCGCCGTGTGGCCGGGATCGATCATTCCTTTCGGGATGCCCCAGTCGCCCCGCGGACGGCGGCGGATCAGGAGCACTTCGCATGCGCCGGCGGAATTGATGCGGAAGGGGACGGCGGCAGCCTGCGAGACCTTCGGCTCCTGCCGCGAGCCCGGCGAACCCGGATGATCAGGCATAGAGATCGCCCGTGTCGTTGACCCCGAGGATCTGCAACGAGTCGTCGTAGAACCGGACCGAGCTGATGGACGCCGGCCGGATCTCGATCCGGAGGAACAGGTCGAGCGGCACGCCCGCGAAGTACGCGACGGCGGCTCGAATCACGTCGCCATGGCTGAAGAGCGCAATGGCCGCGCCCGGGTGCGCGGCGCGGATGCGGACGATTGCCGCAACGATGCGCGTCTGCACCTCCGGCATCAGCTCGCCGCCGGGTGCCGGCGAGAGGCTGCGATAGCTGTTGAACGCGCGCCAGCGGCCGTCATCTGCGAGACCCGGGATCGGCTGCCCGACCCACTCGCCGAAATCGAGCTCCACCGCGTCGGGAAGGGCCCGCACCTCGAGGCCCAGTGCATCCGCCAGGGGGGCAGCGGTCTCCCTGGTACGTTCGAGCGGGCTGGTGTAGATCGCGCGCAACGGGAGGTGCCGCATGCGCGTGACCAGACGCGCCGCCTGCTCCCGCCCCTCTGCGTTCAGGTGCACGTCCGGCAGCCGTCCGGCGATGCCTTTTCCGATCCAGTCGGTCTGTCCATGGCGTACCAGGAACACGGTGGTCGGGTCGGGCATGCGGGCGACGTCCCTCGGAAGCCATCTGGCGCTCAGCTGTTCAGCGCGGCGCGCACCGGTCGTTGAGGGCAAGCATATAATCTCCCGGTACAATCCCGTTCATGGAAGGACGTTCGATGCGCCTCACCGGAGCCGGTGTGAACCGTCATCTTCTGCTTGCCGCCGGGTGCCTCATGGTGGCGATCTCCGCGTGCGGCAGCACGTCCTCGGCACCCGCTCCTGCCAAGAGGAGCGGAGTCGCACAAGCCCCTGCTGGCTCGGACGAGATCCTGGCCACCGTGGAGGGGCAGCCCATCACGGCGGGTGAGGTGCGGAAGGCACTTGGGCAGAGCCTCTCGAAGCTGGAGGAGCAGGCTTACGAGCTGAAGAAGCAGCAGGTCGAGGATCTCATCGCCGCGAAACTGCTGGCGGCAGAGGCTGCGCGGCGGGGCACGACAGTCGAGGCGCTCGTGCAGCAGGAGGTGACGGCGCACGTCGCGCCTGTGACCGACAGCGAGATCGCGGCATTCGTGGCGGCCAACCGCAGTCGCATTCCGGGCGACCCGGCCCAGTTCACGGGTCAGATCCGCAACTACCTCGGGGCCCAGCGCTCCGCGTCGCAGCGTCAGGCGTTCGTCAACACGCTCCGCGCGAAGGCGAAGGTGGAGATGCACCTCGAGGCGCCGCCCGTCTTCCGCGCCGCTGTCGTGACCGACGGAGCCCCCGTCCGCGGGGACGTGAAGGCGCCCATCACGATCGTCGAGTTCTCGGATTTCCATTGCCCGTTCTGCCGGACGGTGCAACCCACGCTCACCCAGCTGCTTGCGAAGTACCCGGGCCAGGTGCGGCTCGTCTACAAGCACCTCCCGCTCGACAGCCTGCACCCGCAGGCGCGCCGGGTATCCGAGGCGGCATGGTGCGCACAGGAGCAGGGCCGGTTCTGGGAGTTCCACGACCGCGTGTACGCGGCTGGACCGGACGCGAGTGACGCCGCGCTCGCGAAACTGGCCACCGAGGCCTCGCTCGACAAGGCAGCGCTCAATACGTGCCTGGCCAGCGGCAAAGCGGCCGCGGCGATCCAGAAGGACGTGGACGAGGGCACCGGGCACGGCATCAACGGCACGCCGGGGTTCTTCGTCAATGGCCGGTTCCTCTCCGGCAACCAGCCGATGGCGGCCTTCGAGAACATCATCCAGGAGGAGCTGCAGGCCGATCAGTAGATGGCTGAACACTCGCAGTGTTCAGTTGTCAGTTCTCCGTTTTCAGTTTCCGGTTCAGTGTCGACGCCGCACCGCACACCTCCCGCCGCATGACTGATCACCGATGACGGCACAACGGACAACTGATGACTGAGCGCTGACAACTCAGAAGAACCACGCCCCTCCTATGCCCTCGGTCAGCCTGCAGAACCGCGATCGCATCCGGACGACGTCCTTCTATGCGGCGTTCGCGCTCCTGACGTACCTGCTCTACATCGTCACGAAGCCGTTCATCGTGCCGCTGTGCGCGTCTGCCATCCTGGTGGTCTGCTTCTACCCCGTACACGCGCGCCTGGAACGGCGGTACGGGCAGGGCGCCGCAGCCTTCCTGAGCACCCTCATCGTCACGGCGATGCTGATCGTGCCGGTGATGCTCGTGCTCAGTGCGTTCGTGCGTGAGGCGGGTGCTGCGGCGAGCAGCGTGCAGGCGGCGGTCGCCGCGGGCGAGTTCGAGCGCGTTGGGCGCTGGTGGACATGGCTGCAGCATCGCGCGCCCCTCATGGCGGGCATCACGCTCGCGGAGGTCGCCGCTGACCTGGGTCGGAAGCTGGGCGGCTTCGCCGCCGCGTGGGCTGGCGACCTGCTGCGCAACCTCGGTGTCCTGCTGTTCGATCTGGTCGTCGTGGTCTTCGCGATGTTCTTCCTCTTCCGGGATGCGCGCCGGATCATGCGGCTGGTCCGGCGGGTGCTCCCGTTCGAGGATGAGCAGCGCGAGCACGTCATCAGCCAGGCGCACGATCTGATACGGGCGAGCGTGGTCTCCGCGATTGCTGTCGCCAGCACGCAGGGCGCGGCGGGCGGCCTGCTGTTCTGGGCGGTCGGCATCGGCGCGCCTGTGTTCTGGGGCGTGACCATGGCGTTCTTCTCGCTGCTGCCGGTGGGCGCGTGGGCGATCTGGCTGCCCGCCGGCATCTGGCTCCTCGTGAACGGCTCGACCGCCAAGGGCATCATCCTCATCGCCGTGGGGGCCGGCGTGGTCAGCGCCATAGACAACGTGATGCGCCCGGCGCTGCTGGCGGGTCGCGCGCAGATGAACGGGCTGCTGGTGCTCATCAGCCTGCTGGGTGGCATCTCGGCCTTCGGCCTCATCGGGGTCGTCCTTGGCCCGGTCGTGGTTGCCACCATGGCGAGCCTGCTCTCGGCGTACACTGGGCCGGGGGCGGAGCGACCGATCCCGCAGCAGCCGCTCGGGACCGTATAGGGAGCCGGCCATCACCGGAGGACGTATGAGTGAGCATCGCCTGAACCGCCGCGAGTTCATCCGCCAGTCGGCGGCAGTCATGGGAGCCGCACTCGCCGCACCGGCGGCCATGGCGGCGTCACCCGCGCGTGCGACCGACATGGTGCCGCTCGGCAAGACCGGCGTGCGGATGGCGCGGCTCGGCATCGGGACCGGCAGCAACGGCGGCGACGTCCAGCGAGGGCTCGGCCAGGAGGCCTTCACCCGGCTCGTACGCTACGGCGTCGAGCGCGGCGTGACCTACATCGACACGGCTGACAACTACCGCATCCACGAGATGGTCGGCGTCGCGATCAAAGGGCTTCCGCGCGAGCGGCTCTTCATCCAGACCAAGATGCCGTGGGATCGCGCGCCGTTCCCGGACAGGCCCGAGGAGGCAATCGATCGCTACCGCCGGGAGCTGGGCGTCGAGTACATCGACAGCCTGCTGCTGCACTGCGCGCTGAAGCACACATGGCCCACCGACCTGCGGCGCATGATGGACGCATTCGATGATGCAAAGCAGAAGGGGATCATCCGTGTGAAGGGGGTCTCGTGTCACGGCCTGCCCGCGCTCACGGCCGCTACGCATGCGGACTGGGTCGACGTCCACCTGGCCCGCATCAATCACCGCGGGCACCACATGGACGGCGTGGACGGCACCTGGAAGGAGCCGGGGAACCAGCCGGCCGCGATGCAGGAGATCCGCGCGATGCACGCGAAGGGGCGGGGGATCATCGGCATGAAGCTGGCGGGCAACGGCGACTTCACGACGCCGGAGGATCGGCAGCAGGCGCTGCAGTTCGCGCTCACGTGCGGTTGCGTGGACGCCATTGTGATCGGCTTCAAGTCGGCCGGCGAGATTGATGAAGCCATCGGCCGCATGGACAGGATCCTGGCGGCTTAGACCATCCGCGATGTGGCAGCCGGGACTTCAGTCCCGGCGGACAGCGATGTGGAGTACGTGGAGCCGGGACCTGGTCCCGTTTGAGATGTGGAGAATGTGCAGCCGGGAGTTCAGTCCCGGTGGACACCGCTGTCTGAACCCGGCATGATCCTGCGAGTAGCGGTGGCGCTCTGCGCCATCGCAACTCTCACGGCGCGCGCAGCCCCTCACAGGCCCACCCCTCCGCGCGAGTATCAGGCCTACGTCGCGTCAGAAGCCGCCGACGTGATCTCGGTGATCCGCTTCGGGCCGCAGGGTCTCACCCTGGCCCGCACGCTCCCTACCGGGCTCATGCCTGCCGACATCGACGGACCGCATGGGGTCGCGACGGGCGACCCGCAGGGCACGCGCCATTACTCGGCGTGCATGATGGACGACACGCTGGTCGAGATCGACACCAGCACGCTGAAGGTGTCGCGCCACTTCAGGCTGACACCCGGGGCCGAGACCGGGCACCAGGGCCCACCTGCGAGTGCCGCGAGCCGAGCCCCAGGGCGCCGGGCATGCACCGGGAGGAGATCCAATCGGCGATCAGGCGGGGCAGATCTGACGCACGGCGGCGATGACCGTGTCCAGGTCGAAGGGTTTGCTGAGGAAGGCGGCGAACCCGAGCTCGCTTGCCTTCTCGCGCGCATCGTGCCGGGCGGACAGGCACACGACCGGGATGTCTCGTCAGCGCGGCTCCTCCCGCTGCTGGCGCCGGAACTCCACGCCATCCATCACCGGCATCATCAGATCCAGCAGGATGAGGGCCGGGTGAATCTCGTTCAGCTTCAGGAGGGCGTGACGCCCATTCGACGCGGTCAACACGTCGAAGCCCTCCAGGGCCAGGCACATTTCGAGCAGTGCGCGGACGTCGGGGTCGTCATCCACGACCAGAACGGTTGGCATCAGGCTGTGTTCTCACGCATCCGGGCCTGCGACCTCGGCCGCCGCGTAATACGTGCGCAGTATACGCGCAAGGTGCGCACTTTCGGGGGCGTTGCACGGAACTGCCGACCGGATGGGGCTATAGTGCTCATCCATATGCCGGGCAAGGTAACACTCTACGTTCGCGACGAGGACCTGTGGAGACGTGCGCGGGAGGCTAGCGGGCCGGGAGGGCTCTCCGATCTGGTGCACCAGCTGCTTCGACAATGGCTCGAGCGCCCGGATGTGTCCGCCTCGGCGCCCACGCTGCTGGAGCGGGCGCGAACCCTGCAACATGACGCGGCCACGCTGGTGCGGACTCTCGAAGCCGATGAGGCACGCCCGAGGCGACGCCCACAGCGGAAGCGGCGCCGCGTCCGCCCGTAGGGCTGCATTTGCACCCGCGGTGGATATAATGCCGCCGTCAGTTCCAGCCGGCTGACCACCCACCTAAGGAGGACGCGATGGCGACAACCCGTCAGCTCGTGTTTTCGGCGGCCGCGTGCTGCCTGCTTCTCTCCGCCGTCGGCAGGGGGCAGCAGCATGACCCCTCACAACACAAGATCCTCACGCCCGACATGGTGTCGTGGGGTCCGGCGCCCCCGGGCCTGCCGCCCGGCGCCCAGGTCGCGGTGCTCGAAGGCGATCCGGGCAAGCCGGGCGCGTTCACCATGCGCGCGAAGTTCCCGAGCGGCTACAAGATTCAGCCGCACTGGCACCCTGTCGACGAGCACGTGACGGTGCTCCGGGGCACGCTGCATATGGGACTTGGAGAGAAGTTCGATCCCGCAGCGGGCAAGGCCATGGGCGCTGGATCCTTCGGGCACATGAAGCCGGACGTGCGGCACTTCGCCTGGACGACGGAGGAAACCGTCATTCAGCTCCACGGCACTGGTCCCTGGGGCATCAACTACGTCAACCCGAAGGACGATCCCCGCAAACAACCGGGAACAGAAAAAGCGTCAACGCGCTGAGAGAGGGGGCGCCCGCCCCCCTCTCATCCATGAGGCGTCTCCCTGCAGCCCTCCCTCACCAACCATTTATCTAACTGCCAGGCTGATACGCGCATGACCCCGTCGCATCGTCCGTCAAACAACCCTTCCTCTCCCCCCCCTCCCTCCCTCTACTTTGTGTGCTCCGCCCCCCCTCCTCTCCCACCCTCCCCCCCCTCCGCTCGTGGCACGGCGAGTGCGATGACCGCCAAAGTGGTGCAGGCAGGGTGAGTCGGCGGAGGCTGCTCATCGTCAGTGTCAGTGTAGCGTCGGAATCGTCCCCCAATGCGCCGCTTGAACTCAGCGTCCCGCGGCGCCCGACTGTACCATCCGCCGGGCGGCTGGCCGCGCGCAGCTGGAGCCTGACCGGGAGGACACATGCAACTGACACGGCGGGCCATGTGGCGCCTCGGCCTTGCAGGAACGATGATCGTCGGCGTGCCACGAGGCGGGGACGCGGGCACCAAGGCTGAGCCTCGGCAGGCATCCTCCCGGACGGCCTCGGGATCCCTGATTGATGTCGCGGGCATTCGCGTCGGACACTACACGGATCCGCGAAGGCCCACCGGCTGCACCGTCGTTCTCTTCGACGAGCCCGCAACGGCCGGGGCCGACTACGACGGCTCGGCACCGGGCGAGATGCTTGGGGTGATGCTGCAGCGGGTGAGCCCCGTCGATCGCATCCACGGCATCCTGCTGACCGGCGGCGGGCCCATGGGGCTGGGAGCCGTGGCCGGAGCGGTGCGTACCTCGAAACACGTGGCATCGGCTACAACTGGGGCCCGCCGAACGTGCGCGTGCCGATCGTGGTGGGTGCGGTGATCGATGACCTGTCGCTCGGCGACGGGCGCATCCGGCCGGAATCCGAGGCAGCCGTCAAAGCCTGCGAGGCGGCAGCCGCGACGCAGGTCCTGGAAGGCAGCGTCGGCGCGGGTACCGGCGCGACGGTCGGGAAAATGTTCCGGTCGCGCGGTCTTGCGGGGATGAAGGGTGGCATCGGCACCGTCTCGATCCGCCGAGGCGACGTCGTCCTCGCGGCGCTCCCGGTGGTGAACGCGGCCGGAGACGTCCTCGACTGGCGCACCGGCCGAATCGTGGCCGGCGCCGCGCACGTCGGATGGCTCCGCCTTCGTCAACAGCGCCGCTCAACTGCAGCGCGACCTGGAGGCGGGGCCCGCCGAGCCGCCACTCGACGATCAGCCGTTCCGCGCCACGACCCTGAATTGTCGCCACCAACGTGGCGCTCGACAAGACGAGCCTCACGAAGCTCGCGATGATGGTGAACACCGGCGCAGCGCGGGCGATCAACCCGTACCACACCCAGGGCGACGGCAATCAGGTGATCGCGGTGTCCACGAACCGGCTGAAACGCGCTGTGTCTCTGACCGCCCTGGGGCGCAGCAGCGGAGGCCACGGCCGACGCAATCCGGCGAGGGGTCGAGCAGGCCACGGGTGTCCCGGGCTGGCCGGCCGTGCGTGACCTGTGATGCGGACCCCGGTATGCTCGCGGAGGTGAGGATGTTTCAGGGCGTCAGATCGAGCTGCCTCGCCCGGGGTGGTTCCAGGTTCTGGGCTCGCGTGTGATCGTGTGTGCCTTGTGCATCGTGCATTCTGCATCGTGCATTCTGCATCGTGCATTGTGCATCGTGCATTGTGCATCGTGCATTGTGCATCGTGCATTGTGCATTACCCCCCGTCACCCTCAGCCCTGCCGGCAGCGTCTCACCGAAATACCGGACGGCATCCCCCTGCTCCCGATCGCGCGCGCAGTACTGGGCGGCGTCGATCAGATCGGGCGGCGCGCCTGACGTGGTGAGGAGATCGACAACGGCCACGCGGTGTCGCTCGCCGATGTCGAGGGCGGCGTCGTCCACGCGCGTGGCAATCTGGGCGATGCGCGAGTGCATCCGGGACGACAACTGGCCACGCGATAATCGCGTCGAGCCAACGCTCCGCCGCGGCGGGCGGAACCGTCCGATCGAGCGGTCCATAGAAGGGGCGGCGCGCCCCGAGCCGGCCGAGCGCCCACAGGAGGCTGCCGTTGCGCGGGTCCTTCCGCACGCGCGCGAGCAGCTCGTCGCCCAGCCGCACACGCGTCTCACGATCGAGCCGCTCGAGCGACGCGAGCAGGCGCCAGCTCTCGCGCTCGAACTGCGGGTTCATCCGCGGCGGCTTGCGCCCGCCGATCCCGAGCGGCCAACACGCGCAAGGCGAGTTCCCGCTGCTGGCCGGCGTTCAAGCCCCCCGCCACCCGCTGCCAGAGAATGAGCCACTCGACCTGGCACTGCACGTCCTTCGGAAAGGCGAGCCCCCTCGTGTAGACCTTGCGCGTCTCTCCGACCGCCAGTCGTCGGCGGGGGCGCCGAAGCCCGGGCGCAGGCAGAAGCCGAACAGGTTGAGCCAGCGTGCCTCGAACCGGTGCCCGCGCCGGCGTGCGTCTGGCATCCGCAGCAGGCGATCGGCGAGGCGCCGCAACAGCACGACCGGCCAGGCGTCCTTGCCGTAGCCGAGGAGCGTTCGATTTGGGCGCCGAGCGCTCGGGGCTCGCCGTCGGGGTCGCGCGCCCGCCGAAGACGTCTCGGGCAGCCCCTCGGCCCGCGCGATCGCCTCTTCGGACCATCACTTCGTCGCGGCCCGGCACTCCCGGGCTCCGGCTGCCACCGGGGCCGACCCCGCAGCTGGAACTGCAGCCGCCAGCGGTGCTCGGTCTCGCGCGGACTGCACCAGAGCTCGAGCGTGCCCAGCTCGGTGAAGCGCACGACAGATGCACCGGATTCGGCCTGGCGCGAGCGCTTGCCGTAGCGCAGCACGGTCACGAGAGGCGCGTGCCGGTGCAGATCGTCCCGCGGACGAGCGTGACCGCATCCCCGGCGTCGCTGCGGCGAGCGAGCTGTAGAGGGTGAAGGACACGGCGCGGTTGGTGAGCACGGTGAACTCGCGCCCGGCGAGGTCGACGTGCGTGCCCTCCTGCGTCCCGCGCGGCAGCACGGCAGACGCGACCTGCCGCGGTCCGGCCCGCCGCCCTGCCGCCGAGGTAGAAGCCGCGCGGGCTGCCGCCGCTGACGCGCACGCCGCATGGCCTCGGGCCGCGCCGCGGACCTGGCCGTAGTACGCGGCGCCGACCGCCACCGCCGGCTCCGGGCGCTCGCCGGGCAGGACCCGCGGCCGCAGCCTCCCTCCACCCGGCCACGCCTGGACGAGACGCTCGCGCGCGCGTCCGGGGTGAAGAAGCCCCCGTTGAAGAGAAGCCGTCGGGCGTGGCGCCGGACTCTGCCCGGCGTGCCCCCCGCCGTGCCGCGCGTGTCAGAAACCGGGCGAGATGCCTTGTGATCGCGGGGTCGGTGGCGTACGGCAGCCCGAGCTCGCGCAGCGCGCCAGGCCGGCGTCGCGGCCGGGACTCGTCGTTGGCCCTCACCGGCAGGAACCCGTCCTCGAGCAGGCCCCACGACCTCCTCGCGCGTGAGCTCGGCCGAGAGCGCGCCGCCGACGACGGCGCGGCCGCTGCCGAGGAGGTCACCACACGCGGCCCGGCGCCGCGTCGGCGAGCAGCCGCTCCTTCGCCGCGCAGCACTGCCGCCGCAGCGCGTGCCGCTGCGCAGCGTCAGCCGCGCTCCGAGCCGCTCCTCCACGCGCGCCGCCAGCGCGAGGTCGACGTTGTCGCCGCCGAGCAGCAGGTGCTCGCCGATCGCGATGCGCTCGAAGCGGCTCGTCGCCCTCGACGTCCGACGCGGATCAGGGTGAAGTCCGTCGTGCCGCCGCCGACGTCGCAGACGAGCACGTGCTCGCCGTCCGGAGCGACGCGCTCGAGCGCCCGCGATTGGCCGCGATCCAGGCGTAGAAGGCCGCCAGCGGCTCCTCGAGAGGTCAGATGTCGAGGCCCGCCTGCGCGCCGCCGCGACCGTCAGCTCGCGCGCCTCCTCGTCGAACGAGGCCGGCACGGTGAGCACGATCCTCCTGGCGCTCGAACGCAGCGCCGCGCGCCGCGCGCGTGCGTCGGTTCCAGGCGTCGCGCAGGTGCCGAGGTAGCGGCCGAGGCCTCGACCGGCGAGCAGGCGAGCTCGCCGGCTCGGCGCCCCAGGGCAGGATGGGCGCCGTGCGGTCGACCGCGTCGGTACGCCAGCCACGACTTCGCCGAGGCGACCTGGCGCCCCGGCACCAGCGCGCCCTGCTCGCGCGCGAAGGCGCCGACGACCGGGATCGCCGCCGCGACTCCCACGGCGCCGAAGCTTGCCCGAGGCGCGCTCCTCTCGTCGGCGAGGTAGAGAAACGACGGCAGCGTCTGGCGCGGCTCCACCTCGCCCTCGGCGACGAGCTGCGGGACCTCGAACACGCGAACGCCGGCGCGCCGGATCGCCGCCGCTTCGACCTCCCATAGGCGACCGCCGAGTTGGTCGTGCCCAGGTCGATGCCGATGAGGAAACGCGACGTCGTTCACGTCGTGCTGATACTGTGTGGCCGCTCATCCCGGTACGGCGTTCCGTATCGCCGGCCGCTCGCCGCCGCCGCCGCCGCCAGCGGCGTCACCGTTCCTGCTCCCGGATGTTCAACTCGAGCTTCCAGCGATGCGCCCTCGTCGCGCGACGACGCACCACAGCTCGAGCGTGCCGATCTCGGTGACGCGGCTCTCGAGCGCACCGGCAGCACGGTGTCCTCGCGGCCGTCCAGGCTGCAGCGTCACCTCGAGCGGGCTCAGCTCCTGGATCTCGTCGCCCCAGTCTTCGACGAGGGTGCCGACGCGTCCTGCTTGCGCACCGTCGAGCTGAGGAAGCGGAACTCCGCCGGCTCGCCGACGACGAGCCCGAACTCGCGATCGGGATCGTCGCGCTCCGTGCCTTCCTCCATGCCGAACGGCACGACGCAGAGCGCCTTGAGCGGCGCCGCCATCCCCGGCACCGCCGGCATCGCGCTCTCGATGCCGATGTAGTAGGTGCGCGGCGGCGCCGCTGCGGATCCGCACGCCGCGCCCGCGCCGGGCCATGCCGTAGTAGGCCGCGCCGCGCGCCACCGCGTGATCGAGGTCCGGCGCGTCGAGCACGTGCTCGGGCCGAGCGGCGCGAACCTTCGGCCGCGAGCCAGCGTCGAGCACCTCGACGACGCGCTCGCGCAGCGCGCGCCGCCTTCATGACGCCGCCGTTGAAGAGCACGTGCGTCGGGCAGGCGAAGCCGCTCGGGGCCGCGTCGCGGATCGCCGACCGTCGCGCGGCTGTCCGCGGTCTGCTCGCGAGGAAGCGCGCCAGGTGCCGGGTGATCGCCGGCGTCGGCGGCGTAGGGCAGCCCGAGCTCCTGGAAGCCGACGCGGCGCTGCCGCGCGGGCATCGCGTCGCTCGCGACCATCGGGAAGAAGCCCTCGAGCAGCACCTGCGTCGAGGTCGTCGCGCGTCAGCTCGGTCTTGATCGTGCCGCCGACCAGCTGCGTGCCCCTGCCGAGCAGCGTGACGGCTGCGTCTTGCTCGCGGGTCGGCGAAGAGCGCTTCCTTCGCGAGCCGGCACTGGTGCCAGAGCGCGTGCAGCTGCCAGGTGTCGATCGTGTGGCCGTGCTGCCTCGAGCCGCTGCTGCAGCAGCGCGCGCGAGCGCGAGGTCCATGTTGTCGCCGCCGAGCAGGATGTGGTCGCCGACGGCGATGCGCTCGAGCGCGCAGCTCGCCGCCCTCCTCGGCCACGGCGATGAGGCTGAAGTCGGTCGTGCCGCCGCCGATGTCGCAGACCAGGATCAGGTCGCCGACCTGGACGTGCTTGCGCCAGCCGTCGCCCTGCGCCGTCGAGCCAGGCGTAGAAGGCCGCCTGCGGCTCTTCGAGCAGCGTCACGTGCTCGAGGCCCGCGCTGTCGGCGGCGCGCAGCGTCAGCTCGCGCGCCTCCTCGTCGAACGACGCCGGCACGGTGAGCAGCACCTCCTGCTCGGCGAGCGCGAGCTCGGGCCGCTCGACGCTGCGTCCCACGCGCGCGCGCAGGTGCGCGAGGTAGCGCGCCGAGGCGTCGACCGGCGAGACCTTCGGCACCTCCTCCGGCGCGCCCCAGGGCAGGATCGGCGCCGGTGCGGTTCGACGCCGGCGTACGACAGCCAGGACTTGGCCGACGCGACCAGGCGACCGGATTCTCGGCGCCGCGCTTGCGCGCGAGCTCGCCGACGACGCCTGCGGCGCCTCGGTCCCACGGCAGCGCCAGGCTGCCCGGCCGGGAAGTCGGCTCGCCCGGCAGGAAGAGGAACGACGGGCAGCAGCGAGCGCGCGGCGACCTCGCCCGGGTTGACCAGCTGCGGGATGTCCTGCACTTGGATCGGGACGCCGCTTCGCCGGGCTCCGCGTCGACCCGCGAGCGCGCAGTTGGTCGTGCCGAGATCGATGCCGACGATGAACGGGCTGCCACGCACGATGCCCCCCCCGGGTATAGGTCACTTCGATTTCGGCGGGCGCGATGACCCTGCCGCCCTCCGGCTGCGGCGAGCGGCGGCAATTCCATGCTGGATTCACGACTCCCAGGCCGCGGTGGTGGAGCACGCCGGTGAACGGCGGCTCGCCCCCGAGACGTTGCCAATCAGCTTGACGCGGGCGGGTTCGATGCCGTGGTTGACCGTGACGCTGATCGTCCCTTCCTGGGCGTCTTCGAGCCTGGGCTCGGGCGCTGGAGCGACACGTACCATTCAGAGCCTGACGGCACCTCCGGGTATGCACGCTGCGAACGGCGGCACCAATCTGCGCGTCCGCGTACGGCGTTGATGTCCTCCATCAGGAAATCAATGAGGCGCCCGTCGCGCTGCAGGACCGAGAGCAGCAGCACCGCCCCGTCATCGGGCCGCTCCACCGTGGTGGGCACGACCGCAACAACCGGAGCCGCTGCGCCATGGTCCGATTCCGCCGTGGCCGCAGCGACGATGTCGTCCGGAAGGGTGCCGGACCGGAGCAGGTCCCAGAATGCGCGGAATGCCAGCGAAACTCGTCGTCCGAAGCCCATGCGGTACTCCTCGTCGCACGCGGCCGCCCGCCGGGCAGCCCGGCGGAAGCGGAGCCTTCGATTGTACCGCGAGGCGGTGCGTGGACTCGCGATGCCGCGCTTCGAGCTGCGGGCTTTGTCCGGCTCCAGGCTCCAGGCTCCGGGCCTTGTCTGGCTCGGGCTCCAGGCTCCAGGCCTGTCTGGCTTTGGGCTCGGGAGGCTGACAAGCCCCGGGGTCTGGAGCCTGGAGCCCGGAGCCGCGCTTATGCGCCGACGCCGCGCACGATTCGCGCGGTGGTCAGCGCCTGGCCTGCGTGGCGGGCGGCGTGCTCGGCGGCGTGGAAGAGCAGGCCTATGACGGTGGTCGGGATCTGCTGCCGGCCGATGCCTCGGGCTTCGAGGAGCGTTGCTTCGGACGTCGCGCGGATTTGATCGAGGGCGCGCTCGATCGCGGCGCGGAGCTCGGAGCGCAGCTCGGGGGCGCCGGGCGGAGGAGTCTCGGGGTCTCCTTCCGCGGCCACGCGCCGGCGCTGCTCGGCGGTGAGCTGCTCCGCGCGCGCGTACGTGAGGAGGCGATCCAGCGCGCCGCCAAGGTGACGGACATGGAATCCGACCGAGGGAGCGCCGCCGGGACGGCGCCAGATCTCGTCGGTGGACAAGCCGCTCAGCGCCCGCTCCGCATCCTCGCACGCGTGGACGAGGGCGTGGGCGGCGGGCATGAGCAGCGGCGGGACGCCATCAATGGGACCGCGTTGCCACGCTTCGAGCCCGGGGGAATCGGCATGACACGTGATCATAGCGCGTGGCACCTAGACCTCGATGATGGCTTGACGACACCGGCCTCCGGTGAGACCCACTCCGGAAAGCGCGAGGGCACTTCGTCGAGCGTGGCGCGGTGGGTAATCCACGGCCGGACATCGAGCCGGCCGGACTCAGGGTCGCGAGCACGTGCGCGAAGTCTCGCGGCAGCGCGTTGCGGTTTGCGAGCAGCGTCAGCTCGCGCCGGTGGAAGTCCGAATAGCGGAACGTCACGTCGGCCTGCACGAGGCCGACGAAGACCAGCGTGCTGCCGTGTGCGGAAAACGCGAACGACGCCGCCATGGATTCACGGTTGCCCGTGGCATCGAAGACGACGAGCGGCAGGCCGCCGAGTGCGTCGCCAACGTTCGCGGGCGTGTCCAGACCCGCCGGTGCAGGGTGCGTGTGACGCCGAGATGCGATCGGCAGAACGCGAGCCGCGCCTGGTTGACGTCCATCACGGCGACATCTGCACCCGCCGCGCGCGCGAAGGCCACCACCGAGAGGCCGATGGGACCGGCCCCGACCACGAGCACGCCCATGCCGGGTCCGGGCACGGCACGGCTCACGGCGTGCGCGCCGATGCTCAAGGTCTCGACGAGGGCGAGCGTGTCCAGTTCGAGCACGGCAGAAGCGTGAAGCTTACGGGCGGGGACATGCAGCCACTCACGCATGCCGCCGTCCACATGCACGCCAAGCACCTGAATGCGCTCGCAGCAGTTGCCGCGCCCGCGGTCACATGCCTGGCACTCGCCACAGTTCAGGTAGGGCTCGATGGCGCAGCGGTCGCCGGGCGAGACGGTGCGGACGTCCGGACCGACAGCCGCCACTTCCCCGCCCAACTCGTGTCCAAGCACGCGGGGTACCTGAAGAACGGCTGCCGTCCGCGCCACGCGTGGAAATCGGTGCCGCACACGCCAACACGGCGAATGCGCACCAGCGCCATGCCCACGCCGGGAGGTCCGGGGACGTCAGTGTCGGTCTGCCGCAGTTCGCCAGGTTCGTTGAGGACGATGGTTCGCATGATGTGCCCAGCGATTACGCGGATAATCCCGGCTCCACATTCACTCTCCCCCCTCCCACCCCTCCCCCCCCTCACTCGCCTATCGCCGTTCGAACGGCCAGTGCCCCGTTCGCCAGGACCAGACGAAGAAGACGGCGACGCCGAGCGCCAGCGTGCCGAGGCCGAAGAGGATCACGAGCGGATCGGAGGTGGCGAACAGGAAGATCCAGCCGAGCAGCGCGATCAGCGCCGGCATCGGGTAGAGCCACATGCGGAACGGCCGCGGCATGTCGGGCTGCGCCGGCGCAGCAGCGTCACGCGCGACGATCTGGCCGATGAACTGGATCAGGATGCGCGTCGTGATCAGCGCGTCGATCACCATGCCGAGCGAGAAGCGTGCTGCACAGGATCGCGATCACGCCGATGATCAGCAGCGAGACGTGCGGGAAGTGCTTCTCCGGGTGCAGCCTGCCGAAGACCCTGAAGAACGTGCCGTCCAGCGCCGCCGCGTAGGGGATGCGCGAGTAGCCGAGCAGCAGCGCGAAGACCGAGCCGAACGCGGTCCAGAGCACCATCGCGGTGAACACCGTGGCGACGGGCGAGCCGTAGAGCCGCTCCATGAAGATCGAGACGATGAAGTCGGACTCGCGGATGGGCCGAGGCGGCACGAACTCGCGCCACGGGACCACGCCGATGATCGACAGGTTGATGCCGATGTAGATCAGCGCCACCGCCAGGACGCTGATGAGGATCGACGCGCGGGATGACCCGCCCGGGTCCTGCACCTCGTCGCCGATGTAGCAGATGTTGTAGTAGCCCAGGTAGTCGTAGATGCCGACGCGCGCCGCGGCGCCGAGGCCGAGGAGGAAGCCGAGGGAGAAGCTGAACGCGTCGGGCGGCAAGTCGAACGCGATGGCCGGGTCGAAGTTGAGCGCCCCGGTGACGATCACGGCGAGCGTGGTCAGCAGCGTGCCGACCCAGAGCGTGACCGTGAGCCGGCCGATCGAATCGATCGGCGGTAGAGCAGCGCGATGTTCACAGCCCCGATCGCCACCGCGATCGCAACGCCCGCTGCGTGACATGCCGGGCCACACGTAGCGTGCGTAGTTGGCAAAGCCGATGTAGCCGGAGGCGATCTCGAGCGGCCCGCTGAGGATGAACTGCCAGATGAAGAGGAACGCCATCAGCCGGCCCAGTACCGCGGCCGAAGCCTTCGCGCAGGTACCGATACGTGCCGCCCGAGCCGGGCATCGCCGCGCCCAGCTCGCTCCAGACCAACCCGTCGGCGATCACGATCACCAGCGCGACCAGCCAGCCGACCAGCGCCTGCGGGCCGCCGAGGCGCCGTCATCAGCAGCGGGATCGTGATGAACGGCCCGATGCCGATCATGTTCGACATGTTCAGCGCCGTGGCCTGGCAGCAGCCTGATACGGCGCTCGAGGGTAGGAGGCATTACGAGGATTCAGGGCAATGCACAATGCACAATGCACGATGCACAACCGAACACGCTAGATGCACAGTGGCTCCACGCGGGCACTGCTGCTTGCGTGTCTGTGAATCGCGCAGTCTGGGGGCCCGGTTGAGGGCACATTGTGCATTCCGCATCGTGCGTCACGTTCGTGCATTGTGCATTCTGCATCGTGCATTGTGCATTAGACCGAAGCTCCCCCGTCCGGCCTCGCGCGCGAAGCAGCCTTCCACGTGATCGTTCACCAGGCCCATGGCCTGCATGAAGGCATAGACGGTGGTCGGCCCCACGAACGTCCAGCCGCGGCGCTTGAGATCCCGCGAGAGCGCGATGGATGCCGGCGTGGTGCTCATCGCCATCAGCGCCGCCCTCGTGATCCGCGCCGGACGTGAGGCGGGCTCGGGCTGCCAGCGCCAGAAATAGGACGACAGCGAGCCGCACTCGCTCACGAGTTCCCGGGCACGGCGCGCGTTGTTGATGGTGGATTCGATCTTGCCGCGGTGCCGGACGATGGCGGCATTCGCGAGCAGCGTTTCAACACGGCGGGGACTGAAGCGGGCGACGCGATTGAAATCGAACCCGGCGAAGGCACTCCTGAACGCCTCGCGCTTGCGGAGGATCGTCAGCCAGCTCAAGCCCGCCTGGAATCCCTCGAGGCAGATCTTCTCGAAGAGGCGGTAATCGTCCTTTACCGGCCGGCCCCACTCGGCATCGTGGTACGCGCGATACTCGTCGGTCGCCGCGCACCACCAGCACCGCGGCAGACCATCAGGACCGGCGACGACACCATCGGGGAGCGCTGGCACGGCAGGAACGATATCAGATGCGCGCCTTACCGTAGGTTCAACTGCCACGCACCGAGACCATGCGTCGCGGCGTAAATCTTCCGGGCACCCGGCACGAAGGTGAGCCCCGAGACTGCGACGTTCGGCATGCCCGACGCCGCGAGTGTCCACGACGTGGCTCCCGAGGCCAGCCGCATGACACCGAAGTCGGACGATGCGTAGAGGTCGCCCCGCACGTTGTCGTGCACCACGTCATTGATCGGAAGGTCCCCGAGGTCGAAACTACGGTCCGTCCAGACACCAGTTGAGGTCGCGGGATTGTACGTGACCTCGAAGACATGTCCCGGCGTCGCGGGCGTTGTGGCATCGTAACCGCTGTACGACACCCAGGCGTGGTTGCCGTTCGCCGGATCCACGTGGATGCCTGTCACGAACCGGTCGGGGGTGGTCGGCAGATCGATGCGTGTCCACGCCACGCTGGCCGCGGGCTCGGCATCCACGTTCTTCGAAATGAAGACCCGCCCCGTCAAGGTGGCGGCCCATCCGGTAGACGTGTCGGCCGCCGTGCGCTCGACGGCCGCCACTGCTCCGCCGGACCGGTCGCCGCGCACTTCGGCAATGAGCGACGGTGACGCGATCTCGACCGAGTCACCGCACGGCCCGGAGAAGTTGCCGAACCACGCGTTGCACTGGTCTCGGAACTGCGCAACGGTCAGCGAGCCCATGCCCCAGGTCTTCGTGCGCCAGGCGTTCGCCGCACCCACGAACATGGTGCGCGACACGACCGGGTCCGCGATGATCGGCACGTAGAAGAGCCCGCCGGTGCCATAGATGGGAGAGCCAATCCAGTTCCAGTCGGCCATGTCGCCACCGCTGAAGTTCACGTCCGGTGAGGCGTCGAAAAACGTGTGGAACCGGAAGTTCGGGTTCGCGACGTCGAACCCTGACTGCCCGCCGTCCCCGATCATCGTGTTCAGCCACCTCACCGGGTTGCCGGTGGACTGCCAGGTGCCGTTGTCCTGTGTGCCTCCCTGCAGGACGTTCGAGTTGAACGGACTCACCGACAGGCTTTGAAACTGGAGCGTGGCGAGGCCCTTGTTGATGCCCTGCAGCTCGGTCGGCACGCGCGAGAGCAGCTGCTTGCAGCGGGCGAGCGTGGCCGCCTGCAGCCCGCGCGGTCGTCGCACCAGTTGCTCACGTCGGCGAACGCGCCGCTCGACCGCATGATCCCGCCGTCGTTCGCTTCAAAGAACTGGTACGGATCGTTGGGGTTGACGACGAGCGCTTGCTGATCCGGATGCAGGCCGTTCGGGTGCAGCGGATCCGTCGGCGTCCATCGTCATGTCCGTGAACGACACGCCGGCGTCGGTCGAGAGCCCGAGGCCGCGACCGTTCGAGACGCCGCCCGTCTCGCCGTACGCATACGATCCACCCAGATATACAACGTCGGGATGACCGGAAGGGCTGACGACGAAGTTGTCGTACCAGCACTGGCCGGTGCAGTAGGCGTGCGACCCGAACCCAGGGTCGTCGACGCTCGGGCTCGTCAGGTTCGTGAAGGTGGGCACCCCGGTGCGAACGCTATCGCTGCGGAACAGGCGCGCCATCGGGCTGCCGGCGGCGCCTTCCGCGACGTACATCCGGGTGTTGCCATTCGACAGCACGTTCACCGCGATCTCGGGACGCGCACTGGACGTCGCGGCATCGAGCGACGGGTTGATCTGGGTCCACGTCGCGCCACCGTCGCCCGAGCGCCAAACGCCGCGCGCGAACGAGGCGGCATAGACGGTGTTCGCATCCACCGGGTCGGCCATGACGCGCCGCACGCCGATGGGCGAGCACGGCGTCGCGTTGAAGACAACTGAGAGCTGGTCGGTGCACCCGCTCAGGGTAGCCGCACCGTTGTGGATCAGCGCCCACGTCGCTGCCGCCGTCTGTAGACCTGTACAGCCCCCAGTCTGGCGCGCCGGGGATGAGAGCGACCGCTCCGCCGGCGACCGACGAAATGCCGCGCACGCCGAGCGTGGTGCCCGCGAAAATCGGTGTTCGGATCCCCGGGCTTGACCGCGATCGTGCCCACCGCGCGTCCGTCGAAGGCGCTCACGCCCAGGGGACCGGTCCACGTCGTGCCGCCATCCGTGCTCTTGTACACGCCGACACCGGCGCCGCTGTCCCCGCTCGCGTTCGCCTCGCCGGTGCCGACCCACAGGGTGCGTCCGGTGCTGTCGTTCGGATCGAGCTCGATCGAGCTGACGTTGCCGATTCCGAAAGCGCCCGAAACGTACCGCCAATTGGGCGTACCTGCCAATGCCCGGTCGGTGCGCCAGATGCCACCGCCGGCCGCCGCGATCCACAAGGTGCAGCTGGAATGGCTGCAGACCGGACTGATGGCCAACGCGGTGGTTCGACCGCTCGCGACATAGGCTGCGGGCACATAGCTGAAGCTTGAACGGAAGGCCGTGGCAGGGTAGAGCGCCGTCGTGGGCCCGACCGATGTCCACGTGCCGGGGCGGCCGCGCCCCGACGGCAGGTTTCGGCCCCGCACCCGCGTGAATGCGGCGCGTGCGGCCCGGATGCGAGCCAGTGGAATGTCCCTGCCGGGATACGCACGCTTGACGAATGCGAGTTCCCCGGCAGACCGGCCTCCAGCGACACCCTCGCCCCCGCGACCGGGAATGGCGCGCAGCCGCTCGAGGTGGCGCGCAAGCGCTGCCGGACGGCCTCTGTCTGGTCTCGCGGCAACCCGCGTTGCCGGCGGCGTCCCGGAGAACCCAATCGCCAGGAGCAGACTGGCGGCCGTGACGCTCAACATGGCCGCGAGGACCCATACGATCGTTCGCGATCGCGCCCTGTCCATTCGAGACTCCTCTTCTGTGCGCTGATGCGGGCTCACGACGGGCGTGCCGGCGGCACGGCGTGTCCGTAGAGTGCGGGAGTATGCCGACAGGACGCTGGAGTTTGCAACAATGTACTCCCCACGTTCAGCTCGGCAGCAGTGACGCCACTCCAGCCGGTGTCTTGAGGCGTGCGACCTGCGCCAGCCAGCCATACTGCGCAGGACTGCCGCTTGCACCCGGGGTGATCCGAGCGCGCCGATGGCGCTGATTTGCGCCTGCTGCGGTTGAATGGTCGGCCGGTATCGCCCTTCATCAATTCGACCACCGGCACGTGGCCGGAACCGGCCAGAGGTTCGACCACCTGGAGTTATTCATGAGACGACTGTTCAGATTGTCGGCGTGGCACGTCTGCCGCGTGGTGGCCGTTGCGCCGTGCTCGGCGTGTCGTGGTCTGTAGACGTGGTGCACGCACAGGGTGTCACCACCGGCGTAGTCATGGGCGTCGTCAAGGACGTGCAGGGACAGCCGGTCGCCGGCGCGGGCGTGACCGCGATCCATCTCCCGTCGGGCACCGCCTACGAGACCGTCACCCGCGCGGACGGACGCTTTTCGATCCCCGGGATGCGCGTCGGCGGGCCGTACAGCGTGACCGTGTTCCAGGGCGGCACCGGTGCGCTCAGCTTCGAGCCGCAGATTCAGGAGAACGTGGCGGTCAACCTCGGCGTGGCGACAGACCTCGTCTTCGAGGTGCGCCCCGTCATTCAGGAACAGGTCCTGGTGACGGCACAGTCAGACCCGGCGTTCAGCTCGGAGCGTACCGGCGCGGCAACGAGCATCAGCCGCGAGACGCTCGCCACGCTGCCGACGATCACGGGCCGGCTCGAGTCGATGACGCGGCTGACGCCGCAGGCGGGCAGCACCATGTCGTTCGCCGGACAGGACAACCGGCTCAACAACATCACGGTGGACGGGTCCTACTTCAACAACTCGTTCGGCCTTGCGGGCACGCCCGGCGAGCGGACCGGCGTTGCGCCGATCTCGCTGTCGTCGATCGAGCAGGTCCAGGTCAGCGTCGCACCGTACGACGTGCGGCAGGGCAACTTCGTCGGCGCGGCGCGTGAACACCGTCACGCGCAGCGGCACCAACGCGCTGCACGGCAGCTTCTCGCATGCCTGGCGCGACGAGAGCCTGGTCGGCACGAAGGCCGCGGGCGCGCACGTTCAACCCCGGCACGTTCACCTACCGGAACACCGGCGGCTGGGCATCCGGGCCCGTCGCTCAAGAACCGCCTGTTCTTCTTCGGCAGCTACGAGAACGAGAAGCTCGAACAGCCGGGCACGACGTTCCGCGCGAACACGGGAGGAGAGCCGGTCGGCGGGAAACGTCACGCGCGTGCTCGCGTCCGACCTCGAGGCTCTGAGCAACTTCCTGTCGTCAAGCTTCGACTACGATCCCGGCTCGTATCAGGAGTACGATGCCGCGACGCCTGCAAAGCGCTACCTCGCCAAGTTCGACTACAACCTGAGCGACACGAACAAGCTGTCGTTCCGCTACAACCAGCTCGACTCGATCACCGACGTGCTCGCCTCGAACTCGTCGTCGCTCGGCTTCGGCAACCGGCGCTCCACCACGTTCGGGCTGAACTTCGAGAACTCGAACTACCAGATTCTCGAGAACATCAGGTCGGGCGTCGGAGAGTGGAACTCCATTCTCGGCGACACGATGGCCAACAGCATGATCGTCGGCTACACCAAGCAGGACGAGAGCCGGGCCTCGCGTGGGACGTTCTTCCCGTTCGTGGACGTGCTCGAGGGCGGGTCGGTCTACACCTCGTTCGGGTTCGAGCCGTTCACGCCGAACAACGAGCTCCGCTACAACACGTTCCAGCTGCAGAACAACTTCACCAAGTACGGCGCGAACCACGGGCTGACGATTCGGCGGCAGCTACGAGCACTACTACTCCGAGAACGTGTTCTTCCCCGGCTCGCAGAGCGTCTACGTCTACAACTCGCTCGCGGACTTCTACACGGACGCGAACGGGTTCCTGGCGGACCCGAACCGCACGACCTCGCCGGTGACGCTGCGCACCTTCCAGGTGCGCTGGAACAACATCCCCGGACAGGAGAAGCCGCTTCAGCCGCTGCGGGTGAACTACGCCGGCGTGTACGTGCAGGACGACTGGCGGGTCAGGGACAACTTGAAGATCAACGCCGGGCCTGCGCCTCGACGTGCCGGTCTTCGACGACACGGGTTCACCAACGCCGACGCCGACGCCCTGACCTTCAGGGACGAGAGCCGGCAGGCCGGTGCAGTACTCGACGGGCAAGCTGCCGGACCCGAACATCCTGTGGTCCCCGCGTCTCGGCTTCAACTGGGACTGACGGGCGACCGCATGACGCAGGTGCGCGGCGGAACGGGCGTCTTCACCGGCCGGCCGGCGTACGTGTGGATCTCGAACCAGATCGGCAACACGGGGGTGCTCACCGGCTTCGAGCAGCTGACAAACACGACGGCGCGGCCATTCAACGCAGATCCGGACTACTACAAGCCGACCACCGTCACCGGAGCGCCGGCGAGCAGCTACGAGCTGGCGCTGACCGACGAGAGTTTCAAGTTCCCCCAGGTGTGGCGCTCGAACATCGCGGTGGATCGGCGGCTGTTCGGCGGCTGGACCGGCACGGCGGAGTACCTCTACAACCGGGACGTCAACGGCGTCTATTACATCAACGCGAACCTGGCGCCGCCCGACAGCGCCTTCACGCGGACGCCGACGCGCGCCCGCGGTGGGTCGCGACCAACCGGATCAACAGCAACGTGGCGAACGCGATCGTGCTGAAGAACCAGGACGTCGGCACGTCGTGGAACCTCGCGTTCTCCGCTGAACGGGCACTCACGTCCGGCTTCTGGATGAAGACGGCGTACAGTTACGGCGAGTCGAAGAACACGGTCGATCCGGGCTCGATCGCCGCCGGTTCGTGGACCAACAACCAGCACTCGGGCGATCCCAACAATCCCGGGATCGGCTACTCCCTCGGCTCCCCGGGCCACCGCTGGTATCTCGCGGCCTCCTACACGCGGCGCTACTTCCGATGGGGCGCGACGACGGTCTCGGGGTTCTGGGAGAGCCGGAACGGCGAGCGGCCGGTCAACACCGGCAGCGGCAGCTACGTGTTCTCCGGCGACCTGAACAACGACGGCAGCACGAGCAACGACCTGATCTACATCCCGCGCGATGCCTCCGAGATGAACTTCCAGACGTTCGTCGCGTCAGGCCGCACGTTCACCGGCGCCGAGCAGGCCGCCGCCTTCGAGGCGTTCATCTCGGGGGACGAGTACCTCAGCAAGCACCGTGGGCAGTACGTCCAGCGGAACGCCGTCTTCCTGCCGCTGGAGCATCGGCTCGACTTCAACATCGCCCAGGATCTGCTGCTCAACTTCGCGGGCCGGGAACACCGGTTCCAGTTCCGCGTCGACGCGCTCAACTTCACCAACCTGCTGAACAGCAACTGGGGCGTAGGCAACCGGTTCGTGAGCACGTCGCCCTTGATCGTGCCGACGGCGGCACAGGGCGGGGTCGTTGACGCGCAGGGTCGCGCGCAGTATCGGCTGCGGGTGGTGAACAACGAGCTGATCACGCGAGTCAATCGAGCGCACCGCCGGTACCAACGACGTCTATCGCGTGCAGTTCAGCATCCGGTATATGTTTCTGACCGTAGACGGCGCACACTCGGCTGCAGGCTGCAGGCTGCAGACGGCGGGGTTGGTGGGCCGGCGGTCGCTGCACTTCTCAGTTTGGCGGCAGCGAACGAGCGCCAGCCGAGCCTGAGGCCAGACAGGCCTGCAGCCCGTAGTCTGCAGCCCCCGGCCTGATTGGTCGAACCATGCTCCCGACTCCTGCCCTCACGTGGAGCTTGCACATCGACCGCACGGTCGTGGGCGAGGTGCACGTGTTCGCCCCTGTCGGCCGATTGGGAACGCTCTCGTCCGGCGATCTGATTGAGGCGCTCGTCGGGGCCATCAAGGACGGCGCCCGGCTCCTGCTGGTGGACCTCGCCGCGGTGGATTACATCAGCAGCGCTGGCCTGCTGGCTCTGGACGCGGTCTCGGGCCGTGTGCAGGCGGTCAGCGGTGAGCTGGTGCTGTGCCGGCTCGTCGAGCCGGTACGCCTTGCCTTTGATCTTGCGGGACTGCTGCCCCACTTCGCCATCGAACCCTCGCGCGACCTGGCGCTCGCCCGATTCGCGCGCCCGGAAACACCTCCCGATCTCATTCTCATTGATGTGAGAAACACCTCCCGATCTCATTTCTCGCAAGGGGGCTCGGCGAGTCCGCCGTGGTATAACGTCGGGCACCAGGGTGGCCCATTCTCCGCAGGATCTCGAGGACCAGCAGGCGATCGCGCGCTGTCTGGGGGGCGATACCGCGGCCTTCGCGGGGTTGGTCGAGCGCTACGAGCGGGTCCTCTTCAGCGTGGCCCTGCGGATGCTGGGGAACACGGAGGATGCCCGGGACGCCACGCAGGATGCGTTCGTCAAGGTGTTCCTGCGCCTGGGGGACTACAGGGCGGAGCATCGGTTCTTCAGCTGGATCTACCGGATCCTCACCAACGAGTGCCTCAACACCCTGCGGGCGCGCCGGCCCCAGGAACCGGACGTCCCTGACGTCGTCGTCCCGGGCAGCGCGCTCCAGACGCTGGAGCTCGAGGAGCGTCGGCGTGCCGTGCAGGCGGCGATCGACGGATTGTCGCGGGATTACCGGGACGTGCTGATTCTGCGGCACTTCGCGGAGCTCTCGTACGATGAGGTGGCCGAGACGCTGGCCATCCCGGTGAAGACGGTGAAGTCACGCCTCTACACCGCCCGCCAGCAACTCGGGCAGCGGTTGCTCGGGTGGGGCGAGCCCGCTCTAGGGCCTCCCGCCAACTTCTGCCGCGCTCGCGTGTATTTCTCACAGTGCGCGGCCGCCGCCACAACGACCTGCCACCCGGCGGGCCGACGTCGAGCCGGCCGACATCGGCTGGAGACACACCGTGACCGACCACCGTTCATCCGACGAAGAGCTGCTCCAGGGCAGACTCGATGGAACGCTCACCGCCGAGGAGAGCGCGCGTCTCGACGTTCGGCTGACTGAGAGCGCGGCCCTGCGGCTCCGAGCAGCACAGCTCGCCGTGCTCGCGGAGACCCTCGCATCGGTCAAAACCAGCGATCCCGCGCCGGCCCTCGGGCCGCGCGTCATGTCACAGATTCACCCACGCGTCGAATCGATCAGCGGGCGCAGGGCGTCCATCGCCGCACGCCAGGAGGCAGGCATGTCACAGGCAGGAATCTCGAAGAAGGTCGTGTGGGGGTTGGCAGCCGCGGCGGCTGCCGTGCTTGGCGTGTGGCTCGTGAAGGGTTCATCGGATGCCGGCGGTCCCACGGCTGGCACGGTCGGCGTCGCGAAGCGCTACGCGGCGCCGCAGATCTCGGATGCAGACGTGAAGCTGGACGCATCTCTGCAGACAGTTCAGGCCTTTCTCGACAGCGAGGCCTTCGGCCGAGTGATGACCGACCCGGAGGCGATCGCACTGCTGGGCGACCCCGCCGTGCGAGCGGCAATCGGAGCACGGGCCGCTAACCGCGACACCAGCCCAAGCCCGATCAGCAATGCCGCCATCTCCGCGGTCATCGACGATCCGTCGTTCGTGGTGCTCGTCACCAACCCCACATTCGAGAGCAGCTGGGTGGACGCCGCCCACAGCGTCGCCGAGGCGAAGAGCGCCGCAGGGGCTACGCAGCTTTCCAGCCAGGGCGCAGCCGGTCTCGCAAGCCAGAACGCGGCCGGTCTGAACGGGAGGCTCGCGAGCCAGGGGGCTGCAGGTCTTGCGAGTCAGGGTGCCGCGGGTGTCGCCAGCCAGAACGCGGCGGGTCTGAACACGAAGCTCGCGAGCCAGGGTGCGGCAGGCCTTGCGAGTCAGGGCGCCGCCGGCCTCGCGAGCCAGAACGCGGCGGGCCTCAACGCCAGCTGGCAAGCCAGAGTGCGGCCGGCCTTGCGAGTCAGGGCGCCGCCGGCCTCGCGAGCCAGAACGCGGCGGGCCTCAACACCAGGCTGGCAAGCCAGAGTGCGGCAGGCCTTGCGAGCCAGGGTGCCGCCGGCCTCGCGAGCCAGAACGCGGCGGGCCTCAACGCGAAGCTCGCGAGTCAGAACGCTGCGGGCTGGCCAGCAACGCTCGCGCAGCCAGAGTGCGGCTGCCCTGCAAAGCCAGCTCGCCTCCAGGCTTCAGAGTCAGGTGCGGTCGCAGTCTCGCAAAGCCAGCTTCAGAGCCAGGGTCTGGCGGGCCGAGCTCTCCAGAGCCACGGTCGTAGCCGCTTCCCTGCCAATTGCTCAGCCCGGTGCCCTTCAGGGGCTCCGGGCCTTTCTGGTCTAGTGGTCTGTCAGCTGAATCGGTAGTGAATTTCGGAGCGCGGCGCCTGGCTGGCAAGGCGCGACGACCGAGCATACCGGGAGTATGCGAGGGAGGAGCAACGCCGCCAGTCAGGATGCCCCGCCCGCAAGGCACTATTGATACAGCCGATACAGGCCACGAGCCGTCCACTGCCGCGTGAGCGCCTCCGGTGGACGAACCGACCAGATCCGGCTGATGTAAGATGGCGGCGCTCTCCATGGGACAGTCCAGTCGGTGGTTGCAGGGTCGGGGTGTGCTCGGCGCGCCGGTGTTCGTCACGCTTCTGGCCGCACTGCCTCTCCTGCTCACCGCAGCGCGGCCTGCGTACGGCCAGCTGGCGAAGGTCGAGACCCCCGAAGCCCGCCTGGTCTACGTGCCGGACGAGGCGTTCCTGATTCCGCACGCGGCTCGCACGTTCCTCAACTCGCTCGCCTTCCAGAAACGCCTCTTCGACTTCACGCCGACCGAGCGCATCACGGTGCTGCTGACTGATTTCGCTGACGCCGGCGGCGCCAGCGCCAACTCCGTGCCTCGGAACAACCTTGCCATCAGCATCGCGCCGGTGAACGCGCCTTTCGAAACCGTCACCAGCAACGATCGCATGAACCTGATCATGAACCACGAGCTGGTCCACATCGTGACGCTGGACCGGACCGCGCGCTCTGATCGCATGTACCGGCGCCTCTTTTCCGGCAAGGTGCTGCCCGTGCCGGCGCAGCCGGAGTCGGTGCTCTACTTTTTTCTCACCACGCCTCGCGTGGCCGCGCCGAGATGGTTTCACGAGGGCATCGCCACTTTCCTGGACACGTGGATGGCGGGCGGGATCGGGCGTGCGCAGAGCGGCTTCTACGAGATGGTGTTCCGCTCGATGGTCAAGGACGGGGTGAGCTTCTACGATCCCCTCGGGCTGGTCTCCGAAGGCACCGAAGTGGATTTCATGCTGCAGACCAACTCGGTACTTGTACGGCACCCGTTTCATGGTCTGGGTCGCCCGCACATTCGGCCCCGAGAAACTGGTGGCCTGGGTGGCCCGCCACGACGGCGGACGTGCGTACTATGCGTCCGAGTTCGAACGCGTCTTCGGCATCTCGCTCGACGAGGCCTGGGCACGGTGGGCGGCCGATGAGCGCACGTTTCAGCAGGCCAACCTGGCCGCCGTGCGCCAGTTTCCCCTCACGCCCGCGACCGACCTGACACAACAGGCGCTCGGGTCGGTGTCGCGTGCCTTCTACGATCCACGCACCAGAACCGTGTACGCGGCCTTCAACTATCCGGGGGTGGTGGCGCACGTCGGGGCCATCGCCGCCGACACTGGCAAGGTCGAGCGTCTTGCCACAATCAAGGGGCCGGTCAAGTACATGGTGACGTCGCTCGCCCGCGACCCCGACGCCGGCACCCTCTACTACACGACCGACAACGACACCTGGCGCGATCTCGTGGCCCTCGACCCGTCAACGAAGCGGACCACTCGCCTGATGCGGGACGTGCGCATCGGCAATCTCGTGTTCGATCGCACGGCCGGCGCGATCTGGGGCATTCGCGACGTCGGCGGCCTGTGCGCGATTGTGAAGATCCCGCGGCCGTTCCGCGCCTACGACACCGTGCACACGTTCCCGTACGGCACGGTGCTGTACGACCTGGACGTCTCGCCGGATGGCTCGCGCCTGGTGGCATCGTTTGGTGATATCAGTGGCAAGCAGGACGTGCGCGTGCTGTCCGTCGAGGCCCTCGGCCGGCACGACGCGACGCCGGTTGCGCGGTTCGACTTCGGGCAGTCGGTGCCGAACAATTTCGTTTTCTCACCGGACGGCCGCGCGCTGTACGGGAGCGCCTACTATACGGGCGTCTCGAACATCTTCCGCTACGACCTCGAAACCGCAAAGGTCGACGCCGTCACCAACACGGACACGGGCTTCTTCCGTCCCATTCCGCTCGGCGGTGAGGAGCTGATTGCGTTCCGCTACACCGGCACCGGGTTCGTCCCCGCACGGGTCACGGCCCGCCCGATCGAGGACATCAACCCGATCACGTTTCTGGCCGAGCGACTGGTCGCCGAGCACCCCGTCATCGAAACCTGGAACGTGGGGTCTCCGGCAAAGATCCCGTATGACAGCCTGGCCAAAACGACAGGCGTATACCGCATGGCTGGCGGGCTGCGACGCGAATCGCTCTACCCCGTCGTGCAGGGCTACAAGAGCAGCGCCGCGATTGGCGCGCGCTTGAATCTCTCGGACCCGCTGAGCCTCAACATCCTCAGCCTCACGGCGTCTTACTCGCCCGATGCGTCGCTGCCCGGGAGCGAGCGCGCCCACGTGAATGCCGAGTACCAGCGGTACGACTGGCGCGCGACGGCCTCCTACAACGCTGCCGACTTCTACGACCTGTTCGGCCCGACCAAGCGCGGGCGCCGCGGGTATGCCGCGGAGGTGAGCCATCGGAACCTCCTGATTTTCGACGAGCCCCGATTTCTGAACCTGGATATCTCGGGCAGCATCGCCGGCAATCTGGATCGCTTGCCCGAGTATCAGAACGTCCCGGTCGACGTGGACCGCTTGTACTCGGTAGAGGCCGTCCTCGCGTTCGCGGACGTCCGCAATTCGCAGGGTGCGGTCGACGATGAGACCGGCACGCGCTGGTCGGCGGCGGCGCAGGCGCGCACCGTCGACGGCAGCGCCTATCCGAAGCTGTGGGGCACATACGACCGCGGCACGGCGCTCCCGATCGGGCACTCCTCCCTGTGGTTCCGCAACGCGGCGGGCTTCTCTCCGCGCGACCGCGCGCAGCCGTTCGCAAACTTCTACTTCGGTGGGTTCCGGAACAATTACGTCGACCATGCCGGCGAAAAGCAGTACCGTGAGCTCGAAGCGTTCCCGGGCACGCCCATCGACGAAATCGGCGGCCGCAACTTCGCCAAATCGACGCTCGAGTGGAACCTCCCGCCCGTCCGTTTCCGCCGCGTGGGCACGCCCGGGTTCTACGCCTCGTGGCTCCGGCCCGCGATCTTCGTCTCGGGCCTGGTGACCAACCTTGACGCGCCGGCCGACCGCCGCACCGCCATGAACCTCGGTGGGCAGGTGGACCTCCGTTTCACGATGCTCTCGGTGCTGCGGCTGACGCTCTCGGCAGGTGCGGCGGTCGCCGTCGAGCAGAACCGGCAGCCGCGCAGCAGCGCGATGGTTTCTCTCAAGGTGCTCTGACCGCGTCGATGACATCCGCTCTCCACGTCGCAATCGCCCTGGTGCCGGTGCTGTTGTTCCTCGGCGGCCTGCAGCTGATGGACAGCTTCAAGCTGGTGCGGATGAAAGCGGTGCTGACAGCGATCGCGGCCGGCGGCTGCGCGGCGCTGCTGTGCATCCTGCTGCACGCCTGGCTGCTGCCGGCGACGGGGCTCGGAGTGACGACCTTCGGCCGCTATGTCGCCCCGATCACGGAGGAGGCACTCAAGGCCGCGTTCATCGTGTTCCTGATCGCGCGGCGCCGCGTTGGGTTCCTCGTGGACGCGGCGGTGCAGGGGTTTGCGGTGGGCGCCGGCTTCGCGGTGGTCGAGAACCTCGAGTACCTGCGCACGTTCAGTGATGCGCCGGTGATGCTCTGGCTCGTCCGCGGCCTGGGGACGGCGGTGCTGCACGGGGCCACAATGGCCATTTTTGCGATGGTCTCACGCACGCTCGCCGACCGCCGCCCCGAGCGGATGCTGCTGGTGTTCTGGCCGGGATGGCTCGCCGCGGTCATCATCCACTCGGGCTTCAACCACGTCCCGCTGCCCCCCTTCGCCATGACGATGGTGCAGCTGATAGTGCTGCCGATCCTCGTGCTCAGCGTGTTCCAGCGCAGCGAGCAGGAGACACGCGAGTGGGTGGGCGCGGGCCTCGATCTCGACGTCGAGCTGTTGCAGCTGGTCGTGTCGGACACGTTCGAGTTCACGCGCTTCGGCTCGTATCTCAAGGAACTGCGCGCGCACTTCCCCGGCCCGATTGTGGCCGACATGTTTTGCCTGCTTCGCCTGGAACTGGAGTTGTCGGTGCAGGCGAAAGCGATGCTCATGGTCCGCGAGGTCGGGCTCGACATGCGGGTCGATGAAGACCTCACCGCGTGCCTGGCCGAGCTCGAGTACCTGCAGGCGGGCATCGGCCGGACCGGCATGCTGGCGCTCAAGCCGTTGCAGGTGACCAGCCACCGCGATCAGTGGCACAAGTACCTGTTGGCCCAGGCGGGTCCCCAGGCACGCCTCACCGTCGGGGCGCGCAAGCGGCTGTTTTCGCGGCTGGGGGGACGATAGGCGGTGCTGGGCGCTAGGCGCTCGGCGCTTGGCGTTGGGCGGTTGACCGTTGACTGTTGACCGCTCACCGCTGACCGCTGACCGCTGGGCCGTGACCGCGGGGCCGTTTGACCGTTGACCCTTGGCCGTTGCCGGTTGACGGTTGACGGTTGACGGTTGACGGTTAACGGTTAACGGTTAACGTCCAGCAGAAAAATGCCCGAGTCCCGCCAGGCCTGGCGCATCGATCGCGCCGGGTCGCTGGATCGCCTGCACTCTGTTACTGAACCGCTGGCTCCCCCCGGCCCGGGTGAGGCTCGCGTCGCGGTCAAGGCCATCGGCCTGAACTTCGCCGACGTGTTCGCGTGCCTGGGGCTGTACTCGGCGACGCCGAAAGGCCCGTTCGTGCCCGGCCTCGAGTTCGCGGGGGTGATCGACGCGATCGGACCGCCGGCCGGCGCGGACGCCCGTGCCATCCTCCAGAACACACTGCAGACGGGCACGCGGGTCGTCGGTCTCACCAGGTTCGGCGGCTATGCGACGGCGCTGAACGCGGATGTGCGCTTCCTGCGTCCGCTGCGGGATGCGTGGTCGTTCGAGGAAGGCGCGGCGTTTCCGGTGCAGGCGCTGACCGCATGGTACGGCCTGGTGCGTCTCGCGCGAGTGGATCGAGCGGAAGTCGTGCTCGTGCACTCAGCCGCCGGAGGCGTGGGCCTGAACGCGCTGGACATCGTCCAGGGGCTCGGCGCGCGCGCGATCGCGACCGTCGGCGATCCCGCCAAGGTGCCGTTCCTGACTGGGCGCACGGGGCTCGCCCCCCAAGCCATCATCGTGCGGGACGGCGTGCGTGATGGGGCGCGGTTCGGCGTCCAACTCGATGCCGCCCTGGGCGCCGCGGGTGCGCAGGGCTTCGACGTCGTGTTCGACGCGATTGCCGGCCCGTATTTCCGCCCGGCGTACATGCGGCTGCGGCCCGAGGGCCGTCACGTGATCTACGGCGCCGCCGACTACATGACCCGCGGCGCACGGCCGAACTATCTACGCCTGCTCCCCCGATATCTGCGGCGCCCCCGGCTCGATCCGGTGCAGATGATCGCCGAGAACCGGAGCGTGCTGGCCTTCAACCTCATATGGCTCTGGGAGGCCATCGAGCGCCTCGCACCCGGCTACGACGCGCTCGACGGTCTCATCACCAGGCCGCCCTTCGTGGGACGGACGTTCACCTTCGACGCAGTGCCTCGCGCGATGCGGTGGCTGCAGGGGGGCGGGAGTGTTGGGAAGGTCGTGGTCACGACGTGACCGTGCAATGCACAATGCACGATGCACGAATGCACAAAACAGAACCGATGACCGTTCCGGATCATCGTCTGCATCGTGCATTATGCATTTGCATTGCACATTTTGCATTGTGCATTGTGCATTCCGCCGCGCGCCCCGTAAGTGGCGGCGGCATCAGTCGCGGCGGCTCCCCATCAGTCGCAGCAACGACAGGAACAAATTGATGAAGTCGAGGTACAGAGACAGCGCGCCCACCACCGCGTAGGAACCGACGCGGCCGTCGGGCAGCGATAGCGCCATCGCCTTGAGCCGCTGCGCATCCCACGCGGCGAGGCCGGTGAATACGATCACGCCGATGAAGGCGATCAGGAACTGCAGCGTGTCGTTCTGCCAGAAGATGCCGACAATCGACGCCAGCACGATCCCGATCAGCCCCATGAACATGAACTGCCCCACCCCGGCCAGGCTGCGCGTGGTGACGGTGCCATAGAGCGCCACGGCACCGAACATCCCGGCGGCGACGAAGAAGGTGAGCGCCACCGACTCCCCCGTGTACACCAGCAGCACGAACGCCATCGTGATGCCGGTGAGCCCTGAGTACACGAGGAAGAGCAGCGCCGCCGTTCCGGGCGCCAGCTTCTCGACCCGGGCCGACAGGTAGAACACCATCCCGAGCTGGACCAGTGCGAGGCCCCAGAACGCGATCCTGTTCGAGGCAATCGCCATCACCAGGGCGGGAGTGCCGGCGACGAGCCACGCAACGACGGCCGTGATGGCGAGGCCCGCGAACATCCACCCGTACACGACGCGAAGGAACGAGGTGACACGCTCAGCGACACCGGAGGCAGAGCCGGCATACGGCAGACGAGCGGATTCATACGGGTTCACAGCAGCTTCCTTTCAAGACATTGTAAGGCCCGACTTCAAGCCGGGCCCAGAATCGGCGCCGCCCGACTTCAGGCGGGCCCCGAGGGTCGGTGCCGGCCCGACTTCAGTCGGGCCCTGCGTCAGTGTAGATCAGACCTCACCCGTCCGCAGGTGTTCCTGCAGGTGATCCATCGTCCGCCAGCACATCGCCAGGATGGACCACGTCGTGTTGCTGACCACACCACGTGTAGTAGCCGTGGATGGTGGCGTTCTGGTCGTGACGAAGAACTTCTCGAGGGGGTCGGCGGTGACAGTTGGTTGCGGCTGATATCGGTCAGCAGCGTTTACACGTCCGGTCCGGACAGTCGCGCGAACGGCCGCGAGAAGCGGGAGGCGGCTTCCAAGTCGAGCGCGGCGAGCCCATCGAGCCACTGCTGCTTCAGGGGATCGCCGGTCTCGCTGAGGAGCAGGTCCACAAGGGGCTCAAGGGCTAAGGGCTCAAGGGCTAAGGGCTCAAGAGCCAACCGTTCACCGTACACCGTTCACCGCTGACCGTTCGCCGTCGCCATTATCCCTCTAGCCCTTAGCCCTTAGCCCTTGGCCTTAGCCCTTGGCCCTGCCTTGGCCTTTGGCCTTTGGCCTTGAACGGTCAACGGTAAAGAGCTAAGCCCTGGTGCTGGCGGCAGGAATCCGCGTGATCAGGTCGTCGAACTCCTGCGGATTCTCGCAACCGATCGTGAAGCAATCGAGTACGTCCTGCGCGAGCGCGTACTGCAATGCTTCGTCAGCGCGCTTCCGGAGCCCGCCGGCACCGAGGATCTTCATGCCGATCACGCCCTTGCCGCTCGCCTTCATCGTGCGGAGCACGGAAATGATCGTCGCAGGATCACCCTCCATCTGCATGCCCGCGGGATTCAGCCGCGCGAGGTCCACATCGACCCAATCGCTCGCGGCGGCCACTTTCAACGCGCCGAGGTCGTGGCACGACACACCATGGGCGCGGATGATGCCCTTCTGCTTCGCCTCCGACAGCACCTGCATCGCACCGGCCTTCTTCTGCGGCCAGTCCGCGCTCGTCATGCAGTGCAGCAGGACGATGTCGAGACGATCGGTGCCGAGCTCGGTCCGGAAGCGATCCAGATCCGCCCACATCTCCTTTTCCGTGCTCGCGTGTGTCTTGGTGAGGATGACGACCCCGTCACGCTTGACTGTCGACAGCGCGCGCTTCGCGTGCGGGTGGCTGCCGTACTGATCCGCGAGGTCCCAGAAGTGGACTCCGTGGTCGACACCGCGGACGAGCAGATCCGCCAGGCCCTTGTCGCCCATCGTGCGGATCTGGTTCGAGCTCTTGTTTACGCCGTTGGTGCCGGTGCCCTGCGCGAGGCGCGTCACCTGGATGCCGGTCTTGCCGAGCGTGACCAGGTCCTGGGCCGTCTTCTTCGTGGCCGACGCATAGAGGTGGTGCGGGAACCGATGCAGGCCGAGCAGCGTCGTCCCGGCCGCTGCCGTTCCGCAACGCAGAAAGTCGCGCCTCTTCATGCCAGCTCCTTTCAAAGGTCGTCCACCGATGCTACGGGGCCGTGCGCACGCGGGTCAAGCCACGGCAGCAGCAACGCGAACAGTCGCGGTGGCAGCGTGCATGAAGCGCTCCACAAACGCGCATGTTAAGGTGCGGAGATGCAGATTATTGCTTCCCGTCACACCTTCGATGTCATCGTCGTCGGTTCCGGCGCGTCGGGCGGCTGGGCGGCAAAACGACTGGCTGAAGCGGGGGTGAAGGTGGCGCTGGTCGACGCCGGACGCGCCCTGACGGACGCCTCCTACTCCGAGCACATGCGCCCCTTCGAGCTGAAGTATCGGGACAGGGCGCAGGAGCTGATTGCGAAAACGCGGCCCGTGCAGAAGGACTGCTACGCCTGCATGGAATACAACTACGACTGGTTCGCCAACGATCTGGACGAGCCGTACACCACTGCTGCAGACAAACCATTCGGCTGGCTCGGGCGCATGCGTGTGGTCGGCGGCCGCACCAACGTGTGGGGCCGGCAGAGCTACCGCCTCAGCGATCTCGACCTCAAGGCCAGATCCCACGACGGATACGGCGACGACTGGCCACTCAGCTACAAGGATCTCGAGCCCTACTACGACGTCGTCGAGGACTACGTCGGGATCTCGGGGCAGGCGGAGGGCGTGCCCGAGTTGCCAGACGGCCGCTTTCACCCCGCCATGCCGATGACCTGCGGCGAGATGCAGATGCGGACGCGTGTGAAGCAGAAGCTTGGGCGCACCGTCACGATCGGCCGCACGGCCAACATCACCAGGCCGATCAACGGCCGGCAGGCCTGTCACTACTGCGGCCCCTGCGAACGCGGGTGCGTCACGCACTCCTATTTCAATTCGGCCTTCACCACGGTCGCCGACGCGTTGAACAGCGGCAACTGCACGTTGATTCCGAACGCGATGGTCTACAAGGTCCTGGTCGACGCGGCCACCGGTAAGGCCACCGGGGTGCTGTACATCGATCGGAACACCCGCGAGCCTGTGGAGGTGTCGGCGCGCGCGGTGGTGCTCTGCGCGCAGTCACTCGAGTCCACTCGCATCCTGTTGAATTCGGCCACTCGCCAGCACCCGGCGGGGCTCGCGAACTCGAGCGGCGTCCTGGGCCATTACCTCATGGATCATCACGCCTCGGCCGGCGCCTCGGGGGCGTTGCCGCCCCCCGTCAGCACGCCGCAGTCAGTGGGCGGCGCCCAGCGTCCGAATGGTGTGTACGTGATCCGCTTCAGGAACACGCTGAACGGCCCGCAGCAGAAGGACTTCATCCGGGGATACGGATTCCAGGGCGGGGGCGGCACGCGAATGAACTGGGGAGCCCCTGGCTTCGGAGAAGCGTACAAGGCGGCGATCCGCCAGCCGGTTGGCTATCTCAATCTCGGTGGCTTCGGTGAAGCGCTCGCGCGGTTCGAAAACAGGGTGGAACTCGACCCGGCCGGGACGGTCGACGCGTTCGGGATTCCCGTGCTCCGCGTCGAGATGACCTGGAGCGACAACGAGCTGGCGATGATGAAGGACATGGCCGCAACGGCCGCCGAGATGCTCGAGGCTGCCGGCGCGTCTGACATCGAGCCCAGCGTCAGGACGGCGGTACCCGGCTGGGGCATCCACGAAGCCGGACTCGCGCGCATGGGAGCCGACCCGAAGGCATCCGTCCTCAACCAGTTCTGCCAGGCGCACGACACGAAGAACCTGTTCGTCATGGATGCGTCCTGCTTCGTCTCGATCGGCTGCCAGAACCCGACACTGACGATCATGGCGATTGCCGTTCGCTCCACGGACTATCTGATGCAGGAGATGAAGGCGGGGAATATCTGAGAACCCCTAATGCACAATGCAGAATGCACAATGCAGAATGCACGAATGCAGAATGCAGAATGCAGGACGCAGGACGCAGGATGCACAATGCGACCGACCGTCTGATGTGGAGCCGGGACTTCAGTCCCGGCGGCGACGCACGAGCACTACGCGCGCTGCCCACCTCGTTCTGGCACGGCGCTGTGCGGACGCGGACGGTTCACCGCGCCGCGAACGCGCGCGACAGGTCGTCGAACCAGGATGAGACGACGGTGACGATGCCGGCACGCTCCTCGCCCGTGGCGGCGCCCCGCGGGAACATGACGAATCGCTTGCCGTCGGCGCTCATGTCGTAGTCCGCGAAGGTGTTCCCGGCAATCGCGACGCCTCCGATGCCGCCGCGGAAGGCGCCCGCGAACAGCTTGCGGGGTTTGCCCGTGCGGAGGCTGCCTTCGGCACCTTCGATGCTGGCTGCCATGATCCCCTCGTTCGTGCGGTAGACCAGCTCCCGTCCATCGTGCGCCCACCGCGGGTAGGCGCCGCCTGCGTCCGAGATCTGCCAACGTCCGCCGCCCGACGCGACCGGGCGCACGTACACCTCCGGCTGCCCTGATTCACCCGACACGTACGCGACCCAGCGACCGTCGGGCGAGAACGCCGCGTCGGTTTCGGCAAAGGGCGTGGTCACCAGCCACTCGGTCTTCGACGTGGCGAGGCGGACGAGGCCGATGTCGAAGGTGGCGCGGGATGTGGAGACCGCAATCAGCTCGCGATCGGGAGACCAGGAGCTCGCCCACATGTGCACGTCGGTCTTGACGACCTCCTTCTCCTCGCCCGAGCCGTCCGATGGCTTGCGATAGAGCGTCGTTGGCTGCCTGTTGCGGTCGGAGCTGAAGACGATCTCACGGCCATCCGGCGACCAGACCTGCTCGGTGTCCGTCGCCTCGTCGAACGTGAGGCGCGTCGCGACCTGGCGATCGAGGTCGTAGATCCAGATGTCCCAGTTGCCCTCGCGCAGCACGCTCAGCGAGAGGCGTCGGCCATCCGGCGACAATCGCGGGTTGGCATAGGCCCCAGGCTCGTCGAGCAGCGGCGACGAGCGGCCGTCACGGTCGACCCAGACGATCGGGTATTGCGGCACGAGAGGACCACCGCGGACGTACCCATCAGCCCTGTCGCCGAGAACGCGATCTGCGCCCCGCCTTCCGCCGGGCTCGATGTGACGTTCTGCACCACGGGGGCAGGCGTGCCGGTGACTTCGAAGGTCTTCACGTTGAACGGGACCGCGAACACCGTGCCCTTGTTCACGTACACCAGATGTCCTGATGGCACATAGCGACCGTACGACCCGCCGCTGTGCACGACCCTCCGCGCGCCGGTCTTCAGCACGACGACTTCGAGCGACGCCTGATCGAAGCTGCCGACCGCCTGGGGGTTCGACGTGAACAGCACGGCCTCGCCCCCCGGCAGTGCCTGGGGCCAGCGGTGCGATGCCTCCTTCTTCGCCTTGTTCAGGGTCGTGAGTGGCTGCGGCTCCCCGCCTGACGCGGACACTTTGAACAGGCCGCTGTCTGGCGATGCCGCAAACACGATGGTGTTGTCGGGCAGCCAGGTGGCGCCCCGGGCGCGAGTCACCTTGCAGATCGAGAGGGAGGTGCCGCCGGTCACCGGCACCTTGCGCAGTTCTCCGGACGTCGCGTACCCAATCCACGTCCCATCCGGCGAGAAGAACGGGTGGTAGGGTGAGAAGCTGTCGCCGCTGCCTTCCGCGAGGATCGCGCTGTCGAGTTGGTCGAGCATGCGGACGTGCAGCTGTCGTCGCGATTCGGTGCCGGTGACGAAGGCGATCCGGGTGCCGTCGGGAGAAAACTCCAGCGCGGATCCAATCTGGGTCCACAGGGGGTCGGCCGTGAGGCGGACGTCCATGCGCAGGTTCGCCGGGCGGACCAGCGCGGGACGCCAGAGAAACGCGGCAGCGGTGGCCGCCAGCAGCCCGGCGACGAGCCCCAGCGCCAGCCATGGCGCGCGCTGACGCCAGCCCGCGGGCCTGACGATGGCCGTCGGGCCGCTGCGTGCGGTGCTTGCGGACTGTTCGAGCTGCTGCTCGATCTCGATCCGCGCTTCGCCGATGTCGCGCAGCCGCCGGCGCGGGTCACGCTCGAGGCATCGCGTCAGCAGGTGGCGGATCGCGCGGGGCGTCGTCGCAGGAAGGCGCGCCCAGTCGATCTCGGCGCGGAGCACGTCCGCCAGCGTGTGCGTCGCCGTCTCGCCGTCGAACAGCCGGCGATTCGACAGCATCTCGAACAGCACGACGCCGAAGGACCACACGTCGGCGCGCTTGTCCACCACGGCGCCGCTGGCCTGCTCCGGGCTCATGTAGGCGGCCGTGCCCATGATGACCCCGGCCCGCGTGTTCGCCGCGCTCAGGGTGTTCGTCAATCCGTCGCTTGCGATCTGTCCGCCGGGTGACGCTTCGAGGGCCTTGGCGAGCCCGAAGTCGAGCACCTTCACGTGCCCGTCCGCTGTGACCTTCACGTTGGCAGGCTTCAGATCGCGGTGCACGATGCCACGTTCGTGGGCGGCCTCGAGGGCCTCGGCGATTTGCCGGGCAATGCGGAGGATCTCGTCAATCGGCAGCGGCCCGCGCCGGAGTCGATCGGAGAGGTCCTCTCCCTCGACCAGTTCCATCACCAGCGCGCGGTGCCCTCCGGACTGCTCGAGGCCGTACACCGCGGCAATGGCGGGATGGGTGACCGACGCGAGCACCTGCGCTTCGCGTTCGAACCGCGCCATGCGCTCGGGATCGTTCGCGACCGCCGCCGGCAGCACCTTGATAGCCACCTCGCGATGCAGGATGGAATCGGTCGCGCGGTAGACCTCTCCCATTCCTCCGGCGCCGATCTTCTGCGTGACCCGGTAGTGAGAGAGCGTCTCGCCAATCATGGTGCGCGGATTCTAGCAGACCGGACGAGCTGGACGTTTGGGGAGAGCAGACGTGTGAAGAAGGCGGTCGGACGAGCCGTGGTGCATCACGTCCCGGCGGCTTCCGCCACCTTCTGCGCTTCGTCACGGGTGAGACCCGCGGCGTTGATCGTCACGACGCAGTCGTTGCGGAGGATCAAAATGACGTCGCCCGCGCCACGAGGGTTGACGAAGTACGAGGCGTGCCGCCCGGCGCGCGGGAAGACAATCGCCCCGCGGCGCGCCTGGTTGGCGTTGCTGATCTTCATCGACTCGTAGTAGGTCTTCAGGTCCTTCGAGATGGTGCGCTTGACGGCTTCGGGGCCGTAGGTCGAGACCGACAAGGTCTTGCGTCCGTCCATGGTGGCCCACATGCACACCGAGACGCCGATGCTCGCCGGTGTGGAGGGCGGGATCGCCTGCGGCCGCACCTTCGCCGCGAGCGCCGCCTGAAGCTCGGCCGCCGGTGCGATGCTGCACGCATTCACCGACATCACGCCGGACTTTCCCTGCGCGTGCAGCGCTTCTGGAGCGCCGGCGCACGCGCACAGGATGGAGGCGAGTGCCGCGGGACGGCGGAGCACGGTCGAGGACATGGGATAGCTCCGGAACAGACCCCGCCACCCGGCGGCGGGCAAAGCCGACTGGATTCTAGCGCAAGCCGTGGCCTCGCCAGCCCGGGGCGCTTCGGCCCCGGGCCCACACTGTCAGGTGCCCAGGGCGCTTCGCCACCGGGCGCACCGTCTCGGGCCTAGCGGCTGCGGGTGTTCTTTCGAGCGCGGCTCGCACGCTTTGCCGCCGCCGCCCGGGACGCCTGGGCGCTGCTTCGCTTCGCCGCGGTCCGCGGTCTGGCGGCGCTGCCCGTCGCGCTGGTCTTTCGCGCCGCGGGTCTCCTGGTCCGCGTGCTAGATGAGGCCGCCTTCTGGCCACCGCCGGCGAGGCGTCCGGCAATCCGGCCGATCTGCCCGGCTGCCGCTCCCGCCGTGGACCCGAGCCACTCCGCCGTGCGTGCCGCGAAGCCGCTGCGATCGCCACGCGGCGGTTCCGCTGCGGCTTCGGGGTTCACCATCGCTTCGGCAATGCCGGTGAGCTTCGCGTCCGCCGCCTTCTCCTCGTTCAGCGTGCTCTCGAGCACGGACGCAATCGCGGCGTGTCCGAGCAGCGTGGCAAACGTGCGGGCGGTGCCGTACCCCGCCATCTCGTAATGTTCGGCCCGCTGGGCGGCCCCGATCAGCGCCGCGTCGCGCACCGGGCCGTCCTCGGCTTCCTCGATGGTCTCCTGCCCGTCCTCGATGAGTCCCTGCATGCCGACGCACTTCTTCGATGAGGCACGCAGGCCGAGGCCCTCGAGCGCCTGCTCGAGCCTGCTCACGTGGCCGCGCGTCTCCTCCAGGTGCTCACGGAATGCCGCCGCGAGCGTCGGTGCCGTTGCCATCCGCGCCAGCTTGGGCAGCGTGCGCACCAGCTGCTTCTCGGCATCCAGCAGATCGCGCAGTTCCTCGACGAACAGGGACTGCAGTGTGTCGACCTTTGCCATGTCCAATCCTCCTTGAGCAGAGCAATGCAACCACGGGACCGTACACACGCGCTGTCGGTATCGAGCTGCTTGCCCAGCGCCCAAAGCCCAGCGCCTATTCCGTGCGCTACACTCACCTCCGCCTCTTCAGCACAAGGACGGTGTCCGTGTCCCAGCCCACGTCTGATCCCTCCGACGGTTCGGTGCTTGCGGGTGCCGGCGATCCGGTGCGGCTGCCGGCCAACGCGTACAGCCGGCTGACCGGCGGCGAGACGTACGTGCCGATCGTGCCCGCGACGGGCGCCCAGGCCGAGTCGACGTGGCGCTCCGTCACCTGGGGCCTGTTCCTGTGTGTCATCTTCACCGTGGCGTCTGCCTACTCCGGGCTGAAGGTCGGCCAGGTCATGGAGGCCGCCATTCCGATCTCCATCCTCGCCATCGGCCTGGCGCGCGCGTACAAGCGCCGGTCGACGCTGCTCGAGAACGTCATCCTCACCGGAATCGGCGGCACCTCCGGCGCCGTCGTCGCGGGCGCGATTTTCACGCTGCCCGCGCTCTACACGCTCGGTCTCAATCCACATCCCGCCCAGACCATCTTCATCTGCCTCGCCGGCGGCTGCCTGGGCGTGTTGTTCCTCATCCCGCTACGCCGCTACTTCGTCCGCGAGACCCACGGCGAGTTCCCATTCCCCGAGGCGACGGCCATCACCGAGGTGCTCGTTACCGGTGAACGCGGCGGCTCACAGGCAAAGCTGCTCCTGCAGGCGACAGGGCTCGCGGGGGTGTACGACTTCTTCGTGACCACCTTCCAGGTGTGGCGCGAGTTCGTGGACTTCCAGTTCGTGCCCGCGGTGAAGGGGCTCGCCGATCAGGCGCGCATGGTGCTCGCGTTCGACGCCGTCGCGTTCATCCTCGGCCTCGGCTACGTCATGGGCCTGCGGTCGTCGGCCGTCCTGGTCGCGGGCGGCCTGCTCTCGAACCTCGTGCTCGTGCCCATCATCTGGATGATCGGCCAGCACATGCCAGACGCCGTGTACCCGGGAACGGCTCCCATCGCGGGCATGACGGCCGCGCAGATCTTCCGGGGCTATGTGCGCTTCATCGGCGTCGGCGCCATTGCCACTGCAGGCATCTTCGGCATCATCAAGTCGCTGCGCATCGTCGGGGCCTCGTTCGCGATTGCGGCGCGCGCGTTCCGCCACGGCGAGACGAGCGGCGACCGGACGGATCGCGACATCCCGGTGATGGCGCAGCTGGCAGGGGTGGTAATCGCGTCAGTGGGCGTCGCGGTGTTCTTCGGTACACTGCTGCCGAGCGCGGGCAGCATCGCACTCGCCCTGATCCTGACGCTGGTGTTCTCCTTCTTCTTCACTTCCGTGGCGGCCACCGCGATCGCCACGATCGCGCGCAACCCGGTATCCGGCATGACGATGCTGACGGTGATCATCTCGTCGGTCATCCTGCTGCGATTCGGGATCAGCGGCGAGGCGGGTATGTTCTTCGTGATGGCGATAGCCGGCATGGTGTGCACGGCCCTGTCCGTGTCGGGGCAGACGATCACGGATCTGAAGACCGGCTACTGGCTCGGCTCCACGCCAGCGGTGCAGGAGCGGATGAAGTTTCTGGGGATCGTCGCCTCGTCCGTCGCGGTCGGACTCGCGATCGTGATGCTGGCGCAGACGTTCCAGTTCGGCGAGGCCGCGGCGGGCGACACGCGTCCGGTGCTGGCCGCGCCGCAAGCGTCGATCATGCAGGCGCTGGTGCAGGGCTTCATGAGCCGCCAGCCCGTCGCATGGATCCTCTTCAGCGCCGGTGCGATGATCGCGGTGAGCATGGAGATGCTCCGCGTGCCTGCGCTGGTGTTCGCCCTCGGCATGTACCTGCCACTCGAACTGAACCTGCCCGCGCTGGTGGGCGGCGTGCTGTCGCACTATGTGAACGTGCGGTCGGAGGGAGCCGGACGCGCCGGACGGGCCATGCGCGAGCGCGGAGTGATCGTGGCATCGGGATTCATGGCGGGAGGCGCGCTTGGAGGCGTCATTGGCGCGGCGCTGCGCCTCTTCCCCTGGTACCGTGAGGATCTCGTCCGAACACCGTTCTTCGACATCGAGGCCGTGTCGCAGACGGTGTCGATTGTGGGATTCTCGCTGTTCTGTCTGTATCTGTGGCGCAAGGCCACGCGGGTGCAACTGGGTGACGAGGAGTGATCGAGCGCCGGCGGCTGGCGCCGGGCGCACACGGCTCGTGCTGGCAACGGGCCTGCTGGCTGTTCGCCAGCCGCCCGCCACCAGCCGCCCGCCGTCGAACGCCTACCGCTTCGCCGCCGCCTTGATCGAGTCGAGCTGACGCCGCAACTCCTGCACCTGGGACGCGGTCAGGGTCACCGACCCGCCGGATGCGCTGCTGCCGGCCGAACCCGTGCTGCCGCTGGTCCCGACCGCGCCGCCGGCCGATGCGCCGCCCGCGGCCTGGTCGAGGATCTTCTCGATCTTCTCAACCACGAAGGTGGGATCGCCGCTCGCCTCCTCAAAGCCGTCGAGGTGCTTCCGCACTTCCTGCAGCTTGGCGATGATCGTCGGATCGAGCGCAGCCGAGCCGCCTGCTGCGCCGGCCGCGCCTGCCGCGCCGGCCGCGCCGGCTGCGCCGCTCGCGCCAGACGTGCCGCTCGCACCGGCCGTGGATGCGTCCGCAGACGTACCGGTCGAGGCGCCGGCGCTGCCGCTGGTGCCCGCTGCGGAGCCGCTTGCGGTCCCCGACATCGACCCCGTGGAGCCGGTCGCGCCGACGCCCAGGATCTGGTCGAGCTCACGATCGATCGTCTCGTACTTGCCCCGCCAGTCGGTGGTGGCAGTCGCAAAGGTGTTGAAGTCGCTGATCAGTTGCGCGACCTGCTGGCGCTGTTCTCCCTGCAGCTGCGACGCTGCGGGCAGCTTGGTGAGCTCCGCGAGCGCCTCGCGTGCCGCGCTGAGGTGCTGGCGGACGGCCTCCTGGTCAGCACCGGCGCCCCCGGACCCTTGTCCGCTCGAGGCGGATGAGGTGCTCGTACCCGACGGGGGCTGCTGCGATGTGGTGCCCTGTGAGCCGGTGGTGCCTTGTGACCCGTGCTGCCCTGCGAGCCCGTAGTGCCCTGAGAGCTCGTTCCGGACGCGCCTGAGCTGGAACCGCTGGTCTGGGCGAACGCGGCGCCGGGCCCGAGCGCAAGGGCGGCGGACAGAATGCCGGCCGTGATGACGTGCTTCAAATACATGAACAACATCCTCCTGTGCTGCCGCGCCTGGGGCGTCAGCGGTGTGCGTCGCGAATCGAACGTCAGCCCATCACTGAGCAAGGCGGGTACCAGTCACACGGATGAGCCACTGTCCGTTGTTCTCCCCGGGCACAATGCGAGACACTGATGGCCTCACGCGCCGTGGCCGCCGTTTTCGAGCCGCGAAGGCGCGCCTTTCGCAACCTGTGGTCGGCTTTGGCCGTCGTTCTCGCCGGCACGTGCCCCGGAAGAGCCGCTACGCCCGCGAGTGAAAAACTCCGATATGCCGGTTCCCGTTCTCGACCGTTTTCTCAGGTACGTCGGCTACGACACCCAATCGCGGGAAGGGGCAGAGGCCTACCCAAGCACCCCCGGTCAGCTCATCCTGCTCCGCGACCTGCTGGGCGAGCTTCAAACGCTCGGGCTGTCCGATGTGACGATGGACGAGCACGGGTACGTGACCGCGACGATTCCTCCGACCACCACCAAGGCGGACGTGCCGGCCATCGGGTTCATCGCGCACGTGGACACCTCGCCCGAGATGAGCGGCGCGGGCGTAAGACCCATCGTGCACAGCAGTTACGACGGCAGCGACATCGTGCTGCCCGACGACCCGGACGCGGTGCTGCGCGTCATCGACTCGCCATACCTCGGCGAGTGCATCGGACACGACATCGTGACGGCCTCCGGCCTCACGCTGCTCGGCGCCGACAACAAGAGCGGCGTCGCCGAGATCATGACGGCGGCCGAGTACCTGCTCGCGCATGCCGACATTCCGCATGGGACGATCAGGATCGCGTTCACGCCCGACGAGGAGGTCGGCCAGGGCACGAAGTACTTCGACGTGCCTGCCTTCGGCGCGCACTGCGCCTACACCATGGACGGAGGCGCCAGGGGCGAGCTGGAGTTCGAGAGCTTCTCGGCCGACGCGATCTCGCTCACCTTCCGCGGGTTCAACACGCACCCGGGCTTTGCGAAGGGCCGCATGGTGAACGCGATCAAGCTGGCGGCGAGGTTCATCGAACGGCTGCCGCCCGATCGCCTGTCGCCCGAAACAACGGAGGGGCTCCAGGGGTTCGTGCATCCGTACGTCGTGCAGGCAGCCGTGGACCGCACGACGGTGAAGCTGCTGGTCCGTGATTTCGTGACAGCAGGCCTCCAGGAGAAGGAGGCGTGGCTGGTCTCCCTTGCCCGTGAAGTCGTGGACAGCGTCCCGGGCGCCTCCGTCGAGCCACGCGTCGAGGAGTCGTACCGGAACATGCGGGAGGTGCTCGATTACCACCCGCTGGTGGTGGACTGCGCGCGTGAGGCGATCCGGCGCACGGGCGTCCAGGTGCGGGAGCGCGCCATCCGCGGCGGCACCGACGGCTCCCGCCTCTCGTTCATGGGGCTGCCGACCCCGAACATCTTCGCAGGCGAGCAGAACTTCCACTCGCGCCTCGAGTGGGTGTCCGTGCAGGACATGGAGAAGGCCGTCGACGTGATCGTGGCGCTGGCACAAGTCTGGGAAGAGCGGGCGTGAGGGTTGTCCGGCGGGACTGAAGTCCCGGCTCTGCATCGCTCTCTGACATCATCGCCATCTACACTATCTGCATCATGAGCATGCGACCAACGATCGCCACGTGCTGTGTCCTGTCTGTCTCGCTGCTGGCGATTGCGTGCGGCGGCGGCCGCGAGACGTCGTCGCCCGGCATCCTGCGGATCGCCGTCGTGCCGAAGGGCTCGACGCACGAGCACTGGAAGCGCGTGCACGCGGGCGCGGAGAAGGCGGCGGCCGAGTACCGGCAGGCGGGCGTTCCGGTCGAGGTGCTCTGGAAGGCACCGATCCGCGAGGACGATCGCGAGCAACAGGTGCAGGTCGTCGAGGGCTTCATCAGCCAGCGGGTGAACGGGCTCGTGCTCGCGCCACTCGACAGCCACGCGCTGCTGCGCCCCGTCGAGGAGGCCGCACAGACAGGGGTGCCAACGGTCATCTTCGACTCAGCGCTCGCGGACCCGGCGAAGGCCGTGAGCTACGTCTCGACCGACAACGGCAAGGGCGGACGGCTGGCGGCGCAGCGGATGGGCGAGGTGCTGAAGGGTACCGGCACGGTCTTGATGCTGCGCTACCAGGAGGGCTCGGCCGCCACCGAGGAACGAGAGCGGGGGTTCCTCGAGGAACTGAAGACCAGTCATCCGGGCGTGACGGTGATCTCATCGGATCAGTACGCCGGCGCCACCCGCGACACCGCCAAGCGGACCTCGGAGAACCTGCTCAATCGGTACGCGGACAAGGTGAACGGCATCTTCACGCCGAACGAATCATCGACCGCGGGCATGCTCCTCGCGCTGCAGGACATTCACAAGGCCGGCGCGATCAGCTTCGTGGGTTTCGATTACAGCGCGGCGTTCGTCGAGCCGCTCCGGAAGGGCGAGCTGAAAGGCTTCGTCGTGCAGAACCCGGTGAACATGGGCTATCTGAGCGTCAAGACGATGGTCGATCACCTGAAGGGAAAGACCGTGCCCAGGACGGTCGACACCGGCGTGCTCATGGTCACCGCCGACAACCTCGATGACGCCGCCATTCGCGCCGTCATCAACCCGCCGGAGGCGAAGTAGCGCACGCGTATATCATCTGCCGATGCCGTCCACAGCACCGCCCCGTCGCATGTCACGGCGGGCGGCACTCGAACTGCTCGGGCTCGCTGCGGGGGCCTCGGTGGCACGCGCCCGTGTGGCCGGCGGGCAGCCGGCGCCCTCACCATCAGGACGGTCACGCATCGCCGCCCTTGACGTGTTCCCCGTGCGCTATCCGATGGCGGGACGGTTCAAGTTCTTCGAAGGGCCCGACGGCTCCCCGACTGGACGCCCCGCCGCCCTGGTGCGCATCACCGATGACAGCGGCGTCGTGGGCTGGGGCGAGAGCGTGCCCATTCCCAAGTGGAGTGAAGAGACCCTCGAGACGGTAACGACCACGATCGTGCGCTACCTCGCGCCGGAGCTGGTCGGCCGCGACTCCGCGGACCTCGAGGGTGCGCATGCCGTCATGGACCACGCCATCGCGCCCTCGTTCTCGACCGGGCAGCCAATCGCCAAGGCAGGTATCGACATCGCGCTGCACGACCTGCTCGGCAAGCGCCTCAAGAGCACACTTCCGAAGCTCTGGCAGCGCGCTCCCGCCGACTCTCTCACACTCAGCTGGACCGTGAGCCCCGCCAACCTCGAAGAGATCGAGCCGCTCGTCGCCGCCGGACGCGAGAAGGGCTACGAGCACTTCAACGTGAAGGTCGGCACGACGCCCGACTTCGACGTGGAGCTGTGCCGGCGGGTGCGCGCACTGGCGCCCCGCACCTTCCTCTGGGCCGACGCGAACTGCGGGTACGACGTCGACACGGCCCTGCAAGTGGCGCCCCGGCTCGCTGACGCCGGCGTGGACGTCCTCGAAGCACCGATTCGCCCGAACCGCATCCAGGGGTATCAGGCGCTCCGCCGGCAGCGTGCGTTGCCGATCCTCATGGACGAAGGCATCGTGTCTCCGGTGGAGCTGGTCGAGTTCCTCCATCTGGGGATGCTCGATGGCGTGGCGATGAAGCCCTCGCGATGCGGCGGCCTGGTGCCTGCGCGCCGCCAGATCGAGATCCTGCTCGACGCAGGCCTGATGTGGCTCGGCAGCGGGCTGACGGATCCCGACGTGTCGCTCGCCGCCACGCTGGCGCTCTATACCGCGTTCGGGCAAGGACGGCCGTGCGCGCTGAATGGACCGCAGTTCCTGGCGCGGAGCGTCGTCGAGCGGCCGTTCGTGCCGGGCGCCGGCCGGCTTGCCGCGCTCACGGGACCCGGGCTCGGTGTCACGGTCGTGGAATCGAAGGTGCGCGCGATTCTGGACCGCGGCGTAGCCGGCGCGTCCAGCATGTAGAGGGCCGATGGCGTGCCGCCTTCGTGATGCATCGGGGTATGTCGTCACGTCGCGCGACGTTGCAGGCAGGAGAACCGCAGTGTCAGACAGCACAATCGACCGCCGGCAATTCATATCGACGGGCCTTGGCCTCGCGGCCGCGCTCACGCCTGCGCGCCTGCGGGCGCAGGGCGCCAACGACCGGATCGGCATCGGGATCATCGGCTGCGGAACGCGCGGCAACTATCTGCTCGGCGAAACGCTCGCCGCCGGCGGGGATCAAGTGGATATCGTGGCGCTGGCAGACGTCTGGTCGCTCGCCCGCGAGACGATGGCGAGCCGCGTGGCAGGCACAGGCGGCCGGCCAAGGCCGAAGCTGTTCGCCCGTTATCCCGATCTGCTCGCGATGCCGCAGGTGGACGCGGTGATCATCGCGACACCCGATTTCGCGCATCCGGGCGTCCTCGTCGACGCGGTCAAGGCTGGCAAGGATGCATTCGTCGAGAAGCCCCTGTGCGCCCGGCTCGAGGACGCCGTGGCGGCCGTCGACGCGGTGAAGGGCAGCTCGCGCATCGTGCAGGTGGGCACCCAGCGGAGGAGCAGCGCGCGCTTTCAGGCGGCCGCCGAGTACGTCCGCTCGGGCGCGCTCGGCCCGATCTGCAAGATCGAAACAGCATGGAACCGCAACGTGCCGAGCTGGGCACGACCCGTGGACGACGTCCGGGCGGAGGACGTCGACTGGGAGCAGTTCCAGATGTATCTCGAGCGGCGGCCGTTCGATCCAGTGCGCCTTCGGAGCTGGCAATGGTTCTATCAGCAGACCACCGGGCTCGTAGGGTTGCTCGGCAGCCATCTGATCGACGTCGCACAGTGGTTCATGGACGACCCGTTCCCCACGAGCGCCGTCGCGCTCGGCGGGCGCTACACGTGGAACGACGGCCGGGAGATCAGCGATACCGCCGAATACGTGCTCGAGTATCCGAAAGGCTGGCTGCTCACGTTCTCGTCGCGCCTCGGATCGGGCCCGGAGACGGACTACACGGTGTTCTACGGCAAGACGCGAACGCTCGACACGCGGGATTGGGTCAGCCGCCCCGCCGATAACAAGCGGCCCGCCGGCGCGGAGGACCTCACGCTTCCAGCCACACCCGAAGAGCGGAGCCACGTCGGCAACTGGATCGACTGCCTCATCTCCCGTGCACAGCCGAACGCACCGATCGAGGTCGGCTACTCCCACGCCGTCGCCTGCTGCCTGGCTCGCGAGGCGGAACGCACAGGCCGCCGCATGCGCTATGACGCCGCCGCGCGCCGAATCGTGGCCGACGTCGAGCGATCGTAGACCCGGTTGCGACGAACGAAGGTGTCGTGACCGCGGCACGTCTCGCTGGTGGCGAAGTGGCGGCGCACGAAGTGACACAATGCGGAGGTGATCTGTCCGCACTTCGGCACCTGCGGCGGCTGCGTGTCGCAGGACGTGCCATACCCCGCCCAGCTGGAGCGGAAGCAGTTCACTCTCGAGGAGCTGCTTCGCGATGCTCTCGGCGGACGTGCCCCTGTCGTCCGGCCGGCCATCGGCATGCGGGTCGACGACGACGGGATGCCGTGGCGCTTCAGGCACAAGGCAGCGTTCGTCTTCGGAGAGGATCCCGGCAACCCGCGCGCCCTGATCATGGGCCATTACGCCGCTGGATCGCAGCGAATTGTCCCGGTTCAGACCTGTCCCGTTCATGGGGAGCGTGCCAACCGCCTGGCGTTCGCGCTGCGCGACCAGCTGGTGAAGGCGAGGATTCCAGCGGCGGGCGCGGCGCTCGAAGGCATCCTGCGGCACGTCGTGATCCGCACCTCCCGGGACGAGACCGAGGCGGTGGTGATGCTCGTGGTCACCCGCAATGACAAGTCGCTCCGGCGGCCGCTGCGCGCGTTTCTCGCCGGCCCCGATCCTCCAACCGGCCTGCTCGTCAACGTGCACTATCGGCCGGGGCCGTACATGGTCGGGGACGAAACCATCCGCATCGCAGGCCGCGCCTCGATCCGCGAGAACGCACTGGGGCCTGCCTTTCTCGTGTCACCCACCGCGTTTTTCCAGACGAACCCCGAGGCTGCTGCGGCGCTATTGACCGAGGTGGCCAGCGCAGGTCGGCGCCTGTGGACGATTCCGGCATCGTGGCCGACCTCTACGCGGGCAGCGGCCTGTTCGCGATCCCGCTGGCGCTGGGCGGGCACACCGTGGTCGCGATCGAGGAGAACGTCCAGGCGGTGCGCGACGGTGAGACCAACGCCCGGTTGAACCGGGTGGCGGCGGGCCAGCTGCGATTCGTGCGCGGCCGCGTGGAGGACGCAGTGAATCGACTCGGGCGCACACCGCCGAGCGTCGTGGTGCTGGACCCTCCGCGGCAGGGCTGCGGGCCGGGAGTGATCCGCAGCGTGTTCGTGGACCTGGCCCCCGCGCGCGCCGTTTACGTGTCGTGCGATCCGGTGTCGCTCGCCCGCGATCTCGTTGACATCACCCGTGCCGGATATCGCGTCGTCCGCGCGCAGCCGGTCGACATGTTCCCGCACACGCCGCACATCGAGACCGTCGTCACGCTGGAGCGCACCGAGGCCGGGACTGGGAGGCGCCGGCGGTGATCGCGGGAGAGCGCCGCAAGGCAAGGCGCTTTGGCAGTATGATGCGGGCGGCCGGAGTGCCCCTCGCTCGAAGCTGTTTTTCCCTGGAGGTCACCCATGAAGCGCGCACCGCTCTGCGTGTGGCTGCTGGTCCCGGCGTTCCTGACCCTCACCACCGCCCTCGCACTCGCCCAGGCGAAGAAGCCTGAACCGGCGAAGCAACCCGCCGTCGCCCCCGCCTCCTCAGTCGTGTCGACTGCCGTCAAGCCGATGAAAGGCACGGCCGTCATCAACGTGCTGAAGCCCGTCGTGAAGGTCCAGGGCGGAGAGGTCGTCACCACGATCAAGGTGAAGAACCTGTCCGACGGCTCGATTGCGGGGCTGAAGCTGGATGAGTACCTGGTACGACAAGGCGGGCAACATCGTGACCGGCGACAGCAAGCGCGTGATGAAGCCAATCATGCCGAACGAGATTGTGACCATCGAGCTGCGCACGCCGAAGGACCCGAAGATGAACCGCAACACCTTCCAGTTCTCACACGCGAACGGCAAGGTGAAAGTCGCCACGGTTCCGAAGTTCGAGTAAGCGCGCTCCGGCAGAGTTTCGCGGCGCACGCCCGGTCAGCGTGCCATCACGCCATGTGGGACAGGGCTTCAGCCCTGCTTTGCGACGCATACGATGTGGGGCAGGGCTTCAGCCCTGCTTTGCGACGCATACGATGTGGGGCAGGGCTTCATCCCTGCTTTGCGACGCATACGATGTGGGGCAGGGCTTCAGCCCTGCTTTGCGACGCATACCACTGTCGGTGGAGCCGGTGCCCGAGCGTTGGCTTCACTCTCGAGAGTGGCCTCGCAACAGAGCTGATGCGCTACTGTTGGTACACCACGGTGGATGGGGCCGACAGCCTGAATTCCATCAGCGTCTCGGCAGGGATCACGGCCGCCTTGCCGCGCGTCGCCATGTTCGTGCCCACGCCCGCGGCCGCGCCCGCCCCCGCCCCAATCGCCGCGCCCTTGCCGCCGCCAGCGATGGCTCCAACCACGGCACCGGCACCGGTCATGATGCCTGTCCGCTTCAAGTCGCGGCCGGTGTCCTTCTCCGCAACCACACTGTAGTGATCCGCCTTCAGCGGGATCGTGTGGTTCTTCCGCCCGGCAACCGAGCGGATGGTGACTTCCAGACTGGCCACACCCTTGACCTTCCCGCCGGGGTCGCTCGAGACGACGACGCCCGCCACTTCCGCGCCCTGCGCCGCCAGCACGGTGTCGCCGACCCGAAGAGGTCGCTCGAGCACCGCCCGGAAGGTGGAGCCGTTCGCCAGCTGCGACGTGCTCAACTCTGTCGTCGTGCGAACGGGGATGACGGTGCCGGCTGGCAGCGTGTATTCGACCGGCTTCAATGCCTCGATTTCCCGCTGCACTCTCTCGTTGGTTTCCGACTGCCGCGCATTCACGTCACGCTGCTGGTCCACCAGATCGGTTTCGACCCTGCTCTGGTCCGTCGTGACTTTCGGTGCGGGCTTTGCGGGTGACCGGCTCGGCGTCGCCGGCTCGCGGGTGGAGGCGGCGGGTTTGGCCTTCTCCTCAGCGGCGGCCGCCGTTTCCGCAGCCTTGGCCTCGATCTCTCCCTCCTTGGCTGCGAGCTGCTGCTTCGCGTCGTCGAGCTGCTTCTGCAGGTCGTCAACCTTCTTCTGTTCCTCGGTCGTGTTCTGGGATTTGCACGCCGCACCGCCAAGCACGGCGACGGTGAGCATCAAAGCTATGTACGAACGGCGCGCGTTCATTGTCTGCTCCTCTCGCTGGGACCGGGAACAGGGTAGTGCAGTCAGGCGGTTCTCGTCTTGTCCTCTTTTGAGCGCGGGCCGGAAGCCCCCGCCGCCTCCCGTCACCAGAGCGTGTATCCCCCGTCGATGACGAACGACGCGCCGGTGACGAACGCTGATGCATCGCTCGCGAGGTACACAGCCAGCGGGCCGAGCTCCTCGGGCTCGCCGCAGCGGCCGAGCGGGGTGGCGTCGGTGATCGTTTTGATCACGTCGGGGCGCGTCTGGGCCCATTGCAGGTTGGGCTCGGTCATGAACAGGCCGGGACAGATGGCGTTCACGGTAATCCCGTGCGGCGCCCAGTCGGCCGCGGCACACCGTGTGAAGTGCAGCATCGCGGCCTTCGCGGTCTCATAATGCCGCCCGGCGATTCCCCGGTTGGCGATGAAGGCGCTCATCGAGGAGATGTTGATGATGCGCCCGCCCGCACCGCGTCGAATCATCGCCCCGCCGATTACCTTCGTGCACAGGAAGCAGCTGGTGAGGTTCAGCCTCATCATGTCGTCCCACGTGGCGAGCGGGGTCTCCTCGATGGGAATGCTCACCCGGCGGTCGCCGACGTTGTTGATCAGGACGTGAATCGGACCAGTGGCGAGCGCGTCGTCACACGCGCGTTCGCAGGCGGCCGGATCGCTCATGTCCGCGACGATGGGGAATGCCTGCCGCCCGCGGGCCCGGACAGCCGCCGCTGCATCCTCGAGGCTTGCCGGATCGCGGCCGGTCATGACCACGTCGGCGCCGACATCGGCGAGCGCAAGCGCCATCTCACGGCCGAGCCCGCGGCTTCCGCCGGAGATGAACAGACGGCGGCCATCGAGCCGGAAGCGATCGAGCACGTTCATCGTGAAGGTCTCCGTGTTCTGTCGAGCCCGCGCGGCGCCTGGCCGATGCGCCGTTCGCATCCGGCCGCGCCGACGTTACTGTGAGGATATATGACCACGCAATCCCGGTTCCTGTGCGCCGCTGTCGTCGCGTGTTGCACCTGGTGCGGCTTTGACCCTATCTGATGTGGAGCCGGAACTTCAGTTCCGGCGGACACCCGCGATTCACTCGTGTAGTCATGTGGGGCAGGCCTTCAGGCCTGCCGGGGCGCACCGATTTGCAGGGCTGAAGCCCTGCCCCACATCAGCGGTGCGGTGACATGACAAGCGAGCCACTGAGGTCTCGGGTACGGAATCCCTCACGACCGGTGCATGTCAACGCTCTTCGAGGGGCTCGCGGGACGGGCGAACACCGACCGGCGCGAGCTCGATGTAATCGAGTACGGCCCGCTCCTCCGCATCCGGAACGGCATCGATCCGGATCTCGTCTCCCGGTGCCAACCGGAGCGCCCGGAAACGGCGCCGGGTAGCGGAGTGTCCGTCGGGAACGGTCGTCGGCAGGGTGTCATCAGCCACCCATGCGGCGAACGGACGGCCGGCTACGGACAACTCGAAGCGGGAGGTCCCGTCACGTTCGTCGTAGAACAGCACGTGCACGTCGAAGAGGCCGGCAGCACCGGCATGTCGCCATGCCGCAGTACAGCGGCGCTCACCGCTTCCGCAGGCCACGGCCTTGCCTTGCGAGGCCGTCTCCCACGGCGTCACGTCGACTGGCGCATAGCCGGTGAGTTGGGTGGTCTCGGCCTCGAGTCGTCCCGGCACGCGCTCGACGCGCCCCGCCGCGTCGGTCAGGCTCGACGTCCGCCGGAACCATCCGCACACGGCATCGCGCCACACGACCGCATGCCCGGCCTGGTATTCGAGGTGCGCGAGCACGTCCCCGTAGCGCACCGCATCCACACGGCCCTCGAGCGAACGCCAGCGCTCCACGAACCCCGCCGCGGCGGCGGCGCCCGCATAGTGGGAATCGTAGATGTGCTGAATGACCGTCTTCCCCGAGTGGAGCACGTGCGTATACGGCACGTGGTGCATGAAGAGCAGCAACGCGTCCGGGCACGACTCGAGCGGCTCGTACATCGCCGCCACGGGCGCGGGGTACTGACCGATGTAGCCGGTGCCAGTCGCGACCGTGCGATCCATGCCGATGCCCTTCTCGTCGGCGCGATGCCACTGCCCCCACCCGTTCCGTTCCGAGGACTCGACGCCCGGCCCGTAGTGGATGTTGATGATGTCGGTCAGCGTGCCGGCGCCGAGCGGACCGGTGTAGCCCTCGTACGCCGGCCATGAGTCCATCAGAATGCCGCGGATGACCGGCGCAACCGCCGGATCGGTGCCGAACGTGAGGCGCGACCACTCGTCGGCGATGCGATCGGCGCGCAGGCCCGGATCCCAGGCCAGGCGGCCGAACGCGTACAGGTTTGCCAGCGCGAGATCGTGGCCGAGCCAGTTGGGTGCGAGCCCCACGTTCGACACGCCGACGAAGCCCCCGAGGGGACGGCCGAAGGTTCGCCCGGTCACCAGTTCGGCGACGGGCGTGCCGCTCCGCCCGGCGTGCATGTCGAAGTCGAGCACCTCCTGCCACATCGGCGCGAGGAAGACCACGTGCCGCTGCTGTCCCGTGTACTCCTGCGTGATCTGCAGTTCGATCGCCTGGTTCGTCCTGCGGAGCGCCGCGAACAGCGGGGACGCCGGCTCGCGTACCTGGAAGTCGATCGGGCCGTGCTTCACCTGCAGGACGACGTTGTCGTCGAACTGCCCATCGAGCGCCAGGAAGTTGTCGAATGCGGCCCTGGCGCGATCGTTCCGTGGGTCGCGCCAGTCCATGTGATGGTCGTACACGAACCCGCGATAGAGCAGCACGCCACCGTGGGGCGCGAGCGCGCGCGCGATCACGTTCGCCGCATCGGCGTGGGTGCGCCCGTAGGCCGAGGGTCCGAGACGCCCTTCGGAATCCGCCTTGAGCACGAAGCCACCAAGATCCGGGACGGCCGCGTAGATCTCGTCGGCCCTCGCCCGCCACCATGCAGCCACGCGCCTATCGACCGGGTCGAAGGTATCGAGGCCGCCCATCCTGCGCGGGCTGCTGAAGTCGACCGAGATGGACAGGCGGATCCCATAGGGACGGAACACGGCCGCAACACGAGCCAGCTGCGGCAGGAACGCGGGCATCATGACGCGGATGTCCGCGTTCACGCTGTTGATGGTGCACCCGTTGATGCCAAGGGATGCCAACAGCCGCGCGTAGGCGCGCACTCGTGAGAGATCGTCGACGACGGCGCCGTTGGCGAAGAAGATGGAACCGCCCGCGTACCCGCGCTCGACGGTGCCGTCGAGATTGTCCCAGTGGTTCACCCAGCGGATGCCGGCCGCCGGACCTTGCGGCTCCGCGGTGGGTCCTCTGGCCGGATCGACGGCAAGCTGCCGCAGCAGCGCGAAGGCGCCATACAACACGCCGCGCGGGGTGCCGCCCGCGATCAGCAGCGACCCCTCGTCGTGGTCGGTAATCCAGAATTCGTCCGGCCGGAGCGGCCTGGGCGGCACGACGGCGGGGCTGGCCGCAGCAAGCGCCGGCACGGCTGCCAGCGTGATGCGCCGGCCCGACGAAGGCTGCGTCACCACACGGGGGCGACGCCCGGACAACCGCTCGAGGCCCGCGGCCAGTTCCTCACCCGCGGTGACCAGTACAGGATCCGTGCCCAGCACGACGATCTGTCCAGCGACCGTCGCGGGCAGGGGCGCCTGCCCCCCGACCTGCCCGAAGCGCAGCCACGCGAGGTCGGGCGCCTCGCGGACGGGGGAGGGTTGCAGAGTGGACGGGCCGCTCACCGCGCCCATGCAGGCGCAGGCGAGCAGCAGGAGTACGGCGCGAGAACTACCGGCCCACTTCGATGGTGAACCCACCGGGAGCCTCGAAGTAGAACGTCCACATCCCATGCAGCCGCCGCGGGGGCGGGACTGGGAAACCATCGTCTTTCAACCGCTGGTTGATCGCGTTCACCTGTTCCTCGCTCTCCTGCATGAACCCGAGATGGAAGCTGGCCGGGTACGCGACCTCGCGCGAGCGGCCGGCGGTCATCAGCACGAGTGACAGACCGTTGTCATCGAACAGCCCGGCCATCTGCTCGCTGCCACCGCCCATGCTCCTGAGGCCGAAGTACTTCTCGAGGAAGGCATGCGCGTCAGGCACGCTGGTGACGGTGAGGTTCAGGTGATTCAGTTTCATGACGAGCGACCAGGATCCTAGCATCAGCGCTGGGGCTCCCGGAGGAGCGGCCGGAAGTGATCACGCCAGCTCTCCGGAAGCGCGGCAAGCGCAACGGCACGGCGAAGAAGCGCCTGCTCTCCATCATGTGACGTATAGAGGCGCACGATGTCAGCAACGCTGACGCCGTGCTGCTCCCCCGGAACAAGGCGGACCTCATCGCCAGCGGCAATCACGCCCTCACGCCGGACAGCCAGGTAGAAACCGGTCCGGCCGCTCTGCTGGAAACGCCTCACCATGTCGAGCCGTCCGAACCGGATCCCGAGCTTGAAGCAGGGAAGCCGCGGTTGCGTCACGACGAACTCCGCGGCTCCGATGCTCACCAGGTCGCCGATGTGCACTGCCGTCTCGCTGAGACCCTCGCTCGTGAGGTTCTCGCCGAATGCTCCCCACGGGAGCTCGATGCCGGGCAGCTGCGCACGCCAGTAGGCATAGTGCTCGGATGGATACACATAGACCGCCTTGTCCGGTCCTCCGTGCACCGAGAGATCGGATTGTTCGTCTCCATCCAGGTTCAGGGTACGCGCCCAGACACCACCAGCCACGGGCTCCTTGAAAATCGATGTGAGCACACGCTTCCCGCGGGACTCGACCTCCCGGGGACGTCCAACGCTGATTGAGAGGATTTTCATGCTGCCCGACCTCGGCACATCGTCGCACACCCGACTCCCCTGCTGCGGCCGGTGCGGCTGAACGTCCACGCGGGTTCAGCCGAATGTCTTCCTGCTAGCATGACGCCATGCTGAATTACATCTGGTTCGGCCTCATGGCGATTGCACTCGTCATCGCGGTGTTCAACGGAACCGCGGATGCGGTGACGAAGGGCGCCGTCGAGTCCGCCGGGACGGCGGTACAGATCGCCATCGGCCTCGTCGGGATCATGGCGCTGTGGCTGGGCATCATGCGGATTGCGGAAGCGGCCGGCCTGGTCTCGCTGCTCGGGCGCGCGCTCCGGCCGGTTGTCCGCTGGCTGTTTCCCGATGTGCCCGCCGGGCACCCGGCCGCCGGATCCCTGGTGCTCGCCGTTGCGGCCAACGTGCTGGGCCTCAACAACGCCGCAACGCCTCTGGGGATCAAGGCGATGGAGGACCTGCAGACGCTCAACACCGACAAGGAGTCGGCGAGCAACGCGCAGGTGACATTCATGGCCATCACGACCTCCGGCGTACAGCTCATTCCCGCCACGATGATCGGCGTGCTGGCCGCGGCAGGGGCCGCAGCGCCGACCGCCATCATCGCGCCCTCCCTCATTGCGACTGCTGCCGGCACCGTGGCGGCGGTTGTCGCGGCGAAGCTGCTGCAGCGCCTGTCGCCGCAACCCGAGCGCGCGCGGCCGCCCGGCGAGGCGTCGTGATACGGGCGGTGCTCGACGCGATATCGCTGTGGGCCATCCCGGTCCTCCTCGTCGGGATCCCGTTCGTGGGGCTCCTGCGCAAGGTGAAGGTCTATGACGTCTTCATCGAGGGCGCAAAGGAAGGCTTCGAGGTGGCGGTGCGGATCATCCCCTTCCTCGTCGGGATCCTCGTGGCCATCGGGATGTTTCGCGGCTCGGGCGCCATGGATCTCCTCACCGCCGCCCTCCGGCCCGTGACCGCGGCCACGGGATTTCCGGCGGAGCTCGTGCCGCTCGCGATCCTGCGATCCCTGAGCGGCAGCGGCTCGCTCGCCGTGGCCACCGATCTGGTCAACACGCACGGCCCGGATTCGTTCATCGGACGCACCGCCGCGACCATGTACGGATCGTCGGAGACGACGTTCTACGTGCTGGCCGTGTACTTCGGCGCGGTTGGTGTGCGGCGCACGCGTCACGCCGTTGCCGCCGGGCTCGTCGGCGACCTCGTGGCTGCAATCGCCGCGGTCGCGATTTGTGCGTGGATGTTTTGAAGACGGAGCTCGGCGGTGGCCTCCACCGACCGCCCAGCGCCTGCACCTCCGCGTTGATTCACGGTGCCGCCAGCTCCGCCTCGCGTGACACCCGCCGGACCGCAGCTTGCACCGGAAGATCGTTTCGACAGGAAGACGATTTCTGGCGCGGCCTGCGCTGGCCGCGCTGCTGTGTTCCACGTTGGGGAGTGACGATATGCAACGCTACGACAACGAGCAGTCAACCGGCGAGCAGCTCGCCGTGGGGCTCGGATGGTTCAGCATCGGGCTGGGGCTCGCCGAGCTGGCAGCGCCGGATGCGGTCGCGCGATTCATCGGCTTGCGGGACGACGAGACGACCACTTCTGTGCTGCGCGCCTACGGCGCTCGCGAGATCGGTAATGGCCTCGCCATCTTGATGCAACCCGACAATCCCGCATGGTTGTGGTCGAGGGTCGGCGGGGACGTGATGGATCTCGCCTCGCTGGCCTCAGCCGCGCGCAGCGACTGCGCAGATGAGCGGCGCGTCGCGGCCGCTTCGGCGGCGGTCCTGGGCGTCACCGCGCTCGACGTGATCTGCGCCGGGCAGTTGAGCGCACGCCAGTCCGGCGGCCGGGCGCTGACGCCGCGGGCCGAAGGCTTCCAGGTGGAGCGCGTGACCACGGTGAGCCGGCCCGTCGAGGACGTCTACCAGTTCTGGAAGAACTTCGAGAACTTCCCGCGCTTCATGCGCCACCTGGAATCCGTGCAGGTCACCGGCGATCGTCGGTCCCGCTGGTGCGCAACCGGCCCGGCCGGGATGCGCGTGGAGTGGGAGGCCGAGACGATCCGGGACGATGAGAACGAGTGGATCGCCTGGCGCTCGCTCGAAGGATCGGACGTGCAGAACAGCGGCTCCGTGCGCTTCAGCCCGGCCCCTGGGGCGCGTGGCACGGAAGTTCGCGTACAGCTGCAGTACTCGCCACCGGGCGGGGCCCTCGGCCGCAGCGTGGCCTGGCTGTTCGGCGAAGAGCCCGATCAGCAGGTGCACGAGGATCTGCACCGGTTCAAGCAGTTGATGGAGACCGGGGAGATCCCGCTGTCTGAAGGTCCCGGGCTCTGGCGCGCGGCGCAGCCGCCCGCCGATCCCGATCAGAATCCGCAAACTCGCGGGGGTGCATCGATGAAGGCGAACTGTTGGCACGGCAAGCAGAACATCCAGGTGGAGCAGGTTCCCGATCCGAAGATCCTGAACCCGCGCGACGCCATCGTGCGGATCACGAGCACAGCGATCTGCGGCTCGGACCTGCATCTCTACAACGGCTTCGTACCGACCATGAAGCGGGGCGACGTGCTCGGCCACGAGTTCATGGGCGAGATCATCGAGTTGGGCCGTGACGTCAAGAACCTCTCGATCGGCGACCGCGTGGTGGTGCCGTTCCCAATCGCGTGCGGCAACTGCTCACAGTGCCAGCGGGAGCTGTACTCCCTCTGTGAGAACTCGAACCCGAACGCATGGATGGCTGAAAAGCTCTGGGGCTATTCGCCGTGCGGCATCTTCGGGTACTCGCACCTCCTCGGCGGCTACGCGGGCGGGCAGGCCGAGTACGCGCGGGTCCCGTTCGCGGACGTCGGCGCGTTGAGGGTGCCAGACGAGTTGAACGACGAGCAGGTGCTCTTCCTCTCGGACATCTTCCCGACGGGCTACATGGCCGCTGACGTGTGCGGCATCCAGCCCGGCGATATCGTTGCTGTGTGGGGGTGCGGACCCGTGGGACAGTTCGCGATCAAGAGCGCGTACCTGCTCGGGGCCGAGAAGGTCATCGCAATCGACCGCTTCCCCTATCGGCTACGCATTGCGGGCGAGCGTGCGGGTGCGGAGACCCTGAACTACGAGCAGGTCGACGTCCACGAGGCGCTGAAGGACATGACGGGCGGGCGCGGCCCCGACCACTGCATCGACGCGGTCGGGATGGAAGGTCATGCACCTGGCCTGCTCGGCGCCTATGATCGAGCGAAGACAGCGATGATGCTCGAGACGGATCGCCCCGTGGCGCTTCGCCAGGCGATTCTCGCGTGCCGCAGCGGCGGCACGGTGTCCGTCGCGGGCGTCTACAGCGGCTTCATCGACAAGTTCCCGATGGGTGCCATCGTGAACCGATCCCTCACCATCAAGTCGGGCCAGACGCACGTGCACCGGTACATGCGTCCTCTGCTCGAGCGCATCGAGCGGGGGGAGATCGATCCCAGCTTCGTGATCACCCACCGGCTGCGTCTCGATCAGGGGCCGGAGGGCTACGCGATGTTCAACAGCAAGCAGGACGAGTGCTTGAAGGTGGTGTTGAAGGCGGCGTAGGACAACTCCGTGCGGTTCCGGTTCCAGGTTGGCCGCGGTTGCCAACCTGGAACCGGGCAGGCCGACGCCACCGTTCGGCAGCGGCTACTCGTAGCGCAGCGCCTCGATCGGGTTGACGCGGCTGGCTCGCCGGGCCGGAACCCACGCGGCCAGCAGCGCCACGAACGTGAGCACGGCAGGCGCGCCGAAGAAGACCGCCGGATCCCACGACTCGACCCCGAACAGGAAGCTCGCGATGGCGCGGGCGAGACCGAACGCCCCCGCAGTTCCCACGGCGACGCCGACGAGCGCCAGCCGCATGCCCTGCATCACGACCATCCGCTTCACCTGCGTTACCTCCGCGCCAAGCGCCAGCCGGATCCCGATCTCCTGCGTGCGCTGCTCCACCGAGTAGGCCATCAGCCCGTAAATGCCGATGGCTGCCAGCAGCAACGCCACGATGCCGAACACGGTCATCAGCCACATGTTGAAGCGTTGACGCGACATCGAGCGCGTCATCACCTCGTTCAGGGTGCGGACCTCCGACACGGGAAGCCCGGTCGCCTGCCGCAGCGTCTCCTGGATCGCAGCGCTCGAGGCACGTGGATCGGAGCGCGTCCGTACCACCCACGCCATCGGCGTGATCTGGACGTTCAGCGCGTTCACCGGATCGGGCACCTGCGCCTGCGGAATGTACATCGTTGGCTGCGGGTCATTGTTCAGCCCGCCATCGCGCACGTTCGCGACGATGCCGATGACCTGCCGCTCGGGCTCGTCGGCGAACTCGCGCATGATGCCTCGGCCGATAACCAGCCGATCGGACAGCGGATCGCCCTTCGGCCAGAACTGCTTCGCCATCGCCTCGTTGATCACGACGACGGCTGGCGAGGTGGCCGTATCCCGGTCGGTGAAGGCGCGCCCCCGCTTGACTGGAATCCGGAACACATCGAAGTATCCGGGGGACACGGTCAGCCAGCCGCCTCCTCCATGGAACGGTCCTTCCTGCAGCGGACGGCCGACCACCAGGAATGGCAGCCCATAGCCCCCCTCGAGCGGCACGCAGCACGCGGCGCTCGCGGAGATCACGCCCGGCAGCGCACGCACTCGTTCCGTGCCCATGCGGATTGCCTGCTCGACGCCCTCCGATTTCGAGGTACTTCGGCTCGCTCATGGCCATGCGCATCGTCAGCACGTTGGTGGCGTCGAAGCCGGGGTCGACGCTGCGGAGCGCGACGGCGGTCCGCACGAGCAGCGCCGAGCCGATGAGCAGCACGAGGGCGAGAGCGACCTCGAGTACCACGAGCACGGCGCGGGTCTTGTTCTGCCGGAACCCGCTGCCAGAACGTCCACTGCCTTCCTTGAGGGTCGTGCTGAGGTCGTCACGCGAGGCGTGGAGCGCGGGGATGAGCCCGAACAGGATGCCTGTCGCGATCGACAGCGCGATCGTGAACGCGAGGACCCGCCAGTCGACCGTCACCACCGAGCCGTTCTCGCCGACGCGGGGCAGGCCGGCGGTGTTCACGGCGAGCAGCGCCCGGATCCCGGCCGTGCCGAGGAGCAGGCCCAGCGCTCCACCGGCGAACGACAGCATGAGGCTCTCGGTGAGCAGCTGCCGGATGATGCGGCCGCGGCCGGCGCCGATGGCCGCGCGCACGGCGATCTCGCGCTTGCGGGTCGTCGCGCGCGCAAGCAGCAGGTTCGCGACATTCGCACAGGCGATGAGCAGCACGAAACTGACCGCGCCCAGCAGCAGCCAGAGCGTCGGTCGCACGTTCGCGACGAGCGCATCGCGGAGCGGCTCGGCACTGAAGAACGTGTCGCGCCCCAGCGCGTTGGGAAACTTGCGCGTGTACTCCGCAGCCGAGACCTTCAGTCGCGCCTGCGCCTGCTCGAGGGTCACTCCGCGCTTGAGCCGCCCCGCGGCCTGAAAGTAATGGCCCTGGTCGGTCGTTTGCGGGTTCAGCTGAAACGGCAGCCACACATCCGGAGCGGGTCCGAAGTCGGATACGTCGAACGCGGCGCCAATGATCCCGACCACGACGTACGGGTCGCCGCCGATCGAGATCGGTTGTCCGACGATGCGCGGGTCCGATCCGAAACGCCTCGTCCACAGGGCGTGGCTCAGCACGACCGCGCGGTCGCCTCCGGGACGGTCTTCGTCGGCCGTGAAGGTGCGCCCGCGGGCCACCGGGGCGCCAAACAGACGGAAGTAGTCCGCGGACACACGGCCCGCGCGGATCTGCTCGGGAAAGCCTCCGTTGGTGAGGTTCACCACGTTGGAGGTGTAGGCCGATACGGCTTCCACGACGGTCGTCTGTTCGCGCCAATGCTGGAACTTGGCCGGCGACCCCGCGTTATTGGGACCCTGCGGTCCTGTCGTCCCAAGCACGACGATGCGGTCCACTTCGGGAAACGGCACCGGCTTCAGCAGCACGGCGTTGACGATGGAAAAAATTGCAGTGTTAGCGCCGATCCCCAAGGCCAGCGCGGCTACAGCCGCTATGGTGAAGCCGGGGCTCTGTCGGAACATACGCAAGGAATGACGAGCGTCGCGCATCAGGTCGGTCGTGGTCATCAGGTCCCTCTGTGTGAGACGAGTGCGTACCTTTTTGGCATACGCCGCACCCTGTGCCGGGGTTCCGCTCTCGACCACGTCCGACAGCCGCGGACGGCTGCTCCGCGCCGCACTCCAGGAAAGGGCGCGCGAGAAAGAGAGACCGTGGCGAGCGGCTGCGCTGGCCTCAGACGGGCGACCGCTTGGCGAGCGCCATGCAAGGGACGCGTTCGTGCACCACAGTTTCCGGTTCCTCCTCGGATGTGTCGTCGCGTGTCTCGCCGCGGGATGTGGCGGGAACTCGGTTACGACAACGGAGGCTCCGACGCCGGTGAAGTGCGCCACCAACCTGAGCGGGCTGCCCGCTTCCGTGCCCGCGACCGGAACGAAGGTGCAGGCAACCGTCTCGGCGGCCCGCGAGTGTTCCTGGAGCGCAACGACCGACGCGACGTGGCTCGCGTTGAGCCCCGATGCCGGGCAGGGTGGCGCCCAGGTCACGGTGGCCATTGCGGCCAACAACGCACCCACCGCACGTTCGGGTGCGATCGTCCTCAACGGCGCGCGGGTGACCCTGAACCAGGAACCTGCGCCCTGCCGTTTCGATCTGAACCGATCGTCCGCGCAGATCGCTCGCAGAGGGTGGGCGCGTGCAGGTGTCGATCACCACGATGGCAGGCTGCACGTGGAAGGTGTCCAGCCCGGCACCCTGGGTGAGTTCTTCCGTCGCCACGGGAACCGGCAACCGTACCGTCGAGCTGACCGTCGAGACGAATGCCGGTGCTGCGCGCTCCGCGACCGTCGAGATCGCGGGCCACAGGTTCAGGGTCGATCAGTCGAGCGCCGCCACACCCGGTGCGCCGCCACCTCCCGCGCCGGGCCCGACGCCTGGGCCCGCGCCATCGCCCGACCCGCCGCCGACTCCGGCGCCCTCCTGCACCTACGCGGTCAGCGACGACCGGCAGCAGTTCAACCGGGATGCGGACACCGGCAGGTTCGAAGTGGACACGCAGGCTGGCTGCAGCTGGACCGCATCGACCACCGACAGCTGGATCCGGATCACCCAGTCGAGCGGAACCGGTTCGGGTAACGTCCGGTTCTCGGTCGAGAGCAACGACGGCCCGGCTCGCGCTGGGGCGATTGCGCGTTGGCGGCGTGACGGTTCGCGTGGAACAGGAGGGACGGCCAGCCGAACGCGTGACGCTGAACGGCACGGTGTCGAACCTGAAGGGCTCGTGCCCCTCGGTGACGTTCACCCTGGACGGCCGGACCGTATTTACCGACGCGGACACAAATTTCAAGGGCAAGGACGGCTGTGCGGCCGTTGCGAATGGCACGCGCCTGAAGGTGGAGGGGGAGGAGACTGCTGGCGGCCGCGTCTACGCGACAAAGGTGGAAAAGCGGTGAACGGTCAACGCTCAACCGCGAACGGCTACGATCACGGCGAAGGTGGTCGCGTCGGGTTCCATGAGCCGCACCAGAGCCTCGCCTTCCTGTTCGAGCGATGTCCGGACGCTCCTCTGTAGCGGCGAGAACGGCCGCAGTTCCAGCGTGACCGCTTTTTTCTTGCGGGCGACGACCCAGGTTCCGGCCACGAACCCGTCCACGAGGAACGTGCCCGGGAGGCGCAGGTTCGCGGTCGTGATGGCGGGCCGGTGCGCATCGGCAATCATCCGCGAGCGATCGGCGTGCGACAGGAGCAGGTTGTCCCACTCGGGCAGGAACCGGACGGGGGCGTCCTGATCCGCATCGGGACGAGGCGCATGCGGCAGATCGAGGAGCTCGCGCCCGCGCTCGTCCTGGAAGGCGCGCAGCTTCGGGCGCAGTTGCTCGAACACCGCGCCCAGGCCGAATCCGCACCACGTCTGGGCATCCGCTGCCGATGCCGGGCCGAACGCCTCCAGATACCGGAGCACCAGCGCCTTCGAGGCGTCGCCTGGTTCGAGCGACGCTCCAAGGAAGGTTTCGGCCACGGCGAAGTCCGCGCGCACGCCATACGCCCACCGCTCGCCTGGTGCCGGCACCTGCAGCAGCGGCAGCTCCATGCGCACCGCGTAGGCGAGCCCACGCACGTCCGCGCCCGGAAAGCGATCGTCGAGATGCTCACGCAGCGCCTCGAACGTGCGCGGGGCCTCGTCGAACCACGCCCGGGCCGCAGCGACCGCACCCGCCACATCGAGCGCCTCCATCCGGCCGCGCAGAATGCTGCGCAGGCCCGCCGTCAGCATCGGTTGCAGCGTGTGGCGGAACCGCAGGTAATCTGCGCGCGTGACGAGGTGGAGAGTCCCGCGCATCAGCGTGCCCCGCACGACCTGCTGCCGTTCGATCGCGCGCACCAGGTCCTCGCACCTGAACCCGTCCACCCGCGACCACAGGCCCACGAAGGGCGGGCGTGCCGCCTGCGCCTGCAGGCCCGCAAGTCGCTCCAACGCCGTGGCGGGCTTCACCGGCTCGCGGCGCAGGAGCATCTGTCTGGCGAGCGTGGCCCGGTTCAACGCCCGGCGGGTCAAGGTCGTGTTCGACATGGGTGCATCCCGAAGCGGTAGGTCAGGGAACAGCAGCCGTAACGTAGGCGACGTAGCCCGTGAAGAGCACCGCCAGGCTCGAGCAACCGAACACCGGCTCCAGCCGCTCCCTGCACCAGGCCTCGATGCCCGCTTCCGCTGCCCCGGACGCGACGGCGCGCTCGACGTTCGCTTCACTCAGGACGTATGCGAGATAGGCCCCGAGGGTGAGCGGCACCGCGACTTCGAACGGTTCGTACGCGGCGAGGCGGAGACCAGCGTCGGCGTACTCGAGCGCCTGCACGTCGAGCGCATATCCGGGGGGATATGGGTACCGCCGCTCGAACTCGGCGAACCAGTCGTCGAGTAACGCAGCCGCGTGGCAGCGCCTGCCGCTCGAGAAATCGTAGATCGCCAACACCCCGCCTGGCGCGAGCACGCGTGCGATTTCGCCGAGCGATCGGCCCCGGTCCGTGTAGTTCAGCGACCCGGCCGCGGTGACCAGATCGAATGACGCGGTCGCGAAAGGGAGGTCCTCTGCCCGCCCCACGACGAACGACGCTCCCGGCGCGACCGCGCGGCGATGGGCGAGCATGGCGGCCGCAGGCTCGATGCCGACAATCGTGCGCGCCGCGGCGGTGAGCGCCGCCGTCGAACGTCCCGCCCCGCAGCCGACATCGAGGGCGTAGCCGATGGACCGTGCGGCGAGCGTGCCGTGTGCCACGATTCGCTCGATGACGAGGGGGTGGACGGCCGGACGCGCAAACGCGTACCCCGTGGCCAGGCGCGCGCTGTTGTATAAATCCGCGAACTGCACGGGGGCTCCTGCTGAAAGGCTTACCCAACGGTCACGACCACGTTGCCGGGGAGCAGTTGTATGGAAGAACTGGCCAAAAAACGTGCTGGTCGGACCAGCTTACTGCTGTGTCATAAAATTGACATGCCACATTTCGAGTGATACAAAGCTGCTCACGTTTGCGCGCTCTGTCCCACTTTCTCCAGGCACCTCAGCCTGAGGAGACGGTCATGTCACGTTCGGTATTCGGCATTCTCGTGGCGACTCTGGGCATCGCCCTATCGAGCACGCCGGCCGCGGCGCAGTTCAGCAGCAGCGTCCAGGGCATCGTAGCGGATCAAAGCGGCGCGGTCGTACCCGGCGCCACCGTCACCGCGCGCAATCTCGACACACAGGTGGCCGTCAGTGCGGTCACGAACGAAACGGGCGTGTACCGGCTGAGCAGTCTCGCGCCCGGGCGATACGAGCTTCTCGCCGAAATCGCCGGGTTTCAGCCCTCCAGAACGGAGGTGCGGCTGGAAACCGCGCAGACCGCTGGTGTGAACCTCACGCTGTCTGTGGCTGGCGCGAGCGAGCAGGTGTCGGTGATGGGCACGAACTCAGAAGTCTTCAACCCGGCCGAGACGCGGGTGCAGACGACCATTCGGACGGAGACGCTCCAGGAGCTGCCGCTGCAGGGACGCAATTTCCTTGGCCTGGTCGCCCTGGGTTCGGGGATCACGGGCCATGGCGCGGTGGGCGGCGGGGCCCCTGCGGATGCGCCCGACAACTTCTCCACCGAGAAGACCGTCGAGGCGAGCGGCAATGGACGGAACCAGAGCGGCAACCAGTTCACGCTCGACGGCTTGAACGTCACCAGCAACATCCTCCAGGGGACGGCCAACCTCTCGCCCAACCCTGACTCTGTGCAGGAAGTCGCCATCCAGACGAACACGTTCAGCGTGGAGAACGGGCGCGGCAGCTCGGTGCAGGTGGCGATCACCACCAGGTCGGGCACCAACGAGTACCACGGGACCGGCAGCTACTTCTTCACCAACGAGCAACTCCGGGCGCGCACCCTGTTCACGACGAAGTACGAGCCGTTCAGCCGCCATGACATGTCGGCGACGCTCGGAGGCCCTATCTGGAAGAACCGGACCTTCTTCTTCGGTTCGGTGCAGCCGCTGCGATCGCGAATCTCGCAGGCGACCTCGGTGATCACGTTCGAGACGCCCGAGTTCGTCGACTACGCACGTCAGAACTACCCGAACACCATTGGCACCTCGCTCCTGAACGACTACCCGCTGGAGAGCGTGGAAACCACCGGGGTGGCCAGGACGGCCGCCGATATTTTCGGCAGCGCCTGCGGGACGGCCGCGGCGGGCAACATCCCGTGCAATCTGCCGATGGTGGCGGAGGGGCGCTTCAAGCCGAGCCCCTTCAGAAATGCGATTCAGTACAGCGGGCGTGTCGATCACTATCTCCGCGACAGCAACGACCGCCTCTACTTCAACTTCTACAAGGTAGACCTCGACACGGAGCAGATCGGCCGGCGTCGCGGGTTCTACGGTGTCGACAACAACAACACGAGCGCGTATCAGGCAAGCTGGCTGCACATCTTCTCGCCCGGGCTGCTGAACGAATTCAGCTACGGTCAGATTCGCGTGCAGGGCAGCGCCGGTGATTCCCCGGGCATTCCGTTCCGCGTGCCGGAGATCGGGATCACCAACCAGGACACGGGCATCAACGCCGGCTGGGGCCCCGCGACGTTCATCCAGCACAATTACAACTGGCGCGACGTCGTCACCTGGGTACGTGGGGCACACTCGCTGAAGATTGGCGGCGAGGCGTGGATGGGAGACGACGACGCCCAGTTCAGGGCACCGTACGAGCGTCCGAGCTTTCAGTTCAACAACCTGCTCGACCTCGTTCGCGATCAGCCGTATCAGCAGAGCGGCGTGAACTACGACCCGATCACGGGGCAGGTCGCGAACGGCGCCTACCGGCACCTGCTCAACACGGTAGGTTTCTTCGTGCAGGACGACTGGAAGGTGCGCTCCAACCTCACCCTGACCCTGGGCCTTCGCTGGGACGACTACGGCAACCCGTACCCGGACGACAACACGACGATGGGCAACGTCTTTCTGGGGAGCGGAGGAACGCTCGACGAACAGTTTGCGAACGCCTCTGTGCGCCAGGTGGATGCCGTCTACGAAAACCGCCTGAACAGGAACTTCAGCCCCCGGGCGGGCGTCGCGTGGGCGCCTGGTAACGGTGACACCTGGCTGATCCGCGGTGGCACCGGCCTGTACCACAACTGGATTCCCCTCGGTGAGGCCAACCGCGTGCGTCAGAACCCGCCGGGGCTGGTCACGCCTACATTCCGCGTCGGCGAGAGCATCGAGCCGATCCTGTCGATTGGGACGAGCGATCGTCCCCCCTTCGGGTTCAACTATCCGGTGATTCCCGCCGGCAGCCTTGACGAGAATGGGGGCATCGTGGGTGCGCGGCCAGGCGCCGGCGGCATCGACCGGGACATCAAGGCCGACAGCACGATGATTTACAACGCCGGAATCGAACGGCGGCTCCCGCACCAGATCGTAGCGGGCATCACGTACACCGGCTGGTACACATGGAATGGGCTGTTCGGGTCCGACTTCAACCGGTTCTCGGGCGATCTGCTCGACGGCCGGCTCGATCGACTCAATCCCAGCTTCGGCCAGATGTACTACGAGCTGAATGCGAACAAGATCTACTACAACGGGATCACGTTCTCAGCCCGCCAGGTCATCGGCCGCAGCAGCTTCCTGGCGAACTACACGTTCTCCAAGGTGGAGGATTACGGCCAGGCAGGCACCCGCGTGAATCGCGATCCTGGATTTGCCACGCCGACCGCCCACAATCTGTCGCAATACCGCGCACCTGCGGACTGGGACGTGCGGCACCGGCTGGCGTTTGCCGAGAGCTACATGCTGCCGGACCCATCGGGCTCGGGCTTACTGAAGTACATCCTCGGGGGATGGCAGATCACCGGGACCGGCATCCTGCAGAGCGGCACGCCATTCACCGTCTTCACCGACGCGCCGTTCGCCCCCATCCTGGGGTCCAACGGTGCGGTCGTGGGCCTCGCAACGAACAGCGGCGATTACAATGCGGATGGCGTGAACTTCGACTTCCCGAACGCGCCGGCCAACGTGCCGGACAGCTTCGATCGGCAGGACTACATCAACGGCGTGTTCCAGGGGGCCGCGTTCCCGCAGCCAGCTCCTGGCCAGGAAGGCACGCTCGGCCGGAGCACGTTCCGCAACCCCGGGTTCATCAACATCGACATGAGCCTGATCAAGAACAACCGGATCACCGAGCACGTCAACGCGCAGTTCCGGCTCGAAGTGTTCAACGTGCTGAACCGGGTGAACCTGCAGGGTGTCCAGGGCAATCTCGCCAACAGCACCTTCGGGCGGTCGACGTCCACCTACGATCCCCGGATCATCCAGCTCGGGGCGCGGCTGACGTTCTAATCGCGGCTTCGGCCGTCCGTTCGCGAAGGCGGAGGCGAAAGCTTCCGCCTTCGCTGTTTAGGAGCGCATGAGAACACTCATCCTGCCCGTCGTCATCATCACCGGCCTCATCGCGCAGGGTTCGCCGGCGGAGCGTCCTGCTGCGGCTGATCGACCGCCGTCGGCTCCGACCTTCAACCGGCAGCCGCTCCGGACCGAGGCGCTCGTGCCGCTTCCGCTCGGCGCCGTGCGTCCGAGCGGCTGGCTGCAGCGTCAGCTGCAGATCCAGGCCGCGGGTCTGACCGGGCATCTCGACGAGTTCTGGCCGGATGTGGGCAAGAACAGCGGATGGCTCGGCGGCACCGGCGAGAGCTGGGAGCGCGGCCCGTACTTCGTCGATGGCCTCGTTCCGCTCGCCTACCTGCTGGGAGACGAGCGTCTCGATCGCGAAGGCGCGCACCTGGGTGGAATGGACGCTGACCCACCAGGGCGAGGATGGCCGCATCGGTCCGCCAAAGAACACCGACTGGTGGCCGAACATGGTGATGCTCAAGGCACTCACGCAGTACCAGGAGGCCACCGGCGACCCGCGCGTGATCCCGCTCATGCAGCGGTACTTCGCCTACCACCTGGCGAACGGCCGCAAGCGTCCGCTCCACGAGTGGGCCTCCTACCGCTGGGCCGACGAGCTCGTGAGCGTGATCTGGCTGTACAACCGCACCGGCGATGCGTCGCTGCTCGACCTCGCCCGGCTGCTCCACGAGCAGGGGACCGACTGGAAACGCCACTTCGCCGAATTCCCGTTCAAGGCAAAGACCACCAGCGAGCAGCTCGGTGTGAAGCCCGGTGGAACGCTGCCGGACCGCGCCATGCTGGCGCACGGCGTGAACAACGCGATGGCGCTCAAGACGAACGCGCTGTGGTCCTTCGTCTCCGGGGATCCCACGGACCGCGATGCGATCCACCGCGCGTTGGACGTACTCGACCGCTACCATGGGCAGCCGAACGGGATGTTCAGCGCCGACGAGCACTATGCCGGTCCGGATCCGTCCCAGGGTGTCGAGCTCTGCGCGGTCGTGGAGGCGCTCTTCTCGCTGCAGCACGTGATCCGTGTGACCGGTGACGCGGCCCTCGCCGACCGCGTCGAACGCATTGCCTTCAACGCCCTGCCCGCCACGTTCTCCGCCGACATGTGGTCCCACCAATACGACCAGCAGCCGAACCAGGTGATGTGCACGCTGGCGAAGCGGGCATGGAGCAGCAACGGCCCTGAAGCGAACCTGTTCGGCCTGGAACCGAACTTCGGCTGCTGCACCGCCAACCTGCACCAGGGATGGCCCAAGCTGGTGCAGAGCCTGTGGATGCTGACGCCCGACCGCGGGCTCGCCGCCGTGACCTACGCGCCAAGCGAGGTCCGCACCGTTGTCGCGGGAGATATTGCCGTCACGATCACCGAAGACACCGAGTACCCATTCCGTGACACGGTGCGCATGAAAGTGTCACCGGCAGCGCCGGTCAGCTTCCCGCTGCTCCTGCGGATTCCGGCGTGGGCTGCGAACGCGTCGGCGCAGGTGAACGGGCAAGCGGTTGAAGGCACCCGCGCCGGCGGCTTCCTCAGGATCGAGCGCCGCTGGACGGCTGGTGACCAGGTGGCGCTCACGCTGCCGATGACGCCGCGTACCAGCACCTGGCATCGCGACTCGGTCGCGCTCGAGCGCGGTCCCCTCGTCTTCTCGCTGCGCCTCGGTGAAGACTGGAAGAAGCTGACGCAAGGCATGAAGAAGCCGGCTCCAGCGCCAGGGGTCGACTGGGAAGTCCGCCCGACGACCCCGTGGAACTACGGGCTCGTCATCGATCCGTCAGCCGCAGCCGGCGTGAAGGTACGCGAGCTGCCAATCGGAGACTTCCCGTTCAGCCCGATGGGTGCGCCGGTGGAGCTCACGGTCACGGGCCGGCGTGTGCCCGAGTGGACGCTCGTGGACGGCTCGGCGGGACCGCTGCCACAGAGTCCCGCGAGCAGCAGTCTGCCCGATGAGAGCCTCACGTTGATTCCATACGGTTCCGCAAAGCTGCGGGTCACGGCCTTCCCCAGAATCGACGCCGGCAAGGGCGGCAAGTAGAGCGAATGTGTGGGGCAGGGCTTCAGCCCTGCAGTGGCCCAGGGCTTCAGCCCTGCATCGGCCCATCAGAGTAGCCAGATGAAAATCATCCTGTCGGCTTTGATCGGAATCGCAGTCGTTGCGCAGTCCGCGGACGCACCGTGGCGCGACCAGGGCGTGCTGTTTCTGAAGCGCTCGCCATATGCCCGGCTGAAGGACGTGCCCGTGCGCGCCGTGACGATGGGCGACGGATTCTGGGCCGCACGCCGGCGCGTAAACATCGAGCGCAGCATCCCGACGCTCCTCGAGCTGCTGGAAAGCAACGGGATCGTCGATAACTTCCGGCGGCTCTCGGGACGGAAGCAGGTGGCCCGGCGCGGGCCGCTCTACACCGACTCGGATCTATACAAGTGGATGGAGGCCGTGGGCTTCGCCCTGCAGTCCCGCGACGACCCGGCCCTGCGCGCCACGATGGACCGCCTGACCGACGACGTGCTGTCGGCGCAGGAGCCCTCCGGATATCTGAACACCTACTTCGTCGAAGAGAAGAAGCCGCTGCGGTTCACCGAGCTGGTGCGGTCGCACGAGGAGTATTGCCTCGGCCACCTGCTGCAGGCGGGCATCGCCTACTACCGCGCGACGGGCAACCGACGCCTGCTCGACGGCGGCATTCGAATGGCCGATTACTTCGTCGAGAACTTCGGTCCGGCGAAGCGGCCGATGTTCACGGGGCATCCAGAGCTCGAGCTCGCGATGGTGGAGCTGTACCGGACGACCGGCGAGCGAAAGTACCTGGACTTCGCGGGCTATCTGCTGAGCGGCGTCGATCGCGAGCGGCTGAAGCTCTCTGATCGTGACGTGCGATACACGTTCAGCGGCGCCCCGTTCACGTCCCGCAAGGCGTTCGAGGGCCACGCCGTCCGCGCCATGTACGCGGCCTCCGGCGCAACCGATTATTACCTGGAGACCGGGGATGCGGCCTACCGCGAGACCCTGGACCGGCTGTGGCGCGACCTCACCCGGGGCAAGATGTACGTGACCGGCGGCGTCGGGTCGCGGTCGGACGGCGAAGCCATCGGCGAGCCGTACGAGCTGCCGAACGCGCAGGCGTACGGGGAGAGCTGCGCCGCGATCGGCAACATGATCTGGAACTGGCGCATGCTCATGGCCAGCGGTGAGGGCCGCTTCGCCGACATCGTCGAGCGCGCGCTGTACAACGGCGTCAACTCGGGCATGTCGCTGGACGGGACGCTCTACTGCTACCGGAACCCGCTGGAATCGACAGGCGAGAAGATCCGCAACGAGTGGTACGACACGACGTGCTGCCCTCCGAATCTCGAGCGCGTGCTCGCCTCGTTGCCGGGGTATGCGTACAGCACGAGCGACCGGGGCGTGTGGGTGCACCTGTATCACAGCTCTGACCTGGCGTGGCGCCTCGAGGACGGGACGGGCCTGGCGATCCAGCAGCGGACCGAATACCCGTGGAAAGACGCGATCGACCTGACGATTACGCCGGCGAGCGCGAAGGAATTCAGCGTGTTCGTCCGGATTCCGGCCTGGTCGGACCAGAGCAGCGTCGAAGTCAATGGCAAGCCGTGGGAAGCCGCGGCCCGCGCGGGCGAATACCTCGAGCTGCGACGACAGTGGGCCCCCGGCGACCGCGTGCACCTGCGCCTCGATCTGCAGCCCAGACTGACGGTATCGAATCCGCTCGTTCGCGAGAATGCCGGGCGCGTGGCCGTGGAACGCGGGCCGCTCGTCTATTGCCTCGAGCAGGCCGACCAGCCCGGTGAGCACACCATCTTCGACCTGTCGCTCGCCCCGGGCACGTTCCAGAGCGAGTTCAAGACCGATCTCCTGGGTGGCGTCATCGTGCTGCGGCACCCGGGAGTTGCGTCGCCGCGGCCTCTGGCGACACAGCCGCTCTATTCTTCGGCAGCGACTCGTCAGCCGGAAGGCGGCACACCGGTGACGCTGACGTTCATTCCCTACTACGCATGGGCGAATCGTGAGCCGCAGGCGATGGCGGTCTGGGTACCCCACGCCTCGGCCTTGCGCACGAACTGACCGGCACCGATGCAGATCTTCGCGGCGGCAACGATCCTCTGCACGATGTTCGCCGCATCCCAGGGGGCCGAACTGGCCGACGCCATGGGGGCCCAGCGATTCGGGGATGTCCTGCGGATCGTGGATGCCCGACTGGCGTCGCAGCCGCGCGACGTGCGGCTGCTGACGATCCGCGGGATCGCGCTGGGACGACTCGATCGGTTGCCCGAGAGCCTTGCGGCGTTCGAACGGGCCCTCGCGGTGGACCCGAACTCCATACCTGCATTGAAGGGGGCAACGGAGGTGGCTTACCGGGCCAGGAGCCCGAAGGCGGCGGCGCTGGTTACGCGTGTGCTGGCCCTGGAGCCGCGGGATGAGACGGCGCACGCGATTGCCGCCGTCCTCGCCGTCGAGGCCGGCAAGTGTGACGTGGCGATCAGGCACTTCGAACGGAGCGGCGCGGCGCTCGATGCGAACGCGTCGGCGCTCAGCCAGTACGGCGGCTGCCTGCTGCGCGCCGACCGGCCGAAAGAGGCAGTGAATGTCTTCGAGCGCGCAGTTCGCGTCTCAGGCGATCGCAGCGCGAGCCAGTACAACCTGGCGGTCGCGGCGCTGCAGGCCCGCGACCCCCCACGCGCGGTCGAAGCTGCCGAACGTGCGCTTGCGCTCGCCCCTGGCGATGCGAACGCGCTGAGCGTCTTTGCAGCCGCGAGCGCCGAGGCCGGCCGGCTGCAGCCCGCGATCGACGCGCTGCGCAAGGCGATTGCCATTGCGCCCGACGAGGAGCGCTACTACATGGACCTCGCGGTGCTGTGCATGGAGCATGACGCTCCCGACCTGGCGCTCGAGGTCACGAATGCGGGCCTCTCCCGCATTCCGGCGTCCGCCCGGCTGTACACGCTGCGTGGCGCCATCCACGCCGATCGCGCGGAGCTCGAGGAAGCCACGCGCGACTTCGAGCAGGCCGCCAGCCTCAGCCCCGACGCGCTGTACGGATCGGTCGGCCTCTCCCTCGTCCTCCGGCAGAATGCGCAGCTGCCGGAAGCCATCGCCCTGCTGCGATCCAAGCTCGCGCAGAAGCCCCAGGACGCGACGCTCAACTACCTGCTCGGGGACGCGTTGATGCGCAGCGAGCCCGCCGCGGGTACGCCAGTGTTCCGGGAGGCCGAACAGGCGTTCCGACGTGCGGTCAAGGCGAGACCACAGTTCGCGAAGGCGCATGCCGCGCTTGGCAAGTTGTACTTGCGGTCGGGCGATGCAGCCGCGGCAGCCGAGAAACTCGCGGCGGCCGTCAGGATGGATCCGGGCGACCGGCTGGCCCTGAACCAGCTGGTGATGGCCTACCGGCAACTCGGGCGGTCAGCCGAGGCCGCCGACGCAGCCGCGCAACTGAAGGGCGTGCTGGACCGTGAGCGCACCGAGGAGGTCGCACGCAATCGCATGCGCCTGGTGCGCGGGACCGATCCAGCGCCCTCACCGCGCTGATGCGACGCCGGCATTTCATCCAGGCGTGTGCGTCGGCGCTGGCCGTTCCCGTATGGGGCGGCCGGGCGGCGGCGCAAGGGATCCGGTCGCGCACCGTGAAGCCGCAGGCGCGAGGCAAGCCGTCCGGCATTCCGTTCCACGCACGCTTCGTCGACATCGCCGCCGCCGCGGGCCTGGACGCGCCGACGATCTACGGGGGCGTCGATCGTAAGCGGTACATCCTCGAGACGATCGGGTGCGGATGCGCCTTCATCGACTACGACAACGACGGCTGGCCGGACATCTTCCTGCTGAACGGGACGCGCATCGAGGGTGCGGAGGGCGCATCCAACAGGCTGTACAAGAACAACCGTGACGGGACGTTCACCGACGTCACCGAGCGTGCCGGCCTGGTGCGCACCGGGTGGGCGTCAGGTGTGACCGTCGGCGATTACAACAACGACGGCCACGAAGATCTGTTCATCACCTATTGGGGCGGCAACGTGCTGTACCGGAACAATGGTGACGGCACGTTCACGGATGTCACCGCGGACGCGGGCCTGACCGATTCGGGCCGGCGGTGGGGCGCGGGCTGTACGTTCGTCGACTACGACCGCGACGGGCACCTCGATCTGTTCGTCTCGAACTACCTCGAGTTCAGCTTCGACCAGGCGTTGGAGCCCGGCCAGAACTCCAACTGCAACTGGAAAGGAGTGCCCGTGAACTGCGGGCCGCGCGGCCTGCCTCCGGGCGTGCACTCGCTCTACCGGAACACCGGGAAGGGCACCTTCACCGACGTCAGCGAGCCATCGGGCATCGGGCGCGCGCGCGGCAGCTATGGCATGAGCGTGGTGGCAGCCGACTTCGACAACGACGGCTGGCCCGACATCTACCTGGCGTGCGATTCGACGCCCAGCCTGCTGTTCATGAACAACCACGACGGCACATTCCGCGAGGAGGCGCTCGTCCGTGGCGTCGCGCTGAGCGAGGACGGACAAGAGCAGGCGGGCATGGGCATCGGCATCGGGGACTACAACCTCGATGGCGTCCTCGATTTGTTCAAGACGCACTTCGCCGACGACACCCACGTGCTCTATCGAAGCGACCCGCGTGGCAACTTCGTGGACGTCACCAACGTGGCGGGCCTCGCGGTCGAAACGAGGTTCGTGGGCTGGGGCGCGGGCATGGTCGATCTGGACAACGACGGGCTGCCCGACCTCTTCCTGGTGACGGGCAACGTGTATCCCGAGATCGAACGGCAGCTGCCCGCCTATCCGCTCAAGACCCCGCGAGTCGTGTTCCGCAATCTCGGTGACGGACGCTTCGAGGAGCTGATCGAGGAAGCCGGGCCCGGCGTCGCCGCAGCTCACACCAGCCGGGGCTGTGCGTTCGGGGACTTCGACAACGACGGCGACATCGACGTGCTGATCGTCAACCTGAACGAGCCGCCGTCGCTGCTCCGCAACGACCTGGCGGGCGACCGTCACTGGCTGAAGGTGCAGCTGGTGGGCACCGTCTCGAACCGGAGCGCTCTCGGCGCGCGTGTGGTGGCGCGCTATGCGGGACGGACCCAGGCGCAGGAGGTCGTGAGCCAGTCCGGGTTCTACTCGGTGAACGACCGCCGCCTCCATTTCGGGCTGGGCGCCGCCACGCACGCGGACCTGGAGATCCGTTGGCCCCGCGGTGCCGTGCAGCGGCTCCCGCGCGTCCCCGCCGACCAGGTCCTGGTGGTTACGGAACCCCGCACTTGAGATTGGGAGGTGTTTCTCACGAACTCGAGAATGAGATCGGGAGGTGTTTTCAGGATTTGTGAGAAACACCTCCCGATCTCATTCTCACAATCCTGAGAAACACCTCCCGATCTCAAATCCGCGAGGCGTATTATCGTCGCGGTCAAAGACGCACAGGGCGGGAGACGTGACCATGAGACCCAGCAGGCGACAGTTCATCCAGCGATGCGCCACGGTCATCGGTGGCGCAGCCACACTGCACGCGGAGCACGGGCCACAGGTGAGCGCCGCGGTGGACGGCACGCTGGTCAACTGGGCGGGCAACTACCGGTACAGCACCGACCGCCTGCACCCTGCCACGTCGGTGGAGCAGGTGCAGGATTTCGTGAAGACCCATGCCCGGTTCAAAGTGCTCGGCACGCGGCACTGCTTCAACGGGATCGCCGACAGCACCGTGGATCTCCTCTCGCTCCGTGAGATGAATCGCGTCGTCTCGCTGGATTCCGCCGGGCGGACCGTGACCATCCAGGCCGGCATGAGCTACGGCCAGCTGTGCCCCTACCTGCACGAGCAGGGGTTCGCGCTGCACAATCTGGCGTCCTTGCCCCACATCTCGGTTGCGGGTGCGTGCGCGACGGCGACGCATGGTTCCGGCGTGAAGAACGGCAACCTCGCGACCGCGGTCGCGGCACTGGAGATCGTCACAGCGGACGGCGAGGTGCTGAACCTCTCGCGCGAGAAAGACGGCAGCACGTTCCAAGGCAGTGTTGTCAACCTCGGCGCCATCGGCGTGGTGACGAAGGTGACGCTCACCATCCAACCGACGTTTGTCATGCGCCAGGACGTCTACCTCGACCTGCCGATGGTGCAGGTGAAGGACCACTTCGAGGAGATCGCCGCCGCCGGCTACAGCGTGAGTCTCTTCACGGACTGGCAGAAGGGGCGGGTGAACGAAGTCTGGGTCAAGCGGCGCGTCGACAAGGGCGTGACCCTCACCGCGGACGGCGAGTTCTACGGCGCGCGCCGCGCGACACAGAACGTGCACCCGATCGTCGAGCTCTCCGCCGAGAACTGCACGGAGCAGATGGGCGTTCCCGGCCCGTGGTACGACCGGCTGCCGCACTTCCGCATGGGATTCACACCCAGCAGCGGCAAGGAACTGCAGTCTGAGTACTTCGTCCCACGCCGGAATGCGGTGGAGGCGATCCTCGCGGTGGAACGTCTACGGGATCACGTGAGCCCGCACCTGATGATTTCCGAGCTGCGCACCATCGAGGCGGACGGACTCTGGATGAGCCCGTGCTACAACCAGCCGAGCCTCGCCATCCACTTCACCTGGAAGCAGGATTGGGAGTCGGTCCAGAAGGTGCTGCCGATGATCGAACGGGAGCTGACACCCTTCGGCGTCAGACCGCACTGGGGCAAGTTGTTCACTCTGCCATCGGCGCAACTGCAGCAGCGTTACGACAAGTGCGGCGAGTTCAAGGAGCTGGTCGCGCGTTACGATCCAAAGGCGAAGCTACGCAACGAGTTCCTGACGAAGCACTTGTACAGCTGACAGTCAGATGAGAGAGATCGGGAGGTCTCTTCAGCGCTCTGCAAGCCTGCATCCTGGAAAGCTGGCAGGAGTTGACAAGACCGCCCGATCCAGACGCTGCTACGGCTGGTCGATCGTGCGATCCAGGGTGTAGACGCGCACGTAGTCGAACTGCGTGGTGAAGCCCGAACCGCCCATCGAGACCAGACCAATGCGTGCGCCGTTGCCAAGGTCGTGCGTCCATGTGCCGCCGTGATTCCACATCAAGCCATCACGGCTGGTATAGGCGGTATACCGCATCACACCGCTGACCTTTCGTGCCGCAATCCGCAGGTAGGTCCATTCGCCGGGTGCGGTGACGACCGTGTTGCCGTAGCGGGGGAAGCCGGCCGGCACGGGGAACAGCTCTTTTGCAAACTCCGTCTGGCGGGTCTCCCAGATCGACACCTGCGCCAGCTTGAGAAAGTTGTCGTCACCGCCATAGAGCACCAGCCCGCCCTGCACGTAATTGAAGCAGCAGCCTTCGGCGGGCGTGTTCACATGGATTTTTGCTTCAACCATGAAATTGCCCGTCGGGGCTGGCTCCACCAGCACCGAAGCGTTGTTCGAGCCCTCGAACAGGTCCGCCGCCTGCGTGTCGAACGCGAACACTCCATCCTGGATGCGGTAGGTCCCGGCAGCCGGCTCGCGCACCCATGACCATTGGCTCGCCGGGGAGCCGGCGCTGAACTCGTCCGAAACACCCGCGATGAGCGTGTTCGGCACGTCCATCTTGAACGGTTTCGGCGTGCCCGCTGCCCTGGCGCCAGGCACGGCGGCAGGCGCAGGCTGCGGTGTATCCGACGCCCACAGCCCATTGCGCACCGACGGCCAGCCATCTTTCCACACCAGCATGTCCATCATGAGCGGGCGGCGAGTAAAGCCTGTCGCCCCGGTGAAATAGGGGTTGGTTCGGTCCACGGCGTGATAGAGGACCCAGTCCTGCCCGGCAACGTCAGTGAAGACCGTGTTGTGACCCGGGCCCACCCAGCGGTTGCCGTTCATGCTCAGCGCAGGCGTGCCGCCCACTTGTCCGGCGAGCAGCGACACGCCATCACGGTCGACGAACGGACCGGCGGGGTCTGTGGCCCGGCCGACAAACACGCTGTACCCAGTGAGCGGCCCTCGGCAGCAGTCGGTCGCTGACACGAACAGGTAGTAGGTACTCGCCGTGTCGGGTGACAAATGCGCCCTCATACCGGTTCGCGATGGTCACCTGCGTCTGCGAGTTCGGGTCGGACTGCAGTCCGTCTGCAGAGAGTCGCCGCACCGACACGCCACCAAAGTAGGAACCGTAGTAGATCCAGTTCTGGCCGCTGTCATCGGCGATAACGGCCGGGTCGAACACCCAGCGTTTGTCCAGCGGACAGCAGGACGGTGCGTGCGGCTCCACCACCGGCGCTCCGCTGTCGGCCCATGGCCCGAGCGGGCTGGCGCTGGTCGCCACGCCGATGGCGCTGCCTCCACCCGGCAGGTCCGTCCATGAGGCTGCGTAATAGAGATAGAACTGGCCGTTCATGTAGCGGACATCTGGCGCCCACAGCCCCGCGTCATCGGCTACCCAATCTGGCCGGGCGCTGAACACATCGCCTGCATACGTCCAGTGGACCAGGTCGGCCGAGCGCAAGATGGGCATCAGGTGGAAGTTGAAACCGCCCGCTGCGTTTCGATCGCCGCTGTTGAGCGGGTCGGTGGTACAGAAGGCATACCAGTGCGGATCATCGCCCGCCCCGCGAACGACGCTGGGGTCGGCACAGCTCTCCACCACCCCACCGGTCGGGATCGCCACCATGACCGGGTTGGTGTAGGTCGGCAATGGCGCGGAGGCCGCTGCGGCGCCGTGTCCGCCACCCGGCCAGATCGTAGCGACGATGATCACGGCCCACGCAGGCAGCCGGGATCGTGTCAGGCGTACGGATCCGTGGAACATGGGTCCTCCTGATTGAACGTGCGAGACGCGGTTCGCTGTGCCGCGCTTGCTGGGAGCGCAGCATCGCACAGAGACGGTGATCGCGCGCGCTGTAGAGGTCGCAATCGTCAGCGGGTACCCGCGCAATATCTGCAATCGAGATCGGGAGGTGTTTCGCAGTTCGTGCGAAACACCTCCCGATCTCAGCGTGTCGGTGACTGCAGCTCGACGAGCGTCCGGCTGACGTCCTCCTGCTTCGGATCGAGGCGCAGCGACTCGCGGAAGGCGGCAGCAGCCCCCGTGCGATCTCCGGTGGCGAGCCGCGTCAGCCCCAACCCGTTCAGCGCCATGGTGGAGCGGGGACCCGCGTTCAGCGCGCGCTCGAAGTACGGCAGCGCGTCGGCGGGACGCCCGCTGGACGCAAGAGCGCCCGCCAGGTACAGCAGCGCCTCCCCGTTCTTCGGGTCGCGGTCGACCACCTGTCGAAACAGGTCCATCGCACGATCGCCGCGCCCGCTCCGCATCGACACGACGCCCAGCTTCGTCATCGCGGGCACATCATCAGGATCGAGCGCGAGGATGCGGCTGTAGCGAAGGTCGGCGGCCGGGATGTCGCCGCGCAGCAGCGCGAGGTCGCCCAGACGGCGGAGCGCCTCGATCTGATCGGGGACGAGCTGCAGCACGCGCTCGCACAACTCGGCCGCCTCGGCGTGCTTCCCCTCCTGGATGCGCACCTCGGCGAGAGACAGCAGGGGTTGCGCGAACTTCGGGTTCTCGCGCGCCACGCGCTCGAGAACCGCCGATGCCTCCGCCGTGCGCCCGGCGGACCGCAGGTTGTCCCCGAGCACGATCGCATCTTCCGGCGTGAGCAGCCCGTCCTGTTCCAGCTGGCGCAGGTCCGCCACCGCGAGCTCGTGCCGGCCCGCGGCCGCGAACGCTACCGCACGGGTGCGCCGGGCCATCAGCAGTCCGGGGTCTTCCTTCAGCACGGTGGTGAGCTCGCGGATGGCGAGCTCCGGGTCGGCCCGCGCGGCAGACATGCCGCGGTTGAGCGGCCGGAGCAGATGGACGCCATCCTTCGCGTCGCGGAGCACCCCGTCACGCCGTGGTGATCCACCGGGCCCGCTCACATACCCAAGCGACTTCAGACGTTCCATCGTGGTCGCATCGACCGGGGCGGCGGCGCCGGAAGGGGGCCGCTGGCGGAGCGCCGCAGCGAGCCCGCGGCGCAGGTCCGCGGCACGCGCCGGCTGATCGCCGAAACGATTGACCGTCTCGGACGGATCCTGGCTCAAGTCGTAGAGCTCGGGCCTGGGTGTCTCGATCAGCTTGAACGCCGCCGTTCTCCAGGCGTGGACGGGTGCCCATCCCAGCTCCATCTCGGCGTAGAGGGATTCCGAGTACCGAGGGAGCGTCCTGCATTTCACGTCCGTCGGCGGCGGGACGAACGGAGCGTCCGTCGACACTCTGCCGCGGCCGAAGCCCTGCATAGTCGAGCAGCGTCGGCGCCACGTCGATCGACCGGGCGACGGTGCGTGGGACCTTGCCAGCGGCCACCCCTGGCCCGGCCATCACCCAGGGCACGCGGATGGTCGCGTCGTAGATGAAGATGCCGTGCGTCGCCTCGCCGTGCTCACCGAGGCTCTCGCCATGATCCGACGTGACGAGCACGAGGGTGCGATCCGTCTCCCCCCGCTCCCCGAGCGCCTGCAGCAAGCGGCCCAGCTGGCGGTCGACGAACGCGATTTCTCCGTCGTAGGGCGTCGTGCGGAACCGTTCAGCCAGATCCGCCGCCGGCGGCTCATAGGGCGCATGAGGGTCGTAGTAGTGGACCCACAGAAACCATGGAGCCCTGCCCTCCGGCTGGTTCGCCCTTTGGCCGGAGCCACCCAAGGGCCGCGCGCGTCGTGTCGTCCGCGTTGCGCTCGACGTACGGTGTGCGCCGGCTATCGTTGCCCCGCGGCAGGTGGTCGTCGTACACCTGGAACCCGCGGTCGAAGCCGAACCGGCGATCGAGCGGAAATCCCGACACGAACGCGCCGGTGCGGTAGCCGCCCTGCCGGAAGTCTTCGGCAACCGTGCTCACCGTGGGGGCGAGCACGAACCCGCTGTTGTTGCGGAACCCGTGCCCGAGCGGGTTGCGGCCGGTCAGAATCGACGCGTGTGAGGGCCCCGTGAGCGGTGCGGGCGCGATGGCGGTCTCGAACCGCACACCCCGCTTCGCCAGCCCGTCCAGCGTCGGTGTCTCGGCAATCTGGCGACCGTAGCACCCGAGGTGGTCTGCCCGCAGGGTATCGATCGTGACCAGCAGGACATTGGGGCGTTCCGCGCGGACGACCGCTTCCGGCGCTTCGCGGCGGCACGCCGCCGCCGACGCCAGCATCAGCAGCAGCAGAACGAGTCCGGACACGCAGTTCATGAATGTGGAGAGAGAGTAGCGAGGAACGGACATCGTGCTCAAGCTGATTGGCATTCCGCACAAAAACCGTTGACAGCCGTCCGAGCAAAGGTACAGAGTCGGTCAACTTGTGGCGTGCGCTGCAATTGCGACCAGAGCGGCTGCATGATGTCGATGGACCAACGGAAGAGGAACACGATGCGAACACAGGCTGTCACCCCAGGACGCGAGGCGCGATCGGGCGTGTCCGGGCGCGTGATGACGTGGCTGCTGCTCATCCTTTTGGCGTGTGCAGGCCCGGCGGTCGCGCAGTCCTTCCTCGGGACCATCCGCGGGACGGTCGTGGATCCGCAGGGAGCCGCGCTCAGCGGGGCCGCGGTCCTGATCGTCGACGAGGCGACGGGCGCGCTTCGCAACGTCGATACCGACGCGGAGGGACGGTATGAGGCGTCGAATCTCAGACCGGGAACGTACCGCGTCGAGGTCGTCGCGCAGAACTTCAAGAAGGCCGAGAGAACGGGCATACTCGTGCGGGCGGCAGGCACCGCGCTGGTGGACGTCGCCCTCGAGGTCGGCGGCGTGAACGAGACAATCACCGTGTCCGCCGAGGGAGCGAACAACATCACGCTCGACAGCCAGGCCATCAGCCGCGGCCTCGACGAACAGCAGCTCCGCGATCTGCCGCGCGACACGCGAGACGTCCAGTCGTTCCTGCTGCTGAACCCGAACGTCGTCGGCGGCAGCGGCACGGACATCCAGTTCCTCGGCGGAAAGACCTACGGCGTGTCGTACATCCAGGATGGCCAGGTCTCGACCAATGCCATCTTCGGCACCGTGGGCAACTCCGCACCGGGCCTGGACGCCGTGTCAGAGATTCAGGTGCTCTCGAACTCGTACAGCGCCGAGTACCGGCGGCCTCGCGGGCGTGGTGATCACCACCAAGCGCGGCGGAAGCCAGTATCGGGGCACCTCCTTCTACGATTTCAACAACGACAGTCTGAATGCCCTCACCTACAACCAGACGCTGGCCGGCGTCGAGCGCGGTGATCCGCTCTCGGACACCCACGAGCACCGGTGGGGCGGAAGCCTCGGCGGCCCGCTGATCGGCGGCAAGCTCTTCTTCTTCGCGAACTACGAAGGGTCGAACGACAAGGCCATCTACGGCGGCTCCCGGGCGAACGTGCCCACGGAAGCCATGCGGGCCGGTGATTTCCGCGGCACCGCGATCAACCCGATCGATCCGGAGACGGGTGCGCCCTTCCCCGATCAGACGATTCCCGCAGGCCGCATCGATCCGGCAGCGCGGTCGATCATGGAATTCTTCTACCCGCTGCCCAATCGGGGGACGCTCGCAAACGGCTATGGCGTTTTTCAGCAGTTCGTCCCCCAGACCCGAAAGAGACATCGTGCCGACGGCAGGGTCGATGCCGAGTTGACGCAGGACGATTCGCTGTTCTTCCGCGGCAGCCTGCAGTACCGGGATCCGAGCAACATCATCTTCGAGGGGGGCAACGCGTTCACGAACCTGCCGACGCTCGATACGCAGCTGAACACCGGATCGGTGATCGGCGGATGGACGAAGATTCTCGCCTCCTCCATGGTCAACGAGTTCCGGGCGGGCTACAACTACGACAACTCGAAGCGCCAGAGCACATTCAGAGCTGCAGACGTCGCGTCGCAGCTGGGCATCGAGAATGCGCCGAGCCTCGGAGACGATCGGTTCGGGTTTCCCTCGTTCATGTTCACCGGGGCGACGAGCCGTCCCGTGCCCACGAGCATTGCCGACGCCGCGCGGAACGTGGACCGCACGGTGCGTCAGAACGCATTTTCTCTCAGCGACAACCTCACGTGGATCAGCGGCGGGCACTCGATCAAGGCCGGCGGCCTCTGGACCCGCAACATGGCGCGTGACGGGTTCGGGTTCGGCGTGAACTTCCGCGGCCAGTACCGATTCCGCGGGGCGGGTGTGACCGGGAATCCGTTCACCGACTTCCTTCTCGGTACGCCGTTCGACGTCCGCGACCAGGTAACGAACCGCGGGCCGCTCGAAGGCTACTCCAACGACGTCGCAGGGTTCGTGCAGGACGACTGGAAGGTCCACAAGAACGTGACCGTGTTCTTGGGCCTGCGCTACGAGGTCGTCGGCGCCTGGCACGAGGACGGCCTGACGCTCGCGAATTTCCAGCCGACTGATGGGGGCCACCACGTCGTGCCGAATGCGGAAGTTGCGGCCAAGCTGCCGCCCGGCCTGATCGCGCTCGGGCGCACGCTCACGGCCGACGAAGCGGGGCTGCCGGAGACGCTGATCCACACCGACAAGAACAACTTCAGCCCCCGGGTGGGCTTCGCGTGGCGGCTGGGCGAGAGCAACAAGACGGTGCTTCGCGGCGGCCTTGGCCTGTTTCACCCGACGGTGGCCGTGCAGGGGATCCGCGACCTGCTGGCCACGAACGAGTTCCGGTTCATCAACTCCCGGCAGGGCGGCGGCCTTCGGAACGGCTTCTCAGGCGGCACGCCGTCCGTGGATGCCGCGGACTTCGGCAACCAGGGGATCGACCCGAACCTCGAGAGTCCCGACATCTATCAGTACAACCTGACGGTCGAACGCGAGCTCCCGGGCGACCTCGGCGTTCGCGTGAGCTACCTGGGCTCGACGATGCGCAAGCTGCTCGTCGACCGGGACTTCAACACGATGCCCGTGAGCACGGTGCCGTTCGACAACAGCAACCCCGACGACCTCGCGCGTCTTCCGTTTGCGCCGTACGGCTTCTACATGGACATCGTGGCAAACAGCGGCGAGGGTCAGTTCCACGCCGGACAGATCGAGGTGCTCCGGCGCTACCGGCATGGGTTCGCGATCAATGCGGCCTACACGCTGGCCCACTCCGACAGCAACGCGCCGGATACGGGGAACAGCACGATCGGGCCGGTGCAGTTCGACCCGTACGACATCGAGAAGGACCGTGGGCCGGATCCGAACGTGGTCAAGCACCGCGTGGTCGCGAATGCGACGTGGGAAGTGCCGGTGGGCAGGGGCCGGGCCCATGGCGCGAACATGTCGGGTTGGGCGAACGCGCTGTTCGGCGGCTGGACGGTTTCAGGGCTGTTCCAGGCGCGAAGCGGGCAGAACCTCACGCCGTTCTTCAGCGGCTTCTACACGACGAGCCCGTGGAATACGGGCAAGCCGCTCGATGGCCTGGGCAACTTCTTCTGCTGCGCCTGGCGGCCTGACCAGATCAAAGATCCCAACTCGGGTGGGTCGCGCGAGGCGTTCTTCGACCAGACGGCGTATGCCATTCCCGGAGAGGGCGTCCTGGGCAACGCCAAGAAGGGCAGCCTCAAGGGCCCGGGGACGTGGGTCGCGAACTTCGCGTTCTACAAGGACGTGGTCGCGCACGATCGTTTCCGGCTGCAGTTCTCGGCGCTGCTCGACAACGCGTTCAATCATCCGCAGTTCTTTGCCGAGTACGGGAGCGGCTTCGTCGATCTGACGTCCTACTTGATCGACGGGGATCCGAACAACGGCACGACGGCGAGTGCTCGGGGCCGACGCCATAGGCAACACGGAGGGATTCTCGCCTGGACGGGTGGTTCGACTGGGGTTACGAGCGACATTCTAGCCCCTGCACCAGGTGCAGGGGCTTCGCCGACGGCCGGTCCCGCGTAATCGGCAGCGCTGTGGCGTGCCGGGAGTTCCTGAGTCCCGGCACGCTTGTTCTTGGGCCACGCCGTTGCCCGTCCGCCGGCACTGAAGTGCCGGCTCCACACTTTCGGGAACGCTACCCAGCCATCTCTCCCAGTCAGGATGATCTTCAAGACCTGCCTTGCTCTCGCGCTCGCGGCGGCGATCGCGGCTGCACATCCCTCCTCCGCACCCGCGCCGGTGCGTGTGTGGGAGTCGACCCTGTCGCTGCCGACCTACCAGGAGGGGCCTCCCAACCCCAATCCTCCGTTCGACCTGTTCGAGACCGGCCGGTTCAACTACCCGTACACAATCCGCGACACGCTCACGAACGACCGCCGCACCGAAACGTGGCGGACCTTGCACCTGGAGAACGAATACCTGCGCGTCACGGTGCTGCCGGACCTCGGCGGGCACCTGTACAGCTGCGTCGACAAGATCAGCGGCCGCGAGATGTTCTATGCGAACCCGTCCATCAAGAAGGCCTTGATCGGATATCGCGGCGCCTGGGCCGCGCTCGGCATCGAGTTCAACTTCCCTGTCTCCCACAACTGGATGTCGATGTCGCCGGTCGACTTCGCCACGAGCACCCGCGATGACGGGAGCGCGTCCATCTGGGTCGGCAACACCGACCGCGTGTATGGCACCGCGTGGCGTGTGCAGCTCACGCTCCAGCCGGGACGCGCGGTGCTCGACCAGGACGTCACACTCGAGAACCCGAGCGACGTGCGACGCCGGTTCTACTGGTGGACGAACGCGGCCGTGGAGGTCGGAGAGGACTCGCGCCTGATTTACCCCACGCGCTTCATGGCATCTCACGGGTTCACGCGCGTGGATCCGTGGCCGGTGGATCTCGAGGGCCGGGACCTGAGCGTGATCCGCAACCAGACGGCCGGGCCGGTGTCGATGTTCACCCACGGCAGCCGCGAGCCGTTCATCGGCGTCTACCATCCGCCGAGCGATACGGGCGTGGCCCACGTGGCCGCGCCAGCCGACCTGCCGACGTCGAAGGTCTGGTCGTGGGGGGTGGATGCCGACGGACTGTCGTGGCGCGACGCGCTCTCCGACAACCGCAGCGCCTACATCGAGCTTCAGGCGGGCCTGTTCCGCAACCAGGAGACCTACGCGTTTCTCGAGCCCCAGGAATCCATCCGCTTCACGGAGCATTGGGTTCCGGTGCGCGGCATCGGTCCATTCACGCGCGCGACGACCGACGCGGTTGTGCGTGTGGGGCGGACGTCCGCGGGGGCACTCGACGTCGCGCTGAACGTCACGCGCGAGCGCCCGGCGGCACGGCTTCGAATACTTGACGGCAGGCAGACGGTCGCGGACGAGGCCGTCGATCTCGGGCCCGCCGCGACCCTCACCAAATCGTACGCCGGCCTCACCGCTCCCGGGCCATACACGGTGGAGCTGAGGGACGCGAGCGGCGCGGTGCTGTTGCGACACGTCGAGGGTGAGTACGAAGGTCTCTCGAGCGACGAGGTGAGCGTCGGGCCGCAGAGCGCGTATCAGTCTCCTCCCGCCCGCGACCGGAGCGAAGCGGACGTCGCCGCGCTCGGCGAACAGCAGGAGCTCGACGGCAAGCTGCTCGGAGCCGCTCGCACTTACCGGGACGGGCTCGCGCGGTTTCCCGAGAGCTTCGTCCTGAACCGGGCCGCCGGAAGGATCGCGGTCACGTTGAGGCGGAACCAGGACGCCGTCGCGCTTCTCGGAAAGGCGTTGTGGCGTACGAGCAACGACCCGGAAACGCACTACTACCTCGGGCTCGCGTACGACGGCGTGGGCGAGGGCACGCGGGCGCGCGAACAGTGGGAACGGGCGCACCGGTTTGGCCCGCTCCGGCGCGCCGCCTGCGTGCAGCTCGCACGCCTGCTGGCACGGGAAGGCGACACGGGCGCTTCGCTCGGGCACCTTCAGGATCTGCTGCGCGGTGCGCCCGACGACGCGCGCATCGGGGCGCTGCACACGGCGGTGCTCCGGATGACCGGTGATACCGCGGCGGCACGACGCCAGGCGGCATCGTCTTTCCTGACGGATCCGACACAGTCGTTCCTGCGCGTCGAGCGCGCCGCACTCGGCGTGGACGATCCGGCTCTGTGGCGCCATCTCGGGGCGGAGCCGGAACGGGTGCTCGACGTGGCCGGGGAATACATGCGCATCGGTGCGTTCGCACAGGCGCTCGATGTGCTCGATCGCGAGTATCCGGCGGTGCCGGACCTGGAGCGCGAGCCCGGCGCCGTGGCGCCGCAGGATCACGTGCTCGTGGCCTACTACCGTGGGTATGGCCGCGAACGGCTGGGGCGGTCAGGGGCGGCTGACTACCTGCGAGCGTCCGGTCTTTCCACGGATTACGTCTTCCCGAATCGTCCGCTCACGGCCACGGTACTGCGGGCGGCGCTCACCTCGAACGCCAGTGATTCGACCGGCGAGATTTCTCCTCGGCGCGCTGTATCTGTCGGGCGGTATGGTGCAGGAAGCCGTCGAGGAGTGGGAGCAGGTGCGACGCGCCGGCGCGCGATTCCGTACGCTCCACCGCAACCTGGGATACGCATGGTTCTTCGGGCTGCACCGGCCCGACCGCGCCGAGGCGGTTCTCTCGGAAGGTGTTGCTGTCGATCCCGCGAACAGGGACGTGTACGCGGGGTTGGAAGCGGTGATGAGCCTGCTCGGTCGCCCCGCCTCGTCGCGGGCGGCCATGCTGCAACGCTATCCGGACCTGGCGGGCGCTCCTCCGGCCATTGTGCAGACGCTGGCGCTCGCATTGGCCGAAGCCGGGCGTTTCTCCGAAGCAGAAGGCCTGTTTGCGAACCGGTTCTTCCCTCGCGAGGAAGGGTCCACCGATCTGCAGCGGGCCGCGCTCGAGGTGAAGCTGCAGCGCGCACGAGCGCTGGCCGAGCGCAACGACTGCGGGCCCGCGATGGAAGCACTGCGGCAGATGCGCGACGCGCCACCGCTGGCGGGGTTCACGGCCGAAGGCGTCCGCTCGCTGCTCGCGGCACCCCGCTTCGAGATCGCGACAGCACAAATCGAACGGCGCTGCGGCGCGCGCGCTGCCGCCCGGACCCGACTGGCGCCCGTGCAGCGACGGGCCCGCGGAGGCACCCCGATTGACGTTGCCGACGCGTACGAAGCCGCATCGCTCATAGGACCTGTGGACCCCGCCGCCTGGCGCGTGGCGCTCCGATCGGCCGAGCGGCGCGCGGCGGCGCTGATTGAGAGCGGTGCCGGCTCCTCCGGCCTCGTCACCCTCGCCAGGGGCCGTGTGCTCCGCGCGCTGGGACGCGAGCAGGAAGCAATCGAGCAGTTCCGGGCTGTGTTCCTGCTGCCGGACCGTGGCCTGTCACACCATCTCGCGCGCGAGGCCCTCAGGTGACGTGGTGCGCGCGACGCCGACTCTGCAGGGCTGAAGCCCTGCCCCACGACCGACTTTGCAGGGCTGAAGCCCTGCCCCACGGGAGGAGGTGCCGTGAAACGTATCGTTCTGGCGGTCGTGTTCTGCGCGATCGGGTTCGGCACCGCAGCGGCGGATGTCAAGGCTGTCTGGGCTATCGGCGATGGCGACAAGGTCGATCGGGACGACCTGACGCATCCCGGCCGTCGCGGCAACGCGGTGTGGGACGGCGCGGGCGTCCGGCTGTTCGCCGCGCGAAACGAGATCGTCGCGTTCCAGGTCATCGTCGACGCGGACCGCACAGGCATCCGCGCGCTCTCCGTCGCGCTGCCTGAGCTGAGGTTCGGGTCGGAGGCGATCGTCTACCGCGCGCCGGCTGGAGATCCCAGCGATACCGTCGATCGCCCCATCCAGCTCTTCTCGGTCAACTACATGCATGTGACGACGCCGTCACGCGCGAGCTGGGTGTGGGAGCCCGGGTCCGCCGCCGCGCCGGCGAATGCGGTGGGCTGGAAGCCGGTGCAGCTCGTGCCGGAGAACGCACGTGCCGGCCGCGGCGGCTTTCCCGTGTCCGTCGGTGCGGGCCAGAATCAGGCGTTCTGGATCGAGATCTACACGGGACGCGATCGCCCGGCCGGCACGTATCAGGGCCGTCTCACGGTAACAGCGGATGGCCGCCGCCAGGAGCTGCCCCTCTCGCTCGAGCTCTTCGATTTCGCGCTCCCCGACGAGAACACCATGCACGCCATGGTGTACTACGCGAGCGACCAGCCCGAGCTGTACCACGGCCGCAACATGGATGCGGCGTATCACCGCTTTGCCCATCGCCAGCGCATCGAGCTGGTGCACGCCTACGACATCGCGACCACGCGGGCCGCTCTCGGGCGGTTCACCGGTGCGGACTTCACGCGCGACGCACACTACGAGGGCCCGGGCCAGGGTGTCGGCAACATCATCGTCCCCGCCTCCTTCTATGGTCCCGGCACCGACTACGACGACCGCGCGAGCGCGTGGGCACATGCGGACGCGTGGATGACATTTCTGACGCAATCGCTGCCGAAGGCGCTGACGTTCCTCTACATGCCGGACGAACCGCGGGCACCCCAATACCCGCGCATCCTGCGGCTGGGCGAGAACGTCCACTCGAATCCTGGACCCGGCCGCGCGTTGCCGATCTTCGTCACCCACGAGTACGTGGACGCGCTCGCGCCGGCGATCGACATCTGGTGCTCGGGCCCGCAGGGCTTCCAGATCGAGCGCGCAAGGCAGGAGCGTGCGCGCGGCCACGACTACTGGTTCTACAACGGCGGGCGGCCCGCCGGCGGCGCGATCACCATCGACGCACCGGCAACGGATTCGCGCGCGACCATCTGGGCCGGCATCAAGCACGATGCGCGCGTGTACTTCTACTGGCATGCCGTGCACTGGCGCCACAACTCGCAGAAGCGGGGCGAGCGCACCCAGAACGTGTGGGCCGAGAGCATCACGTTCGACAATCGCGGACAGCCCAACAAGCCGATTGACGATCAGGGCTACATCCACGGGGATGGGGTGCTGCTCTACCCGGGCGAAGACGTGCTGCACCCGGACCAGGATCGCGGCATTCGCGGCCCCATTTCGACGGTGCAGCTCGCGAACCTCAGGCGCGGGCTCCAGGATCAGCAGTACATCGCGCTCGCCCGGAGCCGTGGGCTCACGGCGGCGGTGGACGAGGTTCTGCGCGAGATCGTGCCCCGCGTGTTTTCGGACGCCGGCGCCACGGTCAGTTTCCCTGAGCGTGGCGACCCGTACGATGCGGCACGCCTGAAGCTGGCGCGCGCCATTGCGGCCGCCGGACGGGCCATCCCGGCGTCAGAGATCCGGCAACCGGTTCTGTTCGACACGCCGGAGGCAGACCGCATCCTCGGCACGCTCCAGATCTTCCCGCCCGACAATCCATGGCACGAAGACATCTCGGCGCGGCCCGTCCACCCCGACTCCGCCGCGATTGTTGCGACTGTCGGGGCGGAGAAGCCCCTCGGGTTCAACCTCGACATGAACTTCGTCATCGTCCCGCCGAACCAGCCACGCGTGCCCGTCCGGATCACGGAGTATCCGAACGAATCGGATCCGGGACCATTCCCGATCCCGGAAGATGCCCCGATCGAGAACTGGCCGATGGCACGGAACGAAGACGCCGGGGCACTGCCGAAACCCGGGGGCACGCTCCGGGACCTGCAGCGGCATGGCACGGGAGACCGGCACCTGATCCTCGTGGACCCGGCACACGGTCGCATCCACGAGTTCTGGCAGGCGCGCCTGACCGACGCCGGGTGGGAAGCGTCGCAGGCCAGCACGTTCGATCTGACGTCGAATCGCCTGCGCCCGGACCGGTGGACATCCGCCGATGCCGCCGGCCTGCCGATCTTCCCGGCCATCGTCCGCTTCGACGAGGTGGCGCGCGGCCGCGTCGAGCACGCCATGCGGTTCACGGTCCGGCGCACGCGGCGGGCGTATGTCTACCCGGCCACGCACTTCGCGAGCCGCAGCGACGACCCGTCGTTGCCCCGCATGGGCGAGCGCTTCCGGCTGCGGCGCGACTTCGACGTGTCTGGCTTCCCGCCGCACGCGCAAGCGATCCTGCGCGGCCTGCAGCAATACGGGATGTTCGTGGCCGATAACGGCGGCGATTGGCTGATGTCCATCGCGCCGGACCGCCGTTTCCAGGGACTCGAGTCGCTCGCGCGTGTGAAGGGATCCGATTTCGAAGTGATTGTGCCGACCGGACCGGACGAGGGCCCGCGCCGGAAGCCGTGAGTGACGCGAGCTCTATTCGAGTTTAGACCCAGTGCTCGCTTGTGTTATCACTGACCGCTCTTGTGGGGCAGGGCTTCAGCCCTGCAAATCAGGACTTCAGCCCTGCAAATCGGGTACGCGCGAGCAGGCCTGAAGGCCTGCCCCACGTGACTACACAAGTGAATCGCGGGTGTAGCCGGCGGCGTACTCGCAGCGGGACGGCGAGTCTCACGATTGTGTATCACGGCAATCGAACGCGGTGGCCGGATATCCTGGTGGCGTTCAGATCGGTTCCCCCGCGGGCACCGGCGGCGGCGGCGTGGGCGTGCGAGGTGTATTCGGGCGCGTGAGGAAGCGCTCAATCTCGTCTTTCATTTCCCGGCTGTGAGCATCGGTGCGCCGCGCCAGTTGCGCGGCCAGTTGCCTGAGCCCGCTCGTCGCCACCGCACGCACGCCCGGCGCCGCCGCGGGGCCCGCGGCCAGATCCATCAGTCGTGTGGCGACCAGCGACTGCACGGCCCTGCGAACCTCGTCCAACTGCCCTCCCCCTGCTCCCAGCGCCCCAGGGCCGCGGCCAGCCGGCGGGCCCCACGTGTGGCGCAGCAGGGCACGGACCACCTCGTTGAAGCCCGGGTTGGCGGTGTCCCGCGCGTGGAACAGCTCGAGACGCGCCGCGCGGGCGGGCTGCAGCAGGCCCGTCACAGCCAGATCCGCGGCAACGGTTGCTGCCGCGACCGGGTCGAATACGGGGCCCGTCTCGTGCGGGAACATCTCCGGGATCCCGCCGCGGTACCCGTACGCTGCGGGGGGAATCAGGTCGAGGATCCGCTGCGGAAGCACCAGCACCTCCGGATCGATCGTCGACAGCACAGCGTCGAGCGCGCGCCGCTGTTCGGCCGGCGCGACAATCCGCTGCACTTCGGCGGGCTGGCTGCCTGCGCTGGTGCGGATGGCATAGGTGAAGTACGCGCCGCCGACAGACTTGAGCGCCGCCTGCAGCTGATATCGATGATGAAGGTAGAGCGGGAGCAGACGCGCCTCGAGCAATGACAGCGGCGTTCCCGGCGGCAGCGATCCGAGGCCGAACTGACCGAGCGCAATGCGTCGCACCTGGAGCTGCTGCTCGAGCGATGCCACCGCGTCCGCGCCGTTGTCCCACAGGCTGGCAAGCGGATGCGCCGCGTCCGGCCGGCGCGCATCGTCGTCGCCGATGAAGAGCATGCCTGCAGCAAGCCCGTCGTTCACGACCCGCGCGAGCCCTGCCGCTTCATCGGTGCCGGGGGGAACTGGCTGTACGCGTACCGCGTCGCGAACTTGTCGTACTCGCCGATGCCGGCGGCGTAGGCCCGCGACAGGTCGAGGCGCGCGTCCCGCACCTGGACGAGCGGCGCCGGGTAATCCATCACGGACGCGCGCCCGTAGCTGCTCGCGGCGAAGTTGTGCTCGTAGCCGAGGGTGTGCCCCACCTCGTGTGCCGACAGCTGCCTGAGCCGCGCGAGCGCGAGCGCCTCGACGTCGGCCGGGCGATCGGCTTGCGCCAGATAGCTGACGTCAGGCGCCGCGCCCGCCGCACACCCGCCCGCGGCACCGTTCGCGGCAGCCCACGGCGCCTCCAGACCGCTGCCAATCAGCACGTTCTGCCGCACGCGCTGTGAGTCGAGCGTGACGACGCCCTTGACGATCTCTCCGGTGCGCGGATCGACGATGCTGCTGCCATAGGACCAGCCCCGGGTGGTGCGATGCACCCAGTTGATCACGTTGTAGCGCACGTCCATGGGATCGACGCCCGGCGGCAGCACGCGCACCTGGAAGGCATCGACGAACCCTGCCGCCTCGAACGCCTGATTCCACCAGGACGCACCCTCGATCAGCGCCTGGCGGACGTTCTCGGGCGCGCCGCTGTCCACGTAGTACACGATTGGCGCGACCGCCGCCGAGTGCGTGGCGGCGGGGTCCTTCTTCTGCAGCCGGTGCCGCATGATCCACCGCTGCTCGAGCGGGGCGGTGACCGGCGTGCCATAGTCGTAGAAAATGATCGGGATGATGCCGACGCGCGGGTCGAAGCGGCGCGGCGCATAGCCGTCATCCGGCGCCTCGACCAGGGAATGATGCTCGCGAATGGTCACCGCTTGCGCTGAGGGCGCCACCGCCTGCACCTCGGACCCCGCCGGGTCCCCGCTGGTGAACGTCAGGGTGACCTCCACCTCCGTGTTCTTCGGGAACCCTTTCGTGTGCGGCAGGAAGACGGCGCTGCGGCTCTCGTCGACGCTGAAGCTGCCCTGTTTCGACTCGCGCAGGCGCGGCGCCACGCCGTGGGCGTCGCGCACGAAGAACGCCGTGGCATCGACCAGCACGCGCCCGTCGTCCTCGGCCTCGACCGTGAACCCCCACAACACCGACGCTGCGAAGGAATCAGTGACCGCCAGCCGCTCGGCCGCATTGCCGCTCGTCGCACGGAAGCGGTAGTTGCGCGCGAGGAGCAGCACCTTCGGGCCCACACGCTCGAACACGACGATGTCCGTGGGGCCCGGTTGGCCGCGATCGAGACCAACGGTGTTCGATCCCAGTCCCGCCGGCAGCGACACCGCGTAGAGCAGCTCGGTGTCGAAGCGTGCGATCTCCATGAGGAGACGGCCCCGCCGTGCGTCCCAGAAGAGCGGTATGAACCCGTCGACGCGTGTCAGTCCGGCGACCCGGCTCGCTATGGTCGGCGGTGGGCCGTCGCCCGCCTCGGGCACCTGCGCAGCCGCAGGGCTGCCGCCAACGAGACACACCAGGAACACAACCGAACGGGCGAGCCGCATGCGGGGCATCTACGAATCATACCGGGGGTGACGTGACGCTGAGACGATATCGTTCGGGGGAACGGTGCCCGTTCGATCACCCGTAGGGGCGGTTCCGTCGTAGGTGCAGGGGCGGTTCGCGAACCGCCCCTGCAGCGCCATCGTTCAGAACCGCAACCCTGCCGCCAGCAGGAACGTGCGTCCGCCGTTCTGGCCCGTGCGCCAGCCGGGGTAGTCCTGATTCCGTTCCGCCTTGCCGAAGTTCGGCCCGCGCACGAACTCCAGCGGCAGCCCGAGCGCGTCGACCGGACCGTCGTAGTTGGGATCGATCGTGGTGTCGAAGCCGATCAACTTCTGGTTGTTGAAGACGTTCAGCGCGTCGAACTTGATGTACGGGCGGACCGATTTCCACACAGGGATGCTGTAGTTCAGGCTCACATCGAACAGCCCGTACCCCTTGAAGCTCTCCGTTCCGCGCTCGGCGAAGTACAGGTCCTGCTCGCCGCCGCCCGGTGCGCTGGCATAGCCCGCCGCTTCCGCCCGCGCGATCTGGATGTCGCTGAGCGGCACGCCCTCGGCCACCAGACTGTAGGACAGAGCCGAGTTGTAGCGCCACAGGCCCGATACGTCGAGGCCACCCAGACGCCCGAGGCCCAGGTTGTAGATCGACCACACGCGCACCTTGTGCCGCTGGAACGACGCCAGTCGGCCCTCGGGGAAGTTACGTGACGCGGTGAACACCTCCGGGTAATCGCCGTACAGCGAGGGGATGCCCGGCTGGTTCGCAGCCTCTCCTTCGAAGTTGCCGTTGTTCCGCAGCTGCGTCGTGTAATGGGCGTTCAGCGACCATCGGTTCGACAGACGATAGCGCCCCTGGAACACGAGCGCCTGGTATTCCCGGAGCAGCGAGTCATCGGCGTTCTTGTAGAGAGAGTTGTCGAAGGTGCCGAAGTCGACTCCATTTCTGACGACATGCGTCTGCCCCGTCGTCGTGTCGATGAAATCATCGATGATGTTGTTGGTCTTCCGCCGCACCCAGGTCGCCTTCACGTACCCGCGCGAGCCCACCTCGGCACCGAGCGATGCGGTGACTTCACGATTCACCGCCGATGAGAGATCCGGATCGAAAAACACGTTTGCGGTCGGGAAGTTACCGAGCGCGATCTCGGTGTAGTTCGCCGGGTCAAGACCGGGTGCGAAGTCGAGACCCGCACCCGCCGGCCCCGTATACACGTACCAGAGCAGGCTCGGGTTGCCGACGTCGCTGTTCCCCGCGAACTGGGCCTCGCTGTAGCGGCCCGAGTAATGACCCCACGTGCCCTGGGCCACCAGGCGGCCGTCGCCCCGGATGTCCCACGTGGCGGCCAGTCGCGGCACCAGCGTGTTGGTGTCCGCTCCGACGATGTTGTCCGTCGTCTCGCTGCGCACCTGCTCGTACCGCATGCCGAGATCAAAGGTGAGGTGCTTCGAGGCCGCCCAACGGTCCTGCACGTAGAACGATGTGGTGCGGATGTTGATCTCGGCGTCCCGGCTGGCAATCCAGTTGAACAGCCAGGAGCCGCCAGGCTCGAAGATCGGTGTGAGTGTACCGTCGGCATCGAAGAGCGGCAGGCCCGCGGCGTCCTGGACGTAGTTCGACCAGTAGACATATCCGGTCGAGCTCTGCGAGTTGCCGCCGGTGTTGGTGCTCGTGAAGTTTTCGACACCGCCCTTCAGATCGTGGCTGCCCAGGCGGCTCGTCGAGAGGAAGTACGACAGGCTGCCGGTCAGCTGCTGGTTGTCGCGATCCTCCGGATCGTTGAAGTCGAAGTACGGCGCGTTGTACAGCAGGCTCTGCGGAATGCCGCCGCCGCCGATTGTGCGGAAGGGGGAGTCGCGCAGGGCCGTGCCGCGGCCGCCGTTGTCCTTGAACGCGAATTTCTTCTGCGACCATTGCGCGGTGGCGAACAGCTTGGACGTCAGCACGCCGTTCCAGTTGACGACGCCCAGGCGCTGCGGGAGGCGCCGGGTGTAGAGCACGCGCGGATCGATGGCGGCGTCGTTGATGCCCCGGACGCCGGTCTGGCGCGTGTCGTTGTCGACGAAGCTGCCCTGGAACGTGTGGTTGGCGAACGGCGTCGCGGTGACCTTGCCTTCGATCCGCGTGTCCTTCACGCCGGCTGAGCCAGGCACCTGCGTGATGCGGAAGTTGTACGGGGTCTGGCTCTCCTCACGGCGTCCTGCGGCGAAGAACCAGACCTTGTCCCGCAGGATCGGGCCGCCGAGCGTGCCTTCGTACACCTGCTGAAGATCGTCACGCCGCGCCGTCGTCTCGAACGGTGTCTCGTCGGTCCAGGCGGGATTCGAGAAGTTCGTGCGGAAGCTGCCCGAGAACTGGTTGCCGCCGCGCTTCGTGATGAGATTCACGACGCCGCCCGAGAACCGGCCGTACTCGGCCGAGATGCCGGAGGTGAGCACTTGCGTCTCGTCCACGGCATCCTCGATGAAAACATCAGTGACGTCCGCGAAGAAATTGTCGTTCACATCGACGCCGTCGATCAGGAACACGTTGTCGAACGCGAAGCCACCCGGAGATCGACAGCTGCCCCGTATTCGGCGTGTTGTCCGTCAGCCCGGGGGCGAGCTCCGCGATCTCCTGAGGCGTGCGTCCGGCCGGCAGACGGTCGATCTCCTCCTTGCGGTAGTTGGCGCCAACGACCGGGTTCTCGACGACCGGCGACGCCTGCGCGACGACCTGGACGGCTTCGGCGACGCCCGCCAGCGAGAGCTGCGCATCCACCGTGGTCGTGCGGCCGAGGGCGACGACCGTTTGCTCCTTCCGCGGCCTCATGCCGCTCATCTCCAGCGTCACCTCGTATTCGCCCGGCGGCAGCCCGCGGATCACGTAGTTGCCGTTCACGTCGGCCACGGTCGAACGCGAACCCTGCAGCGTCGGCGCGGTGACGGTCACCGTCGCGCCCGGCAGGGACAGCCCGTCCTCGGACGTGACCGTGCCGGTGATGATGCCCGTCTGCACTCCTTGTGCGAAGACCGCATTCGGGCCCAGCGTCAGCGCGATCAGCACTGCGGCGGCCGACGTCCATGTCCTGTGTGTCATCTTCCTTTCCTCCGCTCCGGCAGGACGCGCGATCCGGTCGCGGGTCCTGCACCCGTGCGGGACGAAAGTGCAGTCACTGTGCCCGGTTCGGGGGCGTGATTGAGCATGTGGTACCAGTCGGCTGGGGAAGGCGGCGGAACGTCTATGCGGGTGGTTGAAAGCTCGCCAGCGTGTGACCGATGCAAGCGAGCCAATGGGACGAACGAATCTTCCGTGTTCAACAATCCGAAGAACACGCGATGCGACATCCAAGTCCGGGGAGGATGGCGACGAAGTGTAGGGATCATGCCTACCCGGCCGTTTTCACAGCCGCGGGCTGCCGTCGCTCGACCGCTGGCGGAGGTGCGGGGTCGTGCGGGGTAAATCGACGAGCGCTGTTCAGCCGAGCGCCACCCCATCGATTGCACACCGAGATGCCTCCACCCGACACCTCCCGATCTCATTCGCAAATTGATCTCAGTCCCGCGCTAGGGATGGAAACACCTCCCGATCTCGTTCGCAAGGCGATCTCAGTTTGCGGGCGCGGCGCGGTCAACGGCGCAGGTCGTGCATGGGACGCCTCCGGCCCCCCACCTTTGGCCGTCCAAGCCTCGGCGTTGGATAGCGGACTGCTCAATGTGTCGTGCTCCTGACCCTTCGGGCGGGCCCCTCAGGCTGGGGTGCACGCGGCGCGATCGAGGGGGCGCCGCCGACAATGTATCTGCGCCCTGGAAGATCGTCAGGACATGGGTAAGAAGCGGGTGCTGATCGCCGATGACGACCCGGATACGCGGCTATTGCTGTCGCTGGTCCTGAGCGAGCAGGGCTACGACCTCGGCATCGCACGGGACGGGGTCGAGGCGTTGGCGCTGGCTGAGCAGCAACGGCCGGACCTGATGGTCGTGGACCACATGATGCCCCGCATGACGGGCACGGACTGCGTCGCGATCATGAAGGGACACCCGGTCCTGCACGAGGTGCCGGTTTTGCTCGTCACGGCTGCACCAGCAGCCGTCCAGGCCGCCGCAGAGTTCGGCTTCGAGGCTGCAGTGGAAAAGCCTCTCGAGCTCGAGGAGTTCGTTCGCACCGTGCGACAGCTCTGCCCGCCTGGCGCCGACCGTCGCGTGCGTACGGCGCCAGTTCCCCTCGATCGGCGGCGCCGCGCTGCAGGGCCCGCCGCGGTATAGACCACCGGGACGGTCCGCATCGGTCCCGACTAGGGCCGGACCGAGGCTACTTCTCGATCCGGTGCATCTCGCCGACATCGGGCATCTGCCCCGTCAACCATCCTTTCGCCACCTCGTAGAGGACTACGGGCTGCGGCTTGCCCGCGTGAGGAGTCATCGCGCGTTCTTCGCGTGTGTGACGGACGCGGCATTCTCGTCGTCGGGCACAGTGGGGCGGGACCGTGGCACCGCGGGTTCGGCAGTCTCCGGGAGAACGCCGCCGCCAGGAGGTGCCGGGTACGCCACGTCGTGCGCGGTCGCGGTGCTCGGCCAGAGCCAGGACGCGGCTATCGCGATGCCAAGCACACCGGCGATCACTCCGAGCGACAGACCAACAGGCACCTTGTACACGTCTGCGCCGAGCATCTTCAGACCCACGAAGACCAGCACCACGGACAGGCCGAGCTTCAGGTAGTGGAACCGGTGGATCACCTCCGCCACCAGGAAGTACAGCGCCCGCAGGCCGAGGATGGCGAAGACGTTCGAGGTGTAGACGATGAAGGGGTCCTGCGTGATTGCGAAGACTGCAGGAATCGAGTCCACGGCAAAGATGAGATCGGTGGTCTCGACCAGCGCAACCACGACGAACAGAGGGGTCGCGACGAGCCGCAGCCTGCCAGCGACGTGCTCGCGGACGAAGAACTTCTGACCGTGGTAGGCACCCGTCACTGGCATGATGCGCCGTATCAACCGGATGGCGGGGTTCGAATCGGGATCGAGGCCGTGCTCCTTTTGAATGGCCATGCGTACCCCGGTGAATACGAGGAACGCGCCGAACACGTAGATGACCCAGTGGAAATGCTGAATCAGGTAGGCGCCTGCGGCGATCATGCCGCCACGCATGATCAGGGCTCCGAGGATGCCCCAGAACAGCACTCGATGCTGATAGCGCGGAGGGACGCGGAAGAAGCCGAAGATGAGGACGAACACAAAGATGTTGTCGACCGAGAGCGCCTTCTCGATGAGATAGCCGGCGAAATACTCCAGGCCCGCCTCGGGCCCCATGAACCGGTACACCCCAACGCCGAACAGCACCGCAAGTGCGATCCAGAGGGCGCTCCAGGCCGCTGCCTCAGCCGGCCGGACCTCGTGCGCTTCCTTGTGGAAGACGAACAGGTCGACGGCGAGCATGGCCACGACGAACGCGTTGAACCCGATCCACAACCAGAGTTGATCCATGCTGGCTCCAGCGCCTCCGTGTTGCGGCGCTCCGTCAGGCGCGCGCGCGAGGTGAAAGAAGGGCCGCAAAAAACAAAAAGGCGAGACCCTCGCACCTCGGGCTGTTCGCCGAGCGTGCGAAGGTCTCGCCTTTTCCCCGACGGGAACCAACCGAACCGTGCGCCTGAGGCGCAGTCCTGACGATTCGGCGCGCAGCCTTGGGGCTGCGTGGCTACTCCCCTTCTCTACCAAGCATACGTTCTCGGGCCGGTTCCTTCAAGAGACCGGCCCGAGAGCCGTTGCGTCGGGATCAGCCGAAGCAGGTGGAGACGAGTGGGGTGTTCAGAAGTCCACTTCGATCGCTGTGAGGACGTCGTCGCTGCCCACGATGCCCTTGATCCTCACGACGACGCCCTCCCTGAGGTCGCCGCAGCTGCCGTCCTCGAAATCCGTGCTGCTCGTTGTGCGAATCCGCTGGCCGTTGATCGTGAACCGTGTCGTGGGACAGGAGCCATCGAGAGAGCGCACGCGTCCAGAGATGCTCGTCGTGCCTCCCTGCGCCACGCTGAAGAGCTGGCCGGCAACCGTGATGGTTCCGGTCCGCGCGGCGATGTTGCGGTTCGATTTCACCTCGTAGCCGACGCGTGCACCGCCAGTGGCCGCAGCGTTGGAGGTGAGCTCTATCCAGGAGTCGTTCGTGTGGGCGGACCACGCACAAGGCGCCTGCGTCTCCACCGTGATACTGCCGGTCCCGCCTCGTGCCTCGTACGAGGCCGACGCCGGATCGATCGAGTAGCTGCAGCCGGCCTGGCGGAGCGTGAACACGGTCCCATTCACGGTGATGTGGCCGGTGCGACTCGAGCTGCCGGAGTTTGCAGAGGCCTGGTACCGCACCGTCCCCGGGCCGCTGCTGGTGCTGGCAGTGGCAGTCAGCCATGAGACGTCACTCACGGACGTCCAGAGGCAGCCGGCATCCGTCTGCACGGACAGGCTCCCGTCCATATGGCCCGGTCCGCCCTCAGCGCTGGCCGGAGCTAGGCTGTACGCGCAGGACGGCACAGGGCCGGGCTGCCCCCGGGCTGCCCACCGGGCTGCGTCCCGGACTGCCGCACATCCACGCGAAGGCCCGCGACCTCCAGCGATCCGGACCTCGGTCCGGCCGCGGCGTTCGCGGAGACGCGGAACCGCACGCGCCCCGCGCCACTCCCCTGCGATCCCTCGACAACCGTGATCCACGACGCTCCGGCCTTGGCGCTCCACGCGCAGCCGCCGGACACCTCAACGTGGACGGTGGCCGTACCCTCGCCCCCCGCGAGCTCGAACGACCGCCGATCCAGCTCGAAACGGCACGCGGCGGGCTCCTGCGTGATCTCGACGGACTTCGAACCGAGGACGACCGTTCCGCGCCGCGCGGTCGCCGCCGGGTTTGGCGCAACCGTATAGCGGACGCTGCCGTCCCCCTGTCCATTGGTCGGCAGCCCGAGCGAAATCCAGGCGGTCTGGGAGGAGGCGGACCAGGAACACTCACGTGCGGAGGAGACGACCAGGTTGCCGCTGCCGCCGGTCGCTGGAAAGGCGGACGGATTAGGCGTGGCAGCAGGCTCGCACCGCACGGGCGAGGGCGCAACGTTGGTGCTGGTGGATGTCGATCCGCAGGCGACCGACGTAAGGGCCGCGACGATCAGCAGGGGTGCGACGAGCTTCATCGAGGGGTGCACGTAGGCTATAGCAGGCGCGCGACCCGCGCAAGAGGGCGCCAACGCCAACCGCCAATCGTACGCGAGCCGGTGCCCCGCTTCATGCGCGCGTCAACGTCGACGATGGCGAGGTCAGCTCTGCTGACGGGTCTCGGACGATGGGCACCGCATCAGCCACGGCTGGCCCCACTTGGACGAACGCATCATAGAGGCCGCTGCCGCCCCCCCAATCCGTCGGCTCGACAGGCGTCAGCACGTTCACCGACCCGCGCGCGCCGCTCGCGTCCGTGAACCCGCCAAAGGGCATCCAGGCGACCCCCGGCCGCACGCGGTCGGACACCGCGCACACGGCGCGCACCTCGCCGCGGCTGTTCCACACGCGCACGAGATCGCCAGCCCCGACGCCCCGCGCGCGCGCATCGTCCGGATGGAGCTCGATCGACAGCGCTCCGGCGCGGCGCCTGTGCCGGTCCATGTTGCTGTAACCGGAGTTCAGGAAGTGCAGCGACTTGCCGGTGATGAGCTGCAGCCCCTCACCGGCGCGAATCTCGCCAGCCCACGGCAGCGGATCGTGGCCCCGCTCCTGCAGCGGCGCCGAGTACAGTTCCGCCTTCCCGGACCGCGTGGCAAAGCCGCCGTTCGCAAACGGCCGCCAGTCCTCCGGGCAGCGCAACCGCGCATACCCCTCGTCCCACAGCCGCTCGAACGTGATCCCTTCGAGCCATGGGTGCCCGCTCGCCAGCGCCCCTCGCAACATCGACTCGTCGTCCTCGAAGAGCCACGGCTCCGTGCGGCCCAACGCGTGCGCCAGCCGACGGAACAGCTCCGTGTTCGACACCGATTCGCCGCGAGGCGCGATCGCCGGGCGGTTCAGCGCCAGATACAGATGGCCCCATGCGGGCGAGAGGTCCAGATGCTCGATCTGGCTCGTCGCGGGCAGGACGTAATCGGCGTACCGCGCGGTCTCCGTGACGAACAACTCGTGAACGACGGTGAAGAGGTCCTCGCGCAGGAGTCCCTCGCGAACACGCGATCCGTTCGGCATCGAGACCATCGGGTTCGCCCCGTACACCATGAGCGCCCGCACGCGCGGCCGCAGTTCCCGGCTGCACAGGTCGTCGCCGAGATCGCGCATGTTCAGCACGCGGACGCCGGGCACGTGCACTTCCGGCATCAACACGCGGGCCATGTCGAGGGTCGCGAACTGGAGCGTGTGGGTCGACCGCGCGAGACCGCCACCGCGATGCCTCCACGATCCGCTGAGCACCGCCAGGCACGCCAGGGTCCGCAACTGCATCGCGCCGTTGCGATGGTGCTCCATCCCGATCAGCGGCCGCAGCAGCGACGGCTGCGTCGTGGCGTACTCCCGGGCGAACCGCTCGATCTCCTCCGCCGGCAGGCCAACCGTGTGCGCCACCGCACTCGGCGAGTACTGGCGTGCGCGATCCGCGAGCGCGTCGTACCCGATGGCGTGCTGCGACACGTATTCGACGTCCACCAGGCCGTCGCGAATCATCACGTGCATCATCGCCAGCGCAAGCGCCGCATCGCTTGCCGGTTTGATCTGCAGGTGCCAGTCGGCGGCCTCCGCGGTCCGCGTGCGGATCGGATCGACCACCACGACCTTCGCGCCTCGACGCTGGGCCTCCCGCACCACCGGCCAGAAGTGCAGGTTGGTGACGATGGTGTTCGTCCCCCACAGGACGATGAACCGGCTGTGCACGATCTCTTCCGGATCGATCCCGGTTCCGCAACCAATCGTGGCCGACAACCCCGCGGCCGCGACGGCGCCGCAGATGTTCCGATCGAGGCCGCTGCAGCCCATCGATCCGAAAAGCCGCCGGTCGAGCGACGCCATCTGGATCAGTCCCTGCACGCCGGCGGAGCTGTACGGCAGGATGGCTTCCGCGCCCGACTCCGCAACGATGGCGCGCCATCGTGACGCAATGTCGGCGAGCGCCTCGTCCCAGCTGACGCGGACAAACCCGCCCTCGCCTTTCGGCCCCGACCGCTTCAACGGGTGCAGCACGCGATCGGGGTGGTACACCCGCTCGAGATAGTGATTCACCTTCGCGCACAACGTGCCGCGCGTGAACGGATGCGCCGGGTCGCCAGACAGCCGCTCCGCAGTCCCGTCGCGCACCTCGACGACCCAACTGCACGTGTCCGGACAATCGTGGCCGCACGCGCCACGTACGGCGTGGACTGCACCCGCAGGCTGCGTCATTCGAGCCTCATCACCTGTGTCAGAGCAAGACGTTGTCAATCATCGCGTAGGCGCAACCGAGGCGGATCGCCCAGGAGGATATCGCTGATCATCGCCAGAAGCGAACCGCACGACGGATTGACCGGTACAATGTAGCGCTCCATGGAGGTCCACCTGATCGACGGCACGTACGAGCTGTTCCGGCACTACTACGCGGTGCCGTCCGCGCGTGACGCGAACGGAATGGAGGTGGGGGCGGTCCGCGGCGTCCTCGCTTCGGTGCTGGGCCTGATTACGAAGGGCGCCACGCACGTCGGGGTGGCCACCGATCATGTGATCGAGTCGTTCCGGAACCGGCTGTGGCCGGCGTACAAGACCGGCGCTGGGATCGATCCCGCCCTGCTTGCGCAATTCCAGCTGCTCGAGGACGGACTACAGGCTCTGGGCGTGACCGTGTGGCCGATGGTCGAGTGGGAAGCCGACGATGCGCTCGCGGCCGCCGCGACGCAGGCGGCGGCGGATCCGGCGGTCGAACGCGTCCTCATCTGTACGCCCGACAAGGATCTGGCCCAGTGCGTCCGGGGCGAGCACGTCGTGCTGATGAACCGGCGGACGAACGCCATCATCGACGAGGCCGGCGTCGTCAAGAAATTCGGCGTGCGCCCGGCGTCCATTCCCGACTACCTCGCGCTCGTGGGCGATGCGGCCGATGGCTATCCGGGCCTGCCCGGCTGGGGAGCCAAGTCTGCGGCAGCGGTCCTGGCGCGGTTCGGCCGGCTGGAGACAATCCCGGCGGACTGGCGCGCGTGGGGCGTGAACGCGAAGAACCCCGCAGCCCTGGCGTCGACGCTGCAGCGGGAGCGGGACCTCGTCTGGCTGTTCAGAGATTTGGCCACGCTGCGCACCGACACCCGCCTGTTCGATTCGGTCGAAGACCTGCGGTGGACGGGCCCGACGGAGGGTTTCGCGCCGCTTGCCGCGCGACTCGAGCCCCCGCGCTGACCGCCCACGCCAGGGCCGTGTCGGGAGCGGCAACAGCGTCGCCGCTCAGGTGATGATCTCGCGGAGGACCCTGCAGGGATTGCCTGCAGCGAACATGCCTTCGGGGACGTCGCGCGTGACGACGCTGCCGGCGCCGATGACCGAACGGGAGCCAATTCGCACCCCGGGAAGGATGATCGCTCCGCCGCCAACCCAGACGTCCGAGCCGATGTCGACGGGCTTACCGAATTCCTCCCGTCTCCGCCGTTCCGCATCGAGCGGATGCATCGCGGTGTAGATCTGCACCGCGGGCCCGAACAGGGAGAAATCCCCAATCCGCACGCGGCACACGTCCAGCACGACGCAGTTGAAGTTGAAGAACACGCGCTCGCCGAGCTCGATGTTCGCACCGTAATCACAGAAGAACGGCGGCTGCATCCACACGGTCTCGCCGCCCGTGCCGAACAGCTCGCGGAGGATGCGACGGCGCTCGTCCTGGTGCGACTCGCGTGTCGCGTTCAGGGCTTGACACAGATCGCGGGCACGCTCCCTATCTGCCATCAGTTCAGGATCCAGCGGGTCGTACATCTCTCCTGCGAGCATCTTCCGCCGCTCGTCCGTCACAGCTGCCCTCCTGCTCCCCGCGGTCTGGGAGCCGATCCTCCCATCAGGCCGGTTCGGGAAGTCCGTCCGGCACCGACGACTCCTGGCGTGCCGCCGCCGGCTGCGCCGCCCGCGTCCTGGCGATCAGCATATAAATCGAGGGCACCACGAACAATGTGAACAGCGTGCCGACGATCATGCCGGTGACCAGCATGACCCCGATGCTGTTCCGTGCGCCGGCGCCCGGACCGCTGGCGAGGACGAGCGGAAAGTGCCCTGCCACGGTGGCCGCGGTGGTCATCAGGATCGGCCGCAGACGCGTGTCCGATGCTTCGAGAACCGCCTCCAGCTTGGCCTTTCCGCTCTCCTGGAGGTGGTTCGCGAACTGCACGATCAGGATACCGTTCTTGGCGACGAGGCCGACGAGCGTGATCAGCCCCACCTGGCTGTAGATGTTCAGGGAAGTAAAGCCCAGGAACGAGAAGAGCAGCGCGCCCGCCATGGCCAGCGGCACCGACCCCGTGAGGATGATGAACGGGTCGCGGAAGCTCTCGAACTGCGCCGCGAGCACCAGGTAGATCAGGATCGCCGACAGCAGGAACGTGCCGAGGAACCGGCTGCCCTCCTTCCGGAGCTGGCGCGACTCGCCAGCGTAGTCGAGCGTGAACCCCTGGGGCAGGAGCGTGCGAGCCTCGGTCTCGAGGAAGGTCAGCGCCGCATCCAGCGGTACTGGCGGCGGGATCACCCCCTGTATCCGCACCGCGTTGAGCTGCTGGAACTTCTTCAGATCCCGTGGTTCGGCCGTCGTCTTCAGCCCGGCGAAGGTGGAGAGCGGCACGAGCGCGTTGTCCGAACCCGTGACGTACAGCTGAGCCAGCTGATCAGGAGACAGACGTTCCGTCCGCTTCACCTGCGGGATCACCTTGTAGCTGCGGCCCTGGATGCTGAAGCGGTTCACGTAGTCCCCACCGAGCAGCGTCGACAGATCCCGCCCTGCCCGACTCAAGTCGACGCCCTGCGACCGCAGCTTATCGCGATCGAAGACGACCTCTGCCTGCGGCTGGTCGTACTTGAGATCGCTGTCAGCGAAGAGGAACATGCCGCTCGCGAAAGCCTTGCCAACCAGCTGCTGCGCGATCTCGGCCAGTTGCTCCGGCCGGCCTGCCGTGGCGATCACGAGGTCCACGGGAAAATCCCCGCCGCCCGGGAGCGGCGGCGGCGTCAGCGGTATGGCGCGGATGCCAGGTATCTGAGACAGCGGCCCAGACACGTGCATCAGCAGCTCCTGTGTGGTCTTCGTGCGCTCGCTCCACGGCTTGGCGACGAATCCGCCAAACCCGCCGGTGGGGAACGTGATCTGGAAGATGCTGTCCGCCTCCGGCAGCGCGCGATAGACGTCGTGTACCTGCTGCGTGAACAGCGTCGTCTGATCGATGGTCGCGTTCGGGGATGCCTGGATGATGGAAAACACCACACCCTGGTCCTCCGCGGGCGCGAGCTCCCGCTGCGACAGCATGTAGAACGGCACCGTGAGCAGGGCGACGATCGCCCAGAACACGAGCACCACGGGGCGATACTGCAGTGTCCCCGCAAGCATGCGCCTGTAGACCAGGCGGATGGTCTCGAACCGGCGATTGATCCAGCCGGCGAACCCGCGATGGGTATCGCCGGTGCGCAGCAGTCTTCCCGCCATCATCGGCGACAGCGTCAGCGCCACCACGCCGGAGACGATGACGGCGCCCGCGAGGGTGAATGCGAACTCGCGAAAGAGCGCGCCGGTAAGCCCCCCCTGGATGCCCACTGGCGCATACACGGCGGCGAGCGTGATCGTCATGGCCACGATCGGCCCGACGAGCTCGCGCGCGGCGGTCAGTGCAGCTTGCACCGGTGGCATTCCCGCGTGCAGATGACGCTCCACGTTCTCCACCATCACGATCGCATCGTCCACCACCAGGCCGACGGCCAGCACGATCGCGAGCAGCGTCAGGAGGTTGATGGTGAAGCCCGCGGCGAGCATCAGGAACACCGCGCCGATGAGCGAAATCGGAATGGCCACGACCGGGATGATGACGGCGCGAAACGAGCCGAGGAACAGGAAGATGACGACAATGACGATGAGCAGCGTCTCGGTGAGCGTCCGGAGCACTTCGCTGATCGCATCATCGATGTACTCGGTCGCGTCGTACGGTACACCCGCCTTCATGCCCGCCGGGAGCTGCACCTGAATCCCCGGCAGCTCGGCGCGCACGCGCCGGATGACGTCGAGCGAATTGGCGGTGGGCAGGACCCAGATGCCCATGAACACGGCAGTCTGCCCGTTGAAACGAACGTCCTCCTCGTAGTTCTCCGCCCCCAGGACGACATCGGCGATCTCGCCGAGGCGGACGACGACGCCGTCCTTTTCCTTCACCACCAGCTGGCGGAACTCCTCGGCGGTGCGAAGATCCGTGTTGGCCACGAGGTTCACCGAGACCATCGACCCCTTCGTCCTGCCGAGCGCGGAGAGATAGTTGTTGCGCGCGAGCGCCTCGCGCAGCTCCGCCGGCGAGATGCCCCGCGCCGCCATCTTCTCCGGCTCGAGCCAGATGCGCATCGCGAAGGTGCGGTCTCCCAGGATGTCCGCACGCTGCACGCCGCTGACGGCACTGAGCCTCGGCTGGACGACGCGCATCAGGTAGTCGGTGATCTGGTTCTGATCCAGATCCTTCGACGAGAAGCTCAGATAGAGCGCGGCGAACTGGTTATCTGCCATCTCGAGGTCGATGATGGGCGCCTCGGCCTCTGGCGGGAGCTCATTGCGCACCTGTGCGACCTTCGCCTGGATCTGTGTCAGCGCGTCGTTCGTGTCGTAATTCAGGTTCAGGTGCACCAGGATCGTGCTCAGCGACTGCGCGCTGGACGACTCCATGTAGTCGATCCCGTCGGCGCTCGCGATCACGCGCTCGAGTGGCGTGGTGATGAATCCGCGCACGAGATCCGCGTTGGCGCCCACGTAAGTGGTCGAGACCCTGATGACGGCGATATCGCTGCGCGGATACTGCCGCACGCTGAGGGCCCGTATCGATTGCAGGCCGGCGATCAGGATCACGAGGTTGACGACAATCGCCAGGACCGGTCGCTTGACGAAGAGATCAGTGAACCGCATCAGCTGTCTCCGAGCTTCGGTGAAGCACTGTTCGCCGGCTGCACGGCGTTGTTCACGTGCACGGCCGCTCCGTTTCGCAGTTTGAAGGTGCCGGACGTCACGACCTCATCGCCGGCGTTCACGCCCGAGAGCACCGCCACGCGGTCGCCGCGCGAGGGCCCCAGCTTCACGAACTGCTGGCGCGCCCCGCGATACGTCTGCCCGCCCGGGCCCTTCATGTCGGTCACGACGAACACCGAATCGCCAAACGGGGCATAGCTGATGGCGGATGCGGGCAGCGAGACGTTCGACCGGGTGGCACCCGTGACGACCGAGGTCTGGACGAACATGCCCGGCCGGAGCTTCCCGCCGGGATTCGGCACGGTGGCCTGCACCTGCACGTTGCGCGTCTCCTGGCTGATCACCGAATCGACTGCGGTGACCCGGCCTGTGAACTCGACGCCCGACAGGTCGTCAGCCGTGACCCGGATTCTTCCGCCGACGCGCACGCGGGCCGTCTCCTGCTGCGGGACCCCGAAGTTCACGTAGATCGGGTGCAGCGACTGCAGCGGCACCACCGGATCTCCGGCCGACAGGTACTGGCCGAGATTCACCTGCCGGATCCCGAGCACGCCCGAGAACGGCGCGCGGATCGTCTTTCGTGCGATGACCGCATGGATCTCGCCGACGCGGGCGTCGGTCGACTTCTGCTCGGCGGCCGCCTGGTCGTAGTCGGCCCTGGAGATGGCCCCGTCCACGACGAGCGCCTGCATACGCTCGAAGTTGAGGCGCGCGAGCTCGCGCCGGGCCTCCGCCGCCGTGAGTTGTGCCTGCTCCTCGCGCGTATCGAGCTCGACGAGCACGTCTCCCTGGCTGACCGCCCGGCCAGACTCGAACGAGATGCGAGCCACGAGCCCTGGCAGGTCCGCGCTGACGGTCACGCCCTGCACCGCCGCCGTCGTGCCGATGACCGCGAGCGTGTCGGGCCACTGTTCCGGCTGCGCCACGATCGTCGTGACCGCTTCAGGCGGAGGCTGGAATCCCGCCGCCTGGCTCGCCGCTGCCTGGAACTGCTGGAACTTCAAGAAACCGAGCACCGCGAGCACCGCCACGGTCACGGTCAACATCAGGATCATCCGTCTCGCCATACACCCCCCTCTTCTCTGCCGCCTCTTACGAAGGGCGCCCCGCGTCGACAACTGCAGCGGTGCCGGCGTTCCAGCCCCCGCCAAGCGCGCGATAGAGCTGGACGATCGACGCCAGCTCCTGCTGGCGCAGGCGCGCGAGATCGAGCTCTCCCTGAAACAGGCTGCGCTGCGCATCGAGCACCTGCAGGTAGTTGTCGATGCCTCCCTCGTATCGCTGTGTCGACAGGCGCACGGATGCGCTGAGCGCCTCGACCAGCCGCTCCTGCTCAGCGCGCGCCTCGGCGGTCTTGCGGTAACCGGCGAGCGCGTCGGCCACCTCCCGCAGGGCGGAGTAGATCGCGCGTTGATAGCTCACGACCAGCTCGCGCTCCACGGCCTCGGCGTACCGGACGTTCGCGCCGGTCCGGCCGGCGTTGAATATGGGCGCGGCCGCTCCAAGGCCGGCCGTCCACAGCCCGGCGCCGCCGGTCAGCAGGTCTGACAGCGACCGGCTCTGCACGCCCAGCAACCCGGTGAGGCTGATACGCGGGAAGTACTCGGCCTTCGCGGCGCCGATTTCGGCATTCGCGGCAATGAGCTCCTGCTCGGCCTGGCGGATGTCGGGCCGGCGCTCGAGCAGCGTCGACGGCAGTCCCGCCGGCACGGCGGGCGGCACGCTGAGCGCTTCGATGGCGCGGCCGCGCATGATCTCACCCGGGTGCTGTCCGAGCAGGAGGCTCAGCGCGTTCTCCGCCTGCGCGATCGCGCGTTCGACCTCCGCAATCCGCGCACGCGCGATATAGAGCAGCTGCTCGGCCTGGCGAACGTCGAGGGCCGTCCCGACGCCGCGCTCCTGGCGTGTGCGCGTGAGCCGCAGCCCCTGCTGCGCGACGTCGGCCGTCCGGCGCGCGATCTCCAGCTCGAGATCGAGGGCACGCACCGACAGGTACGTCTCCATCACGTCGGCGATCAGCGTCGTCACGACGGCCCGCCGGGCCTCTTCCGTCGCGGCGTAGCGGGCGCGGGCGGACTCGGTGAGACGCCGCAGGCGACCCCAGACGTCCAGCTCCCAACTGAGGCGGAAGCCGGCCTGCGTATAGGTGGCGTCTCGGTCCGCACCCTCGGGGATCGCCGTCGCGCCCTCCCGCGACTGGCCGGTCGTCACCACGTCAGCGAAAGCGTCCAGCGACGGGAACTGATCGCTTCGGGTGATGCGGTACACCGCGCGCGCCTGGAGCACACGCTCCGCCGCGATCCGCACGTCGAAGTTCTGCTTCAGCGCGCTGGTGAGGATCGTCGTCAGAGCGGGATCGTTGAACAGCGCCGACCATTCGAGGTCGGCAAGCGAGCCGGCTGCTGGATGGACCGCCGGGTCAGCGCCGCGGAAGGTGGGCGGCGTCGGCACCTCGGGCCGCCTGTAAGGCGCGCCAGCGGTGCAGCCGGCGGCGGCGAGTGCGGTCAAAGTGAGGAGAACCAGACGTGACATGACGAGGGGCGCCTCTCTACCGCCGGTCAACGCGCTCGCGTGATCTCCCGAATCAGCTCGCGCATCAGGCATCCACGGGAGACGAACCGGGCGCCGGCGCGGTGCATGCGCGCCAGTTGCTCGCGCGCCGCGTCGTCGATAACCAGGACGTCGCTCAGGTCGATGCAGATTCCGTGTTCACCGGCCTTGTGCGTCGCTGATTGCCAGCCCGCCTCGAGCTCGCCGACGACGTCCAGCGAGCAGCGGCCTTCGAGCTTCAGAACCAGTCGACCCGACGTGCATTGTTCGGTGAGTCGGAACATGTGACGACAGGTCAGGAGAGCGAGGACCGTGCCGTGCAACGCAATCGGCTCGTCATCGCGCTAACGCGCGGCGTTGACGGAAGTTGCGTTGTTCAGCAGGGGGGCGTTGGGCGACAGGTGCCAACCATCCGGCTGCCAGCCCGCTGGCATGTGCCAGCGGATTGGCAGGGATTCGCAGAACGGGGAAACCGGGCGGTGAACAACCTGGACGGCGGGGCGCTCGCGAACAGGTGCGGGCTACGGTGTCTGTCGCGTGGGGCGCTCGATCCCGAGCTTGCGCATGCGGAACTGCAACGTCGATCGCTTCATGCCCAGACGGGCTGCGGCGCCGCCCGGCCCCGCGATCACCCAGCCGCTCGCATCCAGGGCGCTGATGATGTGGCGGCGATCGTTCTGTTCGAGGGTTTCGGCAGCCTCCGCGGGATTCGGCAGCGGGCTGCGTGGGGTGAGGGCCTCGACGGGAACGTTCAGCGTCGTCCCTGGCGACAGGATCACGGCGCGCTCGATCAGGTTCTGCAGCTCGCGAATATTGCCAGGCCACTCATATCGCGTGAGCGCCTGCATCGTCTCAGCGGGAATTACCTCGATCGTCTTCTTCATCCGGCGCGCAAACTGCTGCGCGAAGTGGCGCACCAGCATCGGTATGTCGTCGCGCCGCTCGCGGAGCGGGGGCACGTGCACCGGGAACACGTTCAGCCGATAAAACAGGTCAGACCTGAACCTCTGCTCCTCAACCAGCGTGGCCAGGTGCCGGTTCGTCGCGGCAATCAGCCGCGCATCGCTTCTGAGCGTCCGTGTGCTGCCCAGGCGCTCGAACTCCCGCTCCTGCAGCACTCGTAGCAGCTTTGGCTGCAGTTCAAGCGGGATCTCCCCCACTTCGTCGAGGAACACCGTTCCTTTGTTGGCCAGCTCGAAGCGGCCGATGCGCTGCGCGATGGCACCGGTGAATGCGCCCTTCTCGTGGCCGAAGAGCTCGCTTTCGAGCAGGCCGGTCGGAATCGCCGCGCAATTCAGCTTGACGAACGCGCCGTCGCGGCGGCCGCTCAATTGGTGGATCGCCCGCGCCACCAGCTCCTTGCCAGAGCCGGTTTCGCCGGAAATCAGCACCGTCGAGTCGGTCGGCGCCACCGTCTCGACCTCCTTCAGGACACGCCGCAGGGCCGTGCTGCCCCCGACGATGTCCTCGAAGAGCTGATCGGAGCGGATCTCGTCTTCGAGGTACAGCTTCTCCCGGGCGAGCTGCGCGTTGAGCGCTTCGATGCGCTCGTATGAGAAGGCGTTGCTCAGCGCGATGGCGATCTGCCCGGCAATGCGCGTCAGCAGGTCGAACAACGCGGGGGAGAATGCATCAGCGGCGAATGCCGCCAGATCCAGCGTGCCGATCGTGCCCTGCGCGGTCCGCAGCGGCACCGAGCAGGCCGAGCAGGCACCCATTTCCACGATGCGACGTGTCTCGGGATACTTGAGGAGGTCGTCTCGGGTGAAGATGCGCGGCTCGCCGGTCTTGAACACGAGACCGGAAAGCGACGCGTCGACTGGCGACTCGGTGGCCGGCGAGCCGGCGCCCAGCAGCTCCGGAGGGCCGTCGCACACGTGCTTCCGCAGCACGCGCGTCTCCGCGTCGTACAGCGTGAGCGCCGCAAATTCGGCGCTGCAGCAGCGTTTCAATGCCGGCGCGACCGCCCGGAACAGCGCGCGGGTGTCGAGTTGGGTGACGATCGCGTTGGTGACGTCGAGCAGCAAATCCAGCTGATCGCGCTCCTGCTGCAGCGTCGCCCGCTGCTCCTGGATCGTCTCGAAACTGCGCGCGTTCTCGAGCGCGACGGCCACCAGCGCCGCCACGCGGCTCATCAGCTCGATATCCTCTGGCGTGTAGGCGTCGGGTTCGATCGATCCGAAGTTGAGCGTCCCCATCGTGCCGCGGCCGGTGACGAGCGGCACGGCACAGTAGCTCTGGACACCGAACTCGAGCAGCACGGGGCTGGGATACGGACCCTCACGCTGCACGCGCGCGGCGTAGATCGGCCGCCCTGTGTGCACGGCCATGCCGGGGTATGTGCCTGCCGCCGGGTATGAGCCGCCCACGACCCGGCCGCCAGGGCTGTCGCACGGCTCGAAGAACTTGACGGTGATGCGATCCGATTCGCGGTCCCACAGGCAGACCACCAGAAACGTGAACTGTACGATGGGCTCCAGATGCCCCCGGAGGCTGCGCAGGAGATCGGCGAGGTCGGCATGCGAGGTCAGCGCCCCGGCGACATCGACGAGCGCACGGTAACGGACATCCACGTCGTCCAGTGAGGTGCTGGCAAGATTCATCAGCGCTCCCGAGATTTGCCGGCTTCCCTATTCGACGGTGGGAACCGCGGCCAGGGTTCCCGAAATCAAAGCAGACCCGGAGCCCGTCTCGCAAGTACCCGATAGCAGCGGCCGATGTGAAGCCGGAGGTTCAGTCTGAAACCGCTCGACAATATCCTGCGAAGGCCACATCGTTTGCCGCCTGAGACGTTATCGGCGCGTGTTGCGCATACGTAGTCAGGGGCATCACAAGCATGGGCGCAACCCGCATATCACGTCTGCTCACCCGCATTCTTCCGATCGTCATGTGTTCAGCCCTGGCTGGTTCCACGGTGTCGGCTCAACCGTCTCGGCCGGCCCAACCTGATCTTGAAGCCACAGTGACGCCGGGGATGACGGTCTGGATCACGGACGCCATTGGACGTGAGGAGAAGGCGCGAATCGTCGGCGTATCCGGCGGCATCGTGACCATCACTGGCGGCGGCGCGATCCGGTGTCTCCGCACGAGTGAGATCTCGCGCGTCAGCGTGCGCCAGCCCGACACGGTCATCAGCGGCGCTTTGATTGGTGCGGGCGCTGCGGTCGCGTCAGGGTTGTTCGTGTGCCGTCTGACGGAACCGTGGGAGGTCTGTCGGGACATCGGCGTGCGCATCGGCGCGATAGGCGCGGGCGTCGGCATCGGGATTGACGCCCTGATCCACCGAAGAAGAATCATCTACGAGGCGCCGCCGCGGACGATGCGGCTGCGGACCCTGCCGATCGTGGCTCGACGGGCCGCTGGACTTCAACTGACCCTGCATTTCTAGCCAGCGCTGCCCGTCGACGCCTGCTCGCGCGTACCGATTTGCAGGGCTGAAGCCCTGCCCCACATGAGTGACGTACGCGGCGATCACCTCGCGGGCGCACATGGCCGTCGCATGCGACACGCGGCCGGTTCGGCGCCGGTACGAACGCCACGAGCCACTGATAAGTCCGGCGGCCGTCCAGCAGCAGGTAGACGGTCACGATGAGCGCGACGGCGATGCCCGCAATGCCGCCGCCGAATGCGCGCGCCGCACGGGTGAGCGACTCACCGGATGGTGCCATCGACGAACCAGCCTGCTGCATCTCTTTCGGAATACGCGTCATCACCTCCTGACGGAACTCGCCAACTCGACTCCCCAGCACGCGTGTCTGTTCCGCAATCGACGCGCCTGACACGGCGATGAAGACCGCGAGCACGAGCACCAGGCAGAACGCAAGCAGGAGCGCCCCGTACCAGTCGGCGCACGCCACGCGTTTCGAGCCAGCGCACGGCGGGGTCGAGAGCCACCGCCAGGAACGCCGCGAGCACGAACACCAGCACCCACTGCCACAATCGAAACCAGGCCCAGGCGAGGGAGCTGCTGCGCTATGGGTGACCGGCGGCCGGAACGTCGCCGCGGGGGGCCTGGAGATCCTGGCAGCGGCAAGGAGCAAACTGGCGCACGAGCCGCTCGAGGGCAACGCGGCCGATGGTTCAGTCCACCGCGCAGTCGTATCAACGAGCTGCGCGGTGCGTCAATGCCCTGTTCTCGGGCCCGAACCGCAACGAGCGACTCAGGCTCCAGGCGCCCGGTACGCGATCGTCGTCTGGCAGGCTTGTCGATCTCTTCCGCCGTGAGCAGCACCGTCGTCTTCGTGTGGACCGCGCCGCTGCCACTGACAGTCAGGCCGATGGCCGCAGCCGTGGACGCATCGACGCCGTCGACGAGCGCGTACGACGTCGGTGCTGCCGAATCCGAAGTAGAACGATTCGAGCGTTCCGCCGACCGCCTTGACGATGGCCTCGACGGCCGCACGCCGCTTCGAGCCCCCTTCCTTGAGCAGTCCGCGCACGCCTTCCGTGGTGTACGTCGCTTCGACCAGATACTTTGGCATGGATCCTCCGAGAGCGCCCTGCGCCTTCACGTGAATGGGCTCGACCCCGGTGTGCGGAGCCGACTATATGCCATGCGCGGGAAAATGGAAGCGCCGCGTGTGCCCCGCTGGCGAAATCGTCACGGAACACGCGATGAGAGCGCCAGGCCGCTGTCAGCCTGCAGGCGCGGGAGTGCCGATCGGAGGCGCTCCAGTCCACTATCGCTCACGCCGGTCTGCCACACGTAGAGCGTGCGCAACCGTTTGAGGGCAGCGAGGGACTCCAGCCCCGCGTCAGAGATGCGCGTCCCGTACAAGTTCAGGTACTCGAGCCACTGCAGCCCTGCGAGTTGCGGCAGGCCGCGATCGGACACGGCAGTTCGGTTCAGATGGAGGCGCGTCAGGTTCTTGAACTGCGCCACCGTCAACAAGCCAGCATCCGTAATTCGAGTGCCACCCAGGTTCAGCCAGACCGTCTGCGGTGCAAGCGGTCGCAGCGCAGCCAGCTCGCTGTCGCCGAACGCGTTCGCATTCGTGCAGTGCAGCTCGATGAAATGGTTGCCCGCCCCGAGCGGGACGACGGACACGCCGAGCCGGGCGGCCGCCGCCAGGGCCTGCCGGTCCGCAGGCCCGATGTTCACGTCTGGCAGCGAGGGCCCGCCACGCATGACGACGCCGACGGCCGCCTCGATGGCTGGTTCGACCTCCGCGGTGATCTCCAGTTCCCCGAGCTTCTTGTCGTTCGGTGCGCCCTGGTCAATCCACCAGCGGAGCACCGCTGCCTCGGATACCGTGACCGAATGCTTGCCGCCCGGCGGCATCGCGTCCTTGTGCGACGGGGGCAGCCAGATGCGCCGGATCAGCTCGCTATCCGCGGCTCGGCCGGCGACGATCACCGGTCCATCCTCTCCCCCTTGCGGATGCCCTCGACCGTGTCGAGCCGGAGCTTGCCCTTGGCGCCCTCAGGACCATGGCACTGAACGCAGCGCCTGGCCAGGATTGGTTGCACAACCGTCGAATAGGCGATCGCCTGATCGGGACGTCCCCCCGGAGTTACGGCGGCGGGCCCGCCGGCGCCTCGCGCGAGCCATTCGCGGATCGGGGCGGGGGCGTGCTCCGTGAGGTAGCCTTCGCCGTGCGTCAGCGTCGCGCCGAGGTGACCAGCGAGGGCGATGACAATGAGTGTCGTGACGAGCAGCGTTCGGTACACGACAGTGGCCAGTTCCGGCCGTCTGGAGCGACGCGCCAGGATCCAACCACACCACGTCAGCGCTGCGCCGATCGCCACCGCGATCCCAAGCCGCTCGTGCCACACGAACGTCGGTCCGCCGTAGCCGCCGCTCCCGCCGAGCAGGTAGCCGGCCCCGGCGGCGGCCACGGCGGAGAGCGCGCCGAGCGAGAGCACGGATCCCGTGCTGTCACCCAGTGAGGCGAGCGCAGGGCGGGATGGCGCAATCAGGACACCGGCCCCGTTCGTCCGGCGCCCCCACCACGCGCACAGGTCGCACACGCCCGCCAGGACCAGCAGGACGATCGGGAAGTGCACCAGCAGCGGATGGAAGCGTCCGAGAAAGAGCGTCAGCTCGTTCAACTCAAGCAGATCCTTCACCACGTGGCCGTGCACGTCGGTGAGCCGATAGCGCCGGCCCTGGTGCTTGAAGAGCAGCTTCTCGTGATCGACGCCGAGCAGATGGAGGAGCGTCGCCTGCAGGTCGTGGACATGTACCGGGTCGCGCACCACGTTGTAGCCGAACTCGTCGGTCTCCCCGTAGGAAAAGCCCTTCTTCACGCCCGCCCCGGCCATCCACATCGTGAAGCAGCGCGGATGGTGATCGCGGCCGTAATCGTCCTTCGTCAGCTTGCCTTGCGAATAGTTGGTGCGCCCGAACTCGCCGCCCCAGAGCACGAGCGTGTCGTCGAGCAGGCCCCGCTGTTTGAGATCCAGCACCAGCGCCGCCGACGCCTGGTCGACCGACTTGGTCATGATCTGGATGTCTTTCGGCAGGTTGCCATGCTGGTCCCATCCCTGGTGGTAGATCTGGATGAAGCGCACGTTGCGCTCGGCCAATCGGCGCGCGAGCAGACAGTTCGCCGCGAAGGTGCCCGGCTTGCGCGCATCGGGGCCGTACAGGTCGATGATCGAGTCGGGCTCGTCCTGCAGGTCCATGGCGTCCGGCACGGCCGCCTGCATGCGGAACGCCATCTCGTACTGCGAGACGCGCGCGTTGATCTCGGGATCCATCACGCGCGCGTGCTCGTGTTCTTCGAGCGCGCGCAGCGTGTCCAGCATCCGCCGGCGGGTGGTCCGGCTCACGCCCTTCGGATCGGACAGGTACAGCACAGGATCCTTCCCGCCCCGGAAGTGGACACCCTGGTGCTGCGACGGCAGGAAGCCGCTGCCCCACAGCCACGAATAGAGCGGTTGATCGCCCTCGCGCGCCCGGGAGAGCAACACAATGAATGCGGGAAGGTTATTGTTGTCGGACCCGATGCCGTACGACAGCCAGGCCCCGATCGAGGGACGTCCCGCCTGCTGCGAGCCGGTCTGGAAAAAGGTCACGGCAGGATCGTGGTTGATCGCCTCGGTGTGCAAGGACTTGATCACGCACAGCTCGTCGATGATCTTCGCCGTGTGAGGGAGAAGCTCGCTGACCCACATCCCCGATTTGCCGTGTCGCGCGAACTCGAACTGGGAGCCGGCCACGGGAAACGACCGCTGGAATGCGGTCATGCCCGTCAGTCGCTGACCCATTCGCACCGAAGCGGGCAGCTCCTGGCCATTCATCTGTCGCAGGAGCGGCTTGTAATCGAACAGCTCGAGTTGCGAGGGGCCTCCGCTCTGAAACAGGTAGATCACGCGCTTGGCGCGGGGCACGAAGTGAGGCGCTCGCAGCAGCGGGCCGGCCGTGTCTCCCGGGCCCGCACCTCCGGTCTCGCCCGAGAGCAGCCGCGAGTCGAGCAGCGAGGCGAGTCCGAGCGCGCCGATGCCCAGGCTCGTCTTCGAGAGGAAGTGACGGCGGGTCGAGTTGAATTTCAGATCGTCCAGTTCACGCATAATCTCCCCGTCGTCTTACCGGCGCCGCACCCGGCCGCGCTTCGCTACCGCTTGTAGACTGCTGCGTCGAAATTCATGATCGTGGTCGCGACGAGCGTGCAGGCCGCGAGATCAGCGGGGTCGAGCGTCGGATCGCGACGCGACTCGCCCACAGACAGCAGATCGAGAGCCGCCTTCCGGTCGCGCCGATACTCCGCACGCGTCTCCGTGTACAGCTTCTCGAGCAGCTCGAGCTCCCGGCCATCCGGCCGCCGGCTCGTCAGCAATCGGAATGCGAACGTGATGCGGTCCCGCGAGCCCGCTCCACCCTGGACGATCATGCGCTGCGCGAGCACGCGCGAAGCTTCCAGATATTGCGGGTCGTTGAGCAGCACCAGTGACTGGAGCGGCGTATTCGTGCGCTGGCGGGTGACCGTGCAGACCAGCCGATCGGCGGCGTCGAAGCTGATCGCCGACGGCGGCGGCGACGAGCGCTTCCACACCGTGTAGAGGCTGCGGCGGTAGAGGTCGGCGCCCTTACCCTGCTCGTACTTGGTCGCGTTCCGCGTGGCGAGCGATTCCCAGAGCCCGGCCGGCTGATACGGGTAGACGCTTGGGCCGCCAACGGTGCGGACCAGGAGCCCGCTCGCCGCCAATGCACCGTCGCGAATCTGCTCGGCCGCCAGCCGGTATGACGGGCCGCGCCCGAGCCATTCGTTCGCGGGATCCTGGTCCAGCCGTGTCGCCTCGATCTTCGACTCCTGCCGGTACGTGGCCGACAGCACGATGCGCTTCTGCAGCGCCTTCAGGTTCCATCCCGATTCGATGAACGTCGTGGCGAGCCAGTCGAGCAGGTCGGGATGCGAAGGCAGCCTGCCCTGATTGCCGAAGTCCGCGGGTGTCGCGACGAGCCCGCGGCCGAACAACAGGGCCCAATTGCGATTCACGATCACACGGGCCGTCAGCGGATGGCGCGGGTTCACGAGCCAGCGCGCAAGCCCGAGCCGATTCTGCGGCAGACTCGCCGGGAAATCCCCGACCGCCCGGGGTGTGCCCGGAGTGACGCCCACCGTTGGTGCATCGGTACGCACCGCGCGCCAGGACGAACGTCGGCCGCGGCGCCGGCAGCTCCCGCATGGCCATCACTTCCGGCAGAGCCGTGAGAATCTCGTTCTCCTTGCCACGAAGCGTGGTGAGCTCCTCGAGCAGCGCAGGAAACTTCGGCGCCACGCGCACGGTGTAGTACTCGGCCAGTGCCGCGCGCTGGGCACTGCTGCGCTCGGGCTTCGGGAATGCGCGCAACGGAGCCGATCGGGTCGTCGGCGCCCGCCAGAACGGCCACGTCGAACGCGGTCAGCGGACGGTTGTAGACGCGCAGCTCGTCGACGGACACGTCCTGCAGCGTCTCATCGTGACGGCGGCCGATCCGCAGCGGCGGGTTGTCCTCCCAGTTCTCTTTCTTCTCATCTCCACTCCGGACGATGCTGCGCTGCAAGTGGTCGACGACAATGTGAGGCTTCGCGAGCTGGCCGTCGAAGAAGAGCCGGAGGCCGCGCGCCCGGCTCGACCCGTCATACGAGAGTGCGAGGTGGTGCCATCCGCCAGGGGCGAGCGGCTCAATGCTCTCGATCTCGATCGAGTTATCCGGGAACACGTGGTGCAGAGCGGCGCTGAGCGTACCGTCGCGGCGCAGCAGGATCTCGTAGCCGCGGTTCCCGTTGAAGACCCCACCCGACCGCGTGAGAAGCGGTCCTGACGCACCTTTCCGATCGATGCGGATCCACAGGCTGAGCGCGAACGGATCGTTGCGCTCGAAGTAGGTGCGCTTGTCGGCAACCTCGATGTGACTGTCGCCGACGAGCTGGTGGCCCTGGCCGATACGACCCGGAACGCTCTTCGGCACCCGATCCTTGTCGCCGCCGAGGCGGGCGTCCTTGGCGCCGGAGCGCCAGGTTGGCGTACGCACGGTATTCCACGCGCTTCGGCCGCTCCTTCGAGTCGGGCTTGGGTTTCGTCATCTCGTGCCCGGTCGTGCTGCCATCGAGTGGCAGATAGGTAATGAGTCCCGGGAGGTCGGTGATGCGCGGCCGGGTTGCAGAGGCGGTCGTCAGCCAGGCGGTGTAACCGGGGCGGGTTGAAAGCGCATCGATCTCGGCTTGCAGCCGCGCCCCTTCCGCACGCAGCGCGGCAAGCTTCGCGCGGGACGCATCATCCTCGAGTATGACGGTCGGGCTCGGAACGCCAGAATAGGGAATCTGGCCTGTTTCGTTGTTGTTGTTGAAGAAGCTGTAGAGCCGGTAGAACTCCTTCTGCGTGATGGGGTCGTACTTGTGGTCGTGGCACCGCGCGCATTCGACGCTGAGCCCGAGGAACGCACGCCCGAACGTGTTCACCCGATCGACGACGTACTCGGTGCGGTACTCCTCGGGTACGACACCACCTTCCTGGGTCTGCATGTGGTTCCGGTTGAACCCGGTCGCGAGCCGCTGCTCCTGCGTGGGCTCCGGCAGCAGATCGCCCGCGAGCTGCCAGGTGATGAAGTCATCGACGCGCAGATTCCGGTTGAACGCTGAGATGACCCAGTCGCGCCATGGCCACATCTTGCGCATGCCGTCGTCCTGGTACCCGTGGGAGTCGGCGTACCGCGCGACGTCGAGCCATTCGGCGGCCATCTGCTCACCGTAGGCCGGCGACGCCAGCAGGCGATCCACGACCTTCTCGTAGGCATCCGGCGCACGATCGGCAAGGAAGTCGTCGATCTCGGCGAGGGTCGGTGGCAGCCCCGTGAGGTCGATCGTGACGCGACGCAGCCACGTCTCGCGCGGCGCCTCGGGCGAAGGCGTGAGCCCCTTCGATTCGAGCGTGGCAAGCACGAATCGATCGATCTCACCGCGTGGCCAGGCCGCCTGCTTGACCGACGGCACGGCGGGCCGCCGCGGCGGGAATCAGCGACCAGTGCGGCTTCCAGTCAGCGCCCTGCTCCACCCATCGCACGAGCACGGCCTTTTCATACTCGGTCAGCGAGAGCCCCGAATCGGCCGCCGGCATCAGGAATTTCGGATCGGTACTCAGGATGCGGGCGACGAGTTCGCTGTCGTGCGGGCTTGCCGGGCACGACGGCGCGACGGCCCGGAGGGCAGCTCCCCGAACGCCACCTCCTTGCGATCAAGCCGGAGAGACGCCTTGCGCACCCGCTCGTCCGGTCCATGGCACTTGAAGCAGCGGTCCGAGAGTATCGGCTTCACATGGAAGTTGAAGTCGACGACCGGGGCACACCCGCCACGTCGTGGAGCGCGCCGCCCGCATGCCGACGCCGGTGACGAGCGCGGCAGCGGCCAGGCCCAACACGAGCCGAGGGATACCGCACGATGAGAAGTGAGCCACCGCCTGAACTCCGTGAGGCCTCGGCGAGCTGTGCACTGAGTCTTTGGACGTTCATTATAGGCCTTCCAACCTGCGGAATCAGGAACTCGACGCTCACGGGAATCAGTCGGTGCGCGTCGTCTCCACTGCGTCGCGCGCCGTGGCCAGGGGCGTGCCGTCGACGGCGCAGGAGTGGCGGCGATCCAGCCTGGCAAACGGGCAGGCGCTGGCGCGGCCGGGACCTCATCGCGGATCAGCAACCACGCGAGCGCCCCGCCGGCGGCACACAACACGGCGCTCATCAGCATGGCCGCGCGAAAGCCGGCCGCGAAAACGGCCGGGGTGCGATACGCCTCACCCGTCAGCCCTGCCAGACCTGGCACGAGCGCCACGGCAATGAGCCCAGCGCCCCGCGAGATCGCGTTGTTGATTCCCGAGGCGACGCCCGCGTGTCGAGCCGGGGCTGCGGCGAGCACGGTCGCGGTCAGCGGCGCAACGGTAAACGACAACCCGAGTCCGAAGACGATGATGGCCGGCAGAACGGTGCCGACATAGGTGCTTGCCGCCTGCACGCGACTCAGTAGGGCGAGCCCGGCGGCCATGGCCAATGGCCCGACGGTCATGGGCAGGCGCGGTCCGATGCGATCGGCCAGCAGCCCCGCACGCGCGGACAGCGCGAGCATCAACGCGGTCACCGGGAGCGTCGCAAGCCCGGCCTGCAGCGGTGAGTAGCGCAGGACCTGCTGCAGGTGCACGACCAGAAGGAAGAACGTGGTCCCAAGGCTGGCATACACGACGAACGTGACGATGTTGGCGGCCGTGAACTGCCGCGAGCGGAAGATGTCGAGGGGCACCATCGGGTCCGCGCCGTGCCGCTCCACGGCGATGAAGCCGGCCAGCACCGCCACGCCGGCGCTGCCGGCCGCCAGCGCAGCGGGGGTGGCGCCATGCTCGCCGGCCTCGATCAACGCCCAGGTCAATCCGGCCAGGCCAACCGCCGTGAGCGCCGCACCCAACCAGTCGACACGGGGGACCGATGCGCGATCACGGCTCTCGGGAACGTGGTGAACCGCCACGGCAACCACGGCGAGCGCCAACGGCAGGTTGATGAGAAAAATCAGACGCCACGATCCGATCTCGACGAGCCACCCGCCGATGAACGGCCCGATGGCAGCAGCAACCCCGGAAAGGCCCGACCACGCACCCACTGCCCGCGCCCGGTCGCCGGGCGCGAACGATGCCTGAAGGATCGCCAGGCTGCCCGGTGTCAGCAGCGCACCTCCGATTCCCTGGAGGGCGCGGGCGGCCGCCAGTGCATCGGCTGTCGGAGCCAGGCCGCACAACAGTGATGCGGCAGCGAACCACACGACGCCGATCACGAACACCCGACGACGGCCGAAGCGGTCGCCCAGGGAGCCGCCGATCAGGATCAGTGACGCGAGAGCGAGCGTGTAGCCGTTGAGGATCCACTGCAGACCGGCAACGCTGGCGTTCAGCGCGACACCGATCGTGGGAAGCGCGACGTTCACCACGGTCATATCCAGAAAAGCCATGCCCGACCCCAACACGGTCGCCAGCAGAATCCAGCGCGCGGCGGGTTCGCCCCACGTGATTCCTTCGGCCTCGGCACCCGATGCGCGCACGACCACCTCCTGCGGAAGCGCGATAGTCCTCCAGCGAGGTCGGCGGGTCAATCGGCTCCCGTGCCGGACTCCGGTTGGTCCCGCTTGACAGTGCGCCCTCCCCCGCCGAACAGTAGCGGCGGTGGATCGTTTCGATCTCGTCGTCATCGGGTCCGGGCCTGCCGGACAGCGCGCGGCGATCCAGGGCGCCAAGATGGGCCGGAGGGTCGCGCTCGTGGAGCGGCGTGAGGTGGTCGGCGGCACGTGCATCAACACCGGCACCATCCCCAGCAAGACCATGCGGGAAGCCGTGCTGCACCTGTCCGGCTTTCTCTACCAGGGCATCTACGGCGTCAACTACCGGGTGAAGGACGACATCACCTTCGCCGATCTCTCCTTCCGCGTGCAGCAGGTCATCAAGAACGAACTGGACGTCACGCAGGCCCAACTGTTCCGCAACGGCATCACCGTCCTCGACGGCTCGGCTGCCTTCGTCGATCCGCACACCGTGCGCCTGCAGAGCACGCGCGGCGAGCGGACGTGCCAGAGCGACGCGTTCGTGATCGCGACCGGGACCCGGCCGTCCGAAACGCCGACGGTGCCCATCAACGGGCGCACGATCATCCTGAGCGACCAGGTGATGCAGATGGGCGAGCTGCCGAAGACCTTGATCGTGGTCGGCGGCGGCGTCATCGGCGTGGAGTACACCTGCATGTTCGCGGCGCTGGGCGTCCGCGTGGTGCTGATCGAGAAGCGGCCACGGCTGCTGGAGTTCGCGGACGGCGAGATCGTCGAAGCGTTGTGCTACCACCTGCGCGATCACCGCGTCACGCTGCGGCTGAACGAGGAGGTGGAGGCGGTCGAGGCCCTGCCCGACGGTGGCGTGACAGCCACGCTGAAGAGCCGCAAGAAGGTGTCGGGCGATGCGCTGCTCTACGCGGTGGGCCGTCAGGGAAACGTCGACGAGCTCAACCTGCCTGCAGCCGGTCTCGAGGCCGACGCGCGCGGCCGGATTGCGGTGGACGCCGACTATCGCACGGCGCAGCCCCACATCTATGCGGCCGGCGACGTGATTGGCTTTCCGAGCCTCGCGTCGGTGTCGATGGAGCAGGGGCGAGTCGCCGCCGCCAGAGCGCTCGGTCTCGATCTGCACTCGAATCCGGGCACGTATCCGTACGGGATCTACACCATTCCGGAGATCTCGTTCATCGGCCGCACCGAGGAGCAACTGACGGACGAGGACGTGCCGTACGAAGTGGGGCTCGCGTACTACCGTGAGATCGCGCGCGGGCAGATCCGCGGCGACACGACGGGGCGCCTGAAGATCATCTTCCACCGCGAGACCAAGGCCCTGCTCGGCATTCACATCATCGGCGAAGGCGCGGCGGAGCTGATTCACATCGGCCAGGCGGTGCTCACGCTGGGTGGCACGGTCGACTACTTCGTCGATACCGTGTTCAACTACCCGACGCTGGCCGAATGCTACAAGGCGGCGGCGTTCAACGGTCTCAACAAGCTCGCCCGTCTGTGACGGGCTGCTGAAGAAGAAGCGGCCTGACTGACGCATCACTTCAGCGCGCAGCTGGCGGGCGGCACCGGGGGAGACGCATGGGGCATGCAGTCGGCGTGCTCGCGATGGAACACATCGCGGCCGGGCTCGTGGAAGGCGACCGGATCGTCGGCCCGATCCGCACGTACCCTGACCAGGCGGACGAGGGCAGCTCGGTGCTCCCGACCCTGCCACCGGCCGAGATCGTGCAGGCGATCGGCCGGCTGATCGACGATGTCGCGCACGGATATCCGCTCGACGTCGTAGGCGTCGGGTTCCCGGGCGTCATCCGGGACGGGATCATCGAGGATTCGCCGAACCTGCGGCAGATGAAAGGATCGGCGCTGGCGCAGAGCCTGTCAGAGGCCTTGAGCGGACGGGCGCACGTGCTGGTGCTGAACGATGCGGATGCCGTCGCCACGGGGATCGCCGCGACGCGCGGGCAGCTCGACACCCTGACACGCGTGTGGACCCTGGGCAGCGGCGTCGGCTTCGGACGATATCCCCACGCGCCCGGCGTCTGGGAAGGCGGGCACGTCGTCGTCTCGCTCGATCCAAAGGAGTCGCTCTGCGGCTGCGGCGGTCAGGGACACCTCGAGGGCATCGTCGGGCACCGCAGCATGCGTCTGCGATTCCTGGACATGGAGCCCGAAGAGGTGTTCGCCCAGGCGGCCGGCGGCGATGCGCGATGCGCCGCGTTCGTACGGCTGTGGCACCGGGCGATGGCTGCCGCTGCCGCGGGCAGCATCCACATGGACGGGCCGGGCCGGTTCTTCCTGTCGGGTCCGAACGCCCGGTTCGTCGACACCGCCGTGCTCGCGGGCGCGCTGCACGACATGGTGAAGATGAGCCCGCTGCAAGGCAGCGCATTCGAAGTGATCGCGCGGAGCGACGACCTCGCGATCATCGGCGCCGCGGTCGGCGCCCGACAGTCGGCTGCGTAGGCGCCAGGCGGAGTCGCGCCCTACAGGGCCGAGGCGGCGATCCGGTAACATGTCCGCGCGGCACGGAGCGAAGCTGGTTCAGCCCGCGTTCTCCCAAAAGTCATGTTTGTTCAAGAGCGGGAACTCGAGTTTCTCCAGTTCCTCGATGGCCTCACCAGTCGGTTGAAACCGATGCGGGACGCGGAGAAAGCGCTCCGCTTCGCCCTCCGCGACACACGTGAATTCTTCCATGCTGCGCACGCGTGCCTGGCGGTGGTCCAGGCCGGTCGCCCGCACGCCCAAATCCTCTTCGCGATGCCGAAGGGCGTCGGGTGGGATGACGATCTGCTGTTCCGTTTCATTCGACACCAGCATCCGCCCGTGGCGGAGACGATGCTGCTGGCGCCGCTCCGGCGGCGGGGACGGACGTGGGCGGCCATGGCCCTCGAGCGGCGTGAGCCTCCGTACGACGAAGGTGATGCTCGCCGGCTCTCTCGGGTGATGGCGGTGGTCTCCGATGCCGTCCAGTCGATGGACCGGGAGCGGATGCTGGGCGTGCGCGAGCGGATCGACCGCAAGATCATGGAGCAGATTCACCCGAAGGACCTCTTCTATCAAATCCTGGATGGCCTTCGTTCGCTGACCCACTACGATCACTCCTCGGCGCTGCTGATTCGTGACGAAAGCGACTCGACGCTGCGTGTGGACGCCGAACAGATCGCGTGGAGAAAGGCGAAGAGCGAACGGATCGGACTACGCATTGCGGTGCCGGCCGGTGTCCGGCGTGTCCTGGAGTCCGGTTGCGTGCATGGCTTCGATCGAGACGGTGAATCCTGGCACGAATGGGCCAACCAGCCGGTTACCGAGCTGGCGGCATTGCTCGACTACAACGACGGGAGCGGGACTGCCGCCGAGGACCTCCGCGAACACTGCATGCTCTGCGCGCCGCTGGTCACGCGGGACGGTCTCGTCGGCATCGTCAAGGTCGCGGCACGCGACCGCGGTCGTCTGACCGCTTACGATTCCGAGCTCGTCGAGCAATTCCGTTCGCAGGTTGCGATCGCCATACAGAACATGAAGCGATCCGAGTCGTTTCGCGCCGGCATGCTGACCGCGGAACGCAAGCATGCAATGGCGGAACTTGCCCGCAGCGTCTCGCATGACGTGAACAACGCGCTCGGATCGATGCTGCCGCTCGTGCAGCAGATGCGCCACGACTTCCAGTCCGGCGAGGTGGATGCGGCCGTGCACACGCAGGACCTTGCACAGATCGAGCATTCGCTACAGGTTTGCCGGCGCATTTTCGGGGGCATGCTCGCGTTCGCCCGCGGCGGCTCCCGCCGCGTGCGGTACGGACAGGTGCGGGCGGCCGTCGAGACCGCACTCGCGATTCTCCAGGACAGCATGGACCGGCGCGGCATCCAACTCTCCCTCGACATACCCGCCGACATTTCCGCGGTCGCGTGCGGCCAGGGAGACCTCGAGCAGGTCTTTCTCAATCTGCTGACGAACGCGCGCGAGGCGATGCCGGTCGGAGGCAGTCTCGGCGTGCGCGCACTCGCGTATCCAGACTGGGTCGCCGTCTGCGTCACCGATACGGGAAGCGGCATCGCGCCGGAGCACCTGCCTCGGGTGCAGGAACCGTTCTTTACCACCAAGGCTCATGGAAACGGTCTTGGGTTGTCGATCTGCCGCTCCATTCTGTGGGAGATCGGCGGCAAGCTGACGATCGACAGCCACCCGGATCGCGGTACGCAGGTCGAAATCGCAGTGCCGCGCGCGACGATTCACCAGCACGCGATCGCATGAACCCGGCACGGATTCTCGTCGTCGACGATGAGGCGGGCATGCTCCGGGCGGTGGAGCGCATTCTGAGCGGTGCGCACCACGTCGTCACCAGCCGTTCCTCCGTCGAGGCCATCACACTGGCCGGCCGCTTCGACCCGGAGCTCGCGATCCTCGACGTGCGAATGCCCGAACTCGACGGCTTCGAGCTCATGGCCCGACTGCATGCCGAGAAGGCGGACCTCGACGTGATTCTGATGACCGGCAGCGTCGACGATCTCGACGAGAAGCTGGTGCGCGCCATTCGGGGCGAGGCGTTCTACTTCATTCAGAAGCCGTTCGACCGCGAGGTGCTTCAAACGCTCGTCGACCGCTGCCTGGAGCTCCGGTGGCGGCGTGATGAGCGTCGCAGGCACCTGCGACGCCTGGAAACCGAGCTCGCAGAAGCGCGCGCGTTCCAGCAGGCATTGCTGCCCGCCCGCGAGTCGGTGGTAGGGCCGCTCGCCATCTGGTGCCGGTACGCGCCCTGCTCCGAGCTGGGTGGCGACTTGTACGACTATGCCTGCGGGGCATCGGGACAGGCAGCGCTGCTCGTCGCGGACGTGTCTGGGCACGGCGCCTCGGCCGCGATGCTGACGGCAACCGTGAAGAGTGCCTTCCGGTCGACGCACGTAGAGGGCTACGACCCGCTGGCCGTCGTGCGCTGCGTGGCGAACAGCCTGGCGGCATTCGGCGATGAAAGGTTCGTGACGCTGTTTGCGGCCGTCGTGCGGCCGGATACGATGGAACTGTGTTACGTCAACGCGGGGCATCCGCCTGGCTTCCTGTGGAGCCCGAGCCGCGCGCCGGTAGCACTCTCCAGCACAGGCCCGCTCATCTCGCCAGCGCTGCCATCGTGTACGTGGAACGTGCAGTGCGTCCGGGTGGCCGAAGGAGATCGTCTTCTCCTGTACACCGACGGCGTCTCGGACGCGCTCGAGAACGGCACGCAAGGCGCTGACGAGCGCATCCGAGCGGCCGTCGAGGAGCACCCCGCCGGCGGCCCCGCGTTGCTCGACGCGCTCGTCTGGCACGTGCGCCAACAACTGACGGCGGACAGCGTCGCGGACGACCTCACGCTGGTCACTGCCCACGTGCTCCGTCGTTCGGAGCCGTGAGCACACACGCGCCGGCTGGCGCGAACGGCACCGACGCGCCGCCGTCAGCTCACGATCCGGCGCGAGTGCCGAATCGCTCCTGCAGCGCAGGCCACGCACTGCCCCAGTGCATGGCGCCGTAGTATTGTTCCCGCCGTGCCGCTGAGCCGGTACTCATAGCTCTGCACATCAGGGTCGTCATCGAACCGTGCGCTGCCAAGCAACTGGTGGCCAAACTCATGGACGGCTGCCCGCCCCACTCCCCTTCCGACTGCCAACACGATCGCTTCCCGATCGGCGTCGGCCGGGGCGTAACTCTCCGCGTAGGCCGCGAGCAGCGAGAAGTTGACGGCGCCATCGCCGCCGAACAGGGAGACGGATCTGGACGTGCCCGCGACGCCGACCTCCCCGCGAAACCGTGGGTCGCTCAGGTGCTGCACGACGCGAACCCGGTAGCGGGCGTCGTGTTGCCCCGACACCGTGACGCGCAAACCGGCGAACGCGTGCGTCAGCTCCGACCGCGCCACAGCGGCGATCGTCTGCAGTTCCTCAGCCGTCAGCGCGCGACCGAACCGCGAGGAGCTGTAGGTGACCGGCTCGAACCAGAACCCCAGGACGACCGCCCGCTGGCGCATGCAGCCGGCGAGCGTGACGAGGAGGGCTGTGGCGAGAGCGGTGGCAGAGAGGGCTCTCTGTCCGGGAAGCCGCAGCACGAGGGCACTATACTCGTGCCGTCGCCCTCCCGCGATGGCGGCGACGTCACGTCCACCGGAACCCGCAAGGCAGGTCCCATGCAGAAGCCGTTGCCCAGTCAGACGCCGCGCGCGTTGAATCCGCCCGCCGGCGTGTTGACCCGATACACCTTTTTCGAGAACGTCAGCGACCATCCGCTCGATCCTCTCGACACCGGTTTGAATCTGCGGAACGCCTGGTGGCTGTGTGATGCCGCCCTGCTCGCCTACTCGGCCGAAGGGGCCGTGAACGCCGCATTCGCGACGGCCGGGATCCAGGGGGAGGTGGCGCACTTTCGCGGCACGCACAGCACCCAGGCCTACGTCACGTCGATGCCGGAGGCTCTCGTGCTCGCGTTCCGCGGGACGCAGGTGGATGACTTCTGGTCGTCCGTACTCGACTTCACCGTGGATGCGCGGTTCCTGCCGATCCCCGACTCACATGGCGATTTCGTTCACGCGGGGTTTCTTGCCGCACTTGGGGAGGTGTGGCCACAAACGCTCGCGCACCTGCGGGACGAGCAGACGAGACGGCCGCGGCCGCTATGGATCACCGGGCACAGCCTTGGGGCGGCGCTTGCGACGCTGGCGGCAAGCCTCTGCAAGGACGATCCGTCCCTGCGCCTTCAGGGTGTGTACACGTTCGGATCGCCGCGCGCCGGCGACGAGGGGTTCCGCGACAGAATTCAGGTGCCCGTCTACCGCTTCCGCAACGACTCCGACATCGTGCCGCACCTTCCGCTCGGACTGTTGTTCCGTCATCTCGGCAGGCTGCAGTTCATCGACGGCGCGGGGCGCCTGCACCGCAATCTCACCTCCACGAGGGAGCTGATGCTCGATCCTGGCGCGCACCTGCTCTCGGCGAAGGACGCGATGATGCTGCGTGGAGTCATGCGCACCGAGCACGACGTTGACCTGCCGCTGCCAGGCTTTCTTGCCGACCACGCGCCGATCAACTACAGCGTCCTGCTGTGGAACTGCTACGACGCGTCGGAACACTGAGATCTGGTTCGAGGCGCCATGTGGGGCAGGCCTTCAGGCCTGCTAGAGCGCATCGATTTGCAGGGCTGAAGCCCTGCCCCACATCAGCGGTGCGGTGACATGACAATCGAGCACTGTGTCTAGAAGATCAGGTGCGTCGCGATGACGAGGGCACCGCTGGTTTCGCGGAAGCGCGGCCTGAGCTCGTACAGCTTGTCGGTCACACCGGTGGCCCGATCGAACCACAGGATGCGGTAATTGTAGCCAACGCTGATCCCGAGTTGGCGATGGACGTAGACCGTCGCACCAGCCTCGGTGTTCATGCCCCATCCCTTGAAGCTCGCGTCGGCCGCGCGGGAGTCGAGAAAGCTGCCATCTTTGACCGTGAACCACGGCATGCTGCCGCCGAAGAGCAGGTGCGGCTGAATGCGGCGGCGCGTGGCGAAGAAGTAGCGGCCATCCACGTTGACGGCCTGAAAGGTCGCCTTGCCGCTCACGTCGAGGAACGTGCCGTTGTGGGCCGTGCGGTCGTAGCTGACCTCGATGGCGGCCTGTCGCGCGCGATAGCCGAGCACGAACCGGACAAGGTTCCTGGTGTCCACGCGCGGAAGGATCATCAGTTCCTCGCCGCCGACCTCCTTGTAGACCGTCTTGCCGTCGAACGTGACGCCGTCGAAGGTGAAGTCGGGCACGAACGAGACGCCGGCGAACCCGCCGTCCTTGGCGAAGCCCTGTTCGACCTGGCTCCACGCCGGAGCGGCGCTCAGCCCGAGAAGCAGCGGTACGGCGGCGAGTCGGAGCATCCGGACGATCGCGTGCGTGGGCATGTGAGCGGCAGTCAGCAAGGATTCTGCCGTGTGAAAGGCCATCCGGCATGCACGGGCCTGCGCGTCCGTGCCCGCGCACCAGCAGCGGAAGAGGATGTGCCTGTCCGGCTCCGGCACCGGAATCGTTATTCAGCCCACAGATCTGTCGCCCGAAGTCGGGCGCCGGCCACCAAGGTGGCAGCACCTGACAGCCACATCTTGACAGTCATCAGGAGCTGGGAGTAGCGTCGGCCTAACGACGCCTTGGGAGGTTCCACCATGGACGAATCGAACACGGACGTGATTCAGGGCACGCTGGACATGTTGATTCTGAAGACCCTCAGCCTGGAGCCGATGCACGGCTTTGGCATCGGCCGGCGGGTCGAACAAGTATCACGCGGGGTGTTCAAGGTGAACCCCGGCTCGCTGCTCACCGCCCTGCAGCGGCTGGAGCGTGCGGGCTGGCTGGACGCCGAATGGCGTCACACCGAGAACTCGCGTCGCGCGAAGTACTACGAGCTGACGCGCGCGGGTCGAAGGCAGCTCGATATCGAGACGGCGAACTGGACGCGACGCGCGTCAGCCATCGCGCGCCTGCTGAAGGCGGAGGGCTAGGCACGTGTCGGTGGGACGCCAGATCGTCCGTGGCCTCCGCGCAATGCTGCGTCCAACCGCCGCAGAGCAGGACCTCTCAGATGAGGTCGAGCACTACATCGATCAAGCGACGTCGGCATTTCTCGCGAGGGGGCTCTCGCTCGAGCAGGCCCAACGCGCCGCGCGTCTCGAGTGCGGTCACGCGAGCATCATGCGCGATCAGGTGCGCGCGTCTGGCTGGGAGCGCGGGTTGGACACCGTGATTGCCGATCTGCGTTACGCATCGCGTCGCCTGCGTCAAGCGCCCGCGTTCACCGCGCTTGCCGTCGTGACGCTCGGCGCCGGCATCGGCGCGGCGACTGCGATGTTCAGTGCCGTGCACCCGATTCTGCTTGCCGCCCTGCCCTACCCGGACGCGCAGCGGATCGTGATGATCTCCGACGCGGGCCCTGACGGCGAACCTCGGGACATCACGTTCGGCACCTATCGCGAGCTGGCTCACCGCAGCCACAGTTTCGAAGCGCTCGCACCGCTCAAGCCATGGCAGCCCGCCATGATCGGCCGTGCCGAACCCGAGCGACTCTCGGGCCAGCGTATCGGTGCGGAGTTCTTCCGCGCGCTCGGCGTGGCGCCGCTCATCGGGCGCGATCTCCGCCGTGAGGACGATCGGCCGAATGGACCCAACGTGGTGATTCTGAGCGACGCACTCTGGCAGCGCCGGTTCGCCGGGGATCCGGCAATCATCGGACGCGAGATCACGCTGGACGGGGTGCCCTTTCTGGTGATCGGTGTGATGCCGGCCGCTTTCGAGAATGTGGTGGCGCCCGCAGCCGAGCTGTGGGCTCCGCTGCAGTACGACACCGTGTTCGGTCCCGACAGTCGCGAGTGGGGCCACCACCTGCGGCTCATCGCCCGGCTGCGGTCGCACGTGACGCTTGACCACGCCAGGCGCGAGCTGAGCCAGATTGCAGACACGCCGGCCCCGGAGTTCGCGCGAGTGCCGTGGGCGAGCCTCGCCAACGGGTTCATCGCGACCTCCTTGCAGGCCGATATGACCCGGGGCATCCGGCCGGCGCTGCAGTCCGTCATCGGGGCCGTCATCCTGCTGCTGGCGATTACGTGCGTCAATGTCACCAACCTGCTGCTCGCGCGCGGTGCCCAGCGGCGCGGCGAGCTGGCCGTGCGCACCGCGCTCGGTGCGGGCAGGGCACGGCTGATTCGACAGCTGATGACGGAGGCCGTGTTGCTCGCCGGCATCGGCGGAGCGCTTGGACTGGTGGCCGCCGAAATGGGTGTACGCGCCCTGGTGGCGCTCAGTCCCCCGGAGTTGCCTCGTCTCGGCGCCATTCGGCTCGACCTGCCGGTGCTCGCATTCGGCCTGGTGATCACGACGCTCGTCGGCGTGCTCGTCGGCGTCATTCCGGCGATGCACGCGTCCCAACAGGATCTGAGCGGCCGCATGCAGGACAGCTCGGGGCGGACGGCCGGCGGGCATCAGAGGACACGCGGATGGCTCGTGGCGGCGGAGGTTGCCCTGGCTCTCGTGCTGCTGGTGAGCGCGGGGTTGCTGCTCAGAAGCATCGACAAGGTGTTTGCAGTGCCCGTGGGGTTCGACCCATCACACCTGCTGACGATGCAGGTGCAGCAGACGTCACAGCGACTTCGGGCGGAGGGTGCGAGCGATCGCGTCGTCACCGACACGGTGGCGGCCGTCCGTGCGGTCCCAGGGGTTGCTGCCGCCGCGTTCACGACGCTCCTGCCGCTCAGCGGTGACGTCGACACGTACGGCGTGCACTTCGAGTTCGACTTCGACGCGAACGACGATGGCGCGGCGCTGCGCTATGCCGTCACGCCCGGCTACTTCGACGTGATGCGCATCCCCCTCCGCCTTGGCCGCCTGCTCGATGCGCACGACGACAGGTCGGCGCCGCGAGCCGTACTGATCAACGAGTCGTTCGTCAGGCGCACCTTCCCGGGGCGCAAGGTCCTGGGCGCTCGACTCCGCTTCGGACCCGAAGAGGGCGATTGGTACACCGTCGTGGGGATCGTCGGGGACGTGAAGCAATCGTCGTTGGACATCGATCAGTCAAACGCGATCTATGTGCCGGCGGCACAATGGCACTGGACGGACAAGCTGATGACCCTGGTCGTTCGCAGCCGCGTCGATCCAGCAACCCTCACACCGGCACTCCGCCGGGCGATCTGGTCGGTCGACAAGGACCAGCCGATCGTGCGGGCAGCCACGATGGACGAGCTGGTCCGCCGATCGGTCGCGGACAGACGCTTCGCGCTGGTCCTGTTCGAGGCGTTCGGCCTGGTCGCCCTGTTCCTCGCCGCAACCGGCATCTATGGCGTGCTCTCAGGCAGCGTGACGGAGCGCACACGCGAGATCGGGCTCCGGTCAGCGCTGGGCGCATCGCGGCTGGACGTCGTCGTTCTCGTTGTTCGTCAGGCCCTGACATTCGTCAGTGTTGGTGTCGCGGCCGGCCTGACCGCGACGGCAGCCGCAAGCCGTGTCATCGTCACGCTGCTGTTTGACGTCTCGCCGATCGACCCGGTCACGTACGCGGGAGGCACGGCGCTGCTGCTCACCGTGTCAGCAATCGCCTGCTGCGTTCCCGCGTGGCGTGCCGCGCGCATTGATCCGTCGACCACCTTGAAGGCGCAGTGACGGGAAAGACGGAGACACCCTCCTCGTCGAGGTTCAGGCGGTGAGAGACGCAGTGCGACGTGGATGCGGACGGCTCCGCAGCGCCGGGTCGCACCGCATGAGTCAGTAACAGCGTGTCCGGCGCTGGGACACGCGCGTCCCACGGCCGCGCAGCCCACATAGCGAGGCGCCGCGGGGGCGCAGGAAAGGCTGCCCGTTGCCTGAAAAGGGCCAGCCTGCACAGGTGGCACGCGCTTCGCCTCTGGCTGGCATCAGCTCCCGGCTGGCGTGATCCGGATGAACCGGGGAGAACCGGAGTGAGTCGATGATGCGCGTCCTGGCGGAATTCTGGGCCGACATGCGGTTTGCGGTGCGCCTGCTGCGCCGAAGCCCGGGGTTCACCTTCGTGGCCGTATCGTCGCTCGCGCTCGGGATCGGCGCAGCGACGGCCATCTTCACGGTGACCGATGCAATCGTGATCAAGGCGCTGCCGGTCCGCGCGCCAGGACAACTGTACGTGGCAGAGATCAGCGGCGCGGACACCGGCACGGCGCGCTTCTCGTACCCGTTGTTCGAGCGCGCCAGGGGGGCGGTGCATGGTGTCGCCGATCTTTCGGTGTCCTCGTCCGTCGTCCGCATGCTCGTCACCGATGGCCCAGCGGCAGCGCCGACGCCAGACGATGTTGGACGCGTGCAACTCGTGTCCGGCGAATACTTCGCCGTGCTCGGGACGACTGCGCAGGTGGGGCGGCTGCTCGGCCCGTCAGACAATCGGACCCTCGATGCCCACCCGGTAGCGGTTCTCAGTGACGCGTTCTGGACCCGGCGCTTCGGGCGGCGCCCTGACATCGTCAACCGGTCCATCACCGTGAACGGCGCGGCGTTGACGGTGATTGGCGTGACCGCGCCCGGGTTCTTTGGCACCGTGGCTGACACGCGGCCCGACGTCTGGCTGCCGGTCATGATGCAGAGTGCCGTCAGGTATGCAAACAACGCCGACGTGGAAGACGGCGATCTCCGACAACCGTGGGTGCCGCAGCCCGAGATTGCCTGGCTGACTCTCCTGGCTCGTGTACGCGCCGCGCCCGATCGCGCGGCAGTCGCGGATGTGCTCACGCGGCTGCTGCAGCAGCAGCTCGCCAACCGCGAGGGCTACAAGACCGATGCTGACGTCCGCGGGCGATTGCAGGCGCAGCACGTCGTCCTCGTGCCGGGCGCTCGTGGGCTGTCGCGGATGCGGGAAGAGATGCAATCGCCGCTTGCCGCGTTGTTCGCGATGGTCGGCCTGCTGCTCATGATTGCGTGCGCGAATCTGGCAGGGCTGCTCCTCGCCCGGTCCGCATCGCGATACCGTGAGCTCGCCGTTCGCGTGTCGATCGGCGCTGGCCGCTGGCGGCTCGTGCGTCAGCTGCTGGCGGAAAGCCTGGTGCTCGGATTGGCAGGTGGCGCGCTGGGTCTGCTGGCAGCGCGCTGGGGGTGCGATGTGTTGCTGGCACTGTTCGCAGCCGGCAGAAACGCGCCTGCTACCCCACTGGCACTGGATGGTCGAGTGCTGCTCTTTGCAACCGCCACGGCGGCGCTGACAGCACTCGGCGTCGGGTTGCTGCCTGCCCTCCAGGCCTCACGGTTGGATCCCGCCGAGGCCCTGAGAGCGGGCGGTCGCGTGGTGTGGCGCGGGACCAGGCGACCATCGGCCGGACGCGTGCTCGTCGTCGCGCAGCTGGCGCTGACCGTCCTTCTGCTCAGCCTCGCAGCGCTCTTCACGCGTACGCTGCAGCAGATTACGCGCGTCCCCGTGGGCTATGACCAGGAGGGTGTCGTGGTTGCACGGATTGATCCGCGCGGCGCGGGATACGGCCCGGACCGGCTCGACGCGCTCCACCGCGTGATTGTGGAGCAGCTCGAAGGGAGCCCCGGCATCCGGTCGGCTAGCCTGTCGTTGCACGGCCCGCTGAGCGGTGGCGCTCGTGTGAGCAGCCTCTCGGTCGAAGGGTTCCAGGCGCCCCGAGACACGCCGCTCGAAGTGCAGGAAGACGTGGTGACGGCCCACTACTTCCAGACCGTGGGTCTGAAGCTGATCCGGGGACGGCTGTTTGGTCCGGAGGACCATGCAAACGCCCATGCAGCCATCATCAACGAGACGATGGCGCGACGTTTCTTTCCAGACAGGGACCCGATCGGTCGGCGCTGGACGACCGGCGAGCCGATGGGCCCCGATGCCTTCGAGATCGTCGGGGTCGTGTCCGATGCCCACTACCGCGACCTGCGGAGCGCGACCCCGAACGCCGCGTATCGCCTCGCCACCCAGACCGACGAGTTCCTCACGAGCGTGGAGGTCCGGACCAGCGGCCCGGCAGCCGAATCGATCAACGCGGTTCGGCTCGCGCTCGCCGCCGTCGATCCGCGACTCCCAGTCATGGAAGTGTCGACGCTCGAGACACGCGTGCGCTCGCTCACCGTCCACGAGCGTACCGTCGCGCTCCTCTCGGCCGTCTTCGGAGCCGCGGCGCTCCTGTTGGCCTGCCTGGGGCTCTACGGCATTCTGGCCTATGACGTGACGCGACGAACACCGGAGCTCGGGGTGCGAATTGCACTGGGCGCCCGGCGTGGCACGGTGGTGTGGCTGGTGATGCGTGACGCGCTCGTCATCGTTGGCCTGGGACTGGCGGCCGGCCTGCCCCTCGCGCGCGTGGCCGCCCAGCAGGCGGCGGGCTTCCTGTATCAGGTCACATCAGTCGATCTGTTCAGCTACATCGTTGCGACCATCATTCTGGTTGTGATCGCAACGCTGGCAGCGTGGATCCCCGCGCACAGAGCGGCGTCGGTCGATCCCATCATGGCCTTGCGGGGCGATTGACTCAGGCGGCGCGAAGGCTGAACTGGCGTTCGCTCACGTAGCGAGTCCGGGCCATGCCAACCGTGCCGCAGGGGGCGACGCTACTCGTTCGGAGTGATTGCCCCCCGCTGCCGAACAACGCCGGCGGCCGCTGGGATGCCGTGCTCCGAGGTCATGGCACGAGCGGACGCCCAGAGGCCCACTACGCCACTGCCGAGGAGCAGAAAGCCGCCTGACGCCTTCCCGACGGGATCGCTCCAATCGGTCGCCGCGAGCGCGGAGCCGATGACTGCGTACACGATCGCGAGCCACACCTGCGCAGCGAACACGCGGCGGATGCGAGCGCTACGGGTGAGGCCGTCCCCGGATGCTCGAAGGTGCTCCGGCAGTTCGGCGGCTCTTGCCTCAGCCCCCATCCATGCCCGATACAACCCACAGAATGTCAGCCCGATCGCGCCCGAGACGATCGGAAGCATCGGGCGCGTGAAACCGCTCCAGCCTTGAAGCGCCCCAACCGCCACTATCGCAATCCCCGCGAACGACACCACGAACGGCACGAGCTGGGCCGGCAGCGACACCGCGTCCGACACCCTGCGCTGGGTGAGGGAGGCAATCCGGATGGGTGGCTCATCTTCGAGCGCAGCCGCAACGTGACGGTACACGTCGCGGCTGGCCGCGGCCATTCCCATCCAGGCGACAGGTGTCGTCACGCCAAGGGTGAGGAAGGCAACCGAGAACACCACGACGTGCGTGGGAAGGGCCACCAGGCCCGAGGCGGCTGCGACGGCCGTGAGTCCCACCGCGGCGCACGCTGCGGCCGTGGCCCGCTGGAGTCGTGTTCGCTGATGAACCTGCGGAACGTGCTTGCCGGCCAGGGCACGCAGCTCCTGCTGTCGTGCCCGGTCGAAGACCTCCAGCAGGAGCCACGGCACACTGGCGACGAGCAAAGCGGCGATGACCACGATCCATCCGTTCATACCGGTTCTCCCTTCAAGAGTGCGACTTCCCGCCGCAGCGCCGCTTCCACCTGCTCCAGCGGCATGCCTCCAAGCCTGGCCTCCGTGACCGCCTCCATCAATTTCTGGCGCACCGTGGCACGGACGGTCGCAGAAGCGCGGCTCTCCGACCGGGGTGCGCAGACTGTCGCGCCGCGCCCCCGCCGGACGACAATGAGACCATCTGTCGCGAGCCGGCGATACGCACGCGCGACCGTCGTCCAGTGCACCCCAAGGTCGGACGCGAGCTGCCGGACGGTGGGAAGATTCTCGCCATGAGCGATCTCGCGAGTTGCCACGACGCGGCGCAGCGCCTGATACACCTGCGCCTCGATCGATACGGGGCTGTTGAAGTTGACAGCGATCGTCATAGGCTCATTGTAGCACACATTGCTACACTTGTGGCTACGGGATCGCGCGGGCGAGTTGCCGCGATTTACCCTCACTTTGTCCTGCGGAGACCCGGGAGGATTGGGCTGAGGCGAGCAGCGAGCGTCGCCGAACGCGCCGGCGGCGTGAGATCCTCCGGGCAGGCCGACAATGGGTTCGTCGGAAAAGCGGACATTGACATGACCACCGGAGCGAAGCGATCGGTCGCCGAACAAGTTAAGTTCGCGCTCGCATGGCTGAAGAGTCGGAGCACCAGGGCCACGCTCGAGGGCATGGCGCGCTATGCGATTCCCTCGGACCACGCCTACGGCGTTGCCATGAAGGACATCAAGGCCTTGAGCAAGACGCTCGGGCGCAGCCAGCCACTGGCGCTTGCGCTCTGGGCCACTGGGGTGTACGAGGCCCGGATGCTCGCATCCTTCGTCGGGGATCCCGAGCAGCTCACCGCCGCTCAGATGGATCGGTGGTGCAAGGATTTTGACAACTGGGCCTTCTGCGACGCGATGAGCTTCAACCTCTTCGACCGGACGCCGCACGCGTGGGCCAAGGTGGCGCAGTGGAGTACCAGGCGCAACGAGTTCGAAAAACGCACGGCCTTTGCGCTGCTGTGGAGCCTCAGCGTGCACGACAAGCGTGCCGGCGATGAACTGTTCGTACGGGGCCTCGGCCTGATCGAACGGGAAGCGTGTGACGAACGCCATTTCGTCAAGAAGGCCACCAACATGGCCCTGCGCGCGATCGGGAAACGCAACCGCACGCTCAATGCTGCCGCTGTAGCTGTCGCGCGGCGCCTCGCGGATTCTCGGGATTCGACCGAGCGGTGGGTAGGGAAAGATGCCCTCCGGGAACTCACCAGTCCTCCCGTGAGGGCACGTCTCAGAGCGTGAGGTGTGTGCCCAGGGCGCGACACACACACCGACCGCAGGCCGTTGAGTGCGGCACGCCCTGTTGTCTCAGGCAGCGGCAGCGAGCGCCGTCGCCTCCAGCGCTCGCTCCAGGACCTCGTCGACGGTTCCGACAATGTGGAAGGTCATGTGCTCGCGCACCTCAGGCGGCACATCATCGAGATCCGCCGCATTCCGCTCCGGCACGATGACCTCGGTGAGCCCCGCCGCATGTGCGGCGAGCACCTTCTGTTTCAGGCCGCCGATCGGGAGCACACGCCCCTGCAGGGTGACCTCGCCAGTCATCCCGATCGTGCTCTTTACGGCACGGCCCGTGAGCAGCGACGCGATCGCCGTCACCATCGCCACGCCCGCGCTGGGGCCGTCCTTGGGAATGGCGCCGGCCGGGACGTGGACGTGCAGCTCGCGACCGTCGAGCGCTCCTGACGGAATGCCCAGCTCGGACGCGTGACTCTTCACGTAGGTGAGCGCGATGCGCGCGGACTCCTTCATGACATCACCGAGCTGGCCGGTGAGAACCAGCCCTTTGCCCGGCATCGAGGCGGCTTCGACGAACAGGACGTCGCCGCCGGCGCCGGTGACCGCAAGACCAGTGGCGACACCCGGCACCGACGTGCGAATCGCTGCTTCGTGAAACACTTTGGGCCGGCCCAGCGCTTCGCGGACCGCCGCGTCATCGACGGCAATCGGCGCCTGCCGGGTCGCTGACGCGATGTGCGTCGCGGTTTTCCGCAGCAGTGTCCCGAGCTCACGCTCCAGCTGCCGCACGCCGGCCTCCCGGGTGTATCGCGTGACGATCAGGCGCAGGACCGCGTCGGTCACGCTCGCCTCGTCAGGACGGAGCCCGTTCCGCTCGATCTGGCGGGGCCAGAGATGTCCGCGCGCAATGGCCACCTTCTCGTCGGTCGTGTAGCCGTCGAACCGGATGACCTCCATGCGATCCAGCAGCGGACCGGGAATGGTATCCGCCACGTTCGCCGTCGCGATGAACAACACGTGCGAGAGATCGAGCTCGACGTCGAGATAGTGGTCACGGAACGAATGGTTCTGCGCCGGGTCGAGCACCTCCAGCAGCGCCGCCGACGGATCGCCGCGCCAGTCGGCTCCGAGCTTGTCGACCTCGTCGAGCATGATTACGGGATTCATGGTGCCCGCATCGCGCAGCGCACGCACCAGCCGTCCGGGCAACGCGCCGATGTAGGTACGGCGATGACCCCGGATCTCCGCCTCGTCCCGGAGGCCGCCCAGCGACATGCGCACGAACTGCCGGCCGGTGGCCGTCGCGATCGACTCGCCGATCGACGTTTTGCCGGTTCCGGGCGGTCCAATCAGCGTGAGCATGACCCCCGACCGCCTGGTGTCCACCATGCCGCGCTCGGTGCGCAGCTTCCGGACCGCCAGATACTCGGTGATGCGCTTCTTCACCTCGTCCAGACCTTCGTGATCCCCGTCGAGCACCTGCCGCGCATAGACCGGATCGAGTCGCTCCTCGGAGCGCTTCGCCCAGGGAACCGCGAGCAGCCAGTCGAGGTACGTCCGGATGGTCGCCGATTCGGCATTGGCGTCGCCGACGCGTTCCAGCCGCGACAGCTCGCGCTCAGCCTGTTGCCGGACCGCATCCGGCATGCCCGCGGACGCAATCTTCTCGCGGTAATCAATGGAGGCGGATGCGTCGTCTTCGCCGAGCTCCTTGCGAATCGAGTCCATCTGCTTGCGCAGGAAATATTCACGCTGCTGCTTCTGGGCGCCGCCTTCGACGTCCTCCCGGATCCGCTTGCGCACCACGAGCTCGGTCAGGCGCTCCCGCTGCAGCCGCAGCGCCAGCCTCAGCCGCTCGACGACGTCGAGCGTCTCGAGAAGCTCAATCTTCTGCGCGACGCTGATGTCTGGCGAATAGCCGGATGTATCCGCCAGCGCGCCGGGATGCGTGATCGAGCGGAGGAACGCGCTGATCCGCCCGTCATCGCCTCGATGCTCGAGAATTTCCTCGACCACCGCGCGATACTCGCGCTCGAGCTCGCGGGTCAGGTGAGCGGGCGGCACCTCGTCTGGCCGTTCGTCCACGGTCACGCGAAGCACACCCTCGCCGAACGCCTCGGCGGCGCCTGGAACCCCACGATGTAAGGCAAGAAGTGAGAGGGCTGCGCTGTGACCGGACAGCCGCACGCGCTTCGAGACCTCGGCGACCACGCCGACTCGGGCGAAGCCCTGCCCCTGCCGTGGCACCAGCAGCACGCGGTCATCGCCACCGGCGTCCTCCAGCGGCAAGGTGACGGTCATGCCGGGGAATATCACTGCGTCGTCTAATGGAACGATTCTGAGTCTGTTCATGGTCGTCTCGCGCCGGTTGACGTCTGGGAGGCGCGTCCAACTGTAGGACGCCGTGTCGAGGCGGGGGGATCCGGAGTCCTGACCCACGCCATCCTGTCGCCGCGGCCGATTCTTCAACTTGCATCGCGGGCGGACGGCAACGTATCGCGTGTCCATGCCGTCTAAGACCGGCAGTTTCTGCCTTCGGGGGAGGTGTATGGTTGTGTCTGCGTTCCACAAGGCCCCGCTCGACCAGCTCCTGCTCGACCTTCGGCATAGCACGCGCGTACTCAGGAAGGCGCCGGCCTTCGCGGCGGTCGCAATCCTCTCGCTGGCACTCGGCATCGGCGCCAACACGGCCATTTTCAGCATCGTGAACGCGGTGATCCTGAAGGCGCTGCCGGTACGCGATCCCGAGCGCCTCGTGTCACTCGTCCTCGACAAGTCAGCTCGCGGAAAAGCCGCCGAGCCGGCGAGCTACTACACCAACCCGATATGGGAACAGATCCGCGACCACCAACACGTGCTGGAGGGAGTGTCGGCGTATGCGTCGCAGCCATTCGACATCGGCGCTGGCGGCGAGGTGCAGCGCGTGTCAGGTGTATTCGCGAGCGGCCGCTACTTCGAGGTGGTCGGCGCGCGTCCGTGGCTCGGCCGCACATTCACCGACGACGACGATCGCCGCGGCGGCGGCAGCGATGGACCGGTGGCGGTGCTCGGCTATGCGTTCTGGCGCGATCGGTACGGCGCATCGCCGGCGGCGATCGGCAGCATGCTGCGAATCGAGGGTCACCCGTTCACGATCGTCGGCGTGACCCCGCCCGGCTTCTTCGGCCTCGAGGTGGGCAAGTCGTTCGACGTCGCAGTCCCGATCGGCACCGAGCCGCTCATCCGGCGCCGGGAGAACAGCCGCCTGGATGCGCGCGGGGCCTGGTGGCTCAACATCGCCGGCCGCCTGAAACCGGGGCAGACGCTGGCGGAGGCGGGCGCCGGTCTACGCGCGATGCAGCCGGCGATCCGCGAGTCGACGGTGCCGGAGCAGTCTCCGATCGCGGAGCACTTCACCGATCCGCTCGGTGTGTCGTCGGCGTCGACTGGCGTTTCCTGGATGCGCGAGGACTATCGGCCCGCGCTCTTCGTGCTCATGGCCGTCGTTGGCCTGGTGTTGGCGATTGCCTGCGCGAACCTGGCGAACCTCCTGCTGGCGCGGGCGACGACCCGCCGGAAGGAGTTCGCCGTGCGACTGGCAGTTGGTGCGTCGCGTGGGCGGCTGGTTCGGCAGCTGCTCACGGAGAGCGTGTTGCTCGCGACCGCGGGGGCGGTGCTCGGGTTCGCATTCGCCCACGTCGCAAGCCGCGCGATCGTGCGCGGCCTCTCGTCGAGCCGATCGCCGGTGTTCGTCGACGTCTCGATCGACTGGCGCGTGCTCGTATTCACTGCCGGCGTGACGATGGCGACGGTGGTGCTGTTCGGGATGGCGCCGGCGATTCGCTCGACGCGCGTCTCCGCGAACGAGGCGCTGAAGACCGGCGGCCGCGGCGTCGCGAGCGGCTGGACCCGGTTCAACTTGGAGAAGCTCCTCGTGTCCGCGCAGATTGCGCTGTCGCTGGTGCTCGTGTTTGGCGCGAGCCTGTTCGTGCGCAGCTTCGCAACCCTGGCAACGCTCGACCCGGGTTTCAACGCGTGCGGCGTCGTGCAGGCCGGGGCCAACCTCGCGCGGGCCGATATCCCGCAGGCGCGGCGGCTGCTCGTCTACGAGCAGATCGCAGCGGCGCTGCGGGCGATTCCCGGCGTGCAGTCGGTAGCCGCCGTGCAGATTCCTCCGGTGCGAGGCGACATGCTGAACAGCCACGTGAGGGTGGACGGATTCACGCCGACCAGTCAGCAGGACACGCGGCTGCTCTCGAACCGCGTCAGCGCCGGCTACTTTCAGGTGATGCAGACGCCGTTCTACGCGGGCCGGGACTTCAGCGACCGCGACACGGTGAATTCGCCTCGCGCCGTCATTATCAACCAGGCGGCGGTGAGCAGGTTCTTTCATGGCAAGAGCCCAATAGGCCATGTTATCAAGGTGGAAGTCGAACACGAGGTCTGGGAACCGCTGACGGTGGTCGGCGTGGTGCGCAACACCGCCTACCAGAGCCTGCGCGAGACGCCGCCGCCCTTGATGTACTTCCCTTTGAGTCAGCAAACCCGGCCGGGAACCTTCATCACCTTCGTGCTGCGCACCACCGGCACGACGCCGCTCGCGCACGCGGTCACGGCGGCCGGCAGGGCGATCGACGCGAACATCACCTTCGAGCTCCGCACGCTCGAGACGCAGCTCGCCGACTCGCTGATTCAGGAGCGTCTGCTGGCCATGCTGCCCGGCTTCTTCGGGATCGTCGCCTTGTTGACGGCGGGCATCGGGTTGTATGGCATGGTGTCGGTGGCTGTCACCCGCCGGCGCAACGAGCTGGGCGTGCGCATGGCGCTCGGCGCACACTCGCGCGACATCGTGTGGCTCGTGCTGCGGGACCTCGCCTTGATCACCGCCCTCGGCCTGATCGCCGGCGCGGCGCTGGCGTTCGCGTCCGGCCGGCTCGTCACGACGCTCCTGTACGGTCTGACGCCAGCAGATCCCGCGACCGCCGCGCTGGCCGTGGCGCTGCTCGGAGGCATCGCGTTGCTGGCCGGCTACCTGCCCGCGCGCCGCGCCGCACGGCTGGACCCGATGATCGCGTTGCGAGACGAATAGCCGTCGCGCTCGTGCGGCGATGGCCTGCGGAGATTAGAACTCCTCCACACCCAGCCGCTCCCCCGGGCGGCAGATTACGGCGCCGAGGTGCCAGGTGGAGCCGGACGTGAGATTTGATGCGGAGCCTGGACATAAGATCCGATGTGGAGCCGGGACTTCAGTCCCGGCGCAGCATGCTCGCGGCAATCACCACAAGGGTGAGGTGAGAGCCTCGCGAACGCATGGAATTCTCCGGCGAAAGCATCGAACGTTTGGCGTCGAGCCATTTACTGGTTAAGGCGCACGGCAGTCAGTCGAACCGATAGACAACGCGGCTCAAGTGCCAATAGCCATCTGGCAGGTTCGGCAGGGCGCCCGGCACCCACTCCAGGAACATGGTGGCGATGCCGGTTCCCGTCAGCCGCAGCTCTAGTGCCTGCGGCGCCTGCGGGTCATGCGCGGTGAAGACGCTGGGATACTCCGCGGGGCTGATCGTGAACGTTCCAGTGGCCTTGGCCGTTGTCTGCCCGGTGTAGGGAGGCAGCGTGACGGAGCCCACCGCATGTAAGACCCCACCCGAGTTCGACGTTAAGCCGCCGATGTGCGCGTAAGTCGTCTTGCCCCACCTAAGGGTGGTGCTATTGAGCGCGAGCCCGATCCACATGGCATCGACCGGTTCCGTCGCACCGGGCACGCCTACTGTCATCCTGTCGAACGGGGTCCAGCCGTCGTATAACTGGCCGCGCCAGGAGAGCCGTGCAGGGTCATGAGATCCGACGCTGAGTTTCGCGTCATAGCGCGATGCAATGTCGAGCGATCCCCGAGCGATCGCCACCGGCACCACGCCTGCCGTGGGCACCCCGGTCACGACCGCGGGACTGGACAGCTCCGCCGTCTCACTGGGCGCGGCGGGCGCGCGTGCCGCCTCGCAGCCGACCGACGCAAACCCTGCCGACATCACGAGAAAGAGGCCGATAGATCGGACGCCGCACATGACTGCCTCCGAAATCATTAGTGAGCCGCGATATGCCGTGCTCTGCCCCTGCAGCCACGTCGGCTGCAGGGGCTTTGAATCATCCTAGGCAAGTCTCACACCACCCGATTTCACCAGGGGGTGGCCCGGATGCGTGCCGCGCCGCCGTCGTGCGTTGAAAATTCCGCGGTGCGGTGAGAGGTTTCCCACTGGGGGAAGGCGTCTCGGACTCGTCGGCGTGGAGCACGGACTGGTGATTACAACGACATCCACGAAGCGCTCCTCTCCCTCGGGCGGTCGTGGCGTCGCCGGTCGGCTATGATAGGCCCGCCCTGAACGATAGCGATCGCAAGGACCCGCCCATGAGCCGCGAAATTCGAAGCTATGACTACGTCAACCACCCATATGCGGCAGTGCGTGACGCGCTCGTGGAGAACCCGGCGGGCGTGCTGCGCGCGGCCACGAACGCTGCTGCCTCGCGAGCGAGGGCCGTCGCCGCGGCGCTGCACGTGAACATCGGCCCACTCGATATCGGCGCGGAGATTGCCCTCACGGTGGGCAAGATCAGCGAGCAGACACACGACGCACCGATGTCGCGGGTGACGCGCATACCGATCGAATGGACGGCCGCGCAGCGTGCCGCACTGTTTCCCATCATGAGTGCCGAGTTGTCGGTGTATCCGCTGACGGCAACGGAGACCCAGCTCGATTTTCTGGGGCGCTACCAACCGCCGCTCGGGATCGTCGGCGGGGCGCTCGATGCGATGGTAGGACATCGCATCGCCGAGGCGGCGGTCCATCGCCTCATCGCCGACATCGCGAACTATCTACGCGAGCACGTGGCCTAGAGTCGGCTGATCTCAACGCACTGAAACAGCTGCTTGCGAGCGACGTGCGCGTCGTGACGGACGGCGGTGGCAAGGTCCGGGCGGCGCTGGAGGTGATCGACGGCGCCGATCGCGCGGCGCAGTTCCTGGTGGACGTCACGCACAAGCGCGCGGGCGCGTGGTGGCGCGACGATTTCACGGCGCGCTTTGCGACGATCAACGGCATCGCGGTGCTGACGTTGCAGCGCTTGGGCTGGCTGCGGTCGAGCCCGGCTACTCCAGCACGACAACTTCATGATCGAGGATCGATGGAATCTCCAGCGATGCTTTGCCGCCCGAGACGGCGACCGGACGCGTCGTCTCCGCGACCAGCAGACGCGCCCGTGGCTTGGCCACCCGCGGCGGCAGCGGCATGGTGATCCCGAATGGTCCCACGCGAATCAGCTCGTCGACCGGCGCCCGCCAGGTCGCCTCGCTCGTGAGGTTGACGACGTGAAGGATCACACGGCCCGGCTGCTCGTAGAGATGGCAGTCGACCAGACCGGTACCCTCGACGGAGAGCGGGATCTCGTCACCGGCCGTCCAGCGCACGAGGTTCGCGATCAGGCGCGCGTGATCCGGCAGGTGTTCGCGTGCGTAGCGGCGATCGATATCCGCGGGCATGTAGGCGACGCGCGATTGGCCACGCTCGGAGAGCACGAGGCCGGGAATGTCGGTCGTGGGCTGACGCATCCAGGCGGTCTCCGGCGGGTAGGTTGGAAACGGCGGGATGAACGTCAGCGGCACCAGCGCCCCGGCCTCCACCTTCAGTGGGCGGAGCGTTCCCCCGAACGCGATCAGGTCCGTCTCATCGAATCCGCGCAGTACGGCATGGCGGGTCCCGGAGATGGCGGGCTCGTCGCCCGCACGTGGACCGTCGACGCGCGCTCGCAGTTCGGGAGCGAGCCGCAGATAGGTATGACCGCTCGCGCTCGGCGCAAAAGCGCCAATCGGATCCGCGGCACCGCCGCGTGCTGCCGCCGTGGCCGTCATTGGCAGCTCGCCCGTCCAGTGGCAACGGAACAGATCGGCGAGCGCAAAATCCGGCCGCGGATCACCCCATTCCGTGAAGAGACTGGCCGCGCCGGTCGCCAGCAGCGATCCACCGCCCTCGACGAACCGTCTGACGCCCGCGACCTGTCGGTCCGACAACGCGCCGACGTTGGGCAGGATCAGCACCTTCAGGCGGCCGGCCTGCCGCTCGATCTCGTCGGCGTGCACGGGCAGATGCGGAATCCGCGCACGGACGAGGGCGTGCATGAATCCGGTATACGGCGCGTCGACGACCTCCGCGGCGGCATCCCGCCCGAAAAAGTCGGTGTTGCGCTGCGACCACACCACGCCGACGTTCGCGATCGGCGCCCGCTCGACGAGGTATCGCTCGTTCGCCTTCCACCACCGCATCACCGGCTCCGCCGACTGGTACATGCGGCGGTCTTCATGGTACGCGCCGACGTGATGCCACCACGGCTGAATGCCACCAGCGATTCCCGCGATCATCCACATGCGTGCTTCCGCCGCCGGCTTGCTCGCGACACGGTAGTAGCCCGGACCCGACTGATACATCGCCATCGATTCCGGCGCGAGCTTGTCCCAGCCGAGCAGCGTGTGCACGCGCTTGCCGGTGTCGCCGTTCTGCTGGAACCCCGTGTCGTCGTCGCGCCGCTGATGGTCGAGCATCACGATGCCGGCACGGGCGCAGATTTCCTTCAGATCACGGAACGAGCGCGCCTGCGCGGTCACCGAGCCGCTGTTCATGCCCGACCAGATGCAGTCCGGGCCGCCGGCCGCGCGCGTCGTCCGGTTGTTCAGCTCCCAGAGCTCCGTGCGGCGCGCGTAGCTCCACATGATCCAGTCGCGATAGGCCTGGTCGTTCCAATCGGTTTGTCCGAGGCAGCGCTGTGCCCGTCTGTGCCTGGAATTTGCGCGTGCAGTTATCGCAATAGCAGATGCTCTCGCGTCCAAGCCCGGCCCAGCTGTTGTCGGTGAACCCGTCCGGCCGCGAGCGCTCGATGATCTCGCGGAGCACATCGGGCAGGTAATCGTCGTAGTACGGACTATTGACGCAGGCGACGTACTTGTCCCCGGCGCGGTACGGCTGGCCGTTGACGTCGCGCGCGAACCAGTCCGGGTGGGCCTTGAAGAAATCCTCGTCGGTGCGGTTCGAGTCCATGCGCGCCATCACGAAGATGCCATCGGCGTGCGCGGCCTTCGTCAGCTCGCCAAAGAGATCGCGGTCGCCGAGAAACTCCGCGCGATGGTGCAGCGGGAACTTGCTCGGGTAGTAGGCGACGATGCCACCGGCGTTGATGATGACGGCCTGCACCTCGGTCCGCTTCCAGTAGCCGCGCCACCAGTCGATGTCGTAGCGGATCGGATCTTTCTCGGTGATGTTGGTCTGTCCCCAGAGATAGGCGCGGCGGTACCAGGGCACCTTCGTGCCCGCGCCCTGGCCAGGCATCGCCAGATCGGACACGATCGCTGGCGCACCGGCGATAGCCGCTGCTCCGCCGATGGTGTTCCTGATGAAGCGTCGTCTGGTCACGAAGCTGCGGCGTGCGTTCACGTGGGTCTCCTCATGCGCGTTTGACCGTCTCGCGAACGGCGCGGCCGGCGGCGCGCAGGTTGTCGAGCCGCATCTCCGAGTACTTCCTCGACAGGATGATGCCGTTCGCGCCGGCATCGAAGGTTGCCCTCACCGCGGCGTAGACGTCATCCGGCGTCGTCTTCTTTTCCTTTTCGCCAGTGGGCACGTCGATTTCGATGCCCGGCCAGATCTTCGTCCTGCTCCCCGCACCGACGCCGGCGACGGCGCGACGGGTCTCCCGGCGCACATAGTCGGCAGACAAGCCGGCGGTCGGCAGTGTGTCGAGCGGCGCTTCGGACGGGTACTGCTGCAGGCGATAGGTGATTTCGGTCGTCTGTTCGGGCGTGAGGTCGGCGAAGAGCGTCGAGTTGATGTTCTGGATGTAGCGAGCCAGGCGCGGGCCGCCGCAGTTGTGGTACATCACCACCTTCAGAAAGTCGGAGAACTGCGTGAACATCTGGTAGTCCTGCTCGGCGCGATAGAACGGCGCGAACGAGTTGGTGTGCCAGATGTGCCAGCCCATCGGCTTCTGCGTGGCGACGTCGTGCGCCTTGCGGTACATGACGCGGTAGGTGTCGCGCAGCCCTTCGTTCCATAGCCGCTCCCACGCCAGCACCTCGGGATGATCGACGAGGATGCGCCAGAAGGTGACGAATGCACCATCGTTCGGACGCTCCTTCCCCTTCATGCCCCCGATCCATTTCTCGAGTGCGAGGTAGCCCTGCTTCGCGCGCTCCGAGTTGATCCCTTCCTTCGTCGCGGCGGTCAGGCAGTGGGGGCAGAAACAGCCGACGGTGGACGGCGTCGGCCCGCCGCCGTGGCTGGCGCCAAGGGCGTTGTTCAGCGGGCCCTGCCGCTCGCTGCCGAACATCAGACCATCCACGTCGTAGGAGCGCAGGTAGTCCTCGGTCAGTCCGAGCCAGAAGTTCAGGGTGTTGGGGTTGCGATAGCAGACGCGGGCCTGCGGCTGGCCGTGGACGTCGATTTCGAAAGCCTTGTCGAGGCCGGCGACGTCTTTGCGGAAGACGTCCTCGAACCAGCAAATCACCTTCATCCCGCGCTTCTGCGCGCGCGGCAGCACGTCGGCGATGACGTCATAGCCCGGATGATCCGGAGCTTTCTCCGGCGCGATTGTGGTGCCGCGGTAGTACTGCGGATGTGGCGTCGCGAAGTTGCCGCCGTGATAGTTGTCGTCGTACTCCTGCTTGCCGTGATCGGGCAGCGGGCTGCCGCGCGGCTGCCGCCCGCCGATGCCGCGGCCGTAGGTAAAGGTCGCGAGGAACAGCGTATCGATGGCGCCGATCTCCGCGAGCGTGTCGAGCACCTTGTCGGTGCCTTCGTCGAGGAACGAGACCGCGCCGATCTGGATGCCGATGGGCTTTGGCGACATCTGCGCCGCGAGTGGCTGCGGCCATCCAAAGGTGGCGAGACCCGCCGCTGCCGCGGTCGAGCTGCCCAGAAACTCTCGCCGATCCATCGTCGCGCCCTCCGCAAGCGCGGCCGGCCGGAGCCGCCGCGTCACAACCAGCTCAGCATCTCGCGCACACCGCCATCGTGCGTGGCCAAGTATGGCCTAGCGTTCGGCGGGACGGGACCGGTAGAGTGCCTGCCCATCGCCCACACCTCCGGCTCCACGCGCGGAAGCGCAGTTCGTCAACGAATCAAGACTCGGGCTTCAGTCGACGCGGGGCTCGTAACGATGATGCCGGCCGCTTGTGCCGCGTTCACGCCGACGTGGGATCCGGCGTGACAGGTAGGAGAGCCAGACGGCATGGCTGACAAATCGCGGGCGGGAAATGGCCACGAGGATAGGGCGTGACCTCGGGCATCTGGCCACTTTCCCGGACGCCTCAAGTCGACAATGCCCGTGCCATACAGACGTATGAGACGATGTATACAGATTGAGAATCCATGGCCAAAGCAGTTGCACGTCGGACGAAAGGCGCGGTAACGACCGCGGTCCGTCGCGTTCGGGGCGGGCGAGCGGGCTGGGTTCGAAAGAACGTGATCATGGATCAGCGAAAGCTTGACGTCGCTCGCCGCGCATTGGGCGTCGAGACCGAGACCGAGGCGATTGACCTGGCGCTCGACTTCGTGGCATTCCGGGAAGAGCTTGCGAGCGGATTCACTGCCGTTCGGCGAAGCGGTGGCGTCGATGACGTCCTCGAGGGCCGGCGGAGAGCGTGAAGTACGCGTTTGACACGAACATCTTCATCGATGGCTTTCGGGATGACGACGCGCAGTCGGAGGTCTTCGTCTTTCTGAACCGAGCACTTCCGTTCGTGTATCTGAGCGCCGTCGTGATGCAGGAACTCGCCGCTGGCGCGCGGACGGCTGATGCGTTGCGCGCCGTGCAGCGTGGAATATTCGAACCGTTCGAACGCCGCCAACGGGTGTTTGCACCCTCCAGCGCGGCTTTCGTCGCGAGCGGTCGGGTTCTCGCGGCCATCGCTGCACGGGAGGGCTGGCAGTCGCTCGACGAAGAGCCCTCGCTCCTCAATGACGCGCTGGTCGCCGCGTCGTGCCGCGAGCGAGGCATCACACTGATCACGAGAGACGGCGATTTCAAACGCCTGGCCCCATTCGTCAAGGGTTTCCGCTATGCGGCGCCATGGCCGCCAGCCGACGAGGCTCGTTGACACTGGCCGCGTCCCTTCACGTGCGGTGCAGCGGCCCACCGCGCCACTCTGGCGTGCGCTCCCCAAGCGCCGCAGCCAGCGCCGCTCGCGCCAGCAATCGGGTGGAATCAAGCGTGGCAAGCGGAGAGACGTCAGGCGTAATCAGCAGCGGAATCTCGGTGCAGCTCAGGGCCACCGCATCGCAGCCTTCGCCCTTCAGACCGTCGATGATGCGAACGTACTCGGCTCGCGAGGCCTCGGTGAGCACGCCCTGGCACAGCTCGCTGAATATCACATCGTCCACCCGCGCGCGATCAGCAGGAGCGGGGGTCCGCATCGCGATGCCGTGGCGGGCGAACGCAGCGGGGTACACCGGCCCTTCCATCGTCCATTTCGTGCCCAGCAAGCCCACGCGTGTGCGGCCATCCGTCTTCGCGCGTTCGGCGACGATCTCGGCAATGTGCAACCCTGGCAACGGCAGCGGTTCACCCGGCAGTTCGAGCGCCACGTGGGCTGTGTTGTCGGGGCAGACGAAGAAATCGCAGCCTGCGCCCGCGAGCCGCTGAGCTGTGCGGGCGAGATACGCCCTGACCGCTGACAGCGAGTTGCGGTCGTACTGCTCGAGCACAGGGCCCATCGGCAGAATCGAGAGCGTAGTCTCAGGGTGTTGATGCGCGCCGAGCTGGCGTGACGCCTCGCGTACGATCTCCAGGAAACACAAAGCGGCGCCGTCAGCGCTGTGAGCGAGGATTCCGATATGCCGCATGCTTGTCGCCACCACCGATATTCATTTGCGGCGATCCCATGCAGGACGGTCGCAACCCACGCAGGCTCCGGGCTCAGGGCTCCAGGCTCCAGGCTCCAGGCTCCAGGCTCCAGGCTCCAGGCTCCCGGCATCGGACAGTCCGCCACGCATTGACATGCGAGCGACATGCTCGCATGCTAATCACATGTCGAGAATGGTGCAAATCCGCAACGTCCCTGACGCGCTGCACCGCAAGCTCAAGAATCGTGCGGCCGAATCGGGCCAGACTCTCTCCGATTACCTGATGGCCGAACTGGAGCGCCTGGCCGCGCGCCCCACGCGCGAGGAGATGTTGGCCCGGCTCCACAGTCGAAAGCGGGTGACCCTCCAGACGCCGGCCGTGGCCGTCATCCGCGAGGGGCGCGACTCGGCATGATCGTCGTCGACGCGTCGGCTCTGCTGGAGTTTCTCCTGCAGACCTCGCTTGGCGCACGAGTCGAGGCCCGCCTCTTCGACGAGGAGGCCGAACTGCACGCGCCGCACCTTCTGGACGTCGAGATAGCCCAAGGTCTTCGCCGTCTCGTGCGAACTGGTGAAGTCTCTTCCGCCCGTGCCCAGGAGGCAATTGCGGACCTCACCGACCTCGATCTGCATCGTCACGCCCATCTCGATTTTCTGGGTCGCGCATGGAAGCTGCGAGACAACATCAGCGCATACGACGCGATGTACGTTGCCCTCGCTGAAGCGATTGAGGCGCCGATCGTCACGTGCGACAGTCCGCTCGCCAAGGCGCCTGGACACCGCGCTCGGATCGAGGTCATCGAGTAATTTGCAGGATGTCCCGGGGGCCGTTCTGACCAGCCTGGCGTTCGCTACGGCGAGCTCCGTGACATGCGCCCCGCGCACATTCACGTGAAGGCAAGCGCCGAGCATTCAATAGTGGTCAAGTTTGGTTTGGGCTAGCCTCTCCGCTGGCGCGAGCCTTGGCTAGCTGGGCGAGTTGGGCGGATAGTTCGCGTGCTTGTGTTCGCAGCGCCGCCGCACGCGACCGTAGGGCGTCGGCGGCCGCTTTCGCCTCCTGCAATCGGTTCAGAGCATCGGCGACTCGCATCCACAGCTCAGCATGTGGTTGGTCCATAGAGCCGCAGTATACGGCGCGTTTGCCACCAGAGCGAGGGCTCTCGCCTCCGTATACTGACCAGTACCTAGTACCGGCAGCCCATTGCTCGCGCGCGGGCTGACGAGCCACGCTGCGAACCAATGGGTACTCCAGCCCACGTCCCCGAACGACGGATCTGTCGTCTCGCGATTGAGCCGTGCAAACACTGCGGGCACAATCCGCAGGTAGTGTCGCGCACGTCCTTCGTGGTGTACGTCCGCTGTGCCGATTGCGGAGAAGCCTGGAGCGTCCCCAAGCCAGGTGCGCCGAAGCTCAGCGGGCTGCTCTAAGCCCGCGATTCACTTGTGTAGTCATGCGGGGCAGGCCTTCAGGCCTGCCAGAGCGCACGGATTTGCAGGGCTGAAGCCCTGCCCCACATCAGCAGTGCTGTGACACGACAAGCGAGCAGTGGGTCTAAAGGCTGTCCGGATGATGTGAACCGGCGCCTGCGTACGCGGCCCCTCACGCAAAAAACGTCTGTGCGTCGATGTCCGGGAGCATCTGACCCGTTTCGAGCAGATTTCTGTGCAGCTCGAAGCACGTCGCCAGATCGTGACTGATGTGCCCGACGGCGGCGCGCTCCAGGTACCGATGGAGATAGGGCCGGTAGGCCGGGTGCGCGCAGTTGTCGATGATGCGTTGGGCGCGGGCTGCAGGGCCGAGACCGCGCAGGTCCGCGAGGCCCTGTTCGGTGACGACGACCTGCACCGAGTGCTCGTTGTGATCCACGTGCGACGCCATCGGCACGATCGCGCTGATCCGTCCACCCTTCGCGACGGAGGGGCACATGAACACGGATAGATAACTGTTCCGTGTGAAATCGCCGCTGCCGCCGATGCCGTTCATCATCTTCATCCCGGCCACGTGCGTCGAGTTCGCGTGACCGTAGATGTCGATCTCGAGCGCCGTGTTGATCGTGATGACGCCGAACCGGCGAATCACGCCGGGGTTGTTGCTCAACTCCTGCGGGCGCAGGACCACGCGAGGTCCAAAGAAATCGAAATTGTCGTACACGCGCTGGATGAGGGGGTCGGTGAGTGTCAGGGCCGTTGCGCTTGCACCGAGCAGTCGTCCGCTTTCCATCAGCGCGACCAGAGAGTCCTGGAACACCTCCGTGAACATCACGAAATCCGGGATGTCCGGGTGCCGGCCGAGCTGCGCCATGACCGCGTTCGCCACGTTGCCCACACCCGCCTGCAGCGGCAGGAACTCCGGCGGGATGCGTCCCACGCGCAGCTCTTCGAGAAGGAACCGGACGACCTGGTCGGCGATCCGCTCGCTGGCCGCGTCGGCGAGCGCAAACGGGTGCACACCGTCGGGCGCGGAGTGTTCGACGACGCCGATGATTCTGGAAGGGTCGACCTGCACAGACGGGACGCCGATCTTCCCAAGCGGATCGAGGATCGGAATCGGCAGCCGGTGCGGCGGGGGCGGCAGCAGCGCGATGTCCATCATCTCGCGCAGGCGCGGCGAGTGCCGGTGATTCACCTCGATGATGATCTTCTTCGCCGCGTGGAGCAGCGTCGGCGACAGCCCGACGGACGTCGTGAGGAACACCTGGCCGTCGGGCGAGACCTCAGTGGCCTCGACGACAGCGAGGTCGATCTCGCCAAAGAAGCCGAACAGCAGCGCCTGCGGGACGTGCGACAGGTGCATGTCCACGAACTCGACCGAGCCGCTGTTGATCTGGGCACGCAGCGCGGCACTCGACTGATAGGGCGCACGCCACGAGATCGCCTCGGCATGGGCGAGGTCGTCGTCCAGCTGGCCGGTTGATGCGCCGGTGATCACGCGGATCCTGAACGGCCGGCCCGCCTGATGTTCGTCGCGGGCGCGCGCGGCCAGGGCATGCGGCACGAGCTTGGCCGCTCCAGCGGGCGTGAAGCCGCTGAAACCGACGGTCTGGCCGTGGGTGATGAACCCGGCGGCTTCCTCGGGGGTCAGACGTGGAAAGGACATGAGAGCGTTCAAACTTCTGAGGGTTCGACGGGGGGCCCGGGTTGCGCCGCCGCAGCCTGGGGCAGCGCGTCAGGCTTCTCGGCGGGCAGCGAGACGACGATCCTCGTGCCGCCGCCCGGTGGGCAATCGGCACGCATCTCCCCGCGGTGCTGTTCGACCAGCCGCTTCGCCGTCGAGAGACCCAGCCCGGTGCCGCGGTGCTTTGTCGTGAAAAACGGTTCGAACATGCGCTCGCGGACCTCCGGGGGCATCCCCGGGCCGGTGTCGTGAACGGTCAGATCGCACCGGCCGTCGTGGCGCTCGACCGACACCGTCACGGTACCATTGCCGCTCATCGCCTGCGCCGCGTTCAGCAGGAGATTCGAGAACACGATCTGCAGCAGCTCGGCATCCGCTTCGACCGTCTGCTCGCCCCCATGGACGATCACGTCCACCTGCGCCAGGTGCGGGTCCTTCTTGAGCAGCACCGCCGTGGCTTCGATCAGGGCCCCGATTGGCACGTGTGCCATGCGTGGAGCGCGCGGGCGTGCGAAGAGCAGCAGATCCTGCACCATCTCGTTGAGTGAATCCAGCCGTGCGAGGATGTCGCCGATGACGGCACGGTCGCGGCTCTCGGCGGGCATGCGTGCGCTGATCACCTGGAGCGCCCCGCGGATGCCCGCGAGGGGGTTCTTCACCTCGTGGGCCACCACCGCGGCCATCTCCCCGAGCCGTGCGAGCGCGGCTTGCTCGCGCAGCAGGGCCTCGGACCGCTTCCGCTCCGTGATGTCGTAACGAATGGCCACGTACTGGTACGGGCGGCCCTGCCCATCGAGGAAGGGGACGATGGTCGTGTCAACCCAATAGATCGTACCGTCCTTCGCGCGGTTGCGCAGCTCGCCCTTCCAGATGCGGCCGCTCGAGATCGTTTGCCACAACTCGCGAATGTACGCTTTCGGGTGGTAGCCGGAGTTGATGATGCGGTGATCGCGGCCGATCAGCTCCTCACGGGAGTACTTCGCGATCTCGCAGAACTTGTCGTTCGCGTAGCGGATGATGCCGCGCGTATCCGTCCGCGCGACGATGGCCGACTGGTCGAGCGCGTAGTTCGTGTCCTCGAGCTCCTTGACCGAGCGCTCAATCCAGGAACGGGCCACGACCATGTAACGGTGCACGAGGAACGTGGCCACCCAGATCACCCCGACCACCAGCGCCGTGTTGACCAGCCACGCTGTGTCCTCCGACCCGCGATGTGTCACAAGGCCATCGACCCACGCCAGGACCGAGCACACGATCGCCGCTCCCAACACGGCGCGGGGATCCGGCGCCCGGAGGTTCAGGAGGACGACGACCGCATAGAGCATGGCCACCTGCACCGTGGGCGGCATCACGGAATCGATGGCGAAGACTGTCAGCGCAGCCGAGGTCGACAGCACCATCCATGTGCGGAGAGAGGGCGCATCGCGCGAGGGCTGTCGGGGCATGTGGCGCAGGAATTGAAATGGGGCTTCCGACAGGTATTCCGATGACAGGCATTCTGACGGAATCGCTTCATCTTAACGCGCTCTTTCGGCCGGATTCCGCGCAATCTGCCGGTGATCCGGATACCGCCGGGCAGGTTTTTCCCCTGACGCTGGCGAAATATCTCCCGCGCGTCCTCGTCGTCGATGAGGAGCGCCTCGTGCGGTGGTCGCTGTGCGAGATGCTCACCGGCGCCGGTTACCAGGTGGTCGACGCGCAGAACGGGCGCGAGGCGCGCGCCGCGATGGCCGACGAGGCACACCCCATCGACGTGATGCTGGTGGACCCGAAGCTACCTGACGGCGACGGTCTCCTGTTGGTGCGTGAGGCTCGTCGCCGTCTCACGTGCTCCGTCCTCGTCATGACCGCCTACGGATCCGTGGAGGCCATCGAAGCCGCCCTCAGCGCCGGCGCAGACCGCGTGATCCTGAAGCCGTTCGACCTGGATGACCTGCTCAGTCTGATACGGCAGGTCTGCCCGGCGGCGACCCACTGAGCGTTCCATGAACGCGGAGGTCCCGCACGATGCTCGCGCAGATTCGGGCCTATACTACCGGCACGGCATGCTCACCCCGTGCATCCTCGTCGTCGACGACGAACCGCTGATCCGATGGGCGCTGGCCGAACGCCTCACTCAGGAGGGCTATCGCGTCGTCGAAGCGGCCGACGGGCGCGAAACCCTCGATCACCTCCGCGATCCAATCGACCTGGTGCTGCTCGACTACCGGCTCCCGGATACCGACGGTCTCACGCTGCTGAAGCAGATCAAGGCACACGATCCAGACACGCTCGTCATCCTCCTGACCGCCTACGCCAGCATCGAGACAGCCGTGGAGGTGATGAAGCAGGGCGCCTATCACTACGCCAACAAGCCCTTCAATCTGGACGAGATGATCCTGCTCGTGCAGAAGGCGCTGGAGACCACGCAGCTGCGCCGGGAGGTCCGCGCCCTGCGGTCCAGCAAGGCGCAGGAATGGGGCCTCGATCGCTTCGTCGGCGACTCGCCGGCGATGACGGCGGTCAAGGCGCTGCTGCAGAAGGTGGCGACGAGCCCCGCGTCCACGGTGCTGCTGACGGGCGAAAGCGGCACGGGCAAGGATCTGGCCGCGCAGGTGATTCACTACACGAGCGAGCGGGCGCCGCGGCCGTTCGTGAACATCACCTGTTCGGCGCTTCCCGAGAATCTTGCTCGAAAGCGAACTGTTCGGCCACGAGCGGGGCGCGTTCACCGACGCCCGCGCGCAGAAGCGCGGGTTGCTCGAGTCGGCCGACGGCGGCACCGTGTTCCTCGACGAGATCGGCGAAATGGTGCCGGCGCTGCAGGCCAAGCTGCTGCGGTTTCTGGAAGAGAAGGCGTTCAAGCGCGTGGGCGGCGCGCAGGACATCCGCGTCGACGTGCGCGTGATTGCCGCCACGAATCGCAACCTCGAAGATACGGTGCGTCAGGGGACGTTCCGGGAAGACCTGTACTACCGGCTCAACGTGCTGCCGCTCGTCCTGCCGCCGTTACGCGCACACGCGTCCGACGTCCCGGCGCTCGTGCGCCACTACGTGGACGGATTCAACCGCGAGTTCCGGAAGCGCGTGACCGGTGTCTCGCCCGAAGCCATGAAGGGCCTCGAGGCCTACCCGTGGCCGGGAAACATCCGCGAGCTGCGCAATGCCGTCGAGCGTGCAATGCTGCTGACCGAGAGCGACACGCTGCTGCCCGACCATTTTCCGGTCCTGATGCCGCGCGCCCAGGCCACGCAGGGGGTGGAACTGCCGGCCGGCGGCATCGACCTCGAACAGCTCGAACGTGACCTGGTCGTGCAGGCGCTGGCGCGCACGAATGGTAATCAGACGCGAGCAGCCGCCCTGCTCGGCCTCAATCGGGACCAGATCCGCTATCGCATCGAGAAGTTTGGTCTGAAGACTTAGACATGGCTGCAGCCTGCCGGCTGCTCTCATCCCGCCTTGTAGCTCTCCAACACCCGGATGTCCCGCGCCGCGCCAGGTGCCATGCCGCCGACAGGTCGCTCGGGCCCGCTCCACGCGATCGGATGCGGATAAACGCACCGCCCTTGCGAAATAGTCCGCGATACACGGCCGCGGCGGTGCGGCGGGTGCAACAGATATGCAGGTCTCATGTGGCACCGCCGTTGCGCTAAGCGTCGGTAGCTCCTCATCCTCCTCTCCGGAGGGCACGAGCTGAAAGCGAGGACGCATGCGTGCGATGAAGGCGGTCGTGTTCCATGGCATGAACGATCTCCGCGTCGAAGAGGTACCGAAGCCTCAGCCCAAGCCGGGCGAGGCCGTCATCCGGATTACGGCGACAACCATTTGCGGGACTGACGTGCACATCGTGAAGGGTGAGTATCCCGTGCGGCCAGGCTTGATCCTCGGCCACGAGCCGGTCGGCATCATCGAAGAACTTGGCGAGGGGCTCGGTGCGGAGTACGCGGTCGGACAGCGGGTGATCGTTGGCGCAATCACACCGTGCGGCCAGTGCTTCTACTGCCTGAACGGCACACACTCGCAGTGTCACGGGCCGCTCGGCGGGTGGAGGTTTGGCAACACCATCAACGGCGCGTGGGCGGAGTACCTCCTGGTGCCTGACGCGCGAGCCAACCTTGCGCACGTTCCGGACGCGCTCACGGACGAGCAGGTGCTGATGTTGCCGGATATCGCATCGACCGGCATCTCCGGAGCAGAGAGCGGCAACGTCAGGACCGGCGACAGCGTGGCGGTGTTTGCGCAAGGCCCGATTGGACTCTGTGCCACGCTCGGCGCCCGGCTGCGCGGCGCGGCCATGATCGTGGGCGTCGACCCGGTGCCCGAGCGCCGCGAGATGGCACGCCGGTTTGGCGCGTCGGTGACGCTGAATCCCGCCGAGTGCGACGTCGTCGCCGAGTTGAAGCGGATGACAGACGGCCGCGGCGTCGATGTGGCGATCGAAGCCCTCGGCCGGCAGTCAACCTTCGAGGCGGCCCTGCGATCCGTTCGGCCAGGCGGCATCCTCTCGAGCCTGGGCGTGTACTCGGGAAAGCTGGTCGCGCCGTACGAAGCGGTCTACGCGGGTCTGGGCGATCAGCGCGTCGTGACCACGCTCTGTCCGGGAGGAAAGGAGCGGATGCGGCGGCTCATGGAGATGGTCGCCACCCGGCGCATGGATCTCACGCCACTGGTCACGCACAGGTTCGCGCTCGACGATCTACCCGAGGCGTTCGAGCTCTTCAGCCATCAGCGCGACCAGGTAATGAAGGTTGCGATCTTCCCCGATGCGCAGGCTGCGGGTCTGCGGAGCCGTGCCGAAGCTGTCGCCGTCCAGGGCTGATCGGGCGTGGCGAAATCGTTGATGCTCCGAATCCCCACGGGTTGCGGGCCAGCAGAACGCCCAGGGCCCGCTGCCCGTGCCGAGGCGTGCGATGAGTACTCGGAACATGCCGCCCCGCCATTGAAGCCCAGTGCCATCCGGCCAGAGGGGAAAACCCCTATGGTGGGAAAAAGTCCGCGCCGCACCGTCGGGTCCCGCGGAAGTACGCGAGAGAAACAGCTGAAAACCGTGAGGTGCGTGCATCCTCTGTCGGCACGGCCGTTGCGGAGTCTGGCGCAGGCGCCGGTCCTCGCTCGTTCCAGATCATTCAGTTCGTCGCCTTGGTCAAGGAGCCTCGTTGTGAACCGCGACACCGTACTCAGTAGGCTCGTCGCTGCGGCCCTGACGGCCGCCACGCTCGCGTTCTGCCTGATCGTGTTGGGGTCGGGCCGGCTTGCGGCCAGCGGGCAGGGCGCTGCCCCGGTCCCGCAGCAGGGCGCGGCGCCACTCACGCAGGTACCGGCCGACGCCGCGCCTGCGCAGAGCGGGTACGTCGGGCCGGAGACCTGCTTGACGTGCCACGACACTGCCACGCTGCATGGCACCGCCCACGGCAACCCCCGGATTCCTGGCTCGCCCGCAGCCGACAAAGGGTGCGAGAGCTGCCACGGGCCTGGCCAGGCACACGTCGAGGACGACGCCAAGGGGCACATCCTGAAGTTCAGCCAGATGCCCGCGCGGCAGGTCAGCGACACGTGCCTGACCTGCCACAACAAGACCGAGCATGCGATGTGGGACAGCAGCAGCCACGCCGCGCGCAACATGGGCTGCGTGTCATGCCATTCGGTACACGCGGCGAAATCCGAGCGCGGACAACTCGTCAAAGCGACCCAGCTGGAGCTCTGTGGCACGTGCCATAAACCGCAGGTGCACAAGCAACTGCGCAGCTCCCACATGCCGGTGCGCGAAGGCAAGATGACGTGCACGTCGTGCCACAACCCGCACGGTTCGACCAACGTGCGCATGCTGCGGGTGGGCAACTACATCAACGAGTCGTGCATCAGCTGTCACACGGAGAAGCGCGGGCCGTTCCTGTGGGAGCACGCCGCGGGTCGTGAGTCGTGCGTCACCTGCCACGACCCCCACGGCTCGAACAACGACCGCATGCTCGTGGTGCGAACGCCGATGCTGTGCCAGCGCTGCCACATCGGCACGCGGCATCCATCGACCATCTACGAGGGCACCGCGCTGGCCCAGCGGAGCAACCGTCTCGTCAACCGCGGCTGCACGAACTGCCACCAGCAGATTCATGGGTCGAACCACCCGTCGGGCAACGCGTTCGCGCGTTAATCGCAGGAGTCACAGATGCGCATCAGAGCCTTGGTCGTGCTCACCGCGCTGCTGCTGGTCCCGGCGGCCAGTGCGCGCGCGCAGGAGTCTCCCGACACGACCGTCCCGACCGCCGGATCGATCGATTTCGGCGGCCAGTTTTCGAGCATGAACGGTGACGAGGCCCGCTTCCAGCGTTACAAGGACCTTCGCACTGGCGGACTCCTCGACGCCTTCCGGTACACGCGCGAGAAAGAGAACTGGCTCTTCAACCTGACCGCGAACCACGTCGGCTATCGCGACCAGAGGTTCGTCGCGGAGGTCCGCAACTACGAGCGGGCGCGCGTCTCGTTCACCTGGGACCAGATCCCCCTGTTCTATAGCGCGCCGGACACCGACGTTTTTGGACCCTTGTCAGCGACCCCGTATCGGCGTGTGGGTCCGGGCGAGTACCGGATCGACGACGCGGTGCAGCAGACACTGCAGGCATTCTGCCCGAGACCGCCGTGCGCGGCCCCGGTGAACACGGCCCGCCAGGCGGCGCTCGGGCGGCTGATGAACCAGGAGGCGCAGACGCTCGACATCCGGCATCGCCGCGACGTGGCGCTCCTCGACGCGTCGTTCGCACTCCTCAAGAACACGAACCTGCTGCTCCACTTCCAGAACACCGCGAAGCACGGCACGCAGCCGTGGTTCGCTTCCTTCGGATTCAGCGCGGCCGACGAGCTGCCAGGCCCCCTTGATCACAGCACGACGGACGTGGGCGCCGCGCTCGAGTGGTCGAATCCGCGAGGCGTCGTGAAGGTGGGCTGGGATGGTTCGTGGTTCCGCAACGACGTATCGACGCTGGTCTGGGACAACCCAATCCGGGCCACCGACTTCACCTATGCCAGCGCGTACTCGCCCGGTGAGGGCACGTCGCAGGGGCGCATGGACCTCTGGCCCGACACGTCCATGAACATGGTCTCCGGCACGGCCACCTACAAGCTCCCGGCGCGGACGCGTGCGTATGCGAACCTGGGGTTCTCCGCTCTGAGCAACAACGACCCGCTGCTGCCGCACACCATCAACACGGCGATCCCGGTCATCCCGCTGCCGCGCGCGAACGCTGACGTCTCGGCCACGGTCACCTCCGCGCTCGTGGGATACGGCGGGCGGCCCGCCGACAAGGTCTGGTTCAACCTCCGCTACAAGCTGTACGACTGGGACAACGACACGCCGCACGTCAACACGGCGCACGGCTCGACGACGTTTCCGGTGGAAGAGTACGTCCGGTTCGATCAGGTGGTCGAGGAGTTCATCGCTGGTGCCGGCGCAGAGCCATTCTCCTACCGCCGGCAGTACTTCGATTCGGACGTGTCGTATTCGCTGCTGCCGTTCACGGCCCTGCGCGTGGGCTTCAGCCGCGAGACCGACCGGCGCACGTTCCGCGAATTCGAGCGGACCGCCGAGAACACGGTGCGGGTGGCCCTCGACACCACCGGGTGGAACTACCTGCAGCTGCGCGCGCAGTACGACTACGCCAAGCGAACCGGGTCGGGGTTCGACGAGGAGGTGTTCGATGCGGAGCAGGAGGGGTTTGCCGAGCCGCGGCAGTTCGACGTCTCCGACCGCAACCGGAACCGGTTCACGCTCCTCGCGACCGGCACGCCGAGCGACAAGTTCTCCGTGAACGCGCAGGTCGGGCTCTTCCGCGACGAGCGGCCCGACTCGGAGTTCGGCCTCATCAACAGCGATGGCACCTTCTACTCGCTCGGCATAGACGTGACCCCGGTGCAGAAGGTCGCCATGGGAGTCACCTGGGGTTGGGACGGATACTCCTCCTTCCAGCGTTCCCGCACCGCTAACCCCGGCCCGCAGGAAACGGATCCGCGGCGGGACTGGACGACCGACGTGGACGATCACGCCAACTCGGTCTACGCCTATGTGGACCTGCTCCAGGTCCTCGCAAAAACCGACATCCGCTACGCATTCGACTGGATGGACGGGCTGAACGACACCACCTATGGCCTGCGTCCCGACCAGACGATCTTCACGACGGTGCCGCTCATCCAGCTGCCGAACACTTCGCACACGATCACGCGTTCAATGCTGGACGTGATGTATCGCGTCAGCCGCCGCTTCGGCGCCGGCGGATCCTGGTATTACGAGGGCTACGACGTGAGCGACTGGGCCTGGAACGACTGCGGCGCGCCCTGCGCCAGCGGCAACGGGACCGCGGCGGTGCCGCCAAGCCCCACGGTGACGCTGGACAACGTCACGCTCAACCCCCCGGGGCAGGCAAGTACGGCTGCGCAGTATTTTGCGGTGACCCGCTACATGTACCGCCCGTTCGACGGCAATACGTTCAGTCTCAAGGTGCGGGTGTTTTTTTAGTGAAATCTGGGCAGGCGGAAGGCGCGCCGCCCAGGCTGCAGGTGAACACGCTATGCTCTCTGGCAGCTAACGGATGTGATAGGTTCTGGGGCTCGCAGGCACGCCTGCTGACCGGAGCAATTTTGATGTATGACCTGTCGGCCACCCTGGAACTTGGACACTTCCGTGATGCTCTGAAGCTGGTGAGATCATCACAACGTGATGCAAATATCTCCAAGGACGAGTACGACGTCATCACGGCCGAACTGCTGGAACGCACGGGCCAGCCGAACGAGGCCCGGCAGCTCGCCCGGCGCGTTCTCGCAAGGCCGGCTGCTGCAAAGTCCCTACACGCCAGGTCCTTAACGGCTCTTGGCACCATCAGTCATGACACGGGTGACTGTGCATCGGCTGTACAGCAACTGAATACAGCCTTACGGCTCGCCGAGAGTGCCGGTGCGGCGAGAGAGGCGGCGTGGGCCAGGCTCCGACTGTTTCTGGTGCTTGCAGACACGTCTTCGCCCGATTCACTGGCCAGTCATGTAAGCGCACTGCGACGGGCAGTGATGCGCTTGGGCGACATCGCAATGACGGTGACACTCCACCTGTCAGTCGGTGAGACCGAGAGCCGGCGCGGCGCGTTGGAGTCCGCGGCCCGCCATGTAAGGGTCGCTTCGTCATTGCTGAAGAGCCATCGGAACGACTGGCTCGAGGGCCTCGCCGAGATAGATGCGTCGTGTCTCGCCTACATGCTGTCCGATCCTCACGAGGCGAGAGTCCGGGCCGAAAGGGCCATCACATGCGTAGCCCTGTCGGGGCACTCCAAGAGCTACCTTGCCGCCATCTCGAACCTTGCCCACATCGACCTGGCTCAAAACAGGTTGGCCGCGGCAGCACAGAACCTCAACCGCGCGTGGCACCTCAGTGAGTCCAACGTCCACGCTCGCGTAGCGGTCCTGGATGGACTCGCGCAACTCGAGATCGCCGGGGGACGGTTTGTGGAAGCGCATGAATTGCTGGAGCGTGCGTTCGCCACACCTCTGGACCCATTGTCGTACTGCAAGCTGTGGACCGAGCGCACGCATGTTCGACTCTTGCTGAAGACACAGAACGTCGGAACCGCGTTGACCTGCGCCACGGATGGTCTCGCCCGCGCCACAGCGGCGGGCGACCGGGCACTCGTTCGACTACTCCACCTGCTCCGCGCCGAAGCGCGAATCGAGCTCGGGGATCTGTCAGGAGCCGCTGTCGATGTCGTCCACGCGGCTGCCCCGCACGATGAGCCGCCATTAGAGATTCTGGCGGAAATACATCGAGTGATCGGAAAGGCCCTGCGGCGCGAGAACGACCCGGTCGGCGCCCACCTCGCGTTTCAGCGGAGTGCGCGCATCCTTCACGGCATCGGACATCTCCGGGCGAAGGGTGAAGTCTTAGACGAGGCCGCAGCGGTCGAGGGCGCCCGCGGAACCGCTCGTTCTGGTCGCGCCGGCCAGTCTCGCGAGGCGCGTCCGGATCTGGTGCTGCGACAAGCTGCGGCCCTGATGGAGCAGGCGGGACGACCCGATCTCCTTGGCAGTGAGGTGCTGGCCCTCGTAGTGGCCAGCGGTTGCGCTTCCTTCGCAGCCGTCGTCTCGACGCACCCGACCGGCGGGACACTTGTGGAAGAACGAGTCGGGTGGACCGAGGCTGAGGCGCTTGCCGCGACGGTGGCACCTGACCCTGCAGCCGTGCCGCTCGGCACCTGGCGCGACCGTGACTGGCAACTCGTCGCCTGCGTCGCCCCGACCGTCGCGGCTCGCACCGCCTGGCTTGCCGTTCATGGATTGGCGAGCTGCGGCCGGGCGCTCGCCGCGGCACGCCGCGAAGCGCGCGAGAGGGACGCGCTGTGGCCGCTCGACAACCCGGACGACCCCTCGTCGGGGCTCTTTGTCTCAGAGCAGATGAAGGAACTGCTCCGTGCTGCGCGCCGCTACGCCGTTGCGCCGATCAACCTGCTGATCACTGGCGAAACCGGCGTCGGCAAGGAGGTGATGGCACGCGTCATTCACGAGACGAGCCGCCCGGGCAAGCCGTTCATTCCGTTCAACTGCGCGGCCGTGCCCGGCGAAATGCTCGAGAACCAGCTGTTTGGCCATCGGCGCGGCGCGTACACGGGAGCTGACGACGCGTTCCCCGGGGTGATCCGATCGGCTGAAGGTGGTACGGTCTTCCTTGACGAGATCGGAGAAATCGGCAAGGACCTGCAGCCGAAGCTCCTGCGCTTCCTCGAATCCGGTGAAGTGCAGCCCCTTGGCGAGGCGCACCCGATACGTACGAACGTACGCGTCGTCGCCGCCACCAACCACGATCTCAGTCAGCTGGTCCGCGAGGGACGCTTCCGCGAAGACCTGTTCTTCCGCTTGAATGTGGGTCTCCACATCCCGCCCCTGCGCGAGCGCCGCGAGGAGATTCCGAAGCTCGTCGAAGTATTCCTGGAACGCTTCGCGCGCGATTTCAGCAAGGGTTGCCTCCGTCTCGCAGACGAGACGCTGGAGTACCTCGTGCTCTACGCGTGGCCGGGCAACGTGCGCGAGCTGATGAACGAGCTGCGGCGGTTGGCGGCGCTCGCCGAGACCGATGCGGTGCTCATGCCCGAACACCTGCACGCCAACATCGTGGCGAGCCGGCGTACGCGGCCAGTCTCGGAGCGGGAGCTGGAGCCGACCGAGCTCGTCGTGCGGATGGACCAGCCGCTCGCCGCGGTCACGGAGCACGTCGAGCGCTCGATGATCGGACACGCGATGCGCGTCTGCAACGGACGCCTGGCGCAAGTCGCCAGGATGCTGGGGCTCTCGCGTAAGGGGCTGTATCTCAAACGGCAGCGCCTCGGGATCGACACGGCCGAAAGCTAGAGACACCGGCCCCAGAACCGCCGCCGAGGCGACAGGCTGCCGCTGCACCCAGGGCGGGGATGCGCCCGGCTGGCCGGGCGCGACGACCGACGTGTCGGGACCATTCGAGAGAGTCGGAACGCCGCCAGGCGGGATCTAGCGCCGGCCGTATTCGGCAGAGCTCACGGGCTGCTGGCAGCGCGCGCTACAATCGATCGCATGCCACGCAAGACCGCCGAAAAGCTACGCTGCGCCCTGTGCGCCGCCAAGGAAGTGTCCGAGCCGCGCGGGGAAGAGAAATACTGCCGGGACTGCTGGGACAAGAAAATCGCCGTCGAGGAAATCGTTGCGCGCGAATTCGCCCTCAAACGCTACATCCGCGCCCACACGGCCGAGAAGTACCTCATCTACCACTCGACCATCAAGCGCCCCTGCGGGCAACTGCTCGTCGTCGACGACGGCTTCGACCTGTTCCTGTCCCTGATCCTCTTCCCCACCTTCAGCTGGGACGACGCTGCCTACCACCTGGATGGGGATCCCGACGGCCGAACCTTCGCCGAGATCCTGGTCGACGTCGTCGCCACCGAGGTCATCGAGCCCTGGGGCGGCGGCAAATGGCACCTCGAAATCTTCCGCTCGATCAACGCGGAGCCGGAGGACTGGAACGGGGAGATGTAGGGCGGCATGCTCAACCGGCCGCCCCAGCAATGGCACGATGCAAGATGCAAAATGCACAATCGCGGTGAGCTGATCTCTCTCCGGTCTTACATTGTGCATCGTGCATTCTGCATTGTGCATTTCCAGCCTCAACCTCCTCGGACTCTGAACGCGACCTGTCGCGTCACCGTCTCCGGCTTCCCCGCGCGCGAGGTAGCGTCCACCTTCAGCACGTAGAGGCCCGGCGCGAATCCGGCCAGCGGGATCTTGGCTGTGACGCCGTAGCCGCCTGACTTGCCCTGCAGGTCGGCGCTCTCCCGCTGCTCGGCCGTGTTGAACACCACGCGGCCGTCATCCGTGAGCACCGTCGTCGTGATGTCGACCTTGTGCGGCGTTTGCGCCTGGTTGTCGTAGATCTCCGCGAACGTGCTCAGCGTGTCGGCCGCCCGGAACTCGCGCGACGCGGTGGGCGGCAGCGGCAGAAGCGTGCGCAGCTCATCGTCCGCCTTTGCGGTCATCACGCCCTGGCCCTCGCCTGAGGCGATGAGGATTCCGCTCATCGTGAGCGGCGCCTTGGTGAAGTCGGGCACGTCGAGGTCGTAGGCTGACTGAACCGACACGTCCGCCGCCGGTCTCGCGGGCGGCCATGCGGAGCTGGTAGCGGCCGGGCGGCAGCTTGAGACGTGACTGCATGCGGATGCCGGTCTCGGCGACGCGTGCCCGCGTGTCGGGCTTGAGGCCCATGTTCACCACGTCGCGCGAGCCATCGCGGATCTTCGCGGCCGAGTCGATAGCGACTACCGACATCTCGAGGTCGTTGACGAACTTCCCGTCCTTCTCCTGGAAGACCAGGTCCCTGCCTTCCGCCTCGATGCTGACGGCGACGGAGGCGTTTGGTGCGGCGCCCTTGAACGGCGCGGCGAACGCGCGCAGCGTCAGTGCGGGCAGCGGCAGCGGGCTGTCGAGAGCGCGGCGCAGCTCGGGGGAGGTCTTCTCGTTTGGCGACTGGCTCGCCTGCGCTGGCGCTTTCCCTCGGGGCGCTGTGTAGCCCTTGCGCGTCCGGACCTCCACGCCCTCGCGCCGGACCTTCACCTCGATCCTGCGGAATCGTCCGTCGCGCTTCTCGTTCTTCGGGTAGTAGCCGAGGACGTAATACGAGCTGTTGTCGGCGACGATGCGCTCCCAGGCCCTGCTGAAGTCGTTGCTGTTGACCGCCGCGTACCCGCCAGTGTCCTCGGAGAGGCTGCGCAGGCTCATCTGCGAGAGACGCAGCTCGTCCTGGAACGACTGCGTGCTGAGGTTGCTCTGCGGATCGTTCGGGAACCCGCCGCTTGCCTCGATCGACTCATCGGCCAGCGCGGTGAGGCCGCGCGGGTCGATCCCATAGATGCTCACGTTCGCCCGCGTGGCCGACGCGATGACCTCACGGAACCCCTCCTGAATGGTCGTGGATTCTCGATTGTTGAAGTCGTAGATGTCGTAATCGATGCCCTCGCTCAGGTACACGATCGCTTTCCGCCGCCCGTGGATCCCGCCCACGTATTCACTGATATTTCTGAGCGCATCGAGCGACGCGCGCGCGTCGTGGCCGCGTTCCTGATCGAGCGGATCGCCGATCCGGCTCCCCTGCCGCTGTTCGGGCCGCCGGGGATGCCCCGTTGACGCTGGTACTGGTCCAGGCGCTCGAGCGTGGTCGAGCGCAGCTTGCGGCCCATGAAGCGGTCCACGCTGGCCGCGAGCAGCCGCTTGCTGCTGGTGAACTCCTGTCCGGCTTCGCCGCGGCCGCTCGTGTAGACGATAGCAGCCACGTCGTTGGCAGCCATCGCCTGCTCGATGAACTGCTTTGCCGCCCGGCGGACCAGCGGCGTGCGAAGAGGGGCGGTCTGAAGGTCGTCGAGCACGAGGACGTAAACGCGGCCTTCGAACGGGGTGGCGTTGGAGGCGACGTCGGGCTCGATGGGAGTGCGTGCGAACAGGGGCCGCTCGGCGCGTTCGATCGGGATGTTGACGAGGCTGAAGGCGGAGACGTTCTGCGGAACACCTTCCTCGAGCACCTGGAAGTCGTCGCGCGTGAGGTCGTTGACGAAGCGCCCCTGGCGATCGAAGACCGCGGCGTCCACCTCGACGTAATTGATCTCGATGCGAAAGGTCACGGGCGGCTGGTCCGCCGTGTTCGGCTGACCGGACGCAGGCTGCTGCGCAGCCGGGCGCGCGACCACGGCGGCAAGCAGAGAGACCGCAAGCAGCAATTGTGTGCGGATGCGTGTCATATCGGTTCGATTATCACCCTTTTATGACGCCGAGCGGCCGCAACTGGGCCAGCCGCGTCGAGATTCCCGCGCCCTCCATCACCCCGACGACCTCCGCAACATCCTTGTAGGCCTGCGGCATCTCCTCGCCGACCGTTCCCATGCCGGCGGCCTTGCCAGGCGGCCGCCTTTGCGCCACGTTCTGCACCTGGGCGTTGATAGGATCCTCTCGGATGTCGGCCATGAGCCGCTCGTCAGCGTAGACGATCCCGTCCACCCACATGCCGCCCGGCGCGGCAGCCGCCACCGGAACTGGTCGATTTGCTCGAGCCGCATGGTCAACCGTATGCACCCAGCGAGCCGAAATGAGATCGGGAGGTGTTTCTCATTTTGGTGAGAATGAGATCGGGAGGTGTTTTGCCGCGAGCCCGGGGGAAACACCTCCCGATCTCATTCTCATGATGATGAGAAACACCTCCCGATCACGATTAGATGTCGACATTTAGCCGGGCGTGCCAGCGGGCGCCGATCTGGACTACCTCGAGCGCGTTGTAGGTGACGGCCTTCACGGCGTCCACCCGCCCTCCGCCTCCTCGATCTCGTTCGCCTCCAGGGCCTCGCGATCGGTGATCGTTTCGCTGAATGCGCGGGCCGCGTCGCCGAACAGGGCGCCGGGATCCGCGGCATCGATGTCCACGCCGATGTCGCCGGTATGATCGAAAAACTGGAACACCGCCGACCGAAAGTGAGAGGCGGCGCGTCTAACGAGCACAGGTGCTCAACGGTGCTCCGGGGCGCCGGGAACCCGTTCTGCCTCCGCTATACTGACAGCATGCACCTCGACATCGCCGCCGTGCAGTCCGCGCTTGCCATCGAAGGTCTCGACGGATGGCTGCTGTACGACTTCCACGGCTCCAATCCGGTGGCCTCCGCCGTGGCCGGACTCGCGGGGACCGGCAAGCTGACCACCCGTCGCTGGTACTACATGATCCCCGCCAGGGGAAAGCCGCGGAAGCTGGTGCACGCGATCGAATCGCACAATCTCGACAAGCTGCCCGGTGAGAAGCTGGTCTACGCAGGACGCGAGGCCCTCTCTGCCGGGCTGGACACCCTGCTGAGCGGCACTCGCCGGCTCGCGATGGAATACTCGCCGCAGGGCGCGATCCCCTATGTCGCGCGGGTCGACGCCGGCACGATTGAGAGTATCCGCGAGCGCGGCGTGGACGTGGTGTCGTCGGGCGATCTCGTCCAGCGGTTCGAGGCCTGCTGGGACGCGGCCGCGATCGCGACGCATCGCGACGCCTCCGAGCGCCTGTACCGGATAAAGGATCGCGCGTTCGCAGCCATAGCCGAGCGCCTGCGCGCGGGCACCCCCACGACCGAGCACGACGTTCAGCAGTCGATGGCCAGCTGGATTCGCGACGAGGGCATGCTCAGCGATTCAGAGCCCGTGGTTGCGGTGGGCCCGCATGCCGGGGATCCGCATTATCAACCCGGCCCGGAGGGCAGCTCCCCCATCGGACGGGACGCGCTGGTCCTGCTGGACCTCTGGGCGAAGCTCGCGAAGCCGGGCGCAGTGTATGCAGACATCACGTGGGTGTGCTTCACGGGCTCGCGCGTGCCTGACGAGCAAGCGGCCGCGTTTGCCGCGGCTGCGAGCGCGCGCGACGCAGCGGCCAGAACAGTCCAGGAGGCCGCCGCGGCCGGCGCGGACCTTCGCGGCTGGCAGGTGGATCGGGCCGCGCGCACCGTGCTGCAGCAGGCAGGGTATGGAGATCGGATCCTCCACCGCACGGGGCACAGCCTCGGCGAAGAAGTCCACGGGAACGGCGTGCACATGGACGACTACGAAACGCACGACGATCGCAGGCTGCTCCCGGGCAGTGGCTTCACCATCGAGCCCGGCCTCTACTTCGAGCAGTTCGGCGTCCGGACCGAGATCAACATGGTGTACGGCAGCGGGTCGGCCACGGTGACCGGGCCCGCGCAGGCAGCAATCGTCGCATTGTTCTAAAGCGCGGCCATTCGCCGGAAAAGCCCCGGCGAACGCCAATCGCGGATCGTGAAAGGAGGGCGCGGCGGCTGCGCCCGAGGAAGGTATCAGCAATGTCCACGCGGAAGACCACCCTGTTCTATGCGCTGCTCATTGCCGTCGCCTCGCTGGCGGTCGGCATGGTGATCGCCTCGCGCCTCGACCTGTCGCCGGAATCGTCGGCGCAGACGATGGCGGTGCCGACGGCGAACCAGGCGCCGCTCACCGGCGCCGTCAGCTTCTCCACCTTCCGCGAGATCGCGAAGGCGCAGACGCCAACGGTCGTGAACATCCGGACCGAGTCGCGCCAGCGCGCGCAGGAGATGACCGAGTTCTTCGGCGGCGGCGACGACCTGTTCCGCCGCTTCTTCGGGGCGCCTGACGAGGAGGCCCCCCGGAACAACCAGCGCCGCCCGCGCGACCAGGTCGTGCAGGCCGCCGGCACGGGCTTCATCATCAGCAAGGAAGGCTTCATCATCACCAACAACCACGTCGTCGAGGGCGCGACGAAGGTGCTGGTGTCGCTGTACGGTGAGGACGAAGGGCAGGATACCCGCGCGGGTCATCGGCCGCGATCCGCTGACGGACAGCGCGCTGATCGAGCTGACGGAGAAGCCGAATCACACGATGCCGGAGGCGAAGTTCGGCGACTCGACCCAGATTCAGCAGGGCGACTTCGTCATGGCGATCGGCAACCCGTTCGGGCTGGCGCACACGGTCAGCGTCGGCGTGGTCAGCGCGCTGAAGCGCCCGTTCCCCGTCGCCACGGGGCGCTCGCAGGACATGATCCAGACGGACGCCGCGATCAACCCGGGCAACTCCGGCGGCCCGCTCCTGAACGCGCGGGGTGAGGTCGTCGGCATCAACACGGCGATCTATTCGGACGCGCGGCAGAGCGGCAACATCGGGATCGGCTTCGCGGTGCCGATCAACGCTGTTCGCGATCTGCTGCCGCAGCTGCGCACCGGCAAGATCACCCGCGGCATGATCGGCGTCAGCGTGCGGGCGCTGCCGCGCGAGAACATCGAAGAGCTCGGGCTGAAGGAGCGCAAGGGCGCGCTCGTCAGCTCGGTGACGGCGGGCGGCCCGGCCGCGCAAGCCGGATTGCAGCCGGGCGACATCATCCTCGAGGTGAACGGGAAGCCGATCACCAAGAGCGACGACCTGGTGCAGACGGTCGTGGCCCTGAAGCCCACCACCACGGTTCCCGTGCGGGTCCTGCGCGACAAGGCCGAGAAGACCCTGAACGTCACCATCGGCGAGCTGGATCTCGAGTCGGAGGGCCAGCGTGCGTCGGCGGATGCCGAAGACGAGGGTGACACCAACGAGGGCTTCGGGATCACGCTGGGCAACCTGACGGCCGAACGCGCGCGCCGCATGGGCGTGCCGAGCGGCACCACCGGCGCGCTCATCACCGATGTCGATCCGAGCGGCAGTGCGGCGCGTGCGGGTGTGCGTCCGGGCGACATCATCGTGCAGGTGAACCGGAAGCCGGTCACGAGCCCAGCGGAGACTGTCCGGGCGCTCCAGAGCGTCCGCACGGGCGGCACGGCGTTCCTGCTGGTGTGGCGGAACAACCAGGAGATCTTCGTCCCGGTGCCGAAGGGCGGCGAGTAGGCTCCATCAGTTCTCCCGATAGCGAGGCGGCGTACCACATGGTGCGCCGCCTCTCGTCTTGTACGGGATCGCGCCGGGACTGAAGTCCCGGCTCCACATCGGACAGTCGGCCTCCACATCGGGCAGTAACGGCTCCACATCGGACGTCGCGCCCACATCGACAGCCGGCTCCCACAACCGACAGTCCGGGCGGATGCAGGGCTGAAGCCCTCTCCCACAGTCCACAACTGAGAAGCCGGCTCGACTATGTGGAGCCGGGACTCTGGTCCCATCGATCCCGATTGCATCCCCGCGCCAGTTGGAGTTACATAGGCCCGCATGACCACGGCGATCGAACGCGAAGTCAAGCTCCGGTTCGCTTCGGTGGACGACGCACGCACCGCGATCGCGGGCAGTGAGGCCACCCCCATCCGCAGCCGCCGGCTGCAGGAGGACTACCTGCTCGACGAGCCCGGCGAGGCGCTGAAGAACCGCCGCTGTGTGCTGCGGGTGCGGATCGAGCCCGGCAAGAATCTCGTCACGTTCAAGGGCCCCGTACAGCCGTCGCACATGAAGGTACGCGAGGAGCTCGAAACGGTGGTCGGCGACGGCGAGACGATGCTCCGATGCTTCGAGAATCTCGGGTACCGGGTGTGGTTCCGCTATCAGAAGTACCGCGAGGAGTACGCGCTCGGCGACGCGATGATCGCGATCGACGAAACACCCGTGGGTGTCTTCGTCGAGGTCGAAGGCTCGGAACAAGGCGTCACCGACGCCGCGCGCGCGCTCGGACGCGGGCCCGGCGACTACCTGCTGGATTCGTACCGTTGCCTCTTCATGGAATACCGGCGGGCGCGCGGCCTGCCTGACACCGACATGCTGTTCGACGGGATCTGAGCGGCAGCCACCAGCGCGTTAGGTCAGCCACGGCCACGACGTTGTCTGCCCCCGCCAGCCCACGCATGCCTGTCGCCCTCGTGCTCTCGGCAGGTCTCGGCACACGCCTGCGACCGCTCTCGTGGCTGCGGGCGAAGCCGGCCCTGCCGGTGGCCGGCACCTCTCTCATCGCGCGCATCCTTCGCGGTCTCGCGTCGCACGGCGTGCGCGAGGCTATCGTCAACCTCCACCATCGATCGGACACCGTCGCGGCGGCGGTGGGGGATGGCGCGGCGTTCGGAGTCCGCGTGCGCTACTCGTGGGAACAGCCGCTCCTCGGATCCGGCGGAGGGCCGGCGCGTGCGTTCTCTTTGCTGGACGGCGACGAGCTGCTGATCGTGAACGGCGACACGCTGACCGATATCGATCTGCGCGCGTTGTACTCGGCCCATTCCGCCTCGGACGCGCTCGTCACGATGGCGGTGATCGAGAACCCGGCGCCGCTGCGCTACGGGGGCGTGCAGCTCGATCCGTCCGGGGCCGTGGAGCGGTTCACGCGCCGGGGCCACGCGCCGGCGGGCTGGCACTTCGTCGGTGCGCAGGTCGTGGGCCGCGCGGCCTTCGAGGGCGTGCCCCTGGACACGCCAAGCGAGAGCGTCGCGCAGCGCTACCCCGCGCTGATCGCCGCACGGCCGGGCAGCGTGCGTGGCTGGATCGCGCGCGCGAGCTTCGATGACATCGGCACGCCAGCGTCGTATCTCGACACCTGCGTCAGGCTGAGCGAGCGCGACCCGCGCCGGCTGATCGAGAGCGGTGCGCACGTGGCCGCGGGCGCCCGCCTGTCGAACACGGTCTGCTGGCGGGATGCCGTGGTGGAGGACGATGTCGAGCTGGTCTCGTGCATCGTGTGCAACGGCGCGGTCGTGGGCCCGGGCTCACGGTATCATCGGTCCGTGCTGCTCCCGGCCGGCGCGGTTCCCGCCGGACCGCACGATTACCGGGAGGGAGCGCTCACCGTGTCCCCCATCGATTCGTAGAACCGAGCGCAGCCGCACATCTGCCGCCAGAGAAGGACTGATCATGGCGACCACCGAAAAGCGACGCGCGGACACCGCGCAGGTGCGGGACCGGCTCGAGAATTACCTGCAGCGCAGCGGGCTCAAGCAGCGGAGCCTGGCAGTCGTGCCGCTGACCGGCGACGCGTCCGACCGCCGGTATTTCCGCGTGGTCCTCAGGGATGCGCCATCGGTCGTGCTGTCGCTGCACCCCGAATCGTTCTCGTACGAGACGCTGCCGTTCGTCCGCATCGCCTCCTTGCTGGGCCAGATGCCGCTCGCGGTACCGGCGATCATCGATCACGCCGACGATCTCGCGCTCCTCGTGTTACAGGACCTGGGCGACGTCACCCTTCAGGCGTATCTCGGGGCGGTGCAGCCATCCGAACACATCCGTCTGTATCGACAGGCCGTCACGTTGATCGAGATCCTGCAGCGGCGTGGTGCGGACCTCGCCTCGCCGGCTTACCCGCCCTACCAGGTGGCGTTCGACGTGGAGAAGTTCGTGTGGGAACTCGAGTTCTTCACCAAGCACTTCATCGAGGGCTATCGCGGCGTCGCCCTGACGCCCGTCGTGCATGATGCGCTCGTCGGCGAATGGCGCAACCTGGCGGGCCTGCTCGCGGCGGAGCCGCGGGTGCTCTGCCATCGCGATTATCACAGTCGCAATCTGATGCTCAGTCGGGGCGAGCTGTACGTGATCGACTTCCAGGACGCGCGCATGGGTCCCGACACGTACGACCTGGCGTCCCTGCTGCGTGATTCGTACGTGGACCTGCCGGAAGACGACAGCCACGCGCTGATCGACCACTTCGTCGCCCTCAAGCGCGAGGGATGCCCGGACACCGCAACCACCGAGTGGGAGCGCGCGTTCCGCGAGCGGTTCGAGATGATGGCCCTGCAGCGCAACCTCAAGGCGCTCGGCACCTTCGGCTACCAGACGACCGCGCGCAGCAATCCTGTCTACATGCAGTACATCCCCCGCACCTTGCGCTACGTGAGCATGGCGCTCGAACGGCAGCCGCAGTTCGGGCTGCTGCGCGAGCTGCTCGCCGGCGTCGTGGACGAGATCGTGTAGGGATAGGCCGGGGCGCTTCGGCCCCGGCCCTACACCGTCAGCGTCTTCGTCGACCGGGGCACCGCCGCTTCCGCCCGATTCCGCATTTCAGGGCCTGTCACCTATACTGGGATGTTCGAGCGGGCGCCGCGGAGGCTGTTTGAGCACCCTGCAGTTCGGCATATCGACGCACCTCTACCATGACCAGCGGCTCGGCCGCGATCAGCTGGTCGAGATCGCCGCCCACGGGTTCGACGCGGTTGAGATATTCGCCAACCGGCCGCACTTCGATCCAGCCGATGCGGCCGCCTTGACCGAGCTGGGGGAGTCGCTGCGTGACACCGGGCTGCGTCCGCACGCGGTGCACGCCCCGATTGCGGATTCGCTGCGCAATGGCGTCTGGGGATCGCCCCTGTCGATTGCCACCGGCGATGAGAAGGCCAGAACACACGCGCTCGGCGAGGTGGAAGCTGCGATCAGGTGTGCGCACCATCTGGGGGCGCCGTTCCTCGTCGTGCACGTCGGGGTGCCCGAGTCCCAGGAGCCGGGACCGGAGGACAACCGTCCCGACATGGCGCGCCGCAGCATCGAAGCGCTCGAGGAGATCGCCGCACCGTTGGGTGTGCGCCTGGCGCTCGAATTGATCCCCAACCGGCTCTCGACAGCGGAGCGGCTGGTGCGCTTCATCGAGGATGACCTCGAGCTGCCCGACATCGGCGTGTGCTTCGACTTCGGCCACGCGCAGCTCGCAGGCGATCTGCTGGACGCGATCGAGACGCTGTCGGGACACGTGCTGACGACGCACGTGCACGACAACACGGGGCGGACCGACGATCATCTCATGCCGTTCGACGGGCGAATCAACTGGGATGCGGGGCTGATGGCGCTGCAGAAGATCGGTTATGAGGGCGTGCTCATGTTCGAGCTCGCTGCGGCCGCAGAGCCCCGGGTGGCGCTCGAGCGCGCGCAGCGCGTGCAGGAACGGCTGGAACAGCTGACAGGATTCTGACTCGCAGCGGCGGCGAGGTGACCGTTCGCCGCACGGACACCGTCGACGCTGGTGGAGCAACTGCCCGTTTCGTTTCGAGAAGACAATGACGATGGCGCGGATTCAGGACATCGCGAAGCACGAGGGTCAGCCGGTCACGATCCACGGCTGGCTGCACAACCGGCGGTCGAGCGGGAAGATCCATTTCCTGCAGGTCCGCGACGGCAGCGGGTTCATTCAGGCCGTGATGTCGAAGGCTGCCGTCGGCGACGAGGTCTTCAAAGGCGCGGACCACCTCTCTCAGGAAACGTCGCTGAGCGTGAGCGGAACCGTCCGGGCCGATGCCCGCGCGCCCGGCGGGTTCGAGATTGACGTGACCGGCATCGAGGTGCACGGCCCCTCGTCCGACTACCCGATCACGCCGAAGGAGCACGGCGTCGATTACCTCCTCGATCGCCGGCATCTCTGGATCCGCTCGCCCCGTCAGCAGGCGATCCTCCGTGTGCGCCACGAGGTGATCAGCGCCGTCCGCGATTACTTCAACAGCCGCGACTTCATCCTCTGCGACACGCCCGTCTTCACGCCGGCGGCCTGCGAGGGGACGAGCACGCTGTTCCCGGTGCAGTACTTCGAGGACACGACGGCGTACCTGACGCAGAGCGGGCAGCTGTACAACGAGGCCAACGCGATGGCGCTCGGAAAGGTCTACTGCTTCGGCCCGACCTTCCGCGCCGAGAAGTCCAAGACCAGGCGCCACCTCACCGAGTTCTGGATGGTCGAACCGGAGATGGCGTACGCGAACCTGGACGAGGTGATTGCGCTTGCCGAGGGCCTGGTCGTCGAAGTGGTGGGCCGGGTGCTCGACAGGCGCAAGACGGAACTGAAGGTGATCGAGCGCGACACGTCGAAGCTCGAGGCGGTGCAGGCGCCGTTCCCCCGCGTGACCTACGACGAAGCGGCGAAGATCCTGACGGACAAGGGCCTGCCCTTCGCATACGGAGGCGACCTTGGCGGGACCGACGAAACCGTCCTCTCGGAGCAGTTCGACCGGCCCGTGTGCGTCACCCACTACCCGGCGGCGGTGAAGGCGTTCTACATGAAGCCCGACGCCGAGCAGCCGGACAAGGCGTTGTGCGTCGACGTGCTCGCGCCCGAAGGCTACGGCGAAATCATCGGCGGCGGCCAGCGCATCGACGACTACGACCTGCTGGTGCAGCGGATCAAGGAACACAACCTGCCGCCCGAAGCGTTCGAGTGGTACCTGGATCTCCGCCGCTACGGCTCGGTCCCCCACGGCGGCTTCGGCATGGGCATCGAGCGCGTCGTCTCCTGGATCTGCGGCCTCGAGCACGTACGGGAGACGATTCCTTATCCGCGGATGCTTTACAGACTGTACCCCTAGGGCTGCAGGCTACAGGCTGCGGGCTGCAGGCACTTTCGGGCCTGAGGCCAGACGCAGCCTGCCGCCTGCAGGCTGCAGCCCATAGCCTTGCATTCATGAAAATCGGTCTGGTTTCCCTCGGCTGCCCCAAGAACCTCGTTGACGGCGAGGTCATGCTCGGTCTTGCCCGCCAGGCGGGACACGAGCTGACGCCGCATGCGGCCGACGCGGATGTCATCGTCGTGAACACGTGTGCGTTCATCGATCGCGCGAAGCAGGAGTCGATCGACGCGATTCTCGAGATGGCCGAGTTGAAGAAGGCGTCGCCGTCGCGCCGGCTCGTGGTGACGGGGTGCCTTGCGGAGCGGTATCGCGATGAGCTGCGGGAGCAGATTCCCGAGATCGACGCGCTGCTGGGCACGGGGGAGGTGCCGGAGATTGTGGGCGCGTTGAGCGGAGACGCACCCCTCCGGGCGCCTGGCGTCTCTCCGATGGTGTTCCACCGGACCGTCCGGCGGAACGGCCACCAGCCTCTTGGCGCGCGCACCGAGCTGCCGACCTATATCTATGATGCCGATACGCCCCGCGTCCTTGCCACGCCGCGTCACTACGCCTACGTGAAAATTGCCGAGGGCTGCGATTACAAGTGCGCCTTCTGCATCATCCCGAGGCTCCGTGGACAATATCGAAGCCGTCCCGCGGCCTCCATCGTTGCCGAGGCCCGTCAGCTCGCCGAGGCCGGCGTGCGTGAGCTCATCCTGATCAGCCAGGACACGACCTTCTATGGCATCGACCGCAGCGAGCGTGGCGCGCTCGCCCGTCTGCTGCGCGAGCTGAACACAGTCGACGGCCTGGAGTGGATACGCCTCCTGTATCTCTACCCCACCACGATCGACGATCCGATGCTCGGCGCCATGGCCGAGTGCGAGAAGGTCGTCAAGTACATCGACCTGCCGCTGCAGCACGCGTCGGACGCGGTGCTGAAGCGCATGCGGCGTCCGGGCACGAGGGCGACCTACGAGCGGCTGCTCGGCCGTATCCGCTCACGCGTTCCCGGCGCCACACTGCGGACAACCTTCATCGTCGGCTTCCCGGGGGAGACGGACGCCGACGTGGATGAGCTCTCGGGCTTTCTCGATGCCGTCCAGTTCGACCATGTCGGCATCTTCACTTACTCCCACGAGGAAGGCACCGCGGCCGAAGCGATGAACGATGACGTGCCGGCGCGCGTGAAGAAGGCCCGACGCGACCGACTGATGCGGCAGCAGAAGCGGATCGTCCGGGCCGCGCAGCGGCGGCGGGTCGGCGACCGCGTCCGGCTCGTAGTGGATGGTGTGTCTGAGGAGCACGAGCTCGTCCTGCGCGGCCGGCTGGCTGGACAGGCGCCGGAGATCGACCCCCAGGTGTTCCTGACCGAGTGCGACCCGAGCCAGCTCCTGCCAGGCACGTTTCACGATGGCGAGATCGTGGGCGCCCGCGACTACGATCTGCTCGTCCGTCCGTTGCTGTGCCCTTGACCGTGTGCTAGCATAAATAGTTCGCAGGAGGACGGGCTAAGACCGGAGTGGGCTCGTGCCCACTCTTTGTGTTTGGGGGGGCGCGGCGGGCGGATGGAGGCGGTCGAACGAATCCGGGCGGTGGCCGATCGGGTCGTCCAGTCGCACGGCCTCGAGTTGTTCGACGTCCAGTTGCGTCGTGAATCCTCCGGCTGGGTCGTCCGAGTCTTCATCGACAAGCCGGGTCCATCCGGCACTCCCGAGGACAGCGTCGGCGTCGAGGACTGTGCGGTGGTGAGCCGCGAGATCAGCACGATTCTCGATGTCGAGGACCCGCTCGACCGTGCGTACACCCTCGAGGTGTCTTCGCCCGGCCTCGACCGGCCCCTGCGTGATGCGCGCGATTACGAGCGCTTCACCGGGCGGGCCGCCAAGGTCGTGGTGGACGCCCCGGTAGACGGGCAGACGGCGTTCGCTGGACGCATCCGCGGGATCGAGGACGGATCGGTCGTCTTTGAGGCCCAGGGCCGGAAGTGGCACCGGATCGCGCTCGACAACATCAAGCGGGCCAGGCTCGACGTGGAGTTCTAAGAGAGAGATGACGACCAACCCACTGCAGCAGACGATTGAGGCGCTCGCGAAGGAAAAGGGCATCGAGCCCGACGTGATCATCACGGCCATCGAGGACGCGGTGCTGACGGCGTCGCGGAAGTACTACAAGAGCAACGAGAACCTGAAGACCCGCTTCAACCCGGAAACGGGCCAGGTGGATCTCTTCGCGGTGAAGCACATCGTCGAGCAGGTGACCGACCCGGCCATCGAAATCTCGCTGACCGAGGCGCAGGAGCTCTACGGCGAGGAAGCCGAAGTCGACATGGAGATCGAGTTCCCGAAGCCGACCGACGTGCTCGGGCGCATCGCGGCCCAGACCGCGAAGCAGGTCATCTTCCAGAAGGTCCGTGAGGCGGAGCGCGAGAACATCTTCGAGGAGTTCAACGAGCGGGTCGGCGAGGTCGTGAACGCGACCGTCAAGCGCTTCGAGAACGGCGACATCGTCGCGGAGCTGAACAACCGCATCGAGGCCGTGCTGCCCCGGAAGGAGCAGTCGCGCGCGGAGAGCTACAACCCGCAGGACCGCGTCCGCGCCGTCATCAAGGGCGTGAACCGCAGCGCGAAGGGGCCGCAGATCGTGCTGTCGCGCACCGATCCCGCGCTGTTGATCAAGCTGTTCGAGCAGGAAGTGCCCGAAATCTACGACGGCACGGTCATCATCCGCGGCGCGGTGCGGGAGGCGGGCGACCGCGCGAAGGTCGCGGTGTACTCGCGCGAGCGTGACGTCGATCCGGTCGGCGCGTGCGTCGGGATGAAGGGCACGCGCGTGCAGGCCATCATCCGCGAGCTGCGCGGCGAGAAGATCGACATCGTCGAGTACCTGGAAGACCCCGTGCTGTTCGTCACCAACGCGCTCAGCCCGGCGAAGGTGCAGCGCGTCTCGATCGTCGACGACCACGAACGCGTGATGGAGGTCGTGGTCGAAGACAAGCAGCTGTCGCTCGCGATTGGCAAGAAGGGCCAGAACGTGCGGCTCGGGGCGAAGCTGACGGGCTGGCGCATCGACATCAAGAGTGAGGAAGAGAAGCGCCGGGAGGTGGAGCTGCAGTTCGCCGGCCTCGAGCTGGGCGGCGACTCGGAAGATGCAGCCGGCGAAGCAGACCTCTCGGCGGACTCCGATTCGGACGCTCCCCTTGAAGCGGAGGGCGAGCTCGCGACGGGCGGGGGCGATGACGTCGGCGAGCAGACGGCCGTCTCAGCGCTCGGCGGCGAGCCGGCTGTGGCAGCTGCGGAAGCCGGGGACGACACGACTGAGGCACCTCCCGCCGAGGGCGTCGACGGCGCCGAGCCGGAACGCGCGGCAAGCGACACAGTAGTGACTGAAGGGACGTCGAGGTAAACGGCTTGGCAACTGTCCGGATTTACAAAGTCGCGGAGCTGCTGGGGACGACCAGCCAGGAAGTGATGGCGCTGCTCAAGCGCGATCACGGCATCGAGGTGAAGAGCGCCTCGAGCACGATAGAAGAGGTCGTCGGACGGCAGTTCGTCGAGCGCCTCGCGCGCCAGCGCGGGGTCTCGCTGCCTGGCGGCGACATGTTCGCTGAGCGGCCGATGCCCTCGAGCGGCAAGAAGCCGATGCCCGGCCGCAAGCCCGAGCCGCCGAAGCCGGCCGCCCCGACGCTCGGTCCCCCGCGCCTCGTCAAGACCATCACGAGGCCGGTGCAGCCGACGCCGGTCGATGAGGACGCTGCCGATTCGGACGCGTACCAGTACGCTCCGCCCGCAGAGTCGTTCGAGGAGCCGAGGGAAGCGGCGCCGACCCTGTCGGACGAGGCTCCAGCGCAGATGGACGAAGCGGTCCACGATGCGTACACGGCCGCGGCAACGCAGGAACACGCGGAGACCGCCCAGCCCGAAGCGCAGGGGGTGAGCGCATCGGCCGAGCCGTCCGAACGGACACGGCGGGATCAGCAGCAGGCGCGTATCCCGTCACGGAGCCGCCGGCATCGGCCGACCATGGCGAGCCACGCGCCGCCGCATCAGGAGGGCCTGCGTGCGCAACGTCCTGTGCAGCCGGGCCGTTTCGTGCCGCCCACACTGCGGCTCCGCATCGAGGAAAACCGGCCGTCATCGACACCGCTGGCGCCGCAGACGACCGCGCGGCCGGTGATTGCGCCGCGTCCGGCGGCACCCGCGGCGGCACCGCCGCGTCCGGCCGCTCGCCCGGCCGCCCCTGGCGCACGTCCCGGAGCGCCCATCGCCGCGCGTCCCGGCATGGCGCGGCCGTCTGACGTTCGTCCCCCGTATCAGCCCGCGGCTCCGCTCGGCGGCCCGCGGCCGCTGCCGTCGCACCCGGTGCGTCCGGCAACGCCCGGCGCGCCTGGTCTCGCGCGCCCCGGCATGCCGCCGCGGCCTGGCGGGACGTCCTGGCCAACGCGTCCCGGTGGTGGCCGTCCCGGTGGCGGGCCTCGTCCGTCCGGTCCACGCCGCGATACGACGCGCGACCCGCGTCCGCAGATGCCGGTCGCCCCGGTCGGGCCGCCGCCGATTTCACGCACGATCACGCTGGCAGAGGGGATGACGGTCAAGGATCTCGCCGACAAGCTCGATCTACGTGTGAAGGACGTGCTCGCCAAGCTGTTGATGAAGCGCATGATGCTCAACATCAACAGCACGCTCGACACCGAGACGGCGATGATGATCGCGCGCGAGTTCGGCGCCGACGTCAAGATGCGCACGTTCGAACAGGAGCTGCTGCAGGTCGAGTCCGAGGAGGTCAAGGCCGAGGACCTGGTCATGCGCGCGCCGGTCGTCACGGTGATGGGCCACGTCGACCACGGCAAGACCACGCTGCTCGACGCGATTCGGTCCACGCGCGTCGCGGAGCGCGAGGCGGGCGGCATCACCCAGCACATCGGTGCCTATCACGTGCCCGTCGGTGACGGCCGCAACATCGTGTTCCTCGACACGCCGGGCCACGCGGCGTTCACGATGATGCGGGCCCGCGGCGCGAAGGTCACCGACGTGGTGGTGCTCGTGGTGGCGGCTGATGACGGCGTGATGCCGCAGACGAAGGAAGCGGTCGACCACGCGCGCGCGGCCAACGTGCCGATCATCGTGGCCGTGAACAAGATCGACAAGCCGGGGGTGAACCCCGACAACGTCAAGCGCGAGCTGGCCGAACTGAACCTGGTTCCCGAGGCGTGGGGCGGCACCACCGTCATGGTGGATGTCTCCGCGAAGAAGAAGCAGAACCTCGATCTGCTGCTCGAGATGATCCTGCTCGTCACCGACATCGGCGAGCTGAAGGCCAATCCGAAGCGCAACGCGTCGGGCACGGTGCTCGAGTCGAAGATCGATCGCGGCCGCGGCCCCGTGGCGACGATTCTCGTGCAGGACGGGACGCTGCATGTGGGCGACACGTTCATCGCCGGCACGATCGTCGGCAAGGTGCGGGCGCTCATCGACGACCGCGGCCGGTCGATCAAGCTGGCGCCCCCGTCCACGCCGGTGGAAGTGCTGGGCCTCGGTGGGGTTCCCTCGCCGGGCGACGCGTTCCAGGCGCTGGACGATCCGGCAAAGGCCCGGCAGATTGCCGTGTTCCGGCAGGAGCAGGCAAAGGCCAAGGCCCTCGGCCTGAAGAGCGGCCGCGTCACCCTCGAGTCGCTGCAGCTGCAGCTGGCGGAGGGCAGCAAGGACCTGGCGCTGATTATCAAGGCCGACGTGCAGGGCTCCGCCGAGGTGCTCGCCGATTCGCTCGCGAAGCTCAGCACCGACAAGGTCAAGATCAAGATCCTGCGATCGGGCGTTGGCGCGATCAACGAGTCGGACGTGCTCCTCGCGTCGGCATCCGAGGCGATCATCATCGGGTTCAACGTGCGGCCGGATCGGAACGCCGCGGATCTCGCAGAGCGCGAGAGCGTCGACATCCGGCAGCATTCGGTCATCTACGCGGTGGCCGACGAGATCAAGAAGGCGATGGACGGGCTGCTCGAGCCCACCTTCAAGGAAGCGCGCCTGGGGATTGCGGCAGTACGCGATCTCTTCAAGGTGCCGAAGTTCGGAACCATCGCGGGCTGCATGGTGACCGAGGGGCGCATCATCCGCAGCGGCGACGCGCAGGCGCGGCTGCTGCGCGACAACGTCGTCATCCACCAGGGCAAGATCGGCTCGCTGCGGCGGTTCAAAGACGACGTGTCCGAGGTCAGGTCGGGCTTCGAGTGCGGCATCGCGTTCGACGGCTTCGACGACATCCGCGTCGGCGACGTCATCGAGTGCTTCACGCTCGAGAAGGTGGCGGCCGTCACCGCGTGACGGGACGCTGACGTGCACGCGCGCCCCAGGCGGGTGGGCGGGTCTTCTGCACGGCAGCAGGCACGCGTCCCATTCGGAGCGTGCCTCATATGGTCGTTGGTTTGCTGTCGCTCGAGCTGTTCATCGCCGACGCGCAGTCCCTCAAGGACAAGCGGATGGTGCTTCGGGCCGTGAAGGACCGGCTCCGCCGCTTCAACGTGGCGGTATCGGAGGTCGAGCACCAGGAGCTGTGGCAGCGCGCCGGGCTCGGCGTCGTGACCATCGCCGGGTCGGAAGCGCTCGCCAGCCGGGAGCTGCAAGGCGTGCTCGACGAGATCGAGCGGGTCGAGCCCGGCCTCGTGTCCCGCAGTGAAGTGGAGTTTCTGGCGTGAGCGCGTCGCGTACCGAGCGGTTGAGCGAGCAGATCAAGGCGGAAGCCAGCCACGTGCTCGCGCGCGATGTGCACGACCCCGGCGTGGGCTTCATCACCATCACGCGTGTGCGTGTCAGCCCCGACCTGCAGGTCGCCCACATCTACTACACGGGACTCGGTGACGCCACGGCCCAGCGGTCGACCGAGAAAGCGCTGGCACGCGTAACGCCGTTCGTCCGCCGCCAGCTCGCCCAGCGCCTGCGCCTGCGGCGGGTGCCGGAAATCGCATTCGTTTTTGACAAGTCGATTGCCCACCAGGCGCGCGTCGAGGAGTTGCTGCAGGAGATCCACGCGAACGACGCGCGAACCACACAAGATGCCCCACCCCCAGACGACAGCGAACGATAACGCCGAACCGATTGCACGCATCTGTGAAGCGATTCGCTCACGCCAGCGGTTCGTCATCAGCTCGCACTCGCGCCCGGACGGCGATTCCATCGGCTCGCAGCTCGCGATGGCGTTCGCGCTGCGCGCCCTGGGCAAGCACGTGGAGGTGGTGAACCAGGATGCTGCCCCCGCTGCGCTGATGGCGTTTCCCGGCGTGCCGTCGATTCGTGTGGCTGAGCGCGTCGACGGCGATTTCGACGCCGCGATCATCATGGAGTGCAGCGACCTGAAGCGCACCGGCGTGGAAGGCCTCGAGCAGTACTTCGTGATCAATATCGATCACCACCCGGGCAATGCCGACTTCGGCGCGATCAACTGGTTCGACCCCAGCGCCGCCGCCTGCGCCGAGATGGTGTTCGACGTGATCCGGGCGCTCGACGTTTCACTCTCGGTGGAGCTCGCGACCCACATCTACATGGGCATCGTGACCGACACGGGATCGTTCCACTACTCCAGCATCTCGGCGCGGACGTTCGACATCTGCCGCCAGCTGGTCGAAGCGGGTGTGGACCCGCCCAAGGTCGCGCGCAGCATCTTCGACAGCAACACGCTGGGCCGGCTGAAGCTGTTCGGCGCCGTGCTGAGCTCGATAGAGCTCGAGCACGATGGCCGCCTCGCGGTAGTGTGCGTCGACCGGGCGATGGCAGCGGCCGCGGGTGGCACCTACGACGATACCGAGGGGCTCATCAACCTGCCGCTCACCGTACGCGAGATCCAGGCGGCGGTCTTCTTCAAGGAGATCGAGAGACACGAGTACCGCGTGAGCATGCGGTCGAAGGGCGACATCGATCTCTGCACGGTGGCGAAGAAGTTCGGCGGCGGCGGCCACAAGAACGCGTCCGGCTGCACCGTGACCGGCCGCTACACCGAGGTGCGCGCGCGCGTCGTGCGCGAGATCACCGAGGCGATCGAGCAGGGTTACCGGCCCGAGCCGCAGCCGTCCGCGACTCTATGACGTCGACCGCAGCCGCTGCAGCCGACGGCGCGCTCGTCATCGACAAGCCTTCAGGACCCTCGTCGCACGACATCGTGTCGGCGGTGCGGCGTGCCCTGGGCGGCGTCAAGGTGGGACACACCGGCACGCTCGATCCCCTCGCCACTGGCGTTCTTCCGCTGCTCATCGGGCGCGCCACGAGGCTTGCCCGGTTCCTCGCAAGCGCGACCAAGACGTACACGGCGCAGGTGCAGTTCGGCTGGGGCACCGACACTTACGACAGCGCGGGCGAGTCAACGGGGCCGACGACACCGGTCGCCGTCGATCGGAACGCCCTCGAGCGCGTGTTGAGCGGGTTTCGCGGCACGTTTTCGCAGCGACCGCCGGCGTACTCAGCGAAGAAGGTGGGCGGGCACCGGGCCTACGCGCTCGCGCGCGCCTCGCGCGCGGTGACGCTGGAGCCCGTGACGGTCATCGTCCACGACTTGCGCCTTGTCGAGCTCGAAGGCAGTACGGCGACGATCGAGGTGACGAGCTCTGCGGGGTTCTACGTGCGATCGCTGGCGCACGATCTCGGCGTGGCCCTCGGCACGGCGGCCCACCTGTCAGGGCTCCGGCGCACCAGGAGCGGCGAGTTCGTCCTGTCGCAGGCGGTGCCGTTCGGGCTTGCCCTCGAGGCACCCGACGCGGCGCTGGACCGCCTGGTGCCATCCCAAGCCTTGCTCGGTCATCTCGAGGGCTGCCGGTTGAGCGAAGAAGGCGTTCGGTGGGCGCTCCATGGCCGTGACATCGAGCCGCGCTTGCTGCTGGACCTGCCGCCAGCGGGCGCGAAAGGCCCCGTGCGCCTGCTCGATCCGGCCGGCGCGCTGGTGGCCCTGGGGGTCGTCCGGGAGGCCTCGGGCGCTTTGCACCCGGTTGTGGTTCTGAGGTAGAATCCTACGTCTTCTAAAGGATTTACGGCGGCTTGGTAGGAGCTCGGTCTCCGTCTGGGCCGTACGTGGAGGGTAGCGGGTTGACACTGACCAGGGACAGGAAGTCCGAGATTATCGGCAGCTACAAAACGCACGAAGGCGACACCGGGTCTCCCGAGGTGCAAGTGGCGATTCTCAGCGAGCGCATCAACTATCTCACCGAGCACTTCAAGACTCACGCGAAGGATCACCACTCGCGGCGCGGCCTGCTGATGCTGGTCGGCCAGCGCCGGCGGCTGCTCGACTACCTGAAGCACAAAGACACGTCGCGTTACGCGGAGCTGATCCGCCGCCTCGGCATTCGCAAATAGAGAAGAGACAGTGAGCGTCGGCAGCCGCAGGGCGGCAGCCGATTTCCCTTCCGTGACGACCCTGATCCAACGACCGCCTGCGACCGTCATCCACGCGCTGCGCCCCCTGATGCTCCATCGTGCGCGCGCACTCCCCGGTCGCGGGCCGGACCCGCAGCCACTCCACTCCGAGCGTTCATCGAGGCAAGGCTATGCACACGCGTAACGTCACCATCGGTTCCCAGACCATCTCCTTCGAAACCGGCAAGCTGGCCAAACAGGCCGACGGCTCGGTCATCGTGCGCCTCGGCGACACGATGGTCCTCGTCACCGCGTGCTATGCGGCCAACGCGCGCGAAGGCATCGACTTCCTGCCGCTCACGGTGGACTACCGCGAGTACACCTATGCGTCAGGCCGGATCCCCGGCGGCTTCTTCAAGCGCGAAGGCAAGCCGTCCGAGAAGGAAGTGCTCACCAGCCGCATGACCGACCGGCCGATCCGGCCGCTCTTCCCGGTCGGCTGGCGCCACGAAACGCAGGTCATCGCGCTCGTGCTCTCGGCGGATTCCGAGAATGATTCTGACGTCCTGGCGATTACCGGGGCATCCGCCGCCCTCGCGATCTCCGAGATCCCTTTCCAGAAGACGATCGCCAGCGTGCGGGTCGGCCTGGTGGACGGGCAGTTCATCATCAACCCGACCTATCCGCAGCGGCGCCAGAGCCGCCTCGATCTGATCGTGGCGGGCAGCCGCGAGGGCATCGTGATGGTCGAGGCCGGCGCGAAGGAAGCCACCGAAGAGGAAGTCGTCCAGGCGCTCGGCACCGCCCACGCCGCCATCCGGCAGATCGTCGACGTCATCGACGACCTGGCGAAGGAGATTGGCAAGAAGAAGCGTGAGGTGGCGAAGAAGGAAGTCTCGCGTGAGTTCTACCGTGAGGTCGAGGAGAAGGTGCTCGTCCCGCTCAGCGAGGCGATGCGCATCCGCGGCAAGCTCGAGAACTACGACCGCGTCGACGAGGTTCTCGAGGAGCTGATCGCGTCGCTCCCGGAAGGCGAGGTCCAGCGCAAGGTGGAAGCGAAGTCCATCTTCAAGGAGCTCAAGGAGAAGGTGCTGCGCGACGAGGTGCTCGAGCACGGCGTGCGGCTGGACGGCCGGAAGTTCGACGAGATCCGGGGCATCTGGAGCGAGGTCGGAGTGCTCCCCCGTGTGCACGGCTCGGCAGTGTTCACGCGCGGCGAGACGCAGGCGCTCGTCACCGCAACGCTCGGCACGGCCGATGACCAGCAGAAGGTGGAGACCGTCGACGGCGACGGCTACAAGCGCTTCATGCTCCACTACAACTTCCCGCCGTTCTCGGTCGGCGAGGTGGCGTTCCTCCGCGGGCCCGGACGCCGCGAAGTGGGCCATGGCGCGCTCGCCGAGCGCGCCCTCACCCCCGTCGTGCCCGGCGAAGACAAGTTCCCCTACACCGTGCGCGTGGTGTCCGACATCCTCGAGTCGAACGGGTCGTCGTCCATGGCCTCGGTCTGCGGCGGTGCGATGGCGATGATGGACGCGGGGGTGCCGCTGACGGCTCCCGTCGCCGGCATCGCCATGGGCCTGATCATGGACGAAGAAACCGGCAAGCATGCCGTCCTGAGCGACATCGCAGGGGCTGAGGACCACTACGGCGACATGGACTTCAAGGTCGCCGGCACGTCCAAGGGCATCACCGCCCTGCAGATGGATATCAAGGTCGGCGGCATCACCGCCGACGTCATGCGCGAGGCGCTGCACCAGGCGCGCACGGGCCGGCTGTTCATCCTCGAGAAGATGGCGGAAACGCTCGCCACCCACCGCGGCAACATCTCGACGTTCGCGCCGCGGATCATCACCATCAAGATTCCGGTCGACAAGATCCGCGACGTCATCGGACCGGGCGGCAAGATGATCCGCAGCATCATCGACCGCACCGGCGTGAAGATCGACGTCGAAGACGATGGCCGCGTGAACGTGGCGTCGGCCGATGAGGCCTCCGCGCGGAAGGCCATCGGCATGATCCAGGAGCTGACCGCCACGCCCGAGCTGAACAAGACCTACATGGGGAAGGTGCAGCGCATCACCGACTTCGGCGCGTTCGTCGAGATCATGCCCGGCACCGATGGGCTGCTCCACGTCTCGGAGATCGCGAACCATCGCGTGAAGGACGTCCGTGACGAGCTGAAGGAAGGCGAACAGGTGCTGGTGAAGGTCATCAACATCGACCCGACCGGCAAGATCCGCCTGAGCCGTAAAGCGCTGTTGAACGAGGCCGAAGGCGCCCAGCCAGCGGCGCAGGGTGCCGCGAAGCCGACAGCCTGACAGACGCATGTGGGGCAGGGCTTCAGCCCTGCTTGACGCATGTGGGGCAGGGCTTCAGCCCTGCTTGACTCGGGCCGAAAATCCAAGCTGGGCAGATTCCGGCGGGTCGCATCGGTTAGGATGGGACTGCGGCGGCCGCCCAGGTTGGCGTGTTGACGACAAAGGGCGGAGCCGTGGCTCCGCCCTTTCTATTTTCGACGACAGCGCGGGTGCGACCGAACCGTCGGGGTGGGCGTCTAACCTTCAGAGGGTCCCATGAAATTGCGGGGAGCGACTCGCGTGATCTGCGCAGGAATGCTCGTCGGTGCCGCCGCGCTCGCCTGGGCGGCGCTTCGTGACCGGGGGCCGGTCGTCCGCCTGGACGCGCAGGAGCAGGCGCCTGTCCAGCGTGAGGTCGCGGTCACGGCCAGGAAGTACGCGTTCGATCCGGGCCGGATCGAAGTGAACCAGAACGACCTGGTGCGGGTCACGCTGCACAGCGGCGACATTCCGCACAGCTTCACGATCGACGGCTACCGGATCGCCAAGCGCGTGGGCGCCGGCCAGACTGTCAGCTTCGAGTTCAGGGCCGATCAGGCGGGCACCTTCCCGATCTACTGCAACCTGCGGCAGGAAGACGGCTGCCGCACCATGCGCGGCGAGCTCGTGGTGCGCGGCAAATAAGTGCGAGTCACGGTCCGCATTCCTCACTCTCTCACCGGCTCGCCCGGCCACCGTGCCGCGGCGTCGAGCCGGTCCGCCAGCGGCGGGTGGCTGTAGAACAGCCACTGCACGACGCGCGACGGGCGCTCCTCGGCCAGGTTCTGCGCGCCCAGGCGCCGCATCGCGGACGCGAACGCTGACGGGTTGCGGGTGAGATCGAGCGCGAAGCGATCCGCCCGCCGCTCGTGGCTGCGCGAGAGCGCGAGCGCCGCGGGCATCAGCAGGAGAGACACGCCCCCCACCGCAAGCAGCAGCAGCGGCAGGCCCGCGGGATCGGCGAGAGACGTCAGTCCGGCGCGCGGACCGAGCCACGCCAGCACGCGGTGCGCCGCGTAGAATCCCGCCAGCGTCAGCACGGTCTCGTAGGCGATCCCCGTCCAGATGTCGCGATGGACATGGTGCGCGAGCTCGTGCGCGAGCACCACCTCGATCTCGTCGTCCGAGTACTGATCCAGCATGGTGTCGGCGATCAGGATGCGCCGGGTCCGTCCGGATCCTGCGAGCGCCGCATTCGCCTTCGACGTCTTCGACCCCAGCTCCCACCGGAACACGCCCATCACGCGCGCGCCGGCCCGTTCGGCCAGGCGCTCGAGACGCTCCCGGAGGGCAGGCGCGTCGAGCGGCGTGAACCGGAAGAACACGGGCAGCAGCAGCACGGGCGCGAGGTGCACGAACGTCACCAGCAGGGCCGCGAAGAACAGGCCCGACGCCAGCCACCACCACCCGGGGACGACGCGCATCGTCCAGTACAGGAGCGATGCGAGGCCGACGACCAGCGCCAGGCCGATCGCCGTCCCTTTGGCGTGATCGAGCAGCCATCCGCTGAGGGCCTGGCGCGAGAGGCCGTACCGGTGTTCCAGGAAGTAGTCGCTGTAGAGCGCGAGGGGGAATGCGCCAATCTCGTGCAGCAGCGTCAGCGCGACGACATACAGCACAATCGCGAGCGCGGCAGACGCGGTGAGCGCGGTCACCGCGTCGCGGATGTGGAGAGATCCGGAGGTCGAGGCGAGCGTAACGAGCAGCGCCGCGCTCCACGCGAACGAGGCGATGGAGGCGCGGCGCTGGAGGCGATGGTACCGGCTGGATTTGTCTTCGTTCATCCCGGCGACGGCGCTGCGGCAGCCCGGCCTCGTCTCAGATCGGCAACAGCCGTCTATCGCCCGGTTATGTGAATGCCGCCGTTCGTCGTCGAGAGCTCGACGCGGCTGCCACCGCCGTTCAGTTGTCCATCCAGCCTGCGCCGGCTCTTTTCGCCGGTTTGCTTGAGCCCGAGCTCGTCATCGACATTGACGCCGCCGTTGACGACGCGGGCCGAGATGTCGGCTTTGGCCGTTCGCGGGAGCTGCAGCTGAACGCCACCGTTCACGGTTTCCAGCGTCACGCCGGCGTCTGCCAACGATGTGAGGCCAATGTCGACGCCGCCATTCGTGGTGTTCGCATCGATGTGGCCCGACAGCCCCTCGCCCTTTATGCCGCCGTTCACCGAGCTGGCGCTGACCTCGTTCGCAATCCCGTTCAGCCGCACGCCACCATTGGTGGTGCGCGCATCCACTCTGATCGACTTCGGCACCTTGATGAAGTACCGGACCTCGTGGCCGCCCCGCCCCCAGCTCTTTGGCGCGCGGGTCTCGAGCCGGACGGCGTCGGGTGTGACCACTTCATGCATCTCGAGCTGCTTCAGGATGCCCTGGGCGGCTTCGTCGCTGGAGGCCTTGACGATCCGTTCGGCCCGCACGTCGACGGTGCCCTCATCTGTGCCCTGCTCGATGGTGACCGTTCCGTTCGTGTTCTTGACCTCGAACCGGCCGCCTGCCGCGACGGTGTAGGTCTTCTTCCACTCGTCGGATGCCCGGCCTGAGGCGACATCTATCGAAAATCCGCCCTCGCCCGCCCTGACGTCGCACCCACCCGCCGCAAGCCCGGCAACCGCCAGCCAGGCAACGAGCAGCGACGTTCGTGCACTTCGTGACATGTCCACGCCTCCTCGGGGATACATACGGGGAGCCTTCAGCTGCGGTTCACGCAGGGCTAAGGGCTAAGGGCTAAGGGCTAAGGGCTAAGGGAAGCCTCAGCGGATCACGAAGGGCTAAGGGCTAAGGGCAAAAGGCTAAGGGAAGCCCGTCGCGCCGCCCGCGCTGCCCTCAGTCCCTCCCTTCCTTTAGCCCTTGGCCCTTGAGCCTTGGCCTTTAGCCCTTAGCCCTTGAGCCTTTAGCCCTAGTTAAGCCTCACGGAAATGAGCTTCGATACCCCTGGCTCCTCCATTGTCACCCCGTACAGCCGGTCGGCAATCTCCATTGTCTTCCGGTTGTGGGTGATGAGGATGAACTGGGTGTGGTGCAGCATGCCCTTCAGCATCTCGATGAACCGCCCGATGTTGGCATCGTCGAGCGGCGCGTCGATCTCGTCGAGCAGGCAGAACGGGCTGGGCTTGTATTTGAAGATCGCGAACATCAGCGCGATGGCGGTCATCGCCTTCTCGCCACCCGAGAGCAGCTGCACGCTCTGCAGGCGCTTCCCCGGGGGCGAGGCGACGATGTCGATGCCGCTTTCGAGGGGATCGTTCTCGTCGAGCAGCGTGATGCCCGCGCGGCCGCCTCCGAAGAGCGTGCTGAACGTCTTCTGGAAGTTCTGGTTGATGGCCGCGAACGCGTCGCGGAACCGGGTTTTGGACGTTTCGTCGATCCGGCGGATCGCCTCGCCGGTGGACGCTATCGAGTCCACGAGGTCCTTGCGCTGGGTCGTGAGGAACAGGTGACGTGACTCGAGCGCGTCGAACTGCTCGATGGCCATCATGTTCACGGGGCCGAGCCGATCGATCTTGTCCCGCAGCTTCGCGATGGCGCCTTCGGCCGTGAGACTGGGCAGGGGTTCGGCGTCCAGGGCCGCTGCTGCACTGGATGAAGCCACGTCGCCGGCGGGCGATTCGCTGCCTTCTTCCCCGCTCTCCTCGGGCTCCTCGGCGGCAAAGGCGCGGGCGTCCGGCACTGCGGCGCCGTCGCGCTCCATCTGTTCGACTTCGGCGAGCACCTGGTCGAGAGATGCCTGCACGGCCTCCGCGGCCTGCGCGGCGAGGTGGGCGAGGTCGCTCTCGGCCGTTGCCCGGACCATTTCGAGACGGGCCGCATCCGAGCGGACCTCCTCGTGGTCCGCACGCGCCTCGCGGATTGCGGCTTCGCGCGCATCCGCGTCCGCATGGGCTGCCGTGACGATCTCCTCTTCGGCGCGAACGGTGACGCGCAGTTCCTCGAGCGCGCGGATGTCGGCGTCCAGCGCGCGCGCGCCCTCGGCGATGGCCTCGAGCAGCCCGGCGCGCTTCTCGTTCTTCTCGTTGCGCTCGGCGCGCAGCTGGATCACGCGCGCGTCGAGCTCGCGCGCGGCGTCCTCCAGCCGCTGGACGTCGGCCAGCAGCGCGGAGGCGCGCTCCGCCAGCCGCGCCGAGGCCGCCTTCGCTTCCGACACGCGATGACTGATGCGCTCCACGGTTTCGCGTGCGGCGAAGAGCCGCCGCTGCGCGGTGTTCAGCCGGGCATCGGCCTCGCGCTGCTCCACCTCGATACGGGCGATGGACTCACGCGCCTCGGCCTGCCGCGCATCGAGCTGGACGCCCTCGTCCTCGGCGCGGCGGCGCTCCAGCGCCAGCTGCTCCGCCCTGCGCGAGAGGCGCGTCGCGTCCTCGGTGGCACGAGCCAGCTGCGCCTCGAACCCGACGATGGCCTTCTCGTGCTGGTGCAGTTCAGCCGCCGCGGCGCTAATCGCCGACTGGGTGGCCACGATCGCTTCGTCCAGGGCGGAGACGCGTGCGGCCAGCTCCAAGACGGCCTCGCGCTCCGCGCCGATGCGCTCGCGCAGCTCGCGGATCTCGCCCTTCGTTGCGAGGATCCCTCGCGCCTCGGCCGCCGCGCCTCCGTAGACCAGGTGTGCCCCGCGCAGCACGTCGCCGGCGATTGTCGCGATGGCAACGCCGCTCTCGCGCGCGGCAGCGGTGGCCTCCTCGTAGGAGTCTGCGATCCACGCCTCCCCCAGCGCGCGCTCGATCTCGCGTGCGTAGGGGCCTGTCGCGCGTGCGACCTCCCCCAACGACCTGAGTCCCGGCGCCGGAGCGGTGTGGACGTCCGCGGCTTCTGGTCCGCCGCCGTCGAGCACGAGGAAGCCGCAGCGGCCGGCGTTGTGCTCGCGCACGAGACGAAGGCCGGCCTGCGCGTGCTCGTGGCTCTGGACGATCACGTGCTGCAACAGGTCCCCGAGCAGCGCTTCGGCGGCGCGCTCGTAGCGGCGATCGACATCGAGGTAATCGGCGATGGCCCCATGCTGTCCCACTGCGCCATTCGCCTGTGCGAGCACGACGCGAGCGGCGTCCCCGTACCCCGCGCGTTCGGCGTCGAGCTCCTCGAGCGATCGCAGCCGCGCCGTCAGCCCGGCGAGCGCGTGCTCCCGCGCGCGGAGGTCACGTGCGAGCGCGTCGTGCTCGCTGCGGGCGCGTGCGAGGTCCCCTTCGTGGCTCTGCCGCAGCTCGCGAGCGCGGCCATGCGCCGCTTGCGCCTCACGCAGGCCGTCTTCCGCCGCGAGCCGGGCCGTCGCCAGTGTTTCCCGTTCGATGCGGAGGTCGGCCTCTTCGACCTCCAGGGTTCCCAGCGTCTGCGCCACGCGCTCGCGCGCGGCGGTGGCGCTCTGGATGGCGTGCCTGAGCGCCGTGGCGGCGTTGATGGCGGCAAACACCTCGTTGCGGGCTGCCTCCACATCGCCATCGAGCCCTTCGAGGTCCCGGAGCGCGGTCTGGTGCGCTTCCTGCTCCCCCGTGAGCATCGCGACAGCCTCGAGCCGCTCGGCCTCTGCCTGCGCGGCCGCGAGCCGCCGCTCCTCGATCTGGATCCGGCCGGGCTCACGCCGCGTTTCGAGCCCGCCGATCTCGCTGTCCATCTCGGTGGTGCGCGCCTCGAGGGCGGCCACCTGCTGCCGATGCAGCTCGATCTGCTGCTCGCGCCGCTGCGTCTCGAGCTCGCAGGCGTGCGCGCGCTCGCGCGCGGCGGTTGCGCGAGCGTCGGCTTCAGCGAGCTCGATGCGCACCCGGCTGAGAGCGCCCTCGAGCTCCGCCACCCGCGCCGCCGCCACCGTCTCGCGTTCCCGCACCTCGCCCAGCCGTGCGCGCGTGCCTTCGATCGACGCAGAGAGCTCGCGGTACCGGCCGGCGAAGAGCACCTTCTCCCAGCGGCGCAGTTCCTCGCGCAGGCGTTGATACCGGCGCGCTTTCGCGGCCTGGCGCTTCAGCGTGCCGCGCTGTTTCTCCACCTCGAAGACGATGTCGTCCACGCGGGTGAGGTTCTGCTGTGCGGCATCCAGCTTCAGCTCGGCGGCCCGGCGCCGCGCCTTGTACTTGGTGATGCCCGCGGCCTCCTCGATCAGCTGCCGGCGGTCGGCGGGACGCGAGCTGAGGATCAGCCCGATCTTTCCCTGCTCGATGATCGCGTAGGCCTTGGCTCCGAGGCCGGTGTCCATCAGGAGCTCGTGGACGTCCTTCAGGCGGCAGATCTGCCCGTCGATCAGGTACTCGCTCTCCCCCGATCGGTACAGCCGCCGGATCACTTCGACCTGGCGATCCGTGATCGCGGCGTGACCGTTACCGTTCGCGGCGCCGTCTACGGGCGCGTGACCGTTGCCGTTGACGTGCTCGAACCCGTCTGCCTCGTGGTGCGACCCGTTGCTGGTCGAGGCGGGGACGGACGCGACATCCGTCAGCAGCAGCTTCACTTCCGCGGAGCCGGTGGGCTTACGGGCATCGCTGCCGCTGAAGATCACGTCCTCCATCTTGTCGCCGCGGAGGCTCTTCGCGCTCTGCTCGCCCAGCACCCACGTGATCGCGTCGGCGACGTTGCTCTTCCCACAGCCGTTCGGACCGACGATGGCGGTGACCCCCTCGTCGAAGGCAAGCTCCGACCGATCGGAAAACGACTTGAAGCCGGCGATCTGGAGGCGTTGCAGGCGCATGTTCGTGGTCCCCGTGTCCTTCGCAGCGTCAGTGAACGTCCGGTTGCATTGCGCGATATCGCACGCGCAGCCAGTCTCTGATCGACGGTCGCGGCGCGCACCCGTCCTGGCGGACCTCCGGCGCGCACCGGCACACGTCTGCCGGTGGAGCGGCTGGGATTCGCTCGGGATAGCCTTTCAGCTGGGAATTGGACGCCGACGACGACCGCGACCTTGCAGCCCTATTCGCATCCCGTGATGGGATGCGGCCCCGGGGCCGCTCAGACGGCGGTGAGTGTAGCAAGGCCCATGGATAGTGGCAAGGCCAAAGTGCTACCCAAGACTTAGTGGCCCGCCGGCCCGACGTTCCGTGATTTGCCCTAGCGCCCCGCCTACTGAGCGCCGGCTCTCGTGCCCTTCGAACGGGCCGTTTCCGTGAGCTGCCGCGCCTCGTCGAAGAGCCCCATCGCAAATTGCGCCTGCGGGTCTGCTGCCGTGAGGTGACGGCGCGCGGTTGCGACGCCGAAGAGCGACAGGTCGATGTCGTAGCGGATCATCGCCTTGATGAAGGGCAGGTCGGTCGCAAACGCCTGCTCGTCCATCTTCACGCCCGAGGATGTCACCAGCTTGCGGAACTCGCCCAGCATCGCATCGTCGACGACGAAGTTCGGCCCGACCACCTGGCGATCCTTGCCGGAGGCCTGCTGCCGGGTATCGCCCTCGGCCCAGAAGCGCTGGGCAAACGTGGCAAACAACTGGCGCGCGTAGAGGCTGCGTCCGAACTTGGTCGGGTTGAACCCGTCGAGCGGGCCCTCGAGACGGCGATCCGGCTCGATTCCGCCGCCGCCGTACACCTTGCGGCCGGCATCGGTCAGCTTCAGATCTTTCGCGTCGTGTGTGCGTTCGGAGCTCTGGCTCTGAAGCGAGTAGGTCAGGTACTCGTCGAAGGTGCCGTCCCAGGGCCGCTGGATCAGCCGTCCGCTCGGCGTGTAGTAGCGGGCCGTGGTCAACGCCAGGCCGGCGCCTTCCCTCAGCCGCATCACCGACTGCACGAGCGCCTTGCCGAACGTGGTTTCGCCGACGATGAGGGCGCGGTCGTGATCCTGCAGCGCACCCGAGACGATCTCCGACGCGCTCGCGCTGTTCCGGTTCGTGAGCACGATCACGGGGAGCCGCGTGTACTCGCTCTCCTCGGTGGCGCGGTAGGACATGTCGGAGTTCGGCATCCGCCCCTTCGTGTAGACGATGAGATCGCCCTTCGGCAGGAAGCGGTTCGAGACGCGGATGGCCTGATCGAGCGGCCCACCGGGGTTGTTGCGGAGGTCGAGCAGCAGGCGGCGCATGCCCTGATTCGACAGGTCCGTCAGCGCGCGCGACAGGTCGCGGTCGGTGTTCTCGGCGAAGTCCCGCAGCTGCACGTAGCCGGTCTGCTCGTCGAACATGAAGTAGGACGGGATGCTCGGGATCGAAATCTCGTCGCGCGCGACCTCGATCGGGATCAGGTCCTCGACGCCGGTGCGGCGGATGGACACCTGCACCGTCGTGTCCTTCGGCCCGCGCAGCTTGCGCACCGCCTGATCGCTCGTCCAGCCCTTCGCGTCCTCGCCGTTGATCCGGGCGATCACGTCACCGCGGCGGATGCCCTGCTTGTATGCGGGCGAGCCTTCGAACAGCGCCTGCACCGTGATGTCCTGGTCGATGACCTGGATCGTGATCCCGAGGCCGTAGTAGCGGCCTTCCTGCCGTTCGCGCAGCTGCGCGAACTGCTTCGGGTCCATGAAACTCGAGTGGGGATCCAGGGTCTGCAGCATGCCGCCGATGGCCCCGTAGACCAGCTGATCGGACTCGACCTTCTCCACGTAGCGCGCCTCGATCGCGTCCAGCGCGGCGGTGAAGGTCTGGTACTGCTCCGGGAGGCGGTCTTCGCGCGCGGCCACACCGTGGCCGAGCACGCCGCCGAGAAGGGCAAAGACGAGGATCGTGGCGATCCCCAGCATCAGGCTGCGAGAACGGGGCATGGGCGAGATCGTAACAAATAACCTCAAGGCCAGCAACGATTTCGCGGCACATGGAAGGCCCCGCGCGCTTGACCGGCTGCCGACCCGGTTCCTATAATGCAGTACGCACGCGAGTTGGCGCCTGCTGCCGTGGGCCGGCAGACCGCCCATCCCGAGGCCCCGTCCTTCACAGTTGGAGCTCTACAATGTTTGGCTCGCTCGGCATGCCCGAACTGGTCGTCATCTTCGTGATTGCGCTGATCATCTTCGGGCCACGCAAGCTTCCGGAGCTCGGTCGCTCGCTGGGCCGCAGCATCAACGAGTTCAAGAAGGCGTCGAACGAGCTGCGCAGCACGCTCGAGGACGAGGTCCGTCTGGATGAGCAGCGCACCCGGGCGGCTGCCGCTGCACCGGTGACGCCCGCGACGAACACCACGCTCGACGAGCCGGTCGCGCGGAACGCAGACAGCGCGTAGTCCGGGCCCCCTGCATGGCACTCGTGCCTTTTCCCGGGTCCAAGGCCGGGACCTCCCTGTACGACTCCGACGACGATCCCGACCTCGAACTGGAGGAATCCGCCGACGGCAAGATGTCGTTTCTGGAGCACCTCGACGAGCTCCGGAAACGGCTGATGTGGGCCATCGGCGCGCTCTTCGCCGGGTTCCTGATCGCGCTGTTGTTCATCGACACGATCTTCGGGTTCATCATGCGGCCGCTCGCGGCCACGCTGCCGGCGGGCCGGAAGATGATCTACACCGAGCCGACCGAGGCCTTCATGCTGCAGCTGAAGGTCGCGGCGCTCGCCGGCGTCGTCATCGCGGCGCCCGCGGTGATGTGGCAGCTCTGGCTCTTCATCGCGCCCGGGCTGTACCGGCGGGAGAAGCGTCTCGCGCTGCCCTTCATCGTGTCGACCAGCCTGCTGTTCGTCGCTGGCGCGGCGTTCAACCACTACGTGGTGTTCCCGATCGCCTTCACGTTCCTCGGCAGCTTCACCAAGGACTACATGGAGTTCATGCCGCGGATCACCCCGGTGTTCTCCCTGTACTCCCAGCTGCTGCTGGCGTTCGGGATCATCTTCCAGATGCCCGTGCTCGTGTTCACGCTGGCGCGCCTGGGACTCGTGACCGCAGGGTTCCTGTGGAAGAACACGAAGTACGCGGTCCTGATCATCTTCGTGATCTCCGCCGTCATCACGCCGACGAGTGATGTCGTCACGCAGACGCTGATGGCCGCGCCCATGCTGGTGCTGTACGTGGTGAGCATCGGGATTGCCTGGGTGTTCGGGAAGAAGCAACTGCAAGAGCGCTTCGAGTAGGCGTCGGCCGCACCACACACCATGTGGGGCAGGGCTTCAGCCCTGCTGACGGCCCACGATGTGGGGCAGGGCTTCAGCCCTGCTGACGGCCGGGGCAGGGCTTCAGCCCTGACCCGCCTCCTGAGTTTTGTTCCGGGGTCGTTCAACGGTAGGACAGCGCCCTTTGAAGGCGCGTATCGGGGTTCGAATCCCTGCCCCGGAGCCACTGTTTCAGTATCCTCACCACACAAACAGGAGGTCCGATGACGAAAGCCTTCGCGTGCACCCTCGGCGCCGCCGTGATGATTACCGTGGCCCCCAGCGCCGCGCGCGCGCAGATGCCGCCCCCGCCAGGGCCGGAGCACCAGGTTCTGGCGAGCGACGCCGGGACGTGGGACGCCGTGGTCGAAATGACGGTTCCCGACGGGAGCACGATGCGCTCGACCGGCGTGCAGGAAGACACAGTCGGGTGCGGCGGCCGCTGCCTCGTGACGTCCTTCCAGTCGGAGATGATGCCCGGCACGATGTTCGAGGGCCGCGGCGTGACGGCGTGGGACGGCGCGAAGAAGAAGTACGTCGGCGCCTGGACCGACTCGATGTCGCCCGGCATGGGCGTGAGCGAGGGCACCTACGATGCCGCGACGAAAATCCTGACCTCGGTCATGGACAGTCCCGACGCGACCGGCACCGTCGTGAAGACGAAGTCCATCGTCCAGCACACCGACGCCGACCACAAGGTGATGACGATGTTCATGACCGGCCCGGATGGCAAAGAGGCCCAGGCGATGAAGATCAGCTACACGCGGCGGAAGTAGCGCGGCTGGGAAACGGAACCTCCCCGAAGCCTGTCGGCGCTCGAGATCAGAGTGGATCCGCTGGGCGTGACCCTTCCCAGGGCGTGAGCCGGGGGAGCCACCTCCGCACGTTGGCCTGGTACTCCGTGTACGACGCCCCGAAGCGACGCTGGAGACTCGGCTCCTCGTAAAGAACCACGAAGGCGAAGAACGCGGCCCACAGGAACACGGCGTACCCCACCAGCACCGCGCGACCGAGAATGAGCGCCTGCCCGAGGACCACGGCGAGGACTCCAACATACATCGGGTTCCGCACGTACCGGTACAGGCCCGACACCACGAGATGCGTGGTGGGCGCAATCGGCGCAGGCGTGCCAAGCCCCTTGAGCGCGAAACGGCAGAACGACTCCACGACGACGGCCGCGCCCGCAATGATGAGGAGGTAGCCGAGCGGGCGACCTGCCGCCACGCCGAGCAAGGGCGCCTCGACCCGCCAGCGAGTGAGCAGCCACGGGACGTACCCGGCCACCATCGCCGGAGCGACCCAGAAGAAGACGAAGGAGCCGATCAGCGCGCCGCCTCGCCTATCCACGGTCCAAGCGTCTCGTGAGCTTCACACTCAGCCGCCCGTTTGCATCTCGTCCCAGAACTCGAGGAAGTCCGTCGTCGCCGGCTGCGCACCGAGGAGCCGCAGCATGTTCGTCACCTGGCCGCGGTGATAGGTGGAGTGATTGACGACGTGATGGATCATCCGCCATAGCGCGTATTCCCAGACTTCGCCCTTCCGGTTGGTGTAGCGCAGCACGCGCTGGAGATCGTCTGGCGCCAGCGTCGCCAGGAACGCTTCCTGCGCCCCCTGGACCTGGCTCCACCGGGTCCTGAATTCCGAGACAGAGGGGAATTCCTCCGGCGCGAACAGCTCCATCGGCGACTTGCCCTGCCACCGCTCGAGCCAGAGCCACTCCGCCCAGAGGATGTGCGTCAGGGTCGCCTGCACCGAGGGATAGCTGCCGCCGAGCACGCGCGTGAGCCCGTCCGCGTCGAGGCGTGCGACGGCGTCGAGGAGTCGCCGGTTTGCCCAGGTGTTGTACGCGAGCAGTTCACGCAGCGTGTCGAGGGTCATCGATGGCCTCCTGGCGTCTGGTGTGGAGCTGCAGGCGCAATGTACGCGCCGCTAGAACGCCTTGCCCTCGCACTGGTGCCTGTCTCCACAATTGGTTGCAAGCCGCGCGAAAGACCCGCGATCAGAATAGCTATAGTCATGCCGTGAATAGTGCGCTCTGTGCTCAGCTGCGGATGGACGCTAATCCATCGATGTGACCAAGAATCGTGTGAATGGCTGCCGGTGAATCAGTTGAGGTGCTGATCGTCGGAGCAGGCCCAACCGGTCTGGTTCTGGCGCTTTGGCTCACGCGACTGGGCGTTCAGGTCAGGATCGTCGACAGCGCAGCGGAGCCGGCGACGACGTCGCGCGCAGTCGCCGTGCAGGCCCGCACGCTCGAGTTCTATCGTCAGGTCGGGCTGGCGGACAGTGTCATCGCGCGCGGTCGTCAAGTGTCAGCTGCGAATCTGTGGGTCTCGGGCCGCCGGGTGGCGCGCGCGGTGTTCGGACCGATGGGCAGGGGCATCAGCCCGTACCCCTATGCGTTCATCTTTCCGCAGGACGAGCACGAGCGGCTGCTGATCGATCGGTTGAGCGACGCTGGAGTGAGGGTCGAGCGGGAGACCGAATTCGTCGGGCTCGAGGAACGCTACGATGGCATCATCGCGCGGCTCGAGCGCGCAGGCGGCCGCGTCGACTTCTGCGAAGCCGCGTTCGTCGCCGGCTGCGACGGCGCTCACTCGCGTCTCCGAGAGGTATTGTCGATCGGTTTTGCGGGCGGGACCTACGAGCACCTCTTCTACGTCGCCGATGTCGAGGCGCACGGACCCGCGATGAACGGCGACATCCACGTCGCGCTCGACCGCACTGACTTCCTCGCCGTGTTCCCTCTGACAGACGCACATCGCGCACGCCTCGTCGGGACGGTTCGACCCGAGGCGGAGGCAGGCCGGCGCGAGAGCCTGACTTGGGATGATGTCAGCACACGCGCGATGGAGTGGATGCCTATCGACGTCGAACGCGTGAACTGGTTTTCGACGTATCAGGTGCATCATCGGGTCGCCTACTGCTTCCGCAGCGGACGCGCGTTCCTCCTGGGCGATGCGGCACACGTCCATAGTCCTGTCGGCGGGCAGGGTATGAACACCGGCATCGGAGATGCGGTGAATCTCGCATGGAAGCTCGCCGCGGTTCTGCGCGAACGCGCGGGCGCTCCAATACTCGACACATACGAGCCGGAGCGAATCGCCTTTGCACGACGGCTGGTGGCGACGACCAATCAGGCATTTACCGGCGTTTCGAGCTCCTCCGTCATTGCGCGCACGCTGCGATTGCACCTCGTGCCAGCGCTGCTGCCGCGGCTGCTGACAATACAGGCAGTCCGCCGCCTTGCGTTTCGAACCGTCTCCCAGACGGCGATCAACTATCGCGGTAGCGCACTGAGTCAAGGGCGGGCCGGCCGTGTCCATGGCGGCGATCGGCTGCCGTGGGCACCTCTCGATACTTCGGATCGCGGCGCAGACAACTTCACGCCACTGACGTCACTCGAGTGGCAAGTGCACATCTACGGCAACGTGGTCCCGGAGATTCGTGCGGTATGCGCCGAGCGCCGCCTCGCGCTGCACGAGTTCGGCTGGCAACCCGCGATGGAGCGCGCCGGTCTTCGGCGAGACGCACTATATCTTCTGCGGCCGGATGGTTATGTCGCGCTGGCGGCATCTGAACAGTCGGCGCCGACGCTGACCGCCTACCTCCGGGAGCGCGCCATTCGATTTTCTTGAATCATCCCGGCTTGTGCTCGGAGGCCTCCGCCTCGGCCAGCGAAACACATTGAACATGGTCTGGTCACGACCATGGTCAGCCATCCGCCAAGGTTGTCGATGCTCCCTTGAACGCGCCTCGTTACCCACGAGTTCGTAGTGGAGACTCCTGTCTGGTGGTCCCTGCAGCGCCGGCGCCGGGGACGCGGGCCGCGGGTCCGGACGGGGCGGCTGTTCGCTCGGAACGCGGGCAGATGTTCTGGTTGTGGTGGAAGACGTTGTCTGGGTCGTACTTGGTTTTCAGGTCCACCAGCCGGTCGTAGACGCCGGTGCGGTAGGCGTCGCGGATACGATCGGGGGCTTCGTCGGCGCCGAGGAAGTTGACGTAGACGCCCTCGCGGTAGCTGTCGAGGGCGGCGAAGAAGCGCCTGGTCCAGGCGATGTCCCGCTCGGCGTAGTCCTCGCCGGACCGCCACACGCCGTCGAGGGTGATGGCGTGTGACGCCTGTCGGTTCCCGAACGCGGTGGCGGCGTCGGGCACGCGGCTGACGGCGCCTCCCAGGTGGAACATGGCCGCGTACGACCGTGGTGACGTGCATGCGAATGCGTGTTCGGCGATCACGTCGATCAGGTCGTCGCGAAGCTCGGGGAGGTACGTCGACTTCCAGTAGTAGTTCCAGCCGTGCAGCACCGTGGAGTCGAGGGCGCTCTGGTGGTTTACGTAGGGCGTGGGTGCGATCAGATTGAGGAGGGGCCTCCCGAAGGCGCGCAAGGGGCGGAGCACCACTTCAGCGTCCTCAACCGGTCCGACGTGGCAGGCGCCCACCAGGACGACCGGCCGCCAGTGCAGTTCCTCGGGGATGGCCGATAGCGGCGGCGCGGTGCCGAATCTTACGACCGTGCCGAGCTCGTCGGGAGCGTCGCGCACGAAGTCGCGGTAGAAGCGGAGGACCTCGTCAGTGTCGCCTGCGTCCCAGAGGATGGCGCCGGCCAGGACGCCGGGTCCGACGGGGTGGAGCTGGAACTCGAACGAGGTGACCACACCGAAGTTGCCGCCTCCTCCGCGCAGCGCCCAGAAGAGGTCGGGGTGCTGATCTTCGGATGCCCGCAGCAGTTCGCCGTCGGCGGTCACGACATCGGCGGCGAGCAGGTTGTCGACCGTGAGACCGTGCTTGCGCATGAGCCAGCCGATACCACCGCCAAGGGTGAGTCCTGCGACGCCGGTGTGGCTGACGATGCCGCCGGTGGTGGCCAGCCCGTGGGCCTGTGTCTGTTGGTCGACGTCGCCCCACAGAGCACCGCCCTGCACCTGGGCCGTGCCGCCGTCAGGGTCGACCCGGACGGCCCGCATCGCCGACAGGTCGATGACGATCCCGTCGTCGCACACAGCGGTGCCGGCCACGTTGTGGCCCCCGCCCCGTATCGCGATCTCCAGGTCGTGTTCGCGGGCGAAACGCACGGCAGCGACGACATCGGCCGTCCCGCTGCATCGAGCGATCAGTCGCGGGTAGCGGTCGATGGCGCCGTTCCACACGGCTCGGGCGGTGTCGTATTCGGCGTGGTCAGCCGTGATCTGCTGGCCCTGGAACTTGTTGATCTCCATGGTCGTCGCCTCCGTGCTCAGGTGCCCAACTGGTTGGTCGTCGGGGTCGTCCCGCCGACGGCTTCCATCGCACCACGGTGAACGTCCAGCCGTGAAGTCAAGAATCTGGACTTCACAATCGACCGTGAGTGCGTGACACTGGCGACATGCGGACCTACGGCCAGTACTGCCCCATCGCCCGTGGTGCCGAGATCTTTGCCGAGCGTTGGACACCACTGATCGTTCGCAACCTGTCCCTGGGCTGCGGAAGTTTCAGCAAGATCCTGGAGGGTGCGCCGGGGCTCTCCCGCACCCTGCTCTCACAGCGCCTCAAGGAGCTGGAACGGCTCGGCATCGTTGAGTCTGCATCCAAACCTGCCGGGCGCGGGCGCTGCTACGAGCTCACACCTGCCGGTCATGACCTGTTCAAGGTCTGCGTGTCGCTCGGCGAGTGGGGGGCACGCTGGCTCGAGATTGCCCCGGAGAACCTCGATCCATTCGTGGCTCTGTGGTCGATGTGCAACGCGCTGCGTCGAGACCGGCTCCCCGATCGACGCGTCGTCATTCAGTTCGACTTCACCGGTCGCCGGTCTCCTGAGCGGTACTGGCTGCTGATCGAGCTCGGCGACACCGAGATCTGCAAGACGTACCCGGGCCTGGACGAGGACCTGTACATCACCGCAGAAGCCGAAGCCTTCGTGAAATGGCACGCCGGCCAGCTCAGTTGGGCCGCAGCCATCCGGGACCGCCGCATCCAACTCTGCGGCCCGTCATGGCTCGTCCGAGCCTTCCCCACGTGGAATGCCCGGAGCATGTTCGCCCACATCAAGCCGGTCTCCCCGAGTGCAGCGAGCTCTGGAGGCTGAAACATCGTCGACGCAGGCCGCTCATGTCAGCGTGCGCTCAGAGCGGCCGAGCGCGACGTCCGACCTCCATTGAAACCATCCTCGACTCGCGCGCCCGCAAAGCCCGCTCGACCTGCAGCTCGACCTTGGTGATGTCGGGCCAGAAGAACAACGCGACCGTCCAGTCGAGGACGATGCGCAGCCGCCTGTCCCACCGCGGCATCTGGAACAGGTAGTAGGTCCGCCGCACCCACCAGGCGAGAAAGCCGGTGAGGGGCATGCCCATCACCCGCGCGACCCCGCGCGTGTGCCCGAGCGAGGCCATCGTGCCGAGCGCCCGGAAGATGAACGGCGACGGAGCACGCCCCTCGAGCGCGGCCTTCAGATTGCGCGCGATGTGCCGCGCCTCGCGGGTGGCGTGCTGCGCGAGTGCCGGATATGGCCGTCCGTCCGGCATTGGGATCGCGGCGCAATCACCGAGCGCCCAGACGTGCGGGTGGCTCCGACTCCGCATCGCCGCATCGACGACAATCCTTCCGCGGTCGTCGTGGAGGACGGGAATCGCGCTCGCGATGGCGCTCGGCACAATGCCCGCCGCGAGCACGATTGTGCCGGCCTCGATGCTCTCGTCCCCGAGATGCACACGCCGGGACTCGATCGAGCGGACGGGCGTCGACGTCCGGACCACGGCGCCGCGACGCTGAAGCCCGCGTGCGGCCGTGGCCGCCAGCTGCTCGTCGATCTCCGGCAGGATGCGTGCGCCTGCCTCGAACAACCGGAAACGGACCTCCTCACGATGAATACGCGGGTAAAATCGCAACACATCGTCAGCGAAGGCCGTCAACTCCCCGATCAGCTCGACCCCGACGAGGCCGCCACCGATGACGACGACGGTAAGGCAGCCGGACCGCGTCGTCGAGTCCGATGCCGCATCGGCGAGCTCGAATTGTTCGATCAACTGGTTCCTGAGCACCAGCGCATCGGCCATTGTCTTGAAGGTGAGGGCGTGCGTCGATCCGGGAATGAGCGTCTCGTTGGTGGACGCTCCCAGGGCGACGACGAGATGGTCATACGGAAGGCTGTACCTGCGGCCGTCGGCAGTGACGGCATGCGCGAGCCGACCTTCCACGTCCACACCGTCGACCGTCGCCTCGACGAAGCGAGCTCGCCGGAGGGCCGAGCGGATTGGCTGCGCGCAGTGCCGAAGCTCAATTCTGCCGGAGCAGGCCTCGAAGAGGAGCGGCGTGAGGATGAAGAAATTCTCGCGGCTCACGAGCGTAATCTCGACGTCTGCGCGTGTGACCCGCTCCAGGTGACGAACGGCTGTGAAACCGCCAAACCCGCCGCCGAGCACGACGATCTGCGTTTTTGCCGCTGTCGCCCCAACCATGACGTACCTCGCAACGCACCTTGCCGCTCTCTGTCCTCCCATTACGTGTAGCCGTTCGAGGCGCCGGCGACAAGCACGGCGGTGCCAGCGCCACGTGATCGCCTGTCAGAACATCCCGTTCTCATTCGGCGAGTCTTTCGAGATAGGCTGCCCCAAATCCCACAGCTCCACGATGCGATCCTGTTCGAATCGAAAGATGTGCACAACCGCGACGTCCGGCGCTTCCGGGTCCTGCCGGGTCACCAGCGAGTGCGTGATCACGGTGTTGCCGTCCTCATAGACATGCTTGATCTCGATCAACTTGTTGGGGGTGGTCTTCGACGCCTCTTGCATCGCCTTCAACAGCGACTGGCGATCGCCTTTGAAGTACTGGTTGTGGTGGATGAAGGAGGGCGCGACGTGCTGGTCGTACGCTTCCTGAACCTTGCCGATGCCAGCCATCTTCAGAATTTATAGCGCGACTTCTTGTTGATCGCAAGGCTCCCGGATTCACCATCATCATCGTCATCCAACTCAAGCAGCCTTGGCGTTCGGGAGGTCTTCGAGCGTACGATCGGACCGCTCGCCCAGGCCGGCTACCGCGTCGTCACGTTCGATCTTTACGGACGCGGCTTCTCGGATCGCCCCAGAGTCCGGTACGACGCGGCTCTCTTCAATCGGCAGATCGACGACCTGCTGCGCGCGCTGCGAATCGAGGACCCTGTCGACCTGGTCGGCCTGGCGTCCGGGGGATTGCAGGCCATGCTCTACACGGAACAGCGTGCCTCGCGGGTGAAGAGCCTCGTGCTCATCGCGCCGGACGGCGTGGACGCCCCGGTGACTGGGTTCGTTCGGATGGTGCGACTTCCACTCGTGGGTGAACTGGCAGGTCGGCTCGTCATGAACGCCGCAGGCCAGCGACGCTGGGAGGAGAGGCTCCAGCGGGTATCGACCGACCCCGTCTGGTCAACCACGTTGTCGAGCAGTTCCGGGGGCAGCTCGAATACAAGGGCTTCTGGCGGGCGTTGACGTCTTCGATTGCGAACCTTCCGATCAGCGAGTCGAGCGATCTTTTTCGGCGAATTGAGCGGCAGGGGACACGGACGCTCGTGCTCTGGGGAGCGAGCGACGTGATCATCCCCACGCGTCTTGGTCAGGAAGTGCGGAGGCTCATGCCATCGGCGAGATACATCGAAATCCCGGCCGGGCATCTCCCACAATACGAAAGGCCTGACCTGACGAATGCAGCGATCCTGCAATTCCTGGGTCAGAGGTAGTCACGTGAGGCGAATCATACAGGCGTCTTTGCTCATCGCCGGACTCATTCACTTCCTTCCAATCACTGGCTCAGGCGGCTGATCGAGGCGCTGGAGCGTGGCAATCGCGAACGGAGAACTAGCGCGCATCCACGTCATCTTGCGCGAGTGTTGAGGTAACTAGATGCGCAGCAGGTCCCAGGCGGCGCCCACTGACACTCGTATCGCGCTCATCGTCGGAGCCGGCATCGGAGGTCTCTCGGCAGCTGTGGGATTGCAGCGTGCCGGCTGGCGCGTACGGATCTTGAGCGAGCGTCACACCTCCAGGAGCTGGGATTCGCGTTGCTCCTGGCTCCGAACGCGGTAGCCGCACTTCAGCAGCTCGGTCTTGCCGAACGGGTGATCGCGGAGGGCTCGGAGATGACCGCCGGTGAGGTCCGCGGCACAGGAGGACGGCTCTTACGCCGCTTCGACCTGACACGAGTCCGCCAGCTGCTATCAAAGCCGGCTCTCGTCGTCCTGCGTCCGGCACTACACGGCGTATTGCTGGATGCCGCAGGGCCGGACAATCTTGTGTTGAATAGTCAGGTCAGCGGGTTCTCGATTCACGATGGACGGCCAGTCGTGGCGCTCGTCAACGGCGAAACCACAGAGGGTGATGTGCTGATCGGCGCGGACGGCGTCGGATCAGTGATTCGCCGCGTCCTGCACCCTCAGGAACCTCCGCCACGTGCGAGCGGGTTATGGGCCGTTCGTGGCGTCGCTTACGATGTTGAGCTCCAGCTCGGCGAACTCGCCGGCGCACAGTACTTCGGGCGAGGTATCGAAGGTGGCATGGCGCGCGCCGGTCGGAACGCCGTGTACTGGTAAATCTCTCTGCCCTCGCGCGAAATCGGTGAGTCACCGCAGGCGCGGACAGTCGCTCACCGGTGCGCGAATCAGTTCGACGAGCGTTTTCGAGCGGTGGTGAATGCCACTAGGCCTGACGATATGAGGCTTGACCAACTCCTCGATTGCGATCCGCTTCCGAATTGGGGACGCAGTCGAGTGACGTTGCTGGGAGACGCCGCGCATCCGATCCTGCCGCACGCGGGGCAAGGGGCCGCACAGGCGCTCGAAGACGCGGTGACGATTGGTCGAGCGCTCGATGGGGCCGTCGACGTGGAGGGGGCGCTGCGGCGGTACAAACGCGTGCGCCAGGAGCGCACGCGGGGCATCGTACGTCTCGGGCGCCGCAACGCTCGTATCGGCTCGATCAGCAGCCGGCTCGGACAGAAGTTCCGGGATTTCGCGATCCGTGCAGTTCCCGCGTCCGCCTTCACGAAGACCTACATCGATTTCGGCAAGCCACCATCTCTGGAGTGACGGCTTTCAAAACGGCGTCAGCGGCGAGCGTCGCTCAGCGACAGGCCTGCGCCGACGCGCTGGTCGACGGTCACTGCACCAGCGCGAGGCCGCGTAGATGCTGCGGGGACGTGGCGTAGCCGACTGCGCGGCGCCAACTCTTCCCGCCATCATCCGAACGGTGCACGCCGCGCTCATCCGCGGCCCACAGCTCTCCGCCTTTCGCGCCGGCGCAGAGCAGAGGCGCGATCGTGCTGGCTGGCTCCGGCCAGCCGTCGTGGACGCGCTCCCAACGCTCGCGAGTGAGACGGCGATACAACCGGCCATCCGAGCGGCCGGCCACGTACGCGGAGTACGGTCCGGACGACGCTGATACTACGACGACGTCCGGTTGCTCCGGATCGATCGCCACGCTGCGCAAGTAGCCGACCTCGAGGCCGACTGTGGGCGAGCGCCACGTGGCACCGGCATCGTAACTTTCAAAATATCCGTCGCCGGCGGAGACGCGCAGTGTATCGGGAGCCTTGTGGTGAATGGCGAGCTCATGGGTGTCCCACGGTCCACCGGGCACGCGGTCGCTCCATGTGCGGCCACCGTCGATCGTGGACACGAGCGCTCCGGCCTCGATCGCGACCCAAACTCGTTCTGGTTCGAGCGGGTGACATGCAATCCAGCGAACGTGATGAGTATCCGGTCTCGGCGGAAAAGACCATTCGGACGACGACGACAGCGTCTCCAACCTGCTGGTTTGCTCCCACGTGTTGCCAGCGTCCCCGGAGCGCCACACTTCGCTCGGCTCGGTGCCTACCCAGACCACGTCGCGCTCCGCAGGGCTTGCACTGACGGCCATAATCAGCCGGCCCGCGAGGCCGACCGACTGCCAGGACCTGCCGCCATCATCACTCCTGAACACGCCGTCACGGTGTGTGCCACACCACGCCCGCCCGTGAACCAGCGGATCCGCGGTCAGGCATGTCGGGCGGTCACCGCTCCCGTGCGCTGGCGTGCCGGCACCTCGTTCAACATCAATGACGACGACCTCACGGTCGGTCGCAACCAGTATCAGCATGACCGCGTCCCTTGTGATAGGACTCGCACTTCGGTAATCTGACGGTCCGCTGCGCTGTCGACGACGCCGAGCAGCATCGTTCGACCGTTCTTACGACAATGTGGACCGGGTAGCGGCCGATCGAGGCGGATAACAGAACGAGAGGCCGGACGAGAGAGCGACGGTGTTGACCGTCAGTGTTTCGCCGCAGGCCGTAGGCCGAGACGCGCGGCCATTGTCACCAGGTCCGGCAGCGAGTCAGCCTTCATCTTGCGCATCACCTGGCCTCGGTGCGCCTTCACGGTGATCTCGCTGATGCCGAGTTCGCCCCCGACCTGTTTGTTCAACAGGCCGGACACGACCCATGCCATCACCTCGCGTTCGCGCGGAGTGAGTGACGCGTAGCAGTCCCGCAAGACCCGCAGCTCCGAATCCTGATGGAGTGCGGTTCGACTTCGCTCTATAGCACTGCGAATGGCGTTCAGCAGCACATCGTCCTTGAACGGCTTCGTCAGGAACTCGACGGCTCCTGCCTTCATCGCTTGCACGCTCATCGGCACGTCGCCATGTCCGGTGATGAAGATGATCGGCATGTCGGTCCGCTCCGCGAGTTGCTGCTGCAACTCGAGGCCGCTGAGCCCAGGCAGCGTCACATCAAGCACCAGGCAGCACGGAACGGTCGCGCGAGGGCGGGAGAGGAACTCTTGTGCGGATGCGAACGTTTCGGGTCGCCAGCCTGCGGTTCTGATCGACAGCTCCAGCGATTCGCGCACGGAGACGTCGTCGTCGACGACGAAGACGATGGACGTGACGTCCGGCATCGTTACCTCGATCGACCGAGCTGCGATCGCCGAACTCACAGTATATGGCTCTCGATCGATCCTGCCGGGTCCTCATGGTCGTCATGCTTACCTCATCCGAAGCGCGGCGTTGAGCGCGTCGAGCAGCGCCGCCTCGCTGAACGGCTTGGACAGGCACGCCGCTGCGCCCTGCGCGAGCAGGCGCGGACGGATGGTCTTGTCTCCGTTGGCCGTGATGAAGACAATCGGGATCTCCTGCTGCCGATGTATCAATTCCTGTTGCAGTTCGGGACCAGACATGTCAGGCATCGCGATGTCGAGAAGCAGACAGCTCGTCTCGCTGACAGCGTTCGACGCGAGGAACGCTTCGGCCGATGAGAACGCCTGGACGGCAAAGCCGAATTGCCGCAGCAAGTCTGGCAGCGACTCACGCACGGACTCGTCGTC
>CAVXNR010000018.1:0-226452 GCA_963763095.1 Vicinamibacteria bacterium
CGATCGAGCTCCGCGCGGACATGCAGCCCCCGCGCGGCTGTGCGTCGAGCCGATGAGGCTGACGATGGTGTTGACGTCCACCAGGTGCGTGCCGCGCCAGTTCATGGCGATGCGTAGGTGGTAACCTGTTCGATACATCGAACACCTGACGATGAGGTCGTTGCATGACGCTCGAACCGACATCGTCGACGGCAACCTCGATCGACGCAATACAACGAAAACTGATCATCGGCATCGTCGTGGCGACGCTGCTGACATTGGCCGGCGTGATCGCCGACCTGGCGGGCGGCGGCCGCCCTGATCCGCCGACGCTGCGCGCCGCAGCTACTCTGCTCGATGGCGCCTGGCGATTCCATACCGGCGATGACCCACACTGGGCGGACGCCAATACAGACGATAGCGGTTGGGAGACTTTCGATATGACTGCCTCGCCGGGCAGCCACGACGGCGACGTGGGTCTGCCCGACTACGTAGGCGGGTGGATGGCGCACGGTCATCCCGGCTACCACGGTTACGCCTGGTACCGGCGCGCGGTGACGGTGCCGCCCATTACCGGCGTCGTGGGACATTCTCGGGCCGACCCTCGTCGAGAACGGCTACGAACTCTACTGGAACGGTCAACGGCTCGGCGGGTCGGGCAGGCTCGGCCCAGCCCCGCGCGTCGTCGGCACGCGGCCACTGCGGTTCGCGCTTCCCGCCGATGCGGCAGGCGCCCGTGGCGTGCTCGCTGTCCGCACATACATGCTTCCCAGTTCGGGGGATTCCTCAGACGGCGGCGGCATGCACAGCGCGCCCATACTGGCTCCGCGGCCGATAAGCGACGCGCTCCACCGCGTGCAATGGGAGCGAACCATCGCCGGTTACATCGTCGATGTGATCGAGCCGATCGCCATGGTGGCACTCATCGGCTTGGCGCTCGGGTGGCTGTCTTGCAGCAGTCACAAGGGTTTCTTGATCTTTGCCAGCATCGCGCTTGCGCTGACGGCAGCCAGGCGCCTCAACAATGCAATCGTCGCATGGACCGATCTGCAGAATCTGACTACCTATCAGTGGCTGGCGTCAGTGATGTGGGTACCTGCGGTGGCCGCCTGGACGTTGGCCTGGAACCGATGGTGCCTGCGTCCGTGGCGAAGCATAGATGTGTCGGCTGTAGTGCTGGCGGTCGCGGGGATTATAACGACGAGATCCAATCGGCGAGCGTGACACGCGGCAGCCGGCTCGCGTCGATAGCCCTGTTTGTCGTGATAGGCGCGCGCATTGTCCGCAGCGGACCAATGCGGATCCTGGCGCTCGTCACGTTAGCCTCGGTTATGGCCGGCCTGTTCGGCGGCGAGCTACTTGATCCGATCGGCGTGCCGGGCATCTGGTTTCCGTTCGGCATCGGCGTGTCGAGGACGCAGTACATTTACGCGATGGTCATCCCGCTCCTGGCCTTTTTCATCGTGCGAACCTTGCCTCCGCGAAGAGCGTCGATGAAGAGTTGGTGGAAAGGGAGGGAATCGAACCCTCGACCCCGGCATTATGAGTGCCGTGCTCTAAGGGCCTGTCAGGGACCTATTGACGTAGGTCGCCGCGGCACGATGGGGTGAATCGTATAGTTCCAGTCGCCGTGGAACCGATGGCGTTCGAGGCGCACGGTCGCCAGCTGCTCGTCGGTCACCGGTGACATCGGCCGGATAGTGCCCGCGATCGAGCTCGGCACGGACGTGCAAGCCGGCCCGGAGAATCGGTCCACACTACGGCGTTACCCGTTACTCAACTTGCAGCGGACTTTCAGCGGCCGCGAATACCGACCGAGGGACCACGACAACGCGACAGCCGGTATGAGCCTCCAACAGCGGTCGCAATACCGCGTCGTCCTTGCTACACAACGCGACCGACTCGACCAACGCTGTGGGGTAGCGCCGTCGGAGGAGTTCCGCAGAAAAGAGCGTCTGGCCCATCAGGTACATGCCGAGCCGAGACGCCTTCGTCTGCACAAGGATGGCGCGCTCTCCAGGCGCGATGTCGATCGTCTCGCTCCGCCCCAGCGATGCGCATATCCCGTTCCGGCAGGACGAGTGCGTCAACCCAGCGTCCGCCACAGGTTGCTGTTCGATTGACCAGGCAGAACTCTTCGAGCAGAAGGCCAGGACGCCGTGGTGTACCCGGTTCGACGTCCCGCTCGAGAACGCGTCGCTCCGCCTCAGTGAATGGCGATGGGCGCCACAGTCGAGCCTGTGCCTCCCTTGATCTTCAGCGGCTGGACAAGGAGCGCGAACTCGTAGACCTGCTTGCCAGCCAGCTCGTCGAGCCTCAGGTTCTCGAGCAGGAAGATGCCGTTCACGACGAGCGCTATCTGATGCACCGGCAGATCGAGCTGCTTGTCAGGGTTTGGCAGAATCTCGACCGGACCGGTATCGGCGCCAATCAGCAGCACGTCCTGCTTCGCAAGCCACTCGGCGGCGGCGACGCCGATGCCGGGCGAGCTGGTCGCATACCTCGCGTTGTCCACGCCCCACAGCCGGCCCCAGCCGGTGTGAATGAGCACCGTGTCGCCGGCGTTGAGCGTCGCGTGCTCGCGTGCGAGCGCGGCTTCGATGTCCGCCACGCGGATCTCGTAATCCACGGGGAGCATCTCCACGCCTTTCAGGGCCGCAACGTCGATGAGCACGCCGCGCGCGAAGAGCGCGCCGATCTTGTCGACGCCCAGCTTGCTGAATCCAGTGCGCGTCGCGGCCTCGCCGATCTTGACGCAGTTATAGAACAGGCCGTCGATTCCCTGATGCGAGAACATGTCCAGCTGCGTGCCGACCTGCCCGATCTCGGCGGTCACGATTTCTTCGTTGCTGTACCGCTTGTTGGTGCCGAGCGGGCCGTTCGTGCGCTTGGTGTAGAGATTGAAGCTCCGGCCAGTGAACAGGGGCATGTCTGCCTAGAGCACGTGCCCAAGCTCCAACCACCCCGCTGTGCGCATCAGTTTCGCGGCTGGCGCGATGCTGCCTTGGGTCACGTGGTTTGCTGTGCTGCGCTCGTCGGCCGCGCCCCACTTCGACGGCAGCGCTCTGCGCCGGTCGGCGGCTTCCAGGACCGCGCGACGATGTCGGCGGCAAGGTGCAGGAGAACGAGCGCCGTGAGAAGAACGGGGCGGGCGTCGCGATTGGCCTCTCCTCGAAGGGAGGCGATCAGGCCCTGGCGTCTGAACGTCGACTACCGCAACCGGCGCCGGCCGGCGAGAACACGAACCGCAGCGGCTGTCCGAAAAGATACCACCTGAATATCTATCGCTGAAGCCGCCGGCGATGGCGCCGGCCACGCGCAGTACCGTGACCATTCGTGTCGTCGGTGTCTCTGACGCCGAGGAAACATCAGCAGGGTCTGGATTCACCAGAATGACCGCTATCGGACCGGGACAGCCGGGGCCCAGGCCTGGCCTGGTAGGGTCGCCGCCCATGACGAACGCGGCGACGAGCCCGAGGGCCATTGACAAGATCTACTGTCCGCATATCAACCCCGGTCCGGCGGCGCATGCTCGCGGCACGCGGCGCCGGAGCGCCAGTCATGGAAGGCGCGCGGCGCGTCACCTTCGACACGCTCCGGTAAGCGTAATGATTACATCGGCGGGAAACGTGCGAGCGAGTCGGAAGAGAAAGCGTGCGCTCACGAGAGTATCGCGCTACATTTCGAGGTCGGGTGTCGAGGTTCACGCGCCGAAGGGAAGGGGGACGTCGTGCCGAACACCATCAGTCGACGACGTTCGTGGCCGAGCTGGCCATGTCGAGCGCGCCGCTGATCGTCCTTGCCCAGGAGAAGGACAAGAACAGAACAAGAACAAGGACAAGAACAAGGACGAGAAGAAGAAGGAAGCCGAGGAGAAGAAGGACGAAGCGAAGGACGAGGTGAAAGACAAGGCCGACGACAGAGAGGAGGTCGTCGACGCGCCCGGAACCGACCACGCTCAGGACCGGCGGAGGAATCCGCAAGGACGCAGCCGAATCCACCCGGGAGCTGACCGAGCTCGAAGCCCGCCGCTCGGCGGGAGTTCAGCAGCACGGCTCGCCCAGACAGGCACTTCGTGGGCTGTGACGCCCGTCGCGCGCAGGAGGGTGCCGTTCGGTCGGCGCGGGTGTGGATCAGGTAGCGCTGTGCCTGGGGTCCGGGGGATCAACGGCTACGCATTTGCCGCAGCGCCCCAGCTCCTGCCACTGACGCCGTGGTCGCACGGATGGCGCGCGCCGCGCGCGGGTACCCCGTGCTTCCGACGTGCCCGCTGGCTGCGCTCAAGCCCTTCTTGTGTTCTTGGTCCCGTGCTCTTGCCTCCGTGCAACCGACAGCTTGATGTGCGTCTCCTGCGCCGGAGCTTCTAGTCACTGTACCCGTCCGGTGTCGGTCTTCCTGTTGAGCCAATTCAGCAGGAACGTAAAGCTCTTGTCTCCGGCGACGCGCTGGAGTCCGATAAAGCGTTGACCATCGGCGGTCACTCCGTACTGCGGCACAAAAGGGTTGGGAGCGATATTGGTTGCGAACAAGCGAGTCGGCGTCGTGACCGTGAGGTCTTTGCCCAATGCCACCCGGACGCTCATCATGGACCCGTCCGGACCAAGGTAGAACAGCTCGCGGCCATCCTGCCGCCAGTGCGGCTGCACGCCTCCGCCGCTTGATACCTGCCGTTTGGATGTGAAGGTCGGGAAAGAGGCCACGTCCACTTCCCACCGGCCCGACTCGTCGGCGTGAAACGCGACCCAGTGTCCATCCGGCGATACGTGGACCTCATCTTCGATGTACGGTGTGTCCACGAGCAGTCGCGGCTTGCGTTCCCCGCTGAGGGGCATCGCGAACACGGCCTTGCCAAGGGATCGGAAGATCACGAACTGGCCATCAGCGGTCCATTGATCGACAACAGCCGGTTGGTCGAAGCGGACGAGCAGTTCCTCTTTCCACTGCTGAGATCCTTGACGAAGACGGCAGGCCGACCGCCGTTCCGATTGGATGTGAACGCCAGCCACCGCTCGTCGGGTGACCATGACGCATCGCTGTCGGAAGAGGGATCTGTGGTCAACCGGGAGAGATACCGCTCTTAAGATCGGCATCCCACAGGTCCTTGTTCCCTTGGGCATCGGTTTTCGCCACCGTTGCGCGACGACCACGAGGCGACAGCACCAGTTCCCCGTATGGTCCCGGCTCGCCCAGCGTACCCATAGCGAGTCCGCTGCGGTCGAACCACGTTGGTGTTGACATCACGACACCTGTGGGCCGGTAAACGATGGTGCCGTCATCAGATGCGGAGATTGACCCGGGGCGTTCGGCGATTTGTACCTCCGGTCCCGAAAACTCTAATCGTGCGGAATCAAAGGCACGGACAAACACACCGGCACCGCGTTCGTAGATTAGGTGACCTGCGGCGTACACGGTCGACGAGCCGTCCTCCATCAGTCTCCTCGTACCCGAGCTGTCGAGGGCCGCGACGTACAGCGCGGGGTCATTGCGAACGCTCACCAGAAAATGTCGGCCGTCTGGAAGAAGCCGTGGAGCTTCAAACGCCCGTTGTCCCGGCTTCCACGGAAGCGTCGCGAGCGCCGTGGCCGTGCCTCCCCTCGCGGATACGCGGACGATGCGGCCCTCGGGCGAACCGAACAGAATCACGTCTCCACGCCATGTGCCGCGTTGTCCTGTGTCATACGTGTACATCGTGTCGGTTAGCACTCGCGAGGGCTCCCCTGTCAGGAAAGCCTGTTTGAGGGGTCCATCAGGGGAGAAGAACCCCCGTGATCTACTGTCTGGAGACCAGAACGGGTTGAAACCGGCCTCCGTTCCCGGAAGGACGACCAGTGCCGCAGTAGCCATATTTCGCACGACCAGCTGTTGCCGACCTTCCACCGTCGCCTCGAACACGAACCACTGGCCATCGGGCGAAATCGTACGGTGTTATAGACCTCGACCCGGATCTCGGGAGGCAGACTCAGGTCAAAACGGATGGGCGGCGATTGGACCACGACCGGTCGCGGCCAGAAAAGCAGCAGCAGCGCCGTCGCGGCCAGCGCGGCTGCTGTAGCTGCAACAGCCCACGGTACCCATAACCGGCGTCTCCGCAACAATGCCGTTGGGCCGACAGCCGCTCCCACCATCCGTGCAGCTTGTGCCTGAATCCACTGCAGCTGCAGTTTCACGTCGTGCGCTGTCTGCCAGCGGTCCGCCGGTTCCTTGGCGAGGCACCCCTGCACCACATGATCGAAAACAGGCGGAGCCACCGGGGCCAGCGTCGAGACGGCGGGCACGTCGGTTTCGAGAATCTTCGCGATCAGACTCGCCTGCGTTTTGGCCTCGAACGCGCGTTGGCCGGTCGCCATCTCGTACAGGATCGTGCCGAGCGCGAAGATGTCGGTACGCGCATCGGCTGGCGCGCCCTGCACCTGCTCGGGGGCCATGTACTGGAGCGTGCCGATGATCGTGCCCTGTGCCGTGCCGGTTCCGGGCGCGGTGGCGAGCATCGAGAGCGCCTGCCCGGCCGCGCCGACCGTGTGCTTCGCGAGGCCGAAATCGAGCAGCTTGGTGCCCGCCGCCGTGAGCATGATGTTCGCGGGCTTCAGATCCCGGTGGACGATGCCGTGTCGGTGTGCGGCCTCAAGGGCGTCCGCGATCTCGATCCCGAAGCGGAGTACCTGTGCGAGCGGCAGCGGCCCGCGTGCGATACGTGCGGCCAGCGTCTCGCCTTCGAGCAGTTCCAGCACGAGGTACTCGGTGTCGTGCTCTCGGCCGATGTCGTACAGGCCGCAGATGTGCGGGTGATTGAGGGACGAGATCGCCTTGGCCTCGCGCTCGAAGCGGGCGCGGAACTCCGCGTCGCTCGCCAGCTCCGGCGCGAGCACCTTCACGGCGACCTTGCGGTCGAGGCGCGTATCGCGGGCCTGATACACCTCGCCCATGCCTCCGGCCCCGATCAGGGAGAGGACCTCGTAGGGGCCGAGCCGGGAACCGGCCTGCAACGCCATCACTTGTCCACGTTGTCGAGCATCCAGATGCTGCCGGTGGCCTCGGCGACCGGCAGAATCATTCTGGTTCCCGACACGGACGGCTCTGCGAAATGCAGGACATCGGCCCAAATGCGGTGAGCGGGGCTGTCGAACTGGGTGATTTGGACGGGAGCGCCCGCCAAGGTTCCTCGCGCATCATCGAAGGGCAGTGCCCAGACGTTGAAGAGCGATCCGTGTCTGCGCCAGACGTACAACAGCTTCCCGTCGGAGGACCAGCGCGGCTTGTCCGTCCAAATGCTGGGGTCAGTGAAGCACTTCCAATCGGCGGGGGTGGTGGATCGCGCGCTGCTCGCGACGACACACACGACGGCCCGTTCCCGAGCGACCGCGAGGAAACTGATCCAGCGTCCGTTGGGCGAGAAGCGAGCCTGCCACAGACCGTGCTTGGGGTCCCCGGCGACGAGCGTGGCGTGTTTGTCGGCGTGCGGGGCAGCAGCGACCGGCCAGAGCGAAAGGGCCGCGTTCTGCCCAGGTCGCGTCCACCAGCTAACGAGGATGGAGTTTCCGTCCGGAGCCCAGTCGTGTGGTGCACCCCCTGTGGTCTGGGTGTGGACAACAGGATCTCGTCACCACCGGGGAGTTGACGAACAGCGGCCGTGCTGTCGGCCCCAGCGGCGCTCTCGCCGCCGCGTCCCCAGGAGTACACCAAGCGGCGGCTGTCCGGGGACCAGTGCGGATCGAAGCGATCATGATTATCACGGGAGAGAACGTGCGTGCGTCCGGTCACCAGGTCTTTGATCCACAACTCCCACCTTCCCGTCCCTACGCCCGTAATGGCGTAGGCGAGTTGGCGGCCATCCGGCGCGAGCCCTGCGTACACGGGCAGGGCCATCGTCGGGTCGGTCACCGGCTCCCCAGCGCCTCTGATCCGGCCCGTGACCGCATCAAGACGGAAGGACCAGAGGCGGATCGCTTCCGCCTTGGTCGTAAACGCGACCTTTTTGCCGTCGCGCGAGACCGCCATGCGTGCGTCTTGCCCAGCCCCTGCCGTCAGCTGTACGAGCGGGCCCGCTTTGAGCGTGCCCGCGTCCATGTCCAGCCTCCAGAGGTTGGACGACGAACTTGACAGACAGCTCGAAATACATCGCGGCCCTGGAAGCTGCCCACGCAAATTCACCGACCCTTGTGCGGCTATCTCGCAAAAGCGGTGGCAGCGTCGTCACTATCGGTGACCCACCCTCAAGCGCAACGGTGTGGAGGGCCGTTTCTGGATGCGAGCGCGTCTCCCCCAGCAAGGACACCCGCCCGTCTGGATGCCACGCCCAGCCCGTCAGCCATGTCACGTCCGCAAGGAACCGCTCCAATACGCGTTTCGGTGGCGAGCCGTCAGTCCCGACAACGAATAGCGGCGCTACGCCGGCGGGTGCCCCCGACGCAAACAGGATGCGGGACCCATCGGGCGACCACTTCGGACGCACACCGAAGGCGGCCAGCCGACGTTCAGGGCCACCGAGCGCGGAAACGACGAAGAGTCCACCGCCGTCGCGTTCTGACCGAAAGACGATCTGGCTGCCATCGGGCGACCAATCAGGCTCGGTGTCTGCCGCAGGCGATTTCGTCACCTGCACGGGGTCCCCGCCGCCCACGATGGGCTGGACCCAAATATCGAAGTTGCCCCCCTGATCCGACGCGTACGCGATAATCGCCCGTCTGGTGAAAACGTACGTCTGTTTGAAGGCCGGGAGCAAAGGTTAAACGCGTGAGGGGGCGCTGGACGACCGCCCTTACCGATGTGGCTGGCGTCTCCGTACGGCGTGCCGTTCTCCACATCCACACGCCGACAACGGCGGCGAGCACAACGACGGTAGCTGCCAAGGCGAGCACGAGGCGGCGCTTACGGGCGGGCACCAAAGTGGGGGTCTGACTGGATTGGGCGGCGGCTCCGTGGGGATCGCCGTGACCGGTGCGCTGCCCGAGCGTGCGAGCGACTGGAGATCGTCGCGAAGCGCCTGCAGGTCGAGGAGGAGGTCTTGCACGGTCTGATAGCGTTGCGAGCGGTCCTTCCGCAGGGTCTTCGTCAGGATGCGCTGCACCTCCGCCGGGGCGTCGGGGTCGAAGCGCGCCACGGGCGCGGGCTCGTTCTGTAGGATGGCTGCGAGCACATCGGTGCCACTTGGCGCGGCGAACGGGCTGCGCCCCGCCACCATCTCGTAGAGCAGCACACCGAGGGACCAGATGTCCGTCCGGGCGTCCACCGGCTGGCCACGGGCCTGCTCGGGTGACATGTACCAACGGTGCCCATCACCGTCCCGGCGTCGGTGTTCACCCCCATCTGCGTCGGGTCGGCACCCCCCGGCGCAGCTGCGGCGAGCTTGGCCAAGCCGAAATCGAGCACCTTCACGACCCCGTCAGGCCGGAGCATGACGTTCTCTGGCTTGATGTCGCGGTGGACGATCCCGCCCGTGTGCGCGACGCTCAGTGCCGCCGCAACCTGAATGCCAATATCGAGCGCCTCACGCAGGGAGAGCTTGGAAGTAGTGAGTCGTTGCCGAAGGGTCTCCCCCTCGACGTACTCCATCGCGATGTAGTGTTGGGCCTCGTCCGTCTCCCCGAGCGCGTGGATCGTGCAGACGTTCGGATGGTTGAGTGCAGAGGCCGCCCGGGCCTCTTGTTCGAACCGCTGGATGCGAACGGGATCGCGCGTGAGGTCCGGGGGTAGGAGCTTGAGGGCCACCTTGCGCCCGAGCCGAAGCTCCGTGGCGAGCCAGACGTCGCCCATGCCTCCGGCACCGATCAGGGCGACCACCTCGTATGGGCCAAGCCGTGCGCCCGGCTGTAGCGGCATGTGCTGGCGGATTATACGCGGGCGGAGCGATCCGTCCTGCTGAGTTCGGCAGTGTCATCAACCCGAGCGGCGAAGCCCGTCGGCGCTCGGCACCCACGTCCCCCGCGCGCAGCGACGATCACGCGTTGAGCGCACATGAACGTCCGTGCGACCGGGACGTGCACGTGGTCGTTCTACCCGGTGTACCGGGTGGCGTCTGACGGCCGATCCGCTGTACCGAAAACCCGTCGGGATAATCAGACGCGTTCACTGATACTCTCCGCCGCTGAGCCATCTGCGAAGCGCCGACATGAGCGATCTCGCCAGCCTGCTTTCGCGCGTTTCTTCCCGAAGGAGCTGCCCCCTCCGTTTAAGACGGTATCGCTGGGACTGTCGGTCTCCTCGTCCACGGCGCCCTTCGCTCAATTAGCGAAAGGTATTCCTGCCGCGAGGCTAGCCCATCACAACCTTGCTCGCCCCGGGAACATTTACCGCCGCCTGGGACTGCCCAATCCAGCCAAGCATTATCCACTCTGCGCTTTTATTGCGCAGCACTGGGATGAATTCGAAAGGGCGCTAGCAAAAAGCGCGTTGTCACTGAGCATTCCGACTCCGAGTGCAGTCGGTAGGGCGCTGAATCCATCCGTGGCAATCGGCGCTCTCGCCGAACACCGCATACGAATCCGAGCCGGGGACAACGCTACGTGGTTCAAGCGGACATCGCAAGGTTCTATCCTTCGCTCTACACCCACAGAATACCGTGGGCTCTTCACACGAAGGCTGTAGCAAAGGCCAACCACAGCATGGCCCTCACCGAAAACGTGCTTGACAAGCTCGTGCGTGACAGCCAAGACAGCCAGACCATCGGAATCCCGATTGGACCTGACACGTCACTCGTCATCGCAGAACTGGTGATGACAGCGGTGGATCATGCGCTGGGTTCTCAGGTCAGCCCAATCGGCTATCGCTTCGTTGACGATATCGAATTGGAGGCCCACACGGAACGGTTCCTTCAGGATCTCGCGGCCGCCGGACGTGCAAGATCCACCCGGAACCACTACCTGCGACTCGTCAAGCTTCTTGGCCGCTGGGCGGTGCGGAAAAAGTATACGTGCGACCCATTTTTCGGTCCTGACTGCGAACTGAGGCAAGATCGCGAACAACCGCGTAATCGCCGGTTGATGGATGACGAAGAAGAGCGCCTGATGAAGGCGGCCTCGCCATCCCTGCAACGTCTCATCATCGCGGCGCTCGCGCTCGCCGCGCGCTTGGGGGAGTTGCTGTCGTTGCAGTGGCGCGACGTGGACCTGAACCGCCGGAAAGTTACGCTGCGCGCGAACAAGACCAAGAACGGGTGCGAGCGCGTCCTGCCGGTGTCACATGCCCTGGCGGCAGTACTGGAGCTCGTGAAAAACGATCCGGACGGGAAGCCGTATGGCCCCGCTGCCTTCGTCTTCGGCAATGCCGTGGGGAGCGCGTTGGCTCGGTCAAGACGGCATGGCGGGCGGCGTGCCGGAAAGCCGATATCACCGGACTACGATTCCATGACCTGCGCCATGAAGCAGCGTCCCGCTTCGCCGAGGCAGGGTGGCCCCCACCATGTCAGCGACATGCTGGGCCATACGACCCTGAAGCAGACATCTGACTATGTGAACGTGAAGCCGGACGGTGTCGCCGAAACCATGCGAAAGTATGACCAGCCACCCCCCGCTTGCAAAGCCGTTGCAAACCTCCCGTCAGCCGACCCCACGGCCTCTTGGCAACAGCTCCGCTGCTGCGACCCGCAACAACCGCATCCACTGAGAGTTAGGCTGGCGCGCCCGGCAGGACTCGAACCTGCGACCTTCGGCTTAGAAGGGCAGAGACGTTTTTTGGCACGCCTTTCCCCTCAGCACCTTACAGGTTTCGTCAGCCGGATCGTCAGCCATTCACGCGATCTTCGTTTTCTTCAACGCCAAGAGCTGCGCAAACTGCGCGCCCGTCTCGCGCAAATCCGCCTCTCGCACGATCGCGTAGCGGTCGAAGATCGAGCGCGTCTCATGGCCGCTCCATGCCATTGCGAGGCGTTCGGGCGTGCCAGCCCGAATCAGGTTCCTGACGACGGTCCGCCGCAGATCGTGCAGCAGCGCATCGGGACAGCCGGCTGCCTTCGTCGCCTTCGCCCATTCCTTCCGCCAGTCTCCAACGGGCACGTAGGTATCGTGCTCGCGGACATGGCGCGTGAACACGAGGGGCGAGCGGTCACGATACGCGCTGCGCCGCTCGATGATCTCGGCGATCGGCCCAACGATGGGGCAGCACGCACGGCTCTCTCGTCTTACTGCGCTCTGGTGACAGCCGGATCACGCCTCCGTCTTCGTCTACCTCTGACCATATCAGCCCCTGTATCTCGCCGCGGCGCCAGCCGCTGAACGCCGCGAACCGCACGACGTCAGCGTAGTGATCCGGCAGGTGTGAGATCACGCGCTCCAGCGTATCAGCCTCGAAGAACCCCTGACGTGGCGGATTGACGGCCGGCTGCCCGACGGTGCGCGCCGGGCACGCATGCGCCGGCGATGAGAGACGGGATCTCAACGAGGCGTTGGACGAGGCTGTTCACCTGGCGGCGCGCATCGAGACGGTGACGAGCTAGGCGCCCTGGCTCACGCGGCTGTCGGCTCAGCGTCGGGCAGCACATGCCAGACGGCCTTGCAATCCAAGCATCGGCAGACCGTCACCGTCTTGCGGATGGTAGCAGTCACCGCCGTCGAGCCGCAGACCGGGCACACATTACAGGTGGCTGGCATCAGAGCGCCAACATAGCAGGGTCTGGCGCGACCGCTCTAGGGCTTTTCCCTACACGAGGGGTGTCGCAGTCCCCAATGGTCCAGCGCGCGTTTCTTCCCGATAGGCTGCTGTCAGCCGAACAATGCTCCGGAAGGATCGTTCACGGCTTCCGCCTACCCCAACCCGACCGAAGGCCGATCCGTGTGCGGCCTGCGGGCATGACGTGCGCGTCATGCTTCGGACCGAAGACGCCCTGTATCTGCGCTGTGAACGCTGCGCGGTGATGTGGACCGCCTTCAAGCCAGACCATGATCATTGAGGTTCCCGCGACCGGGGAGCGTATCGACGCACTGCTCATCGAGGACGGCTGCGGCATGCTCTATCTGAAGGTCGGCAGGCGGTCGGGCGTGATCGACTATGCGTTCAAGTCGGTGTTGAACATCGGCTGGCGAATCATAGACAGCACCCCGGACGAGCTAGCACTCCTTCAGGCACACGGCTTGGCACTGTAGTGGGCGAGCGATCAGCTTGCCGCATGCCTCCCCACACCGCTAGAACGGCTGATCGTCTGGTGGGATCTCCGGTCTCTTCCTGCGTGCCCTGGCAGCAGCCACGATAGCGCGCGCGTCTGCTACCGCCGTTCCGTAGAGCACAGTCGCCTGAGTGCTTCCAGCCGCGTCGGCTCTGCGCCGCGCCACAGCCTAGCGACGAGCCGACGTGCCGTCTTGTAGCCCCAAACTGTCATGCGATCCGCCTCCATTGGCCCGTCACCGCGCACGCGCGAGCGCATCGCGCTATTCTTCCGAGCTGGGCGGCTGTGTAGGTGTCAGCCCCCATCAACGCGAATACTGGCGCTCACGATCACAGGGATCAGACTGCCGAACGCCTCCACGAACGCGCGGAGCGCGCGCCGGTGTTTGCCTCTGTGATGTGAGCTGCGTGGTGGTAGTCGTGCAGCCTTCCTGTTGGGCGTGGAGGGCTGTCGTGGCTAGGCCCGGCAGGCGTCTGGTCACGTCTGCCGAGCCGTTTAGTTCTCTGGCGAGGTATCGGTCATCGGCGGTCAATCTGTAGCAGTGCTAACGTCAGCCACAGCGTCAGCCATCAGCCGTAATACTATCCGTCCGTTCAATAGCGCGAATCCCGTGCCCGCTGACCACGCGAGCAACGCCGGCTGCAGTCTGGTCAAATTTCCACAATTCTCGAACAATTCCCAGCTGTAGACTGGCGCGCCCGGCAGGACTCGAACCTGCGACCCTCGGCTTAGAAGGCCGATGCTCTATCCAACTGAGCTACGGGCGCGTGCTCCGATTGTACGCCAGCGCCGGGGACTGATTGCCGTGACGGCGCGCCCGCCCCCAACTCCCGCACGCGCTCGCCTGTCCTTGACGCGACGGCCCTCCAAGCTGACAGGCACGTGACGGCGCTGGAATCTGTCGCATGATCGCGGGCACGTCGGTAGCTCCAAAGCACAGGGCCGCTGATCTCAGGGCGGAGCAGCGGCACTCAGCAGGGCTGAAGCCCTGCCCCACATACAGCGGCACTCAGCAGGGCTGAAGCCCTGCCCCACATGCAGCGGCGAGCTGGCTGCAGTTGCGAAGGCCGGCTGCACATAGAGGTAACAATGACCCGACGTGAGTGGCTTCGAGCGGACAGGACTCGTGAGCGCGGCGTGGGGCATGTCGACGGGAGGGGCCGCCGCTCAGCCTCGCTCCGCATCGAGCGCGCTCGATCACCTGCTGCTCGGCGCCCCCGATCTCGACGCGGCGGTCGCCTGGTTCGAGAAAACCACCGGCGTGCGCCCCGTCATCGGCGGCTCGCATCCGGGCATGGGGACCCGCAACGCGCTGGTGTCGCTCGGCGGACGCCAGTACCTCGAGATCATCGCGCCCGATCCGGCGCAGTCGGCGTACAACTTCCACATCGACGTCCGCGGTCTGCCGCGAGCCGCGGCTCGTCACGTGGGCGGCGGCGACACCTGCCCTCGATGACGTGGTCTCGGCGGCCCGTTCCGGAGGTCTCAAAGTGTTCGGCCCCGCCGATGGCTCGCGGGTGCGTCCGGACGGGAAGACGCTGCGGTGGCGCTCCGCGGGCGTGATCGCCGACCTGCGGATGGGCACGGTCGACCCGGTGCCGTTCTTCATCGAGTGGGCTGCAGGCTCGCCGCACCCGGCCGCTGATTCGCCCGCCGGCTGCCGTTTGACCGCCTTCGAGGTGAGCCATCCTGATCCTGAACGGCTGCAGCGTGTGCTTGCAGCGCTCGGTATCGAAGCCGCCGTGACGCGCGCGCCAGCGGCGGCGCTCGGCGCCGTCATCACGACGCCAAACGGGGAGATCCGCCTCGGCTCGTGAGACGGAGTCCCACTGCCCTGATGCGGATCCTCGTCTGGCTTGTCGTCGCTGGAATGGCTGCGTGCGCCTCGCGTGAGGCGCCGCGTCCGCCAGTCCCGCAGGCACGTTCCGCCTGGGCGCTGGACAAACAGCCCATACCAGGCACGCTGGACGAGGCGCTCGAGGCGCTGCAACGTGGGCTGGGCGAGCCGACGATCGCGCGGCTGCGCATCGCGGAGGAGGACGTCGCCATCACGCTCGTGCCGACGCTGGGGCGCTGGATGCAGGAGCACTGGCGTCTCGCGACAGGCGGACCGCTCGCCCAGTACTTCGAGGCCCGCGGGCTCGACCACCCGGACGACATGGCGGCCGTCATCCTCACATCGCTGTGGCGCACCCTGCACTACAGAAGCATCCGCCTCGACGAGCAGATTGCGTGGTACCGCGCGACGCGGGGCACGGTCCCCTGATACCTGCGAATACACCTGCTGTAGCAGGTCGCGCGCGTCGGGCCGTCTCATCCCACCGAGTACACTCAGATGAGTGACGGGAGCGGCGCGGTGAGCCGCTCCCGAACATCCGCACGGGCGGCTGCGTCGAAATGGACTGGCGTCCTGAATCGTTATGAGTGTCCGCACACGTCTCATCCTTGCCTTTCTGATCCTGTCGGTACTGCCGCTGACGGCGGTCACGCTCTATTCCTACGGCTCATCGGTCGGGGCCTTCCGTGCGGCGGTGGCCAGCGAGTCCGGGCGCATGGCGCTGGACCTGCAGCAACGGCTCGACACGGTCACGGAGGACCTCGGCAGGCAGGTCGGCCGCGCATGGGAGCCCGACCCGGTGCCGGCTGGCCAGCAGGCGAAGAACGACGGTGGAATGCCGGGGAAGGTGGAGGTGGTCGAGCGTATAGCGAGCCTGCTCGGAGACTCGGCCAGGTTGCTGGATCACGTCGAGTTCACGCCCACGCATGAAGCGCCGGCGCCTCCATCACCGCGCTCCGGGTCGGCTCCGACGCCGCCAGCACCACCGGCTCCTCCCGCAGCCGGCGCGCCTCCGCCTCCGTTACCGCCGCGCGTCGAGATCGACATGCGCGAAGTGATGGCGCAAGTGGAAAAGGAGGTCGCGGCCGAGGGTCTGCCGCCCGAGGCGGCGGCGCAAATCCGCGCGTTGGGCGAGCGGCTCGGACCGGTCCTGCGGGACGGGCTCGCGATCGCCGGCTCGGCAACCCGGTCGGCTGCGGCGACGGCCTCGCAGCACGCTCGCGAGCGCGCGGCCCGAGCGCGCCAGGCAGCCCGGGCGGAGCGGCGGGCAGCACTCGCCGGCGAAGCCCTCGCCGTACCCGTCATGCGGGATGGCGAGATGGTCGGGAGCGTCAGCGCGCAACTCAATCTGCCGCGCACCTTCGCGCTGGTGTTGGGGAGCGCGCACGCCTCGCAGGGTGAGATCCCGTTCGCGATTGACGCCGATGGAGCCCTGCATGCGGCGAGTCCGGCCCAGAAGGACCAGCTCACGGCCTTGAACGTGACCGCCTCGCGCCGCTCGGGCGTGCGCCAGGAAGGCGACTGGGTGGTTGTCACGCGTGAAGCGCCGTCGAACATCACGTTCGGCATCGCGAGGCCGATCGCGCAATCGCTCCAGGAGATCCGGAAGGCCTCGGTACGAAGCCTCTCGCTGGGGCTCGGCGTCATCGCGCTGGCCCTGATCGGCATCGTGCCGCTGTCGCGGCGCATGACGCGCAATCTGACGACGCTGACCGATGGCGTGCAGCGCATTGCACAGGGAGACTTCTCCGCGCGCGTGCCGGTGCGCTCGCGTGACGAGTTCGGCGCGCTCGCGGGCGCCTTCAACCAGATGGCCCAGGACGTCGAGCATCGACAACAGCTGGTCGTCGAACGGGAGCGGCTGAAGCGCGAGCTCGAGTTGTGCCGCCGCATCCAGACCGAGATGCTGCCGCATGCACCACTGCGGCTGGGCGCCACCGAGGTCAAGGGCATCTCGATCCCGGCGCGCGAGGTTGGCGGCGACTTCTTCAACTACTTCGAGCTGCCGGGCGGGGATCTCGCGGTGCTGGTCGGCGACGTGTCGGGCAAGGGGATCAGCGCCGCGCTGCTGATGGCGAACATCCAGGCCACGCTGCGAGCCAGGCTGCCGCTCGAGCCCGACCTCGCCCGGCTCACGACCGCCATCGACAAGGAGATCGAAGCAGGCGACGCCGCCCGGCGTGTACGCCACGCTGTTTCTCGCCATCGTCCACCCGCACGGGAAGACGCTGCGCTACGTCAACGCGGGCCATCACCCGCAGTTTCTTATCAGGGGTGACGGGATCGTACCGCTCTCGAGTGGCGGGATGCCGGTGGGGCTCTTCGCCGGCCACGGCTATGTCGAGCGCACCTTGCAGCTCGCCGACCAGGACGTGCTGTTCTTCTACACGGACGGCCTCGTGGAAGTGGAGAACGAGGCCGGCGAGATGTTCGGCCCCGAACGGCTCGAAGCGCTGCTGCGCCAGTACAGCGGGGAAGGCGTGGACGTCCTGCTCGAAAGGGCCGAGCAGGACTTGCGCGCGTTCCGCGGCGCGGCCGAACCCTTCGACGACCTCACGCTGATGGCGCTGCGTCTCGGCGTCAGGGCATGAGCGCCACCTTCGCCTGAACAGGCTGCAGGCTGCGGGCTGCAGACTGCAGGCGGTGTCTGGCTCTGGGCCCGGGCACCGCCGCTTGGCCCGACCGGCCTGCAGCCTGGTGCCTGGAGCCTGCCGCCTGTTTTCCATAGAATCCCCGCATGACACCCAGACTTGCTCGTGTGCTCCTCTGTGCCGGAATGGCACTCGTGTGCGGGCCCGCGATCATGGCCCAAGGCACTCCCGACGTTCCCGCGAAGGTGCGCGAGGTGGAAACGGTCGCGGCGCAGGGACCGTTCGCCCCCAACTGGGACTCTCTCGGGCGCTACCAGGTGCCCGACTGGTACCAGGACGCGAAGTTCGGCATCTTCATCCACTGGGGCGTCTACTCGGTGCCTGCGTTTGGCAACGAATGGTACCCGCGCAACATGTACAAGCGGGACGAGAAGGAGTTCGCGCACCACGTCGCGACACACGGTCCGCAATCGCGATTCGGCTACAAGGATTTCATCCCGCGGTTCACGGGGGAGCGCTTCGACGCGGCGCGATGGGCCGCGTTGTTCAAGGCGGCCGGCGCACGCTACATCGTGCCGGTGGCGGAGCACCATGATGGCTTCGCGATGTACGACAGCAGCTTCACGCCGTGGACTGCGGCAAAGATGGGCCCGCGGCGCGACGTCATCGGCGAGCTTGCGAAGGCGGTGCGGGCGGAGGGACTCGTGTTCGGCTTGTCCTCGCACCGTGTCGAGCACTGGTGGTTCTTCGACGAGGGCAAGACGTTCGACTCCGACGTGCGGGATCCGAAGAACGCGGATTTCTACGGTCCCGCCGTGAGCCGCAAGACCTCCGAAGATCAGAAGACGCCGCCTGACCGCGCGTTCCTCGACGACTGGCTCGCGCGGTGCGGGGAGCTGGTCGACAAGTACCAGCCGCAGCTCGTGTGGTTCGACTGGTGGATCGCACAGCCTGCCGTGCAGCCCTATCTCCGGCAGTTCGCCGCGTTCTACTACAACCGCGGCGCGGCGTGGAAGAAGGGCGTCGCCATCAACTACAAGAAGCACGGCGGCGAGTCGTTCCCCGACACGGCTGGCGTGCTCGACATCGAGCGCGGACAGCTCGCCGGCACCCGTCCGCTGTTCTGGCAGACCGACACGTCAGTATCGAAGAACTCGTGGGGCTACATCGAGGGCCAGGACTACAAGACGGTGGACTCCATCGTCGACGACCTGGTGGACATTGTCAGCAAGAACGGTGCGCTGCTGCTCAATATCGGGCCGAAACCTGACGGCACCATCCCCGAGCCGGAAGAGAAGATGCTGCGCGAGATCGGGCAATGGCTGACGGTGAACGGTGAGGCCATCTACGGCACGCGACCCTGGTCGGTGTTTGGCGAAGGTCCCACCGCCGTCGTCGAAGGGCCGTTCGCCGACACGAAGCGGGGCAGCTTCACGGCGGCGGACATCCGTTTCACCAGGAAGGGAACTGATCTCTACGCGATCGCACTCGCATGGCCGGCTGGTGACACATTGCACATCAAGACGCTCGCGTCGGGTTCCGCGCAGGTGCCGGGCGAGATTGCCTCGGTCGGGCTGCTCGGCTCGAAGGCAGACGTGCGATGGCGGCGCGACGCGGAAGGACTCCACATCGAGCTGCCGGATGGACGGCCAACCCCGGTGCCCCCCGCGGTGGCGTTCAAGATCGCGCTGCGGTAACGGACGCCGCTGCGTGGCTTCGGGCTTGCACCTGTCCCCGGCCGGCTGCTCATCGCCGGCCCGGCTACTCGTCCAGACGCGCAGGGGGCAACAGCCCTCCGAGCACCATCTGCGGAAAGAGCCACGCCGCCTGCAGCACCGGGAGCGGCATCGTGCGCACCTCGGTACGGCCGTGGCGAATCGCGTCGCAGATCGCGTCGGCGTCCGGCGATGCATCCACGAGCGTGTACGTGGTGCCCATCTGCGCGAGCAGGTGGAGGTCCGTGTTACCTACGAGCGGCTTGCGGTGGGCGCGTGCCCACGCGATCGCCCGCCCGTTGAAGTTCACGTACCGCGTGTACATCGCGTTGATCTCGATGGCGTCCACCCAGGCGGCGTGCGCGTCGAGTCGTGTGCCCATTGCACTCCCAATCGGGTAGAACGCGTGCGGCACGACCACGAGACCGCGGGGATGTGCCGCCTTCAACCGCGGGATATCGTCAAAGCGCCGTACCGCTGCCGTCGCCTGCCGTGGAAAGTTGATCAGCAGGACGTGCTTGCCCTGAATTGTCCGCTCGATCCCTGGGAGCAGCACGAACCCGCGCTCGCGGGCCCACGCCGCGTCTGTCGTGCTGTCGTTCTGGATGTCGTGGAGGGTGATGGCCAGCGCGTGGTACCCCAGCCCGATCGCGTGCTCGACCAGCTGGCGCGTCGAGTGCGCCACACGATCGGCCCGGTCCTGTGCGGTGTGTGCGTGCAGTTCGACCTTCAGCATGGGACCCGGGTGCGCATCGCCGCATCGTACCATCGAAGGTCCGACTGCCGGGCGGGCGACCGGCCTTCCGCGATCGTTGCACGCTGAGCGTGTACATTGATGGCCGTGACTCCGCCCCGCTTCGACGGCCGCCGGTATGACAACCCCGGCGAGTCGGCCAGCCGCACGTTGCGTGAGCTGCTGCGCTGGCAGTTCACCGCGGTGCGAAGGCCGTGGCCGGCGTGGGTGGAGCAGGAGCACGCTGTCGCGCTGCCGCAGGCGGTGCCGACCGCCACGCTGGCATTGACCTTCGTCAACCACTCGACGTTTCTGCTGCAAACGGGCGCCGCAACGATTCTCACCGACCCGGTCTGGTGCGATCGCGCCAGTCCTCGTGCCGTTCGCCGGCCCGCGCCGCGTCCACGCGCCCGGCGTGCCTTTCGATTGGCTGCCGCGGATCGACATCGTCCTGGTCAGCCACAATCACTACGACCACATGGACCTCCACACGCTCAGGCGGCTCGAAGCCCGCGATCGCCCGCGGTTCGTCACCGGCACGGGTAACGGCCCATTCCTGCGCGCACGAGGGCTGTCGCGGGTGGACGAGCTCACGTGGTGGCAGTCGATCGATCTCGGGGCCGTTCGCCTCACGATGGGGCCGGCGCAGCACTTCTCGGCGCGAACCCCGTTCGATCGCAACCGGACGCTGTGGGGCAGCTTCGTGATCGAAGGCGATTGGCCGCGCGTCTTCTTCGCCGCGGACACGGGCTACTGGCGGCACTTCGAGGAGGTGCGCGCGCGCGTTCGGCGCCATCGACGCTCGCGCTCCTGCCGATCGGCGCGTACGAGCCCCGCTGGTTCATGCGGCCCGCCCACATGAACCCGGCGGACGCGGTGCAGGCGCACCTCGATCTGCAGGCACGGTTGAGCGTGGCCATGCACTTCGGCACGTTCCGGCTCACCGATGAGGCCTGGGACGATCCGCCGCAGCATCTCGGCGAGGCGCTCGATGCGCGCGGGGTGCCGCGCGACAGGTTCCGTGTGCTTCGTCCCGGGGAGACACTGATTGTTCCATCCTGACCTTCTCCACGAGGTTTTCTGATGCATATCGAAACGCTGGCCGTCCACGCGGGCTCGCCCGTCGACCCGAAGACTGGTGCGGTGACACCGCCGATCCATCTCTCGACCACGTTCGAGCGCGCGCCGGACGGGAGCTTTCCGGGGGGGTTCATCTATTCCCGCGCGGGCAATCCGAACCGGCAGGCGCTCGAAGCGTGCCTGGCGCAGCTCGAGGGCGGCGCCGCTGCAGCGGCGTTCTCGTCCGGCCAGGCTGCGACGTTCGCGATCCTGCAGTCGCTCGGCCCGGGCGATCACGTGATCGCGCCGGAGGATGCGTACTACGGCACGGCGGATCTGCTGCTCGATCACTTCAGTCATTGGGGCCTCGAGACCACGCTGGCCGATATGACGAACCCGGCAGCGGTCGAAGCCGCGGTGCGGCCGAATACGCGGCTGCTCTGGGTGGAGACACCGTCGAATCCGCGTATCCGGGTGACGGACATCGCCGCGCTCGTGGACATCGCCAGGCGTGCGTCGGCCCGGGTGGCGTGTGACAACACGTGGGCCACGCCGATGCTGCAGCACCCGCTGCAGCTCGGGGCCGATCTCGTGATGCACGCGACGACCAAGTACCTCGGCGGGCACAGCGACATCCTCGGCGGCGCGGTTGTCGCACGCGAAAATGACGAGTTCTTCGCGCGGATCCGTCAGGTGCAGAACGCAGCCGGTGCGGTGCCGTCACCGTTCGAGTCCTGGCTCGTCATGCGCGGCATCCGCACGCTGCCGTACCGGATGCGGGCCCACTCGGCGAACGCGCTGGCGATCGCGCGCTATCTCGTGGCACATCCCCGGATCGAGCACGTCTACTACCCTGGGCTGGAGACGGACGCCGGTTATGCCGTTGCCTCGCGGCAGATGTCCCTGCCCGGGGGGATGCTGTCCTTCCTGCTCCGTGGCGCCGGTCGCGAGGAGACCATGGCCATGAGCGCGCGGCTGCAGATCTTCACGCGCGCAACGAGCCTCGGCGGTCCCGAGAGCCTGATCGAGCACCGTGCGTCGATCGAAGGTCCGCGCACGCGCGCGCCGGAGAACCTGCTCCGGGTGTCGGTCGGCCTCGAGCACCACGAGGATCTGATCGCGGACCTGGCGCAGGCGCTGGGGGAGGGGCGCTAAGGGCTAAGGGCTGAAGGGCTAAGGGCTAAGGGCTGAAGGGCTGGAAGGGCTGAAGGCTGAAGGTGCTAAGGGCCAGGGGCTTGCAGTTCCGGAGACATGTGGCGGAACGTGGAGCCGGGACTCAACCCCGGCGGATGATGACAGCTTTCAACCTTCCGCCCTTAGCCTTTAGCCTTTAGCCCTCAGCCGCGACCTGTCACCCGATCAGGAGACTGCAGCACGTGACCGCGCCCTCCGCCTTGGAAATCTCTGATATGTCGAGCAGCCGCACGTCGATGCCTTCCGCCCGCAGGCGCTCTGCCGTCTCGGGGCACGATGCCGCGTAGAGCACGGACCCCGCGGCGAGGAGAGCGTTGGCCCCGTGCGGTTCGCGCGGGTCGACCTCGACCAGGTGGCAGCCGCCGAATGCGGTCGCCGGCACCCACCGCGGGTTGACGAGCAGCGTGTTCGATGCGACCTGAGTGACGCCGGACTTCAGGTGGAGACAGCCGTCCACCGGCACCGCAGTGACCGTGTAGCCGAGGGGCTCCACGAGATCGTTCAGTTGACGAATGCCCTCGTCATTCGTGCGGCCCGAACGGCCCACGAACAGGCGGGTGCCGATCCGCAGCACGTCCCCGCCGTCCACAGTGGCCGGCCCGGTGATGTGCGCGAGCGGCCTGACGCCTGCCAGGGCCTCGGCTACGCTGATCGTTTCCGGACGCCGGGCTGGTGCCCCGGGCCTCGTGATGATCGCCACCTCCTCGAGCACCACGGCGGTGTCTTCCACGAACACCGAATCCGGCAAATGGGGCTGTGCCTCGAGCTGGTGAATCGTGAACCCGAGCCCGGCAAGCGCCTCCTCGTACGCGGCAAGCTGTGCCGCGGCGAGGTCGACATCGATCGCCTCACGATGGAGATGCGTGAGCTCGCACCGGGGCATCGCAGGGCTGATCGCGCGGGTGAGAGCAGTCGGCACGGCGAACAGATATCTTGCGCCGAGGCATGCGTCAGCGGCCGGCCGCCAGCCGGTTGTACTTCCGCAGGACGTCCTTCAAGCGGTCGTGCGGCAGGGCGTACACGGTGTGGCCGTCCACACCCGTCATCGTCTCCGCGGCCACGAGCGCGTTGACGATGGCTTCTTCCGTTGCCTGGGTGGTGGCATCGAAGAGCGGGGAGATGCGCTCGTTCGGCAGCATGGCGAGCGTCGCGATGTCGGCGGTCTTGCTGCCTTCCGGATTCGCGGTCGAGAACGCAATGAAGATATCGCCGGAGGAGTTGCCGCCGCGGCCGCCGACGATGCCGATGCCGAGCGGCACTCGCCGGGCCAGGCGCTTCAACTGGTGCGGCAGCAGCGGCGCATCGGTGGCGACGACGACGATGATCGAGCCGGTGTCTTCATCCAGGGGCGGCGGCGTGGACACCCGCTGCAGGTCGGTAATCTCGCGGCCCACTGGTACGCCCGCGATCGTCAGCAGATCCCGGCTGCCGTAGTTCGCCTGGACGAGCACGCCGATCGTGTAGCCGCCGTCCTCCGTGCGCAGCACGCGGGACGCCGTGCCGATGCCGCCCTTGAACCCGTGGCAGATCATCCCGGTGCCGCCGCCGACATTGCCTTCGGCCACCGGGCCGCCGCGCGCCCCATCCAGCGCCTGGAACACATGCGTCTTCGTGACGTGGAACCCGTCGATGTCGTTCAGGAACCCATCCCACGTCTCCGCGACGACAGGAAGGCTGAAGTCGCCTGAATAGCCCTCGCTTCTGCCGCGCCGCACGTTCCACTCGATGACGGCGTCGCGCACCACACCCACGCTGTGCGTGTTGGTGATGAGAATAGGGGAGCCGAGGAATCCCGATTCGTCCACCCACGTGGTGCCGGTCATCTCGCCGTTGCCGTTGAGGGAGTACCACCCGGCGAACACGCGGTCGCGGAACGCGCGGCCCTTCGGCAGGATCGCGGTGACGCCGGTGCGCACCGGCCCCTTGCCGCGCACCAGCGGGCCGTCGCCGGAGATGAGGGTCGTGTGCCCGACCTCGACGCCGGCCACATCCGTGATCGCGTTGAGGGATCCTGGGGAGCCGTCGAAAGGGACGCCCAGATCACGCGCGCGCGGTTTCTGCTGCGCGAGCGTCGCCGTCGATCCGGCCGACCAGGTGAAGCCCACGAGCGTGGCGGCACAGAGGAGGACCAGGCGCCGGGGAGATGAGATGTGCAACAGGCTGACCTCCATGTCAGCAGGGCTGAAGCCCTGCCCCACTGCATGTCAGCAGGGCTGAAGCCCTGCCCCACGCTGTCGCGCGAGCGCGTCAGCAGCAGCTGACTCCACGCCTGCAGCACACCGAGCGCCCAGCGCCCAGCGCCTACGCGCCCAGTGAATCACGACCTCTCCGGCGCCAGTTCCCACAGCTCCGGCGAGCGCCACACGCGGTACTTGAGCAGGGCGCGCTCGTGGCCGAATTCCTTCGGCAGCCGATCGTAGAACTTGTCGAAGTGCTCTTCGTGCGCCTTGACGTCCTCACCTTGCGCCTCGCGGTTCACGCTCATCAGCTGATTGAACCGCTCGCGCGAGAAGTCGAGGCCATTCCAGCAGATGTCCTCGTAGCGTGGCATCCACCCGAGCGGGCTCTCGACGCCGCGGCCGCGGCCGTGCACGCGATCGACGATCCAGTTCAGCACACGCATGTTCTCGCGGAAGCCGGGCCAGAGGAACGCTCCGCGCTCGTCCTTGCGGAACCAGTTCACCCGGAAGATCCGCGGCGGATCCGGCACGTGACGGCCGAAGTTGAGCCAATGTGAGAAGTAGTCGCCCATGTTGTAGCCGCAGAACGGCAGCATCGCCATCGGATCGCGCCGCATGGCCGGCTGCCCCTCGGCCGCAGCCGTAGCCTCCGAGCCCATCGTTGCCGCGAGATACACCCCGTGCGCCCAGTTGAACGACTGGAAGACGAGCGGGACGTCGTGGCTCTGCCTGCCCCCGAAGATGAAGGCGCTGACGGGCACACCGCGCGGGTCCTCCCAATCAGGATCGATCGACGGACACTGCGCCGCGGGTGCGGTGAAGCGCGCATTGGGGTGCGCCGCCGCGTCTGTGGACGCAGGCGTCCAATCGCGGCCCCGCCAGTCGATCAGGTGAGCGGGCGGGTCGCTCATTCCCTCCCACCACACGTCCCCATCGTCTGTCAGCGCGACGTTGGTGAAGATGCAGTTTGCCGCGAGCGTCGCCATTGCGTTCGGGTTCGATCTCGAGGAGGTGCCCGGCGCCACCCCGAAGAACCCGGCCTCCGGGTTGATCGCGTAGATGCGCCCGTCGAGCCCCGGCTTGATCCATGCGATGTCGTCGCCGACCGTCCAGACCTTCCATCCCTCGAACCCTTGCGGCGGAATCATCATCGCGAAGTTCGTCTTGCCGCATGCGCTCGGGAACGCGGCACACACGTAGGTCTTTTCGCCGTCGGGCCGCTCCACGCCCACGATCAGCATGTGCTCCGCCAGCCAGCCCTCGTCCCGCGCCATGACGCTGGCGACGCGGAGGGCGAAACACTTCTTGCCGAGCAGCGCATTCCCGCCATAGCCGCTGCCGAACGACCAGATCAGCCGCTCCTCTGGAAAGTGCGCGATGTAGGTGTTCTCGGGATTGCAGGGCCACGGCACGTCCGGCACGCCAGGCTCGAGCGGCACACCGACCGAGTGCACGCACGGCACGAACTCGCCATCGTCGCCGAGCGCATCGAGGGCGCCCCGGCCCATGCGGGTCATGATGCGCATGTTGACGACGACGTAGGGGGAGTCGGTGAGCTGGACACCGAGCTGCGAGATGGGAGAACCAATCGGGCCCATGCTGAACGGTATGACGTACATCGTCCGGCCGCGCATGCAGCCGGTCGAGAGCTCCTGGAGGATCCCTTTCAGGTCCTTCGGCTGCATCCAGTTGTTGGTGGGGCCGGCGTCCCCCTTGCGGCGCGGGGCGATGAACGTGCGGTGCTCTACACGGGCGACATCACGCGGGTCTGAGCGGCACAGGTAACTGTTGGGCCGCTTCTCGGGGTTCAGCCGCACGGCCGTGCCGCTCGCCACCATGGCGGCGCAGAGCCGCTCGTTTTCCTGCTGCGAGCCGTCGCACCAGACAACGGCGTCAGGTTGACAGAGGGCGCGGAACTCCTCGACCCACGCAATCAACCTGGCGTGGCGGGTGGGAACGCTGGCGGTCAGCATCGATGCAGCTCCGGTGTGCGGACGCGTGAGGTGGCACGGGCCGGCAATCACCGAAGTATAGCGTCGCGGGCCTAAGGGCTAAGGGCTCAAGGGCCAAGGGCTAACGGTCCGACAAACGTTTAACCGTTGACCGTTGACCGTTCACCGTTAACCGGTCAACCCGTTAACCGTGCCCTAGCCTTAGCCCTTAGCCCTTAGCCCTTAGCCCTTAGCCCTGCGGCCCTTAGCCCTTGGGCCCTTAGCCCTTAGCCCTTAGCCCTTGAGCCCTTAGCCCTGATGGAAGGTGTATCGTCGGATGGGCCGCCTGCGCCGAGCCCGTCGCCTACCCATGCCCAGGTTGCCGCCCCGTCCCGTCATCTACGAGATCAACACGATCGCCTGGCTCGCCGGGTTGTCCCGGCGCGCGGGCTCCCCGGTGACGCTCGGCAGCGTGCCGGATGCCGAGTGGGACGTCTTGGCTGGCCTCGGAGTCGATGCCGTCTGGCTGATGGGTGTGTGGGAGCGCAGCCCCGCCGGGCTGGCGGTTGCGCTCGCGAACGCCGGATTGCGCGAGGAGTTCCGCCGCGCGCTGCCCGACGTGACGCTCGACGACATCGCGGCCTCGCCGTACTGCGTCCGCCGGTATGTGGCCGACGGCCGGTTCGGAGGACGTGCCGGCCTGGCCCTTGCGCGCGAGCAGCTGGCGCTGCGCGGCATCGGCCTGGTTCTCGACTTCGTGCCGAACCACCTCGCCCGCGACCACCCGTGGGTCGTGACGCATCCCGAGCGCTTCATTCAGGGTACCCCAGCCGATCTGGCCGCCGAACCTGACGCGTTCTTCCGCTCCGGGCCACACGTGATCGCGTGCGGGCGGGACCCGTATTTTCCGCCGTGGTCCGATGTCGCGCAGGTGAACGCCTTCTCACCGGGCCTGCGCGCCGGCAGCGTGGAGGCGCTCTGTGACATCGCCTCGCAGTGTGACGGCGTCCGCTGCGACATGGCGATGCTGCTCATGACCGACGTGTTCGCCGGCACGTGGGGACACCGCGCGGGCATTCCGCCGGACGAAGACTTCTGGCCCGCGGTGATCGGTCCCGTCCTGGCGCACGCGCCCCACTTCACGTTCGTTGCGGAGGCGTACTGGAATCGCGAGTGGGCCCTGCAGCGCCAGGGGTTCCGCTACTGCTACGACAAGCGGCTCTACGATCGGCTGGCCCACGGCGATGCCTCGGGCGTGCGGGAGCACCTGCGCGCGGACCGCGATTACCAGGATGGCATGCTGCGCTTCATCGAGAATCATGACGAGCCGCGCGCGGCGGCGACGTTCGGACGAGAACGCTCGCGAGCCGCCGCCGTGCTCGTCGCCGCCGTGCCCGGGGCAATGCTCCTGCACGAGGGACAACTCGAGGCACGGACCGTGCGGCCTCCTGTCTTTCTCACACGCTGGCCGGACGAGCCGCCCGATGAAGGGTTGGGCGCGTTCTACAGGGCTTTGTTGAGGGAAATTCGCGCGCCCCTGTTCCGGAGAGGCGAGTGGACACTGCTCGCCTGCAGCGGGTGGGCCGACAACGACAGCTTCCGTCACCTCGTGGCGTGCAGCTGGGCGGATGCCGGAGAGCGCGCGATCGTCATCGTCAACCTGTCAGATGCGCCGGCGCAGGCCCTGGTGATGCTCCCCTGGCCTGACATGGCAGCGCACGACTGGCGGATGGCGGACGTCTTCACGGGCGAGATCTTCGAGCGTGGCGGGCGCGACCTGGTGCACGGTCTGTACGTGGACCTGCCGCGATGGCAGGTCCACTGGTTGAGGGTCAGGCGCGCCGCTTGAGCGTTCGCCCCGCGGTCCTGACGCGCTCCGGGTATTGCGCTTCCGGACGCTTCTCCTGGTTCATCGCATCGTCACGGCTGACGCCTTCGTCATGGCGCCGGTTGGTGCGATCCCAGTCGCCCCGCGCGATGTCCCGATTCCGGTCGCGCTGCAGCACCGGCGCGGCGCTGTCGCCCCGAATCTCCTCGCCGATTTCCTGCCGGACTCCCTGGATCGACTGACGATCCTTCTTCGGTGGTCCATCGTGCCGTCCCCGGACTCCTCGCTGGCCCATGTCGTGTGCCTCCTGCGGCCACGACGTGCAGTGCCCATGCCACGCGGCGGTGAGCCGCTTGACAGTAAACTCACGCATTCGGAGAACAGAGGGAAACATGCCGTCTGGAGCCCAGCTCGTCATCACGCAGACGCTCGTCGCGGCGGTCGCGGTCGGTTCGATGGCTGGACTCCCCGCTGGGGCGGACCTGCAGCAGAAGACGGTCGATGCGTTCGACCGGTACGTGCGGTCCAGCGAGGCGCGCATGGACACGGAGGAGCGGAGCGAGGATAAGTTCCTCTACACCGACGGCCTCACGCCACCGGAGAGAGCGGCGGCCGAACGGCAGGCCCGGGGGACCGTTCCATTCATGGCCCGGGTCCAGACGAACGAAGGGGGGCGTCAGATTGATGTTCCTGACGGCCTCATCCACCACTGGGTCGGCGTCATCTTCATGCCGGGCGTCACAACCGACCAGGCGGTCGCGCTGTTGCAGGCCTACGATCGGCACGCTGACGTGTTCAAGCCCGTGATCGTGCGCTCGAAGCTCCTGGGGCACGACGGCGACCGCTTCCGCTTCTACTTGCGGTTCTACGTCAAGAAAGTCATCGGCGTGACCACCGACACCGAGCACGAGGCCGTGTTCGGGCGGCCGTCCCCGGGGCGCGCCTTCAGCCGGCTGCACAGCACACGGGTCGCGGAGGTGGAGGATGCGGGCACGCCCAACGAGAGGCAGAAACCCGTGGGCGGCGGCCACGGGTTCCTGTGGCGATTGAATACCTACTGGCGGTTTGCCGAGCGCGACGGCGGGACGTGGGTGCAGTGCGAATCGATTACGCTCACGCGCGACATCCCGACGGGGCTCGGCTGGCTGATCGGCCGGTTCGTGACGGAGATCCCGAAGGAGTCGCTGACCTTCACGCTGTCAACCGCGCGCAAAGCGCTCGTCAAAACTTAGCGGCCCACCCTCGCCACTCGTTACCACTGCAGCGGCGTTGGGAAGAACTCGTTCACCAGCTCCTCGTAGTAGGGGCGCAGCGCCTGCACGTCCGGCTTGCCGTCGCCCTTCGAGTAGAGGTCGTAGCGATTGAACGCCTTGACCCACTTGAGCATCTCGCGGTCCTGGGCATTCGTCAGGTGCCCGTAGGCGCCTTCCTTGTGCCACGGGTAGAACGAGTGGTACCGCAGCGCGTAGAGCGCCTCCGTGGGCAGGTGGTCCTTCACCACGTGGTAGATGTACTCGTCATGCCCCCACGACAGGTGCACGTGATCGAGGCCAATGCCCTCTGAATACATTCCAAGCGGCGTCGAGTACGCCGGGTTCCGCGAATCGGGGTTCAACTCGAAGTACTCGTGGTACACGATCGACAGGTCGTGCGCGCACCCGACCGGGAACGTGTCACCGACGACGGCCCACTGCGGCTCGCCCCAGAGGCAGAGGATCTTGCCGAGATCGTGAATCAGGCCGGCGGCGATGAACCAGCGCGGCTGGTTGGCTCGGCGAATGGCCTCAGCCGTCTGCATCGCGTGCTCGATCTGGGTGAGATCGATGTCGGGGTCGCTGTCGTCGACGAGCGAGTTCAGATACTCCAGGGCCTCCCACACGCGCATCGTGCGGCGGTTCAGCGTGAGGTACTCCCCCTTCTTCCGGAGGACGAACTCGACCGTCTGGTGCGTGTGGTTCTGCCGGTAGAACTCGCGCACGGAGGGGCGCTCTTCGGCGGCAAAGTTCCGGAACGCTTCGCCCGGCTTGGGCTGGTTGACGGCGCCGCCCGTATGGGACTGCTGCACGGAGACCTCCTTGAGGATCTCGCGATTCTCAGACTGCGAAGTGACCTTCAAGGTACCACACCCGCCGGGTCGCGCCAACAGCGTGGCTAGCCCTCTCTGAGGCTCCGCAATACGAACCAGACATTCGCCGGCCGTTCCGCTAGCCGGCGCATGTACCAGGGAAACCAGTACGCACCGTACGCCACCAGGACCCGCACCGGCACGCCATCACGTGCGAGCCGCACCTGCGCCTCGCGCTGGATCCCGTACAGCATGTGCACCTCGAAGGCAGTCGATGGCAGGTTTCGCCGCTGCGCAGTGCTGTCGCATGTCTTCGATGAGGGCCACGTCATGGGTGCCGAGGACCGCCCGCACACCCGCCGATCGTGCACGATCCCCGATCATCGTTTCGGCCAACGCGCGGTAATTGGCGTCAACGTCCGCCTTCTTGGGGAAGGCGAGGGTCCGCGGCTCGCTGTACGCCCCCTTCACCAGCCGGACGCCTGCCCCGATCTCGATCATGGCGGCGAGATCGTCTGCCGTGCGATAGAGATACGCCTGCAGGCACACGCCGACGCGCGGGAACTCGGCGCGCACGCGGCGCGTGAGGTCCAGCGTGATGTCCACGTACGGCGTGCTCTCCATGTCGATCCACAGGTAGTTCCCAAGGGCGTCGGCCCGGGCGGCCAGTGCGTGCAGGTGCGCGTAACACCGCTCGCGATCGAAATCGAGCCCGAGCTGGGTTGGTTTGACGGAGGGCTCCGGTGGCGGCGCCACACCGCGCACGCGATCTATGGCGTCCAGATACTGCGCGGCGACCGCGTCGGCTTCCGCGGGATCCGTCACGTTTTCGCCCAGGCGCGTGAACACGCCGTGGATCCCATCCGGTGCGAGACCCCGCACGGCCCGCAACATATCCTCGAGCTCCTCGCCCGGCATGAAGCGCGACACGGCGCGGCGCACGAACGCGTGCTTCGGCGCCCGCTCACGCAGCCACCGGTTCTGCGAGCCCGCGAGCAGGATGGAACGCATCAACGACATATCCGTTCACTCTTACCTTAGCCTTAGCCCTTAGCCTTTAGCCCTCGAGTCAAGGCTAAAGGCTAAAGGCTAAAGGGTAAAGGCCAAAGGCTGCCCTTAGCCCTTAGCCCTTAGCCCTTTAGCCCTTAGCCATCAACGGTCAACGTAGATGTCGAGAAAGGTCGCGTTCGCGCCCCCGTGATGCACGCGGTGCCGCTGCGACTTGTAGGCGGATGGCGGCGCCGTCATGATCGATGGCACGAACGTCTGGGGGTTGCGATCGTAGAGCGGGAACCACGTGCTCTGCACCTGCACCATGAGCCGGTGCCCGGGGCGGAAGGTGTGGTTCACGTGCGGCAGCGCCATCGTGTACGCGAGCGGCCGGTCGGGCGCGAGCGGCCGCGGCTCTTCGAAGCTCTCGCGATATCGTCCGCGGAAGATGTCGGCGCTGACCATCAGCTCGAAGCCGGACATCTCGTACGGCGGCACGTCCTCATCCGGGTAGACGTCGATCAGCTTCACGACCCAGTCCGCGTCGGAGCCGGTCGTCTCGGCCGAGAGGTGCACCGTGACTGGCCCGCGGACCGTCAGCGGCGCCTCGAGTGGCGCGCCCATCCATGTGGCCACGTCTGGACGGCTGTCCACGAACCGTTGATCCTCGACGAGCCAGCGGCGCCAGGCGCCGATTGCGACGGGGTTGTCGTAGTCGAAGCCCCAGTGCGGACGTGGCGCGTTGGGCACCGGCTTCGCGGGGTCGGAGGTGTACTCGGTGAACGAGGTTGCCGCGGAGGGAGGCGTGAAACCAAGCGCCCCACCGGCCTGCAGGTACAGGCGCCGGGTCTCGGCGGCGGGCGGCCACCGGTCGAACTGCCGCCACCGGTTGGTTCCCGTTTCGAAGACGGTTACGGGCGCCGGCGCGTGCACGTTCTCGCCCTTCAGGAAGTGCCGCAGGAACGGCGTGAGCACGTCTTCGCGGAAGCGCCGCGCCGTGTCTTCGTCGAAGGTGAGCGCGCCCAGGCGGCTGCCGTCCGCGAAGTGCTGGCCGTGGTACCAGGGGCCCGCAGCGAAAAAGTTGTGGTCGTTGGCGGGGTCGAGCCGCTCGAGCGCGGCGTAGGCTGCCGGCGCACCATAGATGTCCTCCTGGTCCCACAGCCCGTGCACCGAGAGAGCCGGCACGGAGCGGGATGGGCTGTCGAACCAGCGGTCGGCGGCGCAGTCGCGCCAGTATTGCGTGTAGCTCGGGTTCTCGACGAGGCGCCGCCACATCTCATGGCGCGCGTCCACCCGTCCGCCGAGCGCCTGTTCGGCCGACCCCTGCGGCAGGAGCCACGCGTAGAGATCGCGTGACCCATACGGGTAGACGACGTTCTGGCCCTTGCGCGATTCCATCGCGTAGATGAAGTCGAACGAGTAGGCGAAGCGGAAGGCGCCCCAGTGGAACCAGTCGTCGGCCTTCCACACGTCCACGACCGGGTTGAAGGGGACCGCGGCGGCCAGCGCCGGATGCGGATCGCGCATGGCCGCCAGCGTGAGCCATCCCGGGTACGACGTGCCCCACACGCCGACCTTGCCGGTGTTGGCCGGGACGTGTTTCACCAGCCAGTCGATCGTGTCCCACGCATCGGTCGTTTCGTCCGTTGTCGTCTTGTTGTAGGTGCCGCGCGGCACGCGGTACATCGCATAGTCGCCCTCCGAGCGGAACCGCCCCCGGAGATCCTGGAAGACGAAGATGTAGCCGCCGTCGAGCATGTTGTGACCCATGGCCACGGCGAGTCGCGAGGTGCCGGAGGAAAACTGGCGGGTCGCGTCGTAGGGCGTTCGCTGGAGCAGAATCGGAAGCGGGCTCGCTGCCCTGGGCGCGAGGATGAGGGTGTAGAGCTTCACCCCGTCGCGCATGGGCACCATCTCTTCACGGACGGTGAAGTCGTCCTCTGCATGGGCCTCTCGCAGAGGCGCCTGCGTGGCGACCGCCTCGTACGAGCAGCAGTGCGAGGGGGAGGGCGAGCAGTGACGCGCGACGGACGTGAGTGGGCATCCAGGCCTTTCGGTGGACGGCCGGGGTGCTTCGGCCCCGGCCCGACGATGTACGGCACAGCCTATAACAAACCCCGCGGCGACTCGGCCGGACCAGCGGCAGGCCCATTCCCAAACGGTTGAGTGCATGCAGGTTGCACACGGTCAGGGCGGCGCCTGCGATTCCCGCAGCGCCGAAAGTCGCGTGTAACCACCACGCGTGGAGGAGAGAACCGTGAGACGAGTACAAGTAGTCACGGCCGCGTGTGCGGCGCTCATGTGGACGACGGCGGCAGGTGTCCCAACGGTTGCGGCGCAGGGCGCCGGGTCGGGCGGGGCGCAGAGCGGCAACCCGGCCGGGAGCTCGAGCGGAGCGACGGCAGGCACGACCGGGATCGGTGACCAGAGCGGAACGAGCGGGCAGGCGGGCACTTCTACCACGACCGGCACTCAGGGCGGCAGCACCAGCAACGACCTGCAGGAGTTCGTTCAGAAGGCCACCGTGGCGAACATGGCCGAGATTCAGCTGGGCCAGCTCGCGGTGAAGCAGGCGCAGGATCCGCAGGTGAAGGAGTTCGCGCAGATGATGGTGGATGAGCACACCAAGGCGCTCGAGCAGCTGCGCTCGGCCGCCGGCAGCCAGGGCCTCCAAGTGGCCAGCGAACTCGACAGCAAGCACCAGAAGCTCAACGACAAGCTCTCGAAACTTCAGGGTTCCGAGTTCGATCGCGCCTACATGGATGCGATGGTCGACGCACATAAAGATGCGGAAAAGCTGCTGAAGCGCCGTGCAGGCAAGTCTGAATCAGGGTCGGACATGGCCTCCAACCAGAAAGCGGCCAGCCCTGCGGGCACCAGCGCGACGGGCACGAGCGGAACGTCGGGGAGCTCCACGTCGGCGACGGCGGGAACGAGCGGTTCGACGAGCGGCAGCACCGAGACGGGCACGTCGAGCGTAGGGAAGCCCGGCACGACGTCGGGTGCGACCGGGACGTCCGGCGCGTCATCGAGCAGCGGCATGAGCGGATCGAGCTCCACGGGATCGGCGAGCAGCATGTCGGCCCCGAAGAGCGCCGACGAGTGGGCGGCAATGACGCTGCCGAAGGTGCGTGCGCACCTCGAGCAGGCGCGGTCACATCGAAGACCAGGTGAAGCAGTCCAGCCGCGGCAACAGCGGTGGGGACAACTCCAGCGGCGCCGGCAACACGGGTAGCGGCAGCGGCGCCGGGAGCAGCGGCAGCGGTTCGAGCGGTTCGGGGCAGCACGGGCAGCGGCAGCACGCCCCCGCGTCAGTAGCGAGCAGTAGACGCGCAGGCATGGACCTGCGGGCCGGCAGCGGGCCGGTCCGCAGGTCCTGCGACGACGGACGCAACGATACCGCCACCGCGTCACGAAACTTGCACTGCGCCGGGGATGCGCGCGTTCTTCGCCTCGATCTTTGCCTACTTCCTCTCGCCATTCGGGCTGCTGGCCCTCGCAGCGCTCGACATGTCGATGCTCTTCTTCCTCCCGTTCGCGGTGGACGCGGGGGTGATCATCCTGACCGCACGCCGGCCGGAGGCCGCCGTCCTCTACGTGGCGATGGCGACGGCGGGGTCTCTCATCGGCGGCGCGATTACCTTCTGGATCGGCCGTCGCGCCGGAGAGCACGGGCTCGAACGCTTCGTGTCCGCCCGCCGGCTCGATCACATCAAGCGCCGCGTGCAGCGCAGCGGCGCCATCGCGTTCGCCCTGCCGGCGATGATGCCGCCGCCGTTCCCGCTCACGCCATTCGTGCTGACGTGCGGCGCGCTGGCGGTGAGCAAGATGCGCTTCTTTCTCACGCTGGGGATCGTGCGCCTCGTGCGTTTCGGCGTCGAAGCGACCCTTGCCGTCATCTACGGTCAGCGCATTCTCAGCTGGATGAAGTCCGATCTGTTCCAGGCTATCGTGATCGGATTCACGATCATCGCGGTCGTCGTGACCATCGCGGGGATCTGGACGCTGATCCGACAGAGCCGCAAGGCGGAGCGTGCCGCCCCGCGCGCCGCGTGATTCAGGGCAGGCGAGCGCTCAGGCGAACAGGCTCTCGATGGCTTTGCCCTTGCCGTCGTGCGTCACATAGAACGGCCGCTCCTCGATCATGTACGAGAGCGTTGCGGGAATCCCCATCGCCCGGTAGATGGTCGCGTGCAGATCCTGGATGTGCACGGGGTCCTTCAGCGTGCGGCACGGTCGCTCGTCGGCGGTGAGGCCATGCAGGTGCCCCCGCTTCATCCCGCCGCCGAAGAGCAGAACCGACCCGGCGTCGGTGAAGTGCCGGTGCATCCCGTAGTGCGCCGGCTCGGTGATCGTATCGGGGATCTCGACCTGGTCCTTCACGCGGCGATCCGGCTTGCCCTCGATGATCAGGTCGCGGCTGAACTCGCTCGCGACGACGATGAGCGTGCGATCGAGCAGCCCGCGCTCCTCCAGATCGCGCACCAGCTGCGCAATCGGGGCATCGATCTGCCGCTTCATCTCGGCGGTGCGGGTATGGCCGTTCTCGTGCGTGTCCCAGTTCAGAAACGGAATGTACTCCGTCGTCACTTCGATGAAGCGTGCGCCTGCTTCCGTGAGGCGCCTCGCGAGCAGGCAGCCGAGCCCGAAGCGTCCCACCATCTGCTTCTCGTAGCTGGCGCCGAAGCGATCCTGCGCCGCGCGGAAGCGCTGCCCGGGCTCGTACTCGGGTGCGTACTTGCGGACGTGCTCGAGCGGCTCGCGTGACAGATCGAACGCCGCCGCGGCGGGCGAGCTGAGGAGGCGGTGCGCGTTGTCATATGCCCGCAGCAGCGATTCCCGCTGGTACGCGCTCCCGTGCTGGCCGATCGGGCTCGCCTCGAGCAGTCGTTTGTAGAAGCGATCCCGATCCTCGAAGCGCCCCGGCGTCATCCCGCCCGGGGGCCGCACGCTGTCGGCCGCATCCTCCGGGAACGGGATGCTGAACGGCCCATGCTCGCTGCCCAGGAACCCCGACGTGGTGAACGCCTTCAGCTCCTCGCCTTCGCCGAGGTCGAGGCGCTGCCCGATGTTGATGAACGCCGGCACGGCCGGTTCGCGCGGGCCAAGCGTGCGGGCGATGACGGCGCCGATGTGCGGCGCCGCCACGGTCTGCGGCGGCGCGTATCCGGTGTGCCACTGGTATTGATGGCGCGAGTGGAGGATGAAGCCGAGGTCGCCCGCGGTGTAGCTGCGGATCAGCGTTCCGCGGTCCATCACGCGTGCGATCTCCTCGAGACCCTGGGAGAAGCGGATCCCGTCCACCGCCGTATCGATCGATGGGAACGTGCTGAGCACCTGCTCGGGCCGCAGGCCGCGCTCGAACGGCGTGTACCGCTTCGGGTCGAAGGTTTCCGTGTGCGCCATTCCGCCGCCCATCCACAGGACGATCAGGGTGTCGGCGGTCGGCGTGATCTGCTCCGGCGACTGCGCCCTGACCGCGCGCGGGTAACCTGCGGCCAGGGCGCCCAGCGTGGCGGCCCCCGCGGTGGCCAGGAACTCGCGGCGCGTGGGCGGCGTCGCAGCGTGTCGGCGATGCGAGGTGTCTGATGGTCATGGCGTTCAGTCAATCAGCTGGAACTCTGGCAACATCGCAATCGCCCACAGGAGATCTTCCACGCCGGCCTGTTCCAGTCTGGTGCCGAGCATGGCGCCGCACGTGCGCGCTTCTGCCTCCGTCGGCGATCGGCCAAGGGCACGGCGATAGACGAGATCCACCATCGCTGCGGGCGACCCGGCGCTTTCGGCCATCAGCTCACCGGCCGCGCGCGCGATGTACTCCGCCAGCGTGCCGCCGTTCAGCAACTCGAGCGCCTGCAGCGTCGTGGCTGGCGTGGAACGGCTGGTGACCACCTGCTCGCGCGAGGGTCGCCCCAGCGCCGTCGTGAGCGGATCGGCGACGGTGAGCGCGGCGCGCGTGCGCCCGACGCGGCCGGCGGTCGCGAGCGCGCGGGCAATCGCGGTGCGCGAGGCGGCCGAGGCGCCGGTCCTGGCGGGACGTTCGGACGCGAGCGTCCAGGCCTGCGTCGTCGAACGCCGGACGCTCCCAGCCATCCGTGGCAGTCGGTGATACCCGCCAGGCACGGCGCGAGAGAGCGGCGGTTTCAATGGGTGCGCTCGCGGCCAGACGGCGGCGGATCAGCACCTGTGTGAACAGACCATCGCTTGCGGCCGCCGCAGGCGCAGGACTCTCGTCTGCGTCCTCGGCCGGCAGGCCGATGGCGACAGCGATCACGTTGTCCCCTCGCTGCACATGCGCGCCGATGTCGATCAGGCGCGCCGCCGACGGCTTCTTCTGGTCCGTGACCTTCTCGCCGTTCACGTAGAGGACATACGGGCGGTCCGCGCCCACGAGGACGTGGGCGGTAGCGGGTTGAACGTCCAGCGAGAAGCGGCCGCGAGCGAACCAGGGGCTCTGCGCGCCGGTTGTCCCCTCGCTCGGTCCCGCCGCCAGTCGAGGGCGCAGCAGTCCGGCTGGAATCCGGACGCGGCCACCGGAGGCCTGCTGAAGCGCGACGCGACGTACGGCGGTGCGGCGCGGGACCCGGCCGTTCGCACGCGAGCGGGCGCGAGCCCGAGGAGCCTGAATCCACCGGCCGCGGGCCGCGGGTGCGCCATCGGTGCCGGCCACCGTGAAATCGAAATCGCCGGCAGGCGCCGCCTGCCAGACCCCGGTGACCGCCCCAAGCGCGTCGACGAACTGCTCGGCTGTGAGCCGGCGGATGGCAGGGCCCTGGAACGTGTAGGCCTCCACGCGATCCGGCAGGTCGACCGCCGCGCGCTGGTAGGCGTCCGAGGTCAGGATCCGCTCGAGCAGCGCCTGCGCGTTGTATCCACCTGCCACGAAGTCCTCGGCGAGCCAGTCGAGCAGGTCCGGGTGCCACGCTTCGCGCTCCATGTCGTCGACGGGCTCGACCAGACCGCGCCCCATCAGCCGCGCCCACACACGGTTGACGAACGTGCGCGAGAGGCGGCCGTTGCGTTCACCGGTCAGCGCGGTCGCGAGCTGCTTCAGCCGCTGCGCCTTTGGGCGCCGCCGGATCGATCGCGCCGACCTGCGAGTACAGGAACCTCACCTTCGCCGTCTCGCCCGTCGGCTTGTCGCACTCGACCATCTGGAGCGGTTGATCGGCATAGATGCTGGCCATGCCGTAGGCATCCGAGAGCTGCCAGTCGTTGACGAAGCTGTCGTGGCACGACGCGCATTTGAGGTTCACGCCCATGAACACCTGCGAGATGTTCTGCGCCGCCTGCATCTCCGGCGTCTGGCTCGCGTTCACGACTCCGCGCCAGACGATCCCCTTGCTGAACCCCGCGGACCCGGGCACCGGGTCCACCAGCTGCGCCACGAAGCGGTCGAACGGGACGTTCGTCGACGAGCGACGAGTAGAGCCATGCCGTGATCTGCTCACGCCCGCCGTCGATATAGCCCGTGCCGCGGTAGTCGTTCCTGAGCAGGTCGTTCCAGAACGTCAGCCAGTGCTCGGCGTAGCCGACGCGATCGGCAAGCAGCCGCTGCGCCAGCCGCGTGCGTTTGTCCGCACGCGCGATCCGCGACAAAGGCGCGGACGGCGTCCGGCGCGTGGCAGTTGCCCGACGACGTCGAGATACATGCGGCGGATGAGGGCACGATCGCTGGCGGGCGAAGACGGCGGGATGTTGCGGGCGGCGTAGTAGGGCGCGAGCAGGCGGTCGACCGGATGGACGCCTCCGTCCGTGCTCGGGAGAGCGGGCTGCCGCCGCTCGAGGTTCCGCGGCGCCGCACGCGCGAAGCTCACGCCGGGAGCCCACGATGCGCCCTGATCGATCCACGCGCGCAGGATGCCGATCTGCTCGTCGGTGAGCCGCGATCCTTTCTGCGGCATCACGTTCTCCGGGTCGAGTCCCGCCACGAGCGCAACCAGCTCGCTCTCGTCGCTCCGGCCCAGTACCGATCGCCGGCCCATTGTCGCCGCCCTTCAGCAGCATCTCCCGGGACTCGATGCTGAAGCCTCCCCTGGTCCGCCCACGGGCGTGACATCGGGCGCAGCTCTTCTCCAGAATCGGCTGGACGTCAGCGGCGAAATCGATGGTGCGACCGGCGGCAGGCGGCAGCGCACGCGCGCCACGCTCCTGCGCCGTCGTCTGCAGCGCGGCGAGGACGATGACGATTCCGACGACGCCTGCTCTTCCCATTTGCGGGGATTATCGCAGATTCCTTGTGGCCGTGGCCGGGGGTTCGGCCTCGGCCATACGGTGCGTCCGGATGCGCGTGGCGCTTCGGCCCCGGCCCTACAGCCGGACAGGATCCGGATCCTGTCCGATGTAGGGCCGGGGCCGAAGCGCCCCGGCCAAATCCAACGATAATGGCGCGGAAGGAGCTGGCACTCATGTCACACACGGTCACGCCGTCGTGCTTTTGCGAAGGTTGCCGGTGCCGCGGCGTTCGGGGCCTCCGCCGTGCCCGCGGCTGGGCGCAGCCGCACTGCCGCAGCCCTCGACCGGCAGCGCGTCCCAGGCCACCGCGCCACGCACATTCCCCAGCGGCTTTCTCTGGGGAACAGCCACGGCGTCGTATCAGGTCGAGGGGGCGGTCAAGGAGGACGGCCGAGCTCCGTCGGTCTGGGACACGTTCTCGCACACGCCCGGCAAGGTCGTGAACAACGCCACCGGCGATGTCGCCGACGACCACTATCACCGCTACAAGGAAGACGTGCAGCTGATGAAGGCGCTGGGCGTCAAGGCCTACCGCTTCTCGATCGCGTGGCCGCGGGTGTTCCCGCAGGGCGACGGCGCCGCGAACCCGAAGGGGCTCGACTTCTACAACCGCCTGGTCGACGAGCTGCTCGCGAACGGCATCCAGCCGTTTGCCACGCTGTACCACTGGGACCTGCCGCAGTCGCTCCAGGACCGTGGGGGCGGGTGGGAGTCGCGCGACACCGCGAACGCGTTCGCCACCTACGCCGGCTACGTCGCGGAGCGGCTCACCGACCGGGTGAAGCACATCTTCACGATCAACGAGTTCGGCGCCTTCGTGGAGCTGGGGTACAGGGTCGGCATCCATGCCCCGGGACTCAAGCTGCCGCCTGGGCGTTTCAATCAGACGCGCCACCACGCGGTGCTCGGACACGGCCTCGCCGTGCAGGCGATCCGCGCGCACGCCAAACCGGGTACGAAGGTCGGGCTGGCGGAGAACATGACCATCTGCGCGCCGGTGATCGAGACGCCGGAGCACATCGAGGCCGCCGTCCGAGCGACGCGCGAGCTGAACGCGCAGTACATGACGGTGATCCAGGAGGGCAAGTACACCGACCTGTACCTCTCGACCGCCGGCGCCGACGCCCCGAAGTTCACGCCCGAGGACCTCAAGATCATCTCGAGCCCGCTCGACTTCCTCGGCATCAACATCTACACGCCGGTCTACGTGCGCGCCGATGCCTCGCCGCAGCGTTTCGCTGTCGTGCCGCACCCCGCATCGTTTCCGCACATGGCCTCACCGTGGCTCTTCGTCGGACCCGAGGCGCTCTACTGGGGCCCGCGGCACGCCGCGCAGATCTGGAAGGTGAAGGAGATCTACATCACCGAGAACGGCTGTTCATCGTCCGACGTCCCCGCGGCCGACGGGATCGTCTACGACACCGATCGCGTGATGTACCTGCGGAACTACCTCACTCAGCTGCAGCGCGCGACAGCCGAGGGCGTCCCCGTCAACGGGTATTTCCTGTGGAGCCTGATGGACAACTTCGAGTGGGCCGACGGCTACACGAACCGGTTCGGGCTGCACCACGTGGACTTCGACACCCAGAAGCGCACGCCGAAGCTGAGCGCCCAGTTCTACAAGGCGGTCGTCGCGCAGAACGCGGTGCTGTGAGTGCCGGGTCGACGATTCGATTCCGAGCGGCGGGCGGCGGGAGGACGGGCGAACGGACGTTCCTTCAAGCCCTCGTGGCCGCACCCGCCACCCGTCGCCCGCCGCCCGGCGTGCACGGCCGCAGGCCCGCCGGGATTCGTGGCGTCAATCCCGGAGCGCGCCACCGGATGGCAAGGCGCGCCGAGCGAGCTTACTGTCCATAGGTGAGTCGCTGAGCGACGCAGCCAGCCGGGATGTCCCGCCTTGGTGTTTATGTTCGCGTCCTTTGTGGCTGTGCACACATCCGTACAACGTGACGACGCGACCCGTGCGAAAGCTCTCGTCGGCAGCCAGGACGATGCGCAGGCTGTTTACCGCGTCCTGCATGTGCGCCGTGAGGTCCAGGTCCTCCGTGATCGCGCGCAGAAGATAGGCCTGCTCGCGGTCGCAGAGGCCCTGGTGATCGGGTTCGTCCTCGGTGCTGATGAACTCGTCGGCCTTGACGAACTCGTTGTTCGCGTCGAGTGCGCTGTGGTGCAGGCGCAGGCAGTTCGTCTTCGTGTGGCTGTCGATGTCGTCCGAGCCGGTGGCGGTGGCATCGTTCGGATCCTTCACGATCGAGACGCACCCTTTGGGCCCGATCACGTCCTTCACGAAGAAGGCCACCTCGCTCATCATCGGCCCCCAGCCCGCTCTGTACCAGCCGACCGATCCGTCCTCGAAGGTGACCTGCAGCTGCCCGTAGTTGTACATCCCGGGCTGGAGGTCGTCGGTGAGCCGCGCGCCGATCGCCGACACGCGTATCGGTTTGGCGCCGGTCATCTGGCACATGACATCCACGTAGTGGACCCCGCAGTCGACGATCGGGCTCATCGAGGCCATCAGGTTCCGATGCCAGTCCCAGGCACGGCCATGGCTCTGCTGATTCAGGTTCATGCGCATGACGAGCGGCGTGCCGAGCGTCCGGGCGATCTCGATGAACCGCGTCCACGCCGGGTGGACGCGCAGGATATAGCCGACCACGAGCTTGCGTCCCCGCGCGCCGCGCCGCGTCGACGATGGCCTGGGCCTCCTCGACTGAGACTGCCAGCGGCTTCTCGCAGAAGACATGGCAGCCCGCGTCGATCGCCGCCCTGGCGTACGGCCCGTGGGTCTCGGGGTACGTATTGATGCTCACGACATCGGGCTTCGTCGCCGCGAGCGCCTGTTCGTACTGGCTGAACTCCGGGAGGCCGCCCAGTTCCGTGCTGAGCGCGCCGCGCGACGCTGCTCCGCGGCTGACGAGGCCGACGATCTCGAATTCCGGCATCCGGTGATAGGCACGCGCGTGGCTCGCGCCCATGTTGCCGCAGCCGACCACGAGCACACGCAACGGATTGGACATGCGTTCACCCTACTTGCGGCGGCGGCCTCACCGCAAGACCGAAGTCGCGGACCGGCCACCAGGATTGAATTCGGACGCGTGTTCTGGTGTCTGCTGTGCGCATGTCACGTCCGCTCAGCTCGATTGCCCCTGCGTGGTGGGACTACACCACGCTGGACCGGGACCTCATCTCGGATGCGGCCCGGCTCACGCCCGAAGACATGCTGCAGCTTGGCAGGCCTGGGTTCCGCATCGTGTTCTACGACACGCTCGAGGAGTTCTACCTCGCCGAAGCGCTCGAGTACATCACCTCGTGGAAGCAGGCGACGGCGGACGTTCCCGTGGGCATCTGCGGGCCGATCGGCCCGACCGAGCAGCTTCCGCTCGTCGCCCGTCTCGTCAACGAACTGAACGTGCCGTTGCAGGACGCGCACTTCTGGGGCATGGATGAATGGGTCGTCGATGGCAGGGAAGTGGCGCCTTCGCACCCGCTGTCGTTCGAGCGCGCCGACCGCGAGCTGCTCTTCGACCGCATCCGGCCGGAACTGCGGATGCCGCGTCGAACCTGCATTTTCCCAAGGCAGACGTGAGCGCCTACCGGGAGAGCTGGAACGCGGGTGTGCGCTGCGCCGTCATGCAGGGCGGACAGGGGGACATCAAGCACTGGGCCTTCAACGACCCGCCGCGGCGGGACGGCCGATACACCACGACACCGCCGGAGCCCGACGAATACCTCGCGCTGGCGACACGCATGGTCGATCTGCACCCGATCACCATCGCGCAGAACGCGCGCACCAGCGGCGGCGGCAATGTCACCCTCGTGCCCACCCAGGCGATGACGGTCGGCCCGGTCGAGACCTGGCAGGCGGAGAAGGTCTCGATCTGGCACGCGGGAAAACACGACAACCCGTTCGGGCAGCGCCTGACCACACTGATGATCTCCAAGCGGGTGGCGGACACGGCCGTGCCGATGTCCCTGCTCGGCGGGCACCCCAACGTGCAGTTCAACTTCTATCGCGGCGGGATCGGCACGTGCGAGGTCGAGATGCACTGAGGACTGCCTCACGGACACTATTGGCGGCGGGCGGCGCGGCGGCGGGCGGCGGGCGGGCGGCGGTTTAGTCCTGAATCCACAGCCGTGTGGCGCACCCGCCGCCCCCGCCGGCGGACATCAACTGAAGCTCGAGTCGTCACGAGTGCTCACGTCATGCCAATTGCTCTGGCCGTGTTCGCCCATCCCGACGACATCGAGCTCACGGCGTCGGGCACGCTCGTGCGCTTGCAGCGTGCCGGCTACGAGATTCACTACATGACGGTGGCGAACGGGTCGTGCGGATCGAGCGTCCACGGCGCGGACGAACTGATCCGCGTCCGGCGCGATGAGGCAATCGCCGCATGCCGTGTCGGCGGGTTCACGTATCACGAGAGCCTGGTCAGCGACCTCGAGGTGTTCTACGATCGGCCGACGCTGGGCCGGCTCGCGGCGGTCCTGCGTCGCATCGGCCCGGACATCCTCCTGACCCATTCGCCAAGCGATTACATGGAGGACCACGAGAACACCTGCCGTCTCGCGGTCACGGCAGCCTTCGCGCGCGGGATGCCGAACTTCGCGACCGATCCACCAACGCCGATTCGTGGACCGGCCTGTCACCGTGTATCACGCGCAGCCGCACGGCAATCGGGATCCGCTCGGGGCGCCTGTCGTGCCGACGCACTTCGTCGAGGTCGGCGGCGACGTGCTCGTGCAGAAGGCCGCGATGCTGGCGTGCCACCGCTCGCAGCACCAGTGGCTCGGCGAGAGCCAGGGTCTCGACTCGTGCGTGCAGACGATGCGCACGCTCGCCCGCGAGGTGGGAGAGTGGTCGGGGGCCTTCGAGCACGCAGAAGGCTGGCGCCGGCGCCTCACACTCGGCTTCTGCGCGCCCGACGCGGACCCTCTCGCGGCCGCGCTCTCCGAGTGGTGCGTGCGGAGGTAGGGCATTGGGTCCCGCTCACGAGGAGATTGAGAGGTCAGAGAGCGTCAATGCTCATCGTCCCCTTGCTTGCAGGGCTGAAGCCCTGCCCCACTGGATTGGGGCTAGCGTGCAGGCAATCGGTTGCATTACCTTCATGTGGGGCAGGGCTTCAGCCCTGCATCGTGAGGGCTAACGGGACGACGTGGTGGGGCCCAGATCAGTGTGGAGCCGGAACTTCAGTTCCGGCGTCGTGTCAGCCAGGGCCGGGACTGAAGTCCCGGCCCCCACCGGCAACACAGTCCCGACACCACACCGCTACTCCGGCTACTGCTCCTGAGAGGTGCCGCGACCTGGGGCGGCTCCCGTTACGGGCTTGCCTTCACTGTCGAGCAGCACGATCTCGCCAAATTGCAGCTCGCGGACACCCGCTTCGATTTTCGACCGATCGCCCACGAGCAGGAGCGTGGCCCCTTCCGGCCTGGCGTACTTCTTCGCCGCCTCCAGCGCCTGTGCGAGTGAGGCAGGTACTGGTGGCGTCGTACTCCCGCTGCAATTCGGTCGGCGGCAATCCCAGCGTCCAGTTGTCTGCAACCTGCTGGCTGAGGCGTCCGAGCGATTCAAACTGCTGCGCGTAGCCACGCAGCCGCCGTTCGCGCGCGGAGGCGAACTCCGCCTCGGAGATCGGCTTTGCGCCAGCCATGGCCTTCATCTCGCGATCGAACTCGACCAGCGCTTCCTTGGTCTTGTTCGTCTGCACGCCGCCGCTGGCCGACCAGAGGCCCGCGTGGCTCATCAGCGCAAGGTCCGAGAACACGCCGTACGAGTAGCCCTTGTCCTCGCGGAGGTTCAGGTTCAGCCGCGTGCCGAAGCCGCCCCCGCCCCAGACGGCGTCGGCCAGCGTCAGCGCATCGTAGTCGGCCGACTTGCGCTCCGGAGCGGACAGCCATTGGGCCACGACTGTCTGGGCGGCATCCGGCCGATCCACCAGGTAGATACGATTGGCAGGGGAGGCGGTGGGGGGCGGAATCGTGATGGCCGCCGCGGCTCCACCTGTCCACGAGCCGAAGTGCTGCTTCGCGAGCGCAGTGGCTTCGGCCAGGGTCACGTCGCCCGCGAAGATGAGGGCCGAGGACGCCGGCTTCCAGCGGGCCTGGTGGAACGCGATCAGATCCTCCCGCGTGATCTTCTCGACCGTGCCGCGCAACCCTTGCACGGGACGGCCGTACGGATGCTCCGGCCCGAACGCGAGAATGGGGCGGACGCGCGCCGCCAGCGCGTTGGCATCGCGGTCCTGCTGCGCGATCGTGTCGAGCAGCCGCTTCTTCTCGCGCGCGACCTCCGCCTCGGGAAACGTCGCGTTCTGCACGACGTCGGCGACGATGCCCAGCGCGGGCGCCAGGTTCCGCTTCAGCACATCGAGGCCCACGCGCGCGCTCTCGCGGCCGGCGCCTCCGGTCAACGTGGTGCCCAGATCGGCGAGCGCCTCCTCGACCTGCAACGCATTGCGCGTTTTCGTCCCCAGGTCGATGACCGTCGTTGTCAGTTGCGCCACACCGGCCTTGCCGGCCGGATCGCCCACAGCGCCCGCCCGGGTGACCAGCGTCACGTTCAACTTCGGCAGGTCCGTGCGCTCGAGGACAAGGAGTTCGAGGCCGTTCTCGAGTGTCGTCGTCTTGACGGCCGGCGCAACGAACGGCCGATCCTCACCAAGCGGGGGCTGCTTCGACCGATCCAGCGTCAGGGCATTCGACGGGCGCGCAGACTTCTCGGGATGGAAGCGGATGACGGCACGATTGGGCGTGTTCAGCCAGTCGCCGACGGCGGCGCGCACCTTCGCCGGCGTGACGGCGCGCGTGCGCGCGAGGTCTGCCTCGAGCCGTCCGGGATCGCCCGTGAAGGTGTTGTACTGGTTCAGGACGTCCGCCTTGCCGCCGAAGCCGCCGATTCGTTCGAGGCCGGAGATGAACTCCGACTCCTGCTTGTTCTTCGCCCGCTCGACTTCCGCTGCCGTCGGGTCCGTCCTTCGCGAGCCTGGCGATTTCGTCGGTCACGATCGTCTCGATCTCGGCCAGCGTGCTTCCCGGCCGCGCCGTCGCCTGAACCACGAACAATCCGCTGATCTCTCCGGACACGTTGAATGCGGTCACGTTGGTGGCAATCTGCCGGTCGTACACCAGCGCGCGGTTCAGACGCGCCGACAATCCGTCGCTCAGGATCCGCGCGGTGATGTCGAGCGTCGCGTCTCCGGCGCTGAAGTACTCGGGGGCGGGCCAGCCGATGTAGACGCGCTCGAGCGACACGCGGTCGTTCACTTCCACGAGCTTCTCGCCGTCGAGCCGCGGGATCCACTTCGCCGGCCGATCGAGCGCCGGGCCCGGCGGAATGTCGCCGAAGTATTTCTCGACCAGCTTCTTTGCGTCGGCGGGGTCGAAGTCGCCGGCAATCACGAGCGAGAGGTTGTTCGGCGTGTAGTACGTCTTGAAGAACTCCGTCACGTCCTCCTGGGACGCGTTGGTGAGGTCTTCCTGGCTGCCGATAACGGGCCACGAGTACGGATGCCCTTTGGGGAACACCGTTTCCGAGATGAGCGGGTACCAGCGCCCATACGGCTGGTTCTCCAGTCCCTGGCGCCGCTCGTTCTTGACGACGTCCCGCTGGTTGTCGAGCTTCTCCTTGGTGGTGACGTCGGTCAGCGTCAGCAGGCGATCCGACTCGAACCATAGGACGTTCTCGAGGTTTCCCGATGGCACCGTGGCGAAGTAGTTGGTGCGGTCCTGGCTGGTGGTGCCGTTGACGCCACCTTCGAAGACGTTGGCGCCGGCCCGCTCTGCGTAGGTGAAGTACTCGCCTTCAGCGTTCTTCGAGCCCTGAAACATCATGTGCTCGAACAGGTGCGCGAAGCCGGTGCGTCCGGGCTTCTCGTTCTTCGACCCGACGTGGAACCACTGGTTCACGTGCACGATCGGCAGCTTGCGATCGACGTGCAGGATGACCTGCAGGCCGTTCGGCAGCGTGTACTTCTCGAACTCCACCTTCGGCGTGGCGTTCGCCGCCGGTGCGGGAACGGCGGCCTGATCGGCGCCGCCGGCGTGCACGCGCAGATCGAACGGCGCGACGCTGGCCAGCAGAGCCAGCACGATCGTGGCGCAACGGGACGCTCTCTTCACGGATCCTCCTCGGTATATGGGCGATGGGTGTCGGTCCGGCTTCGTGGCTGGCTCAGCTGAGCGCTGAAAAGTGCCGACCCGTCAGGATACGACGAGAGGGCTGCTCGGGGTTCCCGGCCGCGGATGCCCCGGCCGGTGCTCCCGGCCGTGCTTGCGCCTCAACAAGGCCCCGCGACTGCTAGAATGCGACATCGTTCTGCGGATGTGCTCTGACGTTTTCAGAAGAGAGGTATTCCGTGGGGTTTCGGTTCGCGTTGGTCTCGTGTGTCGCCGCCGTCCTGGCCGGCCCTCCGGCCGTGTCGGCACGTGGCGCGGCCGCTCAGCCGCCCGTCAACGCCGACGCGAAGACAATGGCGGAATTCACCAAGCGGGTGGAGGAATACGTGGCCCTTCATAGAAAGCTCGAGGGCACGCTGACGGATCTGCCCAAGGAGGCGACGCCGAAGCAGATCGACGATCACCAGCGGGCGCTCGGAAAGCTCATCCAGAACGCTCGTGCCACTGCGAAGCCGGGTGATCTGTTCACACGTGACATGCGCAACGTGGTGCGCCGGTTGCTGGCACGGGTATTCCAGGGCCCGGACGGACGCCAGCTGAAACGGTCCATCCTCGACGAGTACACCGGACCCGCGCGCATGCAGGTGAACAGCCGCTATCCCGATGAGGTGCCGCTGTCGACGGTGCCCGCGCAGGTTCTCCAGAATCTTCCGACCCTGCCCGAGGATCTGGAATACCGGTTCGTCGGAGATCGCCTGATCCTTCTCGACTCTCACGCGCACATCATCGCCGACTACGTCGAGAAGGTGTTTCCGTAGTCATGTCGGGCCGCACGGTTGGTTTCCCGCCGCAGGCCAGCGTGTCTCACGCCCCGCCGCATCGGCGAGGCCGGAGCGCAGGGATCGCCTCGCACCTGGCCGCCGCGTGCCTGTTTGCTGCGATGGCGTGCGTGTCCGCGCCGCCGGCGGCCGACCAGCTGCCGCGCGGGGCCGACCCGCCCCGCAGCCGCAGCGACACCGGCGCCGTCCAGCACCGTACCGCTCGGATCGGCACAGGGCTCGTTCACCTTCGCTGTGATCGGCGACAACGGCACGGGTGACGCCAAGCAGTACGAAACGGGGCGGCAGCTGTTCGCGGCCTACCAGCGACAAGCGTTCCCGCTCGTGATCATGGTCGGCGACAACATCTATGGTTCGGAGCGGCCGCAGGACTTCGTCAAGAAGTTCGAGGAACCGTACCGCCCGCTGCTCGATGCGGGCGTCAAGTTCTACGCGAGCCTCGGCAACCACGACTCGCGCGAGCAGCGGTATTACAAGCCGTACAACATGGAGGGCAAGCTCTATTACAGCCTGAAAGCCCCAGAGCAGGACGTCCGGTTCTTCGCCCTCGACAGCACGTATCTCGATAAGCCGCAAGTCGAATGGCTCGAGAAAGAGCTGAGCGGCTCGAAGGAGCGCTGGAAGATCCCGTTCTTCCATCACCCGCCGTACTCGTCGGGGGGCAGGCATGGCTCAGACCTGCGCCTCCGCGCGGAGGTGGAGCCGCTGTTCCTCCAGCACGGCGTTACCGTGGTCTTCACCGGGCCACGATCACTTCTACGAGCGCACCAGGCCGCAACAGGGGATCACGTATTTCGTGACGGGCTCGGCAGGCAAGCTTGCTCCTGGTGACCTGCGGAACAACTCGCCGATGATGGCGCGTGGGTTCGACACCGACCAGGCCTTCATGGTCGTCAACATCGATGGGGATCGGCTGACGTTTCAGGCCATCTCACGAACCGGGGCGGTGATCGACTCGGGGGCGATCGAGAGGAGGAAGCAGGGGGAGTGAAGGCAAATGCAAAATGTAAAATGAAAAATGTAAAATGCACAATGTAAGAGGGAGACGGTGCGCGCCGCACTCTCGCGGCACATCGCGCACCACCTGCGCACGCACCTGGCCGCAGGGGTCACTCCTCGACGCGGACGGGGCGGTGTTCTTCGTCGCACGCGGAGATCAGATATACGGGGGAGTAGCTCCCCTCAGCCCGGCGCCTCGGCCGGCAGGGCGTAGTCGAACTCGTAGGCGTGCGTCCCGCCAGTCATGACGATGGTCAATGTTCCCGTGAGCCCCGTGAGCGCGCCGGTGCCGGAATCCGGCACCACCGTGATGGACAGGGACGGCGTGCCGCGTGTCATGGTGCCGGTGTGCTGCAGGACGAAGGTGCCGCTGCGCCCGTGCAGCGTGCCCGTGACGTGCTCGACGGCGACATAGCCTGCCGAGCCGCCGACGTCCGTCCCCGCGCTCAGCATCTGGCCCTTGCTGGTGCCTTCGAGATCGCCTCGGAACTGCTTGTCGATAGTCATGCGGCCCAGCTTGGCGCCTTCCGGCGCCCCGTCGAACGGCTGCGGCGTCAGCTTCACTTCGAATCGGCCAGTCGCGCGTGTGGTCATCGGACCTGCCTCAACGGTTGCGTGCGAAAAAATTGGAATCGCTGGGCTTCAGCGGCCCACGTGCCCAGCAGCCAAGGTATCAAACTGCGCGTGATCTGCGGACTTCGCGAGGCGTATACTGGCGCTCCCTCAGCCTCGTGACACGAGCGCTTCGGCTCGCAGGGTCCCTGTTTCTCCGGTCCATTGTGGGGACCGCGGCGTTACCGCCCGGTGCCCTGGAGGAAACGCCCATGACCACCACCGTTCGCCAGATGCTCCATAACAAACCCGGAGTCTTCGCCGTGCGCCAGGACGACACGGTCTACGACGCGCTCGCGCTGATGGCCGAACACAACATCGGGTCGGTGCTCGTGATGGACGGGCCCGAACTGCGCGGCATCATGACCGAGCGCGACTATGCCAGAAAAGGGATTCTCCAGGGCCGGGCCTCGAAAGACACAACGGTGGGCGAGATCATGACGGCGCGGATCATCTGTGTGGCGCCGGGGGTGACCGCCGACGAATGTATGACTCTGATGACCGACCAGCGTGTGCGCCATCTGCCGGTCATGGAGAACGGTGGCCTGGTTGGTGTCATTTCGATCGGCGATGTCGTCCGCGCCGTCGTCGAGGAGCAGCAGTCCACGATCGACGCGCTCGAGACGTACATCCGGACGGCTTGACCCTGTGCCCGGGGCGCTTCGGCCCCGGGCCTACACCGAGGCTACCCGAGCGCGGCAGCGCGGTCAGGGTTTCGGAATGCGGAGGGTGGCGCTGATCATGGCGCTGCCACTCAGCCCATACACAAGCGCGAGAGGGTGAAGCAGGGCGGGCCCGACGCGGACCACCCCCAGCGGCAGCGCGCCATCCGTGCGGCCGAGCCACATCGCGATTCCCAGCAGCAGCACGATCACGATGCTCGTCGGGATGGGTGTGCCTTCGAAGTACTTCACCTTGCCGGTCTCCGCGTCGGACAGCGCCACGGCCGTGACGTTGAAGCGCGCGAGACGGCTCACGCCGCACACGACGAAATACGTCAGGATCAGCATGTCCCAGCCGCCGCGCATCCCCAGCGTGAAGCCGAGCACCGCGGGCGCGACGCCGAACGAGATCACGTCCGCCAGCGAGTCGAGGTCGGCGCCCAGGACCGACTGCCTCGATTCGTTCAGCCGCGCCACGTACCCGTCCAGCACGTCGAACACCAGCGCCAACGGCAGCAGGAGGAACGCGGCCCAGAGGAACCGGGCGTTCCGCTCGGCCAGGTAGTCGAGGCACAGGAAAATGGCGATTGTGCCGCACGCGGCGTTGCCGATGGTGAACGCGTCGGCGATCGTGTACGACCGCAGCATCGACATGTGGCGGCGTGGACCCATGACCGTGCATCCTACACAACCCGGCGCGAGGGAGAATTGCCGTTGCACGGCACCAGCCCGTGGGCTAAGTTGGGCCCTCCAGACATCGCGCTCCGAGGCCGCGGCACTCCTCCCGTGCCGTGGACAGCCATCTGGAGAAAGGAGAAACCGTGAGAAAGCACGCAACAACCATCCGCACGATCCGATTCACCGCCGGAACGTGAAGCACGTCGAGCCCTGCCGCTCTCCTCAAACGCACACGTTTTGCATCAGACCAGCATGACCCTCTCGAGACGGCGATTCGTCCAGGCATCAGCTGCCGCGGCGGTGGCGCTCCCCGCCACATCATTCGCGGGGCAGAACGATCACGCGCGTCCTTCCTTTACGCCGCCGGCGATTGCCGCGCTGAAGCCGTTTCCCGGCACGCCGACGCCGATCGGCGACGACGAGCGGCACGCGCGCATCGAGAAGGCGCGGCGGCTCATGAGCGACCACGGCCTCGGTGCGGTCATCCTCGAGTCCGGCACGAGCCTGCAGGTACTTCGTCAACGTGTCGTGGGGCACCAGCGAGCGCCCGTTCCTGCTGGTCATTCCCGCCAAGGGCGACCTCGCCTACGTCGCCCCTGCCTTCGAAGAGGCGCGCGCGCGGGAGGTCACCCGCTTCAGCGACGACGTGCGGGTGTGGCAGGAAGAGGAGGACTGGGGGGCCGTCGTGTCCGGCATCCTGAGGGACCGCGGCGTCATCACCGGCACCGTCGGGATCGAGGAGCGCGTGCGCTTCTTCATCGCCGACGGTCTGCGTGCTGCAGCGCCCGCCAGCCGCTTGGTGCTGGCCACTCCCGTGACGGCCGGCTGCCGGATGATCAAGTCGCCGGCCGAGATTGCGCTGATGCAGCGCGCCAACGACATCACCATCGCCGCCTACAAGGCCGCGTTCGCATCGCTCGCCGAGGGGCTGACGCAGTTCGAGCTGGGGAAGATCGTGGAGGCGGCCTTCGAGGCGCTTGGGGTGACGGGCGGGGCCTTCGCGCAGTTCGGCAAGTACTCCGCCTTTCCGCACGGCAGCATCACGCCACAGCGCCTGACCCGCGGCGATGTCGTGCTCGTGGACGGAGGGTGCGCTGTCGAGGGCTATCAGTCTGACATCACGCGCACCACCGTTTTTGGCACGCCCTCGAAGCGGCAGGCCGAGGTGTGGGCGGTCGAGAAGGCCGCGCAGACCGCCGCCTTCGCGGCCGCCCAGGTTGGCGCCACCTGCGAGTCTGTGGACGCCGCGGCCAGGCGCGTCATCACCGATGCCGGCTTCGGTCCCGACTACAAGGTGCCCGGCCTGCCGCACCGCACGGGTCACGGCATCGGCATGGATGGCCACGAGTGGACGAACTTCGTGCGCGGCAACACGACCCGGCTCGAGCCCGGCATGTGTTTCAGCGACGAGCCGATGATCGCGATCTACGGCGAGTTCGGCATCCGCCTCGAGGACTGCCTCTACATCACGGGGAACGGGCCGAAGTTTTTCACGCCAGCAGAGCCCCTCGATCGAACAGCCCTTCCGCACGGCCTGACGCCCCGCATCCCACGGCTGCTCGTCGGCGCGTTGCCGCCAGCTACAGCAAGCGCGGAGCTGGAACACCGCGTGACGCCCGCTCGTATTGCAAACCAATAGGACGTGTTATCGTGCGGTCGAGGAGTCTGGCGACATGGGACACAAGACCGACGTCTGGCAGGGCACGCTCGCGCTGATGGTGTTGAAGACGCTCGAAACGATGGGTCCGCTCCATGGCTACGGGATCGCGCGGCGGATCGAGCAGACCAGCGAGGACCTGCTCTCGCTCAATTACGGGACGCTGTACCCGGCGCTCCTCAAGCTGGAGCAGGAGGGCTACATCTCGTCGGCGTGGGGCGTGTCCGACAACAACCGCCGCGCGCGCTTCTACACGCTCACACGTGCCGGCCGCAAGCAGCTCGCGGCCGAGGCCCGCGAGTGGCAGCTGACGACCGAGATTCTGGCGCGGTTCCTGGCGCCGCGGGAGGGGTGATGATGCGGCGGCTTCGTGCATGGGTCTGGCGGGTCGCGGGGTTGTTCAACGGTGCGCGCAGCGATCGCGACCTCGCGGACGAAATCGAGGCGCATCTCCGCATGCACGCCGACGATCACGAGCGCGCGGGCCTGAGCCCGGAAGAGGCGCGGCGGCAGGCCGTGCTGGCGTTCGGCGGGCTGCAGCAGGTCACGGAGCAGTACCGTGATCGACGGAGCGTTCCAATCGTCGCGGCCACCCTGCAGGACGTCCGCTACGCGCTTCGCAGCTTCCGCAAGAGCCCCGGCTTCACGGCGGCCGTGCTCATCGTGCTCGCGCTGGGCATCGGCGCGAACGCCGCCATCTTCACGGTGGTCAACGCCGTCCTGCTCAAGCCGCTCCCGTACAAGGATGCCGATCGGCTCGTGATGGTGTGGCACGTTCCGCCGCCCGCGATGTTCCCGGGTAGGACGCAGTTTGCCGTCTCGGCGGCGAACTACCTGGATTGGGAGCGGCGCCAGCACGTGTTCGACCGGATGGCAATCCATGGATACAAGACGTACACGCTGACCGGCCGGGGTCAGGCGGAGCTGCTGCGCGCGCAGAGCGTGTCAGCGGGATTTTTCGACGTGCTCGGCGTGCGGCCAATCGAAGGCCGGTGGTTCCTGCCCGGGGAAGACGAGCCCGGGCGCGAACCCGTGGTGATTCTCAGTCACCGGCTCTGGCAGACACGCTTCGGCGGCGACCGCGCGGTCGTCGGCAGCCGCGTGAACCTCGACGGGTCGCCGTTCACCGTCGTCGGCATCATGGGCCCCGCGTTCACCTTTCCGGATTGGGCGCAGCTGTGGACGCCCCTCGTGTGGACGGAAAAGGAGCGGGCGGTGCGCAGCGAGCACAGCTTGATGGTGATCGCGCGCCTGGCACCTGGCGTGGACGTTCAGCGAGGCACAGGCCGAGATGGTCGCGATCTCGCGAACCCTCGAACAGGAGTACCCGGAAGACAACAAGGGGTGGGGCGCGGTCGTAGTGCCGATGCGCGACGACCTCGTCGGCGAGGTGCGGACGTCGCTGCTCGTGCTGGTGGGCGCGGTGGCGCTCGTGCTGCTCATCGCGTGCGCGAACGTCGCGAACCTCGTGTTCGCCCGCACCCTTGCGAGAAGGCGCGAAATGGCCGTCCGCCTGGCGCTGGGCGCCGGCGCGGGACGGATCGTGCGGCAGGTCCTGACTGAGACGACGGTGCTCGCCGTTGCCGGCGGGGTCCTCGGGCTGCTGGTCGCGCGCGCGGGCGTCGATCTGATCACCGCCTTCTTTGGCGAAGACCTGCCGCAGGCGGTGCCAATGCACGTCGACTGGCAGGTGCTGGCGTTCACGTCGGCGGTATCGCTGGTTACCGGCCTGGCAGCCGGTCTGGCGCCAGCGTTGCGTCTCGCGCGATCGAATGTGACCGACGCGATCAAGGAGGGCGGCGGTCGCGGCGGGTCCGATGCGGCGGGCTCACGCGTCCGTAGCACGCTCGATCGTCGTCGAGGTCGCGCTCTCGCTCGTGTTGCTCATCGGCGCGGGCTTGCTGATCCGGAGCCTGTGGCTGCTGAACACGGTGAGTCCCGGGTTCGACGCGCGCGGCGTGCTGACCGCCTCGGTGTCTCTGCCCGAGCGGCGGTATCCCGAACGCGAACAGCAGGCGCGTTTCTTCACCGGGCTGGTCGGGCCGGGTGCGGGCGTTGCCCGGAGTCGAATCCGCGGCATCGTGATGGCCCTGCCGCTCAGCGGGTCGGGCAACAGCTGGCCCGTGCAGATCATCGGGCGGCCGCAGCTGCCGATGTCGGAACAGCCACAGGTGCAAGGGAACCTCATCACGCCCGGGTACCTCCACACCATGCGCATTCCGCTCGTGCGCGGCCGCGATTTCACCGAGGCGGACCGGCAGGGCGCACCCGCGGTCGCCCTCGTCAGCGAGGCCATGGCGAAGCGGCTCTGGCCGGGCGAGGACCCGATCGGGCAGCGCCTGTCGACGGCCTTCTTCCCGGAGGCGACGCGCGAGGTGATAGGGATCGTGCGGGACGTCAGGGAGCACGAACTGGCGGCCGCGGGCATCGCGTCGATGTACTTTCCGCTGGCACAGGTGCCGTGGGCCACGGCAGCGATTGTCGCGCGCACGCGCCTGGCGGCGCCCGAGGCGCTGGCCTCATCGCTGGTCGCGGCCTTACACGCGATCGATCCGGACCAGCCGATCGACTTCGTGATGCCCATGGAGATGGTGGTCACGCGCTCCATGTCTGACCGGCAGTTCACGATGTACCTGCTGGCCGCCTTCGCGGCCTTCGCGCTGGTGCTCGCGGCGATAGGTCTCTACAGCGTGCTGGCGTACGGTGTGCGCCGCCGGGTGCGCGAGATCGGCATCCGCATGGCGCTTGGTGCAGGTGCGCGGGGGGTGGTGCGGATGGTCGTGGCGGACGCTTTGCGTCCTACCCTCATCGGGATTGCGGTCGGGCTCGCCGCGGCCATCGGGATCCGCCGCGTCATCGCGAGCCTCCTGTTCGGCGTGAACCCCGGCGACCCGCCGACGTTCGCCGCGGTTGCGGCACTCCTCCTCGTGGTCGCCCTGGCTGCGAGCGCCCTGCCGGCGTACTCGGCCACCAGAATCGATCCCAACCTGGCGCTGCGGGACGAATAGCGCAGCGCCAGCAACATTCCCCGAGGGTATTGCTCCACGTCTCCCGTCCCTGACAGCACCGCCCGAGGCGACCGGTGAGAGAATACGGGAGCGCTCCGCGCGACGCGTCCTCATTGCGCGGGGTAGAGAGGTGGCGCAGCTCGAATGGTGACCAGCGACGTGACGGCCGTACCCGGCTTTCTCTTCTTCGATCACGTTGCGATCTCCGTCACGCCGGGGGAGCTGGAAGCGCAGGTGGAGGCATACAAGGCGCTCGGGTTCACCGAACTGCACCGCGAAGACGTGCTCGGGGGCGACCAGGTCCGCGAGGTGCTGCTGCAGGTGGGCAACGGCCCCAACCTGGTGCAGCTGCTCGAGCCGCTGACACCCGATTCCCCCGTATCGAAGCAGCTCGAACGCAACGGCGGCCGGGGCGGGCTCGCGCACGTGGCGCTGCGCGTCGATGACATCCACCGGGCCTTCGACTACATGAGGGCGAACGGCTTCAACGTGATCGACGCGGCGCCCCGTAGAGGCTCGCGCGGCACGACCGTGTTCTTCGTGCATCCGAAGACGACCGGGTCAGCGTCGTTCGGCTACCTGCTCGAGATCGTGCAGGAGGGCTCCGGTGCCTGAGGGGATGCCGTTCCCACTGCGCGAGCTGTTCCCGCCGGTCTCCACGAGCGAGTGGGACGCCCTCATCCGCGCAGACCTGCCGGGCGCCGACTACGAGCGGAAGCTGCTGTGGCGCGCAGACGAGGGCGTGACGGTAAAACCGTATTACCGTGCGGAGGACCTGGCGAATCTCGGGGCCGCGGTCTTCGCGGCGCCCGGCGCATTCCCGTTCCTCCGTGGCTCGGGCGTACCGTGGGTGATCGAGGACAGGTTCGTTCCGGCGTCCGACGCAATCCGCGCGGACACGTGGCACGACGAGGGTGCCACGTCCGTGCAGGAGATCGCGTGGGCGGTGGCGGCCGGGGTCGATCGTCTCGCGGACCGCACCACCGCCGGCACGAGCGTCGATGAGGCCGCATCCTCGATGACGTTCGTGTTTGCCGTGGGCTCGCTGTACTTCCTGGAGATTGCCAAGCTGCGCGCCGCGCGGCTGGCGTGGGCGCAGGCTGTGGCGGCGTTCGGTCCGGCGAACCCGGAGAGCGCGCGTGCGCGTCTGCACGTGCGCACCGCCCGGATCAACAAGAGCCTGTACGATCCGTACACCAACCTGCTGCGCGCCACCACGGAGGCGCTCTCCGCCGCGATCGGCGGCTGCGACCGGCTGGCCGTCGAGGCGTTCGGGTTCGACGAGCACCTGGCGGTCAACGTGCAACGCATCCTGAAGGAAGAGTCGCTCATCGACGCCGTGGCCGATCCGGCTGGCGGCTCGTACTACGTCGAGGCGCTCACCGACGCGCTCGCGCGCGCGGCCTGGAGGGAGTTCCAGCAGGTGGAGGCTGAAGGCGGGTTTGCTGCCGCGCTGACCGCGGGCACCATTCCCGGCCGGCTGACCGCGTCCCGCGCGGCACGGGAGGCGGCCGTGTCGTCGCGGCGCCGAACGCTCGTCGGCGTGAACAACTACCCGGACCTGAACCAGAAGGCGCCAGTCACCACGCACCTGCCCGCCGATGCGGCCGCCGCCTGGCGGCTGGCCGTTCCGCTCGAGGCCATTCGCAATCGCACCGCGCAGTACGCCCGCAGGATCGGGCGTTTTCCGCGCGTGCTGCTCCTGACGCGAGGAGACGTGCGAGTCAGCGGTGCGCGCGTCAACTTCTGCCTGAACTTCTTCGGCTGCGGCGGGTTCGACATCGAGCAGTCGGACCACTACGCGGATCACGGGGCAGACCTGATCGTGCTGTGCAGCTCGGATCCCGAATACCTGCCATTCGCCCACGAGGTGTGCGCCGCGGTGCGGGTGCCGGTGCTCGTCGCGGGCAACCCGAAGGATCAGGCCGAAGCGCTCACGGCCGCTGGCGTGCAGGGGATGGTGCACGCCGGCAGCGACATCGTGCAGACGCTCACCGTCTGGCAGGATGCATTGGGGATGGCTAAGGGCTGAAGGGCTAAGGGCTGAAGGGCTAAGGGCTAAAAGGTACGGCTAAAAGGCACGTTAACCGTCAGCGGTCAGCCCCTTAGCCCTTGGCCCTTAGCCCTTAGCCCTTGAGCCCTTAGCCCTTGTTGGGAGCAGGATGAGACCCGACTTCTCGAGAATCGAGTACCGCCCCGCGGGTGCGGCGTCGCCGGTTGCGCCCGATGCGGGGGACGTCAGGCTGATGCCCGAGCACATCCCGGTGAAGGCGGTGTACTCCCTCGACGACCTCGCGGGCATGGAGCATCTGGAGTACGCCGCGGGCCTGCCGCCGTTTCTGCGCGGCCCCTACGCGACGATGTACGCGCTGCAGCCGTGGACGATTCGGCAGTACGCGGGCTTCTCGACGGCCGAAGAGTCCAACGCCTTCTACCGCCGCAACCTGGCCGGCGGTCAGAAGAGGCCTGTCGGTCGCCTTCGATCTCGCGACGCACCGTGGCTACGATTCCGACAACGAGCGCGTCGTGGGTGATGTGGGCAAGGCGGGCGTGGCGATCGATTCGGTCGAGGACATGAAGATCCTCTTCGATCAGATCCCGCTGGACCAGATGTCCGTGTCGATGACGATGAACGGGGCCGTGCTGCCGGTGATGGCCTTCTACATCGTCGCGGCCGATGAGCAGGGGGTGAGACCCGCGCAGCTGAGCGGGACCATCCAGAACGACATCCTGAAAGAGTTCATGGTTCGCAACACCTACATCTACCCGCCGACGCCGTCGATGCGGATCGTCGGCGATATATTCCGTTACTGCGCCGAGTCGATGCCCCGCTTCAACAGCATCTCGGTCAGCGGGTACCACATGCAGGAAGCGGGGGCGACAGCGGATATCGAGCTCGGATACACCCTCGCCGACGGGCTCGAGTACGTGCGCACGGGCCTCCGGGCGGGCCTCGACATCGACAGCTTCGCCCCACGCCTCAGCTTTTTCTGGGCGATCGGCATGAACCACTTCATGGAAATCGCCAAGCTGCGCGCCGCACGCGCGCTGTGGGCGGTGTTGATCAAGGGCTTGAACCCGAAGAATCCCCGGTCGATGGCGCTCCGGGCGCACTCCCAGACCTCCGGTTGGAGCCTGACGGCGCAGGACGTCTTCAACAACGTCACGCGCACCTGCGTCGAGGCGCTGTCGGCGGTGCTCGGGCACACGCAATCGCTGCACACGAACGCGCTCGATGAAGCCATCGCGCTCCCGAGCGAATTCTCCGCACGCATCGCCCGCAACACGCAGCTCTATCTGCAGGAGGAGACGGGGGTCACGAAGGTCGTCGACCCGTGGGCCGGCAGCTATTACGTCGAGACGCTGACGCACGAGCTCATGCGCCGGGCGTGGCAGCACATCCAGGAGATCGAGGCGCTGGGCGGGATGACGAAGGCGATCGAGACCGGCCTGCCGAAGATGCGCATCGAAGAGGCCGCCGCGCGGCGCCAGGCGCGGATCGACGCCGGCCGGGAGGTCATCGTGGGCGTCAACAAGTATCGCCTCCCGCTGGAGGAACCGCTGGCAGTGCGTGAGGTGGATAACGGGGCCGTGCGCGAGAGCCAGGTGGCGCGCCTCGCCACCGTGCGCCGCACGCGCGACGCCGCGGCCGTGCGGACGGCGCTGGCGTCGCTGACGAGCGCCGCGGATACCGGCCAGGGCAATCTCCTGGCGCTGGCCGTCGTCGCGGCGCGGGCGCGCGCCACACTCGGCGAGATTTCGAGCGCGCTCGAAGCCGTGTTCGGGCGATACCAGGCCGTGAGCCGGACGATCTCGGGCGTCTACTCGTCGGAGAGTCAGGGCGATCCGGAGTTCCTGAAGGCACGCCAGATGGCCGAGTCGTTCGCGGCGGGTGAGGGCCGGCGCCCGCGCCTGCTCGTGGCGAAGATGGGGCAGGATGGGCACGATCGCGGAGCGAAGGTCATCGCCAGCGCCTTCGCCGACGTGGGCTTCGACGTGGACGTGGGTCCGCTGTTTCAGACACCCCGCGAAGCCGCGCGCATGGCGGCAGAGAACGACGTGCACGTGCTCGGCGTGTCGAGCCTGGCCGGCGGGCACAAGACGCTGGTCCCAGAGGCCATCGCGGAGCTGAAGCGTCTCGGACGCGAAGACATCCTCGTCGTGGTGGGCGGCGTCGTTCCGCCGCACGATCACGAGTTCCTGCGCGCGGCGGGCGTGGCGGCGGTGTTCGGCCCGGGCAGCGTCATCCCGCTCTGCGCGCAGGAGATCCTCACCGCCCTTTCCGGGACGACCCGTGCGGCCTGAGGATTCACAGGAGGTTCCGAGATCGAGTGAACTGGAATCCGTCCCACCGGACATTCAATTCACATGGTCACAGGGAGCTCGAGAGGGCAGGGAGTCGGGTGCTCGTTGGCATTTGGTGACAGCCACTCTGATCGTGGCGTTCTCCCCGGCCTCCTTGCCTCCTTGTAAAAAACAGCAGCCGCGAATGATCCACGCAGCCATCGCGCCCCATAGAATGTGTCCTCAATGAACCGTATCCTCGTCATCGGGGGCACCGGGAACGTCGGTCGCCAGGTTGTCTATCAGTTGAGGGGAACGGGAGCGCGGTTCCGCGTGATGGCCCGCAACCCTGATGCGGCCGGCTTGCCGCCACAGGTCGAGGTGGTGCGCGGGGATCTCACGGTTCCCGAGACCCTCGATCGGTGCCTGGAAGATGTTGATACCGTCTTCCTGGTATGGGTAGCGCCGCCGACGGCTGCGCCCGGTGCGCTGGAACGAATCGCGAACCACGCACGGCGAATCGTGTTCCTCACCGCTCCTCTCAAGACGCCGCACCCGTTTTTCCAGCAGCCCAATCCTTCGAGAGACATGGTCGAACGCATCGAGCGGCTGATTGAAACGTCAGGACTGGAGTGGACATTCCTGCGGGCCGGCATGTTCGCGGGAAACGCGCGGCATTTCTGGGGGCCGCAGATTCGCACCGGCGATGTCGTGCGCTGGCCGTACCTCGACGCTCCAACGGCCCCGACCGATGAGCGTGACCTGGCCGCGGTCGCGGTCCGCACGTTGTGCGAAGATGGGCACGCTGGCGCGGAGTATGTTGTGACCGGGCCACAATCGCTGACGCAGGCCGAGCAGGTGCACACCATCGGACGCGCGATCGGACGGTCACTGCGCGTGGAGGAGATCTCGCCAGACGCCGCGCGGTCGGAGTTGCTCCCGGTCCTGGGTTCGTCGACCTTCGTGAATACGCTGCTCAGCGCCTGGGCTGCCGCCATCGGTCAGCCGGCGTTTGTGACATCCACGTGTGCGGACGTTACCGGAGCACCGCCACGGACCTTCCTCGAATGGGCCACTGACCACGCCGCGGGGTTCCGAGCATAGATGGCGACTCGCTATCTGTGACGCGGGAGGCTCCATGTCGCGCCGCAGGCTCAATGTCGACGACTATGTGGCCGGCGTCCGCGCCGGGGATCGGGTGGTGCTCGCGCAGGCGATCACGCTGATCGAGAGCGATCTGCCGTCCGACGCCGAGCGGGCGGCCGCGGTGCTCGATGCCGTGTTGCCGTACGCGGGCCGGTCGCGGCGGGTCGGCATCACCGGCGTGCCCGGGGCGGGAAAGAGCACGTTTATCGACGCGCTCGGCATGCACCTGGTCAGGGATCGTGGCGAGCGCGTGGCCGTGCTCAGCGTCGACCCCTCGAGCCCCATCTCCGGCGGCAGCATCCTCGGCGACAAGACGCGGATGGAACGGCTGTCGCTCGAGGAGATGGCCTTCATCCGTCCGTCGCCCGCGCGGGGGCATCTCGGCGGCGTGGCGCGGCACACGCGCGAGACCATCCTGCTCTGCGAGGCCGCAGGCTACGAGAATATCCTGGTTGAAACCGTCGGTGTGGGACAGTCGGAGACGGCCGTGCGGTCCATGACCGACTTCTTCCTGCTGCTGATGATTGCCGGTGCCGGCGACGGGCTGCAGGGGATCAAGCGCGGCATCCTCGAGATGGTGGATGCCGTGGCGGTGAACAAGGCCGACGGCGACAACGTGGCGCGCGCGGAGCGTACGCGCGCCGAATACGCAGGCGCGCTCCACCTGTTCCCCGCATCGACGGACGGCTGGACCCCCCGCGTGACGACCTGCTCGGCCCTGAGCGGCGCGAGCGTGCCCGCACTCTGGGAGCTGGTGCTCGAGCACCGGGTCCTGCTCGGCGCCAGCGGAGCATTCCTCGAGCGTCGCCGCCGGCAGGCACTCGACTGGATGCGCGAGCTGGTGTCGCTCTCCCTTCAAGGGCGGTTCCGGCAGCATCCGCTCGTCTCGAGCCGCCTGCCCGGCATCGAGCAAGCCGTGCTCGACGGACAGGTCACATCGTTCGCTGCCGCACGCGAGCTGGTCCAGCTGTTCTTCACCTGACATCTCCCTGCGGCCAGCGTAAAGACCACCCGTGACCGATCGAACCGAAAAACCTGCCGTTACGACCACAGCGCCCGGATCCGCCGACCGCACGCCCCATGGCACCGGCTGCCCGGCCGCACGGCACGAAGTACGATCGGTCGATCGTCGAAGGCCCGCTTGTTGCTGCCGTCTGGCGCCTCGCGTGGCCGACGATGCTGCAGAATGCGATTGGCGGCCTGCAGGGGATTGTCGACCAGGCGATGGTGGGTCATTACGTCGGCTTCGCGGCCAACGCCGCCATCGGCGTGAGCTGGCAGATCTTCCTCGTGGTGATCGTGTTCATCTCCTCAGTCTTCACCGGCATGAGCGTGCTGATCGCGCGCTTTGCGGGGGCGGGAGACACCGAGCGTGTGAACAGCACGGTGTACCAGGCGTTCCTGACGGCCGTCGCACTCTCGCTCGTCATGCTGGCGCCGCTCGGGTACCTGCTCGCGCCCCGGTTGCTCGGCCTCGTCAACGCGGCGCCGGAGGTGCGCGCGCAGGCGCTGCCGTACCTGCGAATCCTGTTCGTCTACAGCAGCGGCATGATGATCTTCTTCATGCTGGGAGGCGCGCTCCGGTCGGCCGGCGATGCACGGACGCCGCTTCGCCTCGGCGCCGCGGTTACGGTGCTGAACATCGCGCTGAATGTCGTGTTGATCCGGGGACTCGGGCCGATTCCGGCCTTCGGGACCGCTGGCGCTGCGATGGGGACCGTGATTGCGATGGGGGCCGTCGGGGTCTACGCGCTCGTGGCGCTCTCGCGCGGGATGTGGGTCGTGCGGTTCCCCGCGGGCGGCAGCCTGCGGCCGGACTGGGCGATCATTCGCGCGCTGTTTCGTTTCGGGCTGCCAGCCGGTGTGCAGGCCGTCGTGATGAACGTGGCCGGTGTCCTGCTGCTCGGCTTCATCGGCTCTCTCGCGCACAGCGCGGAGGCGCAGGCCGCGTATGCCGTGGCCTACTCCGAGCTCTTTTCATTCGTCACCTGGACGGCGGTTGGACTCATGGGCGCAGCCGCGACTGTCGCCGGCCAGAATCTCGGCGCCGACCACCCGGATCGCGCCGATCGGGCCGTGCATATCGCGGCGCGCATCGCGCTTGCGGGCGCAGCGACGCTCGGTGTGCTGTTCCTCTCTGCTCCGCGCATGCTGCTGAGCGTGTTCGGGATGACGGACCCGGTGGTCGTGACTCTCGGGGTGGAGCTGCTGCGGTATCTGAGCGTCTCGGGGTTGTTCGTCGCCGTCGCGCTCGCGTACACGGGCGGGCTTCAGGGCACAGGAGACACGCGCAGCCCGCTTTACATCTCCCTCGTCTCGCAGGTCGCATTGCCGCTGGGCTTTTGCTGGGTGATTCAGCACACGGGCACGCTCGAGTCAGGTGACATCTGGCGTGCCATCCTCCTCGGGCACATCACGCGCTGCGTGCTGAGCGTGGCGCGCTTCCGCCAGGGCCACTGGCGCCACATCGCCGTCGATATCGGGGGCAGGAGCTGAGCGTCAGTTCCCGGTCGTCAGTTCTCAGTCGTCAGTCCTGAACGGGTGAACTCCAGGCGCGCCGCCGCCCCGCTCTCCGGGCTACTCGGCGCGCAGCGTCTCTGCGGGGTTCACCTGCAGCGCATGGCGCAGCGGCGCGAGGCTGGCCACCAGTGCAGTGGCCGCGACGATCGCAGTGGCGGCTGCCATCGTCGGCGCGTCCGACGGTTCGACGCCGAACAGCACGCCCGACATCAGCCGGCCGAGCGCGGTCGCCAATGCCACGCCCAGCGCGAGACCTAACGCGGTCAGCCGGCCCACGCGCCCGAGGACCAGCCCGCACACGTGCGAGTGACGCGCGCCGAGCGCTATGCGGATACCGAACTCCCGAGTCCGCTGGCCGACCGCATAAGCCGTCACGCCGAAGATGCCGACACCTGCCAGCACGAGCGCCAGCGTCGAAAAGGCGCTCACCAGGCCAGCCGTGAATCGGGGCAGCGCCAGGACATCCGCGTACCGTCCATCCACCGTTTCGGCGAAATACATGGGAACCGCCCGATCCGCCGACGCGACGGCTGCGCGCGCACCCTCCGCGACGACCTGCGGCGATGCCTTCGTGCTGACCACCGTGTACATGCCGCGCTGGTAGACCTGCGACTGTGGCGCGTAGACCATGGGCAGCGACTCCTTGCCTGGACCAAGGTGAGTCACCCGCCGGACCACACCAATCACCGTCCGCAGTTGGGCATCGGACCCGGTGCCGAGCCGCATGCGCTGACCAACCGCGGCAGCTTCGCTGGACCACAGCCGTCTCGCCAGGGTCTCATCGACGATGGCGACCGGCAGGGAGCCTGCTCCGTCGCTCGATGAGAACAAGCGCCCCTGCAGCAGTGCGAGCCCCATGGTCTCGAAATACCGTCCTCGCACGATGCCCCAGCCCACCGTCAGACGATCCGCCATGCTTCCGGCGCGAGGTGCGTCAGGTGCCGCATCTGATGGCAGAGCCTTCACCGCTCAGCGGCAGGTAGGAGATGGCTCCCGTGGAGATCGTTCCTGGCATCGTCTCGAGCTGCGCGGTCAACCGCTGGTAGAAGCGCTCGACGTGCTCCGAGTCCGGGTAGTCGCCCGCCGTGAGGTTCGTCTTGAAGCTGAAGCGGTGCTCAGTCGCAAACCCGATGTCGACGTGCAGCAGCTCCTGAAGGCTTCGCAGCGTCAGCCCGGCGCACACCAGGAGCGAAGCTGCGAGCGCGACTTCCATCACCATGAACGCCTCGCGTAGCCGGCTGGCCCCGCGGCCATCGGAGGCTCTCGCCGTGGGAATAGCCGCCGCCGCTCCTCGCAACTGCGTCGCTACCAGGGCTGGCGCGAGCCCGACCAGCAGCGTGGTCCCCACGAGCACCACACCCGTGAAGAGCGCCACAGGGAAGTTGATTGCCACTTCGTTCAGCCGCGGGATGTCTGCAGGGCCGAACGCGCGAAGCATGTCGAGCCCCCACGCGGCGACGATGAGGCCACCGATCGCTCCGAGCGCGCACACGATTGCCGCCTCCGCGACGAGCTGCCGGATGATGTGCCCGCGGCTTGCGCCGAGCGACAGCCTGATCGCCATCTCGCGCCGCCTGGCCAGCGCACGCAGCAGCGACATCGTTGCGACGTTGACGCAGGCGATGAGCAGCACGAAGGCGGCGGAGGCCGCCAGCACCCCGAGCGGCACGAGCATGTGACCGAACTGGCTGTGGCGGAGCGAATCGAAGCCGATCGTCCGGCGCGCATCGCGCGGGTACGCGCCGGGAGCGTCCTTCTGCAGCTCCCGCGCGACACGCTGGAGATCCAGCCTCGCCTGCGCGTGGCTCACCCCCGGGTTCAGGCGGCCGACTACGGTGAGGTAGTGGTCGCCGCGATCGGAGTCGCCCTGAGGCCTGAGGTCCAGCGGCAGCCAGACCGTCACGCCGGGTTCCGGGTAGAGAAAATTTGCCGGCAGGACCCCGACGATGGTCTGATCGACGCCGTTCAAGCGGACGGTCCGTCCGAGCACGTCATCGGCTCCGCCGAGTTGGACGCGCCAGAACTCGTCGCTGATGATCGCCTCGGCAGGCGCGGGCCCCTGTTCGGCGGTCTTGTCAAACACCCGTCCACGCGCCGGTGCCACGCCGAGCACGGTGAATAGGTTTGCGGTGACATTCGACACCTTCACGCGCTCGGCGCCGCCGTCCGAGTTCAGGGTGGCGCGACCCCACTTGGACGCGGCAAGGCCCTCGAATGCCCGCTGGCGGGCTCGATAGTCCAGGAACTCCGCGCGCGACAGCGTGCCCCCGTTGGCCGTCTGACCCTCCACGATGTTCTGCACGCGCACGAGCCTGTCGGCCTCGGGGTACGGCGGCTGCCTCAGGACCACGCCGTAGAGCACGCTGAAGAACGCACTGTTCGCGCCCATCCCCAGCACCAGCGTCAGCACGGCCACCAGGGTGAACCCCGGTGAGAGGCGCAACTGTCGGGCGGCGTAGCGGAGCTGCTGCATGGCTGCGATGGTGGCAACGGCTGTGCCAGCCCGAATGCCCTGGAAACCGCGTGTCCACTGGTACCCACGTGTGCCGGTGCCCATTCCCGTAACCCGGTCGTCCCAGATCCGGGCAGTTGATGGTACTCGGACGCAACGTCTTAGCGGTGTGTCGTTGATTCAGTAAAAAGCCCCTGCGGCGGATAATGCCTGTGTCACGTATCCGGGTGATTGCGCTCGAGAGCGGGCGGTTCGACGATCGGAGCCCATGCCATCCTTCGACGACATCAGACTCGAGACTGCACGCCTCCTCTTGAGGCCTCCACGGCTCGAAGACCTCGAGCCCTTGAGCGATATGATGCGCGACGAGCCGACGGCGCGGTTCATTGGCGGCACGGCTGAACGTCCCCTGTGCTGGCGCCAGCTGATGACGATGATTGGCGCGTGGCACGCACACGGGTTCGGCATGTTCTCGGCGATCGACAAGGCGAGCGGGCAGTGGGTGGGCCGGCTCGGTCCGTGGCAGCCGGACGGCTGGCCCGGCCCCGAAGTCGGGTGGGCCATCGTCCGCGAGAGCTGGGGCAAGGGCTACGCGGTGGAGGGCGCAATCGCCGCGACCGACTGGGCCTTCGAGAAGCTGGGCTGGACCGACGTGATCCACTCGATTGCCCCGGACAACCTCCAATCGCAACGCGTCGCGCAGAAGCTTGGCTCGCGCAACCGCGGTCCCGGCAGACTGCCGCCGCCGTTCGCCGACGCACGGGTGGATCTCTGGGGACAGACGCGCGAGGAGTGGCGAGCGCATCGACTCTGAGGCACCCACCAGGATCGCGTGTGCGGCCGTCACTGCTCCCGCAGGACAATCAGCGGATCGACGCCCATCGCCCGCCGCGTTGGGACGTAACAGGCGACCAAGGTGACGAGGGAGACCACGACGGCCACCGAGCCGTAGGTGGCCGGGTCCGTCGGGCTCACGCCGTATAGCTCGCTCGCCAGCCATCGGGCGAGGGCCATGGCCCCGAGTACGCCGAGCGCGACACCCGCGAGGCAGAGCGCCGCGCCTTCCTTGATCACCAGCCAGAAGACGTCGCGACGCTGCGCGCCGAGCGCGATGCGGATGCCGAGATCGCGTGTCTGCCGCGACACGAGGAACGAGAGCACTCCGTAGACTCCGACACAGCCGAGGACGAGCGCGAGGCTCGCCATCGTCACCAGCAGCGACGTCGTGGCGGCCGGCGCAGCGACGGCTTCCGCAACGATCGCGGTCATGGGCCTGACCTCGGAGAACGCGACCTGTCCACTCAGGCCCGTGGCGACCCGCCGCACCAGCTCCGCCACCTCCCCTTCGCCCATCACCGTGCGAACCGCCAGCGTCATGTCCATCGGAATGCGGCCGTCTTCCATCGTGGCGTCGAGACCGTACGGCACATACACGGCGCCGGCCATCCAGCTCGGCACGTTGCGCGTCAGGTCGAAGCCGCGCACGTCGGCCGTCACGCCCACGATGGAGCGCCAGCGCGACTCGCCGGCGAAGCGCACGTGCTTGCCGAGGGGACTCTCTCCGGGCCAGAACCTGCGTGCTGTAGCCGACGGAACGATTGCAACGGCGGCGTTGCCCGAGAGATCGGCGCGGGTAAACGCCCGTCCCGACTCGAGGCGGATGTCCATCACCCGGAAGTAGTCGGGCGTGATCGTGTGCAGCCAGAAGAGCGGAGTCTCGGCCGCCAGGCCCTCGAGTTCGAGCGACCGCTTGGCAACCGCGCCGGTGAGCGGCAGTGTGTTCACCAGCGCCGCGTTCCGGATGCCCGGCGCGGCCTGCACCCGCTCCTCGAAGGCACGATAGAAGGCGAGACAGCCGTCCGGCGTCCGGCAGACTGGCCCGGTTGGCGAGACGACGGCGGTGCTGACCCCCTGCGCCCTGAAGCCCGGATCGATGCGGGTCAGCATCCACAGGCTGCGCACGAGGAGGCCGGCCGCGATCACGAGCAGGACGGCGCACGCGACCTGCGCAACCGTCAGGCCGATCCGAATCGGCCAGGCGATGGCCTGCCGGCCTTCACGTCCTCCGCCGTCCATCGCGACCCGAAGCCGAATCCGCAGGGCCTGAACCACGGGCGCGAGCCCGAAAGCGCATCCCGCGCAGACGGCGAGCGCCCCGGTGAAGCCGAGCACCCGCCAGTTCAGGTGCGCGTCGCCGAGGCGCGCCGTGTCGGGGGGCAGCACGAGCTTCAGCACCGCCAGTGCCTGCATGGCCACGAACAGGCCGGCGACGGCGCCGATGGCCGAAAGCAGGACGCTCTCGGTGAGCAGTTGCCGCGCAATGCGTCTTGGCCCGGCCCCGATCGCGGCGCGGATGCCGAGCTCGCGCTCGCGCGCCACCGCGCGCGACAGGCTCAGGTTCGCGATGTTTGCGCACACAATCACGAGCACCAGCGCGACGGAGGCCATCAGGATGAGTAGGCGCGAGCGGACGCTGCCTACGAGCCACTCCGCCAGCGGAACGACCGCGACATCGCGGTTCCACGACGCCGGCATCGGCCACGGGAAGTGCGCGCCGATGCGCGACTGGAACAGGCGGATCTCCCCGTGTGCCTGCGCCACCGTCGCGCCCGGACGCAGGCGGCCGACGATCGGCATGTAGTCGCCCGCCCAGTAACGCGAGGGATCACGCGGATCGAGGCCGAGCGGGACCCACAGCTGGGTGCGGGCGGAGGGGAAGCGGAAGGAGGGCGGCATGACCGCGACGACCTCGCGCGGGACTCCGTCGAGCTCGATGAACCGCCCGACGATGCGTGGGTCGCGCGCGAAACGGGCCTGCCAGATCGCGTCGCTCAGGATCACTGAGCGGTCCCGCCCGGCGGCATCCTCTCCCGGCCGCAGCCAGCGGCCGAGCGCCGGCTTTGCGCCCAGCACCGACATGAGCTCGGCCGAGACGCGCGTGGTGGCGAGGCGCATAGGCTCGCCGTCGCCGGTCAGCGTCAGCCAGTGGCCCTCGGCGTACGCGGCGACGTCGAGGGCGCGCACCGTGCCGCGCATCTCGGCGAGCCCGCCGTTCGGGTACGTGCCGGTGACGCTGACGAGGCGTGACGGATCCGGATACGGGAGCGGGGAGAGGAGGATGCCGTCCACGAGACTGTAGACGGCGGTGTTGGCGCCGATCCCGAGCGCCAGCGTGAGCACGGCGACGACGGTGAAGGTCGGGCTGCGCCGAAGCATGCGCGCGCCGAAGCGCAGGTCCTGCGCCAGCGCATCGAGGAACGCCGTGCCCCGGGCGTCGCGGCACCGCTCCTTGGCCAGGTCGACGCCTCCGAGGCGGCGCTCGACGAGGCGTCGCGCCTCGCCGCGGTCTACACCGCGGGCGGCGAGCGCATCGATCTCCTGCTGCAGGTGATACTCGATCTCGTCGTCCAGCTCACGATCCACAGCGTGCCGCCGCACGATCGATCGCCATCGCAACGGCACCACGTAGAACCAGTGTTCGAAGCGCATCGCGGTCTCCGTCTCCGCGCTCAGGCGCGGGTCAGGCTGACGACGTGGGTGATGGCGGCCGACACGCGGCTCCAGTTGGCGGCTTCGCGCTCGAGATGGCGGCGGCCCGGGCGGCTCAGGGCGTAGAACTTCGCACGGCGGTTGTTCTCGGTGGTCCGCCAGGTCGCGGTAATCCAGCCCTGCTGCTCCAGTTTGTGGAGCGCCGGATAGAGCGACCCGTCGCTCACCTGCAGCACGTCCCCGGACACCTGGGTCAGGCGCCGGCTGATCGCGTGCCCGTTCATCGGCTCGAGCGCCAGGATTTTCAGCAGCAGCAGGTCGAGCGTGCCCTGCACGAGGTCGGTCGGCTTGCTCATCGGCTCTCCTCGGTAACCGAGCCGAGTATAGCGCCGCTCCGCTCGGTAAGCGAAGGACCGGTTCGAGGAAATCATCAGCCGGGAGCGATCGCGCTGGATCGGCTCGTGAGCCTCAGGCCTGGCGGGCGGTTGGCGTGAGACGGACGACGGCGAGTGACGTGTCGTCGGCCAGAGGACGGGGTGCCGCGAAATCCTGGACTGCGGCCAGGACTGAAAACAGCACCGCGTCGGCAGAACCGTCTCGTGCCAGGCGCAGTTGCGCCTCGAGGCGTTCGGACCCGAACTCCTCGTCTGCCTCGTTGCGCGATTCGACGACGCCGTCGGAGTAAGCCACCAGGACGTCACCGGCCGCGAGCTCTACACGCCCGCAGCTGAAGGCGGCGTCGGCAGTCATGCCGAGCAACATGCCTCCGTCCGAGAGCAGTTCCAGCCGACCGCCCGCGCGCAGGAGCAGTGCGGGAGGATGTCCGGCGCTGCAATAGTCCAGCGTGCCTCCGGCCGGATTGACGCGCGCCATGAACAGGCTGCTCAGCGGTGCGTGCATGCGGCAGAACTCACGATTCACGCCACTCACGATCGCGTGCGGCTCGGATGCGGCAGCGGCGTGCGCGCGCACCAGCCCCACCAGGCACGGGGTCCACATCCCGGCGGCGAGGCCCTTGCCGCAGACATCGCCCAGGGCGAGGATCAATCCGCCGCCTGCCTCCTCCACGGCGAAGAAGTCACCGGGCATATAGCGGACCGCGAACACCTCACTCGCGATCTCGAAGTCGCCGTACTCCACACGCCGCGGGGCGCACAGATGCCGATGCACCTGCGCTGCCTCGAAAAGGGCCGTGTGGAGATCGGCGTAGTCCTTCTGCAGTGTCGCGAGCTTCTGCTTCAGCTCCCGGTGGTGCGCCCGGCGCGGCGGGCTTCCGGCCGCCGCCGGAAAGGTCCGGACGCCGCGCTCACTCCACACGAAAGGCCCAGATATACCCATGGGACGTGACCTCACTCGACGAACTTGTAGCCGGTGCCGTGCACCGTCACGATGAAGCGCGGCTGCTCGGGATCCGGTTCCACTTTGTGTCTCAAGTGAACGATGTGCGTGTCCACGGTGCGGGTGTTCGGGTAATTCTGATAGCCCCACACCGCGTCGAGGAGCCGGTCGCGGCTGAGCGTCTCCCCGGGATGCGAAATGAAGTACGCGAGCAAGGCGAACTCCTTCGCCGACAGCTCGACGGCGCTGCCGGCGCGCCGTACCTGGTTGCCCCGGACATTGACCTCGACGTCACCGAACTGGTAGACGTCGGGTAGGGGGCCCTGCCGCGGGACACGCCGCAGCACGGCCTTGATTCGCGCCATCAGCTCGCGGATGGAGAACGGTTTGGTCACGTAGTCGTCGGCGCCCAGCTCCAGCCCCAGGACCTTGTCGATCTCCTGGCCGCGGGCGGTCAGCATGATGATCGGAATCGAGGGCCGCCTGACCTTCACCTGCTTGCAGACTTCGAGGCCGCTCATGCGCGGCATCATGACGTCCAGCACGATGAGATCGGGATCTTCCGCGACGACCCGCTCGAGCCCCGATACGCCATCATCGGCGCTGATGACGTCGTAGCCCTCGGTACTCGAAATTGTCGCGCAGGCCGGCCACCATCGCCGGTTCGTCCTCGATGATCAGAATGCGCGTCTTTCTGTCCTCTCTCCCGCGCTGATCGCCGCGCTCAGCCCGCACGGTCGCGTTCGCCCGATTGGCGTGGGCGCGGCCGTCCTGCGTCCCCTCAGAGTTCGTCTTCTTCATCCCGCCATCCTCACTACGTCACCCGCGGGTTGCGGCGCGGCCGATTCGAGCGGCAGCGTCAACGTGAATCTGCTGCCTTTTCCCGGCGCGCTCTCCACGTCCACTTCTCCGCCGTGCGCGTGCGCGATGTGGCGCACGAGCGACAGGCCGAGGCCACTGCCCTTCGTGTTGTGGACCAGCGGGTCGCCCGCCCGATAGAACTTCTCGAAGATCTTCGAGTGCTCGTTCCGTGCGATGCCGATGCCGCGGTCGGCGACCTCGAGCTTTACGACGCCCTCGGCGCGGTACAGCTTCACGCCCAGGAACTTCTCGCGATCCGAGTACTTGAGTGCGTTGTTGACCAGGTTGACGAGCGAGCGCGCGATCGCTTCCCGGTCCACGCGCACGGGCGGGAGGCTCAAGTCGATGCTCCGCTCGAAGGTGAAGCCGTGCTCGTCGATCTGGTCGCGATAGGTGTCCAGCGTGTTCGTCACGAGTTCGGCGAGATCGGTCTGCCTGAACTCGTACTCCTTGCGCCCCGCCTCGATGCGCGAGAAGTCGAGAATGTTGTTGATCAGCGCCGTCAGCCGCTCGCTCTCCTTGCGGATGATGGCGTAGTACTCCGTCGTCTTCTGCTCGCCCTTGATGCGACGGAGCTCCAGTGTTTCCGCATAGAGGCGGATCAGCGACAGGGGCGTCCGCAGTTCGTGCGACACGTTCGACACGAAGTCGGACTTCAACCGCGCCAGAGCGACTTCCTTGCTGACGCTGCGATACGTCAGCACCAGCCCGCCGACCAGCAGCAGCGACAGCACACCGAGGATGATGAAGCTGTTCATGATCCACCGTCGACCGAGAGCCGCCACGCTCGTCCCCTGGAACTTGATGCCGAGCGCCAGCCCGTCGAACGCGTCGGAGAGATTGCGCGAGACCTCCGGCTTCCCATCGGTCCACCCCGCCGACGCGGCAAACGGTTCAATCCCGTACACGCCGGTCAGAACCGACCCGGCCCCATCGCTGTCCGATTCCGCCGGATAGACGACCATGGCCAACCGGTTCCCGCCTTCGTCGGCCAGCTTGTGGGCGATTAACGACTCGAGCATCTCCGGGAAGAAGGTCTCCTTCAGGTATCCGGGCTCGAACGCCGCCCCGCCCAGTACAACCCCGTCCTTGGAGACGTGTGGCAAGGGGAACAAGGCCGTCCTCATATACGTGTAGCGGCCGTCCCGCTTTGTCCGCTCGCCGTACCACATGACGGGGCGGCTCTTCTTGCTGACCATGTCCAGCATCATCTTCCCTTGGGAAGAGAGCCAGCCAGCGAACGTCTTCTCGAACTGCTGATGCTCATCGTAGAAGTACGGTTCGCTCATCTGCCCAGGCTGCGAACGCAGGATGAATCGCCGGTCTGCGTCGAACAGGAACACATGCGCCACGGCGGGGTGCTCTGACAGGAGGAGATCGAGCTTGCACACCTTCGCTTCTTTGTCAGCGTCCGGAGACGGGAAGACGTCGCGGAGCTCTTCAACCATCGTGTAAGCCCGGTGATTGATCTGCTTCTCGGAGATGGCGAGCATCTGCTGGAAGTCTCGATGGATCGCGGCCTCGAGCACTTTGTTGCGCTCGATCGATTTCAGGTGGTACAGATTGACGCAGATCAGCGCCGCCGCCGGCAGCATGACCGCCAGCGCGAGCGTCAACGGGAGTCGAATCCGCGTGCGGCCATCCAAGAACCGTCTCAATCGGCCGCCTTCGACGCTCTTCGACTTCATCCCAGCCTCCCGGATGTCCATCGACAGCAGCGTAGTCCAGTGCGCGACCCGCGTTGTTAAGGACCGGTTAAACGACGTCAAGAATTTGTAAGATTGCGGGCGCGGCCAACCCTGACTAGACCCAGTGCTCGCTTGTGGTGTCACCGCACCGCTGATGTGGGGCAGGGCTTCACCCTGCAGAATCGGTGCCGCTGATGTGGGGCAGGGCTTCAGCCCTGCAAATCGGTGCGCTCTGGCAGGCCTGAAGGCCTGCCCCACATGACTACACAAGTGAATCGCGGGTTCAGGGCCCGAGAATGTCCGCCCGCGGAGGTGTCCATGGCGGCACGTGCGAGGGGCATCGCCGGGACGTTGGCTCGAGCGCGAGTTCCGCAAAGCCAGCGGAAGGCTCCCGGTCGAACCGCAGGTCGCCAACCCACCAACCTCCATCCCGTCTCGCAATCCAGAGCGCGCGAGCGAAACGCGTGAAGGCCTCGGCCTGGCAGTGCTCGCGAATGAGCCGGACCAGTCCTGTACCAGACATGACGAACTCGCCGTACCACTGGAGCGAGGGCCGGTTCTGGACGCTGACAGGTGAGAGCGGTGCGGTCGGTACGAGCGTCGAGGCTGCGGCTCGGACAATCGGCCGCAGGCATCCACGACGGCGCCAGCGACAGCATGGCGCGCCGGAGCACGTATGCGTCCCCGTCCTGCTGCGCAAGAATGAGCTCCCAGCACAGCGGGTTCACGGGCATCGGCGAGAGGATGCGATCGAGTGTCGTTGCCGTGGGGAAGTCCTCGCCCGCGCGCTCGCCGGCACGATGGCCTGCAAGCTGGCCCGCGCAGATGAAGACAGCTGTCGTGAGGAGCCAGCACGCCACGCCCGCCAGTACCGCGGTCCGCGCACGTGTGACCTTGCCCGTCACCAGCATCCCGAGCATCAGGATCACGAGGAACACGCCGAGCGGCCGTGGCACCATCCCGACGAGAAAGCTCAGGGCGGCGCCCGCGAGCAACACGGCCCCCACGAGCGCCCTGGCCAGGGCCGTGCGCAGCACGAAGACGAGTGGCGCCGCCGCCGCCCAGAAGAGCGGCTCGATGATGAATACCGAATCGCCGTACAGCCAGCCGTTATGGAACGGCCAGAAGGGATGGACGCCGTAGCTGTTCGTCGCGTCCATGGCGATGTGCAGCAGCGGCGCGAGGAAGGCTACGCCGGCAACAGCGGCACGATTCTCGGCTGTGACCCGGCGCCACCGCCACCACACGTGGCAGGCGGCGAACATGGCGACCGACGCGACGAGGGCGCCGATGACCGTATGCGTGTACCCGCGATGATGCAGCAGGTAATTGAGCCTGCCGCCCGCGATGAGGGTGTGCAGAAGATCCGCATCGGGCAGACTGCTGCCCACGCCCATCACGAAGACGCACAGGTTGCGCCGCTGCTGGAACGTGGAGCCGTTCGTCCTGTGGGGGAGGATGCTGGAGGCCGCTTCACCGACGAGAACGCCGACGAGCGTGTGGGTGACGTTGTCCATGGGGTTGGGAGGCTATCCGCGCAGAGCAGGGCTTCAGGCTGCAGGCTACAGCCTACAGGCTGGTCGGGCCGTGAGGCTCGGCGGCCCTGGTTCGCTGCTGGTCCCGCATGCCGCCCTCGCGGGCCGGGCGTTGCGGCCGGACATGCCTGCTGCCTGCAGCCTGTTGCCTGTAGCCCATGGTTATCACGTCGGCCGGTGTGCGGTTTCGGCCACGCGCGTGCCACGAGCGAACACTCCGTGCGGCGCTGGAGCCTCGCCGTACGCCAAAGATACAGGCAAAATCCCCACGGCTCGCGCTCCACGGGCATGGCACGGGCCTTTCTATGCTCCCCTCGGTTCGCGTGCGCCGGCCGGACATGGCCTGCCGCCCACCGGCACGCCGCACTCCCGGCGACGCCACGAGAGGATTTGATGGATACGTTGCTTCGGGATGCCCGCCATGCCTTGCGCTCGCTGCGGAAGAGCGCGGGCTTCAGTCTCATCGCCGTGTTCACGCTCGCGCTGGGGATCGGCGCGAGCACCGCGATGTTCACCCTCGTCAACTCGGTGCTGCTCCGTCCGCTCGAATATCGCGACGCCGACCGCGTCGTGATGCTGTGGGAGCGGAATCCCGGTGGCCGCGTCCGGAACGTGGTGTCGCCGGCGAACTTTTTCGCGTGGCGCGAGCAGGCCCGGAGCTTTACCGGACTGGCCGCCAGCTACGATCAGCCGCAGAACCTCACCGGTGGGGGTGAGCCGGAAGAGGTGCTCGCGCGGCTCGTCACGGACAACTTCTTCGAGGTGCTCGGTACGGGCGCGCAGCTTGGACGGCCGTTCGTCAGGGGCGACGAAGACACGACGGTCGTGGTGCTCAGCTCGCGTCTGTGGCAGCGCCGCTTCGGCAGCGATCCGGGAATCATCGGGCGCGGCATCACGCTGAACGGTCGTCTGCTGACGGTGGCGGGGGTCATGCCTGCATCATTCCGATCCGTCGGTGGACGGCCGGATCTGTGGCTGCCGGAGCGGTTCCCAAGGGATGCGCGCGGGCGCTACCTGCAGGTGGTTGCGCGTCTCCGCCCCGGCGCAACCGTGGAGCAGGCGCGCACCGAGATGACCGGCATCGCCGGCCGCCTCGCACGCACGCACCCCCGAAACACGAACTGGGGTGCGACCGTCGTGCCCGTGCACGAGCAGGTCACCGGCGATGCCCGGCCGGCGCTTCTCGTTCTGCTCGGAGCCGTCGGCCTGCTCCTGCTCATCGCCTGCGTCAACGTCGCCAACCTGCTCCTTGCCCGCGCTGCCACGCGTCACACCGAGATCGCCGTGCGGCTTGCGCTCGGGGCCACGCGCGGACGGCTGGTACGGCAGATGCTGACCGAGAGCCTGCTGCTGGCCATTGTCGCCGGCGTGTTCGGGCTGGCGCTGGCGGTGTGGGGCACCGACCTGCTGGTGCGGCTGCTGCCCGCAGACCTCGCGCTGCCACGGCTCGACGAAGTGCGCGTCGATGGACGCGTGCTCGGCTTCGCCTTCGTCATGTCGCTGCTCACCGGCGTCCTCTTTGGCACGGCGCCCGCGGTGACCGCATCCGCCTTGAACCTGGCGCAGGCGACGCGTGATGCGATGCGGGGGACGACGTCCGGGCGCAATCGGCTCCGCAGCGTCCTCGTCGTCGCGGAGGTCGCTCTCGCGGTGGTGCTGCTGGTGGGCGCCGGCCTCCTCGGTCGCAGCCTCGAGCGGCTGTTGCAGGTCGACACCGGCGTTCGCGCCGAACACGTCCTGACGATGCGCGTGATGATGGCGGGAACGCAGTACAGCGACGACCCGGCGCTGCGGAACTTCATGGGAGCGCTGCTCCCGCGGCTCGAAACCCTGCCAGGCGCCGCGGCCGCCGGCGCCGTCGCGTACCTGCCGCTCAGCGGGCAGAAGATCGGCCACTCGTTCTACATCAACGACCAGCCTCGCCCGAGGCCCGGCGAGGAATATTCCACCGACATCCGGCCGATTGCGGGCGACTACTTCCGCGCCCTCGGTGTGCCGCTGCTGCGCGGACGATTCTTCGACGCGAGGGACAACGAGCGTGCCGGTCCCGTGTTCATCGTCAACGATGCCCTCGCGCGCCAGCACTTCGGCGGCACCAATCCGATCGGCAGGCGCATCAGCTTCGAGTGGGGGGAGACGATCTCCGGCGAGATCGTCGGCGTCGTCGGCAGCGTGCGCGAGATGGGCCCGACGGAGAAGGCCGCGCCAGCCATCTACCGGCCGTACGCGCAGATGCCGTTTGCGCAGATGACGCTCCTTCTCCGCGCTGCCGGCGATCCGATGGCCCTTGCGGCAGCGGCGGCGGCGGTCGTGCGGGACATCGATCCCAACCAGCCGGTCGCGGAGATCCGCACGATGGAGGAGGTCGTCGCCAACACTGTGGCACGCCCCCGGCTGCTCGTCTACCTGCTTGGCGGGTTCGCCGGCATGGCGCTGCTGCTGGCGGCGCTCGGTCTGTATGGCGTCATCTCGCACTCGGTCACACAGCGGCGCCATGAGATCGGCGTGCGTGTCGCGCTCGGCGCCGCACATCGCGATGTGCTCCGGCTGGTCGTCCAGCAGGGGATGGGGCTGACCATCGTCGGCCTGCTGTTCGGGCTCGCCGCCGCACTCGCCGCCACCCGGGTGCTGGGGAGCCTGCTGTTCGAGACGGGCGCCAGCTGATCCGCTCACATTGTCAGGCGTGGCCACCTTTCTCGCAGCGGTGGCGCTGATCGCGTGCTACGTGCCCGCACGGCGCGCCACCCGGGTGGACCCGATGGTGGCGCTGAGAGTCGAGTAGCACTGCCGCGCGAACTCTGCGATGCTCGCGCAATGCACGGTGACGACCCGGAGGGACGACCCGAGGCCGCGCTTGGGTTCGGCGTTTCAGCCTTGCTGTTTTTGTCGCGGCGCTGATCCGCCCGGTCGCATGCAAATGCGAGCGGGGCGACGCGGCCGCGGCACGGAGAACCGGCGATGGACAGTGTGCGCAGCGACATCCGGTACGCCCTGCGTCTGTGGAGCCGCTCCCCCGGGTTCACGGCTGTTGCGGTGCTGACGCTGGCTCTCGGCATTGGCGCGAACACCACGATGTTCAGCGTGGTGAACTCGACCGTCTTGCGGGAGCTGCCGTTTGCAGATCCAGATCGTCTGGTCAGCGTGTGGCAGGGCCCCGTCAGCGATCCCCGCAACCTGAACATCGTCTCGCTGCCGAACTATCGCGACTGGTTACAGCGCAGCCGCTCCTTCGCGCATCTCGCGCTCTTCGACTCGGCGGGACGCGGGTACAACCTGAGCGGCGGGTCCGAGCCGGAGCAGGTGGCGGGCGTGCGGGTGACCGCCAGCTTCTTCGACGTGCTCGGCGTGCGGCCCGCGCTCGGACGCACCTTCTCGCGCGATGAGGAGCAGCCCGGGCGCGACCGCGTTGTCGTCCTGAGCCACGGGTTGTGGACACGCCGCTACGGAGCCGATCCGTCAGTAGTGGGCCGCGCGATCCGCATGGATGGCGAGGCATACGTGGTCGTGGGCGTCATGCCGGCGAACTTCACCTTCCAGTTCTGGAGCGCCGCGCGCGAGCTGTGGGTACCGGCCGGGTGGACGGTGGGCGATGAGAGCCGCGGATCGAACTCGTTCATCTGCATCGGGCGGCTGAAGCCTGGAGTGAGCCTCGCCGCCGCGCGCAGCGAGATGGACACCATCGGCCGGGCGCTCGCACAGCAGTTCTCCACCGACAACGTCGGGGAAACCGTGCACGTGGTCGCCATGCAGGAATACGGCGTAGAGGAGCTGCGCCCGGCGCTCCTCGGCATGTCGGCGATCGTGGGCCTGGTGCTCCTCATCGCCTGCGTGAACGTGGCCAACCTGATGCTCGCACGGGCGGCGGTGCGGCAGCGTGAGGTTGCCATCCGGGCTGCCCTCGGCGCATCCCGCCGGCGTGTGATGCAGCAGCTGCTGACGGAGAGCATCCTGCTTGCGCTGATCGGCGGCGTTGCGGGGCTGCTGCTCGCCGTCTGGGGCACGAGCCTGCTGCTCCCGATGCTGCCAGACGATCTCCGGCGCATTCCGCTCCGGCCGCTCGAACGCCTCGATATCGATGCATCCGTGCTCGCGTTCACCTGGCTCGTGTCACTCGGGAGCGGCGTGCTGTTCGGGCTTGCGCCCGCCTTCACGTCACTGCGGGGGGACGTCAACGAGGCACTCAAGAACAACTCCCGCGCGGCGACCGGTGGGGGCCGCGGTGGGCTCCGCTATCTCCTCGTGGCCTCGGAGGTCGCGCTGACGCTGGTGGCGCTGGCCGGAGCAGCGGCGTTGATCGTGAGCGTGGCGCGGGTGCTCGGGGTGGATCCCGGCCTCGACACCCGCAACGTGCTGGTCATGGAGGCGTCGCTGCCACAGGAGAACTTGTATTACGGCCCGCCCACACTCGTTCGCTTCTGCGCGGACCTGCAGCAGCACGTCGGCAGCGTGCCTGGAGTCGTGTCCGTCAGCGGCATCGCGCACCTGCCGTTGAGTGGATCGGGCGCCGGGCGGAGTTTCGCGCTGGAAGGGAAGCCCGATCCCGGACCGGAGCGGCGGCCCAGCGCGGCCTACAGCGTGGCATGTCCGAACATCCTCCGCACGATGGGCATTGCCCTGGTCCGTGGACGCGAGTTCACGGATCGCGATGCCGTCGGTGCCCCGGGAGTCGTGCTCATCAACGAGCGCATGGCGAGCTCGTACTGGCCAGGCGAAGAGGTGATTGGGAAGCGTTTGAAAATCGGTGATTGGGATTCCAGTGAGTCGTGGTTGACGGTAGTAGGAGTGTTCCGCGACATCAGGCACGGTGGCCTCGACCGGCAGCTCAGTCCGTTGTTCCTGCGTCCGTACAGCCAGGCCGGCTGGCCGGTTATGAGCATTGTCGTGAAGACCGCGTCAGCACCGGTCACGTTTGTGGCGCCGATCAAGAAGGCGTTCACCGCGGTGGTTCCCGATCAGGCAGTATCCGGCGTCCGCACGATGGACGACGTCGTGGGTGAGTCAGTGTCATCCAGACGATTCCCGATGCTCCTGCTGAGCGGGTTTGCGCTGCTGGCGCTGGTGCTCGCCGCGGTGGGCATCGCTGGCGTGGTCGCGTACTCGGTCGTGCAACAGCGGCAGGAGATCGGCTTGCGCATGGCCCTCGGTGCGCAGCCCCGAGATGTGCTGCGCCTCGTGGTCGGGCACAGCATGTGGTGGACTCTCGCGGGCCTGGCCGCGGGGCTCGTCGCGTCCTTCGGAATGCTCCGGCTGCTCGGGTCCCTGCTCTACGGCGTCGGCTCCAGTGATGTGACGGTGCTTGCGGCCGTGTCTCTGTTGCTCGCGGCCGTCGCGCTCGCGGCGAGCTATGTGCCGGCGCGACGGGCACTCCGCGTCGATCCGGTGGCCGCGCTCCGCTGCCAATAGGCTGACAGCCGTGGGGCGGGCGGCCGCGTTCTTGGTGTAGCGCCGTGGCAAAGCGCCCCGGCCGGTGAGACTACATGGGTTGCTCTTGCTGGTGCCTTTGGCGCATCGTGTACCGCAAGACCTTTGACTGTCCCGTCGACCCAACCCGTCATCCGGGTCTCCCACGTCCGCAAATCCTATGGCTCGCTCGTGGCCGTGCACGATGTCTCGCTCGAGGTATACACGGGCGAGATTTTCGGCCTGATCGGGCCGAATGGCGCCGGAAAGACGACGGTGATGGAGTGCGTGGAAGGGCTCCGCACACCCGACGCGGGCACGATCACGGTGCTCGGTCTCGATCCGTTCCGCGAGCTTTACGCCCTGCAGAACCGCATCGGCGTCCAGCTGCAGGAGGCGCAGCTCCAGAAACGCATCAAGGTGCGCGAAGCCGTCGAGCTGTGGGCCTCCCTTTACGATCGGCCTGTCGACAGCAGGCGCCTGCTCGATCAGCTCGGGCTCAGCGACAAACGCAACGCCTGGTTCATGACGCTGTCCGGTGGACAGAAGCAGCGTCTGTTCATCGCGCTCGCTCTCATCAACGACCCTGAGGTCGTCTTCCTCGACGAGCTCACCACCGGCCTGGACCCGCAGGCACGCCGCGCCATCTGGGATCTCGTGCAGGACATCCGCGCGCGCGGCAAGACGGTGTTCCTGACCACGCATCTGATGGAGGAGGCCGAACGGCTGTGTGATCGCGTGGCCATCATCGAGCACGGCCGGATCATCGACATGGGCACGCCCGAGGGTCTCGTGGCGCGGCACTCGCCCCAACGCACGGTGGTGCTCGTCACCGACGACCCGCGCGCCGGGGAGCACCTCGGGGCCCTGACCCGGGTGACATCGATTACCAGGGACGGTGTCCGGTTCATCGTTCACGGAACGGGGGCCGACTTCGTCAGCGACGTCATCGGTTGCCTCTCGGAGCACGGCGTGCGCGTCACGGACTTCCGTACCGTGCTGCCGACGCTGGAGGACGTGTTCCTCACGCTGACGGGACGCTCGATTCGAGATTGACGACCGGGCGGGCGCGCGGGCCCTGTGACCCGCCCCGCGTATCCGGTGGTGTGAGAGGAGCAGGTGTCCGATGCTGAAGGGGCTCTGGTCGCTGACGTGGCTCGAAATCAAGATCTTCGCCCGGGAGCCGCTGGGGCTGGTGGGCACGGTGGGCGTACCCGTGGCCATCGTCATGTTTCTCGGGAGAGTCGTCCCGCCGGCCACGCGCATGCCCACGACGTCGCGCGGCGTCGCCGCCGCCGCGACCGTGACGGTGCTCGTGGCGCTCTTGATTGCATTGAACGCCGTGCTGTCCCTGGTGACGATCATCGCCATCTACCGGGAGGGCGGCATCCTCAAGCGGCTGCGTGCCACTCCGCTGCGGTCGCACACCATCCTCACGGCACACGTGCTTGCGAAGCTGTTGTTCACGGGGCTGACGCTCCTGCTGAGTGCGCTCGCAGGCGCCCGAACGCATCCCGCGATCCTCGATGGGCGCCTGTTCGGGTTCATGAGCGCACTGTTCATCACCACCGTCAGCCTGCTCTCGATTGGCTTTCTTGTCGCGAGCATCGTGCCAACGGCGCGCTTCGCACAGCCCATCGGCAGCCTGATCCTCTATCCCATGCTCCTGGTGAGCGGCCTCTTCATGCCCACGTCAGCTCTGCCGCCGATCATGCGCGCCGTGTCGCATGTGGTGCCGCTGACCTATGCCGTGTCATTCCTCCGCGGGGCATGGCTGCGCGAGCCATGGTCTGCCCACGCCGGAGACATCGCGGCGCTCGCGCTCGTGTTCCTTGTGTGCACCACGCTGTCGGCTCGGGTGTTTCGGTGGGGCTGAGGGGCTGGCTGATGCGTTACGGGGTGGCGGCAATCGTGCTTTCCGAATGGGTTGTGGCGATGCCGGCCTCGGCCGGCACGCCAGCGTCAATCATGGAGGTTACTGATGGGTTTGAGAGACAGAGTACGCGTACGCGATCCAGGCGTCGAAGGGCCGCTTCCAAGGCAACGCCGAGGAGCGTGATGGCAAGCTGCATTTCACCGGAACCGTAGCAACGGACGACGACAAGAACCAGATCTGGAACGCCATCAAGACGATTCCCGAGTGGCAGAACGAGGTCGTTGCGGACATCCGCGTCACAGGCGGCCCCGCCGCCCCGCGCGCTGCCGCCCCTGCTCCGACGGGCACCGCTGGCGCTGCCGCCGGTCGTACCTACACTGTCCAGCCCGGCGATACGCTGAGCAAGATCGCGAAAGAGCACCTCGGCAACGCGAACGCCTACATGAAGATCTTCGAGGCGAACAAGAACCAGTTGACCGATCCCGACAAGATCAAGCCGGGCCAGGTCCTGCAGATCCCATAGTCGCGCGTTGGACCGGGCGGCCTATACGATAGGCTGGCCGGCCGAGGCAGGCGGGAGCTGCGCTTTCGTAAGAGAGCGGCAGCTCCCGCCTCTCGTGTATACTCACTTCACACATCAGCTGAGCGCCGAACACACCAGACGAACCGGTGCGAACCGGTGATCGCGGCGATAGTCGTCTGGGCTGGGACGGAAGGGACTGTCTTGATCATACGAAGACCGGCCGACCTCGGGGCGTTTCAGTTCGTGGTGCTCGCGAGCCTCCGCGCGGCACAACTGGTCCAGGGCTGCACACCGCGCGTAGCCGCCGGGCACAAGCACACGATCACCGCACAGCTCGAGGTCGCGGCGGAAATGGTCCGCGCGTCTACTGCGATCCCGCCGCTGCCGATTGAATGACGGCCGCGGGTTCCTGAGGCTCCGGTGGCAGCCGTCGCTGCGCTACTTCGGCTTTCCCGGCGGATTCAGCACCGTGCCCCCCGCACAATCCGGAACCCGTAATCGGTGTAGCGGAAGGACGGGTGCAGCCTGCTCCGCGCCGCCGATCGGCTGATCGTCACGGCGTGCCGCCATGATCCGCCGCGGGAGGCGCGACGCACGCCGTCAGCAGGCCCCGCCGGATTGCGCGTGGGCGATACCGCATAGAACCCCTTGTCGTGCCAGTCCGCACACCACTCATGGATGTTGGCGGCGATGCCGTACAAGCCATACAGGTTGGGTACGCCAACCGTGACCGGCCAGGGCGCCTCGCGCGGCCCGCGGCCTCCATCCGGGATCCAGGCCGGGATCTCGTCGCCCCAGGGGTAGCGCGCCCCGTCGACGCCGCCCCGCGCCGCCCGCTCCCATTCGGCTTCGGTGGGCAGGCGTCTCGGATCGGTGCCGAGGCCCACGTGCAGTACGCCTGCGCGTCGTGCCAGCTCACGCCGACAACCGGCAGGTCTGCTTCGCCGGGGGCCGGCGCCCATTCCCGGGGAACGTGGTGGCTCGTCTCCTCGAGAAACAGCGCGTACTGCGCCTGGGTCACGGGGTAGACGGCGAGATCGAATGCGTCTACCCATACGCGGTGCACGGGCGACTCGTCATCCTGACCCTCGTCGCTTCCCATGAGGAACCAGCCTGACGGGATCGATGCGAAGCGCTCCTCAATCACTGCTGCAGCCCATGCGCAGACCCGATCAGCCCGCGTAGCCAGTCACGATCGTGTGCGGGGCATTCGGAACCGGGTCTGAGGTCACGCGCGCGAACCCGGCGTCGCGGTACATGCCTTCGTACTCCCGGAAGCGTGTACGCGTCGCCGGCTGCGGTTGTCCCCAGCATGGTCATGGCGAACGCCGCAGCCATGGGAGGCGACACCCGATCATCGTTGGGCACGAAATCGAGCGTCGCCGCGCGGCCCCTGGGTGTCAGCGCGCGCCGCACCTTCGTCAGCAGCCCCACGCACGTCGCGCGGTCGAAATGGTGCAGAAAATTCGTGAGCAGGACGGCATCGTAGGGCCCGCCGAAGTCGACGTCGAAGGCGCTCCCTGGGAGCGTCTGATAGCGATCCGCGACGCCGGCTTTGCGGGCGTTGGCTGAGGCGACTTCGAGGACGGGCGCCCAGTCGACCGCCACGATGTGTGCAGCGGGGTTCTGTTTCGCCACTCCGATGCCGAACAGGCCGTGACCGGCGGCGATGTCGAGCACCCGCACGGGGCCGTCGAGGCCTTCGAGCACGACCGCCGCGAGCGGCGCCGCCATCGGCGCCATCATGGGCGCCATGCTGTGCGCGAACTCGACCCAGACCGGGTTCTCGGGCTCGACCGTCCCCTGGCCGTGCAGCACCGTTCGACCGGTCCTGACAATCTCCGTCAGTTGTCTGAACGGCTCCTGCAGCGCGGGACCGCCCAGGAACCGTGCCATGGGCGCAAGGCTCGTGGGAGAAGCTGAGTCCAGGAACATCGCCGTCGTCGGCGTGTGGACGAATTTGCCATCCGCCTTGCCGAGAAGACCGATGACGACGAGATAGTCGCAGAGGATGCGGATGCCGCGTTCCGACGCGTTGCAGCGCGCCGCCAGCGTCGTCGCATCATGCACGCCTTCTCCGATTGCGCGGTAGAGGCCGATCTCAATCGCCGCGAGCAACGCCGCGGTGCGCTGATGCGCCGTGAGGGTTTCGAAGACGAGGGTGGGGTCGGGCGCCGCGGAATGAGGCTGCTGGTTCATGATGGAGTTCCTTTTCACATGCCGGAAAGCGGACGAAGTTCCGCGACTCTACACGCGCGGGCGCGCAGGAGCAACACGATCGAGTGGACCACCGAGCCGGGCAGGGTATAGGCTGGCGCGGTAACCGTTGTGACCAGGCCACTCTGTTTCGTGCTCATGCCCTTCGGCCGCAAGCCCGACGCCGCCGGCCGGATGGTGGACTTCGACCGCGTGTACGAAGAGCTCATAGCGCCCGCCGTCGCCGCGGCCGACCTCGAGCCGTTGCGGGCGGATGAGGAGATGACCGGCGGCATCATCCACAAGCCGATGTACGAGCGGCTGATCCTCTGTGAGTACGCCGTTGCAGATCTCACGACGGCCAATGCCAACGTGTTCTACGAGCTCGGTCTGCGCCACGCCGTCCGCAAGTGGAGCACGCTCCTGATCTTCGCCGCGGGCGGCAGCCAGCTGCCGTTCGACGTCGCGCCGCTGCGTGCAATGCCCTACAAGCTGACCGCGGGCGGCACACCCGACGATGTGAGCGTCTCCCGCGACCGGATCACCAGCCGGCTGAAGGAAGCGCGGCAGGCGCACGCCGACAGCCCGGTGTTCCAGCTGGTCGAGGGCTTCCCGGATATCCAGCGCTTGAAGACGGACGTGTTCCGGGATCGCGTGCGGTACTCGCAGCAGGTGAAGGAACAGCTCGCGGCCGCCCGGAAGGGCGGGCCCGATGCGGTGCGCGCGGTGGAGGGCGGGCTGGCCCCGATCGCCGACGCCGACTCCGGCAGCGTCATCGATCTGTTCCTGTCGTATCGCGCGGTGAAGGCATGGAACGACATGATCGCGCTGGTCGATCGGATGGCGCCGCCGCTTGCCGCAACCGTGATGGTGCGAGAGCAGCTCGGCCTCGCGCTCAACCGGGTGGGCCGCAGCGACGAAGCCGAACGCGTGCTGACCACACTGATCGAGGAGCGGGGGCCGAGCAGCGAGACCTACGGCATCCTGGGCCGGGTCTACAAGGACCGGTGGGAGGCGTCGCTGAAGGCGGGCGAGGCGTCTCGGGCGCGCGGCCTGCTGAACCAGGCGATCACGTCGTACCTGCGCGGCTTCGAAACCGACTGGCGCGACGCGTATCCCGGCATAAACGCGGTCACCCTGATGGAGCTGAAGGATCCGCCCGACCCCCGTCGCCTGACGCTCATCCCTGTCGTCCGCTACGCCGTCGAGCGCCGCATCGCGTCCGGCAAGCCGGATTACTGGGATCACGCCACGCGCGTCGAGCTCGCGGTGCTCGGCAGGGACGAGACGGGTGCAATGGCGGCGCTTGACGATGCGCTCGCGCTGGTGCGGGAATCGTGGGAGCCCGAGACCACCGCCCGCAACCTGCGGCTGATTCGCGAGGCACGAGAGCGCCGCAGCGAGCCGGTGAGCTGGGCGGTGGAGGTCGAAGAGGCGTTGGCCGGATCGCGCCCGTAGGCGAAGCACACACCCTGCCGATCCGGGCTATCGAGTTTCCAGCGTGCCGCTCATACTCCTTCTCCTCGCGTTCATTCCCCTCGTGCTGCTCGTTGGCGTCGTCCTCATGCCGCTGACGCTCGTACAGCGGTATCGGGTCGGAACCGCGAGACGGATGGCCCGGGGCTGGCTCGCGACGCTCAACGCGGTCGGATTCGTCGTGTCGGCGCTGATTCTGCTGGTGAGCGCCGCCTTCACGAACATCTGGCTGCCCCACGCGTTCGTCTACACGCTCGCGGGGCTCGCCGCGGGGTGTCTCGTCGGCGCAATCGGCCTGGCGATCAGCCGCTGGGAGCCCACGCCCGGGTCGCTGCACTACACTCCCAACCGCTGGCTGGTGCTCGCGCTGACGCTGGTGATCAGTTCTCGCCTGATATACGGGATGTGGCGAAGCTGGCACGCGTGGCACGCGCGGGTGGACGACACGTCCTGGCTTGCGGCGTCGGGCGCCGCGGGCTCGCTTGCCGCCGGCGCCGTTGTCCTGGGGTACTACGCGGCCTACTGGATTGGCCTGCGCTGGCGAATCGCACGGCATCTCAAGCTCACGTCACCAGCCACCCGAACGCGAGGCACACGATCGCGTTGACGGTCGCCATCGTGAAATCGTCGGTGCCCCGCGGCGACGCCAGCTCCACAATCGGGTTGACGACGGCCAGCACGAACGCCAGCACGTACCAGCTGGGCGGCAGCTGCTGTGACCAGGCGATCGCGACCATCGCCAGGAGGGCGCAGACGAAACCGGCGGCAAACCCCTCCCACGACTTCGCGTTCAGGTCGCCGATGCCCCACACGCGGATGTTGTGCCGGCCCCAGATCGAGCCGAACACTTCCGTCGCATAGTCCGCCGCCGCATACGTGATCCAGATGAAGGCGAAGAGCACCGCGTAGCGGTTCGGGGGGAACATGCCCGCGAGCACGAGCCCGAGCGGGATCATGACGAAGCGGAACGCGCTCCACAACGTGCCGATCAGGAGAGCGTTGGCGCGGCCCTGGATACCGTCGAGCACGCGCGCCTGTGCACCGTACATGATGTTGCCGAACGCGCCGTTGCTGTGGAACGCGAGCAGGCCCAGCCAGTTCATCACGATCGAATCGAACACGTTCGCCTGCAGACCGAAGGCCAGGCTCTCCGGTCCGGGAGACTTCTGAGTCTGCACGTACACGTACCCGAAGCCGGTCGCGATGAACACCAGCGTGCGGCCGCGGCGCGCCACCATGTCGATGATGCGGATGGGTCGCGCCGGATGGCGCGCCAGCACGGTGTCGAGATCGAATCCGCTCAACCGGCTGCTGAAAATCGCCGCAAGCTCCTCGCGGTCGAAACCGGTGCGCCGCAACAGCCACCGCTTGAAGAAATACCAGCCATAGGACCAGATGACCCAGAGAATCACCATGGAGATCACGGTGCCGGCAATCTGCTGCAAGGTCAGCTTGTAGTTGGCGAACAGCTTGCCGCCGCCGATGCCGGTTGTGATCAGAAACAGCCAGACGGCCGTGAGAGCGAGGCTGTAGTACAGGCAGGCCCGGTAGACGACGCGGGCACGCTCGGCGCGCGCGGCGTTCGGGAGGGTGATTGACGGTGCGGTAACAGTCGACAAGCGACGCGCTCCTCGATAGGTGACAGCGGGTAGCCGGCCGCGTCGGCGGGGGAGAGTACCACACCTATGATTGCCCGCGGCGCTTCAGCCCCGGGGCCCTACACAGACTGGGACCGAAGCCCCGGTCAGACATGGCTGGACTTACAATCCTTCGATGCGCCCCGCCCACGCCTTTGCAGGGCTGAAGCCCTGCCCCACGAGCTTGTCAGTATGCTGCTCGCCGTCGTCCTGCTCTGCGTCGTCCTGCTCTCCGTCGTGACGCCGGCGCAGGACGCGCCGACGCGCCTGCTCCGGTATCCGGCGGTCTCGGCGGACCTGATTGCGTTCGTATACGCCGGCGACATCTGGCTCGTTCCAATCGCCGGAGGATATGCGCGGCAGTTGACGTCCGGTGACGGAGAGGAGCTGTTCCCCCGCTTTTCGCCGGATGGCCGCGCCATCGCGTTCACGGGCCAGTACCGACGGGCGGCGTCAGGTCTACACGATCCCCGTTGCCGGCGGCACGCCGAAACAGTTGACCTTCTATAACGATGTCGTCGGCATGCCGCCGCGGGGCGGCGTCGACAACCGCGTGCTGGGCTGGACGCCGGACGGAACGCGGATTCTGTTCAATGCGCACCGCACGCCATGGAGCGAGCGGATCTCGCGTCCGCACCTGATTGCGGCAGCCGGCGGCACCGAGAGCCCGCTGCCGATGCCTGAGGGCGCGGGCGGCTGGCTCTCGCCAGACGGCAAGCGGTACGCGTACACACCCATCATGCGCGAGTTCCGCACGTGGAAGCGGTATCACGGAGGCCGTGCGCAGGACGTGTGGATCTACGATCTCGCCGCGAACACGTCGGAACGCCTCACCGACTACGACGGCACCGACAACCAGCCCGTCTGGCTCGGGGACACGATCTATTTCACGTCGGATCGCGGCGCGAACCAGAAGCTGAACCTCTGGGCGCATGACGTGCGCACCCGGGCGCAGCGGCAGGTCACCACTCACGACCGGTATGACGTGCTGTGGCCGAGTGGCGGCCCCGCAGGTGTGGTGTACGAGAACGGCGGCTACATCTACCGTGTCGATCCGTCGAGCGGGCAGAGCACGCGTGTAGACATCCGGGTGGCGGGCGACCTGCGCAAGACGGTGCCGACGACCCGGGCCATGAAGAGCGAGATCCAGTCGATGGAGTTATCGCCAACCGGCAAGCGTGCGCTCATCGAAGCCCACGGCGACGTGTTCACCGCGCCGGCAAAGGAGGGGGAGATCCGGAACCTGACCTCCACGCCCGGCATCCGCGAAACCGCACCAACGTGGTCGCCGAACGGCCGCACCATCGCGTACCTGTCCGATCGGTCAGGCGAGTACCGAGATCTACGTGCGTCCGGCCGACGGATCCGGCGAGGAGCGCCGTGTGACGACGGATGGTGACACCTGGCGGTTCCCGCCCGCGTGGTCGCCCGACTCGCGGCTGCTCGCTTACGCCGATACGTCGCAGCGCCTCCGCGTCGTCACCGTTGCGACCGGCGCGACCGTCGACGTGGACCGTGGCCGTTTCAGCGCCCTGACGACGTACCGGTGGTCCCCCGACAGCCGGTGGCTGGCGTATGTGAAGCAGCCGGAGTCGACGCGCCTGTCTGCCATCTGGGTCTATTCGGTAGATGAAGGCAAGGCGCAGCAGCTGACCTTGGGCAACGCTGCGGATTCGGAGCCGGTGTTCGATCCGCTGGGCCGCTATCTCTACTTCCTGTCGAACCGCGACTTCCGCCTGACGTTCAGCGGGTTCGAGTTCAACTACGTGTACACAGATCCCACGCGCGTCTACGTCGGCGTGCTCTCGAAGACCGGCCCCGCGCTGTTCCTGCCGCAGAGTGATGAGGAGCCGCAGCGGGCCGACGAGGCGCTGCGTGCGCCGGCGCCACCCGGCCCGAAGCCGAGCGTGCCGAAGCCGCCGTCTCCCGATCCGAAAGAACCGGAGGGAACCAGGCCGTCAGCGCAGAAGGCGGAGCCCAAACCAGATGCCCAACCAGAGGCGTCGACACCGCCGTCAGCGCAGGAGAAGAAGCCGGCCGCGCCGTCCACCGGTCCTGACGTGCATCCGCCGGCCGCTGTGACCGTGCGCATCGATGCCGATGGGTTCGAGCGGCGCGTGCGCGCGATCCCAGGCCCGCCGGCTGACATCCGCAGCCTGCAGGTGACCGAGCGCACCGTGCTGTACCTGGTGGGGCAGGCCGCGCGCACCCGCCTCGCCATGTACGACATCGACGAGAAGAAGGAGAGCACCGTCCTGACCGGCATCAGCGGGTACGAGCTCTCGCGTGACGGCAAGAAGGTGCTGTTCCGCACGGGAAGCGACTACGCCATCGCGGACGTCAAGGCGGACCAGAAGACCACCGAGGGCCTCCTGGCGCTGGATCGGCTGACGGCGCGGATCGAGCCGCGCGCCGAGTGGCAGCAGGAGTACGTGGACGCGTGGCGGATCCTGCGCGACTGGTACTACGACCCGAACCTGGGAGGCCTGGACTGGAAGGAGGTCCGCGCGCGCTACGCGGAGCTGTTGCCGTTCGTCGCGGATCGCGCCGATCTCGACTACGTGTTTGGCGAGATAGCAGGCGAGCTCGGCGCCGGTCACGTCTACGTGCAGCCTCCGCCGGGCAACCGCATCCAGCGCGTGGAGGGAGGACTGCTCGGCGCCGACATTCGTCCTGACGCGTCGGGCGCGTTCAGGATCGAGAAGATCTACGCGGGCGAGAACTGGCACGAGACTTTCCGGTCGCCGCTGACCGAGCCCGGCGTGCGGGTGAACGAAGGCGACTACATTCTTGCGGTGGACGGAGTGCCCACGAGAGGCGTCGACAACTTCTACCGCCTCCTCGAGGCCAAGGGTGCCGGCGCGGTGACGCTGCTGGTCAACGGCACGCCCTCAACGACGAATGCGCGCAGCGAGCGCGTCCGCCCAATTACGAGCGAGCAGGGCCTGCGCTACCTCGATTGGGTAGACAGCCGGCGCCGCTTCGTCGAGAAGGCCTCGAACGGGCGCATCGGGTACATCCACCTGCCGAACACGGGGGAGGAGGGGAACCGCGAGCTGTTCAAGAGCTTCTATCCCCAGGCGGCGAAGGACGCGCTCATCATCGACGTGCGCTACAACGGCGGCGGGTTCATCCCCGATCGCATGATCGAGCTCGTCTCGCGTCCCGTGCTGAACTACTGGGCGCGGCGGGGCGTCGAACCGTCGCCCACCCCCGCCTATGCGAATGCCGGACCGAAGGTGTGCCTGATCAACGGGCAGTCCTCGTCGGGCGGCGATGCCTTTCCGTACTACTTCAAGAAGCTGGGACTCGGTCAGCTGATTGGCACCCGCACCTGGGGCGGGCTGATCGGGTTGTCGGGCAGCCCGGCGCTACTGGATGGCGGCAGCATCACCGCGCCAACCTTCCGCTTCCTGGGAACCGGCGGTGAGTGGGAGGTGGAGGGGATCGGCGTCGCCCCCGATATCGAGGTGATCGATGCGCCGCACCTGGTCGCGCAGGGCCACGATCCGAGCCTCGAGCGCGGGATCGCGGAGCTGCTGAAGCAGCTTGCGGCACGGCCACGGAAGCCGGTCACGGTGCCGCCGGCGCCTGGGACAACGGGAACGAAACCATAGCGGCCGACGCGCTCTTCCCCCTGCTCACGCGCTGCGGCCGCCGGGGGCGGAGTTCAGCGCCAGGGCGTCTCTCTGGCGGGACCGCAGGCGGTGCACCTCGCGGCCGATCTCGATCAGCCCTATCAAGGCCGTCACGGCGAGGCCGATCTCGCATCCCTTGTTGATCACGTCAACGAGCCGGTCCAGCGAAACGCCGTCGGCCGCTACCGCAGCGGGCCTCGCGAGCACCCACTCGCCTGCGCGGTGCACGATGGCCACGATCACCAGAGTGCCGGCGCGCAGCCCGATGCGCGCCCACGACCGCGCCGGAGTCCAGTACGGCCGGAGGACCCCGGTGAGGCTAAGTGCGGCGGCCGACGCCATGAGCAGCAGGATGGGCACGTAGGCGAGCCGCCAGACGGGTGCAAGCTCCAGGAACGACGCTGCGGGCCCCAGCAGCAGGTGCGGGCGCTCCGGGGATGAGCAGCAGCCAGGCGATGAAAGCCACGGTAATCAGGAACTCGAACAGCGAGTGCCCGCGCGACGTCCAGTGCTCGCGTCGAACCAGTTTGGGCAGCGTGCGCGGATCCCATCTGTGGCCGAGCTTCAGGTGCGATTGGGCGTAATCAAGGCCCGCGAAGCTCAGTGTCGTCCACGCGAACACCATGAGTGCCCGTCCAGGGTAGGCGAGCAGGCCGTGGACGAAATGGCGGACGGGATCGCCCATGAGCATCGATCCCACGATGGCGAGCACCGCGGTGACCAGCAGGGCCACGCCCAGTCCCATCTTCAGGGCGACTACGTAGATCGGGAAGAATGCGGGGCCGATCAGCTGCTGCCGCGTCTGATAACGTCCCGCCACCAGCATGGGATGGCCATGCCTGCGCAGGATGTCGGCCTCCTCATCCGGAGTGAGCGGTCGGCCGCACGCCTCCTCCCGGTCTTCCATCTCCGATACGAGGTTCTCCGACAGCTCACGGACGATGTCGTCCTGCTGATGCTTCGGGAGAAAGAACCTGACCGCCTGTAGATACCGTTCGAGCAGTTCCATGAGATCACTCCGCGAGAATGCCGCGCAACGCGGCGTCGATGCTGCGAGATTCGGCGAGCAGCTGCGCGAGCACTTGCGCCCCCTGCTCCGAGATGTGGTAGAAGCGCTTGTTGCGCCTGGCCTCTTCACGCCACTCGCTGACCAGCAGGCCCTGGGTTTCCAGCCGGCGGAGCAGCGGGTACAACGTGCTCTCGTCGATGGCCAACCCGTGCTCGGCCAGCAGCTTCCGGAGCGTGTAGCCGGTACTGTTCAGTCCTGAGCGCCGCCAGGACCGCCACAGTGAGGAAGCCGCGGCGGAGCTCCAGGCGAAGGTTGTCGAACGCGGGGTCGCTAGCGAGGGAGGTTGCCATATAGTGTCTGGCACACACTGTATGACACACACTATGTGCCGTCAAGCTCTTTTTGCAAGCCAGGCCCTGGGGTGGAGGAAATCAGCATGCGCGGGCTGATGATGGAGATGCCGCTATCGATTCCCGCCCTGCTGCGGCGAACCCGATCGCTGTTCCCGCACAAGGAGATCGTCAGCCGTCGCGCAGACCGCGGCATCAGCAGGACCACCTACGACGAGTGCCTTGGCGACGCGCGCCGGCTTGCCGCGGCGTTACGCGCGCTCGGCGTGCGCCGCGGCGATCGCGTCGGCACCTTCTGCTGGAACCATGCGCGCCATCTGCAGGCCTACTACGGGATCCCGGCGTCTGGCGCGGTGCTCCACACGTTGAACATCCGCCTGCATCCTGAGGAGCTCGGCTACATCATCAACCACGCAGATGACGCCGTCCTGATTGTGGACAAGGTGCTCTGGCCGATCTTCGAGGCCGTGCGGCCGCACATCGGGGATCGCCGCGTCGTCGTGGTCAGCGACGACGGCGATGTGCCGGAAGGCACGCTGGATTACGGGCAACTGCTGTCGTGGCAGGAAGACGGCGCAGAGTTCGATGACCTCGACGAGCAGAGCGCAGCGGTCCTGTGCTACACGTCCGGCACGACGGGCCGTTCGAAAGGGGTGTTGTACTCGCACCGGTCGCTGGTGCTGCACTCGCTTGCCCTGCCACTGCCGGATGTCTTCGATCTGCGGGAGTCGTCGCGCGTGCTCGCGGTCGTGCCGATGTTCCACGCGAACGCGTGGGGTCTGCCGTTCGGCTGCGCGATGATCGGAGCGGCGCAGGTCCTGCCTGGCCCCTGCCTCGATCCGGCGAGCATCGTGGGCCTGCTCGAATCGGAGCACGTGACCCACACCGCTGGCGTGCCCACCATCTGCCACGCGCTCCTTCAATATCTGGACGAACACTCTGGCCACGACCTGTCGGCACTGCGCATCATGCTGGTCGGCGGTGCGGCGATTCCGGAGACGACCGTGCGCGCCTTCGACGCGCGGCACGGTGTCCAGATCGTGCACGCCTGGGGCATGACGGAGACGGCGCCACTCGGATCGGTGAGCCGCGTGCCGAGCGAACTCGCGGATGCCCCTGCCGACGCGCACTACGCGTGGCGGGCGCGGCAGGGACGACCCGCCCCGTTCGTCGAGATCCGTGGCCGCGCCGAGGACGGTGCGCTGATCGCGTGGGACGACCACACCATGGGCGAGCTGGAGGTGCGAGGACCGTGGGTGGCTGCCGCCTACTATCCGGGAGACGAAGCGCCCGACCGCTGGACCAGCGACGGATGGTTCCGCACGGGAGACATCGTGACGATCGCGCCGAGCGGGTGCCTGATGATCCAGGATCGGGCGAAGGACCTCGTGAAGTCCGGTGGTGAGTGGATCAGCACGGTCGCACTCGAATCTGCGCTGGTCGAACACGCCGGTGTGAGCGAGGCCATCGTGGTGGCGGTTCCCCACCCGCGCTGGGGCGAGCGGCCACTTGCGGTCATCGTGCCGGCCCCGGGGTGTGCGCCGACGATCGAGGAGATCCGCGCGCACCTCGCGCCGCGAGTAGTGAAGTGGTGGCTGCCCGATGCGGTGGTGCACGTGGACAGTCTGCCGCGCACCGGGGCCGGCAAGTACCAGAAGCACGTGGTGCGCGCGGCGTACAAAGACCACTTCGCCGCCGTGAGCGCTGACACTGTACCCGGGTCGGAGGTGTAACCGTTGCTGTTGCCGTTGGTCCTCAGAAAGCAGTTCACGGGACGTCCGCTTCAGGGTGCGGCCACCGTTCTGCCGAGGGCCGCCAGCATGTCATCGACCGAGGTGAACTTGAGGCGAGGCCGGCCGCTCGCCTGACCGTTCGCGAGTTCCAGCGCGTCGAGCCTCCGCCAGTCGGCGTAGGTGACGAAGAGCGGTTGGTGTAACTGCACCAGCGCCGCTGCGGCCTCCGCGTCCGGCTGCGCCGGGGTGAGGTGCGCGCCTTGCGCAAGGTCCTCGAGCATCGCGGAGACGGTTTCCACCGAGTCAGGCTTGTTCGTGCCGATGACGCCGCTTGGCCCGCGCTTGATCCAGCCGGATGCGTACAGCCCGGTGACGATTTGGCCCGTGCCGGGATCGAGCACGCGCCCCTTCTCGTTCTGGATCACGCCCCAGCGCTCGTGGAACGGCACGCCGGGCAGCGCGACGCCCCGGTACCCCACCGAGCGAAACACCAGGCCGACATCGAGATCCTCGTGCTCGCTGGTGGCGGCCGCATTGAGGCCACCCGTTTCCGAGGCCACGAGCGTGTTGCGCACCAGGCGCATCCGAGTGACACGGCCCCGTGCGTCCCCGACCAGCTCAACGGGCGAGACGAGAAACCGGACGTGCAGGCGCCTGCTCCTGCCTTCGGGCGTCCGGAGCGCGTACCCCTGCAGAATCTCTACCTTCTTCAGCAGCGTGCGGTCCTGTGCGGCCTCGACCTGCGCGCGGCTCAGCGGATCCAGTTGGACTTCGTCGGGTCGCACGATGACGTCCGCGTCGGCCATGTCGCCGATCTCCTTCACCTCCGGGTTCGTGAAGGCCGCCTGCGCAGGCCCACGACGCCCAAGCAGGAACACTTCTTTGATGCGGCTGTGACGCAGCGCCTCGAGCGCGTACGCAGCGATGTCGGTGTTCGCGAGCTCCTCAGGTGTGCGCACCAGGATCCGCGCGACGTCGATGGCGACGTTGCCCACGCCAACCACTGCGACGCGCTCGACCGAGAGGTCGAACAAGTGGTCACGATAATCCGGGTGCCCGTTGTACCAGGCGACGAACTCGGTTGCCGGATGGCTACCCTCGAGGTCCTCGCCAGGGATACCCATCCTGCGGTCCGACTGGGCGCCGGTCGCAAACAGCACCTGGTGATAGTGGCGCTGCAGATCCGCCAGCGTGAGGTGCGCACCGAAGTCGACGTTGCCGAAGAACCGGAAGCGCGGGTGAGTGGCGACCGCGTCGTAGGCCCGGGTGACGGTCTTGATCTTCAGATGATCCGGTGCGACGCCGTAGCGCACCAGCCCGAAGGGTGTGGGCAGTCGGTCGAACATGTCGACTTCTGCGACGAGCTCGCTCTGCTTGAAAAGATGCTCGGCCGCGTAGAACGCCGCGGGCCCGGAGCCGACGATGGCCACCCGCAGCGGCTGTGACGCGGTTCCGATATCCGGCATGGCGCGGCTCACTCCGGGTTGATCTCCGTCGGACCCGGCTGCCCGCCAGCGCCCATGCCGAGAGTACAACAGGATACGGCCCGCGACGGATGGATTGGGTCCCGGGCACCCCTGCTCAGGTTGCCCGCCCATTCCGCCCGGCGTATGCTGACCCCCTTCCATCGCCGCCGTCAGCGACGTTCCCGGGCCGGACGCGCCGCCGCCCCAGTGACTGTTGCCTGCTCCCCACGGCGATCCGCTTCAACACGAGCGATCACAGAGCACCATCACACGGCCGGACCGCGGCCAGGCGCGCTTGGGGAGTATGAACGATGCCGAATGACAGCAAGCCGGCCCAGGGCAGAGTCCCTGGCGCTCGCATCGAGGGACGGGTCCAACTCGAGGCAGCCGACCATGAGGCTCGCAACGTCGCGCTGAAGGTTTATGCCTTCGACAGGGGCGGAAACCCGCTCGGCGAGGCGGAGATCGGAGCGGAAGGCAAGGTGTCGCTCGATCTGAAGGCGCACGAAGGCGACGTCGAGTTGGTGGTCAGCGCGGCCGAAGAGGCTCGCGACGCACGTCGCACCGGCGTGTATACGCGGGTGATCAAGCCCGCCGACTGGGTCAAACAGGGCGCCCTGAACGTCTACGCGACCGAGATCCTTCTCGAGCCCGCGATCTGGCGGCCGCTCGTGCGCACCCGATTCTGCATATCGGGTCATGTCCGGAAGGTCTCGACTGCAAACGCAGCGGGCAGTTGTCCGGTGCCGTTCGTCAAGGTCGAGATCTATGACGTCGACCGTGAGTGGTGCTGGTGGCCGCATCTGCAGCGGTGGTGGGAGTACCTGGACCGCCGCGTCGTACGTCTTCCCGAGCTAATCCGCCAGCCGAAGCCCAGGCCGATTCCGGGGCCGGGGCCAGGGCCGATCAGGATCGAAGCCACGCGCCCCGGCCGCCTGCCGCTCGGCTCGGCCAGCACACTCGCCGGACCTGCCCTCGACGAGGTGATGCTGAACCCACAGCCGCTTCCGCCAAGGGAGGTGATGCTGAACCCGCAGCCGCTTCCACCGCAGGCTGCGATGCTGACTTCACAGCGAGAGCCGCCGGCCAACACGATGTTACGAGCCGCGGGTTCGGACGTGATGTTCAACCCGCAGCCCGATCCCCCGAGGGAGATGCGGCAGACGTCGATCAGATCGGCGGCCAATCTCGGCTTTCTCGCGACGCTGGCACCGGAGATCGCGCAGCGGCTCTCGAAAGCCACGCTCACGTCGCGTATCGCGCCATGGCTGATCTTTCCGCGCTGCTTCTACAGCAAACGGGTGATCTGCGAGACCTACACGGATTGTGACGGGTTCTTCCGCTGCTGCTTCCGGTGGTCTGCGTTCCACTACCGCAACGGCCACTTTCGCCATGATCCGTACCCCGATGTGATCCTCAAAATCACGCAGGTGGTGTCAGGTGTCGAAACGGTCGTCTACACGGACCCGTACACGAACACCCGGTGGAACTTCGCCAGCGGGCACGTGGACTTGTACCTGGACGACGAGTCGGTCGTATGCGGCAGCGGATGCGGCGGCAGCCTGCCGGGCACGTCACAGGCGGCCATTCTCCAGATCGGATCGGACCCAGTCTGGGCAATCGATCAGGCGGATGGCAAGTACCACACGGGCGTCCCGAACGTCAGCAACGGCGCCTACCAGGGCACGGTCACAATCAAAGGTGATTTCAGCGCCGATCTGAAGACGGGGCCCAAGCGGTACTATCGCCTCTCGTGGGCGCCTGACAGCGCCAGTCCCTCGTTCACACCCATCCAGGTCCCGCTGTCAGTGCTCCGCGCGCCCTTCCTGGGGGTGTTCGAACCTTACCTCATAGGGCCGCAGCCGGGACCGGGGCCGCTGGCCGGCCTCTACGAAGTGCAGGACATGACGCACTGGTGGATCAACCCGGGACCAGGCGGCGCCGGCATCGCACTTGGCTACCTGGCCTCGCTCGACCTGGTGCCAGACGAGGGCGCGATTGTGCTCCGGCTCGAGGTGTTCGACGAGACCGGTACGCATCTGGCGGCGGTTCAATTCCCGAATCACGGCGGCAATGGCACCGGTGTGGATCCCGATCCACCGCCGGTCACCGTCGGGCACCAGGATCTCAAGGTGTACGTCGACAACAAGCCGATGGACTTCTCGCTGACCACGCCGGCGACGAACGCCTGCGGGGTGGTCGTGTGGTCGCCTGGCCTGACGCTGGCGTTTGACGTGCACGCGGACCAGGAGAACGGCCGCGTCCACTCGTGGAGTCTCGTATATGTGAAGGGGGTCAACCCCGCGCAGCACCTCCTGGGGAACATCGAGTACGCGGCGGGCACCAGCCCGGTCGACGAGAGCGTCAACGGCAACGTGATGCTCACCGAGCCGGTGACGCCGGACAATCCGGCGGGCGAGCTGCAGAGTACTCTGCGCGTTCGCACTCATTCTGGACGCGTATCTGCACTGCCGCAACGACTGGGGCTGGATTCACCAGTCTCCCAAGACGTACGCGATCGCGATCGAGAAGTGCGCGCCGTGCGTCGAGGGTGCGGGTCACGGGCAGGGGCACGGTCCCGGCCGCGGCCCGGCGTAGCAATCGGTCGGTATTCGCCCCCACGGGATCAGCCGTGGGGGCGAGGGCCACCGCCCGTGACACGGTCGCTATGCTGTGTCCATGGGCGGTGACCATGGGCCGTATCCATGGGCGGTCGGCTGGTGGCCCTATGCCCGCGGAGAATCGTCCCGCGCCCGCGCACCGGCCTCCTGTGGTGCTGCTTCTGTGCCCTGCAGCACTTCGACGAGCAGCTTCGAAGCAGCCCTTGTGCCGATGGTCATGCGCTGCTCGCCCCGCCCGCAGACGCGCACGCTGTCGGCGACGGCGTCGCGCGCTTCGACCTGGATCGTTTCGCCAGGTTTCAGGTGGCTGTTCTCGATGAAGCGGAGAAACGGTGCGCCCTGGTCGGTCACGCGCGTGATCGTGACCGGCGTGTCGAGCGGACAATCGAGGAGCGTCTGCAGCTCGCGCACGCGGATGGCGCCGTCGGCGTCGGGTATGGGGTCGCCGTGCGGGTCCACCTCGGGCCGCCCGAGCATCTCGTCCATCCGCTCGATCAGCCGCTCCGAAACGACGTGCTCGAGCTTTTCGGCCTCTTCATGCACCTCATCCCACCGCAGGCTCATCACCTGTACCAGGAACAGCTCGACCAGACGGTGGCGCCGCAGCACGAGGCCGGCGAGCCGCTCGCCCGCGGCCGTCAGGCGAACGCCGCTGTAAGGCTCGTACTGCACTAATCCCGATTCCGCCAGCGCCTTCACCATCGTGGTGGCGGTGCCCGGGGTGACGCCCAGCGCCCCGGCGATCTGGCCCATGCCCACCAGCGCATCTCCTGACGCGTGCTGCTGTTGTAGGACGATCGCCTTCAGGTAGTTCTCAACGGTCGAACTCGGCAGCATGCGGACGATCCTAACATTTTGCACAATATTTTACGTTGACTTTGAACAGAGCCCGCTATATATTTTGAGCAATCAAAATATGGCTCCTGTGTTTTCGCGCCGCTCCTGGCTGCACGCCACCGGCCTCGCCTCGCTCCTCGGCACAGCTGGCACTCTCGTTCGGAGCGCGCGTCTCCGTGGAGCCGGTGCACCGGCCGAGCACGACGGCCACGGGCGCGCCAGCTGGTGGGCACGGCCACGGGCTCGGCACCGTGGGGAGAGTGTCGGCGACCGCATTCAACCCCGCCGTGTTCGTGCGGTCGTGGAACTTCAACGAGCTGCCTCCGCCGGACCGCGAGCGGGTGTACCGGGAAACGCCGCGGTCGGACGGGACGCTGCTGCGCGAGTACAAAATCTTCGCGGTCGATCGCGAGATCGAGATCGCCCCCGGCGTGTTCTATCCGGCATGGACCTACAACGGACAGGTGCCGGGCCCGACCATCCGGGCGACCGAAGGCGATCGGCTGAAGGTCACCTTCATCAACCAGGGGTCGCATCCGCACACGATCCACTTCCACGGGTGGCACCCGCCAGACATGGACGGGTCGCTGCCGCACCAGCAGGTAATCCCGGGCGCAACGTTCGTGTACGAGTTCGACGCCGACCCCGTCGGCCTGCATTTGTATCACTGCCATGCCGTTCCGTTGCGTCGCCACATACACAAGGGCCTGTACGGCGTGTTCATCATCGACCCGCGCGGCGAGCCCCCGGCCATGCGGGACGATCTCATCATGGTGATGAACGGGTTCGACACCAACTTCGACAACGAGAACGAGGTTTACGCCGTCAACTCCGTCGCCAATGCCTACATGGTGGATCCGATTCCCGTCACGGTGGGCCGCCCGGTGCGCATCTACCTCGTGAACATCACCGAGTTCGACCTGATCAACAGCTTCCACCTGCACGGGATGTTCTTCGACGCGCGCCGCACGGGCACGGCACGGGCATCTGAAGTCACCGACACGATCATGCTCTGTCAGGGTGAGCGCGCGATCCTGGATACGACGTTCCGGTATCCGGGCGACTTCATGTTCCACGCGCACCAGAGCGAGTTTGCCGAGCTCGGGTGGATGGGCCTGTTCCGGGCCGGGGAGATGCGCCGTGACACCTGAGGTGCAGGTGGCTGCCGTGCCGGCACCCGCGGTGTCGCGGGCCCGCTGGTGGATGGCGGCGGCCGTTCCGCTGATGCTGCTGGCGGCCCTCATCGGCTTCATCGTCGTGAATGGCCCGGCCGACGCGCTGCGCGGTGGCGCCTACCCGCCTGTGGAGCGACTGGCGTTCGGGAAAGTGACCCTTGGAGAGGGTGTCATCACCGCGACCGTGCTCAACGACGGTCCCGATCCCGTCACCATCGCGCAGGTCGCCGTCGACGATGCGTTCTGGACGTTCAGCGCGAGCGATGGACAGCACCTCGGACGACTCGGCCGCACGACACTGACGATCCCCTATCCGTGGGTCCATGGAGAAGCGCACACGCTGCGCCTGGTCACGGCCACCGGCGTCACCTTCGATCACACGATTGGCGTGGCCGTCACGTCGCCGACCCCGACGGCCCATTCGATGTTCGTGTTCGCGCTGATTGGCCTCTACGTCGGCGTGCTGCCGGTTACGATCGGCCTGCTGTGGTTCCCGCTGGTCTCGCGGCTTGGACGTGCGGGCATCGATTTCGTCCTCGCTCTGACGGTGGGGTTGCTGCTCTTTCTGCTCGTGGACGCGGTCGATGAAGCCAGCGGCATCGCCGGTGCGCTCCCCGGTTCCTACCAGGGCATCGCGCTGCTGGCCTTTGCAGCCGCCGGTGCGTACCTGGGACTCGAGGCCGTGGGTCGGTGGCTGAGAGGGCGCAAGCGGGCGGCGAGCGGGCAGGGCTGGGCTCTGGCCCTGCTGATCGCGATCGGCATCGGGCTGCACAACTTCGGCGAGGGGCTGGCGATTGGCGCCGCGTTCGGTCTCGGAGAGGCGACGCTCGGCAGCCTGCTGATCGTGGGCTTCACGCTGCACAACACGACGGAGGGCCTGGCGATCATTGCGCCGCTCGCGAGAGAGCACCGCACGGGCTCGCGGGTGCCGGTCGGAGCGCTGCTGCAGCTCGGGTTGATCGGCGGTGTCCCGACGATCGCCGGCGCGTGGGTCGGCGGATTCACGTATGCGCCGGTCTGGTCGGTGCTGTTCCTGGCGCTCGGAGTGGGCGCCATCGCGCAGGTGTCGGTGCAGATTCTGCGTCAGGTTGCCGGCGAGCGCGGGACGGTGGATTCGCTGACGCGGGGACCCGTGGTGGCCGGCCTCGCGGCGGGCTTCGCGATCATGTACGTGACCGGAATGCTGATCGGGTGAGTCAGATGCAGATGCGAAAACGGGTGCTGGTGTTCGTGGCTGCAGCGGCGGTCGTGGTGACGTCGCTCGCCGTGACCCTGTCCAGCGGCGCCGACGCCGCTCGCGAGATCGTGTTCGAGGTCCGCGGCATGGCGTTCTACATGGATGGGGCGGGTGCGGCCAATCCGGTTGTCCGGGTGCGCCCCGGAGAACTGCTGCGCGTCACGGTGCGCAACAGCGACGCTGGTTTCGTGCACGACTTCGCCGTGGCCAGTCTGGGCATCGTCCTCCCGCCGCTCCAGGCAGGCGCGACCGGATCGATGGTGTTCAGGGCTCCCCGCGAGGAAGGCACCTACGAGTACGTGTGCCAGCCGCACGCGCAGATGATGCGCGGGCGACTCGAGGTGTCCAGAGACTGAGTGTCAGGCTATCGCGGCCGTGGCAGGACTGGCCGTGTGTGCGACGTGGCCGAGGGTCGCCCACGGCGTAGCGCATCGGCAGCCCGAGCAGCGACATGCAGAGGGGCGCGATGTCGACCGATCGCAGCGCCCGCGGCGGAGCGGGCGCGTTCCCGCCGCCCATCACGGCAATGCTGAGCGAATCGAGCGCGTGCAGTGCGCCGTGCGAGGCGCCGCCGACATGCGCCTTGCCGCCCGGCACCTCGAACTCGCAGCCTGGCCGCGCCGATAGCCACACGGCCCCGCCGTTCGCCGCGTCCAGGGCTCCGGCGATTCGCTCGAGCGCATTCGGGTACTCGGGCGAGTCGACGAGGCCTCGGCGATCTCGAGCCGCAGCGCCGCCGCATCGCCCCGCCAGCTCCACGCGGTGCCGAATGCATCGCGCGCGTGCGAGGGACCCTCGTCGCCTCTCCAGAACTCCAGCCGTCCACGCGGGCTGTTCACCGCGTACACATCGCCTCGCCCCACCGTCGAGTCCAGGCTTCCAGAGGATCAGATCCACACGCGGGTCGGCGAGCGCCGCGCGCGTCACGCGGTCGAGCAGCACGGCGCTCGGTCTCCCGCAGGTGAATCTGTGCGGCGCGCATGTTCGGACAGATCATGATCTCGTCGCGCGGGCCCCAGGCCTTCCCGAGGTCCGCCTGCCGGAAGTCGCCGAGGATCCGGTCGAGCGGGATGACGGCGGCATCACGATCGGCGAGCAACTCGCAGTGTCCGTGATCCGACGTCACGATCACGTGTGTGTCGCGGATGAATCGCTCGAAGCCGCCAGCGGCGTCGAACATCTGCGCCGAGCGCCTGGTCCACCCGGTCGATGACGGGCAATGCCGCGTGAGGCCCCACCTCGTGGCTGCGGTAGTCGTTGTCGGCAAAGTACGCGAGGGTGAAGGCGGGCAGTTCGCCTTCGGCCGCGAGCTCGCACAGCATGGCCGCCGTCGATGCGTCGTCCATTCCAAAGCGGTGCAGCAACCCGCCGCGATCTTCCACTTTGCGGCCGCGCTTCGTGTGCGGCGTGACGAAATCGCCCAGGCAGAGCAGCGACGGGCCGTGGACGGTTTCGGTGAGCGGCACGCCCGGCAGCAGCGCCATCAACCACGGCACGTTCACCTTGTGCGGGACGTCCCCGCGGTAGACGAGGTAGTTGATGCAGGCGGCCTTCGATCCGGCGGATTCAACCAGCTGAAAGAGGGTCGGTGCCGTCAGGCGATCGCCGTTCAGGTGGAGCAGGAAGTCACGGAGGAACGCACCGAAACCCTGGCGTGCGATCACCCAGAAGTCGTCCCCGTAGTAGGCCACTTCGCCACGGCCCTCGTCGTACCAGGACGCCCCGCCTATCCCGTGTTCCGCCGGGTACGCCCCGGTGACGATCGAGGTTGTTGCGGCGGGCGTAATCGACGGGAAGATCGTGACCGACCCGGCATGCATGGTGCCCGCGTCGGCCACGCGCTTCAGATTGGGCAGACGGCCCGTCTGAACCGCGGGGCCGACCACGCGCGGGGCGGCACCGTCGATGACGATCAGGAGAACTTTCACGATCAGGTGCTGAGTGCAAGGGCTGCAAGCCCTGCCCCATCATGCGTGATCAGCGTGGCGGGCAGAGGGCAGGGCTTCAGCCCTGCACGAAACGGTACGAGAGCACGGTTCAGCGACAGGATGTGGGGCAGGGCTTCAGCCCTGCAAGTGTTGATGTGGGGCAGGGCTTCAGCCCTGCAAACCCCGCGTCGTCTATACTCCCGCCACCATGGCGTCCAAGCACGGCCGACGGGCATTTCTGAAGCAGTCACTCGGTGTTGCGGCAGCTGCCGCCGTCCCGGGCTCCACCTCCGCGGTGGGGGACCAGGCCGCGGCTCCCGGCGAGTCACCCGGCGCCGCGCCGCTCGCGACCCGCCCATCACGCGCGCGAGTCGCCTACCCCCGCGTCTTCACGGGGGCGCAGCTGTCCCAGATCTCGTTTCCGCTCGGCGGCGTCGGCGCCGGATCGATCGGGCTCGGCGGCCGCGGCCAGCTCCGTGACTGGCAAATCTTCAATCGTCCCGATCGCGGCAATGCTCCCGGGTACGCGTTCCCGGCGATCCGTGTGGACCGCGGCGCGCGCGCGCCGTTCGTGAGCGTGCTCGAAGGGCGGCTGCAGCCGCCCTATCAGGGACCGTTCGGCCTCGGGTCGCGGAGTGCGCCCGGCCTGCAGCGGCTCGAGTCATCGCGGTTCACCGGCGAGTTCCCGCTGGCCCAGGTGGCCTTCCGCGACCGTCGCCTCCCCGTGCGGGTCACTCTCGACGCGTTCACCCCGTTCATCCCGCACGCCGCGGATGACTCGGGCTTGCCGGTGGCGATCCTTCGGTACCGCGTGTCGAACCCGCAGGCGACGCCCGCCGCGGTGTCGATTGCGTACTCGATCGAGAACCCGCTGTTGACGGTGTCCGAGCCGTGGTTCCGGCCCGATCCCCGCGTCAACGAGGTCCGCACGGCTGACGGGGTGCAGGGGCTGCTGATGCACAACCCGTCGCTGTACGAAGACAACCCGTTGGTGGGGACCCTCGGCCTGTGGGTGCTCGGCCCTGGCTCCGGCGATGGCCGGGTGACGATGCTGCGCGGATGGCCGCGCGCGCGGTGGTGGACGAGCGCGCTCCGCTTCTGGGACGACTTCTCGGAAGACGGGGCGCTCGGGCCCGAGCCCGCCGAGCCAGGCCCTGTCGGAGCCGTGTGCCTCCAGCGGACGCTGGGGCCGGGTGCGAGCGCGGACTACACGTTCCTTCTGAGCTGGCACTTTCCGAACCGTACGCCGGATCGCTGCGGGTGGGATGCGGCCGATGGCGAGGGTGGAGCACGCATTGGCAATCACTACTGCACGCGCTTCACGGATGCGTGGGCCGTCGCGCAGTACGCGGCCGTGCACCTGGACGATCTCGAACGGCGTACCCGACTGTTCGCCTCCGCCGTGCGGGAGAGCACGATTCCAGCCGCCATCAAGGATGCCGCCACGGCCAACCTCTCGACGCTCGTCACACCAACCTGCTTCCGAACCGCGGACGGCGAGTTCCATGGCTTCGAAGGGTGCGCCGACACGAGCGGCTGCTGTTTTGGCAACTGCACGCACGTCTGGAACTACGAGGCTGCGACCGACCACATCTTTCCCGAGCTGGCCCGCTCGCTGCGTCGCGCAGCATTCGGCTACTCGATGGACGACCAGGGCGGCATGCGCTTCCGTCAGCTGCTGCCCGACGGCGCGGACCGCTTCCCGACGGCTGCCGCCGACGGGCAGATGGGCCAGATCATGAAGGTGTATCTGGACTGGCGGCTCTCTGGAGACGATGGCTGGCTGCGCGATCTCTGGCCGAAGGTGAAGCGCGCCATCGCATTTGCGTGGATCCCGAACGGGTGGGATGCCGATCGCGACGGCGTGCTCGAGGGCACGCAGCACAACACATATGACATCGAGTTCTACGGGCCCAATCCGCTGTGCGGCATCTACTATCTCGGCGCGCTGCGCGCGGTCGAGGAGATGGCGCACGCGATGAGCGACACCGCCGCCGCGAGCGAGGCCCGGCGGCTGTTCGAGTCGGGGCGGACGTGGATCGACGCGAACCTGTTCAACGGCGAGTACTACGTCCAGCAGGTGAGGGGCCGGACACGCACGAGCATTCCCGATGCGCTGCTGAACACGATGGGCTCCGACGACACCGAGCGTCCCGAGTATCAGATGGGCGCCGGGTGCCTGGTGGATCAGCTCGTCGGACAGTACCAGGCCGACGTGGCGGGGCTTGGTCCCCTGATCGACGCGGCCCACTGCAGGGCGACCCTCGAGAGCATCTACCGGTACAACTACAAGCGCGATCTGTTCGAGCACGCGAGCGTGCAGCGGACGTTCGTTCTGAACGACGAAGGGGCTCTCGTCGTCGCCGCCTACGCCGGCGGACAACGGCCGGAGGTGCCGTTTCCGTACTATGCGGAAGCGTTCACCGGCCTCGAGTACACGGCAGCCAGCCACATGATTTTCGCGGGAATGGTGCGCGAAGGCGTGGAGTGCATCAGCAGCATCCGCGCGCGATACGACGGCGAGCGGCGGAACCCGTGGGACGAGGCGGAATGCGGTTCACACTACGCGCGTGCGATGGCGTCGTGGTCGGCCCTGCTGGCGATCAGTGGTTTCCGCTACCACGGCCGGACGCGTGAGGTCACCGTGCTGCCGCGGCTCGCGACCGCGGGATTCCGCTGCTTCTGGTCCACTGGCACCGGCTGGGGGACCTTCTCCTTCGGCGAGACCGGCAGCCCGCTCCGCATTCGCGTGCTGTCGGGGACCCTGCCCTGCGGCGTGTTCATGATCCCGCGTGCGAGTGGCAGCAGCTCGGTGCAGTCTCGGCGACCGCCTGCTGCCGCACACGGAAGAGCGCCAGGGCACCAATCGCCGCCTGACGCTGCGCGACGCCATTCCGATCACCGAAGGCCAGGAGATCGTCCTCTCGTGAACGGACGTCGGCCCCCGATGGCAGCCTCTACCCGCGGCGTGGTGCGAAGGCAACGCCGGGTTGCGCCCGTGCTGGCCGTCGTGGGCGGGATGCTCGGCGCGGGGAAGACATCGCTCATCCTCGAGGCCGCGCGGCGGCGTGACGGCACGCGGGCTCCGTCCGGCCATGGTGACCAACGATCAGGGACGCGGGCTCGTCGACACGGAACTGGCGCGCGTGGCCGGCGTGCCGGTCGGAGAGGTGGGCGGCGGGTGCTTCTGCTGCCGGCTGACCGATCTGCTCCGGGCGGCTGACACGCTCGCGGCCGTTCACCCGGACATCATCTTTGCGGAGCCGGTCGGCAGCTGCACCGATGTGGCGGCGACGGTTCTGCGTCCGCTGCTGCGCGACGAGCCCTGGCGCTTCCGGATCGCTCCGCTCACCGTGCTGGTGGACCCGGTGCGTGCGCATGCGCTGACCCGTCCCGATGCGGATCCGGACCTTGCGTACCTCTTCCGCCATCAGCTTGCCGAGGCGGATATCGTCTGTTCGACAAAAGCCGACGAGTGCATCGCGTTGCCCGCGCTCGAGGGCGCCGTGGCGCAACCCGTGAGCGCCCGCACGGGCGCCGGCGTTGACGCGCTGGCTCGATCACGTGCTCGGATGCCGTGTCGCAGCAGGGACGTTCCCGCTCCTGACGCTTGGACTACAAGCGGTACGCGGCTGCGGAAGCGGCGCTCGCGTGGCTCAACTGGCACGCACACGTCGAGTTCGAAAGGCCGCTGCCGCCGGCGTTCCTCGCAGGCGCCCTGGCCGATCGCCTGGAGGTCGATCTCGCCCGCGCCGGCCTCGCCATCGTGCACGTGAAGGTGCTCGATCAGGCACGCACTGGATACGTGCGGGTCAGCCTCTGCGGCGACGGGCGTGCGCCAGCGCTGGAGGGTGCACTGGACGCCTCACCCGACGTGCGGCATCAACTGCTCGTCAACGCGCGCGTCATTGGGGATCCCGAGGTCTTGTCGCGCGTGGTGGGTGAGTGCGTGCGCGCAGCGGCTGGAGATGTCCGCTCCGTGATTCGAGAGGCGTTCCGGCCTGCGCCGCCGCGACCCGAGCGAAGGGTGGGACGGTGACACCTTCATCGAGCGGTCTGCCATAAGCCGAGCACCGCACCGGTCGGATCGGCGATGATGCTGAACCACCCCATCTGCGGAACCTCGGTCACGTCCTTCAGCACCTGCCCACCGAGCGACCTCACCTTCTCCGTAGCCGCCTTCACATCGTCGACGTCCACATAGGCGAGCCACGCCGATGGTGCCCCGGGCATCGGCTGCTTCATGAGGCCGCCGCCGGTGCCCTCACCCGGCTGGATCATCGTGTAGGTCATGTCAGGGCCCATCTGCATGTCGTCCATGGTCCAGGTAAAGAGTTCGCGGTAGAACGCCTTTGCCTTGTCGGGATCCGTCGTGTTCAGCTCAACGTGTACGAATGGGTTCGCCATCAGCCGCCGTCCTTTCGCGTCGAAATCGACTGGTTGGATCATGCCTCAGGAGCCGTAGTGCGCGCGAGTTTCGCACCAGCAATTTGTCTCTCCATCCCCGTATCCGGAGCCGGTTGTGAGGCAGAATGCGGGTGTGATCACGCGACTCACCGAGCGGAAGGAATGGCAGTTCTTTGCCGTTCTCCCCAGGGCAGCGCCGGGCCTTGCCGCGCTCTGGTGGATGGTCCTCTTGCTCAGAGGCATTCTGCCGGCGGCGTTCGCGGTGGCCATGGGCGTGCTCGTCGGCGCCGTGCAGCGCGGCGACGCGCTTGCGGGCCCGCTCGCGTTCGCCGGCGCCATCTTCGTCCTGCTGCAGGTGCTCAGTCCGATTCACCAGGCGGTCAGTGCCAATCTCGGGGACCGTACGGCCGCATGGCTCTATGACCGTCTCACCGAGGCGTGCGTGCGCCCGCCGGGCATGGGGCACCTCGAGGATCCGTCACTCACCAACGACCTCACCGTCGCGCGCGACTTCGACGTCGGCATGACGGGGCCGCCGTTGTCGATCTCGATGGACTTCATCGCGAACGGCATGGCCGAGATGATTGGCGGTCTCGCGTCCGCCGTGATTCTCGCCAGGTATGCGTGGTGGGCGCCGATCGTGCTCGCCGGTGCGTGGCTGGCCACGCACTGGCTGCTGCGCGAGAGCGCCATCTGGCGCGACCGCAACACCGAGGAGGTGCGCGGGGCACAGCGGGATGCCGATTATGCGTATCGGCTGGCCGTGGACCCGCCCGCGAGCAAGGAGCTGCGGCTGTTCGGTCTCGCCGGATGGACCATCGACCGGTTCGTCGAGAGACGCACGCGCCTGCACGAACTGCAGTACGCAGCCACCCGCCTGCGCGAGCGTCCGATCACGTGGAGCGTGCTCCTCGTCGTCGCCGCGAACGTCCTGGTGTTCTGGTGGCTGGGCAGCGACGCGTCCGCGGGTCGCATCAGCCTCGGAGAGGCCGTCGTCTATGTGCAGAGCGCCATCGGCGTGTCGATGATTGCGTTCGGCGGGTTTCAGCTGGGCGCTCGACGGCGCGGCCGCACCGGTCGCCGCGGTGCTGAGGCTCGAGCCGGCGATGCGAGTGGCGGGTGCGCTGCGTTCGGGCGTGCGCCCGGCCGATCGCACACCGGCGCGCGAGATTCGCCTCCGCGACGTCACTTTCGCCTACCCGGCGGCCGTGGCAACACCCGGCACGACCGCTGCCCCCGTGCTGGAGCACTTCGACCTCACCATTCCCGCCGGCTCGTCACTCGCCATCGTCGGACAGAACGGCGCCGGCAAAACGACGATCGCCAAGCTGCTGTGCCGTTTGTACGATCCGCAGTCCGGCGCCATCGAGATCGACGGCACCGATCTGCGCGAGTTCGATCTCGCATCGTGGCGAACGCGTATCGCCGCGGTGTTCCAGGACTTCATGCGGCTCGAGCTGCCGCTGCGCGACAACGTGGCGCCGGGAGGTGCGCCGGACGATGTCGTGTTCGCCGCGCTGGAGGCGGCCGGAGCCACGAACCTGGCCGGCCTCGACACGGTGCTCGCACGGGGGTACGACCGCGGCACCGATCTGTCAGGCGGTCAATGGCAGCGGGTGGCACTCGCCCGGGCGCTGGCAGCGGTCAGGCTCGGCGCCGGGGTCGTGCTGCTCGACGAGCCGACCGCACAGCTCGACGTGCGTGGGGAAGCGGAGATCTTCGACCGTCTGCTCGCCGCGACGCGGCAGTGCACGACCATCCTGATCTCGCATCGCTTCTCGACCGTGCGCCATGCGGATCGTATCTGCGTGCTGGAGCACGGGCGCGTCGTGGAGCTGGGCACGCACGACGAGCTGATGACGCTCGGCGGACGCTATCGGACGATGTTCGATCTGCAGGCGCAGCGATTCACGGGACCAGGCGATGAGGAGGGCACGACCTATGACGTCCTCACGTAGCCGGGAGCGCGCAATCGAGCCGCTGCCGCCGGCGTTGTCGTCGATGTGGCGGTTGTGCACGCTGGGGTATCGGCACGAGCCCCGGCTGATGGTGACATCGCTGGTGCTGTCGCAGCTTGCCGCGCTGCCTGACGCGCTTCTCGCCCTGTGGTTGATGCTGCTGGGCAAAGGGGTTCTCGAGCATCGCACCGGTCTCGTGCAGGCCGCCGCCGTGGGCCTGGCCGCGTCGACGGCGGCCACGTGGGTTCTCCGCACGGTCAGCACGCGCGTCCAGCGCAGCTTTCGCGACCGGGTGACCATCGCGCTCGAATCGCACGTGGCGCACCTGCAGGCATCGGTGGCGACCATCGCGCACCAGGAGCGTCCCGAGTATCTCGATCGCCTGTCGATGCTCCGCAACCAGGTGTTCGTGCTCGATCACATGTACATGTCGCTGTTTTCCACGCTCGGGTGGATCCTGCGGCTGGGCGTCACGATGACGCTGCTGGCGTCGATTCATCCGGCGCTGATCCTGCTCGCGGTGTTCGCTGTTCCAACCGTGGTCACGTCCACGTGGCGGCCCGCGGTCGAGCGGTCAGCCCAGGAGCGGGGCGCGCAGGCGAGCCGGCTGGCCCGCCACCTGTTCACGCTCGCGACCACCGCGGCGCCGGGAAAGGAAGTGCGCGTCACGGGCATCGGCGAGCGCCTGGTGACGGATCGGCGGGACGCGTGGGAGTGGTGGTACGGTCCCGTGGCGGCGGCGCGGCGGGGCTCGGCCCTGTGGCACGCGCTGGCCTGGGCGGTATTCGGCGGCGCGTATGTCGCCGCTGTCGTCTTCGTGGCGTACGGCCTGCGGGCGCCGGCCGGGATCCGTGCTGCTGGTGCTCGCCGCGGGCGCGCGGCTATCCGCCTACATCGGGGCGACGGTCGGCGAGATTGGGTTCCTGCGTGGCTTCTGGATGGACGGCTCCCGCCGGCTCGCGTGGCTCGAGGACTACGCCGCGTCGGTGGCGGCAGCGGGCGATTTGCCGGTGCCGGCGAGCTTGCGCCGGGGCATTCGTCTCGAGCACGTGTCGTTCGCGTACCCCGGCACGTCACGGGTGGTGCTGGACGACATCTCGGTGACGCTACCCGCCGGCGCGGTCGTGGCGATCGTCGGTGAAAACGGCGCCGGGAAGACCACCCTCGTCAAGCTGCTCGCGAAGATGTACGAGCCGAGTTCTGGTGCGATCCTGCTGGACGATACCCCGCTGTCGCGCGTGCCGGCAGGCGAATGGCGCGCGCGCCTCGCAGGCGCGTTCCAGGATTTCTTCCGCTTCGAGTTCCACGCGGGACGCACAGTCGCTGTCGGCGATCTTCCGCGACTGGACGACGAGCCGGCCGTGATCGCTGCCGTGGATCGTGCCGGCGCCGCCGACGTGGTGGCACATCTGCCGTCGGGCCTGGCCACGCAGCTCGGTCCGACGTGGCCCGGCGGCGTCGAGCTGTCGTTCGGGCAGTGGCAGAAGCTCGCGCTCGCGCGCGGCTTCATGCGCGATGATCCGCTGCTGCTGGTGCTCGATGAGCCAACCGCGGCGCTCGATGCGGAAACCGAACATGCGCTGTTCGAGCGGTACGCCGCGGCCGCGCGCGAATCGGGCGCGAGCGGCAGCGGCCGCATCACGGTCCTCGTCTCGCACCGGTTCTCAACCGTGCGGATGGCGGATCTGATCGTGGTGCTCGAAGGGGCGCGGCTCGTCGACGTCGGCACACACGAAGAGTTGATGGCCAGAAAAGGGCACTACGCCGACCTGTATGGGATCCAGGCCGCAGCGTACCGGTAGCGTAGCGCCGGCAGTTCGACGAACGGCGGAGCGGGGACACCGCTCCGCCGTTACGAGCGCTAGAGGTAAGGCGATACGAAGTCGAGCGTCGCGGCGATATCGGTGCGGAACTGATAGTCGTTGCCGTTGCAGAGGGGCGTCACAGTGTACGAGTTGATGCCGATGATGATGTTCGTCTCCTCTCCGGTCGCTGGATCAATCCAGAACGCCGGCCCTCCGGAGTCGCCTGAACACGTGCCTCCTGGACCCGTTCCGCGTCCGGGATTGTTCGTGTACACGAAGTTCTGTGCGCCGGCGTTGGCGCTCTGGCCCGTGTTGATGATGGTCGAGGTCGCCTGATAGCGGACCCACTCATCCTGCGCGAACGCAGGAATGCGCCCCTGCAGGCCGTAACCCACGATGACCGCCTGGCGCCCCGAGGGCGGGCCCTTCGCCGTGCGCAGCGCGTCGAACTGACCGAGCGTGGGCAACTCGCCGTACTCCGACACCACGATCGGCTGGTCCAGCACGATCACACCCACGTCGTAGGTGTTCGGGAACTGGGAGTAGCTGGAGTACTGAGGATGCGCCGTCGCGGTCCCGCTGATCCACAAGGCATCAATCCATGCCTGAAGCGTCGGGTAGTTGGGGCGCTCCGTCTCGAAGTCAATCACCGGGTCGTTCCGGACCCACGTGTTCAGGTTGGGGTTCCCCGCGTCATCTTCGGTGCAGTGGCCGGCCGTGAGCACGACCGTCGGCGAGAGCAGCGTGCCGCTGCACGAGTAGTAACCGTCCGCGCGCTGGAAAAGAATGGACACGACCTGCGGGTGGTCGGTGCCGTCCGGCTGCCCCCACGTAATGGCCGAAGAGTCAGCTCTTCCCAGCAGAATCAGCAAAGCAGTGGCCACCAGGGCCGATGCCTGTCTTTTCACGGTCACACCTCACTTGTTTTGCTTCCATACATTTGTCGTGCTTACATGCACCGCTCGTCGCGGTACCGCGGTACGCACCAGCAATAACCATGCACGACGGCATCGGCATGCGGCCGTCCACAGCGACGTAGCGGCGGATGCCGCCGCAACGCGTATGGTCGAGGAGCACATGCCTGAGTTTCCAATCGAGCCGCCCATCGAGCCGATGCTTGCGAAGATCGTGGACGGGCTTCCGATCGCGGAGGGGCTGTTCTACGAGCCCAAGTGGGATGGGTTCAGGGCCATCGTGTTCCGCGGCGGAGCGGATGCGTATATCCAGAGCCGGGACCTGCGGCCGCTGGACCGGTACTTTCCCGAGCTGCACGAAGCCTGCCTCTCGTCGCTGCCCGACGGATGCGTTGTCGACGGGGAGATCGTGATAGCGACGCCGAACGGCCTGGACTTCGACGCGCTGCAGATGCGCCTGCACCCCGCTGCCTCACGGATTGCGAAGCTGTCGAAGGCCACGCCCGCGGAGTTCGTTCTGTTCGATCTGCTCGCCGCAGATGGCGACGATCTGCGTGGCACGCCCTTTCGCGAGCGGCGCACGCGTCTCGAGGATGTCGCGGCGCGGCTGGGCGCGCCGTTTCACCTGACGCCGACCACGACCGATCGCGATCTTGCGGAGGAGTGGCTCGCGCGCTTCGAGGGTGCGGGCCTCGACGGCGTGATGGCAAAGCCAGGGGACGGGGTGTACGAGCCTGGCAAGCGCGCGATGTTCAAGATCAAGCACGCGCGGACGGCCGACTGCGTGGTCGCGGGCTTCCGCTGGCACAAGACCGGGCCAGGCACGCTCGTGGGCTCGCTGCTGCTCGGGCTCTACGACGAGGCCGGCGCGCTGCAGCACGTCGGCGTGACCTCGTCGTTCACGATGGCGAAGCGCAAGGAACTGGCCGCGGAGCTCGCACCTTTGCGCGAGGGTGCGATGGACGACCATCCGTGGCGCGAGTGGGCGCAGGCCGACGGCAGCGATTCTGCGCGCATGCCGGGCGCCCAGAGCCGATGGAGTGCCGGCAAGGATCTCTCGTGGGAGCCGGTGCGCATCGAGCGCGTCTGCGAGGTCAAGTACGACCACCTGCAAGGGCGCCGGTTCCGGCATGCGACGGTGTTCCAGCGCTGGCGCCCGGACAAGAGGCCGGCCGACTGTCGCTACGACCAGCTCGAGGTCACGGCCGCGTACGAGCTGGAAAAGGTGTTTGGCGCGTCCGGCCGCCGGCGCGGCTGAAGGTCTCGAGCAGCTTGAAGCGCCCCCTGCGTCAACGCCGCTTACGGGTCCGAGGAGGCTTCGCACGCCGGTTCGATATCTTCTGTGCTGACACCGTGCCAGTCGGACGCCATGTCCTCGTCAGGATCGAGCGGCTCCTGCGCAGGCCGCAGCGGCTCGGGCACGTGCTGCAGGTTGAGACGAATGCGTGTCCACGTGGCGAACCGCCCGCGCATGGCGTCGACCAGGACGTCGGCAGGCTCGAGGTGCGCGGCCGCTTCCGCATGCCGGGCCTTCCAGCGTTCGAGCCCCGCGAGCGCGTCGGTCTTCTGCCGGGCGCGCGCGATTTCGATCAAGGGATGTGCCGGCGTGCGACGACGCGAGGGCTGCACGCGTGCGGGCTCGCCCACCTGCTTCTGGTAATGCGGGGGCCACGGCGCATCGCCCTGGCCCTCGCGTTCCTGCCGCGCGGAGAGCTCGAGCAGCGCGTCGAGCGAGCAGGGCGCCCGATCGATGGCCTCGTGCCTGTCCCCAAGAGCGGCGAATCGCGACGGCATTGTCGCCAGCGTGAAGTCCGCGGGCTCGCACGCGTCGATCTCGTCCCAGGACAAGGGTGCAGACACGCGGGCGTCAACCGTGGGGCGCACCGAGTAGGCCGCTGCCACGGTCCGGTCCTTTGCGTTCTGGTTGTAATCGAGGAACACGCCGTGCCGTTCCTCCTTCCACCACTTGCTGGTGGCGAGCGCGGGAGCGCGGCGCTCGACCTCGCGCGCGAGCGCCAGGGCCGCCCGGCGGACTTCCGCGAACGTCCAGCGCGGATGGATGCGCACGTACACGTGGATGCCGCGGGATCCCGATGTTTTCGGCCAGCCCACGAGCGAGAGGTCGTCGAGCGCGGAATGCACCGTGCGCGCGACCTCGCGGATCTGCTCCCACGTGACGCCCGGCACGGGATCGAGATCGACGCGCAGCTCGTCCGGGTGATCGAGCGCCTCGGCGCGCACCGGATGCGGGTGCAGCTCGAGGCAGGCGAGATTCGCCATCCACGCGAGGGCCGCCGCGTCACGCGGCACGACTTCCTCCGCGGTGCGGCCGGAAGGGAAGCGCAAGGTGACCACATCCACCCAGGCGGGGCGCGACGCCGGCGCGCGCTTCTGATAGAAGAACTCCGCACCGACGCCGTTCGGATACCGCACGAGCACGTTCGGCCGGCCGCCAGCACCCCGCAGCGCCCCATCTCCGACCGCCACGTAGTAGCGCACGAGATCGAGCTTCGTGTATCCGGCCTGCGGGAACAGCACCTTGCCCGGATTGGAGATGGCGATCTCTCGTCCCGCTACGGTCAGCGTCTCCACTTCGGCGCGACCCGACGAACGTGCACTCACTGGTTCCTCCAAGGATGCTCCTCGGCTCCGCAGCCGGAACTGAAGTCCCGGCTCCATAGCCAACACCTCGCGGCCATGCGGCGCGACTTGCGCGATGTGCTCGTTCGCTGCGCCAGAACCACGCTGCTCGAGCATATCGTTCCAGGCGTCAGGCCTGACAGCGCACCCGCTATAATCGTCCAACGCTTCAGGACGTTGCGGCCGGCTGCACTGAACCAATGCCAGATTGCTCGTGCGCGACTCCCACCGTGCGTGACCTCGCTGTCCCGAGCCAGATGCGCGGGCCGGACGCGCGCCGACACCAGATACCGATGCCCCCAGGAGGGAAGAATGGGTTCACGCCTTTGTCTCGTTGCCGTGTTCTGTCTGGCTGTCGCCGGAGGCGCGGCTGCCCAGCAGACCGGGTCAGTGTCGGGCACCGTGTTCGATCAGGGCGGCGCCGCGGTTGCCGGCGCGTCGGTCCGCATCAGCGGTGACCCGATGCCCGCCGGCCGCACGACGACGACGACGGACAGCGGCACATACAGTTTTCCCTTGCTCCTGCCCGGCGAGTACGTCGTCGAGGCAGAGAAGCCGCAGGCAGGGAGCACGAAGCGCACCGTGCTCGTGCAGGTCGACCGGGACACGCAACTCGATCTCGCGATCGGTGTGACCGTGCAGGAGGCGCTCGTCGTCACCGCCGCCACCCCGATCGTCGACATGCGATCGACGGAGGTGAGCTTCAACTTCAAGGACGAGTACCTCAGGAACATCCCGCTCGAGCGCAACTACCGTGGCCTCTTTCAGCTGATCCCGGGCGTCGCGGAGAACCGCAGCCCCGTTGGCCCAGCCGCCGGCGGCACGCGTCAGGACAACGCATACCTGATCGACGGCGTGAACATCACGAACCCCGGCTTCGGCTACCTGTCGACGGAGGTGAATGAGCTCGACATCGCCGAGGTGAACATCAAGCGGGCCGGGATATCAGCCGAGTTCGGGCGGACGGCCGGCGCGGTCACGAACGCCGTTACACGTTCGGGGACGAATCAATTGAGCGGCGCGGCACGCATCGACTGGCTGCCGCAGGAGCTGATTGGTGACTTGAAGGACGACGCGTTCCCTGACCCGCTGCTCACGACGGTCGTGAGCCCCGGGGTGAGTCTGGGCGGTCCGGTGTTGAGGGACAAGCTGTTCTGGTACGGATCGGCGCGATACTTCGGCGAGACGCGTGGAGACCGCGTCAACAAGTTGAACGAGGTGCTGCCGAACCAGGAGCGCACGGGTCACGAGCTGTACGGCAAGCTCACCGCTTCAAGGCCGCGCCACCTGGTGAATGTGGGATACCGCGATCGGCCGAACGACGTCGCGAACGCCAGCCTGACCCCGGATACCGCCGCGGGCGTGGCGACCACGACCGACAACAGCAGCCGGGTGGCCACGGCCACCTGGGGCTACTTCCTGACGGACCGGAGCTCCATCGAGACCCGATATCTCTACATGAAGGAGAACAACGAGGACGTGCCGCTCACGAACCTCGGGTACCTGCCCACGTGGGACCCGAACAACCTGTCGCGCATGGGGCTCTACCAGGACCCGCTGCAGGCCAACGTCCTCACCGGGGGCGCCGAATACACCGACACCGCCAACTATAAGCGTCATGAAATCCGGGCCACCTACGGGCACTTCCTGGATTTCGGGAAGACGCAGCACGAGATCAAGGTGGGAGGCGGCTACGAGTTCGGTGAAGAGTACCTCGCCCGCCTGACGAACGGGTGGGGATCGCTCGTGCGCATCACCGCGGCCGGCCAGCCGCTGGTGCGGGCGCGGTACTACTTCCAGCAGCCGGCGCAACGCGGGCAGGGTCGCACGTGGGCGCTGTTCGTGCAGGACAACATCACGATTGGCTCGCGTCTCACCGTCAACGCGGGCGTCCTCGCCAACCGTGACGACTTCGTGCAGGACCTGGAGGGCAGCGGCGGATGCCCGGCCGACGTCGGTCTGAGCGGTGGCGCCGCGCTGTTCAAGTCGGACGGCGACCGCTGCACGTTCCTGCGATTCGGCTATGGCGACGAGATTCAGCCCCGCGTCGGCGTGAACTACAACGTGCGGCAGGGCAAGGGCGACAAGGTCTACGTGAACTGGGGCCGCTTCTACAACATGGATCAGAAGTCCAGCGGACGCAGCCTCGCACCCCGACGCATCTACCAGCGCGAAGCCCGGTTCGATCTCTCGGGCAACCTCATCTCCGATGTGCCGCGCGCGTCGACGACGGGCAAGCTGATCGATCCCGATCTCGAGCCCATTTACAACGATGAGCTCCTCGCCGGTTATGCCACGCCGATCCGGGGCGAATGGGGACTCGACGTCTTCTACATCTACCGGAACACGAACCAGTTCATCGAGGACGTGCCCTCGGTTCTGCCCGACACGGGTCCGTACGCGGCGGCCAACCTGCCGTGCACCCGCTTCGAGGCGTGCCGCGCAGCAGAAGGCAAGCGGACGTACCACGCCTTCACCGTGGAGCTCTCGCGCCGGCTCGCGCGGAAGTGGAGCGCGAACGTCAGCTACACCTGGAGCCGTTTCGAAGGGAATTTCGATCTGGACTACTCGCGCGACGAGGCGGTGTTCAACACGTCATCGTTCATCCAGGATGGTCCGGGCACGAACGTCGAGGAGCCGAACCGGTTCGGCCCGCTGAACCAGGATCGGCCGCACGTCTTCAAGCTGTTTTCGAGCTGGGTGCCGACCGACACGTTCACGGCTGGCGCCTATCTCCGTGTGCAGAGCGGCACGCCGTGGAACGCCCGCGCGCCTGACTGGGAAGGCGCGGAGCTGAACTATCTGGAGCCGGCCGGCGCAAACCGGAATCCCGTGTGGACGAACCTGGACCTGCTGGCCAGCTATCGGGTGCGCCTTGCCGCCCGGGCGGCGGTGACGCTCGAGGCCAGGCTTCTGAACGTCTTCGGTAATCAGACGCGCCTGTCGACGGATCCGCAGCAGTTTCTCGATCTGAACACCATCGACGACCCGCCGTACTTCGCGCCATACGTCGAGCCGAACCCGTTCTACGGGACGGCGAGCCAGTATGCGCCGCCACGGCGGCTGGTGCTCAGCGCGTCGACGCGGTTCTGAGGGAGACGACGAGATGACAGGCTGCGGGCTGCAGGCTCCAGCCTGCAGGCCTGTCTGGCTTCAGGTGCGACCTGACCAGCGGGGTGGCCTGACGCCCGAGAGGCCTGTAGGCTGCAGCCTGGGCCTGCAGCCTGTCGCACTCGTCTGTACCGTGAGACTCAACGCCCGCAACAGTCCCTCCGCCTGCGGATAGTCCGGCTGCAGCCGGAGCGCCTCGCGCGCTTCGGCTGCGGCTTCTGCCGTCCGCCCGGTCTGCGCGTACAGCACCGCGAGATTGAGGTGCGCGGCGGCCATTTTGGGGTCGAGCCGAACCGCCTCCTCGAGCTGCCCGATTGCGGCTGGCGCGTGGCCCGCGACGATGAGCGCGAGGCCGTAGCGCAGCCGGACGGCGGCGTCTCGCGGCCACCGCGCCGCGGCCTCGCTCAGGAACGTCCGGGCGAGATCCGGGCGGTTCACCAGAAGGGCGAGGTCGGCGCGACGGATAACGCCTTCCGCGTCCGGCGCGAGCGCCTGCGGCGTCGACTCGAGCACACGGCCCGCTTCCACGATCTCCCCTGAGCCAGCCAGCGCCCGCGCGAGATCGTAACCGACAACATCGCGCCGGATACCTGCGTCGTAGGCGCGGCGCAGATGTGGAGCGGCGTCAGCAGCGCGGCCTGCATCGAGGAGCGTCTGCCCGAGCGCCAGGTTGATCTCCGGGCGTGCAGTGTCCAGCGCGAGCGCCTTCTGGAAGTGCACGATGGCAGGGTCCGCCTGCCGCTGTTCACGATACGCACGACCGGCCTGCGCGTACAGGAGGGCCCGATCAGGCTGCGTGGGCGCAAAGCGTGAGATCGCCGCCTCTGCCTCGGCGAAGCGTCCCTGATCGATGAGCGCCACTACCATCGCGGTACGTTCCTCCCAGCGGCCGTCATCCAGCCCCGGGTCGTAATTCGCCACCACCCCCAGCCCTGCCACCAGCACGGCGGCCGGCACGAGCGCCCGTACCTGGCGTCTCGCGCCAACACTCGATCGCACGATCGATCGCCGCTCCAGCGCCGATCGCCAGCGGCACGAGCAACGGCATCCGGTACCGCGACGAGACGAAGAACGCGGCTACGGTGAGCGCGTACGTCGGCACGAATGCGGCCCACAGCCAGTAGCCCGCATCGCTCCGTGTCCGCCGGGCGAACAGGCCGACGGCACCGAGTGGAACCAGGACCCACGCCCCAACACGGAGCAGGCGGAGGGGCGTCGCCTCGTCTCGCTGGTAATACGCGAAGCTGTAATCGAGCGTGAGCTCGGCGGCGTTGAGGACGTAGGCCGCCTTGGTGAGCCACAAGCGGGCAGCCTGCCCCGGCTCGCGCCCCATCCACTCCAGGGCGCGGTCGTAGAAGTACCCGGACGTTTCCGCGTCACTCGCTTTGTGCCCCAGCGCCTCGGATGCAACCCGCTGCGCGTCACCGGCCTGGCCGGCAATCGACGGGGTGATTCCGGGGATCGCGCGGTACGTGCCATCCGCGTCCGGGTTGTTGCCGATGTAGAAGTTCAGCCCGCCATGCGAGGAGATGATGACGAGCTCCCCCGTGCGTGCGTAGTTGTGAAGCGTGACAGGCGCCAGGATCAGGGCCACGCCACACGCGAATGCCGCCGCATGGCGGAGGCCCTCCCGCGTGCGCCACGTCAGCACCGAACCGGCCGCGACAACCGCGGCGTACGCGATCACGTTGGGGCGGTTCAGGGCGTGCAGTCCCGATCGCCAGGCCAGCGGCCAGGAACCAGCGTGCGTCACGCGCGATCACCGCGCGCCCGACCGCGAACAGGACCAGCGCCGTCAGGAATGGGTCGAGCGCGGCGTGCAGCAGCAGGATCTCGTGGAACGTGAACAGGCCTGTCCCCGCCGCAAGAGCCGCGGCCAGCAGCGCGGCGCGCTCTCCGAACCAGTCGCGCGCGGTCCGGTGGATCAGCCACACCGCCACCGTGCCGAGCACGATCTGCAGCAGACGGACGCCGAGCTCGGACCGGAGCACCGCGACCGCTCCGGCCAGGAAATAGACGTACAGCGGCGCGACGAAGAAGGCGTGCCCAGCCGAGGCGGGATCCGCGCCGAGCACGCCGTGCGCCAGGGACATGTAATAGGCGCTGTCCGTGCCACCCACGGGCTGCAGCAGCGGATGGTCGTGCAGTCGTGCAAGAACAACCGCCTTCGAGACCGCGGCGAGCGACAGGATCAGCGGCAGGGCGTGTCGCGCGAATCTATCCCGGCCACTCCGCGGCGGCGAGGCAGTCGAGACAGGAACACGGCGTGCCCTGGTGCGAGCAGCGCGGCGGGTCATGGGTCAGTTGTGTGGCGCGCGCTGCGCTCAGGCATTCCGCCGCTCTGGCTCAGGGAGTCACTGGCCGCACCGCGATACCCCACGGGCTTCCGCCGACATGCACTCTGCGCTCGACGGTTCCCGCCATCACATCGACGAACGAGACGTCTCCGGACGGGCCGTTTGCGGTGTAGAGGTGCCGGCCATCGGGGCTGAGTGCGATGCCCCAGGGACGGGTGCCGACGCCCTGGATCACCCGCGAGGGAAGCCGCGTCGCCACGTCGATGACCGAGATGCTCTGCGCGCGCCCGTTGCTGACGAACAGCGTCGCCCCATCCGCGGAGAGGACGGCGCCCATTGGCCGCGGCGGCGTGGACGTGACGTCGGGCGTTGTCAGCTGGATGGCGCCCTTGGCTTCGCGCGTTCCGGCATCGGCGACCGCGATCGATGCTGCGGTTTCACACGTGATGAAGAGGGTGCGGCCATCCGGCGTCACAGCGATGGATCGCGGCCGTGCTGCTGTGGGAATCCGCCCAATCAACGCGAGCGATCGGGTATCCACCACCGCGACCGCGTTGACGGCCTCGCACGTTACGTAGACGATGCGGCCGTCGGGGGACACCGTCACGCCCTCGGGCTCGTCGCACACGGGTACGCGCCCCGTGATCGTGCCGCGTTCGAGATCCAGCACTGACATCTCCGCGGTCTCTTCATTCGAGACGTACAGCGTCCTGCCGTCGGGCGAGAGGTCGAACGACTCGGGGTCCTGCCCGCTCGGATAGGTTCGCACCAGTGTGCGGCTTCCGACGTCGATCACGCCGACACCGTCAGCGGCGCGGTCCGCGGGCGGCAGCTTCGACTCGTCCACGCCCGGACCGGCGATGGGCGAACCGGACAGTGCAACGAACAGCCGTTTACCATCGCGCGACAGCTTGATGCCGCGCGGGCGCTTGCCGACAGCGATCCGGCCCTGAACGGCGCCGGTGCTACCGTCGAGCATGACCACGGTGCCGTCTGTTTCGTTCGACACGAATACGGTCGATTTTGCCGGAGCCGCGCGCCCTGGTGCTTCCGTCCCCGGCGTGTCTGGACCCGAGCACGCGGGGGCCGTCACCGCCAGATTGAGCGCAAGCGCCACACACCACCCTGCCGCGGGCGCCGACAGATGTCGAGGCCTACTCGTACAACGCAAACGCATACAGGGTGTCTCCTGCAGCCGCGAGGATGTACTGCCGGCCATCGAGCATGAACGTCGTAGGGGCATTCGAGACCGAACCGATTCGGGAGTGCCACACCGGCGTGCCGTTCGCGGCGTCATAGGCCACGAGGTTTCCGCCCGAGTCCCCCGTGAACACCAGCTGGCCGGCGGTGGCCAGCACCCCGCCGCCTCCGCCGCCAAACTCGCCCGGATACTGCCGGCGCCATGCGATCTCGCCCGTCGCAGGTTTGATGGCGGTCAGGAAGTCGCCTCCGGAACCCACGCCCACTTCTTCGCGTCCGCCGAGTCCCATCGATCCGCGCGGGTCCGGATCGGTGAGGTAGAAGATGGAGTAGCCGTTGTGCTCGGAGACGTAGAACAGTCCCGTGTCGGGTGAGTAGGCGGGCGGCTCCCAGTTGATGGTGCCGCCGGAGGTGGGGGAGACGAGGGCGCCGGGTACGATGGAATCCTTCGCGGGGTCACGCCGCAGCGAGCCGTTCTTCGCGAGCGCCTTTACCCAGTTCACGCTGCTGCCGTACTTCGTCGTCACGAGGTGCTGGCCCGTGACGCGATCGAGCGCAAAGAAGTACCCGTTGCGCGCCGCCGTCGCGACGAGCTTCCGCGGCTTGCCCTTGACGACCGCGTCGATCAGGATCGGCGTCTGCGCCGAGTCCCAGTCGTGCATGTCGTGGGGGGATGTCTGGTAGTGCCAGGCCATCTTCCCGGTCTCGACGTTGACGGCAACGATCGAGCAGGTGAAGAGGTTGTCGCCCTCGCCGCGTCCCGCCGTGTACGCGGGAATCGGATTGCCGGTACCGAAGATGTACAGCTTCGTGTCGGGATCGTAGACGCCGGGCAGCCACGGGTGCCCGCCGCCATAGCGCGCCGCCTCGAGGCTCGGCCACGTCTCGAGTCCGGGATCGCCCTTCTGCATCGGCACCGTGTAGAGCCGCCACTGCATCTCCCCCGTGTCGGGATCGAGCGACTGCAGGTACCCCGGCGAGTCGAGGTCGTTGCCCGTGCCGATCAGCAGGTGGTTGCCGATGATGATCGGGGCGGCCGTGGAGAAGTACTGCTGGTTGAAATCGGCAATCTCCGTGCGCCAGCGCTCCTTGCCCGTTCGCGCTTCGAGCGATACCAGGTAGTCGTCCGGCGTGACCATGAACACCGCGTCGTTCCACATGCCGACCCCGCGGTTTGCGATCGGTGTGCCGCCGCGGGTGCGCCAGAAGTAGTGCCACAGCTCCCGGCCGTCTCGCGCGTCGAGCGCCCACGCGTTGTCGGGCGTCGTCACGTAGAGCGTCCCGTCCACCATGAGCGGGGTGCCCTTGATGTTGGCGGGCACCACGGGCCCGTCCTCCGGCCCGAGGCCGCCGATCACAATGGGTGCACCGCCGCCGCGCATGAAGGGACCGCCCCGGCCACCCGGTCCCGCCGTGAGTCGCACCGTCCAGGCGAGGCCGAGGCGCTTCACCGTGTCGCGGTTCACCTGGGTGAGCGGACTGTACCGCCTGCCCGAGTAATCCCCGGAGTACGTGGGCCAGGATTCGCCGAGCGGCTTGAGCAGCTCCGCCGGCGGCAGCCCGCGGCCCTGGCCCGAGAGGGCGACGGGAAGGAGTGCGAGGACAAGGGCGCCGAGTATTCGTGTCAGTGTCATTTCAGCGTCGCCAGGTAGGCCGTCACGTCGTGCATGGTCTTGTTGGTGTACTCCGCGAGCAGCGCATCGTGGCGCGCGAGCGGATCCGCGATCTCCACGGCTGGTGTGTCGCCACTGCGGCGAATCGTGCGGGTCGTGCCGTCCTCGAGCGCGAGGGTGACCAGGAAGTCGTCGATGCGCACGAGCCGTCCCTGCAGCACTTCGTTGGGCAGCGTGACCTTCGACCGTGGCGGCCTGCTCCGCATTGCGGCGGCGACGGCCGGGGCCGCGTCCGCTCGCCCGTCCGCCCGACACCCAGAGGTTCTGCAGCGACTTCGCCTCGGGCACGCGGCTCGCGATGCCGGCGAGGTCGCCTGACGGCGAATGGCACGACGCGCACGTGGTTGCGAAATACGCGGCGCCGGCCTTCGCGTCGCCCACCAGGATGTTCAGCTCCACCGGCGGACCGGGCGGGGGCCCGCCCTGGTTGCTCCCCGCGGCTTGCAGGCTGTGAAGAAAGGCCACGATTGCCTTAGCTGTCGTCGTCCGGCATCGGCATGGCCGCCATCGCGGTGCCCGGGCGTCCGTTCTTCACGATCGGCAGCACGAGCTCGCCGTCCCGGTCGCCGAGCACTGTAGGTGAGCGGAGCAGGTTCACGCCGCCAAGCTGGCCGCCGCGGGCATCCGCGCCGTGGCACGCGCTGCACATGCTCGCGTACATCGTCTTGCCGCGATCGAGCACGGCGGCCGGGGCGAGCGGGCGCTGGTGCGCCGGGAACGGCGGTGGGCGCCGCTCACGCTCGCCTTCGTCCTCCGGCGGCTCGTCGCCGTGCGCCGGAGGTTGCTGGGCCGGGTCAGCTGGTTGCGGTGGAACTGGCACCTGTGCCCCCGGAGCCGTTCCGCCGGGCTGCTGTGCCGTCGGCGGGGCGGCCAAGTTCTGATTCTGTGCGGTGACCTGCAGCGACGCCGCAAGCGTCGCGCCGATCAGGATCACGAGCGTGCGCACTCCTCGTCCTCGCATCCGCGGGTACTCCTTCAGAGGGAGAGCATGACATGGGTCAGGGATCAGGGATCAGGGATCAGGCGATCAGCGGTCAGCGATCAGCGGTCAGCGATCAGCGATGCGGTGTCAGCGGTCAGCTGTCGTCCGGGCAGCGCCACTCAGCGATCAGGTCCCGCGACGCCTGCTGCCTGATTCCTGATCCCCTGATCCCTGACACCTGATCGCTGATCCCCGATCCCTGACCGCTGACCGCTGGCCGCTGATCCCTGACCGCTGATCGCTGATTCAGCAGCGCAAAGCAGTCCGGGGGCACGCGCCCTGCCGGCGTTGGCGGTTCGTCGGGGCCAACCTTCAGGGTACTCGATGATGGCGTAGCGGTCGTCACGCGTCAGTTCGGGACCGATGACGCCGCCCTGGTACTGCGTTTCGGGTGGCTTGCTCTCGTCGAACGGCACATAGCCCTTGCGGAACTCGTGGCCCGCGTTGCTGTTGCCGGGGAGGGCGGTGTCGAGCACGAAGCCGCCGGCCGTTGCGCTCGGTCGTTCGGTGACGTAGCCGAGGTCGCGCGGGTTGTACTCGTGCGTTCCCACGTAGAACGTCGCAGGCCGCTCCTCGCGCGGCGACAACAGCGCGTACACCGTCGGAATCGATCCGTTATGGAGGAACGGCGGCGTTGCCCAGACGCCTTTCAGCGGTCGCGGCTTGTACCCCGGCACGGCCTGAGGCAGGTCCAGCGTGCCGAACCCGTCGAAGCATTGGCGTGCCTCGACCGAGTACCGGCGGTCCTCGTAGTAACGGTTGCGAATCAGGGTGCCGACGATCGTCAGCCCCTCGCCGATCGACACGGAGCGCAGGTCAATCTGATCGAGCCGGGCGATGTCGGTCTCCGTGCCGCTGACGGCCGTCTTCGCATACGCCAGTTCTTCCGCGAGATAGTTCGGCTGTCCGTCGCCAGTCTTGCGGGCGATCTCGCGCTCGAGCGATGCCACCAGCTCGAGCTGCCGTGTCCTCTGCTGCTGGAGCGGCTCACGCAACAGCCGCTGGACCTCCCCGGCATCCAGGCCCGTTCGCGTCAGGTCCACACGGTTCTGCATGAAATTGACGGCCGCGTTCCGGTCCGTCCCGATGTCGTCGATCGACTTCCACCGGATTTCCCACAACGGATCGGAAGGGCCGCGCGCCGGAGAGACGGCGCGCGTGGTCTGGGCGCTGGCAACGTGCGGACCATGGCAGCCGGCGCAGTGCTCGTTGAACAGCTGGCGGCCCCGTGCCACCTTCGTTCCATCGATGCGCCCGAGCAGGTCCTCGGGCCACGGCGGCGGCTCCAGGATCTGGATCGTGCTTTCGATCCGCTGCAGGTTCTCGATCGGAATGGATGTGCGATAGCGTTCGGCGGCGGGCACCGCCCGGCCGTAGCGGTCGACGAGGTGATACGTTGCGCCCGTGCCCACCGCCTCGCCGACGTTCCGGGCCATGGGCTGGCTGACCGAGGCGTTGTACTGCACCCAGTCGAACTTCCAGATGTTCCACATGTACGGATAGCTGACGGGCCCGTTCCCCATGCGGTAGTTCGCCGGGTCGAGGTGATCGCCGAAAACCGTGTTGGCGATGCGCGCGAGCGCGTCGGTGCGGCCGAACCCCTCCTGTGTGGGATACCAGTGCGATGACAGCGCCCCGCGGCTCGCGCGTATGAGATCGCGGAAGGTCGAGAGCACGTCGCCCCACAGCGTGGCCCTGGCCGACCAGCTGGACTCGGGTCCAAGCACCCGCCGGGCAAACCGATTGAACTTGATCGGGTTGGCCAGCGTGGTGGCGAACGCACCAGCGAGCTCCACCTGGAAGCTGCCGGGCGCCATGTCGGTGAACGCGTTCATCGACTGCCCGCCATCGACGCGAAGGGCCGTGATCCGGCCTCCCGGCCGCTTCACGTGCGAGTTGTCCCGTGTGGCAGGCCGAGCAGGTGATGTCGGCGACCCAGTCCTGCAGTGTGTCGTCGTAGCGGCGGCCGAACCCGACGGGGAGCTGATCCGGATTGCTGCGCGTGGGAAAGGGATCAACGATGAACCGCAGCTGGCGCATGTGATCGGGGTCGGCGAAGCGCCCGCCCCGGAACGGCCGCTCGATGTTGACGAACCAGCTGTAGCGCATGCCATGCATCGACGCGCCCTGGGGCGTGTAGTAGAACAGCTGCCGGTTCGGGCTGTCGGCGCCGTTTCCCCAGCCCTGATCCTGATACCGGACGTCGTCCATCCGCTCGAGCGGTGGGAGGTAGGCGTTCGCGCGCCCCGTGTACCAGCGGCCCAGGGCGAAACCCGCGACGACCAGCAGCAGCGCGGCGACGAATGCCCCCCGCGCCAGCCGCCGCCCGAACGAGCGGCCGCAGCGGCACCGGGGCGGGGAGCTCGATGATCCCGGTGGCGCGCGCCTCGCGGCTCGACGACTCCGCCGACCACCGCGCCCGGTTGATGCTGCCGATCGGGGCGCTGTCGGACGTCGAATGCTGCGTGACGTCGATGTACATGGCCCGCGCAGCGTCATCGCTCAACTGGGACAGCGGGACGAGCGTGAGGCGCCCGACAATGTGGAACGGCGCCTGCGATTCCTTCCATTCGACGGCGGCGTTCTCGACCCAGAAGCTCGCGTCGCGGCGCCGCCCCCATCGTTTCATCACGCCTGCATCGAGCAGCTGGAGCCCGATCTCCCAGGTGCTCATTCGCGAATCGTCGCGCAGGTGACGGGCGAGCTCGTCGCGGAGGCAATCCGGGCCGGCGATCAGAGGCTGGACGGGATTGTCGGGTGACGGGATGGCCGAGTACTTGATGACTTCGTCGCCCCCGTGGCGGAACGGGACCGTGCTCCAGTAGCGAAGCGCCTGGTACGCACGCACCGGCCGCTGCGTCTGCAGCGCACCAAGCAGGCCGGTGCGGCCGATCCCGAGCAGGTCGCGCAGCGGCAGGGACCACAGCGTCCGCAGGCTGGCCAACGCCCCGCCGGCGCTGAGCACGCGCATCAGCGTGGCGAACGCATGCGCGTCGTTGATTGGAAAAATCGGCGCGCTGTTCGCGGAGAAGTCGAGCCGCGTCGTGGCCGGACCGACCAGGCCGGGGGGCATCTCGACCGCGAACGAGAGCGCCCGCACGTCGCGGACCGCGTCCGACCGGACCCGCCCGGACGCATTGGCGAAGCGAACCGTCGCCGGATAGGTTCCCGGCTGCGCGAAGAGCCCGCGGGCGAGCCGTGCGGCCAGGCGTGTATCGCGCACGACGTGGCGCACGTCGAGCACTTCGAACACCGCACGTGCGCAGATGCCCTTCGCGTGCGTCCCGCGCTCCAGCGGGCCGTGCTCGCGCTCCGCGAACCGTGCCTGCAGGGTGAGGATGCCCCGGACGATCTCCTGGATGTCGTCCGCTTCGGTCGGCCGCGGCCGCTCGAACTCCACGCGCCTTCCACCGCTCACTACAGTTGCCATCGTGCCGTCATCCCATCTCGGACAGCAGTGTCCGTGCGGTCACCAGGTCCGCTGTCTCAAAGCCTTCGGTAAACCAGTCGTGCACGTCGGCGAGGCGCTGCCGGCCCTCGTCACCGCGGCCGGTGTCGCGGAGCAGCCGCGCCAGGGCCGTTGCCGCCCGCAGTTCGAGCGACCGGGCGGTCTGCCGCCCGGCGTACGCGAGCGCCTCCCGCAGGCTGGCTTCGGCGCCGGCGACATCGCCGCGCAGCTGCAGCAGCTGGCCTCGGACGCGGTGCAGTTCAGCGACATACCCGCCCTCGCCCGTGCGCGCGGCGAAGGCGAACCCTTCGCTGACGGCCGCCAGCCCCTCGTCCACACGCTCTGCCTTGAGCAGTCCGTCCGCGAGCACCGCCAGGAACATCGGCCTGGCGAGATAAGTCTCCAGCCGCTCCTGCACGGCCACGCTGTCTCTCAGCAGCGCGAGGCCTTCATCGATGCGCCCGAGGCTGATGAGCGCGCTCCCCTGGAACGAGCGGCTCCATTCCGCTTCCTGCGGCAGCCCGTGCTCACGGCAGAGCGCGATGTTCTCCTCGCCGATGGCTTCCGCGGCCGCCGCGTCGCCGCGATAGGCGAGAACCCCGTGCAAAACGAGCCGCGCGAAGGCGCGTGCCATCGGCTCACGGACCGCATCGGCCAGGACGAGTGTCTCCCGGGCACGCGCCAGCGCGCGATCGGGATAGCCGAGCGCCCAGAGCGGCCGGCTCGACATCGCCCGGGCGAGCAGCCCCACGTTGGTGCCGTAGAGCGCGAGGTACATGTCGTGCTCCGCCGGATCGTGCAGCTCGCGCGCGCGTTCCAGCAGGACGCTCGCCTCGCTCATCTCGCCCAGGAACTCGCGCACCACGCCCGCCATGTGATGCGCGGCGACGACCGGATGCGCGACAGCGGAGTCGCTGGCCATGACCATCAGCTCGTCGCCACGGGCGCGGCACTCGAGCAGGTTGCCGCGAATCAGGTGGAACAGGGTGATCGCCCAGAGCACAGGAATGACCGGCGGCGGATCGCCCAGCTCGTGACAGAGCTGGCGCGCCCGGGCAAAGGTCTGCTCGATGTCAGGCGTCGCCCACCCCGTGGTGGAGCGGAGGGCCGCACCCTTCGCCATGCGCAGCGCGAGTTCCTGCTGGGTGCGCGCAGAGCCTGGCGGCATGGCGTCAACCACGGCGAGACCACGCTCCGAGAGGGAGAGCGCTTCGCGGAACCCGAACAGGCGCACCGCCTGGTGCGCGGCGGCGGCGAAGTAGTGGGCGCTGGCGGGGAAATCCCGCGCCGTCTCGTACAGCAGGGCGAGCTCCGCCGCGAGCGCGCTCGTATCGGCGCCATGGTGCGCCACCAGTGACTGGGCCACCTTGCCCGCGAAGGATGCACGGCGTGTCGGCTGCAGTGATCCGTAGAGCACGTTCTGGTAGAGCACGTGGGCGAAGCGATACCGCACAGAGAGGGACCGATCGGGCAGCTCGCCGGAGCGGATTGGCTGCACCAGCCGGTGAATCTGGTCGAGCCCCGCGAGGCGGTCTTCGACGTCGGCCGGGTCGAGCGCCAGCACGTCGCTGACGACGACGGTGTCGAACTCCTGGCCCTGCACGCTGGCGGCGGTGAGCAGGCGGCGATCGAGATCGTCCAGCCGATCGATCTTGCGTCCGATCGTGCCCTTGACCGTCTCGGGCAGCTCGCGGGCGACATCGGCGGTCGAGTGCGTCAGGTTCCACCGGCCACCGTTCCGGACGACATCCCCGCGATCGCGCAGGTAGCGCACCAGGTCCACCATGAACAGTGGGTGGCCTTCCGTCTTCTCGTGGATCAGCGTGACGAACGAAGGCGGGAGCGCGTGGCCAGGGAACTCGAGGCCGAGATACCGCTCGACGTCGGCTCGGCCGAGGTGCTCGAGCGGACACTCGACGAACGCGCTCGCGGCGTGGAGCTGCCGCGCGACCTGCAGGAACGGGTGACGCGCGACCGCCATGTCGGATGGGCGGTATGTCACGAGCACCAGCAGGCGCATGCCGTCGAAGCGTCCGGCCAGGTAATTCAGCACGTCCACTGTGGAGGCGTCGGCCCAGTGCAGATCCTCCAGGAGTAGCACGAGCGGGCGGACCCGCGACACGTCGAGGAAGTAGGCGGCAAGCTCGCGCTTCATGCGCTCCTGGGACGTGCTCTTGATGTCTTCCCGGATCTCGCTCGTCCCTGAGCTCTCGGGGGAGAGCGGGGCGACCTGGACATACCACGTGGGCGCCACGCGTTTCATCATCTCGACGAAACCGCCGGCGGTCGTGCTGTGGAGGAGGTGATCGAGGATCTCCAGGATCGGCAGGTACGCCTCGGCCCCGGCAAGCCGCTCGGAACACTTGCCCCGCGCAATGACGGGACGATGTGGCCCGCGCTCGATTTCCGCGAGCACCTCCTCGACGAGGCTCGATTTCCCGATGCCCGCCTCGCCCACGACCCCCGCCATCATCCCGCAGCCTGCGGCAACACCGGGGAGGAGCGCCGCGAGCCGGGCACGCTCGCGATCCCGGCCCACCATGTGGCGGAGGACGGCCGGCGCAGGGGTAGCCCGCGCGCTCGCCCCCGCGGCCGCATTCAACTCCGCCTCGATCTCCTCGGTGCTGGGACGGGCCGACGCGTCTTTCGCCAGCATTGCCAGCACCAGGGCATCGAGCGCGGGCGGTACCTCGGGGTTGAGGCGTGACGGCGGAGCGGGGTGCTGGCTCAGGATCGCGTGCAGCACTGAGAACGCGACCGCGCCCTCGAATGGACGCCGGCCCGTCAGCATCTCGTAGAACACGATCCCGAGTGAGAACACGTCCGTGGCGCTGTCGATCCGGTGCCCGCTGGCCTGCTCGGGTGACATGTACGCCAGGGTCCCGATGATCGGGCCTTCGGTCGTGATCTTCTGGAGCACCTCGCCCGTTGCCACCGTCTCCATGGTGTCCGTGAGCGTGCGGTGCGCGAGGCCAAAGTCGAGCACCTTCACGTACCCGTCGGGCCGCACCATCACGTTCTCGGGCTTGATGTCGCGGTGCACCACGCCGGCCCGGTGCGCTGCGCCAAGGGCGCGGGCCAGCTGGCGCGCGATGTCGAGTGCCCGTTCCATCGGCAGCGGCGCCGAGACGAAGTCACGGAGCGTCCGGCCCGGCACGAACTCCTGCACCATCAGCAGGTCGCCGGAGTCCGTTTCGAGGATCTCGTGAATCGTAACGATGTTCGGGTGATTGAGGGCCGACGCCGCGCGGGCCTCCTGGAGGAAGCCGTCCGACGGCATTCCGGCCGTCCTCGCCGCCGCGCCCATGACCTTGATGGCGACGAGCCGATCGAGGCGGGTGTCCTGGGCACGATAGACCTTGCCCATTCCTCCGCGCCCCAGCAGGGCGTCAATCCGGTACCTGCTTACAGGTCGTGCCGACCATCGGGCTCAGAGTTTGCGGGGCTCGGATGAAGTGAACTCGAACTCTATCACGCCGACGCCGGTGGAACGCCGCGCGAGTTCAGTGACCGCGGCTGCAGGGTGCGGACTTCAGTGGAACGCCGGTGGGCGCGGCAGTGAGGGGGGCGAAAGTGAAGACCGGTCGCTGAACGAACGGGCGGAGCCCGAAGGCTCCGCCCGCCAGGTGTTACCTGCGCACGCCGGTCGGCCGGTGTCCGGTGACCCGATCCCAGGCGTCGCGGACTGCGTCCTTCACCTGTTCCCAGGTGGAGGAACCCCGGTGTTCGTACGAATTCCAGTTCGTTCGGAGATCCGACTCGACGTCATTCCACTCGCGATCGGAGTAGCGGCTAGCCGATTCGAACCCGTACCGGTAGCCGGGCCGATACAACTCATAGCTGGACGATTCGGACGAGCCATACGGGCGGTTGCGCCAGTTCGTCCGCCAATACGATTCTTCGTCTTCCCAGTTCAGCCGATCCTCGAAGTCTGCCATTCGGCACTCTCCTTTCACCTCGATCAGGTGCAAAGGCCGATCCCACGAGGGGAGAGTGCTGCATATGGCAGGGCACAGTCGCGCCTCATACAAACGAGGTTACGGCTCACGCGGAGAGGGTTCTGGCTTGCGGCCGCGTCGTGCGAGCGGCTCGGTGCGGGGCGCGCGTTCCTCTGACCACTGCCGGAACGTCAGGGTGGTCGCGCCCACGCGAATCGGATCGCCGTCCTCGAGGCGGCGCGGCGAAACGATCGCCGTGCGACGGATGGCTGTGCCGTTGCGGCTGCCAAGATCCTCGATGGTCGATTCGGCCGCCGTGACGACGATCCGGGCATGGCGGCGCGAGACGCCGGAGGCGTCGACCCAGACGGTGCAGCGCGGGTCGCGGCCGATGATGTTCTCTCCGGCTGTCAGCGAGAACGTGCGATCGTTCCACGCCAGCCAGGCTCGGTACGAGCCTTCGTCCCCTCGTCCACGGATGGCGGTGTCTCCCTCGGCTCCGCCCATAAACGCATACCCGACGCTATGCGCCGTCCTGATGAAAGCCGGTCGTGCCGGGTCGTCTCCGAGCGCATGGCGAATCTCTCTGACGAGTCCCCCCATGCTCGTCTCCGACACCGTAACGCCCGGCCAGATCCGGCTCGCGATCTCCCCCTTCTGTACCACCGCCGGGCGACGCTCGAGCAGCAACAGCAGCAGGTCGAACGCCTTGGGCGAGAGGTGTCGCACCTGCGAGCCCTCGGCGAGCTGGCGGGTCTGCGAGTCCACGGTGAAGGGTCCGAACCTGACTCTCATGCCGGCCCGCGCAGAAATCTCACGGTTTTCTCACGTTCGGGACAGGGGTTCGGGTCCATAGTGGCGATGGAGCGGATTGCAGCGTATGACGGAGCACCCGAAGGCACCGAGCGGGCGGGACATCTGGATGGCGGTACGAGAGGAACTGCGGCTGAACCTGTACCAGCTCCCCTACAGCACCCTGTGCCCGACGGTATACCACGTCTATCTCCATCCCGAAGACTTCCGGACCATCGAAGGCATCGTACCGCGCCTCGTGACGGAGCTGCATCAGGCGCTCGCCGCGGACGTCGAGCGTTTGAACCGCCGCGTGATGGGCACGGGGCGCCGGGTGCTCGGCCGCATCCTGCAGCGCGAGGAGATGGCACCCATCGATGTGCCGCCGGATGGATGGGACGTCTCGATCACCGCCGACCAGGACGGCGACCTCGCGCGCGGGCACCTCGGGATCCTGTCCTCGCTGTCGATGCCGGCACCTGCCGCCTACGCCGGCACCCCGACGACGCGCATCGTCCGCAGCGTGGTTTCGGGAGGGCGCCGCACGAGCACGACGACCGACGTGCCGCAGGTCACCGCCGAGCGTACCGTGGCCGGAGTAACGCCGGGAGAGCCGGGTGCGCGCGCGCGTCTGACCTACGAGGACGACCAGGGCCCCCACGAGTTCACGATGCAGAAGGACTCGCTCGTCGTCGGACGGGGCGGCAGCGCGGCCTGGGTGGACGTGCAGGTCGTGACAACGGCAAAGGTGTCGCGCGAGCATGTCCGCATCCGCCGGGAGCCGTCAGGTCGGTTCGTGATTCAGGACGTCAGCCTGTGGGGCACGTCCGTGAACGGCGAGCCCTTGCCACCGGCGGTCAAGACCGCTGAAGGCGTGCTGCAGCCAGGCGCCGAGCGTGACCTCCCGCCCCGCGCACGAATCGACCTTGCCGAGAAGGTCATGATCCAGTTCGAGGCGGTGCGATGACGGCGGTGCTCTACTGGCTCGGATGGGCGTTCCTGGCAGCGCTCGTCGCGACCACGGCGTGGCTGGCTGCTCTCGCGCACGTGGCCGACCATGACTGAGGCGCTCGCGCCCATCACCGGGCCGCTGCTCGCGGCCTACCGGAGCGACCCCGGCCGTGTTCGGGACAACAACGAGGATCTGCCGCTGGTGGATGCCGCTCGCGGCGTGTACGGCGTGATCGACGGCGTCGGCGGCTCCGCGGCCGGCGAGGTCGCAGCGGCAATCGCGCGCGATGTCATCCTGCACCGGTTGAGCCGTCCCCTCGGCACGCCAGGCGAGCGCGTGCGCGAAGCCATCGCCATCGCGAACAACGAGATCTTCAGACGATCCGAGCGCGCGGCCGAACTGCGGGGCATGACCTGCGTGGTCACGCTCTCGATTGTGACGGGTGATCGTCTGACCATCGGGCACGTGGGCGACAGCCGCCTCTACACGATGAGCCCGCACGGCTTGTCCAAGCTCACGCACGACCATTCGCCGGTCGGCGAGCGGGAGGACGCGCGCGAGATCAGCGAAATGGAGGCGATGCACCATCCGCGGCGCAACGAACTGTTCCGCGATGTCGGGGGGGCGCTGCACGACAAGGACGAGGACGACTTCGTCGAGGTGATCGAGGCCGAGTGGGGCCCCGAGTGTGCCCTGCTGCTCTGCACCGACGGCCTGACCGACATGGTGCCTTCTGCGACCGTCGAGCGAATTGTCAGGCGCCACGCAGGGCATCCACAGCAGGTCGTCGACGCCCTGGTCGACGCCGCGAACGAGGCCGGTGGTCACGATAACGTCACGGTCGTGTACACAGAAGGGGCCGCCTTCGCGGCGTGGGCGCGCCAAGGCGACACCGGAGCGGGATCGGGAGCGGAGGCTGTCGCTGGGGTCGAACAGCATGGAAACGGGGCACCGACGGCCGGACGTGCATCCGCACCGACGGCGGGCCCGGTTCGCCGGGCCGTGCGGCAGATCGGCGCCTTCGCGCGATGGGTGGTCGGCAGCCGGACGACGTGGTTCGCCCTGGGCGCGCTGGCCGGGGTGTTGGCGACGCTGGGGCTGGTGTGGAACGCTGCCCCTCCCGAAGTTCAGCGGCCCCGCACGCTCGTGGCGGGAGCGGCAACACCGGACGCCTTTCAGCAGATCGCGCCCGCGCTCGTGGCGGCGCGGCCTGGGGACACGGTGCGTCTCGAACCCGGGGTGTACGAGGAGCGTATTGTCGTACCTGAGGGCGTCGATCTGGTAGCGCGCGTGCCCGGCACCGTCACAATCCTCCGGCCGGCCGGGAGCCGTGGGGCCATGGGTGGCCGTTACCCTCAACGGGATGGACGGCGGCCGCCTCACGGGCCTTCGCATCGAGTCCAGGCCCGAGGGCCCGGTCGACGTGGGGATCCGTGTGACAGGGCAGGGCCGCACCATCGAGATGGTGGACGTAATCGGCCCCGTGCAATCCGCCCTCGAACTGCTGCCCTCGGCGAGCGTCGTGCTGCAGGGCAGCGTTCTCGAGGTGCCGGCCGTTGCCGTGCGCGTCGACGAGGGGGCACACGCGACGCTCACGAACAACATCGTCTCGCGCGTGGGGCGCACCCGCGTTCCCCCGCTGTCCGTTGGAGGGTCAGCGCGCCTGGTGCTGTCGCGAAACGTGTTTGCCGGGTTCGGTCCGGTGCTCATGGACGGGCCCGGCGCGCCGGGGCATGGCGACGTGAGCGGCAACTTCGTGCTCGTCCCGCGGCCGAAGGGAGCGCGGTGAGGTGCTCGGCGTGATTCCGGACCAGGCCTTCACGATTGGGGACTACGTCCTGGATCCGACGCCCATCGAGAGCGGGGCGTTCGGCACCGTGTACAACGCCCGCCGGCGGGCCGACGGCAAACGCGCCGCGCTGAAGCTCGGTCCTGTCGACCGCGGAGCCGGACAGCGCCGACAAGCTCGCGGCCGAGCGCCGGGGCGCAGAATTGCAGCAGCAGTTCGGGCGCTCGCACGGCATGGTGCCCGAAGTTTACGAGTACGGCGCGCACCACAAGCACTTCTACATCGCAATGGAGTACGTCGAAGGCGGCTCCCTGGCGCACCTCATCGCCGCTGGGCCGATGGCGCCAACGGTGGCGGCCAGGCACGCCCTCTGTATTTGCGAGTTCCTCGACAAGGCACACCAGTTCCTGACCATCGAGGGGGAGCCCGGCAATGCGATCGTGCACGCGGACCTGAAGCCGCAGCACATCCTGCTGCCGCGGCCGGGCGAGATCCGCGTGCTCGACTTCGGCATTGCGAAGGCCCTCGCCAAGACCCGCCAGGTCACCACGAACATCTGGGGCACGATCTGCTACGCATCTCCGGAGCAGCTCGAGTCGGGTGGCGTGAATCCGTACGTCGACTTCTGGTCGCTGGGTGTGATGCTCTACGAGATGGTGGCCGGGCATCGGCCGTACGCGCAGCACGAGAAGGACAGCCGGCGGCTCGAGCACGCGATCAAGACGAACGAACGGCGGGAGCCGCTGCCCGAGTCGTGTCCGCCGGCCCTCGCGGCCATCATCAACAAGCTGCTCGCGTACCAACCCGAGCGCCGGTATCCCAGTGCGGCCGCCATCCGGGCGGACCTGGAGGCGTTCCTTTCAGAGCGCGTGCCGGCGGCCCTCTCGCAATACGAGGTGCCGCCGACCACCACGATTGCCCGGCCCGAGCTGCCCGCCGCGTTGCCTCCGCTGCCGCCTCCGCTACCGCCTCCGTTGCCGCCGACCGCGCGATCGCCATCGGACATGGTGCCGCCCACGGATCCACTGCCGCTCACGGGTGTGACGCCGGCGCTCCCCACGCTACCGCTGCAGCACTCGCCGCAACGGCCGACGCTGCCGTCGCCGCTCCCGGATCCGCCTCCTGATCCGCCTGCGAGGCGCAGGCTCGCCCTGCGCCGTCTTGCGTGGCTGGCCACACTGCTCGCCCTCGTGGCCGTGCTCGCGTTCGAGGGCGCCGCCTGGGTGGCCGCCGAGCGGTTCCGGCAGACGGTAGACGCAATCGACGGGCGGACGGTCATCGAACGGAAGGGTGACTACGACCGCATCAGCGGCCTGGGCGCGCTGGACCTCGGACTGTCGTGGCGCGTGGATGGACCCCTCCGCGAGCGGCTCGTCTCGATCGCCGACGCGGTCATCACGGACTATCGGGGCGAGGAGCCGACGGTCGGCGCTGTCGAGTGGCGTCAGGCGAGCGATGCCCTGCGGTGGGCACAGCAGCTCGCGCCAGGCGACGCCGCCCTCCGCGCCAGGCAGGTGAACTGCGAGGGACACGAGGCGCGCATCGCCGCACAGCGACAGCCGCGCGGCAGCGCGCTTCGGCGCCAGCTGTTCGCGACGGCAATCGCCAGGTTCCAGCGCGCCGCGGAACTGGACCCCGCATCCTACGATCCGTACCTCGGAATCAGCCGCACGCAGGTATACGGGTTCGACGATGTGGAGGCCGCGACGGCGGCGATCACGGAGGCGGAGAAGCGCGGGTATCACTCGAGCCGCCGCGAGCGGGCACAGCTGGGCGACGGCTACCTGCGCCGGGCGGAGAAGAGCCGCAGGCTCGCCGGCACCGTGTCGGGCGATCAGCGCCGGCGCGAGCTGGAGAACGCCCATGCGGCCTATGGCCGATGTGTGGAGCTGTTCGATCCGATCATCGGGTTCGGCAACGCGGCGCATAACCTGGAGTTCTGCAAGCGAAACCTCACGGCTGTGGCGCACGCGCTCGATCTCGATGGCGAGGCCGTGGATGAGCCCTGAGATGCGGGTTGTCGCTCCCCGGTCGCGCGTCGCCGTCCGCACCAGGCCTGGCGGGTCGCAGCGCGCATCTCGAATTGCTCGGCCTGCTGGCTGCGACGATGGTGGTCGTTCTCGGTCTGACGCTCGCGTACCTCGGGAAGACGGACGCGGCGGGCGATGCTGCGGGCGGGGGCTCGGGTGTGTCGTCCGCCAATGCGATTAACCTGCGGCAGCTGCAGGGGCCAGGCGACCTCATGCCGGTCCTCGGGATGTTCGAGTCCCCTTTCGAGCGGCGCGCCGTGGCCGTCGCACTCTACCGGCGCGCGGCGGCGCACGCGGTGCCGCTCGAACATGTCGGCGGCCTGGTCAGGGTCACGATCCCCGCAACCGAGATCCGCGCGGATCGGCGGTACGTGGAGCTCCGGTCGCGGCTGGAGCGCCGCTCCGGGCTCGAGGGCGTTCCGGTCCTCTCGCCGACGGACCTGGCGAGTCTGAAGCCGCACGTGATCGTGCGCACGCCGGAGGCGTTTCGCCTGCGCCTGATGACGGCTGCGCTCTGCCTCTTCGCAGCCTTCGGGACCGCGCACGCGTTCCGGCGGATGCGCGGCACAATCGGCGATCCGGTGGCGCTGCCGGTCGTCCTGCTGGTCTGCGGCATCGGTCTCATGAGCCTGGTGGCGCTCCGCGATCCGTTGCGCGACACGATGTCCTTCTTCACCTCGGTCACCGGAATCGTCGCCGGGGTGGGTTTGCTGGTCCTGGCCTGCGAGGTCGACCTGGAGGCGTCGCCGCTGCGCCGCGCGGTGCTCGGGCCACTCGCCGCCGCTGTCGTGCTCGCAACGTTGCTGCTGCTCTTCGGCACAGGGCCGGGAACGAGCGGCGCACGGTTGCGGCTGCTCGGGTTCCAGCCTGCGGACTTCATCCGGCTGCTCGTGGTGCTCGCGCTCGCCGCGCACTTCGCGCGACGGGGCGAGTTCCTCCGCGAGTACTCGCAGGAGCCCACGCCGTCGCGCCCGTGGCTGCGTCACGTGAACGTGCCCCGGTGGAAGGACGTGGGGCCCGCGATCGTGAGCCTCGGCATCGTGGTGGCGTTCTTTTTCCTGCAGCGCGACCTCGGTCCGGCACTGGTGCTCTCGTGCGTCTTCCTGGGCATGTACGGCGTTGCACGGCATCGCGGCGTGCTCGTCGTGGGCGGCCTCGGCCTCGTCCTCTGCGCATTCGGGGCGGCGTACTGGACCGGCATCCCGGCCACGGTGCGGCAGCGCGTGGCGATCTGGGTGAATCCCTGGAGCAATGGCGTGCTCGGCGGCGACCAGATCGCGCATGGCCTCTGGGCCCTGGCGACGGGCTCGGCGTGGGGCAGCGGGCTTGGACGGGGAAGTGGCGGGCTTGTGCCGGCGGGAGACACGGACTTCATCATGACGATTGCCGGCGAAGAGCTCGGGTTCGTCGGGATCGCGGTGCTCGTCGCGCTGTACGCCCTCCTGTGCTGGCGCTGCGTTCGCGCCGCCGTCCGCGCGCCAGGCGACTACACGGCGCTGGTGGCGCTCGGCATCGCGCTGACGTTCGTGGTGCAGGCCTGCGTGATCGCGAGCGGCGTGCTCGGACTGCTTCCGCTCTCCGGCGTCGTCACGCCTTTTCTGAGCTACGGCCGGTCGGCCATGCTCGCAAACTTTCTCTCCCTCGGGATCGTGCTGGCGATCGCCCGCCGGCAAGGACCGATCCGCCCGCAGCTGCAGGCCGCCGTACGCGTCGTCTGTGCGGTGCTGGCCATCGCCGGCGGAGCCGTGCTGGCCCGTGCGGGCTGGGTTCAACTCGTGGCAGCGAACGCCGTCGCGACTGCCGCCAGCCTCACGGAGCAGAACGATGGCGGCTATCGCTTCGAGTACAACCCCCGTCTGCTCGCGGCCGCGCGACTCATCGAGCGTGGCAGTATCTACGATCGCAAGGGGCTGCCGCTGGCGTCCAGCAAGCGTGACGAAATTGCCGCTGTCCCCGCTCTGTACCGCGCTGCCGGGCTGACCGCCTCCCCATGTCTGGAGGGCGCTCGCTGCTATCCACTCGGTGCGACCGCGTTCCACGTGCTGGGGGATTGGACGACGCAGGCCAATTGGGGTGCACCGAATTCGTCATACGTCGAGCGTGACCGCGACATCCGCCTGAAAGGCTTCGATGATCGCCCGCGCGTCGTCGAAGCGGCCAGTCCGCGAACAGGCGTCAGCACCCGAACCACACTGCGTGACTACGCCGAGGTGCTGCCGCTCGCGCGCGATCGGTTCCGCCGAAATCCGGCGGCGGTGCGGGCGCTGCTGGCGCGCGACCGCGATGTGCACCTGTCGCTCGACGCGCGCCTGCAGGCGCGCGCGGCCGCGACGCTGCGACAGCGGATGGACGCGGCGGGCCACGCCCGCGGCGCCGCCGTTGTCCTGGACGTCGCCAGCGGCGGCGTGCTCGCGTCGGTGAGCTACCCGCAGCCCGCTGTGGGTGGAGTCGCGCTCGAGCGGGGCTCCACGCCCCGCGCGTCGGGCGCTCGAGCGGACGCGTCGTCACCACGCGGACCCGGATGTGTCGGCCGCCCTCCTCGACCGCGCGCGGTATGGTCTGTATCCACCGGGGTCCACGTTCAAGATGCTCGTTGCCGCCGCCGCGATGCGCGCGCAGGCGGTTCCGGATGACCGGACCTTTGCGTGCATCCGCCTGCCGGATGGCCGCGTCGGGAACTATGTGCGTGGGTGGACCCGGCCGGTTCGTGACGATCCCATGGACCGAATGCCACATGGCCTGGTCGATTTGCGGCATGGGCTGATCGTCTCGTGCAACGCCTACTTCGCCCAGCTCGCCGCCGCGCTCGGACCGGGGCCTGTGCTCGATGCGGCGACGCTCTTCGAAATCGACGTTGCGCGCCCGCAGACCGAGGCGGGGCTGCGGCGCACCATCGCCCACGCAGGCTACGGGCAGGGCGAGGTGCTTGTCTCGCCGCTGAAGATGGCGCGGGTGGCCGCCGCCGTGGCACACGACGGTGAGGTCGCGGGCCTCCGATGGTCGAGCGACGGGGACGACCCGCCTGCGCCCGTGAAGCGGCTGCTCCCGCCGGCCGAGGCGCGAGCGCTCGGGCGTTATCTGCGCGACGCGGTGACGTCGGGGACGGGTCGTACCTTAATGGGGAACCCCGTGGCGATTGCCGGCAAGACTGGCACGGCCGAAGTGGATGGTGCGGCCGCCCACTCCTGGTTCGCCGGCTTCGCACCGTTCGGCGCCGATCGCCAGGTGGCGTTTGCGGTCATCGTGGAGAACGCCGGGTACGGTGCCCGCTCCGCCGCGCCGATTGCGGGCGAGCTGGTGAAGGCAGCCCGGGAACTGGGACTGGTGAAATGAACACGACGGATGTGGCAGGGCGGATGCGCGCGCTCGGCGGGCGGCTGCACGCGACGGTAAAGCGGTTTTTCGAAAGCCCGGTGGGACCAGACGCGAAGCCGCTCGAGGTTCGCGAGGCCATGCTCGAAGATGTCGAGAAGCAGGTCACACCGCTCGGGGGTGGCCGTCGCGTCTTCCCGTTTGCCCGGCTGGTGGCGCGCGTCGTCGCGCCGGCCGGCAGCCGTGGGACATGCGAAGCGACGTTCAGCGACTTCGACGCACGTGTCCGGACGCGGCTCGCCGAGCTGCGGTGCGAGGCCCCGCGCGACCTCGACGTGCGCGTGGTGGTGCTGAGGAAGACACCGGGCGATTGGGAGACGGGACGGGTGTTCGCGCTCGACTACCGCCGCGCGCCGGAACCCCCGACGCCCGCCACGGATGAGCCGCGACCCGTGCTGCAGGTCACGCTGCTGGCGGGCACGGCCACGCAGCCTGTCTACACCATCGAGAGCCCGACGGTGCTGGTGGGTCGCGGCCTGGAGCCCGTCGACCATGCCGGCCGTGTGCGTCGAAACCACGTGGCGTTCGTCGAGGAGGCGAACGATATGGCCGAGACCGTGGGGCGGGCGCATGCGCGGTTCACGTGGGACCCGGCGGCAGGGGAGTATCGCGTGTTCGACGAAGGCAGCAGCAACGGAACGCGCCTGCTCCGGGGCGGCGCGAGCATCAGCGTGCCCGCGCGCGACCCGCGGGGCGTCCGCGTGCGATCTGGCGATGAGATTCAGTTCGGCCGTGCGCGGGTACGAATCAAGGTGCGCACGATCGCGGCTGGATGATCAACGAGCACGATGCAGAGGCCCAGGAACTCGGCGACGGTGGCGCCGTGGCGCCGGTGGTACTTGCGGGCGACTGGCCCCCGGTGACATAGTGGCGCACCGATGAGCTGACCTCACCGTGTTCGAGTCGGTCCGGGGCGACCGGCGAAAGGGTGGACCATGAAGCGAAGAGCGTTCGTCACATCAGTGTTGGCCGCAGGCGTGGCCGGGCCGGTCGTTGCGGGTGGCCAGCACGAGCATTCGGTAGTCGACGGTCCGCTCGCGAGCGCCACCGTCAGCTTTGGCGCGTGGCCCGCCGATCCCGCGGCGCCGTTCGACAGGATGACGCAACCCCCGCCGCCGCCCCCGCCTCCGAATCTGCATGCAGTGGTGCCGCACACCGCGAAGATCAAGGCTGGCGGGACCGTCAATTACATCATCTCGGGCCTGCACCAGGTGCAGGTCTACATACCGGGCACGACGGTGGACCAGCTTCTCGCAGCGGCCGGGGCTCCTGGGGGCACGGTGTCGATCGGCTCGGGTCTGCCGCCGGTGCTCAACGTCGCGGAAGGCCGTGTTTTTCGAGGCATCGTGAACCCCACCGGGGCAGACCGCGTTGAGGTCGTGCACTTCCCCGACCCTGGTACCTACCTCGTCGTCTGTGGGATCCTGCCGCACCTCGAGGCCGGCATGTACGGCTGGGTGACAGTGCTCCCCTGATGTAACGCGAGGAATAACGGCAGGCCTGCGGGCCGCTCGAGCTCTCCCGCGCCGGGAGGCTCGAGCGGCCGCGCGGACCCTGCGGTTGACTTCCCTCCGAGATCCCGGTCCTGGCGGAACTCACAACCCGGATACATTTCTTTTACGTTCGAAGCGGACTCTGATCCCTTGACCGACCGATTTGGTCTGGGATACGCTCTGGGCGCGATGTTGAGACTGAGTCTCAATATCGTTTTTCCGGAGTGAACCACATGTCCTCTCCCGCGTTGCGCGCTTCTGGAACCTTGGGTTGGCTGCTCGTCTGTCTTCTGCTGACGCCCGTAACATCGCGCGCGGATGCGCCGGACTCCGCCCCCGCGGGTGCGAGCGCGACGTATCGGTTCGAGATCGTCCCCGGCCCGCTCGACACGGCTATCGACGCGTTCACACACGTGACCGGGGCCCGCGTGATTGTTCCGGACGGGGCCACGATCACCGGGCTGTCGTCCAGTGGCGTAACCGGCATCTACACGGCCGACCAGGCGCTCGCCATGATCGTGAGCGGCACGGGGCTCCAGTCGCGTCTCACCGACGTCGGGTCCTACGCGCTCGAGGTCCGCATCACGACCGAGGGGATCCAGGTGGATGGCTTTGCCGCCCACGAGGTCACCGGCACCGAGACCGCAACGAGAACCTACACGCCCCTCCGGAACGTGCCACAGGCCATCACCGTGGTCACCCGCGAAATGATTGCCGACCAGTCGATGCAGAGCCTGGCCGACGTGGTGCGGTATGTCCCCGGTGTGGGGATGGCCCAGGGCGAAGGTAACCGCGACGCGGCCGTCTTCCGCGGCAACAGCTCCACGGGCGACTTTTTCGTCGATGGAATCCGCGACGACGTGCAGTACTTCAGGGACCTGTACAACGTGGACCGCGTCGAGGCGCTCAAGGGACCGAACGCCATGATCTTCGGACGCGGAGGCGCCGGCGGGGTCATCAACCGGACGACACGCCAGGCCAACTGGACTGCCGCGCGCGAAGCCACCGTGCAGGTCGGCTCGTTCGACAACCGCCGGGCGATGATCGACGTTGGGGATCGGGTGGGGGACCGCGCAGCCGTGCGGGCGACCGGCATGTACGAGAACTCCGACAGCTACCGCGACGGCGTCGGTCTCGAACGCTACGGTATCAACCCGACGGTGGCGTTCACCCTGGGATCGGGCACCATCCTGCGCGCCGGCTACGAGCGCTTCCACGACGAGCGCACGGCCGACCGCGGCGTGTCGTCGTGGAACGGCCGACCGGTCGAAACGCACCCGTCGACGTTCTTCGGTAATCCCGACGAGAGCGTCGCGCGCGCCACGGTCGATGCGCTGACCGCCGGCCTGGAGCACCGGTTCACGCAGCGCGTGTCGCTCCGCAACCGCACGCGATTCGCCTCGTACGACAAGTTCTACCAGAACGTGTATGCCGGGGGCGTCGTGCAGCCCGATGGCCTGAGCGTGCCGATCGCGGCGTACAACAACCTGACCGACCGCCAGAACCTGTTCAGCCAGACCGATCTGAACGTGTTCGTCACCACCGGGCGCTTCAGGCACACCCTCGTCCTCGGCAGCGAGCTCGGGCGGCAATCCACCGACAACTTCCGCGAGACTGGCTACTTCGGTTCGGGCGCCACGACGGTGCTCGCGCCGGTCGCGAATCCGCAGATATCTGACCCGGTCACCTTCCGGCAGAGTGAGACGGATGCGGACAACCACGGCGTGGCTACGGTTGCCGCGCTGTATGCGCAGGATCAGGTCGAGCTGTCGCGGCACGTGCAGGCCGTCGTCGGCTTGCGCTACGACGATTTCCGGGTGGACTTCCGGAACAATCGCACCGGCGCCGCGTTCGAGACCGTCGATCGGCTGTTCTCGCCGCGTGCGGGCCTGATCGTGAAGCCGGTCGAAGCCGTCTCGCTGTATACGAGCTACTCACTCGCCTATGTGCCGCGGGCGGGCGACCAGCTCGCGTCGCTGACCCTGTCGAACGAGGCGCTCGAGCCCGAGCAGTTCACCAACTACGAGGTGGGGGCCAAGTGGGACGTGCGCCCCACGCTCTCGTTCTCGAGCGCGGTGTTCCGGCTGGATCGCACCAACGTCGTCGTGCCTGACCCGGTTGACCCCACCCGCTCACTGCTCGTGGACGGGCAGCGGACGAAGGGCATCGAAGTCGGCGCTTCGGGCACGCCCGCCGCCGCATGGCACGTGATGGCAGCCTACAGCTACCAGGATGGCGTCATCACGCGCACGCTGTCAGCCTCAGCCCTCGCCGGCGCCCGGCTGGCGCAGCTGCCGCGCCACACGTTCTCGATCTGGAACCGGGTCGACTTCTCCCGGGTGTGGGCTGCGGGCCTCGGGATCGTGCGGCGCGGCGACATGTTCGCATCGACCGACAACGCCGTCACCATCCCTGCGTTTGTCCGGGTCGATGCGGCGGTGTTCGCCAACCTGTCCTCGCGCGTGCGGGCCCAGATCAACCTCGAGAACCTGCTGAACGAGCGGTACTACGCGTCCGCGAACAACAACTTCAACATCACCCCCGGCTCGCCTCGTGCCGTGCGCGTGACGCTGACGACGCGATTCTAGACATCAGGATCAGGCTGCAGACGCGAGGCTGCGGGCCGGTCTGGCCTCGGGCCTTGGACGGCGCGGGCCGGCCGCTACCGCACCACGTCCAGATCGACCGTCGCGTTCTGAAGCGTCACGCCCAGCGCATCCACTTTGATTGTGAGCGATACGGGGATGTCCAGCGATGACACCGGTGCACCGGTGTCTCGATGCTTGATGTCCAGTCTCACACCTCGCCCCGTCACCTCGAGCCCTCCCTGGACGACCCGGGTGTGGAGCTCGCCTGCCAGCTCGGGGCGATATCGCTGAAATACGTCCTGGATTGCCGCCGTCACGAAGTCCCGCACCGTCGCCGCCTGCTCGTCGATGATGTCCTTCACCAGCTGACTGGCGAATGTCGATACCCGGGGCCCGTACTGGTCGAATGTTTTCGTGCTGATTTCCTGGACGAGACCTTCGATCTTCGGCACCACCGTCGCGCTGACGTCCTTGCCGATCGTGTCGATGAACGTGTTCACATCAGACATAGCCCGTGACCTCCAGACCGGACCCTTTCACAACCCACCAATCTCTGGGGAACAGGCGTTCACCGGATCTGCGGCAGCGGGATGACGACGGTGCCGACCTTCACATCCGCGGTGATGGGCGCCTTGATGTTGACCAGGTCCTTGTTCTTCTTCTGGTCCCGAACAGTCGAGAAGACCTGTCCCTTGACCGACACGCCGCCGTCCACCAACGCGATGGTGAAGGTGCCGTTCAAGCGGATCGTGTTCCGCTCGACGAGATTGCTGACGAGATCGTCGACGAGAGACATGTGCAAGATCCTCCACTGGGGCGGGTGAACCGTATCACGTTCGGCCGTCAGCGCCGTTATCGCAGCTCCAGCACCACGAGAGACTTCGCCGGCAGCTGCACCGTGAGCGTCTCGCCTGCGACCGTTGCGCCGGTAAACGGAGCCGGACGCACGGCGTCGGGCTGCTCGAATGTGTTGTGCGCGTTCATGCGGTCCGCCGTCAGGATACGGCCCGACACCGCCGTGACGGACTGGCCGCGCACGGAGACGTTGATGGTCCGCGCCTGGTTCGGATCGACGTTGGTCAGCGTGACGTGGATCCGCCCGCTGGTGTCGCGAGACGCCGTCGCGCTGACCGCGGGCATCGTCCGGTCGCCCTGGACATAGCGTCCGGCGTCGAGCGCGATCGGCAGCAGCACGGCCTCGTGATGCACGGTGTAGAACTCGAACACGTGATACGTCGGCGTGAGCAGCATCTGCTGTTTCTGCGTCAGGATCATCGCCTGCAGCACGTTCACGGTCTGTGCGATGTTCGCCATCCTCACGCGGTCCGCGTGCTTGTTGAAGGCGTCGAACGAGACTGAAGCGACGAGCGCGTCGCGCAGGGAGTTCTGCTGGTACAGAAAGCCTGGATTCGTTCCGGGCTCGACCTGGTGCCAGGTGCCCCATTCACCCACCACGAGCCACACGCGCTTCTTGGGGTCGTACCGGTCCATGATTGCGGCGTGGCGGGTGATGAGGTCGTCGAATCCCATCGCCTGCTGCATCAGCTCCGCCCACTCGGCCTCGGTGAAGACCGTGGCCTGGCCCTTCTTTTCCCAGGTGCCCGTGAGCATGTAGTGGTGCAGGTCGATACCGTCGATCATTCGGCCGGCATCGCGCATCATGACTTCCATCCACGCGTACCCGTCGTCGCTCGGTCCGGTCGCGATGCGGAAGGGACGCACCTCGCCGTACGTGGGCAGGAAGCTTGCGTAGCGCTTGAACTCGTCTGCGTAGTACTCCGGTCGCATGTTGCCGCCGCACCCCCAGCTCTCGTTTCCGACGCCCCAGAAGCGCACGTTCCAGGGATCCTGCCGGCCGTTGCGGCGCCGCAGATCCGCCATCGGGCCGACGCCGGGATGATTCACGTACTCCCACCACTCCTGCATCTCCTGCACCGTTCCGCTGCCGACGTTGCCGACGATGAAGGGCTCGGCTCCGAGCTTTTGCGTGAGCTCCAGGAATTCGTGCGTGCCGACGCCGTTGTCTTCGGTGACGCCGCCCCAGTTGTTGTTCACGACTGTCGGCCGCTTCTCGCGTGGGCCGATGCCGTCCTTCCAGTGGTAGTAGTCGGCAAAGCACCCGCCGGGCCAGCGCAGGTTGGGGATCTTGATCGCGCGGAGCGCCTGCACCACGTCGTCACGCATGCGCCAGCCGCCGCTGCTGTCTTTCGTCCAGATACCGTCGTAGATCAAGCGACCCAGATGCTCGGCGAAGTGGCCGTAGATGTGCCGGCTGATTGTGTCGCGGCCCTGATCGGCGTTCACGATCAGCGTCTGCGGCGGGTGTGCTCCTGGTTGGGAGGTCGCCGCAACAGGAGCCATGACGCCCACGAGCACGGACACTGTCAGGATGCGCATCGTCTTCGCAAAGTCGCTCATCGGTCCACTCCTCCGTCCCGGGTGTGCTGTCGCCGGGTGCGTTGATCACACCGGACCCTTCGCTGCATGTCGCCCGGATCGTGCCGTTCGGATGCCTGCGAAGGATACCGTCCGCTCTCGCTGAGCGCCAGCCCTCGACCGGCACGTGGCGCACCGGTGCGAACCGTCTCCGACGCGGTGCTCGAGGATCGCGTTGACGCTCTACTTCGATAGAAGCAGCCTCGCAAAGCTTTATGTGTCGGAGTCGGGCATACGTGATCCGCCAGCTCGTGGAGGCTGCGACGTCGTGGCCATCACCAGTGGCGTACACGGGTGCGTGTGCTGGCAATCCGGGCAGATTGGCCGATCGCGCCCTTGGGAACGATGCGCTGGCCAGCATCAGGACGTGTGCCTTCTTGGCCCCGTAGCTGACCCGCTCGTCTGCTGCACCGCTACCTCTACAGTTGGCAGGCGCGCAAATTGCTAATGCCTCGCGCAAATTGCGATTGGTGCAGCACCACGGTTTCAGCGAGGCGATTTCGTGGACAACAAAGGGACGATCATGAGAAGCAATTTGCGTGTCGCGTTGTTGGCCGTTGGGGTGGGCGTGTTGCTTCAGCGCACCCTCGCGAGCTGACCAGATCGCACTGACTGGCGGCGTCCTCGATCTCGCGGTGAGCGCAAGCACCGGTAGCGCCGGTGGTTTCCAGCTGGTCGGTGACCGTGGCTTCACGTTCGACGTCTCCAGAATGCACGCATTCTTCGTCGGACTAGGTTATCCACTGGTTCCCGGCACACCGTCACGTTGGAGGGTCGGGCAAGCGGACTGGACCTGTCGGGTACGGTCACGGTGGACGGCATGACCTACACCGACGTGGGAGGTTTGACCTCCTCCTCTTGGGCCTTCCTGGAGATCACAACGATGCAGGCGACACTACCATCGGTGCTGAGCCCCCCTCAGAGATCACGACTCCGTTCATGCTTGATGTCATCTTCTCTGCCGATGACGGCCAGTTGCGCCATTCTCTCTTCGGTTCAGGGTTGGCGACGATCTTCCTGGATGAAGACAGAGGCTTCGGGGTGCCGAGCTGGCTGGTCACCGGCGTCCGCGCGGAGTTGTCCAGTGATCCGGCGGCACCCGTGCCTGAACCCGCCTCCCTCTCCCTCCTCGCCCTCGGCCTCGTGGGGCTGGGCGCACGAAGGTGGCGACAGCGGAAGGCATAGCGTCCAGACGCAGCCTCGCTTCAACAGGAGCCGCCGCCGGGGTGGCTCTTGTTGCGTCTGGGCATCAGGCGCACCAGCGCTACGTGCGCCGTGCCCTTCGTCTCCTCCGACCCTGACGCCTGGATGCGCCCCTACTACGAGGCGGACGTCACTATCACTCCAGCGCCCTCGACCCTCGAATCTGACTTGGAACTCACTTGTCAGTGGCCAGAGATCGCGTACCCAGTCGATTCCGGGTCGAATCAGTGCCTTGCTCACGAGTCGCTCGACCGGTAGCGGTTCGTGCGACACGATCGCTGAATGGCTGTAGATGGCCTTGTCATCTGGATAGAACCTAACTGCGTAGACGACGCCATGCGGCGTCTTTTCCGGATTCGAATTCCGGCTGCATCAGGGCTTCGAAGTGCCGCAACTCTTCGTGTAGCCAAGCTTGGTAATCCGCCGCTGGGCGCACGAGGGTAACCTCGTTGGCGGAGTCCATGCGCCGGGCCCGCGAGCAACGAGTCAAACGGCTCGAAGACGCGGGCGAGGCAAGTGTTCAGGTCGGGTGAGCGGAGCGAGCCGAGGGCGATTGGGATACAACCGGGTGTCAGCCAGATGTCAGCCAACGCTCGATGCCGCAAAGACCGATTTCCAAGGTCCGTAAATACGCTAGGAAAACTGGTCGGGGAGACAGGATTCGAACCTGCGACTTCCCGCTCCCAAAGCGGGCGCTCTACCAGGCTGAGCTACTCCCCGTTGTAAACATGAGGGTGACACTTCCGGGGAGCGCTGGCGGAGCCCCGGGCGGATGTCCATCATACCGCGGTGGCCGCCGGACTCCTTGCCCGGGGCCTCCGCCAGTGTCCCGGCGGCACGCCGAGGGCGGAGGGCCCGCTGAACGTTCAGCGGGCGCGCGGCTTGCAGGACACGTCTCTTTCTCCCGGAGGGACTCATGGCCGACACAAGCGCACCGATCACGTGGCTTCACGATCTGCACGAGGCGCTGGAAGAGGCAGGGCGTCGAGACATGCACGTGCTGCTCGACTTCAGCGCCGCTCCGCTTTGAACAGGGTGTGCTCGGCTGGATGCCGAGGTTTACCCCGACCCCCGAGTTGTGGATCTCATCGCGACCCACTTCGTACCGGTACGCGTGCATGCGAAGGAGCAGCCGGAGCAATTCCAGGACCTGGGCGCGCGATTCGACGCGCAGTGGACGCCCACAACGCTCATCGTTGACCACTCGGGCCACGAGAAACATCGGATTGAAGGCTTTCTTCCGGCTGACGACTTCCTGGCGCAGCTTCGGCTCGGCCTGGCCCACTCCAAATTCAGCCGCGGCCTGTTCACCGAGGCCGCGCAGCAGTTCTCGGCCGTGGTCGAGAATCACTCGAACACCGACGCGGCCGCGGAGGCGCTCTACTGGGCTGGCGTGGCGCGATACAAGGCCATGAACGATCCCGCCGCGCTCAGCGCCACGGCGGAGGAGTTCCGGACGCGCTACTCCGACACGAGCTGGGCGAAGAAAGCGTCGGTGTGGGGAAAGTGATTCCTCAGTCGAGATACTTCACGAACACCACCTCGTTGCGCGCCTCGTTGTAGACGAGTTCGTCGACGAGGGATCGGGTGATGGCGATCCCCAGGCCGCCGGGTCGGAGGCCCTGCTCCTCGCGGACGATCGCATGACGGAGAGGGTCGTCCTCCGGGTTGCACACGGCGGCGTGGCACAGCGCCTCGATGTTGAAGCCCTCGCCCGGGTCCGCGATGCGATAGAGCAGCATCCGCTTCGTGCGCAGGCACGAGATGCGCACCTTGCGCGCGGGATCGAGCTTGCCGCCCCATTCCACCGCGTTGAAGAGCAGCTCGCGGAAGGCCGCTGCCACGGATTCACGCACGTCCTGGTCGAGACCCGTCTCGAGCTGCATCACGAAGCCTTGCACGCGCTCGGCCACGGCGAGTGAGCACGGCGCCATCAACTCGAGCCACTCGGGGCGCGCGGAGACGACTTCGATTGGCAGCGTCGCGGCCGGCGCAGCAGCCACAACCTCCTTCACGACGTCGACGATCTCGGCCGGCGCGAAGGGCTTCCGCAGGTACCTGAATGCCTGCCCTTCGATCGAGCGGACCAGCGTCTCCGGGGTGTCATCCGCGGTCATCATCACGACCGCGGGCGGCGCGGGCAGCGCGCGTGCCTTTTCGAGCACGTCGAGTCCGTTCATGCCCGGCAGGTTCACGTCGAGCAGCATCACGTCGGTCGTGGCACCGCTGAGCTGCAGCAATGCCTCGGGCCCGTCGGACGCCTGCGCCACGCTGTAGCCGGCGGCCGCAAGAAGCGACGAGAGCGCATGGGAGAGTGCCCGGTCGTCGTCCACGATGAGAACGCGGGTTTGCCCTGCATTGCTGGGTGTCATGGGACCTCACCGGAAAAACGAGCCTGCGTGCCTGAACGAATGCGGTACGCAGGGTGCCCTGGTGCGTCGGGAGAGGAGCGAGTCCATCGGTGCCGCTGGCGCCGGAGAGTGGGTCGCTTCCACGTGTGTATTGTGCATCTTGCATTGTGGGTTGCGCGAATGGTCCCCTCTTCCCTCCGATTCGGATAGTGTACTTCCGCCCGGCAACCGCGCGGGAGGTGATCCCGATGAATGAGCCCTTGTCGAACCAGGCGGACCCGCTGCACGACGCGCACATCCTGCACCGGCTGATGGTCTACGAGACTGCGTGCGCGCTTGCGGAGGCGGCATCGCTCGCCGACGCGGCGCCGCGCATGCTCCATGCCGTCTGCAGGTCCCTCGGCTGGGAGTACGGCGCCCTCTGGGTTGTGGACCGGGCCCGGACGACAGTGCGCTGGGTGAGCAGCTGGCAGGAACGCCCCGCGGACTTCGAGGAGTTCATTGCCGTCAGCCGCCAGATGCCCCTCGCCCGTGGGACGGGTCTGCCCGGCCGCGTCTGGGCGACCGGCGGGCCGGCGTGGATCCCCGACATCGCGCAGGACGACAACTTCCCGCGGGCGTCCATCGCCGCGCGTGTGGGCCTGCGCAGCGCCTTTGCGATGCCCATGCGGCGTGGGAACGACGTGCTCGGCGTGATGGAGTTCTTCAGCCGCGAGATCCGGCAGCCCGACGAGGACCTGGTCCGGACCCTGGGAACAGTTGGCGCGCAGATCGGGGTGCACGTCGACAACAAGCGCTCGGCCGAGGAGCTGGATCGCTTCTTCACGGTGTCCCTCGACATTCTCGGCATCGCCAACTTCGACGGCTACTTCATCCGCGTGAATCCCGCCTGGGAGCGCGTGCTCGGGATCAACCCGCAGGAGATCATGGCGCATCCTTTCGTGGACTTCGTGCATCCTGACGATCGAGCGGCGACCCTGGCCGCGCTCTCGTCGCTCTCGCAAGGCGCGCCGGTCGTCAACTTCGAGAACCGCTATCGTGCCGGCGATGGGTCGTACAAATGGCTGGAATGGGCAGCGGCGCCCGTGCCCGAGCAGGGCATCGTGTACGCCGCCGGCCGCGACGTCACCGACCGCACCCTGGCGGAGCAGGCGCTGAAGGACTACGCCGCGCAGCTGGAACGGGCCCGCCATGAACAGGAGCAGAACACCGAGCGGCTCGGGCAGCTCGTGAGGGAGCTCGAGACCGCGCGCCGGCGGGCCGAAGAGGCAACCCTCGCGAAGGGGGAGTTCCTGGCGAACATGAGCCATGAGATCCGGACGCCGATGAACGCGATCATCGGGATGACCGACCTCGCACTCCGCACGCGGCTGACGCCGCAGCAGCGGGATTACATCCGCACGGCGAATGATTCGGCGGAGGCGCTGCTGGCCATCATCAACGACATCCTGGACGTGTCCAAGATCGAAGCCCGCGGCCTCGCGCTCGATCGTGCGCCCTTCAATTTGCGCGACACGGTCGAAGACGCGGTGAAGCTGCTGGCGCCGCGCGCGCACGAGAAGCCGCTGGAGCTCGCGTGCCGAATCCTGCCGGAGGTGCCGGATGCGCTCGTGGGCGATCCCGGCCGGCTGCGCCAGATCGTCGTCAACCTCGTCGGAAACGCCATCAAGTTCACCGAACGTGGGGAGGTGATCGTCGAGGTCGCGCTCGAGCGTCTCGACGGCGAACAGGCCTTCCTGCACTTCCGCGTGTCCGACACCGGGATCGGCATCGAGCCCGACAAGCAGTGGCAGATTTTCGGGGCCTTCGTGCAGGCGGATGCGTCGACCACCCGGCGATTCGGCGGGACGGGTCTTGGCCTGACGATTTCTGCGCAGCTGGTGGAACTGATGGGCGGCAGGATCTGGATCGAGAGCGAGCCCGGCAAGGGCAGCCGTTTTCACTTCTCGGCACCGTTCGGCCTGCAGCAGGAGGGCAGCACGCCCGTCTCGCCCTCGGCCGAAAATCTCCGCGACCTTCGTGTGCTCGTGGTCGATGACAACGCCACCAACCGCGTCATCCTCGACGAGATGCTCACCAGCTGGGAGATGCGGGCCTCGTCGGTCGACAGCGCCGGCGCCGCGCTGGCCGAACTCTCGCGGGCGATGGACGCGGGCCGGCCATATCACCTGGTAATCACCGACGCGCTGATGCCGGATGTGGATGGCTTCACGCTCGCGCGGCAGATGGAGGCGGACACGCGCCTGGCGGGCGTGAAGGTGATCATGCTGACGTCCGCGGGCCTGCCACACGACCGAAGCCGCGCGGCGAACATCTCCGCACAGCTGCTCAAACCCGTCAAGCACTCGGACCTGCTCGATGCCATCCTGAACGCCTTCGTGCCCGGCGCCTCGCTCGATCGCTCGCGAGAACCCCGGCCGCGTCCGCACGCCAGTGCACCGCACCGGACCTTCCGCATCCTCGTAGCGGAGGACAACCCCACCAATCAGAAGCTTGTCATCCTGCTGCTCGAGGGGCGGGGCCACCGTGTCACCACGGTGAGCGACGGCCGGCAGGCAGTTGCGAAGGCGACCGGGAGCGCGTTCGACGTCATCCTCATGGATGTGCAAATGCCCGAGATGGGCGGCTTCGAGGCGACGGCCGCCATCAGGAGGCATGAGCGGGTGTCCGGCAGGCACACGCCGATCGTCGCGATGACGGCGCACGCCATGGCAGGAGATCGTGAACGGTGCCTGGCGGCTGGCATGGACGCGTACGTGTCGAAGCCGCTCCGGGCAGAGGAACTGCTCGGGACGATCGATCGGATCGCCGGCCGCAACGGCGCCGATGAACCCGGAGAGGACGGCGCGCGAGGCGCCGGGGCGCGCGCGCCCGTCGCACCTCCGCGCACCGGCACGGCCGAAGCGGATGTGGTGAGCGCTTCCGCGTCGTTCATCGACCGCGACGCGCTCGTCGCCAGCGTCGGCGGCAACGAGACGCTGCTGCGGGAGGTGGTCAGCGTCTTCCTGACCGACACGCCGAAGCAGGTTGCGGCCCTCGACGTTGCGGTCCGCTCGCGTGATGCTGTGGCGATCGCCTCGTCAGCGCACGCGCTGAAGGGGTGTGCGGGCCTGTTTTCGAAGGCGGGAGCCTACGAGGCGGCGCGGGCGCTCGAGCAGGCCGCCCGCCAGGGGGATCTCACCGGGGTCGAGATCGCCTCTGAAGACGTGAAGCGGGAGGTAACGCGACTCGAAGACGCGCTGCGAGCGCTGCTGGATCTGTGAGTGCCGCTCATTCCTGCCGCAGCGCCACAACGGGATCGACGCGCGTGGCACGTCTCGCCGGTATGTACCCCGCCACCGCGGCGATCGCTGACGAGCCGAGGGCCACGGCCGTGATGGTGACCGGATCGACCGCGCGCACGCCGAACAGCAGGCTGCTCAGGAGCCGGCCCGTCATGGCCGACGCGGCCAGGCCGCAGGCGAGACCAGCCGCGACTGGCACCAGGCATTGCCGCAGCATCAGCCAGCGCAGGCCCGCAGGCACGGCGCCAAGGGCCATGCGGATGCCGAGCTCACCCGTCCGTTGTGCCACCGAGTACGACACCACGCCGTAGATCCCGAGGCTCGCCAGCAGTGCGGCGACGAGGCCAAACAGCATCACGAGCTGCGTTTGGAACCGCCGCTCGGCCACGGACACGGACACTATGTCTTCCATGGTGCGGAAGGCCGGGATCGGCAGCTCCGAATCGATGCGGCGGAGCGCGAGGCGCAGGTCTGACGCGACGACGCCCGGGTCCAGCGGGGTGCGTACGGCGAGCAGGGCCTGCGATTGGAAGCGTTGCCAGTACGGCAGGTAGACGGTCATCGTCGGCGCCCTGTCGAGACTGATGCCGCGGACGTCCCCGACCACGCCGATCACCTGCAGCAACGGGGTGTCGTCCCCGCCCATCTGCATGCGCTTGCCAACCGGGTCCTGTCCCGGCCACAGGCGCTCCGCCGCAAGCGCCGAGACGAGAGCGACAGGGTACGCGCGATCCGCCTCTGCGAAGACCCGCCCGCTGCGAAGCGGCACGCCCAGGGTGCGGAAGTACTCCGGGTTCACCTGGCGGATATCGGCCAGCGGCCGGTCCGTGAAGGATCCGGTGAAACCCTCCGGCGCCACGAGGTTGTTGCCGCCTTCGCCGCCGAGCGGCAGCTGGTTGGAGACGCCGACCGATGTCACGCCCGGCACCATCCGGACAGCGTCGAGCGCCGAGCGAAGCAGGGCGCTACGCTGCGGCAGGTCCGGGTAGCGCGACGGCGGCAGGTTGATTTCGACGGTGACGACCTGCTGTGCGTCGAACCCGGCGTCCACCGCCAGAAGCTTGACGTAGCTGTGGAGCAGCAGCCCGGCGGCCGACAGGCAGACGGTGCTCAACGCGATTTCGCCCGCGACGAGCAGCGTTCGCACGCGCGCATGACGCGGGCTCGCTGTGGTGCCGCGCGCGCCCGCCTTCATCGCGTCCTGCGGATCCGCGCGCGCGAAGCGCAGTGCCGGCAGCAGGCCGCAGAGGAGTCCGGCGGCAACCGAGAGCGCGATCCCGAACAGCAGCACGCGGGCATCCACGGCCACTTCGTCGAGCCGCGGCAGATCAAGCGGTGCCCACAGTCGAATGGCTTCGACCGCGGTGTAGCTCACGAACACCCCGCCGGCCCCGCCGATGGCCGACAGCACCAGGCTCTCCACGAGCATCTGCCGGACGAGCCGCGCCCCGCTCGCGCCAATCGCACTCCGGATCGCAATTTCGCGCCGGCGCCCCGCCGTCTGCGCGAGCAGCAGGTTGGCGATGTTCACGCATCCGATGAGGAGCACGACGCCGACCGCCCCGAGCAACAGGTGCAGACCGGTCCGCGATCGGCCCGTGATCTGGTCCTGCAGCGGTACGAGCGATGCGAGCAGCTCGATGTGCTCCCCCACAGTGTCGGAAATGGTCTTCTGCGCGGCCCCGAGCTCCGCAGCCGCCTGCGCGAGTGACACCCCTGGCTTCAGCGACACGATGCAGGCGTAGTTGAAATCGCCCATGGCCTCCAGCTCGTCGTCCTTGAGGGCGAACGGCTTCCAGATCTGGGGGCGCGCTTCCGCGATGCTCATGGCATAGAGGTTCGCCAGCTTCGGGAACCGGAAGTCTGGCGGCAGCACGCCGATCACCTCGTAGGGGCGGCCATCGAGCACCACCTTACGCCCGAGGACTCGAGGGTCGGCGCCGAACCGCAGTTTCCACAGCTCGTGGTCGATGACGACCACGGCATCGCGGCCGGGACGATCCTCCGCCTCCACGAACAGACGCCCGAGCTGCGGCCGTACGCCGAGCATCGCGAAGAGCGCGGGCGACACCCTGGCGCCCGCCAGACGCTCCGGGTCGCCGGTGCCCGTCAGGTTCAGCGCCACCCCTCCGATCAGCGCCATCCGATCGAAGGAGCGCACGTTCCGGCGCCACTCGCGGAAATGCATGGCATTCACCGGCACCAGCGGCGCCACATGCGCGAACTTCGGCACGACCTCGTGAACGGCGTACAGCCGGTCCGAGTCGCGGTAGGGAAGTGGACGCAGCAGCACATGATCGACGACGCTGAAAATTGCTGTGTTGGCGCCGATGCCGAGCGCGAGGGTGGCGATGGCGACGACGCTGAAGCCCGGATTCCGCGTGAGGAGTCGCAGCGCGAAGCGGAGATCACCGATCAGGGTGGACATGGGACGGGCCTCACACGCGAGATGGCTTATGTCGATGCGCGACGTGCAAACGTCGGGACTGTTCTACTCCGCCCCTTGTGCCCTATACGGCCTCTGACAGCGGGTGTTCCGGGACGAACGATGTTCGTCACCACCGGTTTTGGGGCCGGAGCCGGACTGAAATCGCGCCTTCACTGAACCTGTCGCCGTTCTTTACCATTCGCGGAGGGTTACGCTTCCGCTCGGCCGTCCATCGCACGGCCCCGCGTCTGGTCTCGACCGCGGCCAGAGAACTTCGGCTATGCTGGGCCGCCGTGACCACAACCGTCACTCCCTCGGGCGACACGCTGATCCGGGGACTCGGTCCGTTCGCTGCCACATGCATCGTCGTCGGGGTGGTCATAGGAACCGGCGTGTTCCTGAAGGTCCGGGTCATGACGTGCAACGTGGGCACGCCCGGGCTGGTGATCACCGTGTGGGTGGTGGCCGGGGCGCTGTCGCTCGCCGGCGCGCTGACGTACGGGGAGCTCTGCGCGCTGATGCCGCGCGCCGGCGGAGAGTACGTGTTCATACGCGAGGCATACGGGCGGCTGTGGGGCTTTCTCTTCGGGTGGATGCGGTTCTTCATCGGGAGCACGGGAGGCTGTGCCGCATTGGCCACGGGGTTCGCCATCTTCGTCAACGTGCTGGCCGCTGGCGCGCTCGAGGCACACGGCATCACGCTCGACACCGGCGGCAGCGTGTCCTGGCGTTTTACGGGCGTGCACGCGGTTGCCGTCGGTGCCGTTGTCGCCGTCACAGTGATCAACTGCGCCGCCGTATCGCTCGGCGGCCGAATCGTGTCGGTGCTCACTTCCTTGAAGGTTGTGCTGATCGTCGGTGTCGGCCTGTCCGCATTGCTATGGGGACACGGCGACTGGGGACACTTTGCCCAGTCAGGTGCACTGGGGAGCTGCGAGGGCGTCTCTCCCGCCGCGCGTGGGGGGCTGGCCGGGTTTGGTGCCGCCATGATGGCGGCGCTATGGGCGTACAACGGCTGGAACGAGATGACATATGTCGCGGGTGAGGTGAAGGATCCGCGCCGCAATCTCCCGCGCGCGCTGATCGGCGGGCTCGCGGCCGTCGGCTTCCTGTACGTCTTCATCAACACGTCGTACTTGTACGTGTTGAGCCCCGTGCAGATAGCGAGTGTGGGCCTTTCCTCGTCGGTGGCCACAGAGGTGATGGCTCGCGTGGTCGGCCCGGCTGCTCTCACGGTGATGGCCGCTGCGCTGGCGGGATCGATCTTCAGCGCGCTCCTGAGCGCGTCGCTCGTATCCGCACGAATACCGTACGCGATGGCGAACGACCGCCTCTTCTTTCGGGCGCTCGCCCCGCTCTCCCGCCGCACCTCGGTGCCTGTACGGGCGCTGTTCGCACAAGCCGCATGGACGATGGTGCTCGTGCTGTCTGGCTCCTTCGACACGCTGACCGACTACGCGATCTTTGCCATTCTGCTGTTCTGGGGAATGGCCACCGGCTCGGTGTTCATCGTCCGTCGCCGGACGGCACACGTTCCGGGCCAATACCGCACGGTCGGATATCCCGTCGTTCCGGTCCTGTTCCTGCTCGTGACCGCCTGGCTTCTCGTGAACACCGTGATCACGGCGCCGCGCCAGTCGCTAGCCGGGCTGGGCCTGATCGCGCTCGGGCTGCCGTTCTATTGGTACTGGTCGCGGCAATCAGTGCAGGCGCCGGGCAGTCATACGGCGACCTGAGCACATGCGCCGGTGGCCGTCCCGCCGGCCACACGTCCGCTGTGCGCCCGCGGGTGTTCGAGCGGCGAAGTCGCCGCGCGCAAGGACATCGCGAATGGCCCTCGGAACGAGGAACCGCTTCGTCGCCCGCCGCCCGCCTACGCCCGAGAATCAGTCCTTGACCCGCCTCCGCCCGCGGATGAACTCCAGTGCGCCGGCGATGATGCCGCCGAGCACCATCTCGCCGGGGCGGGCGGGCGCTAGGTTGGGAGGCGGCGCAACCGGACGGGGCGGCTCGGGTGGCGGACCGACCGGTTTGCCCTTCTTCTTGCGCTCACGCCAGTGGCGCCACGCCGCCAACCCGAGCTTCTTCTTCTCGCCGGGAACCTTCTCGCCAGGATCCTTCCCGTATGGAGAGGCGTGCTCGATTTCGGCGTTCATCTCGGCGCCGATCAGGATGGCGAGACCGCTCGTATAGAACCACAGGAGCAGCACGATGACGCCGCCGATGGCGCCGTAGGTCTCGTTGTAATCCGAGAAGTTGGCAATGTAGATCTTGAACCCGAGCGAGAACACGATCCACAGGACCGTGGCCAGCACCGATCCCGGCGTCAGCCACACGAAGTCCTGCTCGGCGTCCGGGGCGAAGTAATACACGAGCCCCATCGCTGTGGCGACCAGCGCGAACACGACCGGCCACTGCAGTATCCACCACGCCCACACGAAGACCTGGCCGAGGTGGAACCATTGCGCCACCTTCTCGGCGAGCGTCGGGCCAAGCACGACAAGCACGAACGACAGCAAGATGAACAGCGCCAGGCCGATCGTCAGACCGATGGCGGTGAGCCGCACCTTCCACCACGGCCGGCTCTCTTCGATGTCATACGCCTTGTTCAGTGTGTTGATGATCGCCACCACGCCGGCCGATGTGCTCCAGAGCGTCAGCAGCATGCCCGTGGTCAACAGCCCGCCGTTGCCGCTGTTGGCAATCTTCGCGATCTGCTCGCGGAAGATGTTCAACACGTCCGGAGGGGCGAAACGGCTCAGCGAGCCGATCACCTGATCCATCATGTTGTCGAGAGGAAAGAAGCTCGCAAGCGCTACCAGGAACAGCAACGCCGGAAAGAGCGCGAGGAAAAAGTAGTACGCAAGCTCGGCAGCGAGGCTGAGGCAGTCGTCCTTCAGCGTCTCCTGGAACGTCCGTTTCAGGATTTCCCTCCAGCCGACAGGTACTCTCAAGTAGGCCAGCATGCGTCCGTCGTTACCCGTGCTCTCGAGCGTCACCCCGGGGGAGGCCGCTGCCTGTCGTCGGCGTCCATGATGGCGAGTCGCTGGCCGGGAATGACAGGTCCGATGCGTAATCGACCTCGTCGCTCCATTGCTGCCGCACACGCCGGTGCTCGATCCGGGCGCGCACACGACGGAGCGCGTCCTTTGAAGCGGCGAGCGCCAGCAAGCCTGCGCCAATCGCCACGAGCGGTGCGGTGGACCGCGACCGCCGCTGCACACCTATCGCAATCACCGCGGTACCCGCCGCGCCCACCAGCCATCGCTCGGTCACCGTTCGGTTGCTGCGTCCATCCCACTGCGGCTGCGCCCATACGCTGGGTCCCCGCATCGGGCTCAAATTCGGATTGTCATGTCCCATCCAGTGCTCCCGGGCGAACGCAATGCAAGCCTCGGTGCACGTTTTGCGCCTGGCCCGGCCGTTCCCGAAATCCTTGGACGGAATCCATACAACCACGACCACGGGGACATACAGTTATTTCACGGGCTTGCTGACCTTCGAGTGGCAGCGTCTGCAACGCGCCTGATCGAAACTCACGTGGTTTCGCAGTGAACGCAGCCAGAAGGCTTGCCAGCCGGGCTCGGCATAGCCATTGCTCAAGTGCACGCCGTCGTCGCGTTTACAGGTTTCACCACAGTCGCCTCCGGAGTCGCACCATGACACTGGCGTACCAGGATGTAGCCATCAGCGATGCTCTCCGGAGGGTCAAGGGGGAGTACCTCGAGATGCCCGGACTGCGGTTGACACCAGCACAGGCGCAGCGCCTGTGGGGGCTCGACCGCGAATCGTGTGAGGCGCTCCTGGGAGCGCTCGTCGACGCCAGGTTTCTATGCAAAACGCGAGATGGAGCGTTCGGCCTGAACTGCCCTGATTCGCTCCGGTGACCCCCGCCCTGCTGACTGGCCTCCGTCCCTCCTTTGAGCCAAATTTGCCAGGCAGCGAAACGCCCTGCCGACGCCATCCCGGGCGGTGACCTTCGGGTCCCGCCCGCGGCCAATTCCTCATCCCGGTTCCCCGTCGACTCCAGGCTCCGGGCTCCAGACTCCGGGGCTTTGCACACCCTAAGCTCGTGCGCCGGACGAGCGAGAGCACCGTTCACGACTCGACGGAGCGACGAACGGACGGGATCCGGCAGAGCCACAACATCGAACCTAAGCCCGGCGTCAGGCGCATTGCGTCCGTCACCCGGCCGGGAGCCCGGAGCCCGCAGCCCGGAGCCGATCCAGCAGGTACACCCGCAGCTGCCTGAACGCCGCACCGCGATGACTCACGGCCGCCTTCTGGTCCGGGGAGACCTCGGCGAGCGTGCAGCCGTAGGGTGGGTAGAAGAAAATCGGGTCGTAGCCGAACCCGCCGCTGCCCGCCGGGCGCGCGGCGATGTAGCCGTCAACTGTGCCGCTACTCTCGAAGACGATGGCGTGGCCGTCGGCGACCGCGACGGCGCAGACGAACCGCGCCGGGCTTTCCGGTCGGCGAGCCCGGCGAAGCGTGTCGTAGATGAGGTGAAACTTCTCCGTGTACCTGCTGTTCACACCACCGAAGCGGGCTGACTCGATGCCGGGTCCACCATTCATCGCTTCGATCTCGAGGCCCGAGTCGTCGGCGATGGCTGGCAGACCAGTGGCGGCCGCATAGTACAGGGCCTTCAGGCGCGCGTTCTCGGCGAAGGTGGCGCCGGTTTCATCGGGCGGCGCGATCCCGGGATAGCGATCCAGCCCGACGAGCTCGATGGGCAAGCCCGCGAGCAGGGCGCGAATCTCGCGCACCTTATCTTCGTTCGTCGTGGCGGCCAGATACCGCCGCGGCCCCATCACCGGCCGAGAATCCCGCCGATGATCTCGCGCTGCAACGCGACGAGCTGACGGATGCCGCTGTGGGCGAGGCCGAGCAGCGCATCGAGGGCGTCGCGTCCGAACGGGTTCGCCTCAGCCGTGCCCTGCAGCTCGATGAAGCGGCCATCGCCGGTCTGCACGATGTTCATGTCGACATCCGCGCGCGAATCTTCCTCGTACGCCAGGTCCAGCATCGGAACGCCGCCGATGATGCCGACGCTCGTGGCCGCCACGTAGTCCTGCACGGGGATGCTTTTGATCTGGCCGCCCTCGCGTATCCGCTGCAGCGCCAGCACGAGCGCAACGAAGCCGCCCGTGATCGCCGCGGTGCGCGTCCCGCCGTCTGCCTGGATGACATCGCAGTCGACCCAGATGGTCCGCTCGCCCAATTGATCGAGCCTGGCCACCGACCGCAGCGACCGTCCAATGAGGCGCTGGATCTCCTGTGTGCGCCCGCCGATCTTGCCGGTCGACGCCTCGCGCGTGGTGCGCGTATTCGTCGCGCGCGGGAGCATGCCGTACTCGGCCGTTATCCAGCCTTTCCCGGTATTGCGCCGGAACGGGGGCACGCGATCTTCGACGCTGGCCGCGCAGATCACATGCGTGTCGCCGGCGGTGATGAGCACCGAGCCTTCCGCGTGGCGGAGGTAGTGCGGTGTGATCGCAATCGGACGGAGCTGATCGGGCTGTCGTGAATCAGTGCGCATGGTGTGGAGTTTCGGTGCTGTTGTGAGTTGTCAGTTCTGAGTTTCAGCGCTCTCGCTTCGATTGCTCGATTGCTGCGTAACGGATTTGCCGGTTGTTGCGTAGCCGCCCCCTGTAGCGGCGCGACGCGCTGCGCCCTCGGCGACAGCGACGCGCTCACCGCGGCGGGGGAGTAGCGCCCTCTGTTACGGTCGCCGCCTCGCGCGGGTCCCCACCCTGCGGCAACTCGGTCCAGCGCAGGTCCTTCACCACCGGGCGGCGCACGTCCACGTGTCCGGCGAGCGTATCGACCTGCCGGCCGTCCACCAGCAACTGCACAGCGAGGATCGCAGGCAGGTTGTCCGTCAGCGTGTTCACGATGCTGTACACGGCGAAGATCTCGTCCAGTGCGCCACGGTGTCCGCGGCTCGCTTCGGCGCTGAGGTCGACGAAGGCCACGCCCTCGGGGCTGAGATAGAAGCCTTTCAGCGTCGTGCCAGGCGGGATCACGGAGACGAACGGTTCGGGGGCGGGTTGCAGCAAGGCGGCAGTGAGCTGGCGTCCCTGCTCGAGCGTGCCCTCGCCGAATGGGACTTCACTGTCGACGGGTTGAAGACGCAAGCCGTCCTCGGACAAGTGAAACAGCCGCGCGCGGATCCTGGGGGTTGGCTCCTTGCGCACCTGCGGCGGCGGCGGGGTCGCCGGCTTCGGTGCCGTCCAGCGGGGGAGCGCGATGAAGAGCACCCACCAGAGGCCCACGGCCAGCGCGACCACGGCAGCCACCGTCCACGTCCGTTGCCCCGTCGTCATTGCGGCGTGCCCGGCAGCGGCGGCACCGGCCCGCGTATGCGTATGTCGAAGCGGACGATGCCCTCGGCGATCGCCTGGACCAGGCGGCCCTGGAAGTCACCGCTCCGCAACTGCGCTTCCTGGTCCGCGTTCGTGAGGTAACCGACATCCACGAGCACGGCGGGCATGTTCGCGCCGACCAACACGCGTAGCGGCGCCTGCTGCAGCGCGCGCAGGTTCATGGGAACGGCCTGGCGGAGGGTGGCCTCGAACAGGCCCGCGGCGGCGGCGGACTGCGCGACGTAGTGCAGCTGGGCACTATCCCAGGGCACGATGTCAATCTCGCGCGTGCCGCCGCCGAATACCGGCATGAGTGTGCCGGCGGACTCAACCAGACGCTGACCGCCAGCCGTGTAGCGCTCCACACCGGCATAGAACACCGCCGCGCCGGAAGCCGACGGCCGCACGGAACTGCTCGCGTGAATGCTGACGAAGAGATCCGCCTTGTTGTTGTTCGCCAGCGACGCGCGGGCGTCGAGCGGCACGGGCGCATCGCCGTCGCGCGTGAGAAGAACGCGCGCGCCGAGGCGCGCCTCGAGCGCCCCCTTGATGCGTCGCGCGAGCGCGAGCGCCACGTCCTTCTCGAGCGTACCCTTCGCCCCCGCCGCGCCCGTGTCGTCCCCGCCATGGCCGGGATCAATCACGACGGTGCGCAGGCCCGGCGTCGCCGCCGGCAGTATGGGCGACGGCTCCGGCGTGGCGACGCTTGTGGTCGGGGGCGCCGCCTCGGTCCCGAACACGTCGATAACCAGGCGCGACGTCGCGGGGTCTACCGGCGTGTCCGCGGCGCGGAAGCTGCCGAACCGCGGACCAAGCTCGATAGCGATCGATGGCTGTCCGTCTACGACGCGTACCGCTTGCACCCATCCTTCCGAGGCAAACGTCGGCACGGTCGCATCGATGGCGTCTGCGCCCTCGAAGCGGACGACGAGGCGACCCGGCTCCTGTGCGACCGTGTGCGGCGTGGGCGGAGCGATGTCGAGCACGACGCGCGCGCCGTTCCCGGTCAGCTCCCGGCGGATGACCACGCGCGGCACACGGAGGTTGCCCGCAATCAGCAGTCGCGACCCCTTGCGGAGATCGAGCTTTGTGTCCGCGATGAGCGCAAGTGCCCGCGGGATGAACTCGACTGGCACGTGCCACCGTCCGCCGATCCGCGCAGGCGCTGCGGGCAGCGATACCAGGCGGCCGGCGACCGATGCGATCGACTGCTCCGGCGTGAGAACAATTGTCCTGCCCCGCGCCGTCACCGTCACCGCGCGCGCAAGCGTGTCGTCGCGCACCATCACCTGGAAAGTGGTCGCAAGCTCGTCGAGCGCGATCATCTCGACGTCTTTGAGGAGCACGGTGGGAAGCGGGCGTGAGCCGGTAGCCGTCAAAAGCCGCAGTGGCTCCGCCGGTGGGTTCTGCGCCGCGGGGCGGGAACCGACGATGACTAGAACGACCACAGAGAGGAGTGAGGCGGCGAGACGGCGGATCACAAGCCTCCCATCATCTGAGATCGGCAGGCGAACGAGCAAACGCTCGCGAAATGGTCAGGTCTCGTTCCGCTCGATCCACTTGGCAACCGCAGGCGCTCTGTATCCCTCGAAGCGCTCCAGCAGGCGGTCTGCGTCCTCATCCACCAGCACCATGGCGCGATGCTCGATCCGGAGGAACCGTTCGGTCACGGCGTGGTCGAGAAAGGTGAGGAGGCCATCGAAGTAGCCGTGGACGTTGAGCACCCCGCAGGGCTTCCGGTGGATGCCGAGCTGCGCCCATGTCCATACTTCGAAGAACTCCTCGAGCGTGCCCGCGCCGCCGGGAATCGCCAGAAATCCGTCGGCCAGTTCCGCCATGAGGGACTTCCGCTCGTGCAAGGAACCGACGATGCGAAGGTCCCGGAGATCGGTGCGGGCGACCTCACGGGCGAGCACGCCTTCCGGGATCACACCGGTGACCTCGCCTCCTGCTCGGAGGACGGCATCGGAGAGGAAACCCATCAGGCCCACGCGTGCCCCGCCGTAGACGAGGCGGGTGCCACGCCGCGCGAGCGCCGTGCCCAGGTGGCGCGCGGCGGCCGCATACTCCGGACGCACGCCTGGGCTCGACCCGCAGAACACGCAGAGGCTACGCATCGGAAAGCTGCAGGCGGCAGGCTGCGGGCTGGCAGCCCGCGGGTTGCAGCCGGTGAGAGGTGCAGGAGATGGTGGAGCCGGGCGGAATTGCACCGCCGTCCGAAAACGCCTAGCGTCGGAATCTACGTGCGTGTCCGCTTCTGTTGTCTCGCTCCCCGCGTCTAGAAGCGGCCAGAACCGCAGGAAGCCAGCCAAGGTGAAGTTTCGCAGCCGCCAGCCGTGGCGCCCGACAGCCGCTATCCTACTAAAATGGCATCCGTTCCCGACCCGTAGGCTGATCGAGGCGGACGTCGCTGCCTAGTTAGGCTGCGAGAGCAAGCTGCTGATTGGCAGTTGTTGTGTTTTCCATCTGATTTGCGAGGTGGATGGTCCTCGGCACGCATCCCACGCCTCAACGCCCCCGTCGAAGCTGATTCGGCCCCCCTTGTTGTCACGATCCGTGTGACGCCCAATGATTCTACGTCCTGCGGCCGAGCACGTCAAACTGTTCAACGGATGCAAGTTGCGGCTCGTCGGTGCCCTTGACTTGATCCGATCATGGTGCCGATAATGCCGTCGGGCCTCATCCATGGCCCCCTTCACTACACCCATGACGCCGTCCGACGATCAGGTCCACGACTGGATCGCATCAATCGTGGACCGCACGGCCGACCAGCTGCGCGGTGAGCTCGAGCTCCTCCTCCGTCGGGTGCAGGAGGCGGTGCCCACGCCCGAGGTCGTTGCTGGTGAACGTCTCTCGCCCCCCGCAGCGGGATTGGGTTCGAACGGTCCGGCCGGCGCGCCCTCGGCCGCTCACCATTCGGACGAACACGCCGCGTCGATTCTTGCCGCTGACGTGCTCGCAGCGATGGCGGCGCTCGACGAGGTGGGGTCGCTGTCGGGCATCCTGAACGTGCTCGTCGACCGGGTAGCAGTGCACGCCGGCCGCGTCCTGCTGGTAGTAGCGCGGGGCGACAGGCTGATTGGCTGGCGCTGGCACGGCTATTCAACCGACCCGACCGAGGCCAGGACCGTCGAGATTGCGCCCGACGATCGGGGGCTGATCGCGCGTGCGGCGAGGACCGGGGTGACGGCAACCGGTCGCGAGCCGGCAGTTGGTGAGCCAGGCGATTTGTCGGATGACGGCCATGACGCGGTAGCGGTTCCGCTGCGCGTCGAAGGGCACATCGTCGCCGTGCTCTACGCCGACGCGCCGCCTGATGCGGCGGATGCTTCGACGGCTGCCGACCTCGTGCGTCGCCCCTGGCCCGAGGTCGTCGGCGTTCTGGCGAGGCACGGCGCTCGATGCCTCGAGTCAATGACTGCACGGCGTCTGCCGGAACTCCTGCGCAGGGAGTCAGGGGCGGCACCGTCCCTGGCAGCACAAGCGATCTAGTCCGTCTGTCGGCTGCGACGAGGTGGTCCTGCCGCAACTGTGTGAGGTGACCGTATCTCCTCTTCATGTCCTTCCCCGCCGATGAGTTCGCGTGTGCGAGCGCTGGTCACCGGTGCGGCAATCGTCGCGGCGGTGCTGCACGGGAGCGCGGAGCAGCAGCCACAGCGCCCGGCCGCCGCGTTATCGCTGGATTTGCTCACGGCAACGGCGCACCCGCCCCTGCCCCGCGAACCATCCCGCCTGTGGCTTGCGCCGATCGCGAGGACCCGGTCATCGCCGGCGTACGCGAGCTTCAGCAGAGGCGTGCGTCTGCATGGCGAGGCGAAATACGCCGCCGCATTGCCGCTCGTGCGCGCGTCGCTCGCGAACACGGCGCTCGCTGATTACGGTCAGTACTACACGGCGCTCACCGAGCTGCGGTTGTCCCGTCTCGACGAGGCGCGCGCCAGGTTCGCAGCGCTCGCGGCTCGCGGGCCACAAGGCTATGTCGGTGATGCGGCGCGGCTGCGGCTGGCCGAGATCGCCGAGCTGCGCCGGGATCTTCCTGCCGCAACGGCGTTGTACGCCGAGCTCGCCGCATCGAAGGGGCTTGTGCCGGAAGACGTGTTGCTGAAAGCCGCGCGTACGTCACAAGCGGCGGGTGACCTCCAGGCCGCAGCGTCTGCGTGGATGCGGGTCTACTACGAATTCCCATTGAGCGATGCCGCGGCGCTGGCCCAGGTACAGCTCGACACGCTTCAGCTATGGCAGCCGCTTGCGCCGGGGAGCCCGCGCCTGAAGCTGGAGCTCGGTCGCGCCGAACGCCTGTTCGCCTCGCGTCGTTACGCGCAGACGCGGTCGGCGCTGGAGCCGCTGCAGCCAGTTGTCGAGGGAGACACCGCTGAACTCGTGGCTCTCCGCCTGGCGGAATGCGATTTCTACCTCAAACGGTTTGCCGCCACGCGCGAGGCGATGGAACCGTGGACGCGGAAGGCGTCCCGACGCGCCGAGGCCCAATTCTTCTACCTGAGCGCGATGCGCGAGCTCTCGCAGCATGACGAGTTCGTGCGGCTCTCGCGCGAGCTCGTCGCTGCCTGGCCGAAGGAATCGTGGGCCGAGGAGACGCTGAACAATCTGGCGACACATTACATCCTCGTCAGTGACGACCCCGGCGCCCTTGGCGTGTTCCGCGAAGTGCTCGAGCGATTCCCCACCAGCCGCCACGCGCAGCGCGCGGGATGGAAGGTTGGATGGGCCGCGTACCGCCAGGGGCGCTTCGACGAAGCGGTCCGCCTGTTCGAGATGTCCGCCGGCCGCTTCCCGCGCTCCGACTATCGGCCGTCCTGGATCTACTGGGCCGCACGTGCGCACGATCAGCTTGGGAACCCCGACACCGCCAACGCCCGTTACGCGATCGTCGTTGCGGACTATCAGAACTCGTACTACGGCCGGCTTGCGTCGGCGATCCTGTCGGAACGGCGGGTCGCACCTGCCCCCGTCGCCCCGGCGTCGGCTGCTGCCGTGGCGGCAGGGTCAATCGACGGTGGCGGCAGCACAGGCCTGCCGCCGACCGCCCCCACCATCCGCGCCCTGATGGCGCACGAGCTCTACGACGATGCGATGAATGAGCTGCAGTATGCGCAACGGGCATGGGGCGATTCGGCGGCGATCCAGGCAACGCTGGGGTTGATCTACTCCAGGACCGGCGATCTGCGTCGCGGCATCAACGCGATGAAGCGAGCGTACCCGCAGTACATCACGGCCGGTGGGGAAGACCTGCCGATCGAAATGCTCAAGGTGCTGTTCCCGGTGGCGTTCTGGGACCAGATCAAGCGGCACTCGAGGGCGCACGGGCTCGATCCGTACATCATCGCGGCGCTCACGGCGCAGGAATCCACGTTCGATCCGCAGATCCGATCGCACGCGAACGCGGTAGGACTGATGCAGATCGTGCCGTCCACCGGCTCCCGATACGCCAGGCGCATCGGGGTTCGGCGCTTCCGGCCGTCGATGCTGACGACGCCCGACACGAACATCCGGCTGGGGACGGCCATCTTCGCCGACATGGTGGCGCGGTTCGACGGCGGAACGCACCTGGCCCTCGCCAGCTACAACGCCGGGGAGGGCGCGGTGGCGCGCTGGGTCGCCGAGCGGCCAGGCATCGCGCGAGACGAGTTCATCGACGACATCCCTTATCCCGAGACCCAGAACTACGTGAAGCGCATTGTGGGAACCGCCGAGGACTACCGGCGCCTCTACGGCCAGCTGGGTGCGACGGGGCTCTCGAAGGGCGCGACGTCGGCCGCCGTGGCTGCGCCCGACCCGGCCGCCGGCGGCCGGCCGCAAATGACGCCGCAGAAAAGGGCGAAGAAGCCGGCCTCGAAGAAGCCGGCCGCCCAGAAGCGCCCGCGAACGACGAAGGCGGCCCCGTAACAAAGGCGCCGAGAGCAAAGACAACGGGAGGCTCGACCGACCCGAAGGCTCGATGACGCGCATGTGGGGTAGGGCTTCAGTCCTGCAAAGAGCGAGAGATCTGCCGATTGCGATCACAGCCTGATGCGCCTCCATGGATGGTGACTGGCCGTCGGGCATGATTGGCGCGACCGTCTTCTCCGCCTGCTCCCGTTGGTCGTCGCCGCTGTGGGCCTCTGGCTGACGCTCGGAGCTGTGTCTGCGAGCGGCGAGACCGCGACCGAGCGCCTCGCGGTACTGCCACCGGCACGCCTGCTGATTGCCTTCCTCGCCGTTGCCGTCGTGCTCGCGCACGTCCTGCCGGCATCACCCGCACGACTGCGGCCGCTGTACATGGCGCTCCTGCCGTGGCTGCCATGGCTGCCGCTGCCCATTCCGGCAGGCTTTCTGCTTTGGAATGGGCCTCTCGCGTTCGCGGCGTGGATTCTCATCGGCTGCCTGCTGCTCGCCGGACCGGCGGGCGCCGCATGGACCCGCGTGCTCGAAACCGCACCTGCGAGGCAGCTTGCGCTGGCGATACTGCTGGCTGCGGCGTCGTACATGGCGGCGGCGTGGCGGATGGCCCCCGTGCTGCCGGATGGTGACGAACCGCACTACGTGGTGATCACGCAGAGCCTGCTCTACGACCGTGACCTGAAGATAGAGAACAACCACCGCCGCGGCGACTACCGGGCGTACGTCGGCCGCGAGCTCAAGCCCGACTACCTGCGGCGAGGCCTTGACGGGGAGATCTACTCCATCCACGCACCTGGTCTGGCCGCTGTCGCGCTGCCAGCGTTTGCGATTGCCGGGTATCCGGGCATCGTCGTGTTTCTCTCAATCGTTTCGGCCCTCGGCGCAGCGCTCGTCTGGCGCGCGGGGTGGCGCATCACCGGGAGCCCGGCCGCCGCCTGGGCGGGGTGGGCGGCCGTGGCGCTGAGCGCGCCATTCTATTTTCAGGCGTTCACGGTCTTCCCGGACGGGCTCGGAGCGGTGCTCGTGATGACCGGTGTGTATGCGCTCGCCTTACCAGACAGGCCACGCGCGAGCCGGTGGCGCGCCGCATGGCACGGGGCCGCGCTGGCGCTGCTGCCGTGGCTGCACACGCGCTACGCGGTTCTTGCGGGGGCACTCGGCGTGCTGATCCTGTTTCGCCTGTGGCAGAACGCCGAGCCGGCGCCGTTGGACGGTATGCGAACGCGTCTCTGGAGATGTCTCGCGTTTCTGGTCATCCCGGCCCTCAGTGCCGCAGGTTGGCTGTGGTTTTTTTACGCCATCTACGGCGAGTTCAACCCCGCTGCTCCGTACGCCGGAAACACGCAGACCAGCCTCTCTCGCGCGCCTCGCGGGGTGTCTGGACTGCTCCTGGATCAGCAGTTCGGCCTGCTGCCCAACGCGCCTGTGTACCTGGTCGCGTTCAGCGGGATCGGCGCGTTGTGGCGGGCACACCGCCGGCTTGCGAGCGAGCTGCTGCTCGTCGCGGTGCCTTACGCGGTGGCGGTCGCCTGTTATCAAATGTGGTGGGGTGGGCACAGTTCGCCCGTACGGTTCATCGTCCCGGTCCTGCTCCCGTTCGGCCTCTCCGCCGCGGCGCACTGGGCGCGCAGCACATCGAGCGGGCGCGGCACGTTCAACGTGCTGCTCGGGGCCAGCGTCGCTCTCGCCCTCGCACTCACCTGGGTGGATCGAGGCGCGCTCGTGTACAACTTTCGCGACGGATTCGCGCTCTGGATGGACCGCGCCGCACCGCTCGTCAACCTGCCGCGGGCGGTGCCGACGCTGTTCAGGAACACCGCCATTGTCACTGCGATGCAGGCCGCGGTGTGGGCAGCGGCCGGCATCGTGTCATGGCTCGTTTGCCGTTCTCTCGCCGGCCCCGCAGCAGCCCGCGAGGACTCCGATGAGTCATGTGGGGCAGGGCTTCAGCCCTGCCATGGGTCCGATGAGTCATGTGGGGCAGGGCTTCAGCCCTGCCATGGGCGTGATCGCACAGACGGCAGCGGAGGCACCACGCACCTCTGGTTGGCGCTCGCGTGCACGCTGACGATCGGTGCGACGCTGGGGTGGCGTGTCGCCGGCGCGCGGTCGCTCGAGCGCGGCACCGGCCTGTCTGGTGTCGCGCGTGCGGCTGCCGTCCGCGGGACGGTGCTGCGACTTCCCGCCATGCGACACGAACCCGCAAGGGAGGCTTTTGCCGACGTGCCGGTGCCCTCTGCAGTCCGTCGTGACGCGCGCCCGCCCGAGGGCCTCCTGTTCGTCGGGCGCGACCTTCCGGCCGGCCGCTACAGGGTCGTCGCGCACGGGCACGCCGCGCTTTCCGGAACCATCGAGGCTACGGTCGGCCGTCGTGTCGCGCCCTTTCTCCGGACCGCGCTCGACAACACGCCGCCCGGCGCCACGCCGATGCTGATCGATCTGCCCGTCGGCGCGCGGGTGCTGACCATCAGCGGCGACACTGCTGCGGCGCGTGGCATCCACGAGGTGGCGCTGCAGATTCAGGCGTTCAGCCCGGATCAGCCCCCGACATTCGCGCAACGCGTGGTGCGTTACGGAGACGTGCTGGTGTGGTTCCTCGACGAGGGTGCGTCGGCGGAGCCGGAAGGCTGGTGGGTGCTCGGCGGCGCGTCGGCGGCCGTGGTCGTCGATCGCACGTCGGGGAGCGCGCCCCAGGGGTTGCTGGTGCGGAACGGGGGCGCAAAGAACCGCGTCGCCCTGACGGCGGGCCGCTGGAGCATCACCCTCGATCTAGCACCGGGCGAAGAACGCCCCGTCGCCCCCCCGCGCCTCGGTCGTTTGCCCCTTCTGGTGACGAGCGAAGCTGGCTTTCGGCCCTCCGCGGTCGATAGCAAGAGCCGCGACGACCGGTTCCTGGGCGTGTGGCTTCAGCTTCGATGATAGCGGACAGAGGACCGCATCAGAACCGGGCGACGCCGCCGAAGTAGAGGCCCTTCAGGTCCAGATCGCCCGAATCCTGCTCCACCGCATAGTCCAAGGACAACGCGCGATACCCACCCTGGACGCCAAGGTTGTCGTTGAAGTTGAACTGGGCGTTCAAATCCACTTCCAGGTACTCGCCGGTGTCGTCCTGGATCGTCAGCTTCAGGCCGGTCACTTCGGCGCTCAGCGCCACATTTTTGGCGACAAACACGCGGCCGATGGCGCCGATGGTCGGAATCGGCACCTTGACATGGGTGAACTCCGCGATCAGCGGCGCCTGCAGCTGCAGGTTCAGATCGGTGTACTTCCCTTCGAAGATCACGCCGAAGAAGCCACGCGATCGCGAGATGAAGTCGTACTCGATGCCGAATCGCCACGACTTCCACTCCAGCTCGGATGTGACGGGCAGCCCGATCGTGTACCGCTGGCCATTGAACACGATGCTGCGCGTGAGGATGGTATCGCCCTCGTACTTGATGGGCGTGACGCCGAAGCGAAACTTGAATTTGTGCGACGGACGCAGCACGACTTTGAAGTCCTGAAACGTTCTCGTGTCGAAGCCGAGGTCTGCCACCACGTCGATCCTGTCGCCGACGATGCCGAGCGACTCGCTCGAAATCAGGATCGTCCGGCTGGGGTGCCAGAGGGCGTACGAGAGCTCGACATGATAGTCGTCGCCCGTCACTCCCGAAGACACGCCGGGCTGCGCGGGGCCGTACTGCGCGCTCGCGTCTCCGGCCGTCATCGCCAGCATGGTGGCGCCTGCCACCCACACAAATAGCTTGCGCATGATCCTCTTACGAATTCTGCCCCGGGGAACTGGATGACCGACAGCTCATCGCGTCTGGGTTCGCGGCTGTCTGCCTGCTGGGACGGACGGGAGCAGGATACCACAGTCGGATCGCCGGATCCGGTGGCCTATACTGAGCATTCATGGCCCTCCGACCGCCGGGCGCGGGGCCCTGGCGCCGATTGTGGCCCTACCTCGCCCGCTACCGCCGCGCATTTGCGATCGGCTTCCTGTGCGTCGCCGCCGCCACGAGCCTGCAGCAGCTTTCGCCGTGGGTGCTGAAGCATGCCGTCGATGACCTCGCCGCCGGGGTGACGCGCGGCAAGCTGGCGTACTATGCGCTGCTGCTGTTCGGTCTCGCGATCATTGGCGGCGTCTTCCGCTACCTGATGCGCCGAATCGTGATCGGGGTGTCGCGGGACATCGAATACGACCTGCGCAACGACTTCTTCCGTCACCTCGAGCGCTTTCCGCTCTCGTTCTACCAGGCCAACCGCACGGGCGACCTGATGTCTCGCGCCACCAACGATCTGAACGCGGTGCGCATGATGATCGGCCCCTCGGTGATGTACTCGGCGTCGACGATCCTCACCTTCGTCATCGCCATCTCCATGATGCTGACGATCGACCCGTGGCTGACGCTCGTCGCGCTGGTGCCGCTGCCGTTCGTCTCCATCTCGGTGAAGGTGTTCGGAAGCGCGATCCACCGCCGCTTCGAGACCATCCAGGCCCAGCTCTCGGACATCAGCGCGGTGGTCCAGGAAGCGCTCTCGGGCGTGCGCGTGGTCCGGGCGTATGGCCAGGAGGCCTCTGAACTCGAGCGCTTCCGGCGTGCGAACGAAGAGTACGTGCGGCGCAACCGCGGCCTCATCCGGCTGCAGGGGCTGTTCTATCCGAGCATGACGCTCTTCCTCGGGATCGGTGCACTGCTGGTGCTGTGGCAAGGCAGCCGGGAGGTCATCCAGGGCCGGATCTCGGTCGGCGGCCTCGTGGCCTTCAATGCCTATCTCGTGATGCTCGCCTGGCCGATGATTGCATTCGGCTGGGTCACGAACATGATCCAGCGCGGTCTCGCGTCGTGGAAGCGGATGCTCCAGGTGTTGGATCAGCAACCCGCGATCCTGGACCCGGGCGCCGACCGTGTAGGCCCCGGACTTCAGCCCGCACAGGGCCGCGAGACCGCCCGCGACAACGATATCGGCGGGGCCCTGAGCAGGGGCGGTGACGATGTGGCGCCGGGACTTCAGTCCCGGCACACAGCGACGATTGCCGGCCGAATCGAATTCCGCAACGTGACCTTCGGCTACAACGGCCGGCGCGTGCTCGACGGCATCTCCGCCGTCATCGAACCGGGCCAGACAGTCGCGCTCGTCGGCGCAACCGGGTCGGGCAAGTCCACGCTGATCAGCCTGCTTCCGCGGCTGCACGATCCCGAACCCGGGACTGTGTTCATCGACGGAACCGACGTGCGCGAGATCCCGTTCCCGGTTCTCCGCGGCGCGATCGGCTTCGTCCCGCAGGAGCCGTTCCTGTTCTCCGACACGCTCGGCGACAACGTGGCGTTCTCACCAGTGGTCGCGTCGCTGCCGGTCGAGGATCGTGAGCGTGCCGTGCAGGAGGCCGCCGCCGTTTCTCGACTCGACAAGGACGTTGCCGACTTCCCGCAGGCGTATGGCACGACGGTGGGTGAGCGGGGCATCACGTTGTCGGGCGGCCAGAAGCAGCGGACGGCGCTCGCGCGGGCCGTCGCGCTCGATCCGCGCATCCTGATCCTGGACGATGCCCTGTCAGCGGTGGACACCTATACGGAAGAGGAGATCCTGTCGCGTCTCCGCGGCGTGATGAAGAAGCGCACCTCGATCATCGTCTCGCACCGGATCTCCACGGTTCGCGAGGCGGATCAGATCCTCGTGCTCGAGAGCGGCCGCATCGCCGAGCGCGGCACGCACGACTCGCTCGTGTCCGCGGGAGGGCTCTACGCGGAGTTGTATCGTCAGCAGTTGCTGGAAGAGGAGTTGGCGTCGCAGCAGTGAAATGAAAAATGAACAATGAAAAATGAAAAATTTAGAATGAAGAATGAGGAATCAATAGACAAACACGGATGACGAATGGCGAACGACGGAACACAGCAACACGGGTGAACGGCTGATCCCGAGTGCCGCGGCCGGGCCGGTGAATGTAGTGCGTGGGCGTGCATTTCATTTTGCATTTTGCATTTTGCATTCTTCATTTTTCATTTTCGTCTCCCCCTCCCATGTCGTCCTCTGACGAAGAAATCCTCGGCAAGGCCTACGACGCCCGCCTGATGCGGCGGCTGCTGGAGTATTTGTGGCCCTACCGGTGGCAGGCCGGGCTGGCGCTGGCCGCCATCATCGGCAATTCGGTGCTGCAGCTGGTACCGCCATTTCTGATGAAGCGCGCGATCGATCAGCACATCGCCATCGGCCAGCTGGATGGCCTCGGGCTCATTGCCGCCCAGTACATGGCCGTGCTCCTCGGGTCGTTCGGGCTCGAGTACCTGCAGACGTGGCTGATGCAGATCACCGGGCAGCGCATCATGTACGACCTGCGGATGCAGATCTACGCGCGGCTGCAGCGGCTGGATCTCGCCTTCTACGACCGCAATCCGGTCGGCCGCCTCATGACCCGCGTGACGAGCGATGTGGACGTGCTGAACGACTTGTTCACGGCCGGCGTCGTGGCCATTTTTGGCGACGTGTTCACCCTTGCCGGCATCATGATCGTGATGCTGCTGATGGACTGGCGGCTGGCCCTCACCAGCTTCGCGGTGCTGCCGCTCATCGTCATCGTGACGCAGTGGTTCCGGCGGAACGTGCGCGAGAGCTACCGCACGGTGCGCATGTGGATTGCGCGGATCAACGCGTTCCTGCAGGAGAACATCACGGGCATGTCGACGGTGCAGCTGTTCCGGCGCGAGGAGATGAACTACGCGCGCTTCGAGGGCATCAACGCGCAGCACCGGGACGCCAACATCGATTCGATCTTCTACTACGCGGTGTTCTACCCGGCCATCGAAATCATCGGCGCCATGGCAGCCTCCCTCATCATCTGGTATGGCGGCCTGCAGGTGATGGCGGGCACGCTGACGCTCGGGGCGCTGGTGGCGTTCCTGCAGTACTCCTCGCGGTTCTTCCGCCCGATCAGCGACATGTCGGAGAAGTTCAACGTGCTGCAGAGCGCCATGGCCTCGTCCGAGCGGATCTTCAAGCTGATCGACGAGCCGGAGCGCATCACGTCTCCCGCCACGCCGGTGCGGCGCGATCCCGCGCAATCACCGCACATCGTGTTCGATCACGTCTGGTTCGCCTACCACGGCGAGGACTACGTGCTGCGCGATGTGTCCTTCGAGGTGCTTCCCGGCGGACGTGTGGGGATCGTCGGGGCCACGGGATCCGGCAAGACCACGATCATCAATCTGCTGATGCGGTTCTACGACGTCAGCCGCGGACGTATCCTCGTGGACGGGACCGACATCCGCGAGCTCGCCCTCGAGGACGTGCGGGCGCTCTTCGGCCTCGTGCTTCAGGACGTCCACCTGTTCTCGGGCAGCATCGGCGCCAACATCCGGCTCGGTGAGGCGCGGCTCGCGGACGCGGACGTGGAACGTGCGGCCGCGGCCGTGCGAGCCGACCGCTTCATCGACCAGCTGCCCGCCGGCCTGGCAACGGTGCTCGGGGAACGCGGAGCGTCGCTGTCAGTGGGGCAGAAACAGCTGTTGTCGTTTGCGCGGGCGCTCGCCTTCGACCGCCCCGTGCTGGTGCTGGACGAGGCCACGTCCAGCGTCGACACGGAGACGGAAATCGTCATCCGGGAGGCACTCGAGGTACTGATGCGCGGGCGGACGACCGTCGCGATCGCGCACCGGCTCTCGACGATCCAGGACATGGACCGGATCCTGGTGCTGCACAAGGGCGTGCTGCGCGAGAGCGGCACGCACCAGGAGCTGCTGAGCCAGCGGGGCATCTACTTCACGCTGTACCAGCTGCAGTTTCGGGAGACGGCGACGAAGGCTTCATAGGCGCTGGGCGCCGAGCGCTCGGCGCTGGGCCGGCGCGGCCGGGGCGCTTCGGCCCCCATACCGACACGCCCCAAACCGACACGTCACCGGCAGGTGTGGGCCCGGGGCCGAAGCGCCCAGGAGGCGGGTCAGCGACAATCTGGATTCGGGGCCGAAGCGCTTCGGGCAACTCCTGTGTTTCCGGCACTTCCCTTGCTCGAACGTGCTGCGGAGGCATACATGAACATTCGTGCATTTGCGCTTGCGCTCGGGGTGGCGTTCGGCCTCGTCGGAATGGCCGGGTTCGTGCCCGGCATGACGCATTCGATTCACCCGGATGCTCCGCCCCTGGCGGTGAGCCAGGGGTACGGGCTCGTGCTGGGGCTGTTTCCAGTCAACATCCTGCACAACCTGGTGCACCTGCTGTTCGGGGTGCTCGGGCTCGCCGCGTACGCCGGGACGTTTTCCGCGTTCAGCTACGCCCGGATCGTGGCAGTGTCGTATGGTCTGCTCACGGTCATGGGTCTGATCCCCGGGCTCAACACGACCTTTGGACTGGTCCCGATCTACGGAGCCGACGTCGCACTGCACGCGGTCATTGCCGCGGTGAGCGCCTATTTCGGGTTCGGCGTCCGGGCGAGCGATCCGGTCCGTTCGTAAGTACCGGAACGAGCTCCGAATCTGATTACGGGGACGAGCCGGGCGGGCTCACCGAGGGCGCGACGTCGGGGAGCGTCGCAGGGGGCACCTGCGGCACGTCAGGCACCCGCACCGGCGCGGTCGCTTCGCGCCGGCGGAACAGGCGGTCGATGATGCTGGGGGAGCTCGCCTGCGGGCTCCACCCCAATCGGAGCACGACGATCGACACGTCGACGCGGCCGAACGCCAGCGCCTCGTGGCAGCTCCACATGTAGAGATCGAGGTGGCGGCCGTTCACCTTCGGTCCCGTGTCCATGATCGTGTAGACACCGTCGTTGCGCGCGCCCGGCGCGTCCACCTGGACGACCGATCCCACGGGCAGCAACGCGGGGTCGGCTGCCGCGATGCCCGATCGCACGTTCACGCCCGAGGCAGTCGTCGTCCCCTTGCAGTACGCGGTCGCGCCGAACGTCAGGCGCGTGCCTTGCGCCGGCAGCGCGCCCACCTCGGCAGCGGGGCCCAGCCGCAGGCCGAAGCGCGAGTCGAGGATCCGCGTTTCGTACAGGAACACGAAGGCGGTCACGACGACCACCGTCGCAACGGCTTTGCGCCAGAGAATCCTGGAGATCAGCACGACGTCGGTCCGCCGAAGTGCGCGAAGCTCGCCGGCAGCGCCTCGTCACGTCCGCGGCGTCGCAGCACGATCGCGGGATCGCGCGTCACGATCCCGATGCGCGTGAAGGTCAGCCCGCGCGCGAGCCGCGCCACGCCGCGCAGTCGGCCCTGACGCCGCGCGGGCACTGTAAACAGCAGTTCATAGTCGTCTCCCCCGGCGGCCGCTTCCAGCACCGCATCACGGCCGGCCGCCTCGAAGAACGCGCGCGCCTCAGGATGCATCGGGAGCGCGTCGGCATCTACCGTGATGCCTGTGCCGCTCGCCCGCGCCAGTCCGCGCAGGCCGTCAGCGAGGCCGTCGCTCAAATCCATGCACGCGGTCGCCACCTGGTTGCGCCCGAGCAGCACGCCCAGGCGGACCCGCGGCTCCGGTCGCAGGTACCGGCCCCGCGGGGTCGCCGCGTCAGCCTCGGACACCGCGTCCCAACGGCTCTCGGCGGCGCCGTTGCCCGCGCAGGCGCACATTGCCAACCCGGCCCGTGCGGCGCCGATGCTGCCGCTGACGAACACGATGTCCCCCGGCCGTGCGCCGGCCCGCGTGAGTACCCGACGCGGTCGGTACTGTTCCCATGACCATCACGTCGACGACGAGCGGCCCCGGCGACCGCGACAGGTTCCCGCCGACCACCGTCGTATCGTGCCGGCGGGCGAGCGCGAGCAGCCCGTCCACCAGTCCGTCGAACTCCGTGAGCGGCAGGAGCCCCGGCATGGCCAGCGAGAGCGTTGCGAGGCGAGGCGTCGCACCCATCGCCGCAAGGTCGCTCAAGTTGACCGCCAGCGCCCGATGGCCGATCGCTGGGCTTGGAACGAACCGCCGGTCGAAGTGGACGCCTTCCACGGAGGCGTCGGTCGTGATGACTTCCAGCTCGTTGCGCTTCGGGCTCGCCACCGCCCCATCGTCCCCCGGGCCCACGAGGAGCCAGTCGGGAGCGAGGGGGAGGCGGCTCGTGATCCGATCGATCAGGTCATGCTCGCCGACATCGGCAACGGTGACGGTCGCCGGTCCTGAGCCCGTCACTTCGCGTAGTCAACCGCCCGCGTTTCGCGGATGACGGTCACCTTGATGTGGCCGGGGTATTCGAGCTCGTTCTCGATTCGCCGCGCAATGTCCTTCGAGAGCCAGATCGCCTCCTCGTCGCTGACCTTGTCACTCTCCACCATGATGCGGATCTCCCGTCCGGCCTGCAGCGCGAACGATTTGGACACACCCTTGAACGAGTCGGCGATGCGTTCGAGCTTCTCGAGCCGCTTGATGTACGACTCGAGGATGTCGCGCCGCGCACCAGGGCGTGCGGCCGAGATCGCGTCGGCCGCCTGCACGATCATCGCTTCGAGCGACGGCCAGTCGATGTCCATATGGTGGGCGGCAACCGCCTGCAGCACGGGCTCCGACTCACCATGCTTCTTCAGGAAATCGAGGCCGAGCTCGAGGTGCGTGCCCTGGATGTCGCGATCGATGGCCTTGCCGATATCGTGCAGGAATGCCGCACGCACGGCCACCATCGCGTCAAGCCCGAGCTCGCGCGCCATGATGCCGGCAAGGTAGGCCACTTCGCGCGAATGATGGAGGATGTTCTGCCCGTAGCTGGTACGGAACCGCAGGCGGCCCATCAGGCGCAGCACGTCGGGGTGCAGGTCATGGAGGCCGAGCTCGAACGCGGCGGCCTCGCCGTCCTTGCGGACCGCGTCTTCCATCTCGGCGTTCACCTTTTCGACGACCTCCTCGATGCGGGCCGGGTGAATGCGGCCGTCGGCGATCAGCCGCTCGATGACGCGTCGCGCCACCTCCCGGCGATACGGATCGAAGCCGGAGAGGATGATGGCGCCTGGCGTGTCGTCCACGATGAGGTCGACGCCCGTCGCGAGCTCGAGGGCGCGGATGTTCCGGCCCTCCCGGCCGATGATGCGGCCCTTCAGATCGTCGCTTGGCAGGTCCACGACCGAGACGGTGGTCTCGATGGTGTGATCTGCGGCTGACCTCTGGATCGCCTGCGTGATGATGGAGCGGGCCGTCGCCTCAGCGTGCTCGCGCGCCTCGGCTTCGAGCCGCTTCACCAGGTTCGCGGCGTCACGCCTGGCCTCGCCTTCCATCTGCCGCATCAGAAGCTCGCGGGCCGACTCCGCGGTGAGACCAGACACGCGTTCGAGTTCCCGCTGCTGATTTGCCACGAGCGCGTCGTACTTGCGGGCGGCCGCTTCGAGGCTCCGCTCGCGCTCGGCCATTGCCTCGACCCGGCGTCCGAGCTCGGATTCGGCACGCGCCGCCTTGTCGAGTTGTTCGGTGAGCGCCGACTCACGGCGGGTGAGTATCTGCTCGATCGAAGTGATCTGCTGCCGGTGATCGCGGGCGTACTGCTCGGCCTCGAGCCGCAGCTCGTGTGCGCGTTCTTTCGCGTCGAGCAGGGCTTCCTTGCGGCGGGTCTCCGCTTCACGCTCCGCCTCGCGTAGCAGGCGCGACGCCTGCTCCTCGGCGCGTCCGAGCGTCTCCGCCGCGATGCGCTTGCGGTTGGCGACCCATAGCGCGAACACGGCAGCACCCGTGCCCAGGGCCACCGCGGCATCGACCACATACTTCAGCAGTTCGCCGCCCATAGCTCCTCAATCCGAACCCACGTTCGATCGGGTTCCGGGCCCGGGAAGAACAGGGCGGGGCAGGGAAACCCGCGCCGACTTTTGCTGACTAGGAGGAATCCAGGAGAAGAAAAGCCCCGCTTTGCCGTGTGGGGAGGTTGGATGAACCTGCAAGTGCAGGTGGAACCGCTGTGTTAAGCCGCCATCAAGGCTTCCTCGCTGCGGAGGCATGCACAACAGGCGACGTCGCGATTCGCTTGGAAGAAGCGTTGGCTCAACCAAGCCTCCGAACCATCACGGGCAAAGCAGAAGCACCGTGATCCTAGCCCGGCCCCGCTCGATCGTCAAGGGGCCACACGCCTGGAGAGGGAGGTGCGCAGAGGTGCGCGGACTGACAACGTAGCCCGGGGGCCGGAGCGGCCCGGGCTACGCTTCGCTACGAATGCAGAGCCGCGTCCAGCATCTGTTCGATCGCCCGCGTCCGGTCCACCACCGCGCGTGCGCGCTCGCCGGCGGCTTCGCGGCACCGGAACATCTCGTCCGCGATGTTGAGAGCCGCCAGCACCGCCAGGCGGAGCGTGTCGTGGGCCGTCCCGCTTTCCGCGGCAGCCTTCATCTTCTCGTCGACATACGCCGCCAGCTCCGCAATGTACGCGGGATCCAGCGTGCTGCGGATTGGATACCGCTGGCCCTGGATGAACACCGGAACGACGCGTTCTGAGGGATCGGACAATGTCAGGGCTGCAGGCTACAGGCTCCAGCCTGCAGACACTTTCGGGTCCGACCCCGACGGGGCCCGTAACCCGCAGCCTGCAGCCTGCCGCCTCGATTGTTCACAGACTCAACGCGTCGAGTTGCTCGAGCATCTCGGCCACACGGCCACGAATCACCTCGCGCTCGTCACGCAGGCTCGTAAGCTCGACACTCACGCCTTCCACCTCTGCAAGGCGTGCGTGCGTCATCTCGAGGTCGTGCGCGAGCCGCTGGTTCTCCTGGGTCAGCCGTGCCTGATCACCGCGCAGCCGCTCGATCATCCCAACGAGTTGCCGGACTTTCTCTTCGAGGCGGTCAATCGGTTCGAGATCAACGGTACGTCCCATCGTCTTAGCCATGAAAGCGAACTCCGGTAAAAAGGCTGCGTGTCTCGTCTCATCTTTGCACCGCCCCATGCTCGCGTATGAGCGTCTGGACGATGTCGGTCATCGCGCGCTGCACGTCCGCATCGGTCAGCGTGCGGTCAGGCGCCTGGAAGGTGAACCGGTAGGAGAGGCTGACGCGCCCGTCGGGCACGCCCTTGCCCTGGTACCGGTCGAACTCCCGCACGCGCGTGAGCGTGGCAGGCGCCGCGGCGTGAATGGTGCCACGAACGACTGCCGCGGGCAAGGTGTCGTCAACGATGATCGAAAGGTCGCGCACGACGGCGGGGTACCGAGGCGGAGGCACCGAGCTGAACATCAGCGGCGACGAGGCGACGTCGGCCAGGGCGTCGAGGTCGATCTCGGCGACGTAGACTTCGGCGTGCAGCGGCATATCCCGAGCGGCCGTCAGCGCTGGCGCCAGCTGCCCGAGAACCCCGATCGCGCCCGTGTCGGTCGCTGTCGCGACCACCGCGGCAGATCGGCCGCGGACCAGGTACGGGCGCTCCGCCGGCCTCAACTCCACGTCGACTTTCAGCCCCGCCGCGATGAGTTCAACGGCGCCTTTCATGTCGAAGAAGTCGACCGGCCGGCGGCTGCCGCTCCAGTGCGTCGGGGCGCCTGCGCCGACCCATGCGAGCGCCACCGCTCGCCGTTCCCCGCTGTTTCGGTTGAAGACGGTGCCCAGCTCGAACAGGCGAGCGTCCTCCAGGCCGCGCCGGAGGTTGTGTGCGACGGCCTCGATGACACCCGCCAGCAGACACGGCCGCAGGACGGCGAACTGCTCCGAAAGTGGATTCAGGATGTCGACCAGATCCGGCGCGGCGGCGAACGACAACGCGGCTCCCCGCTCGATGAATGAGAACGTCACCGCTTCGGAGAACCCGGCCGACGCCGCGAGACGCCGCACGAGCCGGTCTCGCTCGAGACGGCCGTCTGGTTCCGCGGGTGTCTGCTCGAGCGTCGGAAAGGTGGTGGGCAGGCGATCGTACCCGAAGTGACGCGCGATCTCCTCTATCAGGTCGATGTCGCGCCCGACGTCGATCCGCCACGACGGGTACAGTGACACTGAGACAGGTGCCACGCTCTGTGGGCTGGCTCGCGGGTGACCCATCGTCCGCGGTCGATGCCTGCGGCACCACACCGAACCCCAACCCCTCGAGCGTCCGAGTGATCTCCGACGTGGGCACGTCGGCGCCAAGCACCTGTGCCACGCGTGCCGTGTCGATCTCGACCAGCCGGCGTTCGCGCTTCGCGGGATACGCGTCGACGAAACCAGGCCGGGCGTGGCCGGCACCGGTCTCTTCCAGCAGCGCGCAGGCGCGCGCCAGGGCCACCGGAGGCGCCTCGATGTCGGCCCCGCGCTCGAACCGGTACGACGCTTCCGTCGATAGCCCGAGGCGCCTGCTCGTACGCCGGATGCCGGTCGGCTCGAACCAGGCGCTCTCGAGCGCGATTAGATGGGTGGCGTCGGACACTTCGCTGTCGCGGCCCCCCATCACACCGCCGATCGCTTGCGGCCGCGTCGCGTCGGCGATGACGAGGATGTCTGGCACGAGCGCACGGTCCTGGGCATCGAGCGTCGTAACGCGTTCGCCTGTCCGCGCGGTGCGGATGCGCAGCTCGGGTCCGGCGAGCCGCTCGAAATCGAACGCATGCATCGGGTGGCCGATTTCGAGCAACACGTAGTTCGTGATGTCAACGATGTTGTTGATGGCACGCACCCCGGCGGCAGCCAATCGATTCTGCATCCAGGCTGGTGATGGGGCGATCTGCACTTCAGCAAGCGCGGCGCAGTATCGAGGGCAGCGGGCAGCATCCTCGATCGTGACCCGCAGGTCGCCAACCTGCGTCCCGTCGGCTGCGCCGAGCGTCGACAGGCGCGGCATCTTCAGCAGCGTGTCGTACAGCGTCGCGACCTCGCGGGCGATGCCAAGCACGCTGAGGCAGTCGGGACGATTCGCGGTGATCTCCAGATCGATGACGGCATCGTCTCGGCCGGCGGCCGCGCCGGGCGGCGGCTCGACCGACGCCACTTCGAAGCCTGCCATGTGCAGGTCCGACGCCAGCTTCGCGGGCGTCACCGGAACGTCCACGAGCTCACGCAGCCAGGAGACGAGGATCTTCAAAAGGCGAACTGCTCCAGGAAGCGGAGGTCGTTTTCGTAGAACTGCCGGATGTCGTCGACTCCGTACACCAGCATGGCGAGCCGCTCGATGCCGATGCCGAAGGCGAACCCGGTCACGGCCCGCGGGTCATAGCCGACAGCCTCGAACACGGCCGGGTGCACCATGCCGCAGCCGAGCACCTCGATCCACCCGGTGCGTTTGCAGATCGCGCAGCCGGTTCCGCCGCAGGATCGGCAGCCGATGAAGACGTCGGCGCTCGGCTCCGTATACGGGAAGAAGCTCGGGCGGAACATCACCGGCGTATCTGGTCCGAACATCTCGCGCAGGCAGCCGATGATCGACCCCTTCAAATCGCCCATCGACACGTGAGCGCCGACGACCAGGCCCTCGACCTGCTGGAACATCGGCGTGTGCGTCAGGTCCAGGTTGTCGCGGCGGTAGACGCGTCCCGGCGCGATGACCCGGACCGGCGGCCGGTGCGACTGCATGTAGCGAATCTGCATCGCCGAGGTGTGCGTCCGCAGCAGGGTGGCAGGCCGCTCGGACGCGGCGTCCTCCTCACCTCGCACCTTCGGCCCGCCGGGGACACCGACCGGCCGCACCGCGCGCGCAAACGGCTCGCGCAGGTACAACGTGTCCTGCATGTCGCGCGCGGGGTGATCCGGCGGCATGTTGAGCGCTTCGAAGTTGTGGTAGTCATCCTCCGTTTCGGGGCCGTCGAGGATCTCATACCCCTGCCTCGCGAAGATCGCTTCGAGCCGCTCACGCAGGATGGTGAGCGGGTGACGATGACCGACGACGGCAGGCCGGCCGGGCAGCGTCACGTCCACGGCCCCTGCCGGCGGCCGTGACGATTCGAGGGCACTGCGGCGCCCGGCGATGGCTTCTTCGATGTGAATCTTGAGCTCGTTCGCCAGTCGCCCCAGGACGGGACGCTCCTCCGGGGAGGCGGAGGCGACTTCCTTCATCAGCGCCGCGACGGCGCCGCCCTTCCGTCCGAGGTACTGGTCCTTGAGTGCCTTGAGGTCGTTGTCGGATGCGGCGTCACCCAACTGCTCGTCGAAGCGGGCGCGAAGCTTATCGACGGCGGTCATGGGACGAAGGAGTTACTGACCAGTGAAATGCACGATGCACAATGCACAATGCACACGAACTCGAGGGCAACACACAAGCGTTCGAGACATTCTCCGTAGCACGTCTCACCTCGGCACTCCGTATGCCGGCCTGCGGGTCCGCTTCAGTGACGTGCTACCGCAGCGAGCGTGCAGGTACAACACACAGCACCGGCAGGGCTCCCGCTGGCCGGGTGTGCATCGTGCATCGTGCATTGTGCATTACGAAGCGGGCGGCACGGCGGCAGCCGGCCGCGCCGACTTGGCCTGCGCCGCGACGCTCGCGAACGCGGCAGGAGAGGTCACGGCGAGATCGGCAAGCGTCTTCCGGTCGAGGCCGACGCCGGCGATCTTGAGACCGTTGATCAGCTGTCCGTAGGTCAACCCGTTCTCGCGGGCCGCGGCGTTGATCCGGATCACCCACAGGCGGCGGAAGTCCCGCTTCTTGTTCCTACGGCCGACAAAGGCGTACTTGAGGGCGGTGTCGGCGGACTCTTTCGCCGCGCGATACAGCTTGCTCTTCGTCGCGTAGAAGCCTTTGGTGCGTGCGAGCAGCTTCTTGCGCTTGGCTCGCCGGACGGTTCCGCGTTTGACTCGAGGCATCGTTCTTCCCTTGTTAAGGCTAAAGGCTAAAGGCTAAAGGCTAAAGGCTGAAGGCTGAAGGCTGAAGGCTAACGGCCAAACGCCTAGACCAGAGGCTCTGGAGCGGCAAACGGTCGGGCACTCCGAGCTTGCGCCGAGAGCAAGAGCGCGGCTCACGCGCCATTCCTCCCTTAGCCCTTAGCCCTTAGCCCTTAGCCCTTAGCCCTTAAGCCCTTGCGTCCCCGTGCGTGTGATCCCTATTTGTACGGCAGCATCAACGCCAGCTTCACCGCGTCGCCCGGGGTCACCGGCTTGTCGCCGCGCTGGGCGCGCTTCACCTTGGTCGTCTTGCTCGTCAGGATGTGCCGCTTGAAGGCGCTGCTCCGGAGGAACTTGCCGGTGGCGGTCTTCTTGAAGCGCTTGGCGGCGCCGCGATGAGTCTTGAGCTTCGGCATCTTCTAGCTTTCTTCGGGTGCCGGCGGTGCTGTCACCGAGCCGGCCAGGGGCGCCGCGCCCACCGGAGTGGGAGTGGCAGCCGTCGTTGACGGAGCAGGCCGTCGTGCCGCGTCGGCGGCGGGCGCTGCTGAGGGGCGGCGGCCCGACTTGTCGGACTTGCCGGTCAGGATCGTGTGCATCTGGTTGCCCTCTTGCCGCGGCCCCGACTCGGCCAGCGCGACCTCGGACAACTCGCCGATCAGGCGCTCCAGAATGCGCCGCCCGATTTCGGGGTGCGCCATCTCGCGTCCGCGGAAGAACACCGTCGCCTTCACCTTGTCGCCCTCGGCGAGGAAGCGCTCGATGTGCTTCTTCTTGAACTGGTAATCGTGCTCGTCCACCTTCGGACGAAACTTGATTTCCTTGACCTCGATGATCTTCTGGTGCTTCTTCGCCTCGCGCGCCCGTTTCTGTTCCTGGTACTGGTACTTGCCGAAATCCATGATCCGGCAGACCGGCGGAACGGCGGTCGGCGAAATCTCCACCAGATCGAGCCCCTTCTGTCGTGCGATCGTGATGGCCTGCGGCGGTGGCATGATGCCGAGCTGCTGGCCGGTGTCGTCGATCACGCGGATCTCGCGGACGCGAATCCGTTCATTCACCCGGACCCGATCGTCACGCCGGCCGGAACGTTCGAAAGCGATAGTAGCCTCCCTCAGTTATGGGCCAGCGACGGCGTGCCGGGCTGCCCCTCGTTCGCGCGCGCGCGAGCCTCGTCGAGCGCCGCGGCAATGAACTCGTCGACGGGCCGCGGCCCCTGGTCGCCGCGGGCGCGCGCGCGCACGGCCACCGTACCCTTCAGCAGCCTCACGGTCGCCCGTGACCAGCATGTACGGAATCTTCTGCAACTGGGCTTCGCGGATCTTATATCCGATCTTCTCCTGGCGCTCGTCGAGCTCGGCGCGAAGCCCGGCCGCTGCCAGCCGTTCCACAGTCACCCGCGCATAGTCCACGTGCCGGTCGGCAATCGGCAGCACCGCGACCTGGACCGGCGCAAGCCACGAGCGGGAAGGCCCCCGCATAGTGCTCAATCAGCATCGCGATGAACCGCTCGAAGCTGCCGAAGATGGCCCGGTGAATGACCACCGGCCGATGCTCGGTGTTGTCGGCGCCGATGTATTTCAGGTCGAAGCGCTGCGGCAGCTGGTAATCGAGCTGAATCGTGGCGCACTGCCACTTCCGCCCGATCGCGTCGGTCACGTCGAAATCGATCTTCGGACCGTAGAACGCGCCATCGCCTTCATTGAGCGTGTACCGCTCGCCCACTGCCTCGAGCGCACGCTTCAACTCGGACTCGGCGTGGTCCCACGTAGCGACCTCGCCGAGGAACTCCGCTGGTCGCGTCGACAGCTTCATCTCCGGCACCAGGCCGAAGTCGCGGTAGACCCGCTGCACGAGCCGCAGCAGACGCTCGACCTCGTCGCCGATCTGGTCCTCCCGCACGAAGCAGTGCGCATCGTCCTGCGAGAACTGCCGCACGCGCGTGAGGCCCGACAGCACACCGGACGCTTCGTTCCGGTGAAGTGGCGTCTGCTCGTGCAGCCGCAGCGGCAGGTCCCGATAGCTGCGGCCTTCGCTGCCGAACACCAGCATGTGCCCCGGGCAATTCATGGCCTTCACGCCCATCTCCTGGTCGTCCTCCGACTTCACCAGGAACATGTTCGAGCGGTAGTGCTGCCAATGGCCGGAGGTCTCCCACAGCGCCTTGTTGAAGATGAGCGGTGTCTTGACCTCGACGTACCCGGCGGGGTAGAGCACTTCGCGCATGTAGTTCGCGAGCGTCTGGTAGAGCACGGTTCCCTTGCCGAGCCAGAACGCGGTGCCCGGCGCCCACGGGTGGAACATGAACAGGCCGAGGTCGCGTCCGAGCTTGCGATGATCGCGCAGCTTCGCCTGTTCAAGACGTGCGAGGTGGGCTTTCAGGTCCTTGTCGGTGAAGAACGCCGTGCCGTAGATGCGCTGCATCGGCGCGTTCTTCGCGTCACCCTTCCAGTATGCGTTCGAGGTCGTCAGCAGCGTGAAGGCCTTGAGCCGTCCCGTCGAGGGCACGTGGGGGCCGACGCAGAAATCCACGAAGGTGTCGCGGTCCTTGATCGTGTAGACCGAGACGTGCGACTGCCCCTCGGTCTTCTCCTCGATCAGCTGCACCTTCAACTTCTCGCCGCGGTCGCCGAAGAACCCCAGGGCCTCCTCGCGGGGCCACAGCTGCCGTTCGTATGGCAGGTCCTGTCCAGCAAGCTCCTTCATCTTGCGTTCGATGGCCGCGAGATCCTCCGGCACGAACGGGCGGTCGACGATGAAGTCGTAGAAGAAGCCCTCGTCGGTCGCGGGACCGATCCCGCACTGCGCGTTCGGGAAGAGCGCCGTCACCGCCGCCGCCAGCAGGTGCGCCGTGCTGTGACGATAGAGGGCCAGCGCTTCGGGCGTTTGCTCCGTGACTATGCGCACGCGAGCGTCCGCCGTGAGTGGGTACGTGAGATCCACCAGGCGATCGTCGACGTACGCGGCCAGGGCCGCCGATGCCAGGCGTGGCGAGATAGCCGCCGCGACCTCGCGGACGGCGGTTCCGGCAGGCACGCTGCGGCCGGCGCCGTCTGGCAGCGTGACGCTCACCTGGCTCATGGCAATTCTAGGGTCAATCACTACTCGCGGGAGGCTGCACAGCGTTGCGGCGCGCCGATCCTCTGAACGTTTTCACACCGTACCGTCGTGCAGGCAGCGACCAGGGCTGGCGGACGCGGACGACATGGTAGGCACGGGCGGACTCGAACCGCCGACCTCCTGCGTGTCAGGCAGGCGCTCTAACCATCTGAGCTACGCGCCTAAGCTTGCCCCGATCGGGCATTAGACGAACGATCAGTATAGCAACCGCTTTCAAGAGGCGTCAACGGCGCAGCTGGAACTAAGGCGGGGCGGCCGTCCCGCGCCGGACGAGACCGGCGCGGCATGACGGGCGCACACGAGGGGGCGAGGCTACTTGACCGTGTTCTTCAACGTCTTGCCGGCGGTGAAGCGGACCACGCGGCGTGCTTTGATCTTGATCGGGGCCCCGGTCTGCGGGTTACGCGCGGTGCGAGCCTTCCGCTGCGACGTCTTGAACGTGCCGAACCCGACAAAGGTGATCGAGTCGCCCTTCTTCAACGCCTTCGTCACGCCGGTGAAGAACGAATCGACTGCGGCGGCCGCACTGCTTTTGCTGAGCTCCGCATCTTTCGCAATGATTTCAACCAGTTCACTCTTGTTCATGCAAAACCTCCTGAAGCCGCGCGGGCGGCGCGACGCGCTGTGCGTGGTAGAGCCAGACGGGTTATACGGCAGCGCTCCAGATGTGTCAAGGGATTCAACGCTCGCAACGCGAATGTTGCCGCGCAGTGACGCGCCGTGGAGGCGTGCGACACCAGCGCGGCTGCGATGTCGCAGCCACGCGCACCGCGGGCAGTCGGAAGACGTTTCAGCTGAAGGAGGAGCGGCCGGTGCTCAGGCGGCCTTCTTGAGATCGACGGCCTCGAGCGCCTTCTCGAGAATCGGATCCGTGGCGGGCGGCTCGCCACCGAACTCCACGTCAGGCACTTCCACCAGGACGTCGGGCTTCAGCCCCTTCTCGTGAATGACGGCGTCCTTTGGCGTGAGATACCGCGTCGTCGACAGCCAGAGCCCGCTGCCGTCGGGCAGCTTCACCAGCTCCTGTGTGGCCGCACGGCCAAGCGTCCGCTCGCCGACGAGTGTCGTGCGCCCGTTCGCCGTGAGCGCCGCGGCGAACACTTCGGCGGCGCCCGAGGTGCCGTTGTCTACGAGCAGCAGGACCGGAGCGGTGATGTCCCCGCCGTTCGCCTCGGCTTCGATCGCTGTCTTCCCGGTCCGCGATTCACGCGTGGCGAGCACGCCGCGCGCGACGAACAACCGCGCCGCCGCGATGCCCTGATCGAGTTCACCTTCCGCGGTGCCGCGCAGGTCGACGAGGATTTGTTCGGCGCCCTGCTTGCCCACGGCGGCGAACTGCTCCCGAATCTGCCCCGGCGTGTGCGCTCCGAACGAGGGCACACGGACGAGACCGATGCCTGGTCGCACAATCCGGCTCGTGACCGCCAGACTCGGCGTCGCCTCCCGTACGAGCTCCACCGTGTGCGGCTCGGCGGCGTTGCCCCGAAGAATGGTGAGGCTGACCTTTGATCCTGGAGGGCCCTGCAGCAGGCGCGAGCCCAGCACCACGGACATCTCGCGCGTTGGCTTGCCGTCGATGCCGCGGATGAAGTCGCCCGTCCGCAAGCCAGCCTTCGCGGCAGGCGAGTCGTCCCGCGCGGCGATGACGCGCAGGTAGGTACCTGGCGGGTCAGCTCGAGGCCGACGTTGCCCTTCGGCGCCGGCCCTGCGCTGGTGAAGGCCGCGACCTGGGCGGGCGTGAGATAGGAGCTGTCGGGATCGAGCCCCTCTGCCAAACCGTGCATGGCGCCCTGCATGATGCTGTCGCTGTTGACGGGTTCGACGTAGCTGCTGAGGATGAGCGGCACCACTTCCTGGAAGACGCGCATCGGCCGGTAGGTCTCGTCACGCGACGCGGTTGCCTGGCTCATGAACCCGCCGGTGACGACCAGGAGCACGATCGGCGCGGAGATGAACAGCAGGACGAGACGGGCTCTCGAATTCATAGAATTGGTCATTTCGCTTCGCGGCACCCGGGCCGCCCAACCACCACGAACACCTGCCGGGCAGGTATTCAAGAACGAGCACGGGTGCGGACCGCGAGGCCGAGCACCGCTCGCGCTGTTCGCTCATTGTATATCGGTGTGCGACGTTCCTCCACGCCGAACCGCTGCCGAGTGGACGGCTCGACGCGAACGAAGTGGCATAATCACGCCGTGCGAATCGTTGGCGTGGATCTCGGGCTCAAGCGGGTCGGCCTGGCGATCAGCGATCCATCGGGCACGCTGGCACGTCCGCTGCGCACCATCGAGCGCGGGCCATCCGATGCCGCGGCGGCTGCTCTCCTCGCGGAGGCCATTGCGACACTGGCTGCGAATGAGGACGGCGTGGAGGCCGTTGTGGTCGGCCTGCCGAAGCGGCTCGATGGATCCGACACCGAGCAGACGCTCCACGTGCGCCGCATGGTCGATCGGCTGCGCGCCGTCATCGCAGCGCCGGTGGTGCTGCAGGACGAACGCCTCAGCAGTCACGAGGCGGACAGCCGGCTGGCACTCACCGAGCGTGACTGGCGCAAGCGCAAGGCGCGGCTCGATGCCGCATCGGCGGCCGTCATCCTACAGGACTACCTGGATAGCCGCACGCTCCACACGCCGTCACACGCTGCCGTCGAGGACTGATGCGCCGCTTGATTTTTGCCGTATTGGCGGTACTCGTCGCCATCGCCGCTGCCGCTGGGGTCGTCTACTCGCGCGTGGACCGGCCGTTCAAAGGCTACCAGGCGGCAGAGCAGTTCGTGGAGGTGCCACCGGGCGCCGGTCCAGCCGCAATCGGCCGCCGGCTCGTCGAGAGCGGCGTGATTCGTGATGGCCTCACCTGGCGCATCGCGGTGTTCAAGAGCGGGGAGGCCCGCGTGCTCAAGGCAGGCGAGTACCGCTTCACGGGCGAGTTGCGGCCGGCCGACGTCATCGCCAAGCTGGCACGCGGCGACGTCTACCTGCGGCCGGTGACGTTTCCCGAGGGCCTGACCATCCAGGAGATGGCGAAGCTGTTCGAGTCGCGGGGCTTTGGGGTCGCCGCGTCGTTCGAGGCCGCCGCCCGCAACCCGAAGCTGGTGGCCGCGCTCGACCCCGCGGCGCCCGACCTCGAGGGGTACCTGTATCCGGAGACGTATCCCTTGCCGCGCCGCGCGAACGCCGACGTGCTCGTGCGCGCGATGGTCTCGCGCTTCGAGCAGATCTTCGGCCCCGACCTGCGACAGACCGCGTCCGCCCGCAGCCTCACCGTGCGGGAGGTCGTGACGCTCGCGTCGCTCGTGGAGAAGGAAACCGCCCGGCCGGAGGAACGACCGACCGTGGCCGCGGTCTACTTGAACCGCCTGAAGATCGGGATGGGGCTGCAATGCGACCCCACCGTGATCTACGCACTGCAGAAGGCCGGCCGGTACAGGGGCAACCTGACCCGCGCCGACCTGGCATTCGACTCGCCCTATAACACCTACAAATACGCCGGCCTCCCTCCCGGCCCGATCGCAGCCCCTGGCCGCCCATCTCTCGAGGCCGTGCTCAAACCAGCGGAGGTGGACTACCTGTACTTCGTGAGCCGGAACGACGGTTCACACGTGTTCTCCACCACCTACGACGAGCACCGGGCCAAGGTGCGGGAGTTCCAGGTGGAGTACTTCAGGAGCAAGTAATGCAAAATGAAAAATGCAAAATGTAAAATGAAAAGCAGAACACCGTCCGTCCGTGCAGCGTCTACATTTTTCATTTTGCATTTTGCATTACATGTGTCACCGATCCCCCCAGTGGAGCTTCTGGCGCAGCGTGTCGTAGTACCCGCGGGTCGGTGAGCCGACGAGGCGCAGGCGGCGGTCGGCACGGGTGACGATCACCACGTCCTCCAGGCCGAACGGGAAGCCGGTCTGACCGTCGAAGGTCACGAACATCTCGTCCTTGCTCGAGTCTGCCGCCGCGCGCACGCTGATCGTCGATCCACCCGGAATCACGATCGGCCGATTGCCCAGCGTGTGCGGGGCGATGGGCGTGATGAGCAGCGCGTCGACGCCGGGGTGCACGATGGGGCCGCCGGCGGCGAGGTTGTAGGCGGTGGACCCGGTCGGGCTGCCGATGATCAGCCCGTCAGCCTTGACGTTCGTGACGAAGTGGTCGTCGACCGATACGGCGAGGTAGATGAGGCGTGAGATCGCCCCCTTGGTGATCACGACGTCGTTGAGCACGATGTGATCGGCGTAGGCCGTGCCGCCGCTCAGGGCGCGCGCGTGCAGCATGGCGCGCTGCTGCATCGGGGCGGTGCCGTCGACGGCCGCCGCGAGGGCGGCGAGCATCTCCGGCAGCGTCACCTCGGTGAGGAATCCAAGCCGGCCGAAGTTGACGCCGAGAATCGGCGTCTCTCGTCCCGCTCCTCCCACGCGATCCGCGATCCCGAGCAGCGTGCCGTCGCCGCCGAGCACTACCACGAGATCCACCAGGCCGGGCAGATCATCCCGGCTGACGACACGCATGCCGTCGGTGGAACCGATGAGGATCGCGGTGTCATGGTCCACGACCGCGGGCAGACCACGGCCGCTCAACCACTCGACCAGGCGCACGAGGTGCGGCGCTGCGGCCGCGAGACCGCGCTTCGCGACGATACCCACCGTCGTAATCACGTGGACCCCGTGGCTTCGCCGGCGTGGCCGGCGCCCGTGCCGGCACGCAGGTGGAGCAGGTACTCCTGGTTGCCCGTGGCGCCGGTTATAGGGGAAGGCGTCATGCCGTGCGGCGCCAATCCTATCGCAGCCGCCGCCCCAGCCACTCCTTCCACCACGCGCTCGTGCACGGCGAGATCCAGCACGAGCCCGCCGCGGCCAACCTCGTCGCGTCCCGCCTCGAACTGCGGCTTGACCAGCGCCACCACGTCCGCACCGGGGCGGAGCAGAGGCGGAACCGCCGGGAGGATCAGGCGCAGCGAGATGAACGACACGTCAATGGTGACGATATCCACCGGACCCGGCAGATGCGCGGGCAGCAGGTGACGGGCGTTCATCCCTTCGATGACGAGGACGCGCGGATCGTTGCGCAGCCGCCAGTCGAACTGCCCATGTCCCACGTCGAGCGCGACGACGTGGTGGGCGCCACGCTGCAGGAGCACGTCAGTAAAGCCGCCTGTCGATGCCCCGATGTCGAGCCCGTCGCGCCCGCGTACCTCGATCTGGAACGTATCGAGCGCATGCGCGAGTTTCAGCCCGCCGCGGCCGACGTACGGATGATCCGGCGACACGAGCGACACCGGCGCATCCGGCGCCACGAACGTGCCGGGCTTCAGGGGCGTGCCGGATCCCGCCTGTACCTGGCCCGCCATGATCAGCGCGCGCGCCCGCTCACGCGACGGCGCAAGACCACGGTCGACGAGCAGGGTGTCGAGGCGGATCTTCTTCATCTAGGGACGACGCGGGGAACATGCAACGCACGATGCAGAATGCACAATGCACACGCTGCACGATGCGACGCCACGCATGGCACCATGCACAGTCGATGATTGGAGGCGATGCACCCGGCGCGCAGACCGGGTCAGCACCGCGGCATTGTCCGGTGGCGTCAGCAGGCGGTCATCCCTTGTGCATTCTGCATCGTGCATTGTGCATTTGCGGGAACACCTTCTTAGTTCGTCCGCCGCACCACCCACTGCGCGATGCCGAGCAGATAGTCAGACGGGACGCGCGCCCGCGCGAGGGCGTCGGCGGCGCGGGTGATGGCCTCGCGCGCCATCTGCTTCGATGGTTCGAGCCCGACGAGCGCGGGGTAGGTCAGTTTGCCGGCGGCGGCGTCCTTGCCGGCGGTCTTGCCGAGTGCGGCCGCGTCGCCCTCGACGTCGAGGATGTCGTCCACGATCTGGAACGCCAGGCCGAGCTCTGCCGCGTACTCGTCGAGACCCTGAACGACCGCATCGGATCCACCCACGATGATCGCGCCACAGGTGGCGGCGGCCCGGATGAGCGCGCCCGTCTTCCGCGCGTGCATGTCACGCAGCACGCCGAGATCCGGCGCGGCGACGGCCGGGGCGTGCGGTCCGCCCTGGCCGCCCAGGTGCAAATCGATCGCCTGGCCGCCCGCCATCCCGAGAGGCCCGGCAGCATCCGCGATCCGCGCGATGACCCGCAGCGTGCGTGCGGCGGCACCTGGATCGGGGGCGGCGACGCCGCGCGCCAGCATGGCGAACGCTTCTGTCAGCAGAGCATCGCCGCCCAGGATCGCCATGCCCTCGCCGTGCACCACGTGCAGGGTGGGCAGCCCGCGGCGGAGCACGTCGTTGTCCATCGCGGGGAGGTCATCGTGCACCAGCGAGTAGGTGTGAATCAGCTCGAGCGCGCACGCGAGGGGCATCGCCTGCGCACAGGCCTCGTCCGCGCCGAGCGGCGGCTCGCCGATGGCCCCGACCGCTTCCGCCGCGGCAAGCGCGAGCAGCGGCCTCAGGCGCTTGCCGCCGGCGCGCACGCTGTAGCGCATGGCGTCGGCGATGAGCGCCGGACAGGCCGGCGGGGTGGGGAGCTGGCGCTCGAGCGCATCCTCGATCGCCGTACGACGCGTGTCGATCCACCGGTCCAGCCGCACATCGGGTTCGGCAACGTCGTTGCTCATCGCGAAGGCCGTCCGCGCGAGTCGTCGGCGGTGTCGGAGCCGAAGGACGCGGGCGCCGTTTTCAGCTCCCCGCGCTCGTTGAGGATTTCGATGCGGCGCTCGACTTCTTCGAGCTTCCCGTGGCAGAAGCGGGATAGCACCACGCCGCGCTCGTACAGGGCGAGCGACGCTTCGAGCGACAGGTCGCCATCCTCTAGTTTCTTGACGATCGCCTCGAGCTCGGCGATGGCCCCTTCGAAGTCCTTGGTCGTGGGTTCTGTACTCATGACGCGTTGTGGTCACCTTCGTCACGTCCGGTTACGCGGGCGTGCAGCTCGCCATGTGCCAGCGTGACGTGAATCGCGGCGCCCGTCGGCACCGCCGCCGCGTCACGCAGGATCGTGCGCCGGTCGTCGTCCCAGCAGACGGCATAGCCGCGCCCGAGCACAGCCAGCGGGCTGAGGCTGCCGAGCCCCGCGGCCAGTGATCCGAGGCGCGAGCGCGCGACATGCCGGCGCCGCACCATCGCTGCGTCGAGCCGGCTGTTGGCGGCGGCGAGCCGTGCGCGCGTGACGGCGACGCGCCGCCGCAAATCGCGGGACTCCAGCCGCACCTGGAACTGATCGAGCCGGCGCGCTTGCGCGCCCACACGGCCGCGCACCGCACGCTGGAGATCCTGCAGCAGATCAGCGATGTGGCGGCCTTTCATTGCGACCCGTCCCGGCCAGCCGGCAAAGCCAGGCCGGGCCGTCAGCACATGCACGCGGCCGCGCTGTCCGAGGACACGCGCGCGCATCGCCGCAGCCAGCCGCTCGGCCTGCCGGTTCACCTGCGCGCACACCTGATCCTTACGGCTGACGACGGCGCCGGCCGCGGCCGACGGGGTGGGCGCGCGGTAATCCGCCACGAAGTCGGCGATCGTGAAGTCGGTTTCGTGCCCGACGGCGGAGATCACCGGGACGGGGCACGCCGCAATCGCGCGCGCCACAACCTCTTCGTTGAACGCCCAGAGATCCTCGATCGACCCGCCTCCGCGCCCGACGATGACGACGTCCACACCGGGGACGCGTGCGACGGCCTTCAGCCCGCGGGCCACGTCGGCGGCGGCTCCGTCTCCCTGCACGCGGGCGGGCCGGATGACGAGGTGCGCGTTCGCATAGCGCGCGTGGAGCACCGTGACGATGTCGCGCACCGCGGCCCCATCGAGCGAGGTGACGATGCCGATCTTTCGAGGCAGGAAGGGAAGCGGCCGCTTCCTTGCCGTCGCAAACAGGCCCTCGGCGTCGAGCCGGCGCTTCAGCTGTTCGAAGGCGACCTGCAGCGCACCGGCGCCCGTCGGCTCCAGCCGGTCGCAGACGATCTGGTACTCGCCCTTCACGTCGTACACGCCGACCCGGCCCCGTGCGATGACCCGCTGTCCATCTTCGAGGCGGAACTTGAGCCCGCGTGCGGCCGAGCGGAACATGACCGCGCGGATTTGTGCGCCCGCGTCCTTCAACGTGAAATAGACGTGGCCGGTCGTCCAGGGACGGCAGTTCGAGATTTCCCCTTCGACCGTAACGCGCGCGAACTCCGATTCGAGCAGGTGGCGGATGTCGCTCGTGAGCTGGCTGACCGTCAACACGGCGTCTCGCGGCGTGCGGGCCGGTTCCGCCGCAGGCACCAGAAGGGGCGCTTCCGTCTCAGGCTCGGGCTCAGGCTCCTCGAACGGCAGATCGAACAGCGAGGTCATCGTCCGTCACGCGCCTCCGCTTCGCCGATTTCTGACGCGGCAAGCGTGAGCAAGTCCGCCATGGAGAGGCTGAGGCGTGTAATCGCGGTGGCCCGGCCGGTCTCGGGGTCGGCGGCGACGACCACCGCGTGCAGCCGCAGATCGCCTGTTGCGGTCTCGAACCGGGCGGGCATCCCATTGAGAAAGCGCGCGAGGGCCGGCTCACGTTCGACGCCGATGATGCCGTCGTGCGGGCCGGTCATGCCGACATCGGTAATGTAGGCCGTGCCACCGGGCAGGATCCGATCGTCCGCCGTCTGCACGTGCGTGTGCGTGCCCACCACGGCTGTCACCTTCCCCGCGAGGTGCCACCCCATCGCGATTTTCTCCGAAGTGGCCTCGGCGTGGAAATCCACGAAGATGATCGGTGTCCGCTGCCGTATGCTTTCGACCTCACGGGCGACGACGGTGAAGGGATCGTCGATGGTCAGCATGAAGACGCGGCCCATCGCATTGATGACGCCGACGGCGCGACCGTCCGGAGTCCGGCCAACGTAGCTGCCGCGTCCCGGTACGCCAGCGGGGTAGTTGATCGGCCGCAACAGGCGTGCCTCGACGCCGACGTAGCCGATGGCTTCCTTCTTGTCCCAGATGTGATTCCCCGACGTCATCACGTCGACGCCGCGCGCGAGCAGGTCGTCGCCGATTTCGCGCGTGATACCGAAACCTCCCGCAGCATTCTCGGCATTGACAATCACGAAATCGACCGCGTGCCGGCTCACGATCGCGTCGAGCCCTGCACGCATCAGATCGCGCCCGGGGCGCCCGACGATGTCGCCTATAAAGAGAATGTTCATCCGTGGGAGCCGCGCGTCGGGGCGCGTCAGCAGTCGCGGGTCAGGACCTCGGTGCCGATCGTGAGTGTTCGGGCCGCTCCCCGACGATCGTCGATCCTCGGCAGCACCACGCGCAGTTCGCCGTTCACGAGGCTCGCAGCCGCTTTGGCCCCGTCGAAGGGGGACGCGACCCGCACCGCACGGGCAAACCGCCCCGATGCCCGCTCAACGAGGTGGTAGTCGCCCGCACCGCCCGGGCCGACGGGAATCTTCTCGCCGGCCACCACGACAACATCTCCCTTCAACAGCACGCGCAGGGCTTCGAACGGCACGCCTGGGAGATCGACCACGATCTCGATGGCTTCGTCCGTTTCGAGCACATCCAGCCCCGGCGCGCACTGGCCGGCGACGGCCGCTGCCCGCCCGCCGCCCTCGCGGTCGAGTTCCCGGAACAGGCGTCGCACATCGTCGGTCAGGTCATCGAACTCCGGGGTCATCAGCACTGATGGCCAGCCTGCCATGGCGCATAGGATGGCACACGAATCCCATCCCTGAAAGCGTTCGCTGCGGTGGGTCGCCCGGATCCCGCTCAGCTGAGTGCCGAGGCGACTGGCGAGCCACCGGCCGCACCGCCTCTACCAGGACTACTCGCGGCTCGCCAGTCTCAGTCATTCCCCGGCGCCCTACTAGCGTCACGGCGTCCCATCCGTCGCGGCTCCACAGAGACGAGCTCATCCTTGCAACCGCCTCGGCGTTTTGCAGCGCACGGCCGGATTATCGGATCTAATAGCAACACACTCACTAAAGATGCTTGACTAACACTCATATGATGCGTATATTTAGTCTTGTCCGGAAGGAAAGGGGATCGTAGACATGGGAAACAAGGTCATCGGAATCGATTTGGGCACCACAAACTCGGTAGTGGCTGTCATGGAGGGCGGGGAGCCCGGTGTGATTGTCAATCAGGAGGGCAATCGCACGACGCCATCCGTGGTGGCGTTCACAAAAGAGGGCGAGCGGCTCGTCGGCCAGGTCGCAAAACGCCAGGCCGTCACCAACCCCGAGAATACGGTGTTCTCGATCAAGCGCTTCATGGGCCGGAGCCACGCGGAGGTCAAGAACGAAGCGGCTCGCGTGCCGTACAAAGTCGTGGCGACCGCCAGCGGCGACGCCCGCGTCGAGATCCGCGGCAAGCAGTATTCGCCGCCTGAGATCTCCGCGATGGTGCTGCAGCGGCTGAAGCAGGCTGCGGAGGATTACCTGGGTGAGCCGGTGAGTGAAGCCGTCATCACCGTGCCGGCCTACTTCAACGACGCGCAGAGGCAGGCCACCAAGGATGCCGGTCGCATCGCCGGCCTGAATGTGCAGCGGATCATCAACGAGCCCACCGCGGCGGCGCTCGCATACGGGCTCGACAAGAAGGCGCAGGAGACCATCGCCGTTTACGACTTCGGCGGTGGCACGTTCGACATCTCGATTCTCGAGGTCGGTGACGGCGTCGTCGAGGTGAAGGCAACCAACGGCGACACGCATCTCGGCGGCGACGATGTGGACCAGCGGGTCATCGACTGGATAGTTGCCGAGTTCAAGAAGAGCGAAGGCATTGACCTCGGCAAGGATCGCATGGCGCTCCAGCGCTTGAAGGAGGCCGCCGAGAAGGCGAAGGTCGAGCTGTCAGCCGTGATGGAGACGGACATCAACCTGCCGTTCATTACGGCGGACGCGTCCGGACCGAAGCACCTGGCCTTGAAGCTCACGCGCGCCAGGCTCGAACAGCTCGTCGAAGACCTGCTGCAGCGGACGATGGCGCCGGTCAAGCAGGCGCTTGCTGATGCCGGGCTCCAGCCATCGCAGATCGACGAGGTCGTGCTCGTGGGCGGCTCGACGCGGATGCCCAGGGTGCAGCAGCTCGTGAAGGAGTACTTCGGCAAGGAGCCGCACAAGGGCGTCAATCCTGACGAGGTGGTCGCAGTGGGCGCCGCCATCCAGGGTGGCGTGCTCACCGGCGCGGTGAAGGACATGCTGCTGCTCGACGTGACGCCGCTCTCGCTGGGCATCGAAACGCTCGGCGGGGTGATGACGACGCTCATTCCGCGCAACAGCACCATTCCAACCCGCAAGAGCGAGGTGTTCTCGACGGCCGCCGACCACCAGACGAGCGTCGAGGTACATGTGCTCCAGGGCGAGCGGCCGATGGCGCGCGACAACCGTACGCTCGGCCGGTTCCACCTGGTCGGCCTGCCGCCCGCGCCGCGCGGGGTGCCGCAGGTCGAGGTGAGTTTCGATATCGACGCGAATGGCATCGTGAACGTCACGGCCACGGATCGTGCGACGAACAAGGAGCAGAAGATCACGATCAGCGGGTCGTCCGGCTTGTCGAAGGAGGACGTGGATCGTCTGGTACGTGATGCCGAGGCGCACGCTGCCGAAGACAAGGCGCGGCGAGATCTCGTCGAGGCTCGCAACAACGCCGACGCGCTCGCCTACTCGGTCGAGCAGACCCTCGGTGCAAGCCGCGACAAGCTTCCGGCGGCCGACGCCAGCCGGATCGAGAGCGCGCTGGCGGCCGTGCGCAGCGCGACGGCAGGTGACGACGCCGCGGTGATTGCCAAGGCGTCGGAGGAACTGCAGCGCGCCTCGCACGCGATGGCCGAGACGCTCTACAAGGCGCAGGCGCAGCAGGGCGCCGGCACCGAGCCGCAGCCGGCCGAGGCCGACGTCGTCGACGCCGAATTGGTTGAGAAGTAACCCGTAGGGGCGGTTCGCGAACCGCCCCTACACGTCAAAGGAACACATCATGAACATCGTTCGATTCGACCCGCTCCGTGACGTGGCCGCGCTGCAGGATCGCGTGAACCGCATCTTTGCGGACGCGTACCGCCGCGACAACGACGACCTCATGACCCGCGGTGCGTGGGTTCCGCCGGTTGACATCTACGAGACGCCCAACCACGAGCTGGTCCTGCGGGCGGAACTCCCCGACGTCGTGCGCGAAGACATCGCCCTGCGGGTCGAGAACAACACCCTGACCATCAGCGGCGAGCGGAAGATGGACAGCCAGATCAAGGAGGAGCAGTACCACCGCATCGAGCGGGCGTACGGCACCTTCAGCCGGGCGTTCACCCTGCCGCCGACCGTCGACACCGGCGCGATCGGCGGCTGAGTACAAGGACGGCGTCCTCGCCGTGCGCCTCCCGTTGCGCGAAGAGGCCAAGCCCAAGCAGATCCAGGTGCAGGTGGGCTAGACCTGCGCAGCGGCTCCGGGCCGCGGGCCCGGACTTTCAAGAGATCGCGGGGCGGGTGGAACGTCCGTCCCGCGATTCCTTCTTGTCACGGAGCGCCCATCTTGGTACGATCGGCCGCTTATGGCTGAAGACCTCCAGAACACCGACGAGCAGACCGACATCGACGCGCCCACTCTCCCAGAGGTGACGGCGCCACCCATCACGGACCGTTTCCTGTTCGTGGACGTGGCTGCAATGCGTGCCAAGCAGCTTCGCCGTGGCGCACGGTCCCGCCTGGGCGAGCATCACGACCCGAACCGCGACGCGCCCATCAAGCCCGAACGCATCGCGATGGAAGAGGTCCGGCGCGGCGTCGTGCAGTATGAGGTTCCCGCCTTCAAACCTCGGGTGGCGGATCCGAAGCTCTAGGGACTCCGAATACAACTCCGCTGCGGCCTGAAGGGCGGCAGACCGCAGGTCTGTAGGCCATCGCGACGGGACCATGGCCGCCGAGCCGGAGCGGCCTGCCGCGTGTACTCCGCACGTGCGGAGCCCAATTGTCCCCTGCAGGGAACTCCCGGACTACCGGGCCCGTCTTTTGCGGGTGAGGCCATACCATCTGCGCACGGTGCGCGGGTGCGACGGAGACCGGATGGAGTTCCTGATCGGAGCGGCGCTGTTGGGGGGACTATTCCTTGCGGGGATGTTCCTGCTCGCAGCCGTGGTACTCAAGGCGGTGTTCTGGGCAGTCACGCTGCCGATTCGCCTGGCGTTCCGCGTCCTGTTCTTCCCATTCTGGGTCGCCAGGACGGCGCTCCGCCTGGTTGGCCTCGTGATCCTGGCGCCGATACTGGCGGTCGGCGGTATGCTCCTCGCCGGCGTCCTCATCATCGCCGGGTTGCTCGCGGTGCTCGCGCCGCTGCTCCCGATCGTCGTGATCACGTTGCTGGTCTGGTTGGTCGCCCGCGGAGTCTCCCAGCGGCCGGTGCAGGTCTCCTGATCACCCGGTGGATGGGCGACGCTTCCACCAGTCGGTCTGCCTCTCGTAGGCGTCCCCGGCTCGAAGCAGCACCGGCTCGGCGAACATCCGCCCCGTCAATTGCAGTCCCACCGGCAGGTTGCCGGGTGTGAATCCGCACGGGATGCTCAGCGCCGGGAGGCCGGTGAGGTTGGCGCTCACGGTGAAGACGTCCGCCAGGTACATCTGGAGCGGGTCATCCACCTTCTCACCGAGACGGAACGCCGGGGTCGGCGTGGTCGGTGTCGCGATCACATCCACGGCGGAGAACGCCGCGTCGTAGTCGCCGCGGATCAGCGTGCGCACCTGCTGCGCCTTCCGGTAGTACGCGTCGTAGTACCCGGCACTGAGAACATACGTTCCAAGCATGATCCGCCGCTTCACCTCGGCCCCGAAACCCTCGTCCCGCGTGCGGCTGTACATTGCCCGCAGCGAATCGGCGCGGTCCGTCCGATGCCCGTATCGCACGCCGTCGTAGCGGGCCAGGTTGGAGCTCGCTTCCGCCGTCGCCACGAGGTAGTACACCGGGATGGCCGCATGGGCGTGCGGAAGGTCGATTGGCTGAATCGTCGCGCCCATCTGCCGCAATCGATCGAGCGCCTCGTCAAAGGGCCCTGACACCTCTGGCGCCACCCCCTCTTCCAGCAGTCGCGCCGGTACACCAATGCGCAGGCGGATGACTTCGCCCGTCAGCGCCGACGCGAAGTCGGGAACCTGTTCCGCGCTGGCTGTGGCATCCATGGCGTCCGGACCGGCAATGACGCTCGTCAGGATCGCGGCGTCCCACACGGTATGCGTCAGCGGGCCGATCTGATCGAGCGACGAGGCGAAGGCGAGCAGGCCGTAGCGCGACACACGGCCGTAGGTCGGCTTGAGGCCAACGAGGCCGCAGAACGCGGCTGGCTGGCGGATCGACCCTCCCGTGTCCGACCCGAGCGCTGCGGGCACGAGGCCAGCCGAGACCGCGACGGCGGACCCGCCGCTCGACCCGCCGGGGGTGCGTCCGTGGTCCCACGGGTTGCAGCGACGGGCCCAGCGCAGAGTTCTCGGTAGACGATCCCATCGCGAACTCGTCGCAGTTCGTCTTGCCCACGACCACCGCACCGGCCCGAAGCAACCGCTCCACTACCGTGGCGTCGTAGGGAGGCGTGTAGCCGGCGAGCACCTTCGACGAGGCGGTCGTCGGCAGCTCGCGGGTGCAGATGTTGTCCTTCAGTGCGACGGGAACGCCAGCGAGCGGCCCGCGGTCCTCGCCCCGATCGATGGCGGCCGCGCGCTCGAGGGCCTTCCCACCGTCCACCGCGGTGAAGGCGTGCAGGTCGGCGTCCCGCGCAGCGACTGCCGCAAGCGATGCCTCGCAGATCTCGACGGCCGAAACATCTCCGGCTGCCACGGCATCACGCACCCCGCGGACGGTCGACAGGTCGTGGTGGGGCATCAGGCGATCACCCTGGGCACACGGAAGAGCCCCTCGTCCGTGGAGGCGTCGGGCGCGCTGTCGAGGAGTTCGCCACGCGGGATGGACGGGCGCGGATCGTCTGGTCTGTCGAGCGGCGCTAGGCCTGTGACGTGCGAGGTCGGCGGCACGCCGGTCGTATCGATGCTCTCCACCTGCTGCGCGTAGGCGAGGAAGTCGGCCAGCTGTCGGGTAAAGGTGTCGACCTCCGCCTCCGTGAGCTCGAGACTGGCCAGCTCGGCGACGCGCTGCACGTCCTCGCGGGTCAGCGGATCGGGCATGTCGCGGATGCTAACACACAGATCGCGGCCGTCCTGATCCAGGCGCGGCCAGTGCTGAAGGGGGGCTGCACGAGTGCTACGATCGTCCAGTCGGAGGCCCTCCATGGTTGAACCGAACGCGGGCGAGGTCGTGCGCCCGGCCGTGTGTGCGGGGAGTTGGTATCCCGCCGATGCCGACGCGCTGCGGGCGGCCCTCGACGTCTATCTCGCGGGCGTGGCGCCCATCGGCGATCGGGTGCGTGCGGTGGTGTCGCCGCACGCGGGGCTGATGTACTCCGGCGCGATTGCCGGGCGGGCTTACGGAGCGGTATCACGCCAGCACTACGACGTGGTGGTCCTCGTGGGCCCGTCGCATTTCCATCGGTTCGACGGTGTGGCGGTCTGGGGGCGCGGCAGTTTCGCCACGCCGCTGGGGGCGCTTACCGTCGACGCGGCGCTCGCCGCCGACCTGCGCGCGGTGGCGCCGCTGGTACGCGAGCGCCCGGCGGCCCACGAACGCGAGCATTCCCTCGAATTGCAGCTGCCGTTTCTCGCGCGGCTCTTCCCGGATGTGCCGATCCTGCCGCTGCTCGTCGGACACCAGCATGCGGACACCGTGGCGGCCCTGGGCGACGCGCTGGCGCGGGTGCTGCACGGACGTGAGCCGCTGCTCGTCGCAAGCAGTGACTTATCGCATTACCAGGATCGCGACACGGCGGCACGGCTCGACGCCGTAGTTATCAGGCATGTCGAGCGGAACGATCCGGAGGGCCTGCAGGCGAGCCTTGCGGCCAACCCCTCGCACGCGTGCGGCGGCGGCCCGATGGTGGCGGTCATGCGCGCGGCGCGCGGGCTCGGCGGAACGCATGCGCGCGTTCTCGGCTACGGTGATTCCGGCGACGTGACCGGCGATACGCGTCAGGTCGTCGGTTACTTGAGCGCCGCGTTCGGGGAGTTCGGGGATGGCGCACGCGCACGACCTGCCTGACCTCACCACGAGCGATCGACGCGCGCTGCTCTCGCTCGCACGCGCCGCAATCGAAACGCGCCTGGGCATCCCACCAATCGAGGAGCCCCAACACACTCCCGCGTTCGATCGACCCGGAGGAGCGTTCGTGACGGTGTTCGTGGAACGGGAGCTGCGCGGGTGCGTCGGGTTACCCGAGGCATGCGAGCCGCTGGGCCAGGTCGTCAGCTACTGCGCGCGTGCGGCGGCGTTCGGCGATCCACGGTTCCCGCCTGTCACGCTCGCCGACTTGTGGAACCTTGCGCTGGAGATCTCGGTGCTCACGCCGGCGGAGGCCGTAGGGGATCCGGCGGTGGTGGAAGTCGGCCGCCATGGTCTGGTCGTGGAGCAGGGCACGGCTCGCGGTCTGCTGCTGCCGCAGGTGGCGGCCGAGCACGGGTGGACGCGCGAGCAGTTTCTCGATCACACCTGCATCAAGGCGGGCCTGCCGCCGAATGCCTGGCGGCGCGGCGCCAGCGTCTATTCATTCGAAGCCGTCGTGTTTGCCGAACGCGAGAGGTCGTAGGGGCGCCTGGGGTCCGCGGCCACGCGGCGCCCGAGAACCTGCAGCCTGCCGCCTGTAACCGAGCGTCACGTCAGCAGCCCCCTCAGTGTCGACAGGTTCCTGACATCGAGCGCATCGAGCGTCACGCTCGTCCGGCTCCCGTGCTCCGTCTTCGCCGTCTCGATCAGCATCGGCAGGGTCGCGAACCGCGGGTCGTTCAGCACGCGGCGAAACGTGTCGAGCCCGAGGTGGCCGTTGCCGATGTGCTCGTGGCGATCGATGCGGCTGCCCAGGGCCGTTTTTGAGTCGTTCAGATGGAAGCCCTTCAGCCGTTCGAGGCCGATCACCCGTGAGAACCACGCAAAAACGTCGGCATAGCCCGAGTCGGTCGCGATGTCGTACCCGGCGGCGAGGAGGTGGCACGTATCGAGCCAGACGCCCACGCGGGGTGACCCGTCGGTCAGCTCGATGATGCGGGCGAGCTGCTCGAACGTGTGACCGAGCACCGTCCCCTGCCCCGCTGTGTGTTCGAGCAGCACACGGACACGCGCACGCGGCTTGACGCCCAGCACGCTGCGGAGCGATTGCGCAATCAGCTGGAGTCCACCCTCGTCTTCGCCGGCGGTGCAGGCGCCGGGATGCAGGACGACGCCTGCGAGCCCGAGCGCGTCCGCGCGATCGAGCTCCTCGACGAGTGACGTCATGGACTGCGCACGGAGTGTGCCGTCGCGGGTTGCCAGATTGATCAAGTAGCTCGCGTGCGCCACAACCGGCGTGATGCCCGTCTCCGCGACGCGGCGCCGGAACACACGGACTTCCTCCGGCGGCAGCGGCCGCGCACGCCATTGGCCGGCGGACTTCGTGAAGATCTGGAGCGCCTCGCATCCATGCAGCGCGGCGCGGTCGACCGCCCGCGGTAAGCCGCCGCCGATGGACATATGGGCGCCGATTCTCGGCATCGGTTCACTATAGCCGCCGCTTCTAAGACCACAGCACCTCTGCAGCGGCGAATGGAAGCGCGGGGCACCAAAGCGGCACCGCAAGGCCTCACAATTCGAAAGCGACCGTCGATCCTGCGGAGGAGGGCGGCTGAGCCCCTGTGGCACGGGAGTTGATACCACTTCAGCTGCGGGCAACGTCGCCCGGGAGGAAAAGCCGATGCTCTGGACCCTGATCGTGTTGCTGCTCGTGTTCTGGCTCTTGGGATTTGCGTTCAACGTCGCCGGCGGCATCGTCCACGTGCTGCTCGTCATTGCCGTCGTGCTGTTCGTGGTGAACCTGCTGTCCGGTCGACGAACGGTCGTGTAGACGCGCAACTCACCGGGGCAATTCGGCGCGCGCGGCGCGCGCGGTGCGCGCGTCGCGGACGCCTCCCGCTGCCTCGAGACCGCCTTCGAGCGGCGAAAACCCTGTGTTATCGTACGGCCCACGCATGGAGGTCTTCCTCATTCCGGTCGGCGCCGATCGGTACGAGCCGTACTGCGAGGTGCCCGACGAGGATCCGGTCGACACGCCAGAGGCCCCGCGCGGGTTCTTCAAAGGCTTGATGCATCGGTTTCGCGAGGCGCTCGCGGAGGCCGAACGCGAGCGCCGCCGCGGTCACCAGGCGTCCCATGAGGACACCCAGGGACTGACGCGCTACCAGCGCCTCAAGCGCGCGACGCTGCGACGGATTGCCGAAAGCATCGCCGAACAGCGACTGCTCTGGCACCTGCGGCGCCAGGAGGCGGCCGTGGCGTGGTATCCGGTCGATATGGCGCCCGACACTGCCCTGCAGATGCTCCGCACCAGCCTCGGGGTGGACTACGAACGCCATCGGCGCTGGCTCGTCATCGACGGCATCCTCTTCGCGCTCTCGGCCATATTGATGGTCCTGCCCGGGCCGAATGTCGCAGCCTACTATCTGGCGTTCCGGCTGGTTGGGCACTACCTGTCCATGCGCGGGGCGCGTCAGGGGCTCGACTGTGTGCAGTGGGACCTGCGCCCCAGCGATCCGCTCGCCGAGCTGAGGGGACTGGTGGCGCTCGAACCCGAGGTGCGCGAGGCTCGCGTCAGCGAGATCGCCGAGCGGTTGCGGCTCGAACGGCTGGCCACCTTCTTCGATCGGCTGGCGGTTCCGAGCGCGTGACAGACATGGTGTCTCCGCGTGCCTTTCGCGCGCACGCGCCGTATCGGCCGCCACTGTGACACTGCGCGAGCTCGCTGAGCGCCTGGGCTGCCGCCTGGAGGGCGATGGCGCGATCGAGATCACCGGGGTGGCCGGGCTCGAGGACGCTGGCCCCGGCGACGTCAGCTTCTTTGCCAACCCCCGATACGCCGCAGCGTTGAAGACGACACGGGCGTCCGCCGTCATCGTCGCTGAGGATGGCGCCCCGCTGGAGGTGGCGGCGCTCCGCGCCGCCAAGCCCTATCTCGCCTTTGCCGAGGCGCTCGAGCTCTTCACCGGTGACGCTGTGCCCCCGCCCGGTGTGCATCCGTCCAGTGTCGTCGCGGCGGATGCCTTCGTGGGTGCCGATGTCAGCATCGGGTCCTTCGTGGTGATCGCCCCGGGCGCCTGCGTCGGTGACCGGGTGGTCCTGTACCCGCACGTCGTGATAGGCGCCGGCGCCAGCATCGGGAATGACTCAATTCTTTACCCGCACGTGTCGGTGCGCGAGCGTTCGGTCATCGGCGCGCGCGTGATCCTGCAGGATGGGGTCGTGATCGGGAGCGACGGCTACGGCTTCGTGTCGCTCACGGATGGCACACACCGCAAGATCCCGCAGCGCGCGCGCGTCGTCGTCGAGGACGACGTTGAGATTGGCGCGAACACGACCATCGACCGCCCTGCGGTGGGAGAGACGCGAATCGAGGCAGGGACGAAAATCGACAATCTCGTGCAGATTGCACACGGCGTTCGCGTCGGAGCCCACTCGCTCCTGGCTGCGCAGGTCGGCATCGCCGGCAGCGTGACGCTCGGCCAGCACGTGACGCTGGCCGGTCAGGTGGGCGTGGCTGGGCACCTCACGATTGGCGATCACGTGATCGCCACCGCCCAGACCGGCATCCCCAGCTCCGTCGAGGCAAACTCGGTCGTCTCGGGGTATCCGGCAATGCCGAACCGCGAATGGGTGGCGTCGTCGGCTGTCGTTCGGCGCCTGCCCGAGCTGCGCCGCCAGCTTCTCGCGCTGATTCGGCGTCTCGACGCGCTCGAAGCACGCATCGGCGAGGACCGCCCCGACCGTGTTGATTGACGGATGTGGCTCCGGAACTTCAGTTCCCGCGTAACGGAGCCGACCGGGAAGCCACGGACCCGTATGCCATAATCGATCGATGGGATCTGGTGCACGTGTCCGCAGGGCTTCGTGGCCCTGTGCTGCCGCGATGGCGACCGCGCTTGCCCTGACCTCTGCGGTCGCGACCACTGACCTTCAGGGTGCGGTCCGTCCCCCGAAACTGCAGCATCAGATTTCACAGCTGCCGAATGGCCTCACCGTGATCCTCTCCGAGGATCATTCGACGCCCATAGTACACGTGCAGATCTGGTATCACGTCGGATCGAAGAACGAACGGCGGGGCCGCACCGGGTTTGCCCACCTCTTCGAGCACATGATGTTCAAGGGCTCGAAGAACGTGGAACCGGAAGCGCACACATCCTTCATGTCGAGCGTCGGCGGCCAGAGCAATGCCTACACGAATGAAGATACGACGGTCTTCTGGCAGACCGCACCCGCGCAGTACCTGCCGCTGATCCTGTGGCTGGAGGCCGACCGGATGGCGACCCTCCGCATCAACAAGGACACATTCGAGCGGGAGCGGCTGGTGGTCAAGGAGGAGCGCCGCATGCGTGTGGAGAACCAGCCGTACGGCCGGCTGCCCGAGATCATCTTCGACAACGCGTTCACGATTCATCCGTACAAGCACCAGCCCATCGGATCGATGGTGGATCTCGAGGCGGCCTCGATCGAGGATGTGCGTGACTTCTACCGCACGTTCTACGTGCCCTCGAATGCCACGGTCACCATTGTGGGAGACTTCGATGCCGCGCAGGCGGCGCAGCTCGTCGAGGGGTATTTCGGCCGCATCCCCAAGCCGGCGAGAGCGGTTCCGCGCGATGTCCCGTCCGAGCCGCCGATGCAGAAGGAGCGGCGCGTCACGCTCGAAGAGGGGTGGCCGCTGCCGGTCGTCGTCGTGGCGCACCACATCACCTACGACGGGCATCCAGATTCCTATCCGCTGCACATGGCCTCGAAGATCCTGTCCGATGGCCAGAGCTCGCGGATCTACCGTTCGCTGGTTTACGACAGCGGCGTCGCGCTCGCGGCCGGTGGCGTCGGCAACATCATCGAGCAGCCGAACCTGTTCTACGCCTTCGCGCTGGTGCAGCCTGGGCACACGCCCGAGGCCGCCGAGAAGGCGCTGGTGACCGAACTGGAGCGGCTCAAGACGGATCCGGTCACGGATCACGAGCTGCAACGGGCGAAGAACCAGTTCGCGCGCGACTACATCATGGGCCGTGAGACCAACCAGCAGAAAGCACTGCAGCTCGCGCACGCCGCAGTGATTCACGACGATGTCACCACGGCGGACGGCGAGTTCGACATCTTCATGGGAATCGGCGCCAAAGACATCCAACGGGTAGCGAACACCTACTTCACGCCCAACAACCGGCTGGTGATCACCATCCTGCCGCGCGGCCAGACCCAGTAGGTCGAGGCCGCCTCCGCGCTCTCGGGCCCGACGACGGATGACACGCATGATGCACATTGACCACGGCGGTGTCCCGGGCCGGGCCGGCGCCGCACTGATCCTCGCGCTCTTCGCCGCCCTGGTGTGCCCGTGGGTGGCGGTCGCGCAGGTGAAGGACTGGCCGGTCGAGGCCCCCCCCCGGCCTCTCCCCGCACGCGATGTGAAGTTTCCTCCCTACGAGATCCGCACCATTGAGAATGGCATGCGCGTGGTCGTGGTGATGCACCACGAGCAGCCCGTCGTGACCCTGCGGCTGCTGCTGCAGGCAGGCAGCGTGTGCGATGCACCGGGAAAGAGCGGCGTCGCGGCGCTTGCGGCGGCGCTCCTCGACCAGGGGACGACCACGCGTTCGGCAGAGCAGATCGCCGACACGATCGATTCGATCGGCGGCGGGCTCGGCACTGGCGCGGGGAACGACTTGAGCTTCGCCAACGTGGTCGTGATGAAGGATAGCCTGGCGCTCGGGTTCGATCTGCTGTCAGACGTGGCGCGAAATCCGGCGTTCAAACAGGAAGAGATCGATCGCCAGCGTCAGCAGGCGGTCTCGGGCCTCAAGGTCAGCTTCGAGGACCCCGATTTCGTGGCGAGCGTCGTGTTCGATCGGCTCGTGTACGGGTTCCATCCGTACGGGATGCCGGGCTCCGGTACGCCCGAGTCACTGCAGTCGATTACAACGGCGGACCTCCACGCCTATCATCAGCGGTATTACGCACCGAACAACGCCATCCTCGCCGTTGTCGGCGATGTCACCGCCGAAGAGGCGTTCGCGGGCGCCGAGCGGGTATTCGGCAACTGGGCCAAGCGCGACGTCCCCGCCGTGCAATCCACGGAACAGCCGGTCGCGACGCGCCGCCTCGTCATCGTCAACAAGCCCGACGCGGTGCAGACCGAGATCCGCGTGGGGCACCTCGGGATCCAGCGCGAGCACAAGGACTACCTCGCAGTGGACCTCGCGATGAAGATCCTGGGCGGTGAGGGCAGCAACCGGTTGCACCGGGTGCTGCGGTCGGAGCGCGGGCTCACCTACGGCGCCCAGGCCGAGCATGCAGTCGCTGAAGCAGGGTGGTGACTTCATGGCCGACACCGATACCCGCACGGAAACCACAGCGGAAGTGCTGCGGGTAATCGTGGATGAGTTCCAGAAGCTGCAGCGGGAGCGGGTGCACGAGCGGGAGCTGGCGGATGCGCAGGCGTACCTGGCCGGTAGTTTCCCACTCACCATTGAGACGCCGGATGCCATCGCCGCGCAGGTGCTGGACGTGCTTTTCTATGGACTGCCGCTCAGCGACATCGAGACCTACCGTGAGCGGGTGAACGCCATTACGGTCGGCGACATCCAGCGTGTTGCGCGGCAGTATCTCCGGCCTGATCGGCTGTCCGTCGTCCTCGTGGGCAACGCCGCCGCGTTCACCGAGCACGTTGAAGGGCGTCGGGTTCAGCACGTTCGAGGTCGTCAACCTGGCCGACCTCGATCTCACGGCCGCCGACTTCCGCCGCCGCGCCGCGCCCCGGCCGAAGCACTGCGGCCGTGCGCACGCCTGGCGCGCAGAAGTAGGCCGCCGCCCTTTCCGCATGAGCACCGTCATGATCTCCTGCGGCGAGGCGTCCGGCGACATGTACGGGGGCGCCCTCGCTGCGGAACTGCTGCGTCGCGATCCCTCGTGCCGGATCAGCGGGTTCGGCGGCGAACGGTTGCGTGCGGCGGGCGCGGTGCTCACGGGCGATTACCGCGGATTCGCCGTGACCGGCCTCACCGAGGCGATTCGCGTGTTGCCGCGGTCGTATCAGATGTACCGCCGGCTCGTGTCGCATGCTCGCGCTGAGCGCCCGGACGTTTTCGTCGCCGTCGATTTTCCTGACTTCAACTTCCGCCTCGGCGCCGCCGTTCACGCGCTGGGCATACCCGTCGTGTACTACGTGAGCCCGCAGTTGTGGGCCTGGCGGTCGGGCAGGATCCACACGATGAAAAGATTCGTCGCGATGGTGCTGCCGATCTTCCCCTTCGAGGTGGCCATCTACCAGCGGGAAGGCATCCCGGTGGAGTTCGTGGGGCACCCGCTGGTGGATTTGATCGACGTGCAGAGCTCACGAGAGGAGTTCCTCCGGGCGCAGGGCCTCGATCCGGCGGCACCGACGGTCGCGCTGCTGCCTGGGAGCCGCCCGAATGAGCTGCGCGCGACAGTTCCCGTGCTCGCCGCGGCGATGCCGCTCATCGCCGGGCGGGTGAAAGGCGTGCAGTTCGTGGTGGCACGCGCGCCCCACCTGCCGGATGCGCTGCTCGGCCCGCTCCAGCGTCCGGACACCGGGGCCTCACGCGTTGCTATCGTCGACGGCCGTACCGACGACGTGCTGCACGCGTCTGACACGGTAATCACTGCGTCGGGCACCGCCACGGTGCAGACGGCACTGCACCAGAAACCCATGGTAATCGTCTACCGGCTGTCGCCGCTGACCTACCGGTTGGGACGGCCGTTCGTCCGGGTCAGCACGTTCGGCATGGCGAACCTGATCGCAGGGCGCACGGTGGTGCCGGAGTTGATCCAGGAAGCGTTCACACCGGCCCGCGTGGCCGAGGAGACGCTGCGCTTCCTGACCGATCCTGCGGCGGCGGCCGACGCGCGGCGAGCGCTCGCGGCTGTTTGTGCAAAGCTCGGGGCGCCCGGTGCAAGCGGCCGCGCCGCAGACGCCATCCTGAAGGTCGCGCGCGGCGGGCGCGGGTAGGGCCGTGCGCCCAGCGCGGGTCTCGCCCGGCAAACGGTTCCTTGGGGGAGAGTCAATCATGAGAAGTCTGCGATTCGCCGCGATGCTGGCGGCCTGTACCGTGGTGAGCGCAGGGCTCGAGGCAACCGTCATCCTGCCGGCAACCCTCGAGGAACTCGTCACGGGGGCGCGAGCGATCGTTCACGGCCATGTCGTCACGGTCGAGGCGCGCTGGGCTGAAGGACGGCGGCAGATCGAGACGCTCGTCACCATCCGCGCGGAGGAGTATCTGAAGGGCGACCTCGGTGGCGAGGTGACGTTCATGGTGCCCGGTGGACAGATGGGCCCGTACCGCCGTGTGGTCATTGGCGCACCCACGTTCCGGGAGGGTGACGAAGTGGTGGTATTCCTCGATACGCAGGGACCTGCCGTCCCCTGGATCAGCGGCCTCAACCAAGGGGTGTTCCGCGTTGCGCGGAATGCGGCCGGCGTGAAGGTGGTGATACCAGGTGTCCCTCTCAGCGCGGGTGAAAACGCTCCAGTGGCCCCCGTCCAGTCCGTGCGCGAGCGCGTCGCGCTCGGGGCGTTCAACCAGCGGGTCAGAGTGCTGGCGCGAGAGGGGAGGGCGCGATGAGGCGCTGCGCACGCGTGCGCGGTCGGATCGTCATTTCGCTGCTGGCATCCGCGATCGCGGCGGGCGGCGGCACCCCTGCGCAGGCGTACCTGAAGCTCGGTCTTCGCGACTCCGTGAGCTCGGTCAGCCTCCGGTGGACTACCCAGCCCGCGCGCTACTCGGTCAACGACCGGGGCGTATCGGGCGTCTCGCCCGAGCAGTTGCGGCAGGCGATCGAGCGTGCATTCCGCACCTGGGAAGACGTGGCGACCGCCTCGGTGCGCTTTCAATTCGACGGTTTCACCAGCGCCGAGCCGCTCGAGGACGACAACACGAGCACGCTTGGGTTCCTGTCGCGGCCCGACCTCGACCGCGTCCTCGCGTCCACGAGCTTCTTCGTCGATACGCGCACAGGAGAAATTCTCGAGTCCGACGTGTTCTTCAACAGCAGCGTCCCGTGGAGCGTGACCCAGAACGGCGAGCCCGGCCGCTTCGATCTGGAGTCGATTGCGCTTCACGAGGCGGGCCACTTTCTCGGCCTGTCGCATTCCGCGCTAGGTGAAACGGAGCCGCGGTCCGGTGGCGGCCGCCGCGTGCTCGGCGCTGGTGCCGTCATGTTTCCCATCGCGTTCGCATCGGGCAACGTCGAAGGGCGCCGCCTCTTTCCCGATGACATCGCGGGTGTGTCCGACATCTACCCGGACGCGGGCTTTCGGCAGGACACCGGCAGTGTGCAGGGGCGCGTCACGAAGGACGGGGACGGCATCTTCGGCGCGCACGTGGTGGCCTACGATCCGCGAACTGGAGATCTCGTCGGCAATTTCGCGCTCGAGGAGACAGGCGAATTCATCATCGCCGGCCTCAGGCCCGGCACCCACATCCTCAGGGTCGAACCGCTCGACGATGCGGAGATCGAGAGCTTCTTCGATCGGCCGAGTCTCGATGTGGATTTCCAGCCGATGTTCTACGAGCGCCTCGTCGTCGTGCCGCGGGGCGGGGGAACGCAATCGATCGAGATCCCGGTGAGGGCGAGGTGACGAGGGCCAGCATCGCCGCCGGCATGCTGTGCGCAGGCCTGGTTCTCGTCACCGCCAGCGACACCTTGGCGCAAGCACGCCGGCCATCTCGGACGCCCATGGCCGGCCGGCCCAGCGTTGATCAACGGGTCGTCTCTCGAGTCCCGCCGTTCCGTCCCGGGTCTATCGAGGTCGATGCCGGAGTGCTGTGGCTGGGCGGCATCGACTTCGGATCCACCACCGCGGGGATTGCCGCGAACGGGACCCCGCCCGCGGATTATCCGCTGTTCAGAACCGCAAGCCAGCTGAGAGCGGGACCCGCGTACGAAGGCCGGCTCGGGGTGCGCATCACGCGGACGATCGGCGTCGAAGGGTCCTTCCAGTATGCGCGGCTGCCGCTCGAGACACGGATCAGCGGGGACGTCGAGAACGCGCCGAGCCTGACCGCCTCGAACGATCTCACACGCTACATCGTGGAGGTGAGCGGCGTCTTCCACCTGACGCGCTACAGGATCGGCACCGGCGGGTCACCGTTCCTGCTCGGCGGCGCCGGGTACGTGCGCGAGCTCGATGAAAGGCAGGCGCTCGCTGAGACAGGACAGATCTATCACGCCGGCGGCGGGCTCAGGTACCTGTTCTCGGAGCGCGCGCACGGGCTGATCAAGGGCTTCGGTCTGCGAGCCGATGCGCGCATCTACTTCAGACAGGGCGGCTTCGAGCTGGAAGAGGGGGAGCCTCTGCGCCGCTTCGTCGCGGGCGGCGCCAGCTTGCTCGTGGCGTTCTGATCCGCGGGCCTTGAGAAAACGCACAAGCGTCACTTGCCCGCCGGGACTCAGTCCCGACTCCACACATCAGTCCAGGCTGCACGCTGCCTGGTGTCTGGATCTGGTCGCTCCGTGGAGCCGGGACTTCAGTCCCGGCGGACAGGCATTGCAACCTGTCCACCGGACTGCAAGGAACTCAGTGGTCCTGCAACTTGTCCCCGTGTGGCGGGGTGGCGTCGATGTCGTCCGGCGCTTGCACCCGCTCATCACGGTGTGGGCGCAGGTCGGGATCGTGCCCACTCTTCACGTGCGGGTCCTCTCCCCGTGAGTCGTCGAACGCCTTGCGTTCCGGCGTGCGCTGCGGGCCGCCGGACGGGTCCCCCGCGGCAAGGCCGCTGTTCGTCTGGGTCGTGCTGACCGACGTGTGCTCATCCTCAGGTCGGCCCACTCCTGATCCCGGACTCCTGAGCACCCCGAAGTCACGCGGGTGCGCCGCATTGTGGCGATCCTTGCCCGTCGCTCATGCGTGGTCCCTCCCAGGCACCTTCACGTCGCCGCGCGGGGGCAGCTCGCGTTGATTCGCGATTTCCTCATCGAGCGGCCGATTGGTGATCCCTCCCGCCTGCTCGCTGCGGTCGCCCGACTGCGGGTCGCTGTTGTCGAATCGATCGCGCTCCTCGCTGCTGCTCGCCTCGTCCACCGTGCTGCGCGAGCCTTCCGCCTGCTCCTGGTTCGCAGCCTGATTGGGATTGCGCTGTTCGTCGTCCATGCATGACCTCCGCACGAACGTCTCGCAAGGGATGTGCCTCTCGCGGCACCGCTGATGTGGGGCAGGGCTTCAGCCCTGCAAATCCGCTGATGTGGGGCAGGGCTTCAGCCCTGCAAATCCGTGCGCTCTAGCAGGCCTGAAGGCCTGCCCCACATGCTACACAAGTGAATCGCGGGTTTTTAGATGCCGACGTTGACCCCCGTCACCCCGGCGAAATAGCTCTCGAATTCGGGGTACGACCGGCCGATGCGAGCCGGTTCCGCGGTGCGGCCAGCCATGACGTCAGCGGTTTTGTACCCGTTGCCCGTGATGCACAGCACGATCGGTTCGTCTCGCGGAATGGTGCCCGCCTCGATGAGCTGAATCGCGCCCGCGAGCGTCGCCCCGCCGGCGGGCTCGGTGAACACGCCTTCCATCTCGGCAAGAAGCTGAGCCGCTGACAGGATCTGCTCGTCCGTGACGCGCGCCCCGGCGCCCCCGGTGGCGCGCACCGCCTCGAGCACGTGGTACCCGTCCGCGGGGTTCCCGATGGCGATCGACTTCGCCACTGTCTGCGGCTTGACCGGATCCGGGAACTCGAGGCCTTCGTCGAGTGCGTTGATGACGGGCGAGGAACCGGCCGCCTGCACCGCGTGCATGCGCGGCACGGCGCCGGCGACCCAACCGAGCTCACGCACCTCTTCGAACGCGCGCGCAATGCGTGGCAGCAGCGTGCCCCCCGCCACCGGACAGACGACGTGGCGCGGGAAGCGCCACCCGAGCTGCTCGGCAATCTCGAAACCGTAGGTCTTGGCGCCTTCGGCGTAATACGTGCGGAGATTGATGTTCGCGAATCCCCATTTGTGCGCATCGGCGATCTGCGTGCACAACCGGTTTACATCGTCGTAATTCCCCGCGACGGCCACGATGTGCGGCCGGTAGATGGCGGAGCCGAGCACCTTTGCCGGCTCGAGGTTGTCGGGGATGAACACGTAGCACTCGAGTCCCAGCCTGGCCGCGTGCGCCGACACGCTGTTCGCGAGGTTGCCGGTCGACGCACACGCGAATATCCGGAAGCCCAGTTCCACCGCGCGTGTCGCCGCCACCGAGACGACGCGATCCTTGTATGAAAAGGTCGGATGGTTGACCGAGTCATCCTTGATGTACAGCTCGGACACGCCGAGTCGGCTCGCGAGCCGGTCGGCACGAATGAGGGGCGTACATCCCGAGTGGAACCCGGTGAGCGGCTCGCCCGCAACAGGCAGCAACTCGCGGTAGCGCCAGAGATTCTGCGCACGTGTCGCGATGTCCGCCGGCGTGACGGCCGCGCGGATCGCGTCGTAGTCGTAGGTGACCTCGAGCGGGCCCAAGCACTGATCGCAGACAAAGAGGGCGTCGGCGGGAAAAGACGCGCCGCACATTCTGCACCGAAGCCCTGTAAAAAATTTCATATGTGCGTCCCCGGCTGGTGTGCAGACAAGACCCGAACGGCGCAGGGTACACCGATGCGGTCGTACACCGCGCCGATCGACGCTGCAATCGCATCTTCGGCGCCCGTGCAGAGCGCCAGCACCGATGGCCCCGACCCGCTCAGGCAGACGCCGAGCAGGTCAGGATGCCGCAGCTCCAGCAGCTCGGTGAACCCGGGCACGATGCAGGCGCGGAACGGCTGGTGCCAGCGATCCCGCAATGCTTCGCGGACGTGTCCGTACTCGTTGTGCTGCAGCGCCTGCACGAGCAGCAGCGCCCGCTGCAGGTTGAAGACGGCGTCGGCACGGGGCACCGCGTCGGGCAGCACACGGCGTGAGTCGCTCGTGGCGAGGTGCACAGCCGGACTCGCCACGACGAAGCGAATCCCTTCCGGCCATGCCACAGCGTGGGCGGTCACGCTGCCGTCATCACTCACGCACGTCGTCACCAGGCCGCCGAGCAGGGCGGCGGCGACGTTATCCGCGTGGTCGTCGAGGCGTGTGGCGATGGTCAGGAGGTCACGGACTTCGCGAGGCCCGGCCAGGCGCTCGTAGAGCAGTAGTCCCGCCACAGTGGCGGCGGCGCTGCTGCCGAGACCGCCCTGCACCGGGATCTCGCTGCGGACTTCGAGCGAGAGCGACGGGAATTCGACCAGCTCGTCGTTTGCAAGTGTCCGGAAGCTGCGCTCGACAAAATTGTCTCCGCCGAGCCGCGTGCCACAGAGGTCGAACTGCAGTCCGTTGGTCGGTCCGTCGAGGATCTCGCAGACGTCCAGGCGCAGATACAGCCGCAGCGCGACCGCGAGCGTGTCGAATCCTGGTCCCAGGTTGGCGCTCGACGCAGGCACCGCGACGGACCAGCCTTCGAGCCGCGTCTTCGCCTCTGCGAGCGTGATCCGCCGCACGGTCTGCTCCGTTGCTGAACCAGGCAGGCCACTCATGCGGCATCTCCGATCAGCATCGGCAGGTCCACGGGCGGCTGCACGTGGAAGTCGAAGTCGCCAATCTGCCGCATGGCGTCGGCCAGCACGCTCGGGGGGCAGGCCTCCGTGGTGACGACAAAGGGCAGCGCCTCCTTGGTGGGAAAGGGGAGCTGCAGCACCGCATCGATGTTGATGTCGTGCTGCTCCATGGCGCCCGCTATCGCCGCGATGATTCCGGGTCGATCGCGCACCACGAAGCGCAGGTACTGCGGCGTCACGAACTCGCTGCTGACATGCGTCGGAGCGCGGAGCGCGGCTCCGTCGCTGCGTTCCGGCTCGAGGCGTGCGATCGCGGCAATGTCGGAGACGACAGCAACGGATGTGGGCCCCCCGCCGGCGCCGGATCCGGAAAAGACGGTCTCGCCGCCGTAGTGGCCGCGCAGCACGACGATGTTCTGGCTGCCTGCCACGCGTGCGAGGGCGGACTCGCGGGACACGAGGGTGGGGCGCACGGTTGCGTGCAGCCCGCCCTGGTTATCCCACTCCGCGTGCGAAACCTGGCGGATGGTACACCCGAGCTGCCGCGCGTGCGCGAAGTCGACCGCCTCGATCACGGTGATCGATCGCGTCGCAATCCGATCCGGCTGGACGTCCGCCCGCAGCGCCGCCGCGCACAGGATCGCGAGCTTCGCCCGCGCGTCGTAGCCCTCGACATCGTCGGTGGGATCGGCCTCCGCGTACCCGAACTCCTGGGCCTGGCGCAGGGCGGAGCCGAACGCCGCACCGCCATCCGCCATGCTCGTGAGGATGTAGTTGCAGGTGCCGTTCAGGATCCCAAGCACCCGCGAGATGCGATCGCCCCCCAGGCCGTCCCGGAGCGCGGCGATGATCGGAATGCCGCCGGCGACGGATCCCTCGAACCGGAGGTGGCATCGCCGCTCCCGGGCCAGCGACAGCAGCGAAGCGCCGCGCTGCGCAATCAGCTGCTTGTTGGCCGTGACGACAGACTTCCCCGCGTCGAGCGCACGCTCCACCCAGCCGCCCGCCGGCTCGATGCCGCCCATCAGCTCGACGACGATGTCGGCGGGGGAGTCGAGCACGTCGGCGATGTCTTCCGTCCACCGCACTCCTCGCGGCACCCAGTCGACGCGCTTGCGGGAGACCTCGCGATTGAAGATGTGCGTCAGTTCCACCCCAGCCGGCGGCTGTTCGCAGAGGATCCGGGCCACCGCCGTGCCGACCGTGCCGAAGCCAAGGAGCGCCACCCGGCGGCGCGTGCCGGGATTCGGAGGGGCGGGGTCGGGACGATGGGTGGCCATGGCGTGAACCACTCATTGTGTGGGCGCCGCGGAGGCCGCGTCAAATTTATGCAAGTTACGAAAGCATAAGAATGCCTGATGGGCTTCCACACCGCCCCCGGTGCGGCCTATACTGTCGGCCATGCTCGTGCGGACGATTACCGGCACCATGACCGCGATCATGCGAAAGCATGGTTGCCGCGGTGGCGTCTGCGCGCTGGACATCTGACGAGCACGAATCCAACGAACGCAACCCGCCGACGGCAATAGCCGCTCGGCGGGTTTTTTTTTGCAAACGGGCGCGGGGAGGCGAGGCCATGAGACGCAGGATCGACGTAGGGGTGCTGGGCGCGACGGGGATGGTGGGGCAGCAGTTCGTGCTGCAGCTCGCCAGGCACCCGTGGTTCCGCCTGGCGTGGCTCGGCGCCAGCGAGCGATCTGCGGGGCAGGCGTATGGGAGCGCAGCGCCCTGGCGGCTGCCCGTGCCGCCTCCGCGCGAAATTTCCGAGATGCGGGTCGAAGTCGCGCAGCCGGGCAATGCTCCCGAGCTCGTGTTCTCGGCCATGGACGCCGCTGTGGCCGGGCCCATCGAGCAGGCGTTCGCAAAGGCCGGGCACGTGGTGGTGAGCAACTCGCGTAACCACCGGATGGATGCGGACGTGCCCTTGCTCATCCCCGAGGTGAACGGCGACCACATCGCGCTCCTCGCGCGTCAGCGCGCCATCCGTGGCTGGCCAGGCGCCATTGTCACCAACCCCAACTGCTCGACAGTGTTCCTCTCGATGGCGCTCGCCCCGCTGCGGGCGTTCGGCCTGAAGTCGGTTTTCGTGACCACGCTGCAGGCCTTGTCGGGCGCCGGCTATCCAGGTGTGGCCTCGCTCGACGCGGTAGGTAACGTCGTTCCGTTCATCGACGGTGAGGAGACGAAGATCGAGACGGAAACGAAGAAGATCCTCGGGGTGCTGGCAGAGGACCGCATCGAGCCGCACCCGGTTGCCGTGAGTGCCCAGACGACGCGCGTGCCGGTCGTCAACGGCCACACCGAGTCGATCGCCGTGGCGCTCGAGAGCGCGCCCTCGATAGACGACGTGCGCGAGGCGTTCCTGCGGTTCAATGGGCCGCCGCAGCGACACGGGCTGCCGACGGCGCCGCTACAGCCGCTGGTCTACCTGCACGAGGAGAACCGCCCGCAGCCGAGGCTCGACGTGGATCGCGAGCACGGGATGATCGTATCTATCGGCCGGCTGCGCACCTGCCCGGTGCTCGGGTACAAGTTCATTGCCCTCGGTCACAACACGGTACGCGGTGCCGCGGGCGCCGCGGTGCTGAATGCCGAGCTGCTGGTCGCCGAGGGGGTGCTCGCGGTGCCCGTTGAACGCTGATGCGTGTGCTCAAGTTCGGGGGCACGTCCGTGGGCGACGCGGACGCGATCGAGCGGCTGGCTAAGATCGTGCGCCGCGAAGGGGCCGCCGAGGAGGCTGCCGCCGCCCGGGGCGACTCGCGATACGGCCTCGCGATCGTGGTGTCGGCGCTCGGCGGGGCGACCGACTGTCTGCTGGCCATCGCCGACCACGCGCAGTGTGGCCAGGCCGGGCCGGCCCTGGAACTGGTTGCCTCGCTCAGAGCCAGGCATCTCGCCGTGGCACGTGCGGTGACCGCGCCCGAGGAGTCGGACGAGCTCTGCGAGGAGATCGATGACCAGTTCGAACGTCTCGGCGCCGTGGTCCGATCTCTCGCCGTGCTGCGTGAAGTGGCGCCGCGGTCGCTCGATGCCGTCGCCTCGATCGGTGAGATTCTCAGCAGCCGGATCGTGGCCGCGGCGCTCGCCGCACGCGCCCTTCCCGCCGTATGGATCGATCCGCGAGAGTTGATCGTCACCGACAACAGCTTCACGATTGCCTCGCCCCTGATGCCACAAACGTTCGCGCGTCTCAGCGAGACGCTCGATCCACTCCTGGCTGCCCGGCGCGTGCCGGTCACCGGCGGCTTTGTCGCCGCCACACCCGACGGCATTACCACGACGCTTGGCCGGGGCGGGTCCGATTTCTCCGCGTCGATCATCGGGGCTGGGATCGCCGCCGACGAGATCCAGATCTGGACGGACGTCGACGGCATGCTCACGGCGGACCCGCGCGTGTATGCCGGGCCACAGCTGGTGCCCCAGCTCTCGTTCGCCGAAGCCGCCGAGCTCGCCTACTTCGGGGCAAAGGTGCTTCACCCGAAGACGATCCACCCGGCGCTCGCGCGCGCCATTCCGGTGCGCATCCTGAACTCGCGCAGGCCCGATGGTCCCGGCACGCGCATCACCGCCGACCCTGCCGGGCCGAGGGGCCCCGTCGCCGCGTTCGCCTGCAAGCGCCAGGTGACCGTGATCGACGTGACCTCGGGCCGCATGCTCGAAGCGCACGGGTTCCTGCGGCGCCTATTCCAGGTGTTCGAGCGCCACCAGACGTCCGTGGATGTCGTAACCACGTCGGAAGTGAGCGTTTCGGTCACCGTCGACGACGTCCGGCACCTCGCGGCGATCGTGGAGGACCTTTCAGACTTCGCCGACGTCGTCACGGAGGACGGTCTCGCCCTGCTCGGCATCGTCGGCGACAATCTGCACGCGGACCCGGGGACCTTCGGCCGGATCGTCGGCGCGCTCGGCGGCGTGCCGCTCAAGCTCGTCTCGCAGGCCGCGTCGCGGCGCAACGTGACGATCGTGATGGCCGAGACGGAGCTGGCCGGAGCGGTGGCCCGGCTGCACGATGTGTTCTTCGCCGATGCGGCGGCGGTCGGCGACCCGCCCGCCATCATGCAGGCGGCGGGCGCGGCGGGAATCTGAGATGGATCTGCGACAGCTCGAAATCGTGCGGGCGGTTGCCGAGAGCGGTTCGTTCACGGGTGCCGGGCGGCGCCTGCACGTCTCGCAATCCGCGGTCAGCCGGCAGATTCTGCTGCTCGAAGCGGAGCTGAACGAGCCATTGTTCTGGCGGATCAAGCGCAAGGTCCGGATCACGCCGACGGGCGAGGCCCTGCTCCAGCTCGCGATCCGCGTGTTCCAGGACATCAAGGAAACGACTGCCAGCATCACCGAGACGCAGGAGAAGCTCACGGGCAGTGTGCGTCTCGTTGGTGGGATGACCGTGTCGCTGTACGTCTTTCCGGCGCTGCTCAAGGAGTTCAGACGGCAGCATCCTGAGGTGGACGTGCGGGTCATTACGGGATCGACCGAACGGCTGCTGCGCAAGCTGCGCTCCGGCGCGGCCGATCTCGGGCTGATCACTCTCCCCATCGAGGAGGCGGATCTCGTGACGGTTCCGGTGATGCGCGAAGAGCTGATGCTGGTGACCTACCCATCGCACCCGCTGGCCAGCCGCGCCCGTGTGGAACCGCAAGACCTGGTGCGGCAGCCCTTCATCCTCTACGAGCCGGGGTCGAACACGCGGCGCGTGATTGACGAGTTCTTCCTGCGCGAAGCGATCCACCCGCGCATGGTCATGGAGACCGAGAACGTCGAGATCATCAAGGCGATGGTCAGGAGCGGCCTGGGAATCACGGTGATCTCTCACCAGGCTGTCGCGCGCGAGGTGCGTGAGGGCGAGCTGGCGAGTTGCCGCATCGGTGGGTCCACACTGGTGCGCGAGACCGGGTGGGTGTACCTCAAATCGAACCGCATCCCGAGAAAAATCGAAGAGATGATCCGCGCGCTCGAGAAGACGCTGCCACGCGAGCACGCCGTCACTCCTGTCGCGGGCTGAGATCTTTCCTCGTACCTTTCGGCGCCGGGCAAATGCGTGCAGTCCTGGGGCACACGGCCGTGCACGCCGGCTACAGAAGGTGTAGTCTGCGGCTCTGCCCATGTTCGACCTGCTGCGGTTCAATCGCGACCTCGTCACCCGGCTGCAGCCGTGGGTTCCGGACGAGGCCCGGCTGAGTGCCACTCTCGATAGCGTCACCATCGAGAGCGGCGACGCCGGCAGCCTGACCGTCTTCGTGTCCGACCTGTTTCTCCGCGCGTCACCCGAAGAAGCGGCGGTGCGTGCGGCACACCAGATTCTCGACGCCGTGCAGGATTTTCTGACCGACGCCCTGGGTGAACCGTGGCCGCCTGTGCAGGGCGAGATCCTGTCGACCCTCGCTCCCCCGACCGCCGAAGAGCACGAGGGCGTGATGCAGCTTTGGTACGGCGACGCGGGCGAGCCGGCGTTGGCGCTCTCGCCAATGCATCTCTCCGAGTATACAGCCACACCCCGCTGTAGAACGCGAACTCACGATCGAGACCCTTTGTCCGGCCTCCTGAACTCGTTGTGAGAACGGGGCGTTGCCCCTGGCTTTCCCATATCCCACGGAAGACCGGGAGGCCAGGGAGTTCGATGCTGGTTCAGGGCTCGGTCCCATTGGCACATGGCATGGACGTTCCCACCGACTCCTGAACTCCCCGTGAAAACGAGCCGGCCCACCCGGCCGTTCGCGCTCGTCGTTCGTCTATACGAGCCGGAGGCCCACATGATCATCGATCAGTTGCAGCTCCGTCTCGATCGACTCGAACGGCGGCAGTCGTGGATGCTTCGCGTCGGGGGCACCGCGGTCCTCGTCCTTGCGGCGGGTGCACTCATGGCGCAGGTGAGCCCGGTGCCGCCCGTGGTGCCGCCGGGCACGCAGGCGGTGCCGGTCAAGGCCTCGCGGTTCGAGCTCGTGGATCAGGACGGACAGACCAGGGCCGTACTGCACATGGACGGGGCCGCGCCCGTCCTCCAGTTGCAGGACGCCGCCGGCGCGGCCGCGTTGCGGTTGACGGTGAGGGGCGCGAACGGGTCGATCGAGTACGTCGATCGCGGCGAGGTCCTGAACCTGATGAAGCCCGCGCCACGTCTCAACCCGCTGACGAGCAGGTGAAACAGGGCGGGCAGCCGAACGGTGCTGCAGCGCACTTTCGTCGATGTTCGCCCTGGCGTCCTCATGCGGCCGCAGGTCGCGCGACGCCGCCGAGACCGGGTATGATCCTCGTGTCCAATCAACGCGGCGGATCACATGACGACACTGAACAGCTTCGATGCGGTCGCGACGCTCACGAGCGGCGGCGAGACCTTCGACTACTACAGCCTGACAGCGCTCGAACGCGCTGGATTCACGGGCGTGGGCCGTCTGCCGTACTCGCTGAAGATCCTGCTCGAGAACCTGCTGCGCCGCGAAGATGGCCGGTTCGTGAAGTCCGATGACGTGCGGGCGCTGGCGAGCTGGGACGTCACCGCGCCGCGGCAGAAGGAAATAGCGTTCATGCCCGCGCGCGTCCTGCTGCAGGACTTCACGGGTGTGCCCTGTGTCGTGGACCTTGCCGCGATGCGCGACGGCATCGTCGCGCTCGGCGGCGACCCGCAGAAGGTCAACCCCCTGCAACCGGTCGAGCTCGTCATCGACCACTCTGTGCAGGTCGATTACTTCGGTACGTCCAACGCTCTGCAGCTGAACACCGAGCTCGAGTATCACCGGAACCGCGAGCGCTACACCTTCCTCCGTTGGGGTCAGACCGCTCTGAACAACTTCCGCGTCGTGCCCCCGGAAACCGGCATCGTGCACCAGGTCAACATCGAGTTCCTCGCGCGCGTCGTCTGCCGCGAAGAGCGGAACGGGCGCGTGCTGGCGTACCCGGACACCGTCTTTGGCACCGACTCGCACACGACGATGGTGAACGGCCTTGGCGTGGTGGGGTGGGGCGTGGGCGGCATCGAAGCCGAGGCCGCGATGCTCGGGCAACCGTCTTCCATGCTGATTCCGCCTGTGCTGGGGTATCGCTTGTCCGGCGAGCTCCCGGAAGGCACGACCGCGACGGACCTCGTGCTGACCATCACGGAGGCACTGCGCCGCAAGGGTGTGGTCGGCAAGTTCGTGGAGTTCTATGGGCCGGGGCTGAAGCACCTGACGATTGCCGATCGGGTCACGCTCGGGAACATGTGCCCGGAGTACGGGGCCACGGTCGCGATCTTCCCGATCGACGAGATGACGCTGGACTATCTGTCGCTCACGGCTCGCGACGCGCAACAGGTGGCTCTCGTGG
>CAVXNR010000019.1:0-41107 GCA_963763095.1 Vicinamibacteria bacterium
GCGTCGAGAACGTCGGGCGGCAGCGCCACGACGATGTTCGACACGCGACGATGTGAGACGAATGCGGCGATGCTGCGCTCGAGAATCGTGCGGCCGCCGAGCACGAGCAACTGTTTCGGCGTGCCGGCGCCGAGCCGGCGGCCCTGTCCTCCGGCGGCGATGATGGCAACGACGCGGATTGAAGCGCCTGTGTCGCTCACCACGCACCACTCACGCCGGCCACTCGGCTGACGGCCAGCCGTCTGATGCTGAACCGGCGAGCTCGTCACTAAACGCGCGATTCACTTGTGTAGTCATGTGGGGCAGGCCTTCAGGCCTGCTAGAGCGCACCGATTTGCAGGGCTGAAGTCCTGCCCCACATGCAGGGCTGAAGCCCTGCCCCACATGCAGGGCTGAGGCCCTGCCCCACATCAGCGGTGCGGTGACACCACAAGCGAGCACTGGGTCTAACAACGCGGGCGGACGACATCTGATTATACGATCCGCCGCGACGTCTCCGTGCCGCCGCAGTACGCGAGCGTGCGCGCGGAGGAGATCGCCAGGACCTGTTCGAGACGCGGCAGCGGCACCTCGGCGGGCGCGAACACGATCATCAGCGCGCGCGTGGCGGCGTCCGTCACCATCGTCCGCGCCGAGTCTGAAGACGGATTCCCGAACGGCCCGCGTGCATCCGCCAGCGCAATGCGACCGGCAACGTGGACCTCGTCCTTCCGGATTCCCGCGTACGACTCACCCTCCCCTCCGAGCCGCAGGACCACGTCGCCCTCGATGCGGTCCCGATCGTAGAGCCCGTACGGCAACTGGAACTCGAGGGAGCACCAGTTGCAGATGTCGACCAGGCTGTTGATCCGCGGGAGCGCCTCGCCCTTCCGCACGCGGCGGAGCAGAGCCTCCGACGAGGGCCGGCGCTTCGTCGGATCGAGGCCGGTACGCCGGAACATCCCGCGCACCGCGGCACTCTCCTCCGGCGGGCGCATCCGGACGGCGGCTTCCGCGGCCGCCACCGGCGCATCCATGCGCGGGTCGTGGGAGGTAACCGTCAGCCCATCGAATGTCAGCACCCCGGGCCGGACGATCGGCTGCAGGTCGGCTGAGACGGAGAATTGCACGGCGGACGATTGTACCAGTGGCGTGTCTCGCCCAGGAATAATGCCTTCGGCCGCGGCATCTGCAGCCGTTACTTCACTGCCGGCGGAAATCACACTCCATCGCGCATCCCGCGACAGCACTCGACGCGTCACTGGTCCTTGCGCGAAATTACACGTTGCGTGGACATTCTGGCGCGGACCGCGCCCGACGCAGCGAGCGTAAAGTGTGCAGCTCCGGGATCCGATACCGCCTATAGTCTCAAGGCCGAGCACCGGCCGAAATCACAACACTGCCGGTCGCCGTCCTGGAAGGGGGCGACGGATACTCAGGGCCGCGGCGCTCCCCGCCGTCCCGCACAGGAGCCGACCATGAACATGGGTCAGTCGATTGCCATCAAGGGCGAGTTGAGCGGGGCGGAAGACCTGACGCTCGAAGGTCAGGTCGAGGGCAAGATCAACCTGCCGGAGAACGTCCTCACCATCGGCACGAGCGCACGTATCAACGCCGAGGTGATCGCGAAGTCTATCGTCGTGCTTGGCCAGCTCGTCGGGAACGTGACCGTCAAGGAAAAGTTCGAGCTGCGCGCGGGCGGGTCGATGCAGGGCAACCTGAAGGCGCCGCGTATCGCCATGGCCGACGGAGCGATTTTCGGCGGAAAGGTCGAGATGCCAGGGGCGAAGGCTGTCCCGGCCGCACCCGGTTAGTCCGGCCGTGACTCCCGCGGGGCAGAAGCTCGAACCCGTCGGCGTTTAGCAGAGAGCGTCTCAACTGACTGGTGCAGCAGTCGGAGCTCTAGCCAGCGAGGTCCGGAGTGCCGACTGCTGCATGGCCACAAGTCCCTTTACGCGCTCCGCAAGCGCGCGCGCCTGCCCCGCCGGCACGCCGGCGGTCTCGATCGGATCGTGCACCTGCAGCCGCACATGGCCGGGGCACATCATGAGTCGGCCTTTCTTCATCACGAACCGGCTCCCCTCTCCCGGAATCGGCACGATCGGCAGTCCCGATTCCACGGCCAGCGGATGGACCACCCTTGAACGGCGCGACCTGGCCGTCCACGCTGCGCGTGACCTCAGGAAAAAACAGCAGGAGAGTCCCTTTCCCACCAGCGCTTCCATTTCCGAGGATGCCCTCGCGGTCCGGGCCCCCGCGATCGACCGGCGGATCCGCTCCGGCGAAAATGACAGCCCAGGAATCGGAATAGGCAAATGGAGTCCTTGACGATAATACGCAGCTGCCGCGGCAGGCTTCGCAAAGAGCACCGGGATATCGTAGATGCTCTCGTGGTTCGCCACGAAGATGTCGATGCGTCCGCGCTCGAGACGTTCGAGGCCTCCACATCGACGGTCACCCCGGTCGTCGCGAGAATCGACCATGACCAGGCGCGGGACACTGGTCCGCGAAGTACCCTCTCGAGTCGGACAGGCTCGACAGAGCATGCCGTGCCCAGCACGATGGTGTAGACGGAGATCGCCGGAATCAGGAAGACAACGGTGCGCCACCAGTGGAACGGGGGGACCCGCACCTACTGGCCGCCTCCGGTCCCCAAATCGGCACCACGCCTCCGGCCGCGGGGGCTGCTGATGATGGAGCCGGCGCGGGCGCGACCACCGGGGCTAGCGGCACCATTCGCGATCGCGGGCGGAGGCCCGCCGGCGGCGACGGTGCCAGCTGGAGGGACCGGCACGGGTCGCGACGCCGCAGCGCTGCGCCTGATCATCCCGTCGTTCGACTGTGCCGCTGCCTGTGCCGCCGCGAGGTTCGGATCGATGAAGCGCCCGAGAATCATCTTTCCGGCCGTGGTCTGCAGCACGCTGGTGACGACCACGTCGATGGTCTTGCTGATCATCTTCCGCGCGTTGTCGACGACGACCATGGTTCCATCGTCGAGGTACGCGACGCCCTGGTTGTACTCCTTGCCTTCCTTGAGGATGAAGACCTTCATGATCTCACCCGGGAGCACGACGGGCTTGAGCGAGTTGGCGAGCTCGTTGATGTTCAGCACGTCGACGCCGCGCAGTTGCGCGACTTTGTTGAGGTTGAAGTCGTTCGTGACGATCTTCCCTTGAAGCGTGCGCGCCAGCTCGATCAGCTTCAGATCGACCTCACGCACCTCCGGGTAATCGAGGTCGGAAATCATGACCTCGATCCCGGACATCTTCTCGATCTTCTGCAGGATGTCCAGCCCCCGCCGCCCGCGGTTCCGCTTGAGGGAGTCGGCCGAGTCGGCTACCAGCTGGAGCTCTTTCAGCACGAACTGCGGGATGAGCAGCGTGCCGTCAATGAACCCGGTCTCGCAGATGTCGGCAATCCGGCCATCTATGATCACGCTCGTGTCGAGGATCTTGTAGCGGCGCTGCGGACCGGCGGCGCGGAACAGCGTCACCAGCCGCGCCGGCTCGAGCCACTCACCCCTTCGGCCGCCAATCAGCACGCCGGATACGTCGGCACCAGCACGACGAGCGCATGCAAGAACGCGATGCGCGGCTCCGCCGGGTTGGCCCAGAAAAGCGCGGCGACGAGCATCCGCGCCAACGCGAGGCCGAGCGCCGCCCCGAGCACTGCGCCCAGCATGTGCGCGCCCGACAGGTCGCGCATCCGCCATTCGAAGGCGACGACGAGCGTGCCAAGCAGCAGGCCGAAGCCAGCATTGAACATCATCGGTGCGTCGAGCGGTCGCAGGAAGATCGCCGCGCCCGTCACCGCCGCGAGAAAGAGCACGCGCGCGAGAAGAAACCAGGCCATAGGATGACTACCCAGGGTAACGAGCGGCGTCCACAGTCGAATGATAAGGCGGCGGAGCCGAATGATTCGCGACTACAGAATGAGTGCATCGAGCGCTTCACCGAGCGTGCTGACCGGCACCAGTTCACAACCGCCGGTGCCGAGTGTACATCCGCCGGATCGAGGTTCGCGCGCGGCAGCACGCAGCGCTTGAACCCGAGCTGCGCGCCTCACGGACGCGCAACGGGCCTGCGAGGCGCCACGCACCTCACCCGCCAGGCCAATCTCGCCGAACACCGCCGTGTCGGCCGCGACGGACGGTTGCGTAGGCTCGAGGCGACGGCGGCAGCGATGCTCAGGTCACTTGCCGGTTCGTCTACCGTCATGCCGCCTGCGATGTTCACGAAAACGTCCTCTCCCGTGAGGTTCAGGCCCGCACGCTTCTCCAGCACCGCGAGCAGCAGCGACAGCCGGCCCGGATCGATCCCGCTCGTCATGCGGCGGGCGTTGCCGAACGTGCTGCTGCTGACGAGCGCCTGCACCTCGACGAGCAACGGCCGCGATCCCTCCATGCAGCACAGGACCGCGGAACCCGGTGTGCCGGCCGGCCGCTCGGCCAGGAACAGCTGCGAAGGATTCGGCACCGCCCGCAGCCCGGTGCCGGTCATCTCGAACACGCCAAGCTCGCTCGCCGCACCGAACCGGTTCTTCACGGCGCGCACCACGCGATGCGCGTGATGCCGCTCACCTTCGAAGTACAACACGGTATCCACCACGTGCTCAAGGGCCTTCGGTCCCGCCAGGTTGCCGTCCTTCGTCACGTGCCCGACGATAAAAATGGGCACATTGTGCCCCTTCGCCGCAAAAAGGAGCTGGGTGGCCGCCTCACGCACCTGCCCGATGCTGCCGGGCGCCGACTGCAGCTTCAGCGAGAACACCGTCTGGATCGGTCGACGATGACGAGCGCCGGCTTGAGCCGCCCCGCTTCGGCCAGAATTTTCTCGAGACAGGTTTCGGCGAGCAGGTCCAAGGGGGCGCGGCCAACGCCAAGGCGCTCACCGCGGGATTTGACCTGGTGCTCCGATTCTTCTCCGGAGCTGTAAAGCACGGATCCGATGTCGCGAGCTACGTTCGCGGCGGCTTGAAGCAGCAGCGTGGATTTCCCGATCCCAGGCTCACCCCCGAGCAGCACCAGCGAGCCGGGCACGATCCCGCCGCCAAGCACGCGGTCGAGCTCTCCTATCCCGGTCCCGAGGCGTGCCGTGTCGGAGTCCTGGACGTCGGCATACAGCTGGGCGCCGCTGGACGCGCCGGGTAGCGTATACCTGTTGCCGTCGCCGCCGCTGGGGCCGGTCGCTGGCACGTCCGGCACCCGCTCCTCCACGAGCGAGTTCCACGCCCCGCATTCGGCGCAGCGCCCCATCCATTTCGGGGATTGTCCGCCGCACTCCTGGCAGACGAACAGAACCTTCGGGGGTTTCATGCGTGGACGGGCTGTGCCGTGGGTCCGGATGCCGGGTTCAGAATGCCTCGGCCGGATTATATATGCGCTCGATCCGGGTACCCAGGCGGCAGAGCACCTCCCAGGGGATGGTGCCGATGGTGGCGGCCATCTCACGGACGTCGATGACCTCACCGCCCTGACGCCCCAGGAGGACGACTTCATCACCGGGGACGCACGGCACCTCACTGACGTCGATCGTGATCATGTCCATCGACACGGAGCCCACGATCGGGGCGCGGCGTCCACCCACGAGCACGTGACCGCGCCCCGCCAGCCGCCGATCGAGCCCGTCCGCGTATCCGGCAGGCACCACCGCGATCTGGCGCGGAAGCTCGGCCGTGTACCGCGCGCCGTAGCCCACCGATTCGCCCGCGCGCAGGCCCTTGATCGACACGACACGGCTCACCAGCCGCATAGCCGCCCGTACTGGCACCGTGGTGGCGAGCGGCGGCGGCGGCACACCGTAGAGCAGCAAGCCCGGGCGGACCGCGTCGAACCAGACGCGGGAGTCGCGCAGGATCGCCGCGCTGTTGGCTGCGTGGCACCCGACGCGCGGTACGCCCATCTCGGCCAGCGTCGCCAGCGCCCGGTCGAATGCGGCGCGCTGCTCCGCCATGAGGGGGTGCTCCGGATCCTCCGCGGTCGCGAAGTGGGTGTAGACGGCCGCGAGCTGAAGGTGCGGGCTGGCCAGCAGTTCCGGTAGCGTCTGCCGCAGGCTGTCGTGACGAAACCCGAGGCGATGCATGCCCGTGTCGATCTTGAGGTGATACCGGATTCGGGTCGCGCGGCGAGCGGCCTCCGCTTCAACCGCGCGGGCGGCCGTCGGCGTCGAGATGGTGGGCACCAGGTCGTGCTCGAAGAGCCCGCCGAGATCGCTGACGCTCATCGCGCCAAACACGAGGATGCCGGCGCGAACCCCCGCGGTCCGGAGCGCAACCGCCTCCTCGATGTCGGCGCACGCCAGCATCGCCGCGCCGGCCCGCTCGAGCGCACGCGCGACCGGCCCCGCACCATGGCCGTACACGTTCGCCTTGACGACGGCAATCACCGACGGGGGCGAGCCGCCCGGCGATTCGGCCGCGAGAAAGTCTGTAATCGCGCGGTAATTGGCCGCGATCGCGTCAAGGTCGATCTGAGCGAGGGTGGAACGGAGCACGCCGTAATCAGCTCTCGGCGCTCTGCCGGTAGCCACCCGCAAGGTCCTCGAACCGCGTGTGCTGCTTGAGAAACGCCAGCTCGATGCTGCCGGTGGGTCCGTTGCGCTGCTTGGCGATGATCAGCTCTGCCTTACCCTGGTCTTCGGGCTTCGCATCCGGGTACATGTCGGCGCGGAAGAGCATCAGCACGACGTCGGCGTCCTGCTCGAGGGCTCCCGACTCGCGCAGGTCGGAGAGCAGCGGGCGGTGATCCGATCGCGCCTCCGGCGCACGGCTCAACTGCGACAGCGCCACCACCGGGACGCCCAGCTCCTTGGCGAGCCCTTTTAGCCCGCGCGAGATGGCGGCGAGTTCCAGCGTTCGATTCTCGAACCGCCCGCGGCCGGTCATCAGCTGCAAGTAATCGATGATCAGGAGGCCGAGGCCGTGTTCCGCCGCCAGGCGCCGGGCCTTCGCGCGCATTTCGAGAACGCCCACGCCTGGCGTGTCGTCGATGAACAGCCGCGCCTCGCCAAGGACGCCAATCGCCTGCGACAGGCCCTGGTATTCCCGCGGGCCGATCGCGCCGGACATCAGCCGGTGCGCGTCGATCCGCGCCACCGACGTGAGCAGCCGGATGAACAACTGCTCGCGTGACATCTCGAGGCTGAAGAAACCGACGGTCGTGCCCTCCTTGAGCGACGCGTGCTCCGCGATGTTCATCACGAGGCTGGTCTTGCCCATCGAGGGGCGGGCCGCGATGATGATGAGATCGCCGGCCTGGAAGCCCCGCGTCATCCGATCCAGATCCGAGAAGCCGGTGGGCACGCCGGTGATGAGCTTCTTCTGCTCGAACAGCAGCTCGATCTTCGGCATGCTCTCGGCGACGATCTCGTGCATCGAGAGGAAGCCGGCCCGCGCGCGATTTTCAGCAATGGCAAAGATCGCCTGCTCCGCTTCGTCGAGGATGATGTTGGGATCGTCCTCCGCCTCGTACGCCCGCGCGCTGATGCGCTGCGACGCGAGGATGAGCGCCCGCAGCGCGGACTTCTCCTTGACGATTCGCGCGTAGTGCTCGACGTTGGTCGACCGCGGCACGCCGTCGACGAGGGACGTGAGGTACGCGAGCCCGCCGATCTCGTCGATCTCGCCGGCGCGCGTGAGCTCCTCTTTGAGCGTGACCAGGTCGATCGCGTCGGCGTGCTCGGAGAGGTGCTCCATCTTCTCGAAGATGCGCCGGTGCGCGTCCCGGTAGAAGTCGCGCGACGTGATCACCTCGGCGGCGTAATTGAACGCCTCGTTATGGATCAGGATCGCGCCGAGCACCGACTTCTCGGCGTCGAGGTTGTGGGGCAGCGTACGTTCGGAAACAGCGACGTCGGGCATCGTGAGGCACGCGGACGGCTTACGTGTCGGGAACGAGTGACGGTTGAAAGGGGATCCGCGCGACGCGCCGGCGCACGCGGGCGATGCAGTGTAGCAAAAAAGAAAGGGCCGGACGAGCCGGCCCCTTTTTGACCGTTAACCGTTGACCGTTTGACCGTGGACCTGTCTATCCCTCTTTCGCGACGACGACTTTCACGTTCGCCGTCACCTCGCGATGCAACCGGACCGGCACCTGGAACTCGCCCAGCTGCTTGATCGGATCGGCGAGCTGTATCCTGCGGCGCTCGATCTCGAACCCCTTGGCGGCGAGGCTCTCCGCGATGTCGGCGCTCGTCACCGAGCCGTAGAGGGCTTCGGTCCCGCCCACGCGCCGGGCAATCACGATCTCGACACCCGCGAGCCGCGCCGCGATCACTTCCGCGCCCTGACGCTCCTCGGCCTCGCGCATGTCCGCGACCTTGCGCTCGCGCTCGATCTGTTTGCGGTTGCCGTCGGTCACGGTCAGGGCAAGCTTGCGCGGCAGCAGGTAGTTGCGGGCATACCCGCTCGCCACCTTGACCACATCGCCGCGCTGGCCGAGGTTCTCGACGTGCTCTCGAAGAATCACTTCCATGGCTGTCCTCTTCGCGTGCGCGGCACGGACCGGCGCCCGTATGGGCGGGACCCGCGCCGCGCGACGTCAATCGGTCACGTACGGCAGCAGCGCGATGACGCGCGCCCGCATGATGGCCGTGCGCAGCTTGCGCTGGTGCATCGCGCACGTGCCGGAAATCCGCCGCGGCAGGATCTTGCCGCGCTCTGGCACGAACGGCTGCAGCAGCTTCACGTCCTTGTAGTTGATGTCGTCGATCTTGTCAGCGCAGAACTTGCAGACCTTCCGCCGCCGGAACAGACCGCCCCGGCGCTGAGCCTGCGCCGCCTTGTCGCCCGTGGCCGCGTTCGCGCCGCGCGCGCCCGACCGGCCCCGGCCGCCGCCACCTCCCGATCGCTTTTGCATCGCCATGTTTACACCCCCGCCTCGTCGAAGCCGCCATCGTCTCGATCATCGCTGTCGCGGCGCTTCTCGCCTTCCTGCACTTCAGGCGGCAGCCCGCGCGCGATGCGCCGCCGATGCTGCTGCGAGGTGCGGCGCGTCCTCGTGCGGTTCACGACGCGCTCCTCCTCGTCGACCCGGACGACGATGTGGCGGATGACGCTGTCGGTGACGACCTTCAGCCGGCGGTCGATTTCCTTCATCAGCTCGCCGGTGCCGTTGATCACCTCGAGGACGTAGGTGCCCTCCTTGTGATGGCCAATCTCGTACGCCAGCTTGCGCCGGCCCCAGTTGTCGGTCTTCTCGATCTCGGCGCCGAAGCGCGTGACGATGGCCTGCACCTGGTCGTGCACGGCCGTCACCTGCTCGTCGCTCAGCTCCGGTGAGACGACGTACACGAGCTGGTACTTGCGTGTGCTCATAAACACTCCTTCTGGACGTCGATGATGGCGGGACCTTGCGCCCCGCCAACGGCCCCTGCACCGGTCGGATCCGGCGCGTGCACCGCGATTCGCACGCGGTGCCTCGTGGGGCAAGGAGTCAGTCGGTCGCGGCGCCACACGCGCCGCGCGCTGTTCACTGTTGACTGTCCTTCTCGCGCTGTGTGCTGTCTTCCGATCGTGTGCTCTCCTGCGAGCTCTTTTGCGAGCGCGCCGGCTCCTGCGACTCCGAGCGCTCCTCCTCCGCCGCCGGCGGGGCATTGAACCGGTTCATCACCGGCTCGATCCCTTCGGCGACGAACATGACCACCGCGTCGGCTGCCGCTGCGATGGCGTCTTCGATCACCTGCCGCTCGTCTGCCGCGAACGTCGCGAGCACATGATCGGCCAGGTCTCGTCTCGCATCGCCCCGGCCCACGCCCACGCGCAGCCGCGCGAAGGCATCCGTGCCGAGGTGCTGCGTGACCGACTTGAACCCGTTGTGTCCGCCGGCCGATCCGCGGGCTCGTGCCCGCAGCCGCCCAAGCGGCAGGTTCACTTCGTCGGCGACGACGAGCAGGTCGCCGATCTCCACCTTGTAGTACCGTGCCAGCGCAGCCACCGCCCCCCCGCTGAGATTCATCATCGTCAGCGGCTTGACCAGCAGCACCGGATCGGCGCCCAGCCGCAGTCGCGCCACGAGTGCCTCGGCGGGCGCAGACTCGAAAGCGACGCATTCGCGCCGAGCCAGTTCGTCCACCACCCGGAACCCCACGTTGTGCCGCGTGTCGCGGTAGCGTGGGCCCGCGTTCCCGAGACCCGCGACGAGCTTCAGGCCTTGTCCTCGTCCTTGTCCGTCTTGCCCTTCTTCGCCACCTCGGGCTCCGCGGGCGTCGTCGCCGCGGCGGCCGCGTCAGCCGCGGGCTCCTCAGCCACTCGGACCGGGATGACGTGGACGAGCAGCGTGTCGAGATCGCTGACGGGCGTCCACTTGACGTCCTTCGCCACATCACGGAGACGCACACCCTCGTTCAGCATCAGCTCGCTGACATCGATCACGATGTGCTCCGGGATATCGCCCGGGAGGCATTCAATCGAGACCTCGCGCGTCACGAAGTCGAGGACGCCGCCCTGCTGCTTGACGCCCTTCGGCTCGCCTTCGAGCACGACGCTGACGTCGACCGTGAGCGCCTTGTCCATCGCGACCCGATAGAAATCGGCGTGCAGGAAGTGCCGCGTGATCGGATCGAGCTGGTACTCCTTCACGAGCACGCGAGAGTCTGCCTCGCCGTCGATGGACAGGGTGATCAGGGTGTTCGCACCCGAGTCGCTGTGGAGGATCTTCGAAAGGGCCTTCGGTTCGACCGTCACCGGCATCGGATCCCCGGCACCGTACACGACCGCCGGCAGCCGGCCCGCCGCGCGATGCCGGCGCGCCTCGTTCTTTCCCTTGTCGCCGCGTTTGACTGCCTGCAGTGTTGCGTCCATTTCAGTTCTCAGTGTTCAGTTCTCAGTGTTCAGTTCTCAGTCTTCAGTTCAGACTCGGAGTCCAGCTTCCGCATGGGCCGAAGGCCCTCGGCTGGGCTGACCACGGAAGACTGACAACTACGCCTCTGCGAGTCGACCCGTGTTCCGGGACTACACAAACAGTGAAGAGACCGAGGTCTCCTCGTGAATGCTGCGGATCGCCTGACCGAGCAGCCGGGCGACCGACAGCACCTTGATTTTCGAGCACCGCTCGCGCTCGGGCGTGAGGGGGATCGTGTTGGTCACGATCAGCTCGTCGAGCGGTGACTCCTCGATCCGTTTGATCGCAGGACCCGAGAGCACACCGTGCACGGCGCAGGCGAGCACGCGGGCGGCGCCGTTCGCATTGAGCGCGTGTGCCGCCTTCTGGATCGTCCCGGCCGTGTCGATGATGTCGTCCTGGATGATGCACGTGCGGCCCTCGACGTCGCCGATCACGTTCATCACCTCGGGCCCTTCCTCGCTGCGGCGCTTGTCGATCACGGCCAGTTCCGCCCCGAGCCGCTTGGCGTAGGCCCGCGCACGCTCCGCACCGCCCGCGTCGGGCGACACAATCGTCAGGTTCGGATACGCACGCCGCGACAGGTACTCGATGATCACCGGCGCCGCGAACAGGTGATCCACCGGGATGTCGAAGAACGCCTGGATCTGCGCCTTGTGCAGATCCATCGTGAGCACGCGGTTAGTCCCCGCCGCGCTGAGCACGTTCGCCACCAGCTTGGCGGAGATCGGCACCCGCGGCTTGTCCTTCCGGTCCTGGCGTGCGTAGCCGTAATACGGAATCACGGCCGTGATGCGCGCCGCCGACGAGCGGCGGAACGCATCGATCATGATCATCAGCTCGACCAGGTGCTCGTCCACCGGGGCCGACGTCGGCTGCACGATGTAGACGTCGGTGCCACGGATGTTCTCGTCGATCTGGAACGACACCTCGGTGTCGGGGAAGCGCCGCAGCCGCGCCTGCCCGACGGTAATCCCGAGGTAATCAGCAATCTCGCGGGCGAGCAAGGGGTGCGCGCTGCCCGAAAACACCTTCAACTGGCCAAAACCCGTTGGCATGAAGCAGTCACCCATGTGTCGTGCAACCGCTCATCTGCCCCGGCGCCACCCGGCCACCAGACACCATCCGGCAGAACGCGCACCCCGCGCCGCTGCCCTGGACCTGGCCCGTCCGTGGGTCTTCACGAGGGAACCGGGATTCATCGGTGACCTTCTCGGGGGAAGCTGACCGGCAGGACGGCCCAACCACGTCGCGCGAAACCTGGAGTTTATACGATCCCCTGTGAGGCGGGCAAGAGACCTGCGACAACCTGGAAGGCGGGGAGTGGTCGTGAACCGATCGCGGCTACAGCATGCGTCGCCGGTACCAGGCGCGTCCGATCAACCGCGTCACAATCACTCGCCACGGGCGTCCATCAGCGCTGCCGTCGCCGCGTGCCGGAGGCCGGGTGAGCCCAGCCGCAGCCGCGCGCGCGCGCTCGACCGTTGGGAACAGGCCGAAGATCGCTGATCCGCTGCCAGACATCAGGGCAACCTCTGCCCCCTTTTGCAATAACGCACGGCGGACGGCAACGAGCTCCGGGTGGTGGCGCATCACCACCGCCTCGAGGTCGTTCGCGATGACCAGCGGTCCCGGATACCACGGCACCGCAAGTGCCTGCACATTCCTGCTCGGCTGCCGGGCGGTCCCCGCGTACCAGCGGTACGCGTCCGCCGTCGACACGCCGAACGACGGCTTCACCACGAGCACACCCATGGAGGGGACGTCGGGCAGCGGGTACAGCGTTTCGCCGCGGCCGAGACCGAGCGCCGTCCCGCCCAGAAGGAAGTAAGGAACATCAGCGCCGAGCGAGGCGCCGAGACGGCCGAGATCGCCCGCATCGAAGCGCGAGCGCCACAGCTCGTTGAGCGCCATCAGTGTTGCCGCGGCGTCGCTGCTGCCGCCCCCCAGTCCGGCCTGCGACGGGATGCGCTTCTCGACGGTGACGTGCACCCCGCGCACGTCACCGTTGCGGCCGCTGGCCGACCACAGGGCCTGCGCCGCACGCCAGACGAGGTTGCTGCCATCCGCCGGCATGTCAGCGGCTGCGCTCTCGATCTCGAACGGGCCACGCCGTCGGCGAAAGACGAGGCGGTCGTGCAACGCCACCGACTGGAAGATCGTGCGCAGGTCGTGGTACCCATCGTCGCGGCGGCCGACAATCCGCAAATCCAGATTGATCTTCGCGTGGGCGCGAGCAGCCAGTGGCGTCACGAGCCGGACCGATCGCGCAATGGACCGGATTGGCGCAGCTCGTCAAGCGACATGGCCGCCGCATTCGCCGGCACGCGCACGGTGAACGCCTCATCAGGCACGTCCGTGTCGACCTCGACCTGAGACAACCGCAGCGTGAGATCGAACACCCCGCCGGTGCTCGCGTCGGGGCTGCTCAACCTCAGGGAGACAGGCTGTGCCGCCTCGCCAGGTCCGAGCTCTGCATCGAGCGCGCCTCCCCGCACGGCTGCGAGGCGCCAGCGGCCGCTCACGCGGTGCAGATAGGCGGTGGCCCCGTTACCGGTGCGTGCGAGCACCCAATCGTCTCCGACCGCCCGCACGTCCGTTGCGTCCACGTCGTCAGCCGGGCATCCCGCCAGCAGGCGGCGCAGCGCAGCCGGCGTCACGCGGATGCCGGCGAGCGCCTCGAGGATCGCCGCCGGTGGCTCGCCCCTGAGCACGCGATCGTCGCGCGGCAGCAGCAGTGTCGTGTCTTCGCCAACCGACGCAAGGATGAACACAGGCGGACCGATCGGCGCCATGGCCTCGAGCCGGATCCGGTCGGGCGCTGCCAGACCCGCAATCAGCCGCACGCGGATGCGCTGTCCGGCCGCGCGGCCCGACAGGCCGATTTCGGCGGTGAGGGTACGTAACCCCGCGCAGTGCCCAAGTGCCTCCGCCAGGATTGACGTGGCGTCCCCGACCGGCGTGCCCGCGCCTGATGGCAATGCCACGCCTTTCGGCCCGCACCCCGCGACGCCAACCGCGAGCAGGATTGCAACCGCAACCGCGGGGATCACGCGCGGTGCGGCAGCCGGTCCGGCGAGGCGCATCAGCAACAGCCTTGTTGAGCGGCCGCCCGGCTTTCCCACGGCGGTCAACGCGAGGCCTGATCCTTCGCGCGGGCGATCTTCGAGGCGATGACGTCCGGGTCGATTGCCTCGCGGTCCCCCGCGAGCGCCCGCTGCCACGCCCCGATCGCATCCGCGTGCCGCCCGAGGGCGGCCAGGGCATCCCCCAGATGATCCTGCACGACGGAGTTCGTCGGCAGCTGAGAGGCGGCCTCCGCGAGACGGGTCCGCGCGTCCTCATAGCGGCGCAGCTTGAAGTACGCCCAGCCGAGGCTGTCGAGATAGGAACCGTTCCCCGGATCGATCGCCAAAGCCCTCTCGATCAAGGCCACCGCCTCATCGAGCCGCTCTCCGCGATCCGCAAGCATGTAGCCCAGGTAATTCAGCGCCGGCGCGTGCGCCGGATCGCGTGCGATCACGGCCCTGAACGCCTCCTCGGCACGCGCGTAGTCCTTCGCGCGCTCGTACAACGCTCCGCGCTGGAAGGGTACCGACGCCGCGTCCGGGAAACGGCTGGCGGCCCTGTCGAGCACGGCATCGGCTTCCGCGGCGCGCCCGTCCTCGGCGAGGATGTCGGCGAGAGCGAGATAGACGGACGGCTGATCGGTATCAGCGTCGGTGAGGGCGCGCAGCGTGGCAATCGCGTCGGCGCGGCGCCCGCTGCCCGAAAGCGCACGCGCTTCGAGCTGTGCGAGCCGGGCGTCCCGCGGATTGGTGGCGCGAAGCGGTCCGAGCACGCTCAGCGCCTGGTCGAACCGGCGTGCGGAGACGTAGGCCTGTGCCAGGTAGAGGTCGAACGTGTCGTCGCCGCCGGAGGCCTCCTTGGCCTTGGTGAACGTCGACGCCGCATCCTCGTGCTGGCCGAGTTGGAGCTGAGCGAACGCCAGGTGCGTGAGCATCACCGATGTCTGACGGGACGGCGGCCGTTCTTTTGTCGAGCTCTCGGAGAGGGCCGCGCTCAGGGTCGTGACCACGCCCGTGTAGTCACGGCGATCCTCGAGCACCTGCGCCAGAGCCCACGCGCCCCAGAGCCCATTCGGGTCGAGCGCGATCACGCGTCGCGCCGTCGCTTCCGCCGCCACGAGGTCGCGCGATCGCCGCTGCGCCTGCGAGAGCAGGTACAGCGTGCGATCGTTGGCCGGTTGCGCCGCTGCGAGCTGCTCGAGCATCTGACGCGCACGCGCGGTCGCTGCGTCATCGTCGGACGCATTCAACAAGGCCCCGGCCCACCGTGTCTTCACCTCCGCCGACTGCGGCGTGAGTGCGGCCGCGCGCTCATACGCGGCAGCGGCGTCGGTCCATCGCTGCTGACCTTCGTACATCTCCGCGAGCGAGAGCAGCAGTCGCGGGCTGGCCTGGGCGCCGGCCTCCAGCGCCCGCGCCGCCTCGGCGGCGTTTCCTACGCCGTTCCACGCTTCGGCCAGCAGCAGGTACGCCTCGGGAATCAGCTCGCGCTCGAGCAGATCCTGCAGCAGCGTGACAGCCTTCTCGTGCTGGCGCGATCGGATGTACAAGCGGGCCAGCACCAGGTCCAAGGCCGGATCGGCGTCGGTGCCATCGCCGCGGCGTCCGCGCTCGAGATGCAGGGCCGCTTCAACCGTAGCCCGATCGGTCGCGTCCCCCTCCGCCGCCGGATCGGCGAGCGATGCGAGGATGCTGCCCAGGATGCGGTTGGCCTCGTGGTTCGCGGGATCGAGGGCCAGGGCTGCCCGCGCCTCGCGCGAGGCGTCGTCCACACGGCCCTGGCGGGCGAAAAAGCCTGCGAGCTCCGCACGAATTTCCGCAGACTCAGGATCGAGGCGGGCAGCCTCCCGGTACGCCCACATCGCCCGGTCGAGCTCACCTTCAGATTCGAAGTGACCGCCCAGCATGAACTGGTAGTAGGCCTGCGCCGCCGGGCTGGCGGCGGGTTGCTCGGAAGGCCGCGCCGGCGCCGCAGGCAACATCTGTGCGAGGACGAGGCACAGCACCGCGGGCGCCGGAAACAGAACCAGCATGGTATCTCCCGATTGTTTCACAGACGGCATGTTTCCGGCCGCGGCTCCACGCCAAAGGGCGGCGGATCGACTCTGGTATAGTGGCCGAGGAAAAGGAGAACGGCCGCGATGGCAGTCGATCCCGCGTTGCTGCAATTGCTCGTCTGCCCGAAGTGTCATAAACCACTGGCGCTTGTCCACGACGACACCGGGTTGAAGTGCCCGGAGTGTCATCGCGTGTATCCGATCAAGGACGACCTTCCCGTGATGCTGATCGACGAGGCCACCATCGAGCCCTAGTGCCTGGTCGAGAGCGCCCTGCTCAGGACGCCGGGCCGCACGCGGCAAGGGGCGGGCCCGGAGGATGTCGCGCCCTTCGACCAGCGAGCGACGCTGCGCCACCCGATGAACATCTTGATCATCCGTCTGCGGCTCGTAGGCGACGTGGTGTTCACGACTCCCGCCATCCGTGCCCTGCGCCGCCACTTTCCCGAGGCGCGCATGACGTATCTCGTCGAACGCGCCGCGGCTCCCATCGTCATCGGAAACCCCCACCTCGACGAAGTGATGGTGGTCGAGCGGACGCGCGGCTGGCGCAGGCTCCGCGATGATCTACGCCTCGCGCGTACAGCTGCGCGGCAGGCGCTTCGACCTGGTCATCGATTTTCACGGCGGCCCCCGGAGCTCGTGGCTGACGAGGGTTACAGGGGCACCGCGCCGGCTCGGCTACACAATCGCCGGCCGCGGCTGGATGTACACCGACCGGGTGCACCGCCCGCGCGAGCTGAGGCCTCGACACTCCGTGGCGAACCAGTCGGATCTGCTCGCGCCACTCGGCATACCGCCGCTCGACCCCCGCAACGATCCTGCGGAGATGACGGAAACGGCCGATGCCCGTCAACGCGTGGAACGGATGCTTGCCGCGGCTGGCGTGACGGACGCGGCGCAGCTGATCGTCATGCACGTGAGCGCAGGCAATCCCTTCCGCCGCTGGCCCGCTGACGCGTTCGCCGAGCTGACGGCGGCGCTGGCCCGCAGCTCGCCCGGACGCCGCATCCTGCTCACGTCGGGTCCATCGGACGCCGGAGCGGTCGCCCAGATCGCCCAATCCGCACGCGAGGCTCTCGGGCCAGCGGCCGCCGGGCGCGTGGTGCTGACCGAGGAGCTTGGTCTGGCTGACCTCCGCGTCCTCGTCGCTCGCGCCGCGCTCTACATCGGCGGCGACAGCGGCCCGTTGCATCTTGCCGCCACCACTCGCACCCCGATCGTGGGGATCTACGGTCCGACGCTGCGACAGCGGTCGGAGCCGTGGCGCGATCCCCTGCTGATCACCGAAGCGGTGGAACCCGGCGCGCTACCGTGCCGTCCGTGCGACCAGCGCGTGTGCGCACCGGGCGACTTCCGGTGCCTGCGACAGATCACGCCACAGGAGGTCGTCACCGTGGCCGAGCGCGCGCTCGCGCGGGCACGTGACGGATTGAGCGCCGGCGCGGCCGCGCCCGCAGCGGCGCCCGCCAAGGCGCCCACGACGGCGTCCCCAACCGCCGCTTCGGCGAGCGGCCGGTGACCGACATGAGCACGGTCTCCATCGCGGCAGGCGCACCACCACGCGACCGCGTCGAGCTCGCCGGCATGATCGGCCTGCTCGTCTTCGTCGGCGCACTGCAGCTCTCGATCGCCGTCGCGGGCATCGTGCTCGCCTTCTCGATCGGCTGCTGGGCACTCTTCGCGACGCTGCACCAGGAGAGCGTGGGCGTGCCGCGTTTCTTCTGGCCGCTGCTCGTGTACGCGGCCTTGACGCTGCTGTCGGCCGCGGCGTCCTACGACAGTGCGGCCAGCTTCGTTGATTCCAAGCAGCTGGTGCTGTTCCTGATCGTCCCGATGGTCTATCAGTTCGGGCGCGGGGCGCGTGCCATGACGGTGGTGCAGGTCGTCATCACGGTCGGTGCCGCGAGCGCCGCGTGGGGCATCGTGCAGTACGGGTTGTTCAACTACAACAACCTCGGGCAGCGGCCGCAGGGCGCGCTTGGTCACTACATGACGTACTCAGGGCTTCTGCTGCTCGTGGTGGGCGCGGCGGTGGCCCGGCTGCTCTTCGAGCCGAGGAACCGCGCATGGCCGGCGGTGATCCTGCCCGCGCTGCTCGTCGCGCTCGTGCTCACGTTCACGCGGAGCGCCTGGGTCGGTGCCTGTGCCGTGGCGGCACTGCTTCTCGCGATGAAGGATTTCCGTCTGCTGCCCGTCATTCCGATCCTTGCGGCGGCATTCTTCGCCATCTCGCCGCCGCAGATCACCGCGCGGTTCTACTCGATATTCGACCTCAAGGATCCGACGAGCCGCGACCGCGTGGCGATGCTCCACGAGGGCGTGGCCATGGTCAGGGCGCACCCGGTGACCGGCGTGGGACCGAACATGGTGCAGCGGCTCTATGCGCAGTACCGCGACCCCACCGCGGTCGAGAAGGTCAATCCGCACCTGCACAACGTGCCCATGCACATCGCCGCCGAGCGCGGGCTTCCCGCACTCGCCGCGTGGCTGTGCGTGGTCGGGATCGCCACGATCGATCTCGTGCGCCTGCTGCGGCGCAGCCGCTTCCCGTCGCTGCCTGCCACCGCCCTCGCCGCGATCGCCGGCATGCTGGCCGCCGGCCTCTTCGAGTACAACTTCGGTGACTCCGAGTTCCTGATGCTGTTCCTCGTCCTCGTGACACTGCCATTCGCCGCCGAACGTCCAGACCTGCCGTGACGGTGACGCCCACGCTCCCGCCGCTGCTGCCGGACCGCGCCCGCACCCTCGTCGATCGCTTCTCGCGCGCGGCGGTGCTCGTCGTCGGCGATGTCATGCTGGACCGGTTCCTCGTCGGCCGCGTGGACCGGATCTCGCCAGAAGCGCCGGTGCCTGTCGTGCTGTTCGATCGTGAAGAAAGCCGCGCCGGAGGGGCGGCGAACGTGGCGCAGAACGTTCGCGCCCTCGGCGGGACGGTGCATCTGGTCGGCCTGGTCGGCGCGGACGGGCCCGCGGACACGCTGCGTGCGGCCGTCGAGGGCCACGGCATCGGTGCGGAGGGTCTGCTCACGGACCCGGGGCGGCGCACGACGGTGAAGATGCGTGTCGTCACGACCCGCAATCAGCAGGTCGCACGCGTGGACTACGAGACGGATGGTGAGGCCCACGGCGACTTGGAGGCCGACCTGATCCTGCGTGCAACGGCTGCCGCGGCAACCGTGCAGGCCATCGTGGTGTCGGATTACCTGAAGGGCGCTGTCACGCCGTTGCTCATGACGCGTCTCGCATCGCTGGCTCGCGAGCGAGGCCTGCCGCTGCTCGTCGATCCGAAGATCCCGCATCTCGCCTACTACTCGGGCGCGACGCTCGTCACGCCAAACCACCACGAGGCTGAAACCGCCACCCACCTGCGTATCCGGGCCGAGGCCGACGCGCAGGCGGCTGCGCGGGCGTTCCGAGAACGTGCTCGCGTGGCCGGCGTGCTCATCACGCGCGGCGAGCACGGCATGTGGCTGCTGGACGACTCGTTCGAGGGGCCCCTGCCCGCCACCGCGCGCGAAGTGGCCGATGTCACCGGCGCCGGCGACACGGTGATCGCCACGCTGGGTCTGGCGCTCGCCGCGGGCGCCACATCCGCCGAAGCGGCCCGCCTGGCCAATTACGCCGCGGGCGTGGTCGTCGGCAGGTTCGGCCCCGCGACGGTCGGCCCCGACGTGCTGTTGAAGGCGGTCTCGTAGCGCTCAGATGCGATTCAGGCTGCAGCCGGCCGCCGAAGGTTTCCAGGCGAATGGATGCGAGTCAGTTTTCGGCAAGCAACGACTCGATCCGTTGCATGACAACCGGCCAGCGGTACTCGCTGTCCACGTAGTCCCGCCCTTGTGCCCCCAGCGTGCGGGCCAGAGCCGCCTCACGCACGAGTAGTTCGACCGCCTCGGCGAACTCTCGCGCGGTGCCGTAATACAGGCCGCCATCGGCGCGTTCCACCTGCCCTTTGAGCACACGGCAGCGCCCGTTCACCACCGCTGCGGTCCCGTGATTCCACGCTTCGAGCAGCACCATGCTGAGGCTCTCGTACGGTGAGGGCACGACGAGCGCCCGCGCATGAGCGAGGAGGGCGTCGCGGACGGCGTCCGAGACGTAGCCGAGCGGCCGGATCAGCTGGTGCTCGGGGATCGGCATGATCGCCGGACCGGCCATGACCAGAGGAATCGGCGGGCGACCGTCCGCCAGATACGCCGCGAAGTACCGCAGCAGGGTCTCGCACCCCTTGTTCCGCTCGATCCGGCCCATGTACAGCAGGAAGGTTTCTGGAATGCCGAGAGCGTCGAGCACCTCGCGGCCCTGGGATGCGCCCTGCGCGTCGAGGCCTGCGCCGATTACCGCGGAAGGCGGGGCGGCGCCGGCGATCCTCGACGTCACCAGATCGCGTTCCTCCGGCGTGAGGAAGAGATACGCGCGCGGCCATGCGAAGTAGGACGCGAGGATGGGCGCGTGGATCAGCGGATCTTCCTCGGCGGTCGGCACGAGCACGGCGCGATCGCGGACGGCCTGCACGCCATGGAACGCCGGGTAATAACGATAGGACCAGAAGAGGACCCGATCGTAGGCAGGCACGCCCGATGTCAGGTGATGGATCAGGCCAGGCACGATCGGGCCGTTCTCGTCGAACCAGCGCGCCTGCTCCTGAGGCGTTGCGGCGCCGGTGAACACCAGATCACTGATGTCCCGGAACGCGTGCAGCCGACGCGGACGCTCGACCTGAAATCGGAGGACGCGGACACCGTCCACCCTGGTCTCCCCGGCCGGGTACGCATTACGCCACGTCACGTAGTTCCTGGCGGTCGTACTCAGCACGGTGACCTCGTGCCGTTTGGCGAGGCGCTCGGCGATCGATCGGCAGTGCGCTTCGGATCCGCCGGTCACGTCGGTGCCGTACCGGTGGACGACGCACGCGAGCTTCATTGTGGCGGCCGCGGTGTTCCCGGCGGACCCTCCGACGAGGACGCCTGGGCCGCGGCGCGCAACACTTCGACCTCCTGCCGCAGCCGCGCGTTCTCGATCGCAAGCGACTCGAGACACGCGAACAGCACGAGATTGACCTGGTGCTGCCGGCGGAAATGCTCGCGCGTGTACTGGTACAGCCAGCGGTTCAGCGGCAGGAGAAGGCGGCGCTTCAGGAACAGCAGCGCGCCGCCGACAACAGGACGGTGGGTCGAGAAGCGCAGCGGTGTGTCTACACGCCACTCCTCCTCGTCGGGCAGCAACTCTGGCAGCAGCAGCTCACCGCGGTCGCGAGCCTCCAGGCCATGCCTCAACACGCGGGCGACCGCATCGAAGATCTCGGCGTCCCTGAACTCGGGTGACCCCGCCACCGCCAGCCGCTGGCGCACTTGCGCCCGGACACGCCCCTGAAGATCGGCCATGACGGTGCCCACATCGACGCGCGGCGGATCGGGGAGGACGACAGGGTGATCTCCGGCGTCATTCTACAGCCTCGGAACGGGCCGGATGTGGAGCCGGCACTCTCGTTCCGGCGTGACCTGGGGCGATGCACAGTGTCCACCGGGTCCGAGCCCCCGGACTCCGCATCGGCGCGGCGGGGTTTTGCTTGCATTCGCGCGGCGCCGTGCCCGGCGGCACCCCCACGATTAGCCGTCCCATGCTTCCACAAACCTATGCTGCGCACCCGACCCGGCCGCATCGATGGGCCGCCTCGAGCGTGACGGGGTCAGGCTGATCCCCTCCTCTTGCAGTGCGTTTGACACAGGGCGAGAATACGGTCAAACCACGAGGTGATAGACATGGCCGGACGAATCACGCGGCGCGAGTTCATCGAGACAACCACACTGACCGCTGCCGGCCTGGCTGCGGCATCCGCGCACGGCGGCGCTGCGGCGGCACTGCCGACACGTCCCTTCGGCAAGACCGGCCTGGAAGTCACCTGCCTGGCGTTCGGTTGCGGCAGCCGGTTCCTGATGTACGAGCAGGAGACCGTCGCCCTCGACGTGCTGAACGCCGCGGTCGACCAGGGCATCCGCTACCTGGACACCGCGGTTGGTTATGGCGATGGCGAGAGCGAACGTCGGGTCGGTCTCCTCATGCGCACACGGCGGAAGGACGTCGTTCTCGCGACGAAGATCCCGCGATCGGCCCGCACGCGCGACGCCGCGCTTCGACAGGTGGAGGCGAGCCTCAAGCGACTCCAGACGGACCACCTCGACGTGCTCCACCTGCACGACCTCACCGATGCGCAGGATCTCGCGGCGATCGCAGCGCCCGATGGGGCTATCCAAGCGCTCTACGAGCTGCGGTCCCAGAAGGTCACCCGCGCGATCGGGATGACGAGCCATACCGACGGCGCGGTGATGGCAAAAGCGATCGAGCAGAACGACCTCGATTGCGTGCAGATGGCCATGAACCCAGCCCGCGCGCTGCAGTTCGAGGAGCTCGCCCTGCCCGCCGCGAAGAGGAAGGGGCTCGGCGTCATCCTGATGAAGGTGACGAGCCAGGAGAAGCTGGTCGGCGCCGGGCCCGGGAAGACCGACATGTCGAGCCTCCTCCGGTATGCGCTCAGCCTGCCCGTCTCCACGGTCGTCGTCGGCATGCCGAAGCCCGAGTTCGTCGCCGAGAACATCGCGATCGCACGCGGGTTCGCGCCCATGGACGAACGGGAGATCGATCGCGTGCGAAAGAGCGTGGCCCCGCAGCAGGCCGCCGTCTCAGCGTTCTTCAGCGGGCACGTGGATGCTTAGAGGAAGGATCCGCCGGGATTGAAGTCCCGGCTCCACGTCGATCGAGGCGGCGGGCGGCGGGCGACTGGCGACCGGCGAATCTGGAGACCGAAACAGATTGCCTCGAGACGAACCCGTCCGCCGACCGCCAGCCACCCGCCCAGAGCCCAACGTCTAGCGCCTAGCGCCCAGCCGCCCAGCGCCCAGCGCCCAGAGCCCAGCGCCTGCGGTCAGGACCTCCAGAAAGTGAACTGTGGCAGGTGTGAGCCGGTGATGAGGCGCAGCAGAAACAGGACTATCCAGCATGCGGCTGGCACCCACGGCCGGTCCAGGCGATTGACCATCCGCGACAGCAGGGGTGAGTAGCGGATCGCCGCGACGCCCCCCGCCGCGGCGATGAAGTAGTACGCCGGGAAGATGAACCGGTCCGCCTTCCGGTCGGAGAACGAGAAGAGCACGATCAGCAGGAAGGACGCGGTGACCGCGAACAGCAGCCCGCGCGTCTCTCGCTCCCCCGGCGCTGTGGCATCCGCGCGTCCGCTATCCTTTCGCCGACCGGCTTACCACCCACGCAGCGAACGCCGCCAGGCCGGCCAGGCTCCACGGAAACGCATACCACGCCAGCCGGCCCGTGTACCAGATGGTGTTGTAGCCCACCCGCTCCAGCGCACCAGCCGTCACGGCTCCCGGGTTCAGCCGCGGGCCCATGTAGAACGCCAGGAACGAGTCTCCCGTCGCCCGCACGTACGCGTGCTCGTACACGGTCGCGAGCACGGGCGCGACGAGCAGCACGAGACCGAGCGCAATCCACGGCGCTCCCGGGCGGCCGTGGCGTGCCGCGCCGCGCTCGACCCATGTGCGCACGGCCAGCCATACGCCACAGGTGATCGGCACGACGAACCCGAAGATCCCCTTCACGAGGAGCGTCCACGCAAACGCCAGCGCAGTGACCGACGCCCAGGCCGGCCGACGGTACGAACGCTCGGTTGCGAGGAGGGCCAGCAGCACGCCCGCAAGCACCGCATACTCCTGGTTCGCACGCACGCGGAAGACGAAGGCAATGGGCATCACCTGCACGATCCACCCGAGTGCGCGTGCTTCGCGGGGACGCACCAGATGCGCCGCGATCATCTGCACGAGCACGATGGACCCCAATTGGAACAGCCCGTTCACCGCGTACGCGGCCTGGTGCGCCGGGTAGCCAATGCGACCAATCAGCGCAGGCATTACCAGGATCCCAATCGGGTGCTCGCGAAAGGGGCCGGTGAAATTCCAGAGCCCCCACCAGTCGGGGGCAATCCACCTGTCGAACGGCTCCGCAGCAAGACGCGCCGAGATGCCCGCGTACACCCTGGAGTCTGGATCGCCGCTGGTGAACCCGACCAGCGCGATGAGCACGAAGGACGCTGCCGCCGCCCCGATCCAGGCGAGAGTAGCGATGCGGCGATCGGCGGGGGCGCTGAACAGGCTGGGGATTCGAGCGTCGCGGTCTGCGTGAAGCCCGGACATCAGCCCCACGTTCGCCTGGAGCCGGGATGTAAACGGCGGTCCGTCACCGCGCGTCCCCCACCAGCCGCTCGAACGCATCGTCCGGCAAATCCTCGAGTGACGCGACGACGATGTCGGCATCGAGCGGGCGCGACATGGAAGTGACACCAACCGTCCGCATACCGCCGCGCCTGCCCGCTTCGATACCGGCGGGCGCGTCCTCGACAACGACGGACCGCGCCGGCGGCACGCCGAGCTTCTCGGCCGCGCGCAGGAAGACGTCGGGCGCGGGCTTCCCGTGAGCGACTTCTTCTGCCGACACCCAGGCGTCGAATACGCCGTCGAGGCCGAGCACCTCTATGATCACTTCGATGTTCGCAGGGGGCGCCGACGAAGCCACCGCCTGGTACCAGCCCGTGTCCCGCAATCGCGCGAGCCACTGCCGCACGCCGGGGAGCGGCTCGATACCTCGCCCACGCACCATCTCCCGGTAGGCCGCTTCCTTGGCCTCTCCGAGGCGCGAGATCTGCGCCGGCGTGATGCCCTCGCCGAAATACCGCCGCAGGATGGCATCGTTGCGCTGCCCGAACCATGACGCAAACTGCTCGTCGGTGAGGGCGTGCCCCTCCCCCGCCAGGGTGTCGCGCCACGTGAGCCTGTGGTATTCGGCCGAATCGATCAGCGTGCCGTCCATGTCCCACAAAACGGCGCGTGGATCGTTTACCGCAGTCTGTTCACCGCTCACGTCACTCCCCAGGTCGCGCTCACACGCCTCACGTCCGAACTAATGGCGAAAGTGCCGCTTACCGGTAAACACCATCGCGATACCGTGCTCGTCGGCAGCCGCAACGACTTCCGCATCCCTCATCGAGCCGCCCGGTTGCACTACCGCGGTGGCGCCCGCGGCCGCAACGGCGTCGAGCCCGTCGCGAAACGGGAAGAACGCGTCCGAGGCAGCGACTGATCCGCGCAGCAGGTCCGGCGTCTTCTGCGCAGCCTTCATCACCGCCACGTTCACCGCGTCGACGCGGCTCATCTGCCCGGCGCCAATGGCCAGCGTCCGGTCGGTGCCAGTGAAAATGACGGTATTGGACTTCACGTGGGCGCACACGCGCCATGCGAAGCGGAGCGCCTGCCATTCGGCCGCGGACGGGCTCCGCTTCGTTGGCACTGTGAGGCCCGCCGTCGCCTCTGCCCAGCCATGCCGCGCTTCGGTCACGACGTCCCGCGCCTGCGCGAGCACCGCCCCGAGGATCGACCGCAGCTCGAGACCCGCCGAGGCAGCCCGCTCGAAGCTGGCGACCACCAGGCGCATGTTTGTCTTTCGTGCCAGGACCGGCCGGGCATCGTCGTCCACGGCAGGCGCCACGACTGCTTCGATGAACGTGCCGACAATCGTCTCAGCCGTGGCGACGTCGATGGGCCGGTTCAGTCCCACGATCCCGCCGAAGGCGGCGAGCGGGTCGGCTTCGCGCGCGCGTACGTAGGCTTCGGCGATCGTCTCGCCCGTCGCGGCGCCGCACGGGTTCGTATGCTTGATGACAACGGCGGCGGGCTCGGTGAACTCGGCGGCTATCCGCGCGGCGGAGTCGAGATCGAGCAGGTTTGTGTACCAGAGTTCCTTGCCCTGGAGCACGGTCGCCCCGCCAAGCCCCTCTTCCGCAGCCGCGTACCACGCTGCCACCTGATGCGGGTTCTCGCCGTAGCGCAGGTCGCGGACCTTGCGCAGCGCAAGCACGAGGCGCGACGCCCCGACGGCACGGTCCGGGTCACGGACGGGTGCGCCCGTCGGCGGGAGCGTGATCGTCTCGAGCGTGGACGCGATGGCGCCGTCGTACGCCGCCGTGTGCGCAAACGCGGTGCGGGCGAGATCGAACCGGAACGCCAGCGACGGCCCGTCGGACTCGTCGAGGGCGGCGAGGACGGGGCCGTAGTCGTCAGGCGAGACCACGACCAGAACGTCACGGAAATTCTTGGCTGCGGCGCGGACCATGCTCGGACCGCCAATATCGATTTCCTCGACCAAGGCGTCGAACGGCGTGTCCGGATTCGCGGCGGCGCGGGCGAAGGGATAGAGATTCACCGCGACGACGTCGATGAGGCCGATGCCGTGCTCGGCGGCAGACGCGAGGTGGCTGGGCTGATCGCGCCGAGCGAGGATGCCGCCGTGAACGAGGGGGTGCAGCGTCTTGACGCGGCCCTCCATCATCTCCGGGAAGCCGGTGACGTCGGAGACATTGACCACGGGCAGCCCGGCCGCCGCAATTGCCTTCGCCGTGCCGCCGGTCGAGATCAGCTCGAACCCTCGCCGGCTGAGCCCCTGCGCAAACTCGGCGAGGCCGTCCTTGTTCGATACGCTGAGCAGTGCTCGTTTCATGAATCCTGTCGTCTCCAGCCCGGGCATATGCTCGGAAGTCGTGGCGTGCCAACGTCTTGACACTCTCCCGCATTGTCTGCCATCATCGCCGCGACGCCAGCGGGCTTACGGCGCGTCGAAGGCCGCATCCGCGGTCTTTTTTTTGTGCCTCATCGGCGGCGATGGGGTCGGTTGGTCTCGCGGCACCCTGACACCGCGAAAAGCAAGTAGGACAGAGAACGTATGCGCATTACAGGCAAGGTCAAGTGGTTCAATAACGCCAAGGGCTACGGTTTCATCGAGCGCGAGGGCGGCAGCGACGTCTTCGTCCACTACTCGGCGATTACCGGCGACGGATTCCGGTCGCTCGAAGAAGGCCAGGCAGTGGAGTTCGAGATCGTGGACGGCCCGAAGGGCCCGCAGGCTGGCAACGTCATCAAGGTCTGACAACACGGACGACACACCGACCGGTGCCGGCGTCTGGCCACCCGGGGCTCGACGCCGGCGCCACCGTTCACAACCCCTCGCCTCTCGTCGCGAGAACCCGACCTTCTCTGCCCCACCATCCGCTCTGAGCAAGGCGCCGCCGTCATCAAACCGGCACGCGCAGGGTCAGTATCCAGAGCAGCGGCAGCCACAGCTCACGCGCGAACGGCACGGGCCGATCGTCCACCAGCACTTCGGCGGCGTCATAGCGGCCGACGATTTCGAACAGATCCTTGAGCGCACCGGCATCCTGCGGGTAGAAGCGTGCCCGATGGCGGAAGCTGTCGCCGCTACCGGTTTCCCGGTACTCCGCTGACGCACGCGCCAGGGCCACGGCACGGTCGTAGTCCGGAGCTTCGAACGGCGGAAACGTGAGCGTGAACGAGAACGGCCTGGGAGGCGCGCCAAAGAGGGCCGCGTGCAGGTCGGGATCGAGCGCGGCCAGCTCCTCCGGCGTGGGCTGCTCCGGCAGCGCGGCGTAAGGCCAGAACCGCTCGCGCGGCTGGTAAGCCGGCGTGCTGGAACCGCGCGGGAACACCTCGGAAGGTTCCGGGTTGCTGCTGGCGTTGGACATGTGACGCGATGATCGGATGCCGCGAACGACGGACGCGCGACAGACGCGAGATCGTATCCCGACGGCAGTCACCAGGCAAGCGGCGTGGCGGCGCGGCGGGATGTCAGAGGAGGCCCACCAGGATCTTCGGGCCTGTGGGCGCGGGCACGCCGCCAGCCGGTTCCAGAGTGACCGCCAGCGCAACCACCCGGCCCGTTACGGCGGGCGCCGGCGCGACCGCGATGGCCTGGCCGCGGGCGTCGGGGGTCAGCAGGCCGACGCTGACGGGAGCCGATTCGGTCACCATCCACAGCTGGTAGACACGGTCCTGTGGAAGGGCCGGAAGGCGCGTCCCTGCAAAAACGACCCCGCGCGCGGGGCTCCAGAAGGCGCGAGCCGAGGCATCCGCGGCGGGCGGCTGTCCCCCGAGATCCACGCGGCGGAGGTCGGTCGCGCCAAGGATGAAGGCGCTGCGCCGGCCGATGTCAGCATCGGCGCGGAGCGCCACGAGCTGCCCCTGTAGCAGACCCTGCGCCGCACGCGCGGATTGGAGCTCCCTTTCGAGCGCGGCCAGGCGCTCGCGAAGGGTCATGGCGTACAGGCCGAGCGCCACCGCGGTGATCGAGGCCGCCGCCGCCAGCCCATACGGGACGGACCACCGCCAGGATGTGCGCACACGTGAGGCTGGAACGGCGGCTGCACCAGCTGTCGCGCCGGACGCATCACCCGCAGCTGCGGCGGACGCCGGCCGTTGAACGTATTCGAGCACGCGGGCGCGAAGCGAGGCGGGCGGTTCGACCTGCGGAACGGCGACCCCGAGCGCGTCGACAGCTTCACGGGCCTCGCGGACCTCCGCCGCACACGACGGGCAGCTCTCCAGGTGCGCCTCGAACTCGAGGCGCTCCTCGCCCGTCAGCATGCCCAGGGCATACAGGCCACTCAGGTCGCGCAGCTCACTGTGGCTCATGGCCATGGGTCACTCGTCTGCCAGCGCGGACCGCAAGCTCAAAAGGCCCGTGCGGATCCGCGTCTTGATCGTTCCCAGCGGTTGGCCGAGCCGCGTGGCGATATCCGTGTGCGACAGCCCCCCGTAGTACGCGAGCTCGATCGCGGCTCGCTGGGTCTCGGGCAGCGCGCCGAGAGCCTCACGCAGGCGCGCAGCCGCTTGGGCGCCGATAGCTCCCGCCTCGGCGCCCGCGGCCGGGTCCGCCGCCTCCGGCAGGTCACCCGCCAGCGTCTGCGGCCGAGAGCGGCGCGCACGCAGGCGATCGATGGACCGCGTACGGCTCATCATCAGCAGCCATCCGGCTACCGTTGCACGCCGCGCGTCGTACTGCGCGGCCTGCGACCAAGCCTGCGAGAAAACGTCCTGTGTGATGTCTTCGGCCTCGGTGCGGTCGCGCAGGATGCGGCAGGCGAGCGAGTAGACGGCCCGCCCGTGCCGATCGTACAGGTCCGCCAGCGCAGACGCATCACCGCCGGCCATGCGCGCCAGCGTGCGCTGGTCCTCCTGGAGCCCGGCAACCGGAGCGTCCGGCGCGGATCGTCCGAACGGGTCGCTCACTCACACCCCCGGGCAGACGGCAGCGTCATGTCTCCTACGTATCGCACGGTCAGGCCGATTGCCCGTGCAGTCTACCAGCCCGGTGGACGTGGTCCAATCCGGTCCGGGGCTGCTCCCGAGTTGAACGCGTTCGTCGACACGCATCGAGGCGGGATGACCTCCCGCTTCGGTGCGGTGTCAGCCGCTGTTCACCGCTGGGCGACACGCGGCATCCCAGTGTTATCCTCACGCGCGGCAGTGGCAGACGCATGACCGCTCGGGCGATCCCCTCCATCGATCAGCTCACGCTCCGGCCGGGCGTGCAGGTGCTCGTGTCCCGGTACGGGCAGGGCGCCGTGACAGAGGCGGTGCGCACGGCGGCGGCCGAGATGCGCGCGCATTTGAAGGCTGGGGGCGCTGCCCCCGGAGGAGCCGAGATCGCGGCCACAATCGAGGGTCGCGCAGGCGCGCTGCTGGCGGCCACCTTCCGACCGTCGCTGAGGCGCGTCATCAACGCGACGGGCGTGATCATCCACACGAATCTCGGGCGCGCTCCCCTCGGCGAGGCAGCACTGGCCCGCATCCGCGATCTGGCCGGCGGCTACACGAATCTCGAATACGACGTGGGCGCGGGCCGGCGGGGCGCGCGCGACACCCATGCCGAAGGGCTGCTCTGCCGCCTCACGGGAGCAGAAGCCGCGGTCGTCGTGAACAACTGCGCGGCGGCCACGCTGCTGGCGCTGGCCGCACTGGCACGGGGACGCGAGGTGGTGGTGTCGCGGGCGGAGCTGGTAGAGATCGGCGGCGGCTTCCGCGTACCGGACGTGATGGCGCAATCGGGCGCGCGGCTGCGCGAAGTGGGCACCACGAACCGGACGCGCGTGGCCGACTACGCGCTGGCCGTCACCGAGGCGACCGGCGCCATCCTGCGCGTGCACCCGTCCAACTTCCGGATTGAAGGTTTCGTCGAACGGACGCCGCTGACAGAGCTCGTGGCCCTGGGCCGCCGCTTCTCACTGCCACTGGTGGAGGATCTCGGCAGCGGCTTCTCGCCCATCGGCCCGACAGACGTTGCGCCGTTGGCTCAGGAGCCGACGGTTCAGCAGAGCGTCCGTGCTGGTGTCGATGTAGTGTGCTTCAGCGGCGACAAGCTGCTGGGAGGGCCGCAGGCCGGCGTCATCGTCGGGCGCGCGGCGCTGCTGGCGAAGGTTCGGAAGCACCCGCTGCTCCGGGCGCTGCGCGTCGACAAGCTCACGTACGCCGCGCTCGAAGGAACGCTGGCCGAGCACCTGGCCAGCCGGGCCGACGAGTCGCTGCCCGTGCTGCGGATGGCCAGGCTCAGGGCAGACGCGATCGGCGCGCGGGCGGATCGCGTCGCCTCCGCGCTGCGCACCGCGGGCTGGCGGGCGGACACTGTCGATGGTGTGTCGACGATCGGCGGCGGGAGCGCGCCAGGCAGCGGTCTGCCGACGCGGCTCATCGCCATCTCGCGCCGCGGGCAGAGCGCGGACGCCCTCGACGCGCGATGCCGGGCGCTCGACACGCCGATCATCGGGCGCATCGATGATGACAGGTTCCTGCTGGATCTCAGGACCGTCAGGGAGGAAGAGGACGAGGAGATCGCCCTCGCGTTCCGCGGGATGTGACGACATCCAGCGCTGAGGCTTCTCGTACTCGTGGACAGGGCGGGCCGGGTGTGAGGAAAGAACGGGCTAGGGGAAACTCTTTACTGCCGCCTCTTCCGTGTCGAACGACGGCAGCACCGTCGACAGCTTGGTGATCTTCAGGAGCATGGCGGTGCGATCCGTGGGCTGGAGCATGCGGACCCCACCCCCGCGCGAGGTCATCGACGTGTGCGCCCGGACAATCTCGCCAAGGCCGCTGCTGTCGAGGAGACCGAGCTTCTGCAGCCCGAACACCACCTTGACGCGCCCTGCCGCGACGAGCGCATCGACGGCCTGCCGGAATTCCGGCGCGCCGTCGCCGAGTGTCAGCTTTCCTTCCAGATCGACAACGGTCACATCGCCGACTGCCCGATCGACAATCTTCATGTATGGCTCCCCTCCCGATGCACTGGCGATCCTATCGCACTCCGCCCCGGTGCGGCCGCTCCTGGGGACGATTCCGGGCAGCCGCAGGCACACCTCTAAGATACCCATGCGAGCTCACCGATGTCCTCGTGTGCCGAAGAACTCCGCGGACCGCGGCATCACGAGGCAGGTCCATCCGAGCGCCATGGCCCGTTTCCACGTTCCGCGCGCTACAGCAACATGAACGCCAGCGTCGCGACCGCCGTCGGCACCAGGGCGCCGAGCAGGAGACCAAACGGCAAGACGCTCCCGTCGAAGAAGCGGCTGAGGATCGCCTGGCCCGCCGGGTTCGGCGCATTGGCAATGACCGTCAAGCCCCCTCCGGTCACAGCCCCCGTGACGACCGCGTACTTCATCGGCTCGGTCAAGCTTGGCACCAGCGTCGCCAGATACGTGACCAGCGCATTATCGTTGAACGCGGTCAGGAGCATGGCGCCATAGTAGAGAGGCCGGACGGACAGACTGGCCAGCGTCGGTTCGATCCACCACCCCTGCAGCCCGCCATGAATCACGAGTCCCGCCAGGAAGAACCCGACGAGCAGCGGCGGCTTGAGGTCGATCGGGCTCTGGTAGGGGCGCGTCGCCCGTGCGAAACCGAGAAAGAAGAGAAAGCCTCCGATGAAGAGCGGAGGGTGATGGGCGTTCACGACGGTCCACCCGATGAACAGCAGGTGAACGGCGGCTACCCACATCGGGGCCGGCAAGGTTGCGACGGAAGGCTCCTCATCGACGCCGTCCTCGGAACGCTCGATATCGGGCTGGTGCGGTTTCTGCGCGAGACGCCTGAACTCGGCCCGAAACGCCAGGTAGTACAGGCCGCAGGACACGCAAATCGCGGTCGCCGCCTTCCAGCCGAAATGCGTGCTCATGTAGACGTAATCCCAGCTCCAGGGCCTGGCGACCATGAGCACGGGAGGCGCGGCGAAGTGGGTGAGCGTTCCTCCAATCGACACGTTCACGAACAGCAGCCCCAGCGTGGCGTATTTCAGCTTGGTGCTGGGCACGAGATCATAGAACTGACGCGCGAGCAGCAGTGCACAGATGGTCATGGCCGCCGGCTCGGTGATGAACGATCCGAGCAGCGGCCCGATCACGAGGATTGTCAGCCACCATGCCCCGGCAGTCTCCCTGCCCAGCGCTGCCACCCTGCGCATCCATGACTCGGCCAGCAGCACGACCGGGCGCGTCGCCGCCAGCGCCATGATCACGACGACGAACAGCGCCTCGGTGTAATTGACGCCTTCGTTGAGGTAGTGCGTCGCGGTTTCCCAGCCGAAGAACGACAGCATGGCCATCAGCAGAACCACGACCCACAGCCCGAAGACCACCTCTATCTCGCCGAGGAAGTGCAGGGCCTCGGCGCGGAGGCTGGGCACGAGCGGCAGCCGCAGCTCCCGCTGGTGCGCCTCGCGTCGCTCTTCCATCTGGTGGGCCAGCACCGTGAACCGTGCTGCCAGGAACGTGTGAAGGATTGCCAGCAGGAAAATGCCGGTGGCAATCAGGTTGAACGGCTCGATCTGCGCGCGGTCTGCGAGGGTCCCCAGAAGGCCCTCGGGCGAAGCCGGCGGATACGCGGAGAGCGGAATTGGGAAGCTGGAAACAAGGGGGGCGTCGGGAGACAACATGCCTCTAAACGTTACCGGACGCGTTCCCTCCCGACAACCACACACGTGAGCTGCTGCTGCGTTTCAGCGCACGCGTCCGCAACCATTGATGCCGCTTACCAACTTGCAGCGGACGCTGCTCGCTGCGATCATGACGGCGGCCGCGGCTGACGCGGATGCGCCACACACACGGACCCGCCGGGGGGGAGAGCCAGCCAATGCAGTTCCAGCTAGCCCGGGCGTTGGAGATTCTCGAGCGCACGCCTGCAATCTTCCGCGCGCTTCTCGGCGGCCTGCCGGAAGCGTGGACGGCACCGAATGAGGGGCCCGACACCTTCAGTGCCTTCGACAACCTCGGCCACCTCATTCACGGCGAGCGCACGGACTGGATTCCACGCGCCCGGCATTACCCTCGCGCAGGGCCCGAATCGGCGCTTCGAGCCGTACGACCGGTTCGCGCAGTGACCACGAGAGCCGGGGTAAGAGCGTGGCGGAGCTCCTCGACGAGTTCGCGCGCCTCCGCGCCGAGAACCTGATCACCCTTCGCGGCTGGCAGCTCTCAGACCGTGAGCTGGCGCTCGAAGGAGAGCACCCGGAACTGGGGACCGTCACGCTCCGGCAGCTCCTCGCGACGTGGGTGGCGCACGACCTGGGCCACGTTGCGCAGACCGCGCGCGTGCTCGCCCGGCAGTACCGGGAGGAGGTCGGGCCGTGGCGTGCGTATCTGCCGGTGCTTGGCGTCGAGCGGCAACTCGCCGAAACGCAGTCGCGGCAGGATCAGTTGGACGCTTCCGAGCTGCGGAGCGGCTCGGCGTTTTCCGACCGCGAGTCGTCCTGAGGTGGCGCTGTCGGAGGGCGATGGCCGTTAAGAGGATCATCCGAGGAGGTATGCGATGAACGTCTTGTGGATGACGCTCGCGAGCGTATGTCTTGGGACCGCGGCGCTGGCGCAGGAGGGCGCGAAGCCGGCCGCGGCAACCGAGCAGGGTGACAGACGGCCGCTGATGGTGTCGTTCGGCGAGCTGAGGTGGACCGAGCTCCCCGAGCGGAAGGGCATGCAGTTCGCCGTGCTCTCGGGAGATCCCACGGCGGGGGAGTACACACAGATGCGGAAGGTGCCAGCTGGGACCGACAACCCGCTGCACGCGCACAGCAGCGAGCTGAAGAACGTGATCATCAGCGGCGTCTGGTATACAGGCGCAAACGCCACATCTGCCAGAGACTTCGGCGCCGGCTCCGTCGTGATGATGCCCGCCAACTGGGTGCACGTGAGCGGCTGCCGCGCCGGCGCCGACTGCGTGTTCTATCAGGATGGCAGGGGCAGATTCGATTTCAAGCCGGTGCAGAAGCCGTAGCCCGGCAGTCCCCTGGGCTTACGGGCGAAGACCCCAGGGCCCGTGGAGCTCAGGCCGGCATCGGCGCAAAGGCGTATGGCCTCGCCTCGATGACTCGCCAGCGGTCCTCCTCGCGACGCAGCAGGGCGGTGACGTGGACGGCGAGAATGACTTGTCCATCCGGGCCATGGATGGTCTGTTCGCCGTCGGCAAACGCGTGGTTGCCCTCGACCGGGCGGACGCTGCTGAGACTGAAGGTCGTCGACGTGCCCCGCAGCATGCCCCCGAAGTGCTCGGAGTACATCGCGGCGATGGCGGTGCGCCCCTCGGCACGCTGGCCGAAGGGGCTGATGATGGCGCCGTCTTCGGCGAAGAAGCTGGCAACCGCCGCGCCATCATTGGTCCTCCAGGCATCGGAGAAGCTGTCAAAGGTCGACTTGAGCTGATCGAGATGCAGCGGCATGGAACCTCCTGATGAACGCTAGCGCCACCATCACGCGCAAATACGCGCTCACCGACCCGGATTCGTGGGAATGCGAAACGGAGGCGGCTGAGTTCCGTCGACGTCCGTAAAGCCGTACTCGCGCGCAAGCGTGCCGACGTCCACGAGCTGGCCCGACTTCTCGATTATGCGTTCGTCCGACGCCAGCGCAACGATCGCGCGGCCAAGATATGCGGTGGTTTCCTTCGGCCCGCCGGGGCCGTCGAGGGCAGCCAAGGCACCGGCTCGCCGGAAGGCTTCGACGACACGCTCGGTTCGCATGAACCCTGGGGCCACAGCGAGGGTCGCGATGCCGTGCTCACGGAGTTCCTGCGCCATGGCCCAGGTCAGGCGCGCGATGGCGTTCTTCGCCAGGTCATAGAACACGTTGCGCATGTACGGCAGCGCGTCGAGGTTCGCCGTCGTGCTCACGATCAGACCGCGGCGGCGGGGTAGCATCAGCGGCACCGCGAGCCGGCTGGCCGTGAGATTCGCGCGGACGCCGGCGGTGAACATGCCGTCCCATTGACGAAGGGGCTGCTCCCAGAACGGCACGAGGGCAAGAGGCCGGCAGTCGGCGTTCTCGTAGCCGCCCCATACGTTGTTGACGAGGAGATCGAGCCGCCCATGATCCGCGCGGATACGGCTGAAGAGCGATTCGACTTCTGAATCGACCGTATGGTCGCATCGGACGGCTATGCCGCGGCCGCTGCGGTCCGTCACCTCCTGAGCAGACTCGTCGATCGTGCCTGGCACGTCGTCGGTGGTGGGCCCGCTGCGGACGCTTCGCCCTGTTACGTACACGGTGGCCCCGGCGGCTCCGAGCTCGAGGGCGATGCCGCGGCCCGCACCGCGGCTGGCGCCAGTGACGAGCGCGACGACGTCGTTCAAGCGCGCCATGCGATTGGGTATGCTACTTGATGCCGATCACCATTGAGTCAGGCCCTACGAGCGGTTCCACACGCGTCGCCGAGAATCCCGCCTCCTTCATCCACGCCTCGCAGTCAGCGCCGGTGTAGTCGAAGCCCGCTGGCGTTTCGATCAGCATGTTCAGGCTCATCATCAACCCGAAGGCGTTCTTCGACCGGTCGTCGTCGATGATCGCCTCGTAGACGACGAACGCGCCGCCGGCTGGGACCGCATCGAACGCCTTGCGCACGAGCATCTTCTTCGTGGGCAGGTCCCAGTCGTGCAGGATATGGCCCATCAGGATCACGTCGGCCTTCGGCAGGTCCTGCGTGAAGAAGTCGCCGGCCATGAACGTGAGCCGGTCCGCGACGCCTACCGCGGCGATGTACTCCTCGAAAATCGGCCCGACCTCCGTCAAATCGAACCCGACGCCACGAAGGTGCGGGTTGGCCAACGCGATCTGCGCCGCGAGATCACCCTGTGCCGTGCCGACGTCGGCGAACGTCCGGTAGTCCTTCCACGGGAACGCCCGGGCGATCCTCATGTTGGCGACGTGGCTGACGCCCGTCATCGCCGCGAGGAACTCCTTCAGGCGCGCAGGATCCGCGTAGAGCATTTCGAAGAGCCCGGGCCCGCCGCCCTTGCCCTCGTTCTGAGGCGCTCCGGTGCGAAGCGCCTCAGTGAGGTGGCCCCAGAATGGATACAGGCGATGGTTCGCCATCTCGAGGAAGCCGCCCAGGTAGGAGGGTTTCTTCCGATCCAGGAAGAGGTCGGTCTCAGGGGTGTTGGCGTAGCGGTCGCCGTTTCGTTGCAGGAACCCGAGTGCCACGAGCGCGTCGAAAAAGTCGCGCGCTGACCTCGGGTGCAGGCCAAGCCGGCCCCTCAGGGAATCGAACGGCTCGGGGCCCCGCGCCAGCTGGGTGAACACCCCCATCTCGATAGCACTCAGGAGTGTTTTCGAGGCCCAGAAAGCCATCCCCGTCTGCAGAATATTCTCGGGACTCGGTTGGTCGTGCATCTATTTCTCCAGGGGCGAAATTACCTGAGCTCCCACGCTATGTCCGCCGGACTGACGTCCCGGCTCGACGGAAAGGCCTGACGCGATCAGAAGATGGTGCCGACCGATGCCGCTGCGAGGTCGAGGAGACGCGTGGGGAGAATCCCCAGATAGAAGATCGCGATCGTGGAGACCGCCAGCGCCGAGAGCGCGACCGCACCGATGACAGGCCGCGCGACACCCTCCTCCGGCTCCGCCATGTACATCATGACCACCACGCGCAGGTAGAAGAAGACAGACACCACGCTCGTCAGCATGCCGATGATGGCCAGGTCGTAGTAGCCCGCGCGCACGGCGGCGCTGAAGACGTACCACTTGCCGACGAAGCCGGCGGTCGGCGGCAGGCCGCCAAGCGAGAGCAGGAACACCGTCATGAGCGCCGCGAGCGCGGGGCGTGACTGCCACAGGCCCGCGTAGTCGCGCAATTCATCGTTCGCCCGCTCCTTCGTGCCGAGCAGCGCGATCACGCCGAAGGCGCCGACGTTGGTCACGGCATAGACAAGCAGGTAGAAGAGAATGGACGCTTTTCCCACTTCGTTGGCCGCGACGAGGGCCACGAGCAGGTAGCCGCCGTGCGCGATGCTCGAGTACGCGAGCATCCGCTTCAAATTCGATTGCGCGACGCCAACGACCGTTCCCACGATCATGGTCAGGATGGCGAGCGCCCACAGCACCGGCGTCCAGTCGGCGCGCAGCGGCTCGAGGGCGGAGAGGAACACGCGGGCGAACGCGGCAAACGCCGCAGCCTTTACCCCCGTCGACATGAAGCCGGTGACGACAGTCGGCGCGCCCTCGTAGGCGTCCGGCGTCCACATGTGGAACGGCACGGCCGACACCTTGAAGGCGAAGCCCACGATCAGCAGTCCCACCGACATCAGCATCATCGGGCTGACGTTCATACCCTCGGCCGCCATGTAACTGCCGATGCGATCCAGGCGCGTGCTGCCGGTCAGCGTGTACGCCAGCGCGACGCCGTACAGGAAGAACGCACTGGAGAAGGAGCCGAGCAGGAAATACTTGAAGGCGCCTTCGGTGCTCGCCGGATCGTCGCGCCGCATGCCAGTGAGCACGTATACCGCGAGGGAGAGAATCTCCAGCGCCAGGAAGATGAGCAGCAGGTCGGTCGCGATCGCCATGATCATCATGCCGGCAATCGCAAACAGCGTGATCGCGTAGTACTCACCCGCGGGCAGGTTCTCGCGCTCGATCGTCGGGCCCGAGAGCGCGATCGTGAGCACGCCCACGATGATGAGCGTGACCGTGATGAACAGGCCGAAGTTGTCGGCCTGGAGCGTGCCCCCGAAGCTGGTCGCGTTGCGGCCCCACAGCAGCACGGTCCCGGCGAGCGCGAACCCGAGACCGATGAGGCCGAGCGCACCAATCGGCATCCGCTCGTCCTTCGCACGGAACGCCTCGGCGATCATCGCGGCAATGGCCGCCAGCGTGACGCAGACGATGGGAACGATGGCGGCGAACGTGGACTGGAGCATCAGCGGAGTCCCACTTCCGAAGCGGCGGCGGTCGTAGCCGTGCCCGCCGCGTGATGCGCGTGGACGCGGGCACCCGGGGTTGCCGGCAGGGCCCGCACGTTGACGCGCTGGCTCTGGGTGACGCGCTGCACCACACGCGTGACCGACGGCTCCATTGGCCGGAGGAACAGCGTGGGCAGCACGCCCATCAGGATCGCGGCGGCCACGAGCGGCGCCGCGGCGCACCACTCGCGCACGGACAAATCCGGCAGCATCGCGTTCTTCTCGCCCACCGGCCCGTAGAAGGCGCGCTGCACCATCCAGAGCATGTAGACGGCCGACAGGATCACGCCGGTCGCGGCCAGCGCCGCCCAGCGCCAGTTACGGGCAAAGGCGCCAATCAGGATGAGGAACTCGCCGATGAACCCGTTCAGCGTGGGCAGGCCGATGGAGGCGAGCGTAATCAGCAGGAAGACCGCGGTCAGGCGCGGCGTCACGGTCTTGAGCCCGCCGTACTCGCTGATGAGCCGCGTGTGGCGCCGATCCGAAAGCATCCCGACCATCAGGAAGAGCCCGCCGGTGCTGACGCCGTGCGCCAGCATCTGGTAAACGGCGCCCTGCATCCCCTGCAGGTTCATCGCGCAGATACCGAGCACGACCACGCCGAGGTGGCTCACGCTCGAGTAGGCCACCAGCTTCTTCATGTCCGGCTGCACCATCGCGACGAGTGCACCGTAGATGATGCCGATGATCGCGAGCACCGCGATGTACGGCGCGAAGAAGACGGCCGCCTCAGGGAAGAGCGGGAACGCAAAGCGGATCAGCCCGTACGTGCCCATCTTGAGCAGCACGCCCGCCAGGATGATCGAGCCCGCGGTCGGCGCCTCCACGTGGGCGTCCGGCAGCCAGGTGTGAAACGGGAACAGCGGCACCTTGATTGCGAATGCGAGCGCGAACGCGAGGAAGAACCAGAACTGCGTGCGCACGGGGATCTCGAGCGCGGAGAGCTTCAGCAGGTCGAACGTATACGCGCCGCCGGGGCCCTCGGCGTGCATCCACGCGAGGCCCAGGATCGCGACCAGCATGAGCACGCTGCCCGCCATCGTGTAGAGGATGAACTTGATGGCGGCGTAGACGCGCCGGTCGTAGCCCCAGATCCCGATGAGGAAATACATCGGGATGAGCATGGCGTCCCAGAACACGTAGAAAAGGAACAGATCGAGCGAGATGAACACGCCGAGCATCGCGGCCTCGAGGGCCAGGATGAACAGCGAGAACTCCTTGACCTTCTTCGTCACCGATTCCCAGGACGACAGCAACGCAATCGGCGTAAGGAAGCCCGTGAGCACGATGAGGAGGAGGCTGATGCCGTCGACGCCGACGAAGTAGTCGATCCCGAACGCCGGGATCCACGGAATGCGCTCCACCATCTGGAACTCGGCAGACGAGGGGTCGAACCGCGCCCACAGCAGCACGGTCAGTCCAAAGACCATGAGGGAGGCGATGAGCGCCACCTGCCGGACGACCCCATCACGGGAGCCGTCGCGGTTCGGGATGAACAGGAGCAGCGCCGCCGCCGCGAGCGGCAGCGCAACGATTGACGAGAGGATCGGGAACGTCATACGCCTTTTCGCGCCGCCCTCAGTAACGCCACATGTAGTAGCCGAGCACCGTGACCACGCCGACGAACACCGAGGCGGCATAGACGCGCACCGAGCCGGTCTGCCACCGGCGCAGCACGGAACTGCCCGCCGCCACGAAAGCCCCCGTGCCGTTCACGGCGCCGTCGATGAGGCCCGTGTCCACACCCTTCCACAGGAGGCCGGTCGACAGGCGCTTGATCGGCCGGACGATCACGGCGTCGTACGCCTCGTCCACGTAGTACTTGTGCAGCAGCAACCGGTGCAGTGGCGACGCGCTGCGGGCCACCGCGTCAGCGGCCGCAGGACGGCGGATGAAGAAGTACCAGGCGAGGCCGATCCCGACGATCGCGATGATGCTCGAAACGAGCATCAGGGTGCGCTCGAGGGCGATCTCGTCGGCATGACCGGCGGCCGGGTCGGAGCCCGTGTCATGCCCGGCGGGCGCACCGGACGGGGCCTGCGCCTCCGGGCCCGCGCTGTACGGTGACGCGTGTGAGGACGATCGGTCCGTTTCGCGGTGTTCGCCTCCGACACCGTGGGCAACGAAGCTCGGGTGCAGGTAGTGTTCGATCCAGTTGTTCCCGCCGAGAGCCGCGGGCACGCCCACGTAGCCGGCCAGCACGGATCCGATCGCCAGCACGATGAGGGCAGCCGCCATGGCCGGAGGCGCGTCGTGCAGGTGGCCATGCGCGCCGTGCCCCTGGGCCGCGTGGGCATCGTGCGCGTGGGCGCTGGCGCCATGCCCATCGGGCGCCGAAGCCGCAGGCGAGTGCGCCGCATGGGCCGTGGGCTCCTCTTCCTCGGAGTGCGCCGGTGCGGCAGCCGCATGACGCCGCTCCCCGTGGAAGGTGAGGAACACGAGCCGGAACATGTAGGTGGCGGTGAGCAGCGACGTGAGGACGCCGATCGTCCAGAGAATCCAGTGCCCGTTCGCGAACGTCCGCCAGAGGATCTCGTCCTTGCTGAAGAACCCGGCGAGCCCCGGGACGCCGGCGATCGCGATCGCGCCGATGAGGAAGGTCCAGTAGGTGATCGGCAGGCCCTTCTTGAGCCCGCCCATGTTCCGGATGTCCTGCTCGCCCGCCAGCGCGTGGATCACGGCGCCCGATCCGAGGAAGAGCAGCGCCTTGAAGAACGCGTGCGTGTAGAGGTGGAAGATCCCGGCGGCGTAGGCGCCCATGCCCATCGCGAGGAACATGTACCCGAGCTGCGAAACCGTGGAGTATGCCAGCACGCGCTTGATGTCGTTCTGCACGAGGCCGATGGTGCCGGCCATCAGCGCCGTCACGCCGCCGACAATCGCTACGATGAGCAGCGTGTCCGGCGCATGGCTGAACAGCTCGGCGTTCCGCCCGATCATGTACACGCCAGCCGTGACCATGGTCGCCGCGTGGATCAGCGCGGAAACGGGTGTCGGCCCTTCCATCGCGTCAGGTAGCCAGACGTATAGCGGAATCTGTG
>CAVXNR010000020.1:0-106240 GCA_963763095.1 Vicinamibacteria bacterium
CGCCCCTCGGCATCCCACAGCTGCGCCACCCGGCCGCCCTTCGTCACGATGCGCGTGCCGTGCCGCGTATACACGGCGTTATCGATCGGCGTTTCGCCCTTCAGCGCGGCGCGCAACGACCCGGTCGCCGCATCCCAGACCCGCGCGACGCCGTCCGCCGCCGTCGTGAGCAGGCCGGTGCCATCGGGACTGAAGCTCACCGTCAACACACTATCGGGATGGGGCACCGGCGTGGCGGCCCTCAGCGCGCGGCGCACGTCCCACACCTGGGCGACCTGGTCAGCAGACGATGTGACGATCAACGTGCCGTCGGCACTGAACGCGGCGGTGCTGATCGGGGCATGATGGCGCATCGGCAGTGCCACCGGTTCGCCCGTGTCGGCGTCCCACAGCCGTGCCGCCTGGTCTTCAGACACAGTGAGCAGGCGTGATCCGTCCGGGCTGAACGCCCACGCGAACACCGGGCGTTCGTGCGCCATGGCGACGCCGCGCAGGGCGCCGCTGGCAACGTCCCATAGCCGCATCCGCCGTCCAAACGCCAGTGTGGCGATCACGCGGCCAGAGGGGGCGAATATCGCCTGCCTCGCTCGCTCGTTCGCCAGCTGTCCGCCAGCGTTGACCTCGGATCCGTCGGCAACATTCCAGACCTTGACGGAAGGCGTGCGGTCCGCGTCTGGCCTTCACTGCGAGCAGGCTGGCGCCGTCGGGGCTGAACGATGCGTCGGCCACATCGCCCGCGTCATCGAGCGGGCTGGCGACGGCCTTGCCCGTGGACGTATCCCAGACGCGTGCCCGTGCGTCGATCAGGGTCAGCAGCCGCGTGCCGTCCCGGTTGAACTGCACTTTCGCGTTGTCGCGGCTGGCGGATGGGGCCGACCCGGCGGCGCGCGGTTGGGCCGCGGAGAAGGACGCGATCCGGACGTCACGCCCGGTCGTCCATACTCGGACGAGTCCGTCGTAGGTGACGATCGCGGCCAACGCACCGTCGGCGCTCACCTGCAGATCCACGACGCCGCCGATAGCGTCGAACGGCGGCAGCCCCTGCGTGGGGGTCATCTGTTCCCCCACCTCCCAGGCCCTGACGGAGCCGTCGAACGCGGCCGTGACGAGGCGGCTCCCGTCCCGGCTGACGGCGGCGCGTGCGATGGACGTGGCAAACGGCGCACAGCAGGACTCCACGGCATGCGCGCCCGGTGGGCCGGCGGGAACGGACCAGAGCCGCGCCTCGCCCTTCTTGGACACCGTGAGCACCCGCCCGCGGCCCGCCGCGAAGAGCGCGTTGGCGACGGCATCCTTGTGCTCGAGCGTCGCAATCACCGGCACAGCGCCCGCGAGATGTGAGAAGAGCACGGCCCGTGGAAGATCGTCGGCGGGATTATTCGCCACCGCGCGCGCGAGATATGGAAGCGGCTCCGGATCTCCGAGCAGCACGAGGTCTACATCGGCGCTGGAGAGCGCGCGATCGGCCTTGTTCCTTGCCCGCACGGCGAACACGGCGAGGCTGACGGCAACACATGCTACGACGGCGAGCACTGTTACAAAAAGGCGGCGCTGAGCGGCGCGCTGGCGCTGCTGCAGCCACGAAATCGCGCAGCTCCGCGATCCTGCGTTCTTCCTTCTCGCGGACGCGTCGTTCGTCCCGGCTCACGCGAATCGGCTCGGTCAGGACGTCGTGTGTCAACTCGATGCGCGCCTGGCCCTTGCGACCTGTGTCTTCGCGGCGAAGCAAGCGCAGCGAGATGAGCCGATCGAGATCCGCTGCTGAGACATCGGGCTCGAGGAGTGCTTCCTCCTCCGCCATGACGTTCCGAAATCCGGATCGGGTGAGCAGCTTCTCCTCGATGAGCCGCCGCACGCCGGCACCGAGGCCCGGTTCCGCCATCGTCCGCTCATAAAAATCCGCGATGATGCGCGTGGCGCTGCCTTCCACGAGATCGGCGGCAATCGTGGACCGCCCTTGCGCCAACCGCTTCAGGTTCAGCTCCCGACAGAACACACTCAGCAAGGCCGGCTCGATTGGACCGAGTGCTCCATCTTCCGCGCCCGCGCGGCCCGGCGCCGCCACGAATTGGACGATTTGCTCTCGCCACTTCGGCACTCACCAGACCATCGACCTGCACGACGCGGAGGGCTTCGGCCGCGTTCATGCCCTGCAACCGGAACGTCTCGTGGAGAACGCTCGGTATGCGGGGGGACAGGTCGCTCAAATGCGCGAGGAAGTCCTCACGGAGGCTCAACAGCAATTTGCAGGGGCGGTCGTCGAGCGCGAACTGGAGCGCAACCTCGGGGTTTTGCGCGAGTCGCGCCTTCACCGGTTCGGGCGGACGTGCCTCCGCCAGATCGGCGAGTTCGGTGAGGAACGCCTCCGACCGCTCGCGGCGTTCGGCGTCCGTTTGCCCGATCGTGAAAATCTCTTCGAACTGGTCGAATACCAGGAGCGGCGTCACCAGCCGGTTGCGCTTGTTCCAGAAGCGGACGTCGCGGTTATGGAAGTACTCCCACAGCGAAGCCTCGTCATCCGCCTCCGGCGCTTCGACGCTCCCCGGATCGACGGCGGCCTCGAGCGTGTCCCATACCTGCTGCCGAAGCGGCACGCGCTCGTCGCCATGCCGAAGCCGGACGTACACCGGCAGAATGCCGTTCTGCCGTAGACCCGGAAAGACGCCAGCGCGTAGCAGCGATGTCTTGCCGAGGCCCGAGACGCCGAACAGCACCGTCAGCGGCGAACGCAGCACGAGACGGAGCACCTCGTCGATCACCGTCTCGCGTCCCCTGAAGAACGTCTGGTCCGCCTCGCGGAACGCGGCCAGCCCCGGCCACGGGTTCGCCGCATCGACCGTCGGCACGTCGCCCGCCCGGCCGGCCCACGTGCTTTCTTTCACGTCCGCACGACCGTCCGGCTCTGATGCGCGCGGTACAGCTGTTTCACGTGCTCGATGAACGCCGTATCTACGGTGCTGCCGGGCTGCGCCTGCCAATGCAGCTGGCGGAATCTGGGCGGGATGAACTCATGATCGTGCGGGAGATCGTCGACGACTACCGGGAGGATGAACTCCGCCGAATCGGGAACGGTCACCGCCACGCGTTGCGCCTGGTCCCACTCCAGGCGGAAGAACCGCCGGTCCGGCGTGACGCACGATTTCGAAAGGACAACGATGAACAGCGAGCACCGTTCGATGTTGCGCCGGATGCGGGACTCGAAGTCGTCGCCGGCAAACAGGCGCTGGCGATCGAACCAGATGTCCATGCCGGCCTCGTCCAGGGCCGCATAGAGCGCTTCCGCCGCCGGGCGATCCTCGCTGGCGTAGCTGATGAAAACGGCACCAGGCGTCATGACAGGTGCCTCGAGCCTCTTTTCCGCCGGAGCCTGCCGGACGCGCGCCTCCCAGCGTTTGGAGAGCTCATCGACAAATCGCACCGGATCGGCCAGGGCAAAGACCTCCGTACCGGTCTTGAAATTTCGCAGGAAGGCCACGAGGTCTGCGTCGCCGCAGGCCTGCGCGTCAACGATGAAATCGGTCTTCTCACCCGCGTGCAGCAACCGGGAGCGGCGTGCCGCACGGATGAAGAAGCGCACAATCCAGCCCGGAAAACCGCAGCCGACGATGAGCAGGCTGTTGCTGTTGAGAGCGCTCGACAAGTTGGGCAGCGCGCCGGGACTCTGGAGCGAATGGACGAACTCCAACGCGTCCTCGTCGCTCACCACGTAGGCCGCCGCCGAGACCTTCCCGAGCAGGTGAAAGACGTACGGCCGATCCGACTGCTTCCAATCCACGGGGATGTCGACCCTCTCGCGCGGCGCGTACGCGATCGTCTCGCGTGTACTCGAGGCCATCGTGACGCACTTCGTTGATCGCTCGAGCGAGCAGCGGGTCGAATGTGCTCGAAACGAACAGCTTGAACGGCGTAATCGCGGCCAGCTGCTTGAGTGGCGGGGGCACGGAGATCGCACCGGCGTCACGAAATAGCAGGGCGAGCTTGACGTAGATCTGCCGCAGCTCGCCGCCGCTCGCCACGTGCCGCGTGGCGACTGCCTCCAGCGTCAACGGGGGGACGATCGAGGTCACGTCGAGTCTGAGTGCCTGGGCCAACCGCTCCGCCAGCCAGGTGTACAGGAGCAGTTGCCGCCCACCCTGGGTGATCGTCAGGACATCGCGGCCAATCACCGGGATGACCCGGCCCTCCTCGATCGAGAGCAGCAGCGGATCCCACAGATCGTCGTCTGGATCTACGGGGAGCAGATTCCCGGAATCCCCGATTGTCTCAGGTATGAACGGGTCACCCGGCGCCACGATGTCTCCTCCCTCGCCGCCGGAGTGCAGCGTTCACCGGTAACGCCAATGAGCCGGCGTGTGCGGGCGCGGCATGGCCGATATTCGTATGCCGCTTCGGTGCACGTGTCAACCAGAATCGGCCATTCACCGGCGCTGGTGGAACGCTGGCCCGAACGCGTCTCTACCGGCCCTTCTGTCTCGATATAATCCCGGCACCATCCCGTGGTGGCGGGCGCCGCCTGCGACACCGGTGAGGAGTGATCGATGCAACGACGAGAGTTCCTGCAGAAGACGGCTGCCGCCGCCGTCACGGTTCCCGGCGCCGTGACCCTGTCGAGCGCGGCGGCGGCGCCTGCGCGCGCGTTCAAGCTGAAATATGCGCCGCACTTCGGCATGTTCAAGGTGTCGGGCGGAGGCGACCTGTTCGACGAGCTGCGCTTCATGGCGGACGCCGGCTTCCGCGCGCTCGAAGACAACGGGATGATGGCCCGGTCCATCGACGTGCAGCAGCGGATCGGCGACACGCTCGCGAAGACGGGCATGACGATGGGCGTGTTCGTCATCGATGCCGGTGAGAACTGGAAGGTGTCGCTCACGACCGGCAAGCCGGAGTTCCGGGAGCGGTTCGTCAAGGCATGCCAGGAGGCCGTGAACGTCGCGAAACGATGCCGGGCCACATGGATGACGGTGGTGCCCGGCTACTTCGACCGCGAGCAGCGGATCGGCGTCCAGACGGGGCACGTCATCGACGCGCTGCGCGCCGGCGCGGAGGTCCTCGCGCCGCACGGCCTCGTCATGGTGCTCGAGCCCCTCAGCGACAACCCCGACCTGTTCCTGCGGACGTCGGACCAGGCCTACACGCTGTGCCGTGCCGTGAACAGCCCCGCGTGCAAGATCCTGTACGACATCTACCATATGCAACGGAACGAAGGGCACCTGATCCCGAACATCGATGCCGTCTGGGACGAGATCGCCTACTTTCAGATTGGGGACGTGCCCGGCCGCAAGGAGCCCGGCACCGGCGAGACGAACTACCAGAACGTCTTCAAGCACATTCACGGACGCATGCAGCAATCCGGCCGCGACTTCGTATTCGGCATGGAGCACGGCAACTCCGTGGAGGGCGCCGAAGGGGAGCGCAAGGTGATCGAGGCGTACGTGCGGGCGGACAGCTTCTGAGGACCGCGTTCAGTGATCAGTTATCAGTTGTCGGTTCTGAGTCGGACCGAGAACGAGAACTGAAGACTGAAAACTGAGAACGGAGAACCAGTCGTCCCTGTCTATTCCGTCGCGACCCCGTAGAAGCCTGCGCGTGTCCGCACCCGTAGTCCCCTGCGCGTCACTTTGACCTTCACCCGCCGGAAACCCCGGTTGGGGTAGAAGGTGTCGCCGGACGGCTGAAAGCCGATCAGGTAGTACCCGCGTTGATCGTCCAGCACGCGACGGAAGGCGCCGGGGATGTCGTTGTTGTTGACCACTGCGAAGCCGCCGGTCTGTCCGGCGACGTAGCGCAGGCCGTCCTGCGTCTGCAGCAGGGCATCGTTGCGGCGCGCCATCATCTGGGCCATGGCCGAGGGGCTGCCGGTGCTGTCAGCGGCGCTCAGGCCGGTGAACACGAGTCCCCGCGGATCCACGGCGTAGATGACCACGCCTGCCCGATTCGCCTGATCCACGAGCCCGTTCATCGCATCGCGGATCTGCGAGTCGCTGAGGCCGGACATCGAGAAGCCCTCGGAAACGAGCAGCACGGTCTTCCGCCCCGGCAGCTCGCGAACGGCAGCGATGACATCCACGATCCGGTTGAGCGCGTTGACAGCGAAGTGTTGCTCCCGGTCCCGTTCGGCCGCGGTCGGCAGCAGATCGAAGATGTTCTCGAGCGGTTCGAGGGCGCCCGCCGCGCTCGCGTTCCACAGCGAGAACCGGAGGCGGTTGACGGCGGCCCGCAGCTCGGGACGGCTGAACGTGAATGGCCAGCTCGTTCCGCGCGTGCCGCTGGTGGTCACGACCGTCACGAGGTCGTCGGCCTGCAGTTCCCTGTCGACGAAGCGCTGCAGGCCCATGCGTGTGTGGTGGATGCTCTCGAACGTCATCCGCGAGTCGTCCACGACCAGGGCAATGACGCGCCGCGCCTGGCGGGGACTGGTGGGGATGACCACCGGTTCCGGCGCGCCGGAGGCATCCAGGTAGCGTTCATCCGCCCGCACGTAGGCCACAGCCGTCACCGGCTGCGGCTTGCCGTCCTGCAGCACCTGGAAATCGGCAGGCCCAAGCGTTGTCACGTGCCGGCCCTTGCGGTCGGTCACGACCGCGTCCACCTGCACGAGGGATACGGTCAGGCGAAAAACCGGGCCTGGCTCCTGCCTCTGCTCGGGCTGCTGTGCTGCGACGGCACCGGCAACGGAGACCGCGAGAGCCACGATCAGCGACAGCGCGTTGGGCCGCATGGGTTCACCGGGGCGTGGCTTCGATCGTATCAAGTATAGCGACGGCCGGGACTGAAGTACCGGCGCCACATCAGCGTCTGCTCTCCGAAATCCATCTTCGGTGAAGCCGGTGGCTATTCAGGCCGCGCCGGTCTACACCCGCGATTCACTTGTGTAGTCACGTGAGGCAGGTCTTCAGGCCTGGCCGCGCGTACTGATTGCAGGGCTGAAGCCCTGCCCCACATGAGTGATTCAGTGACAGCACAAGTGAGTACTGGTTTAAGAGTTCACAAGCCTCACTCGCACGCCCCGTCAACCGGATGCCGGAAGGTCGACGGCCGCCTGAATGCGCCATAGGCCGGCATCCTGAACGAACCAGTCGATGAACCCCCGTCTATCCTCGATGACCTGCCCGTCCACTACGACCTGCGCGTACTGAATCCCCGTCACCAACGCTCCGGAGGGACACATATCCACCTCCAGCTGTTCGAGCCTGACCGATCGGATCTCGCCGGGGATCTGCTCGATGGCGCGAAGGAACGTCTCGACGTCCGATACGGCTCCACCATGCGTGCGTTGAATGAAACCAGGCGCCAGCAGCCGCCGCAAGACGGCGACATCGCGGCGGGCGATTGCCGCGCCGATGGCATTCGCTACTTCAACAACTCTCTCCGTCGTTCCCATGTTCCCTCGGCGGTGCGTTCGTGGATGCGACCCATCTCACAACCGAGCCGCGGCGTAGTAGTAGTTCTCGCCTTCGTCGACGTAGTTGCTCGTAACCGTCAGGCCAGCCTCAGAGAGGAGGGCGCCGTACTCGTCGGCCCCCAGCGACACCGACGGCCGTCCGGTCGTGATGTCCCTCCACGTGCATCGCTGTGCCGGCGATGTGAAAAGCAACTGACCGCCCGGACTCAGCACCGACCCCAGCCTGCGAATCAGATCCCGTTGCGTATCGGCGGAGAGCAGGAACATCAGTCCTATTGCGACGATGCCCGGGAAGGTCCGGCCGAAGAACGCCGAGCCCTCCACGGCTTCACAGGCAACGGCGGCTTCCGGGAAACGCAGGCGGAAGGCCTCGACCAGGCTCGGCGAGGCGTCGACGCCGAAGACCTGGAATCCGTCGGCCATCAACGTCTCAGAGACCGGCACCCCCGAGCCGCAGCCCAGGTCGAGAATTGAACTCCCTGCCGGCAGGCCGCGCGCCCACTCGCGAAGCGTGGATACGCCGATTCTCGAGCGCGCGCGCGAGGCGATCAGATGCGCGGCGGCCGCCTCCCACCCGTTGGACGGATCCTCTACGCTCGTCAGGGACACCTCCGCCGCCCTCGCTGTCGGCGTTTCACCTCTGGCGCTCATGATTCCCCGGGCGGCCGGTCTTGCGGCGGGTCGGCAGTCGTCGGGAGTTCGTACCAGATCTCCACGTCGTGGCCGTCGGGATCGCGGCAGAACAGATACGGTTCTCCGGGCACGAACTCACCGCGGCTGACGATCTGGCCGCCGGCCGCCTGCACGGCCAGAGCCGCCTCGTCGATGTCGCGCGGGTCGACCAGGCGAAAACCGAAATGGCTGATCCCGCCCGTGCCCCCGACGGTCTCGTGCTGCTCTTCGAACACGAGGATGTCCCACGCGCCGGGCGTCTGCGCCTGGACGAACCCCGCGCCCCGATACACCGCAACCATACCGAAGACCTGTTCGTAGAACGCGAACGCGCGCTCGGCATCGCGAACCCTGAGTGCCAGATGGGTCAACCCTCGCGTGCGAATCATCTCCCCTATCATCCTCCGACATGTGCGAGAGCCCGGCGTGGCTCCCGATCGCGCAGCCCGGTGGTAGCGTGGCGCTCCAGCGTACGGGGAGCGGGGGTCATGCAGGGCTGAAGCCCTGCCCCACGAGACTGCCTGCACGGTGTCCTGCAGGGCTGAAGCCCTGCCCCACGAGACTGCCTCCAGGGCTGACGCCCCACAGGCGCATTGGCTAGCCCGCGAGCACTGCGCCGCCGTTCACGTTGAACACCTCCCCCGTGATGAAGTTCGCGTGCTCGGTGCAGAGGAAGAGCACCGGCGCCGCAATCTCGTCGGGGGTGCCGATCCGTCCGAGCGGGATCGTGCCGAGCACACGCGCTTCGGCCGTCGGGTCCTGGAGGACGGGGACTGACATGTCGGTGCGCACCCAACCGGGCGCCACGCAGTTCACGTAGATGCGGTCGCGCGCCAGCTCGGTCGAGAGACCCTTCGTCATGCTGATGATGGCGCCTTTCGTGGCCGCGTAATCGCAGTGAAGCGCCTCGCCACGCTGGCCCGCCGTGGAGCTGACCAGCACGATGCGGCCCCGCACGTCCGATCCGGCGTGCGGCGGGTGCTTCATCATGTGGGCGACCGAATGCTTGACGAGGCCGAACACGCTGTCGAGATTGACGGCGACCGTACGGTGCCACTGCTCGTCCGCCATTGAATGGATGGGCACGTCGGCTGGCGGCCAGATGCCATGGTTCGCCACGAGCATGTCGAGACGCCCGAGTTGCGCCGCCGCTCGGTGGACCAGCGCGCCCGCCGCCTGAGGGCTCGACAGATCGGCTGCAACCGCGAGGCACCGGTCTTCACCGCATTCGCGCACCAGGGCCGCCGCCTCCGCCTGCGCATGCTGGTAACTGAACACGACGCGCGCACCAGCCTTGACGAACATGCGCACGACGGCCGCACCGATTCCGCGGGAGCCACCGGTGACGAGAGCCGTACGATCGGTCAGGGACAAAGACACCATGGCGCTAATGTCAGATCTCCTTCCCGCTGAGCAGATGCACACGGTGATCCAACTCCGCAGCGGCGGCGTGATACCTTTCTGGATTATGGAGGGCCTGAAGACGGAGCGAAACAGCCCGTCAGTCGACTTCATCCGCACGATCATCACAGATGACCTGCGAGCTGGCCGCCACACATACGTACGCACGCGATTTCCGCCGGAACCGAATGGGCACCTCCACATCGGCCACGCGAAGGCCATCTACCTCGACTTCGGTATCGCACGGGACTTCGGCGGCACCTGCAACCTGCGGATGGACGATACGAACCCCGCCAAAGAGGGTATCGAGTACGTCGATTCAATCCAGGACGATGTGCGGTGGCTCGGCTACGAGTGGGCCGGCGACACCTTGTACGCGTCGGACTACTTCGAGCGGTTGTATGGGTGCGCAGAGGACCTGATCCGCCTGGGCAAGGCGTACGTTGATGACCTGACGGCCGACCAGATCCGTGAGTACCGTGGGACGCTCACCGAGCCCGGGCGCGAGAGCCCGTTTCGCAACCGACCGCCCGAGGAGAGCCTCGACCTGTTCCGGCGCATGCGCGCTGGTGAGTTCCCGGACGGCTCCCGCGTGCTGCGCGCGAAGATCGACATGGCCTCGCCCAACCTCACGCTGCGCGATCCGGTGCTGTACCGCATTCGTCGCGAAACGCACCACCGCACGGGTGACGCGTGGTGCATCTACCCGATGTACGACTACGCACACCCGTTGTCGGACCAGATCGAGGGTGTGACGCATTCGCTCTGCACCCTGGAGTTCGAGGATCACCGCCCGCTCTACGACTGGCTGCTCGATTCGCTGTCGTTCAGCCCGCGCCCGGACCAGGTGGAGTTCGCGCGGCTGAACCTCACCTACACGGTCATGAGCAAGCGCAGGCTGCTGCAACTCGTACAGGATGGGCGGGTCGCCGGGTGGGACGACCCGCGGATGCCGACCCTCTCCGGCCTGCGGCGGCGCGGCTACACGCCCGAGGCGATTCGGGAGTTCTGCGAGCGCATCGGCGTAGCGAAGAAGGAGAACCTGATTGACGTCGCACTGCTCGAGCACGTCGTTCGCGAAGACCTGAACCGCCGGGCGCCGCGTGTGATGAGCGTCCTCGATCCCCTGCGCGTGGTGATCGAGAACTATCCCGAGGACCAGACCGAGCAGATGGAAGTGGTCAACAACCCGGAGGATCCGGCGGCTGGCACCCGGCAGGTTCCCTTCTCACGGGTGATCTACATCGAGCGCGACGACTTCCGCGAGGACCCGCCGAAGAAGTTCTTCCGGCTGGCGCCGGGGCGCGAGGTGCGTTTGCGGAACGCGTACTTCGTGACCTGTACGAGCGTGGTGAAGGACGCCTCGGGGATCACGGAGCTGCGGTGCACATACGATCCCGCCACGCGCGGGGGCGACGCGCCCGATGGCCGGAAGGTGAAAGCCACGCTCCACTGGGTGTCGGCCGCGCACGCGCTCGACGCCGAGGTGCGGCTCTACGACCGGCTCTTCTCGATCGAGAATCCTGCGTTGGCGCCCCCCGACGGCGACTGGCGGGACTTCCTGAACCCCGATTCGCTCCGCGTGCTCACGGGTGCCAAGGTCGAGCCGAGCCTGGCGGCTGCGTCTCCGGGGGCGCGCTACCAGTTCGAGCGCATCGGCTACTTCTGCGTGGATCCCGATTCTGCGTCCGGGCGCCTGGTCTTCAATCGCACAGTGAGCCTGAAGGACACCTGGGCGAAGATCGAGAGCAAGGGTTAACGCCGCCAGCACCGGCCGCGGGATCGTCCAGTCGCGCCGGAGGCGGCGCACCGTGTTTCCGGCGCGAGGTCACATGGTCGTCGGCGAGGGTTCTCCCACCCATCTCCTGTCCCGCGACACGATCCGCCGGATCGTCGAGACGGCGCTTCCATTCCCGGCCGTGGACGGCCGCCGCGTGCTCGTCATCGTCCCCGACGGCACGCGCACGATGCCCATGCCGATCATGGCCGACGTGCTCGGCGAGTGCGTCCGGCCCCATGCGGCTGCGCTCGACTATCTGGTCGCCCTCGGCACGCACCAGCCGATGACGGACGCACAGCTCTCTACGCTCTTCGGCCGGCCGGTGAACGGAGGACACGCCGGCGGCTCGCGGGTGTTCAATCACCGCTGGGACGATCCGGCCACGTTCGTTACGGTCGGCACGATCGGCAGCGCCGAGATCGCGCGCCTCACGGGCGGGCTGCTCGCGCGCGACGTGCCCGTCTCGCTCAATCGTCTGATCCTGGACTACGACCGGCTCGTGATCTGCGGTCCGGTGTTCCCGCACGAGGTCGTCGGGTTCTCCGGGGGCACCAAATACTTCTGTCCGGGAATCGCCGGGCAGGACATCATCGACTTCACACACTGGCTCGGCGCCCTGCTGACCAGCCGGGAGATCATCGGGTCCGGGTACACGCCCGTCCGCGCGGTCATCGATCGGGCCGCCGGGTTCATCGATCGTCCCGTCACCTGTCTCAGTCTCGTGGTGACGCACGACGGCGTCGCCGGACTGTACGCGGGCACGCCGCAGGAATCGTGGAGCGCGGCGGCGGCGCTCTCCGCGCAGGTCCACATCCGGCGCGTCGAGCGGCCGTTCACGCGCGTGCTGTCGATCATGCCGCCGATGTACGCGGACCTGTGGACCGCGGCGAAGGGCATGTACAAGCTCGAGCCGGTGGTGGCCGACGGCGGCGAGCTCGTGATCTACGCACCGCACCTCACTGAGGTGAGCTATACGCACGGGGCCGAGATCAACGAGATCGGCTATCACTGCCGGGACTATTTCGTGCACCAGTGGGCGCGCTTCGGCCACTACCATGGTGGCGTGCTCGCACACTCGACCCACGTGAAGGGCTGCGGCACGTTCGATGCGGCCACCGGAGTGGAGACCCCCCGCATCCAGGTGACGCTGGCGACCGGCATCACCGCCGAACAGTGCGCGCGGCTCAACCTGGGATACCTCGATCCCGCCACAATCCGCGTCGGCGACTGGGAAGGTCGCGAGGACGAAGGCGTGCTCGTCGTCCATCGGGCCGGCGAGACGCTCTACCGATTGCCAGGCCCGGCGCCGTTTCCGGTCGTACCTGCCTGACGCGCTCGCTATCTCTGCAACTTGACAACTGGTTAGACCACTCGTAAATTCGCGACGATTACCTCGCGTGTGAAGGTCGCGCTCCCTCCAGGAACTCTCATATGGATCACAAGCTCGGTGTCGTGGGCCTCGGTGTCATGGGGGGCAATCTTGCCCTGAACGCGGAGCGGAACGGATTCCCGGTGGTTGGCTACGACCTCGATGCCGGCAAAACCCGGACGTTCGTCGAGGGGCCGGGCGCCGGTAAGCAGGTGAGCGGTGCAGATTCGCCTGCCGCGTTGATGGCGGCGCTCGAGAAACCGCGGCGGGTGCTCATGATGGTGCCGGCCGGCGCCGCGGTCGACAGTGCGGTGGCGCACCTCAAGCCCCATCTCGAGCCCGGCGACATCCTGATCGACGGCGGCAACTCCTGGTTCCTCGACACGGAACGGCGCAGCAAAGCGCTCAAGGCCGACGGCTTTCACTTCGTCGGCATGGGTGTGTCCGGCGGTGAGGAGGGCGCGCTGTGGGGGCCGAGCATGATGCCGGGAGGCCAGCGTGAGGCCTACGACGCGCTGGCGCCGATCCTGCTGGCCATGGCCGCGAAGGCCGATGATGGCGTGCCGTGCGTGGAGCATATGGGTCCTCTCGGCGCCGGGCACTACGTGAAGATGGTGCACAACGGCATCGAGTACGGCGACATGCAGCTGATCGCCGAGACCTACGACGTGCTGCACCGCGGCCTGGGTCTCTCGAACGACGAGCTGCACGACGTGTTCTCGGAGTGGAACACGGGCGACCTCCGTTCGTACCTGATCGAAATCACGGCGGCCATCTTCGCGCAGCGGGATCCCGAGAGCGGCGGGGCCGTGCTGGACCTCATTCTGGACGAGGCCGCGCAGAAGGGCACCGGCAAGTGGACCAGCCAGAACGCCCTGGACGTGGGCGCGCCGATTCCGACCATCAACGCCGCGGTCGAGAGCCGCATCATGTCCTCTCTGAAGACCGAGCGCGCCGCCGCGAGCCGGACGCTGCGCGGTCCCGCGCCCAGATACGACGGCCCGCGGCAGCGCCTGATCGATGCCGCACGCGATGCGCTCCATGCGAGCAAGATCACGTCGTATGCGCAGGGCCTCGGGTTGCTGCGGCTCGCGTCCCAGGAATACAAATACGACATGCGGCCCGGCGTCGTCGCGAAGATCTGGCGGGCCGGCTGCATCATCCGCGCCTCGCTGCTTGGCGACATCACGGCCGCGTACGACCGGAATCCGGAGCTCGTCAACCTGCTCCTCGACGAGGCCTTCCGGGACGCCATCGAACGGCGCCAGGACGCGTGGCGGTTCTTCGTGCAGACCGCCGTTGGCCTGGGCATTCCGGTCCTGGCCACGGCGTCGTCGCTCGCCTACTTCGATGCGTACCGCAGCGAGCGGCTGCCCGCAAACCTCACCCAGGCCCAGCGCGACTACTTCGGCGCGCACACATACAGACGCCTCGACCGCGACGGCGTCTTCCACACCGAGTGGACGCAGCACGGATAGGTGCCCCGTCGGGGGTACTCCGACACAGCGGAAGGGACGACAGCTGATGGATGCCGCTCTGCAGATCCACGATCGAGGCACGTTCGACTTCCTGTCGCTCGGCGCCCTGGTGCACCGGCTCGATCCCGGCGTGATCCCGTTCCGCAAGGCAAGCGGGTGCGCCATCCACGTGAGCGGGGGCGAGTTCAATTGTGCGGCCAACCTCGCCGACTGCTTCGGGATGAAAACGGCGGTCGCGAGCGCGATGGTCGACTACCCGATCGGTGAGCTGATTGCGGAGCGCGTCCGTGCGATGGGTGTCACCGGCCTGTACAAGCGCTTCGCGCACGACGGCGTCACGGGGCCGAACATGGCCACGGTGTACAGCGATCGCGGTCACGGCGTGCGTGCGCCGGTCGTGTTCTACAACCGCGCGAACGAGGCGGCCGCACGGCTTCAGCCGGGCGATTTCGACTGGAACGCCCTCTTCGGAAGCGGCGTCCGGTGGTTTCACAGCGGCGGGATCTTTGCCGCGCTCTCCGAGAGCACGGGCGAGCTGATCATCGAGGCGATGCGGGCTGCGCGCGCCGCTGGCGCGGTCACGTCGTTCGACCTGAACTTCCGCGAAAAGTTGTGGAGGGTGTTCGGCGGGGCCGACCGGGCCGTGGCCGTCGTTTCCCGGATCGTCGAGCACGTCGACGTGCTGGTGGGCAACGAAGAGGACCTGCAGAAGGGCCTTGGCATGCGCGGGCCGGAAGTGGCGGCGGCGTCGAAGCTCGATCCCACCGCGTTCTTCGGGATGATGGAGCAGGTGAAGGCAAAGCATCCCGGAGTGAAGATTGTCGCGACGACGCTGCGGGAGGTGCTGTCGACGAGCCGTCACAAGTGGAGCGCCGTGGCCTGGGTGAACGGGCAGACGGTTACGGCGCCCACGGCGGAGCTCGACGTGATCGATCGGGTCGGCGGCGGCGACGGCTTTGCGTCGGGGTTCTTCTACGGCCTGCTGTCGGGCGAGCCACCGGCGGACGCCCTCAAGCTCGGGTGGGCGCACGGTGCGCTGCTGACGACCTTTCCGGGCGACACGACCATGGCGTCGCTCGAGCAGGTGCGCGCCGTCGCACGGGGCGGCTCGGCGCGCATCCAGCGATAGGCGAGCGGCACACTCGACGAGGGTCCGCCGGCACTCCGAAGTGCCGGCTCCACACACCAACAACTGTACCGGTCTGATGTGGAGCCGGGTCTTCAGCCCCGGCTCTGAGTCGCAACGCGAAATTCTCCAAGCAGCCCTGAAGGGCTGCCCCACACGAAGTCCGGCGCAGACCACAGTGATGTCGCGCTGTCCCTACTGAGTGGTGCCGAGACGACCGATGTGGCGCCGGCACGTGATGGGGCGCCGGCACTGATGGGGCGCCGGCACTGATGCTGTGGCGCCGGAACTTCAGTTCCGGCGTGACTCCGCGGCCTCAGGCGTGCGTGGTCTGCCGGCCGCGCTTGTGGTGCACGCCTTCGGCGAACTCCTCGATCATCTTCTGTGTGAACGCCGGGATGTCACCGGGGTTACGTGATGTCACGAGCCCGCGATCCGTCACTACTTCCTCGTCCACCCAGTTCGCCCCGGCGTTCTTCAGGTCGGTCTTGATCGACGGGTAGGACGTGACGCGGTAGCCGCGCACGCAGTCGGCTTCGACGAGCGTCCACGGGCCGTGGCAGATGGCGGCGACCGGTTTGCCGCTCTCGACCATGGCCCGGACGAAGGCCACCACCTTCGGGTTCATCCGCAGCCGGTCGGGGCTCATCACCCCTCCGGGGAGGAGCAGCGCATCGTAGTCATCGGGATTGGCGGTGTCGACCGGCTCATCCACCATCACGTCGGTGCCCCAGTCCGTATGATTCCAGCCCCGGGCGCGGCCCTGCTCCGGCGAGATGATCTCCACCTTTGCTCCGGCCGCTTCGAGTGCCTGTTTCGGATCGATGAGCTCGACCTGCTCGAATCCATCAGCGACGATCGCAGCCACGCGTTTACCGTTCAACTCATTAGCCATCGGTGTCTCCTCCTGGAACGCGATCCGTGCGGGCCGCACGCGTTCGCGACGTGCGCTCCGGCTGGGCGGAGCGTTTCAGTGTTGCTCTCCCACGCGGCTCCGAACAGGATCGGGTCAAAATTTTCACTGTTTCGTGTGCACGCCGGCACGTGACGAATCCGGGCGTTCCTTGCACGTGAGCTCCGGGGGCGCCGGAGCCTTCAGGCGCAGACGATTTCTGGTTGCAATGGATGTTCCGCTCCGCGGAGTGGAACAGCGGGATACATGAGCCGCCGCGGTCGTGTTTGACCCGCAGCAGTGCAGCGGATTAGATGCGGAGATATTCTTGCGGCGGAGGTCGTATGACAACGCGAATGTGGTCGTATCTCGCAGTTCTTCTCGTCGTGACCGTTACCGCCGCCGGAGCGCAGCAGCAGGCGCCTCCGCCGCCGCAGACGCCTCCGCCGCCGGCGCCCCGCGCGGCACCATCGTCGGGGCCGCGTGCGAGCACCGTGACGGTGACGGTCACAGACGAGAGCGGCGCCCCGGTGCAGGGAGCGACGGTCACCGTCACGGGCCCCGTAACGCGCACCGTGACCACTGTCGCAAACGGGACGGCGCGCCTGCTCGGCATGCGCTCCGGCGCATACCGGCTCCGGTTCGAGCACGAGGGCTTCATCACGCTCGAGCGCGACGTGACCATGCGTGCGGGCGCCGCGCCGGAGATCGACGTCACGCTCTCGCCCGGAGCCGCGCCGCCTCCGCCCACCGTCGCTGAGACCCAGGCGCGCGAGAACGCGCCGCCAGAGTCCGAGCGCGAGCAGGCGCCGCCCGGCGACCCTCGATTCATCACGATCGTCGACTTCCTCGACAAGAATCTGATCGGCGGCCGTGAGCCCTCCAAGCATGACGAGCTGGGGTGCACCGCGAGCGCCCGGACAACACTGCTGCAGCTGAGGGAGTCCGGAAAGGAAGAAGCGCGGACGGACGCCGACGAAGTGCTCTACGTTGTCGCCGGTGAGGGCACGCTGCGCCTCGGGAATCGCGACCTGCCGCTGTCGTCGAGCACGACCGCCATCGTGCCGCGCGGCACTGTTCGGGGGCTCACCCGGAAAGGCAGGAACCCGCTGATTGTGCTCTCGGTCGTATCCGGACCACCGTGTACGAAGTGAGCGCGGGTGCCATCAAGCGCTATAATCAACCCACCCGATGTCCGAGCGGAAATACCGACAGCGCGGCTACCAGGACGAGAGCCGTCCCCAGCGGCCGGCGCCGACGCAGCAGCCGGAGCGCGCGCCGGGCCCGCCGCGCGACCGGGTGGGGCCCCGCACGTACAACATGCCGGGGTACCGCGAGGTGGCGCGCTGCGCGCGATGCGGTCACATCATCACCGCGGCGATCGCGGCGGAGAGCTGCTGCCCCAAATGCGGCACGGACCTGCACGCGTGTGTGCAGTGCATGCACTTCGACACGGGCCAGCGGTTTCAGTGCGTGCAGACGATTGCAGCCCGTGTCTCACCAAAGGATGTGCGGAATGCCTGCGCGCTCTTCGAGCCGCAGCGCCGGTTCGAGCGGGAGACGGGGTCCACCGCGTCTGGACCGCCGAGCGCGCGCCAGGCATTCGACGACCTCTTCAAATAGCTGCGCCGCTCCGGGCGCTCGCCACCGGCGCCGCGCTGTCGCGCCGCCTACGGTAGGCCAGGTTCCCGCGGCTCGTCCCTGCAAACGTCCGCCGCACCTTGACCCCGCGATGGACACCTGTGGATGCCGGGGGTAACATTCGGCGCCGTTCCGCAATTCAAGGAGATGCAGATGAAAACAGCTTGTGTCCTCGTGGCCGCTCTCGCAATCGCCGCCCCCGCCGCGGCCCAGACCGGTGCGGCGCAGACGCCCGCGAACCCATTGACCGCCGCGATGAAGTTCTCCTACGACCTGATCAAGGGCAATATCACGAAGTCGGCCGAGAAGGTCTCCGAGGAGCATTACTCCTTCAAGCCATCGCCCGACGTGCGGACGTTCGGTCAGATCGTCGGCCACATCGCGGATGCGAACTACATGATCTGTTCGGCCGCGGGCGGGAGTGCGGCGCCCAAGGAGAGCATCGAGAAGACGAAGACGACGAAGGCCGACCTGCAGAAGGCGCTCGCGGATTCGTTCAGCGCCTGCGACGCGGCCTATGCCGCGATGACTGACGCAAAGGGCGTGGAGATCGCGAAGTTCTTCGGCCGCGAGCAGCCAAAACTGGCGATTCTCGCGTTCAACACGTCGCACGACTTCGAGCACTACGGCAATCTGGTCACCTACATGCGCATCAAGGGCATCGTGCCGCCCTCGAGCGAGCCAAAGGCACAGGGGACGAAGTAATCCCCAGCCGTGCGGCTGATGCCGGATCCCTGTCTCGTTGTCGCGGGTGGCTGTCGCACCCGGGACACGACGTGGGATCCGGCTGCAAATTGACGACAGGAATGCAGCAGGCGCCCGCAGCCGACACACCGGACGCGCGCTACTTGCTCTTGATCCCCGCGTTCTCGCCAATCACCTGAGCCAGCGCCGTCCAGTCGAGATCGCCCTTTCCCCGTGCCATGCCGGATGTCAGCTGATCCCGCACCAGGCTGGCGAGCGGCATGGGCACGGTCGCCGTCTCCGCGGCACCCAGCACGAGCCGCAGGTCCTTCAGCCCCAGCGCGAGCCGGAACCCTGCGGGGCTGTACTGGCCTTCCCCGATGCGGGTGCCGTAGTCTTCGTAGATCGGGGACCGGAACAGGTTGCCGTTCACGATTTCCAGGAACTGCTTCGCGTCGATGCCGTTCTTCTGGAGCAGCGCAAAGGCCTCGCCGAGCGCCTCGATCATCGCAGCGATCAGGAAATTGCCTGCAACCTTCACGAGGTTAGCGGCCTGCGGAACGCCGCCGACCAGGAACACCTTCTGGCTCATCACCTGGAGCAGCGGCTGGACGCGGGCGAGCGCGGCCTCGTCCCCCGCCGCCACGATCGTCAGCTTGCCGGCTTCCGCCGCCTCGGGCCGCCCGAACACGGGGGCGGCTACGAAGTGCTGCCCCGCATCCGCGTGCGCCTCGGCGAGGCGAGCCGACAACTCGGTGCTGATCGTGCTGAGTGAGACGTGAACGTCGCCCTCCCCCAGGGCCTCCGCAATGCCCGGCTGGTTCTCAGCACCCGACACGACGTCAATCAGCGCGGCATCGTCGGCGACCATGGTGAAGACGACGGCGGCGTCCTCACACGCGGCGGCAATCGTCTTCGCCTGCGTCGCGCCGGCGGCGACGAGCGGCTTCACTCGAGCGGCGGTGCGGTTCCACACGCGCACGTCGTGTCCCGCCTTGATCAGGTGGCGAGCTATCCCGCCGCCCATCGCACCGAGGCCAATGAATCCAACACGCATCAATACCTCCGAATCAGACCACGCCGACGCGAGCATGAATACTCGTAGGACATCACGATAGAGTATTTCCGGACGGTTTACCGGCCCGCGACTCTCGTTGATGTCACGCGGGCAGTTCGTTGCCGGGCGGTCGGGGTCCGCGGACTCGGGCGAACGGGGCGCCACATGTCCCGCGAGCGCCAGCGGCTGCAAACCACACTCCCGCCGCGGGTCGCGTGTCCGTCGCTGGGACACGTGCATCCCACGGGTGAACGCATTTGGGGAGCGGTTCGACCGCCAGCGAGTGCTCATCCCGTTGACCCACCGCGACTTGCCGGCGCGACAGCGTGTGGCATACGCTTCGCCTCTAGGAGCGCATGCTCCAGGAGTTCCGGTTCGCTCTGCGGTCGCTCCGGCATGCGCCCGGATTCGCCCTCGCTGCGGTCCTGACGTTCGCCATCGGCATCGGCGCCACCACGGCCATCTTCACGGTGCTCCATGCCGTGCTGCTCCGGCCGCTGCCGTACGCCGATCCAGACCGCCTGGTCGTGCTGCTGCACGACGGCCAGTTCCCCGTCAGCCCTGCCGACTATCTCGACTACCGCCGCGAGTTGGGCTCGTACGACGGGATTTCTGCGGCGCAGGCGTGGAGCGCGACGTTGGCGTCTGGCGAGGGCGCGGAGCGCCTCGCCGGCCTGCAGGTCACCGCGGATCTGTTCCGGACGCTCGGTGTTCCAGCCGCGCTCGGGCGCACCTTCGTGGCCGGTGAAGACCAGCCGGGCCGCGAGCGCGTCGTCGTCCTGAGCGACGCATTGTGGAAGCGCCGGTTCGGCGGCGACCGCGGCATCGTCGGCCGCACCGTCACGCTCGACGGCGAGCCGTTCACCGTCGTGGGCGTCATGCCCGCGTCGTTCCGGTTTGCACCGTTCTGGGCGACAAACGCCACGCTGTGGCGGCCGCTCTCGCTCGCCGCACGGAGCAGCGACCGTGCAGGCCGCTCCCTGCGCGTCTTTGCGCGGCTCCGCGATGGCGTCGCCCTCGAGCAGGCGACAGCCGAGGCGAGTGCGGTTGCCGCTCGCCTCGCGTCCGCGTTCCCTGCCACCAACGCCAGGCTCGGGATGGCGGTCGTGCCTCTTCGCGAGAAGGTCGTCAGCGGCGTCCGCCCTACCTTGTGGCTCCTGGCCGCGACGGTGGCGCTCGTGCTGCTCATTGCGTGCGTGAACGTCGCCAGCCTTCAGGTTGTGCGGGGGTCGGCGAGACAGAAGGAGCTTGCGGTCCGCGCCGCGCTCGGCGCCGGACGCGGCCAGCTGGTGTGGCAGATGCTGGCGGAGAGCCTCGCCCTGAGCGCCGCAGGCGGCATCGTCGGCCTGCTGCTCGCGACCTGGACACTCGGATACATCGGTGCGTTGCTGCCTGCGGCCAGCCTGCCCCTGCAGGACGAGCTCGCGCTGGACGGTGCGGTCGCCGCGTTTGTGGCGCTGCTCATCGTCGGGACGGGCGTAGCCGCAGGCCTTGCGCCGGCGCTGCAGCTGTCTCGCGCGAATGTGCAGGAGACGCTGAAGGACGGATCCCGCGGGGCGACCGAAGGCGTGCGGGGGCGTCGAGTGCGGCGCGGCTTGCTCGGCCTCGAGCTCGCGCTTGCACTCGCGCTGCTGGCCGGAGCGGGCCTGATGGGACGCACGCTCCTCCGGCTCCAGGACATCGACCCCGGCTTCGACCCGCGCAACCTCCTGACGTTCACCTTGTCGCTCGGCGGCACCCCTCACAACGACGCGCGTCTTCAGTACTTCGACCGCGTCTCGCAAGCCATGGCAGCCGTGCCGGGCGTCACCGCGGTGAGCGCCATCAACCACCTCCCGCTGGCCGGCGATGCGTGGCGCTTCCGCATCCAGCCCGAAGGCCGCCCTGAACCGCGGCCGGGCGAAGAAGCGTCCGCGACCTGGCGGCTCGTGCGCACCGGATACTTTTCAACGATGCGGCTCGCCTTGCGCGGCCGCGACTTCGATACCCGCGATCGCGCCGAAGGCCTGCCCGTCTGCATCGTCAACGAGACGATGGCCCGGCGGCATTGGCCCGGGCAGAGCCCGATTGGCCGGCGGGTCGGCGTGGGCACGTCCGAGCGCCGCTGGCTCACCGTTGTCGGCGTCAGCGCCGACGCACGCCAGTCGGAGTGGACCGGCAGCGTGCCCGAAGAGATCTATGCGCCGTACGCTCAGCACGCGACGGAGTTCGGCTCTGCCGAATTGACCTTCGTGGTGCGCACGGCCGGTGATCCCCTGGAGCTTGCGACCGCCGTGCAGCGCGCTGCCTGGTCGGTCGACTCGAACGTGCCAATCTCGGGGACCGCCACGATGGATCGTGTGATCGTGGACCGCCTGTGGCGCTCGCGCGTGACCGCTTTCCTCCTGGGGGTCTTCGCGGTGGTGGCGCTGGTGCTCGCCGCGCTCGGCGTCTACGGCGTGAGCGCATACACGACGTCGCGGCGGACGCGCGAAATCGGCATCCGCGTCGCACTTGGAGCGCGGCCTTCCCAGGTCGTCTCCCTTGCACTTCATGAGACGCTCGCGCCCATCCTCGGCGGGCTGGCGGCGGGCTGTGGCGTCGCGCTCGCACTGGCACGCCTTGCGGCCAGCCTGCTTTACGGAGTGGGTCCCGGCGATCTGATCACGTTCGTCGCCGCCCCTGTCGCGCTTGGCCTCATTGCCCTGGCGGCGGCCTGGCTGCCGGCCCGCCGCGCGAGCCGGATCGATCCAGCCGTGGTGCTCAGGGACGGTTAGCAGGTATCAGGCAGGTCGGGCTCCCGCAGGAGTAACCTGATATCGAGGACGAAGTTGATGCGCAGCATCCGGTCCGTGACGCCGAGCCGCCCTCACTGAACTCCTACTTCCCGCAAGTATTCCCGCATGATCTTGGCGTAGTGCGGGATGGCGACCTCCGGCTCCTCGATTTCCGGGTGCCACTTCTTCTCCCACTCGAAGCTGTAGTAGCCCTTGTAGCCCGCACCTGCCAGCACCCTGACGATCTCGCGCACGGGCACGGTCCCGTCGCCCGTGAGCACGTAGCGCACGTCGGCGCCCTGCGGGCGTGAGTCTTTGAGGTGCGTGTGCCGCACCCAGGCGCCCAGTTCCCGGTAGGTGTCCGCGGGCGCTTCCTTCGAAGCAACCACAGTGTGGTGCGCGTCCCAAAGCAGCGCCGAGCCGGCACCTGCCGCCGTGAGAATGGATTTCAGCGTCGCCGAATCGGTGACCTCACCGTGGGATTCGATGATCACCTCGACGCCGCTGCCCTTCGCGTGCGCGGCGAGCTCGCGCATGCCGGCGGCGACGCGTTCGACAAGTGCGGTCTTGGGTTCGTCCGGGAGGTACTTGTCGCCGAACACGCGAACGTACGGCGCCTGCAGCTTCGCGGCGAGATCGATGAAGCGGCGAGCCTCGTCCATCTGCCGAGCGCGTTCTTCCGGCTCCCGCTGGCTCAGCTGAGCGGACGACCCGAGGCATGCGACACGCAGGTCTCGCGCGCGTAGATCGGCCACCGTGGCAGCAACCCCGGAGCTGAACTCGGGGCGCTTCGGCAGATCCATCTCGCCCTGCAGCCCACGGAGCTCGATCGCGGCGTAGCCCTCCCGGCTCGCGACGTCGAGGATGGTGGCCAGCGGCCACTCCGGGCAGCCCAGGGTCGAGAAACCAATCGGCAACCTGGCCCGCTCGGCATCCCGCGCGCGGATCACCGCGGGTGCAACGGCAATAGCGCCAAGGGACTGGACGAAGCTGCGGCGTGTGAGGGTAGACATGGGGTCACGATACTACGGGTGAGTTCACTGGGCGCTGGGGCGCTCGGCGCTGGCGTGGGCGGTGGGCGGTGGCGTTAACGGACACAGAAGGCCGAGGCCGTCTGCATTGTGCATTATGCATTGTGCATTCGCGCGCGGGCGCGCTCACCCCAGCGCGCGCTGCTACTGGTGCGCTCTCAGAAACGACAGCACGCGCGGCGGGTACGTGCGCGGCGCGGCTCCCCACGCCTGCGTGTGCGCAGCGCCGGGCACGAGCCACAGTGTCACGACGCGCGGGTTGGCCGCGGCGAGCGCCCGCGCGTCAGCGTCCGGAATCTCGCGGTCCGCAGTGCCGTGGATGATCAGCACCGGGACTCGCGTCCCTGCAAACCGCGCGATCGGGCTCGCGTCGCGCAGCGGCACGCCGTGCCTCAGGCGCGCGTACGCCATCGCGGCCCACACGACGGGGCCCGCGACCGCCCGGTGGAGCACGGGAGGCAGGTGGAGTCTGGCGCCAATCCTGCCGAGCGCCAGCGATGGCAGGTCCGCAAACGGCGAATCGGCCACCGCGGCGCAGAACGGCACGTCCGGCAGCGTCTGAATCAGGTTCGCCGCACCCATCGACGCGCCGGCCGCGAACACGCATTCGTCCGGGAACTGGCGCTGCGCCCAGTCCGCCCAGGCTCGCAGATCCTCGCGTTCCAGCACGCCATACGTCGCGAGCGCCCCACCGCTCGAGCCGTGCGCGCGCGCGTCGGCCGCGAGGACGCGGTAGTGGTCCCCCAGCAGCACTTCTGCCAGACCCAGCATGGCCGCGCGGTTATCCGCCTGCCCGTGCAGCACGAGGACCGTCCCCCTCGCATGCCTGCGCGGCACGAACCACCAGGCGCGGAGCACGGCATTGTCGGCCGCCCGAAGCGCCTCGTCGGACAGATCGCTGTTCGTGCGTTGCGCGACCGCCTGCGCGGCGATGACATCTGGCCCGCCGAGAACCCGCCGCGGCGGCTTCAGGAGCTGTTCGGCCAGGCTTGCGCCGACGACGAGGACGACGCACGTGTAGGCAACCACCAGAAAGGCAGCAGCAGCCAGCCGCCGGCCGTTGCCGGCGAACCACCGCTCGAAGGCAGTCCGCCTCCACATCGGGTCCTGTGACCAGACGACCGTCAGCTTGCGATCCGTTTCGGCCTGTTCAGGGTCCTGTGGCCACGCTGCGCTCTCGAGCCTCTCCACGTCCTATGTTATGCGTCCGTCGGGTGCGGATTCGCGAACTGGAGCGCTGTGCAACGCGACGCCTGTCCCGGCACATCAGCGTAGAGGCGGTCTTCCTGATCCGGTGACCACAGGTGAAACAAGGCATTCACTGGACACGCTCCTGACCTCGCTGTGACTTTTCAACCGCGGAGGAACCGACTCGAGGATCGTGGTGCATACTGTCGCTTCCGTTGGCTTCGCTCGGCGACAGGAGACGTGATGGACAGGTTCCGGATGCAGCACGGCGTCGGCGCCGCGCTGGTGTGGGTATTGATTGCGGCCGGCGGAGGACACGCCCAGGAAGCCACGCACGCTTTTGTCAACGCGCGCATCATCCCGATTGCCGGCCCTGCAATCGAACGCGGCACCCTCGTGGTCCGCGGCACGACCATCTTCGCGATTGGTCCTGAGGGAACCGAGGTGCCGCCGGGCGCGGAACGCCACGACCTGGCGGGCAAGGTGATCATGCCCGGGCTCGTGGATACGCATAGTCACGTCGGCAGCCCGGCGGGTGCCGATGCGTCAGGGCCGATTCAGCCCGATGTCCGCGTGCTCGACTCCATCAACGCGCGCAGCACCAGCTTCACGCGGGCGCTCGCCGGCGGCATCACGACCGTGAACGTGATGCCCGGCTCGGGTCACCTGCTCAGCGGGCAGACGCTGTACCTCAAACTTCGTGGCGGCACGACCATCGACCAGCTCACGATCGTGCTGCCTGACGGCCGGATCGCCGGTGGGCTGAAGTTCGCCAATGGCACGAACCCGCTTCGGCCCGGCAGCGCCGGGCCGTTCCCCGGCACACGGGCACGTTCGGCCGCGCTCGTGCGCGAGCAGTTCGTGAAGGCCGCCGAGTACCGCGACAAGCTGCGAAAGGCGGCAGGCGACGCCGACAAGATGCCCCCCCGCGAGCTGGGAATGGAGGCGCTCGTCGAGGTGCTCGAAGGCAAGCGGACCGTCCACTTCCACACCCACCGGCACGACGACATCGTGACCGTGCTGCGGCTGGCCAAGGAGTTCGGGTTCACGCCCGTCCTTCAGCATGTGTCGGAAGGATGGAAGGTCGCCGACGAGATCGCGCGCTCTGGCGCGCCCTGCTCGATCATCATGATCGACTCGCCCGGAGGGAAGCTCGAAACCGTCGATCTCTCGTATACGACCGGCGCCGTTCTCGAGAAGGCGGGCGTGCTCACCGCGTTCCACACGGATGACTACATCACCGACTCGCGCCTGCTGCTGCGATCGGCCGGGCTCGCCGTGCGCGCCGGCATGTCGCGCGAGAAGGCGCTCTACGCGCTGACACTGGCCGGCGCGCGCATGCTGCAGCTGGATGCCCGCATCGGGTCGCTGGAGCGCGGCAAGGATGCCGACTTCGTGATCCTCTCCGGTGATCCGCTCAGCGTCTACACCCGCGTCGAGCAGACGTGGGTCGAAGGTCGCAAGGTGTTCGACCTGGAGAACCCCGCCGATCACCTCATCGCCGTTGGCGGATACGGGGCCACGCGCGGCGAGGTCCTCCACGCGGATGACGACGATGACGACGGAGGACTGGAGTGAGGCCGCTCGCCACCGCAGGCGTGCTCGTGCTCGCGCTCGCGGCGCACGCTTCTCCGGCACACGCGCAAGTCGCCATCCACGCGGACCTCGTGCACACCATGACCGGCCCCGCGATCTCGAATGGCGTGGTACTGGTGGGCAAGGACGGAAAGATCGAGCGCGTCGGCCGAGCGGCTGACATCCGGGTTCCGGAAGGATACCGGCAGCTGCGATGCCCGGGTCGCAACCCCCGGCCTCATCGACGCACACTCTGTCGTCGGGCTCGCGGGGCATGCGAACCAGCCGCACGATCAGATGCAGGTGGAGACTTCCGCGCCGATGCAGCCGGAGCTGCGGGCGATCGACGCCTACAACGCGCGCGACCCGCTCGTCGGCTGGCTGCGGCGAGCATGGCGTGACCACGCTGCACACGGGGCATGCGCCGGCGGCTCTCGTCTCGGGTCAGACAATGATCGTGAAGACGCGCGGGGACGAGGTGGACGAGGCTGTCGTGACGCCGGTCGCCATGATTGCCGTGACGTTCGGGCAGGACGGCCTGGCAGGCGAAGGCAAGTCCCCGGGCACGCGTGCCAAGGCGGTCGCCCTGCTGCGCGGCGATCTCATCAAGGCGCAGCGGTACGCACGCGACACCGGGGGCCCTGAGGACAAGCGGCCGGCACGCGATCTGCACCTCGAAGCGCTCGGGCGGGTGCTGAAGAAGGAACTGCCCCTGCTCGTCACCGCTCATCGCGTCACCGACATGGCTGCCGCGCTGCGGGTCGCCAGGGAGTTCGACATCCGCATCGTGCTCGATGGTGCCTCCGAGGCCTACCTGCTGACGGACGCCATCAAGACCGCCGGCGTCTCCGTCATCCTGCACCCGACGATGGCCCGCGCGGGAGACGATGCGGAGAACATGAGCATGGAGACGGCAGCCACGCTGCGGAAGGCCGCCATTCCATTCGCGCTGCAGGGTGGGTACGAAACCTACGTGCCGAAGACGCGGGTCGTCCTGTTCGAGGCCGCGCTCGCGGCGGCGCGGGGCCTGACGTCGGACGAGGCGCTCGCGGCCATCACGATCGATGCTGCGCGGCATACTCGGCATTGACCGGCGCGTGGGTTCGCTCGAGCCGGGAAAGGACGGTGACATCGCCCTTTTCGACGGCGATCCGTTCGAGTACACCACGCACGTGACCGGTGTCGTGATCGACGGCCAGGTCGTGAGCGATACGGTCAGGTAGCCGATGCCGCATCTGTTCGACCCGTTCACCATCCGCGGCGCCACGCTTCGCAACCGGATCGGCGTATCGCCGATGTGTCAGTACAGCAGCACGGATGGCTTCGCCACGGACTGGCACCTCGTGCATCTCGGATCGCGTGCCGTCGGCGGCGCCGCGCTAGTGAGCACGGAGGCAGCCGCCATCGAGCCGCGCGGCCGAATCAGCCCGCACGACCTCGGGATCTGGGACGACCGCCACCTGGAGGTGCTGGGCGGCATCGCGCGTTTCGTTGCGGCGCATGGCGCTGTCCCGGGCATACAGCTGGCGCACGCCGGGCGCAAGGCGAGCCGCAACCGCCCGTGGGAACCAGAGCGCGACATCCCGGAGGCGGAGGGTGGGTGGCGGATCGTCGGACCGAGCGCCATCCCGTTCGCCGGCAATTGGCAGGTGCCGCACGCGCTCACGCGCGAGGAGATCGCGGCGTTGCTGCGTACGGCGGAGGCTGCGGCCCGCCGGGCGCTCGACGCGGGCTTTGCGTGGGTGGAGCTCCATGCGGCGCACGGCTACCTGTGTCACAGCTTCTACTCGCCGCTCTCGAACAGTCGTGAAGACGAGTACGGCGGCACGTTCCAGAACCGCATCCGCTTCACCGTGCAGATGGCGGCGAGCATCCGCCGCGTGTGGCCGGAGGACCGGCCGTTGTCCGTCCGGCTGTCCTGCACCGACTGGGTCGGCGCCGGCTGGACCCTGGAAGACGCGGTGGGGCTCGCGCGCGCGCTGAAAACCGAAGGGGTCGACATCATCGACTGCAGCTCCGGCGGGAACGTGCTCGCGCCCATCCCGCTCGGCGCCGGTTATCAGGTGCCGTTCGCCGAAACCGTGCGGCGCGAGGCGAACATCGCCACGGCGGCGGTTGGCCTGATCACCGAGCCGACGCACGCTGACGAGATCGTGCGGAACGGACGCGCGGACATGGTGCTGCTCGCGCGGGAGGAGCTGCGCGATCCGTACTGGCCCATACATGCGGCGCGGGTTCTGAGGCAGGAGCAGCGCGTGCCCGCGCAGTACCTGCGCGCGTTTCATGGCGCGACGGTGGCATCGTGACCGAGACTCGCAGGGCTGAAGCCCTGCCCCACATCAGCTTTGGAGTTGCGAACTCGCAATCTGGAGTTGCGAACTCGCAATCTGGAGTTGCGAACTCGCAATCTGGAGTTGCGAACTCGCAATCTGGAGTTGCGAACTCGCAATCTGGAGTTGCGAACTCGTAATCTGGAGTTGCGAACTCGTAATCTGGAGTTGCGAACTCGCAATGTGGAGCCGCGAACTCGCAATGTGGAGCCGGGACTTCAGTCCCGGCGGATCGCGAACAAGATCGACACGACGCGGATAAAAAAGGCCCACCATGCGTAGCAGAAATGTTGCTCTCGTCCTGTTCACCCTGGTTCTCTTCCTCACGCCCGAAGCGACGCAGCGCGCAGGCCAAGCGGCTGCTGAACCTCGACGACCTCGCCAGCCTCCGCGAGGTGACCGATCCGCAGCGGTCCCCCGACGGCCAGTGGGTCGCGTACGTCGTCACGTCCTCGGACTTCGCCAAGGACAAGAAGGACGCCGATGTCTGGATGGTGAGCTGGGATGGCGGCCGCCAGGTGCGCCTGACGTCCAGCCCCGACTCGGAGGAGAATCCCCGCTGGAGTCCCGACGGCCGGTATCTCGCCTTCACGGCCTCGCGCGGGAAGGAGGACGACAAGAAGAAGAGCGACCAGGTCTGGCTGCTCGACCGCTCGGGCGGCGAGGCGCAGAAGCTGACGGACGTGAAGGGCAATGTGAGCGAGTACGCATGGTCGCCGGACGGCAAGCGCCTCGTGCTGGCGGTCGACGATCCTGACCCGAATGAGGTGACCGAGAAGAAGGAAGGCAAGCCCGATACGAAGCCGCCCATCGTGATCGATCGCTACCACTTCAAGCAGGACAAGCTGGGGTACCTGGGCGCACAGCGGACGCACCTGTATCTGTTCGACATGGAAGGCCGGACAATCGCAGCGCTCACCTCCGGCGTGTGGGACGAAGCGGCACCGGAATGGTCGCCGGACGGCCAGTGGATCGCGTTTACCAGCCGTCGTGGTCCCGATCCGGATCGTTCGTCGAACACCGACATCTGGGTGGTCGAGGCGAAGGCCGGCGCCACCCCGCGGCAGGTCACGACATCCACCAATCCCGACGGCGGACGGCCGGCGTGGAGCCCTGACGGAAAGTTCCTCGCCTACCTGCAGGGCGACGATCCGCGGTTCTATGCGTATAACCAGAACAGGCTTGCGATCGTGCCGGTCGAGGGCGGAGCACCGATCGTGCTCACCGGCTCCCTCGACAGATCGGTGTCATCGCCGGACTGGTCGCCTGACGGGAAGACGATCTTCTTCCTGGTGGAGGACGATCGCGCGCAGTACGTCGCGCGGGTGCCGGCGAGCGGAGGAGCGATCGAGCCGCTCACCGTGGGCAGGCGCGTCGTCCGCGAGCTCTCCATGGGTGCCGACGGCCACGCCGCGGTGCTGGCCGCGTCGGCGAACGCCCCGTTCGAGGTCTACGCGCTCGAGGGCGCGGGTGGGCAGTTGCGCAAGCTGTCCGCGCACAACGATGCGTGGCTCGAAAAGGTGCAGCTGGCCAGCGTCGAGGACTTCACCACCAAAGCCAAGGACGGCACCGTGGTCAACGGGCTGCTGTTCAAGCCGTCGTCCTTCACGCCCGGCACCACGTATCCGACGCTGCTGAATATCCACGGCGGGCCAAACGGGCAGGACGAGCACGCCTTCGACTTCGAGGGCCAGTGGCTGGCGGCGAACGGATACGTGGTGCTGCAGGTCAACTACCGCGGCGGCGCGGGGCGTGGATCGAAGTATCAGAAGAGCGATCTTCGCGGACTGGGGACACCTCGAAGTCGTCGATCTGCTCGCCGGGGTGGACTACGCCATCGCGCAGGGCATCGCCGACCCGGCCCGTCTCGGCATCGGCGGGTGGAGCTACGGCGGCATCCTCACGAACTACACGATTGCCACGGATCCACGCTTCAAAGCGGCCGTGAGCGGCGCATCCAGCTCGCTGCAGACGACGATGTACGGGTCGATCAGTACATCGTGCAATACGAAGCGGAGCTGGGCCCGCCGTGGAAGAACCCCGACGGCTGGACCAAGGTGTCGTATCCGTTCTTCCACGCCGACCGCATCAAGACGCCCACGCTCTTCCTCTGCGGAGAGAAGGACTTCAACGTGCCGATTGCCGGGGCCGAGCAGATGTACCAGGCGCTCAGGAGCCTAAACGTCGACACGCAGCTGGTGATCTACCCGGGACAGTTCCACTCTCTGACGACGCCCAGTTATCTGCGCGATCGGCTGCAGCGATACGTCGCGTGGTACGACAAGTACCTGAAGCCGAAAGCGGCGACGCCGACGCACTGATCGGCGCACGACACGGGATCACGGCAGGGCTGAAGCCCTGCCCCACATGCTCGACAGCCGCATGTGATCACGGCAGGGCTGAAGCCCTGCCCCACTTCCGCGCGCAGGCATGTGGGGCAGCCCTTCAGGGCTGCTGCGATCGCACCGCCGTGGAATGAGTGAATGTGGAGCCGGGACTTGAGTCCCGGCGGACATCCATCATCGTGAGGTCGTCCGCTTCGGCGCCGACGGAAAGCTGCTCATGAAGGCTCCAGACGGACGACGTGGGACGCGCGGGCCGACAGGCCGGCCGCGCCGACGACCACGTTCGCCGCGGTACTCCGCTTGCTGCTCGAACGAGGGCACGCCGGGACGGCCGCGCCCAGGTGGCTGGCCGCAAACTGGTGGCGCGTCCGGGAGTGAGAGAGGAGGCCTCGAATGAGCAGAGCAGGTACGCGCAGCGGATGGCGTCTGGTGGATGCGGACGCTGCTGGCCAACGTGGCGTTCGTGGGTACGAGCGAGGGATGGGTGCTCGTGGACGCGGGGGTCGGAGGATACAGCGGCGCGATCGCCGCCGCAGCCCGTGAGCTGTTCGGACATCACCGCCCGCCTGAAGCGATCATCCTGACGCACGGCCACTTCGACCACGTCGGCAGCCTGGAGCGGCTCGTGAAGCTGTGGGATGCTCGGGTCTACGCCCACACTCTCGAGCTGCCCTACCTGACCGGGCGTTCCTCGTACCCCCCGCCCGATCCGCTCGTCGGCGGCGGCGCGATGGCGTGGTCATCGAAGCTCTACCCGCGAGGGCCGATCGACCTGGACGGCCGCGCGCAGGCACTCCCCGACGACCACACCGTGCCTGGCTTGCCGGGCTGGCGCTGGATCCACACGCCGGGGCATACCCCGGGGCACGTGTCCCTGGTCCGCGAATCGGATACGGTGGTAGTGGCTGGTGATGCGGTCACCACGACGAAGCAGGAGTCGCTCATCGCTGTGGCGACGCAGCGGCAGGAACTGCACGGCCCGCCCGCGTACTTCACGCCCGACTGGTTCGCCGCCGCCCGATCCGTGCGCGCGCTCGCGGCGCTCGACCCGTCCGTGCTGATCTCGGGACACGGCGTCCCGATGAGCGGCCCGCGACTGCACAAGGCGCTGCTGCGGCTGGCCGACCGGTTCGAGGCCGACGAGATCCCCGCGCATGGCCGCTATCTCGGCAGCCCCGCGCTCGCAGACGATCGCGGAACCGTGTGGCTGCCGCCCGATCCCTTCCCGAGCGCATTCGCGCGCATGGCCGTTCCCGTGGCCCTCGGGGCGGTGGCGCTGCTCGCCATGCGCCGTCGGCGGCCGCATCACAGACGCAGCGCCCTCGCAGGCCGCAGTATCTGACATGGAGGACGAGGACGGTATCGAGCGGCCCTCGTTGCGGATACGCTACTTCGTGCCGGTGGCGACCGCGCCGCCGCCAGACACCCACGAGTTCCAGCCGCCGAGCAACGCGCGGCTCTTGACTCCCACCCCGTTCAGCATGAGCGCCCCACGGGCGCTGGTGTGTTCGTCCACTCAAGCACAGTAGAGGACGATCGGCTTCGTCGTCGCCTTCAGTTCCGCCACGTGCGCGGGCGCGAGCAGCGAGCCGAGCGGGATCGATCGGGCGCCGGGGATGTGGCCGGTCGAGAACGACTGCGCGTCGCGCACGTCGATCACGAGCACCTTGTTCTGGGCGTGCAGGTTCTTGAACTCCGCCATCGGGATGCGCTGTGGCATCGCGGCGGGTTGTGCTTCCTGCGCCACAGCGGGTACAGCGAGCGCGAGGAACGTAAAGATGACCGAAGTGAATCGCACCATGTGATCTCTCGCTCTGTCAGTGTAAGCCCCGGGCCGAAGCGCCCGCGGCATCTCGGTGTCGACGCGTCTACAATGCGAGCAGGAAGCTCCCTCCAACCAGCGCCAGACCCCCAAGCACCAGCCAGGGTGCGGCGACGAACGGGCCGTTCTCCGGCAGGTCCGCGGCGCTCGCGCGGCTCGCCTGGGCTGAGCCGACCCATCGAGACACCTGTTCATGCGCCGTGAAAGACGTCGCCATCGCTGCCAGCAGTGCCGCCCACCCGCACGCGAGCAGGATGCGGCCGCTGCCAGCAAAGGCTCCCGGGAGGCGCATCGCGAACAGCACCGAGACGATCCAGATCGTCACCGCGAGCACGCCAACCGCGCGCACGCGCGTCAGCGCGCGATCAGCCGCCTGCCGCACCAGCTCGAGGCGCAGCGCTTCTTCCGCCCGCCGGCGCTGGTCGTCGAGCGCGGCCCGTTCCGCATCGAGGCGGGCGGCATCGCGATCGAATGCCTCCTTGAGCGCGGAGATCACTACTCCGGTGAGCCGGGCCTCCACGTGCCCGAGCAGGCCGCCTCCGGCGGTTTCGAGGTCCGAGCCGGGTTGTTGTGGGGAGTCGCCGGGACGCAGGACGCGGCGCGACACGTCGGCGATCCCGAAGATGGTCTGCGCCACTTTCCAGGCCGAGTCGAGGTTGAACGCCATCGGATGGACGTTACCACGCAGCGAGAGCTCTGCCGCCCGCGACAGCGTAGGGCCGGGGCCGAAGCGCCCGGGCCGCGAACAAAGACCGCCTGCGACAGTGTAGGGCCGGGGCCGAAGCGCCCCGGCCAGGGACAGAGGCGCCGTCAACGTGTGGAGAGTGGCGACAAGCGCGTAGCGAGCCAGGACTCCCGGAAGCGGCGTTGATCTGGCGTGAGCGCCTCGCCCAGCGACTCAACGGGCACGATCTCTACGCGTGCGTCCTCCACGAGCGTCACGTCCGCCGTTCGTGGTGTGGTCGCCCCACGTGCCAGGACGCCGAGCGGGAGGCGATCGCCAGGCGCGCGCCGCTGGATCTCGCGCGCGAGGACCTCCGGGCCGGTCAGCTCGTGGCCGGCCACGCTGAGAAGCTCGTCGTCTTCCGCCACCCCCGCCTCGTACAGCGGTGTGCCCGGTGCCACAGGCGCTGCAATCCGCAGGCGCGAGCCGCGTCGCTCGAGCGGCACGGGACCGATGGACGCCCGGCCCGGCAGAACTTTCCGGAGGCGAAGCCCCGCAGGGGCGAGCAGGCGGGCGAAGTCGGGGGCCTCGCGTCCCTGCACGTAGCGCTCGAGAAACACCGTTCCCACTGCCCCATCTCCCGCCACCTCCGCCAGCCGTGCGCGCACGTCGTCGATGGTGTAGGGCGCCGGGACCGTTCCGATCGGTGACCCGCCGGGGCGCCCGTGGTGCACCCACATGGCACGCATGAAATCGTCGAGGGAGCGCTCCCCGCCGGTGTGCTCGCGCAGTTCGAGATCCAGCGCGAGCCCCAGTGCGGCCCCGTGAACGTAGTAACTCAGGTAGCTGTAGTTCAAGTTCGTCGCGGTCCAGCGTTCGGGGCCCATCCACGAGAGGAGCCATTCGGCTCATGTCTTCGGCGGAGCGGAACCGGAGCGCCGGGCTCCCGAGCACCGAGTTCAGCACCGCGCTCCACTCCTGCAGGGTTTCCTGGAGCGTCGACAGGCCGGCGCGCTGCATGACGAGCTTCTCGTAGTACGTCGTGAGGCCCTCCGCAAGCCACAGTTCGCCCGACGTGTTCCCCGACTCCAGGTCGAACGGCTCGAGGGTGCGGGGCCGGATGCGCTCCACGTTCCACACGTGGAAGAACTCGTGCGCCGCAGTGGCGAGCAGGAGACGTGATGATCCCGCGAGAGACGCGCTGTTCGTGAGGACGGTGCTGTTCCGGTGCTCCATCCCGTCCCCAACCGCCCAGGGCAGGTAATCCGCCAGGAACGTGTATGCATCGCCGTCGAAGGCCGGATACTCTCCGAAAATCGCCGCTTCCTCAGACACGATGCGCCGGAGCCCATCGACATGGGCGTCGGCATCGGCGTCGGCGCCGCCTTCGCCGTGGAGGACCAGCGCCATGGAGGGACCAGCGCCCGCGCGGGTCACGGCCGGTGCACGGAAGGTGCGCAGCAGATGGCGGCTCGCCTCAATCGGACTGTCGGCCAGGTACGCGAGGTTCGGTGCGGTGAACGCGAAGGGATTTGCGGTCGGAAACAGCTGGGTGGCCACCCGCCAGCCGGACCCGGCGGGCGGCACGATCTCCACGATTGCGGGCCGGTCCTCGAGCCCGCTCGCCCAGATGAGCGCGGCGGGGATGTTGATGTGTGCGTGGGTCGAGTCCACCGCGAGGTAGGTTCCGTCCACGCGATCTCCGTAGACCCGGTACCGCACTCGGATCGCTCCATCGTGCTCCCTCACGACCCAGCGGTGCGGAACGGGGTGCTCGACCAAGACCGCCTTGCCGGCCCCATCAGTGGCCTGCAGGTCGAAGACGTTCGTGGCGAACTCGTGCAACGCGTATCGGCCCGGCGAGGCCCGGCTCATCACGAGCTCCACGGGCCCGGACACCGCCGGCAACAAGAGGTCGACCTGCATGACGCGTTGACGGGCCTCATCGAAGCTGAGGCGGTAGTGCAATGCCGTTGGGGAGGACGCCGAGTCTGCTACTCCACCCTGTCCGTTCGCCAGTGCCGCGAGGGCGCTGACGAGCAGAACGGTGGCACGCGCGCAGGGTCGTCGGGGCGCGATTGCGAGGGTCATGTGACTGCTGGTGAAACGTGCGTTGAGCTTAGAGGGCGCGAGGTGCGTGTGATAATCCTCGCATGGCACTGCTCTCCGCGGGCGATCAACAGGCACTTCGCGACGCGTTCGGGGCAATGACGCGCCCGGTCACGATTCTCTTCTTCACGCAGGCGATCGGGTGCGAGACCTGCGCGGAGACCAAACAGATTCTCGACGAAATCACCGAGGTTACCGCGCAGGTCACCATCGAGGAGGTGAACCTGGTGCTCGAGGGTGAGCGCGCCGCCTCGTACGGGATTGATCGCGCGCCCGGTCTCGTCCTGCTCGCAGGTGACGAGAAGGCCGACACGCGCATCCGCATGCTCGGAGCGCCCGCCGGATACGATTTCATGTCCCTCGTCGACGCCATCCTGCTGGTATCGGGCGGCAGCCCGCAGCGGCTCTCGGCGGCAACTGAGGCGCGACTGGCTGGCGTGACGGAGCCGATCACCGTCCAGGTGTTCGTCACGCCGACTTGACCGCACTGTCCGCGGGCCGTGGGCCTCGCAAACCGAATGGCATTCGCCAGCGAGCACATCACATCGGTCACCGTGCAGGCGAGTGAGTTCTACGACCTCGCGCGGAAGTATCGCGTGAGCGGTGTGCCCAAGACGGTCGGCAGCAACGGCGTCGAGATCCTCGGTGCGCTCCCGGAAGCGCAGTTCGTCGAGGAGTTGCTCGGCGCGCCGGTGGACGCCGATGCCGGGCCCCCCTGACGAAGGGGCGGAACGATCTTGGCACGTGTGTGGCTGCTGGATGCAAAGTGGGTAGCGGGACGCCATCCCGCGACCACTCGGTGGCCGTGAGACCAGGCAGCGCAGTGGCAGCGAGGTGATCGTGCGGCGCGTCGCGAGAGGAGTTGAAATCGTCAATCAGGACGCGATTCGCGCCCTCCGCCGTATCCTTGACACCCCCGCAAACGGTCTGATACATCTTCAGGCTGTCGCACAGCTGAACGTCGCTGCAATCCTGCCCAGCGCCGGTCCTCGGTCGCTTCCCCCGCTCACCAGGCTGCTGACGCGATATTCGGAGCGCATCCCTCGTGCGCCAGAAACGCGGTGCCCGCCGGCCGCGCGGTCTTGATCCGGTAGACGACACGATGGCGCAGATTTTTTCTCGACACGCGAACAGCTATGTCAGGGCGGGGGTCGTGGTGGCGCTCGTGCTCGTCGCGGCGATCTTCGTGGCCGCCGACCGGCTGTCCCGGTCGTCCTACGTCACGCGCGTGGACACGTTCCGCGAGCAGCCGATCCAGTTCAGTCATCAGCACCATGTCGGGGGTATCGGGATTGACTGCCGCTACTGCCACACGTCGGTCGAGAAGGCGTCTTCCGCGGGTATACCGCCGACCAAGACCTGCATGAACTGCCATTCGCAGATCTGGGCGAACAGCCCCTACCTGGAGCCGGTGCGCGAGAGCTTCCGGTCGGACACGCCGCTGCGGTGGACACGCGTGCACGATCTGCCCGACTACGTCTACTTCAACCACAGCGTGCACGTGAAGAAGGGCGTCGGTTGCGCGACGTGCCATGGCCGCATCGACCGGATGCCGCTGCTCTACCAGAAGTCGTCGCTGCTGATGGAATGGTGTCTCGAGTGCCACCGCAACCCCGAGCGGTTCGTGCGGCCACGCGAGGCGGTCTACCAGATGGACTATCAGCCGCCCGACAACCAGCTAGAGCTCGGGCGCCAGCTCGTGAAGGCGTACGACATCAAGAGCCTGACGACCTGCTCGACCTGTCACCATTGAGCCGGCACGTGTGATGAGCGCAGACAAGACGTTCGACCTCGACTCGATTCGCGCGCGCCTCTCGGCCATGCGCGGGCGCCAGTTCTGGCGCAGCTTCGAGGAACTTGCCGAAACGCCCGAGTTCACGAGCTTCGTGCAGCGCGAGTTCCCGCAGCACGCGTCCGAGTGGCTCGACCCGGTGGGCCGGCGCGGGTTCCTGAAGCTGATGGGCGCGTCGCTCGCGCTCGCCGGGGCGAGCGCCTGCACGCGGCAGCCCGACGAGCTGATCGTTCCGTACGTGCGGCAGCCCGAGAACGTGGTGCCCGGCCGTCCACTGTTCTTCGCGACCGCGATGCCGCTCAGCGGATCCGCGATCGGACTGCTCGCCGAGAGCCACGAGGGGCGGCCGACGAAGATCGAAGGCAATCCGGATCATCCCGCCAGCCTGGGCGCTACCGACGCGTACTCGCAGGCGTCCGTGCTGCAGCTCTACGATCCCGACCGGTCCACCGCGATCACGTTCCTCGGTGAAATCCGCCCGTGGGCCACGTTCGTGCAGGTCATCGGCCAGGCGTTCAGACAGCGCCAGGCGGTGCAGGGCGCGGGGCTGCGGTTCCTGACCGAATCGGTCTCGTCTCCGACGCTCGTCGCCCAGCTGCAGGACGTGCTCACGGCTCTGCCCCAGGCGAAATGGCACCAGTGGGAACCCGTCAACGGTGACAACGCGCATGCGGGAGCGCGGCTCGCCTTCGGCGAGGTCGTTGAGACCACCTATCGACTCGAGAGCGCCCGCGTCGTCGTGTCCCTGGGCGCCGACTTCCTCGGCGCCGGCCCAGGCAGCATCCGGTACTCACGCGACTTCGCCAACGGCCGCCGCGTCCGCAAGGCGAAGGCGGAGATGAACCGGCTGTACGTCGCCGAGACCGCGCCGTCGCCCACCGGTTCGATCGCGGATCACCGTCTGCCGGCACGCGCCAGTCAGATCGAGGCGATCGCGCGGGCGCTGCACGCCATCGTCAGCGGTGGCACCGGCGAATCCTCCGTCGGCGACGCCGGGATGGACAAGTGGATCACCGCCGCGGCGAAGGATCTGCAGGCGAACCGCGCTGCCGGCGTCGTCGTCGCGGGTGACCAGCAGCCGGCGGCCGTCCACGCGCTCGCCCACGCCATGAACGCGGCGCTCGGGAACGCGGGCGCCACCGTCATCTACACGGATCCCGTGCAGCCTGTACCGGTCGACCAGATGCAGTCCATGCGCGAGCTGGTCAACGACATGAACCACGGGCGCGTCGATCTGCTGGTGATCCTCGGCGGCAATCCCGTGTATACCGCGCCCGCCGATCTGAAGTTCGGCGAAGCGTTGAAGAAGGTCGCCACCCGCATTCATCTCGGGCTGTACGACGATGAGACCTCCGCGATGTGCCATTGGCACATCCCCGAGACGCATTACCTGGAAGGGTGGAGCGACGTGCGGGCGTTCGACGGCACGGCGTCGATCGTGCAACCGCTCATCCTGCCGCTCTACCGCGGGCGCTCGGCGCACGAGGTCGTCGGCATCTTCACCACGCGGCCGGGGCGCCGGCCGTACGACGCGCTGCGCGACCACTGGACGGCGCAGCCCCAGGCCGCGGGTCAGGACTTCGAGAAGTTCTGGCGCCGCTCGGTTCACAACGGCCTGATCGAGGGCACGGCCCTGCCGTCGAAGACGGTCAAGGCCTCGGGCACGATTCCTCCCACGGCAGCACCGCCCCCGGGCAAGCGCGGGCTCGAGATCCACTTTGCGCCGGACCCCGCCGTCTACGACGGACGCTTCGCCAACAACGGCTGGCTGCAGGAGCTGCCCAAGCCGCTGACGAAGCTCACGTGGGACAACGTGGCCATGATCGCGCCGTCGACGGCCCAGCGCCTGGGCCTTTCGAACGAGGACGTCGTCGAGATCCGGTACCGCAACCGGACCGTGAATGCGCCGGTCTGGGTGCAGCCGGGTCATGCCGCAGACGCCGTGACCGTGCACCTCGGGTATGGCCGCACGCGCGCGGGACGCGTCGCCCAGGGCGCCGGGTTCAATGCGTACACATTGCGCACGTCCGACGCGCCGTGGGCGGGCTTCGGCGCCGAACTCCGCAAGACCGGGGACCACCTATCGCCTCGCCGGCACGCAGGGTCATCACTCGATGGAGAACCGCAACGTGGTGCGGGCTGGCACGCTCGAAGACTTCACGCACGACCCCGAGTTCCCCCGACATCTCGTGCACGACCCGCCGAAGGGCCTGACGCTGTACCCGGCTTACAAGTACGAGGGGTACAAGTGGGGCATGGCCATCGATCAGACGGTCTGCACCGGCTGTTCAGCGTGCGTCGTGGCCTGCGTGGCGGAGAACAACATCCCGGTCGTCGGGAAGGATCAGGTGCTGCGCGGCCGTGAGATGGCGTGGCTGCGCATCGATCGGTATTTCGAGGGCGACCCCGACAACCCGGCGATCTATCACCAGCCGATGCTGTGCCAGCACTGCGAGAACGCGCCGTGCGAGGTGGTGTGCCCGGTGGCCGCCACGACGCACAGCCCGGAAGGTCTGAACGAGATGACCTACAACCGGTGCGTCGGCACGCGGTACTGCTCGCACAACTGCCCATACAAGGTGCGGCGGTTCAACTTCCTGCTCTATTCCGACTTCACGACCCCGAGCGTCAAGCTGGTGAAGAACCCTGACGTGACGGTCCGGAGCCGCGGCGTGATGGAGAAGTGCACCTACTGCGTGCAGCGCATCAACCGCGCGCGGCAGGACGCGAAGGTGCAGGACCGCGCGATCAGGGACGGCGAAATCGTGACCGCCTGCCAGGCCGCGTGTCCCACCGACGCGATTGTCTTCGGCGATCTGAACGATCCCGCGAGCCGCGTGGCGCAGCTCCACGCCGAGCCGCACGGCTATGGCGTGCTGGCCGACTTGAACACCAGGCCGCGCACACGCTATCTGGCGGCGCTCACGAATCCGAACCTCGAGCTGGGCCCGGCGCGGATGCACGACGGTCATGCCGAGGAGGGGTCGACCGGGCTGCCGGACGCGCCGCCGGCTCCGAATACAGAACGCAACAGCGCGAGGCACTGACTGGTGAGAGGCGGGACGGAGCAGGACACCTGACGTATGGCTGAACCCGTTCACAAGGTCGATCGCGGCGGACAAGTGGTCCAGTCGTCTGCGACCACGCGCGCCGCGTCGATCGCGCAGGTGATGGAGCCCGGTCACGGCTTCACCTCGGTCACCGACAAAATCTCGCAAATCGTTCTCCGGCCCGCCATCCTCCCGGGCTGGCTGATCGGGTTCGCGATCGCGTTCGCGGTCATGATGATGCTCCTGTACGCGATCACCTACCTGGTGTTCGTCGGCACGGGCATCTGGGGCGTCAATATTCCCGTAGGCTGGGGCTTCGACATCGTCAACTTCGTCTGGTGGATCGGCATCGGGCACGCCGGCACGCTGATTTCGGCCATCCTGCTGCTGTTCCGGCAGCGGTGGCGCATGTCGATCGCGCGCTTCGCCGAAGCGATGACGCTGTTCGCCGTTGCGTGCGCGGGCCTGTTTCCGGTGCTCCACACCGGGCGTCCCTGGCTTGCCTACTGGTTGCTGCCATATCCGAACTCCATGGGGTTGTGGCCCCAGTTCCGCAGTCCGCTGATCTGGGACGTGTTCGCGGTCTCGACTTACGCCACGGTCTCTTTGCTCTTCTGGTACGTCGGCCTCATCCCCGACCTGGCGACGATGCGGGATAAGGCGAAGTCGGTCTTGGTCAAGCGCATCTACGGTTTCTTCGCGCTCGGGTGGCGCGGGTCGGCGATGCACTGGCAGCGGTACGAAACCGCGTCGCTGCTGCTCGCGGGGCTCGCCACACCTCTGGTCGTATCGGTCCACACGGTGGTGAGCTTCGACTTTGCCGTGTCGGTGGTGCCTGGGTGGCACGCGACGATCTTCCCGCCCTACTTCGTGGCCGGCGCGATCTACTCCGGGTTCGCCATGGTGCTGACGCTGGTGATTCCGATTCGGGCCTACTACGGCCTTGGCGGCTTCATCACCATGCGCCACATCCAGAACATGGCGAAGATCATGCTCGCCACCGGCCTGATCGTGTTCTACGGCTATACCGTGGAGGCGTTCATGGCGTGGTACAGCGCGAGCTCGTGGGAGGGGTTCATGCTGTCGAACCGCGCCACCGGCCCCTACTGGTGGGCGTACTGGACGCTGATCTTCTGCAACGGCGTCATCCCGCAGCTGCTCTGGTTCAAGCGCGTGCGGATGAACGTCCCCCTGCTGTTCCTGATTTCGCTCATCGTGAACGTCGGCATGTGGCTGGAACGGTACGTCATCATCGTCACCAGCCTCGCGCGCGACTACCTGCCGTCCTCGTGGGGGATGTATTCCGGAACCGTCTGGGACTGGGCGACTTACGTGGGCACGCTCGGTCTGTTTGCCTGGCTGCTGTTCCTGTTCATCCGCTTCGTGCCGATGATCTCGATCTTCGAGATGCGGACGATCGTGCCCGACGCGGCTGTGAAGGACGAGGGGCACTGAGCTCGACATGGCGCACCTGGACACCACCCCGTCGCAGTACGGCTTGATGGCCGAGTTCTCCTCGGCCTCCGCGCTCGTGGCCGCCGCGCGCCGCGCGCGCGAGGCAGGCTACACGAAGCTCGACGCCTACTCGCCGTTTCCGATCGAGGAACTGAACGAGGCCTTGAAGCTGCCGCGCAACCGCGTGCCGCTCGTGGTGCTCCTGGGTGGGCTGACCGGGCTCGCGGGTGGCTACGGCCTGGAGTACTGGGCGTCCGTGATCGAGTATCCGCTGAACATCGGCGGCCGGCCGTTCCACTCGATGCCTGCGTTCATCGTGCCGGCGTACGAGACGACGATTCTGTTTGCGTCGCTCGCCGCGGTCATCGGAATGATCCTGCTGAACGGCCTCCCGATGCCCTACCACCCCGTGTTCAACGTGCCGCGGTTCGCGGCGGCATCGAGCGATGGGTTCTTCCTCACGATCGAGGCGGCCGACCCGAAGTACGACGTGCAGGGCACGCGCCGGTTTCTCGACGAGCTTCATCCGCTGGGAGTGTCCGACATTGCGGCTTAGGGCTGGCCTGGCGCGTGGAGATGTGGCGCCGGCACTTCAGTGCCGGCCCGTGGCGAGCGGACCGCCGCGAGGCCGTTCGCCGCTGCTGCTTGCATGCGTGATGGCGCTGACGGCCGGCGCAGCGTGCCGGCAGGACATGCACGATCAGCCGAAAATCAAGGCCTACCGGGAGGCCGAGTTCTTTGCCGATCGCCGGGGCATGCGGCCGATTCCCGAGAACACGGTCGCGCGGGGGTTCCTGAACGACGACGATCACCTGTTCACGGGCAAGGTGAACGGGCAGGTCACCGACGAGTTCCCCTTCCAGGTGACGCGTGAGGTGCTGCAGCGCGGGCACGACCGCTTCAACATCTACTGCACGCCCTGCCACGGCCAGACAGGGATGGGCAACGGAATGGTCGTTCAGCGCGGCTACCGTCCTCCACCGTCGTTCCACACGGACTTGATCCGAAAGCAGCCCGTCGGGCATTGGTACGACGTGATGACGAATGGGTTCGGCGCCATGCCCGACTACCGGGCACAGGTGGCTCCGGAGGATCGCTGGGCGATTGCGGCCTACATCCGGGCGCTGCAGCTGAGCCAGCACGCGACGACGGCGGACGTGCCGGACGACCGGGTATCGGAGCTCAATGGGCCGCAGCGCCCGACGACGGCGCCGGCGGCTGGCGATTCGGCCGGTGAGCACGGCGGGGCCCACTGAACACAGCGGCTCTCGCGCGGGTGCGGGGCCGAGCGACATCGGCACAGACGGATGACGGGACGGCGCCGCGGCGCCGCCTGGAAACAAGAATGCGACATGGTTGAGTCTTCCTACAGCGCCCCGCCCCGAGTTGCCGGTCTGCAGCGGTTCGCGATGCTCGTCGGCCTCGCGGGCATCGCGCTCTGCGCGGTGGGCTTCGCGGCGAACCGCGAGCACTTCTTCAAGTCGTACCTGCTGGCGTACGTCTTCTGGATCGGCATCGCTCTCGGGTCCCTGGCGCTCTCGATGGTGCACCACCTGTCGGGCGGCGCGTGGGGCGTCGTGATCCGCCGGGTGCTGGAGGCAGCGAGCCGGACGCTGCCCTTCATGGCGCTGTTGTTCCTGCCGATCGCCTTCGGCATGCACGAGCTGTATCTCTGGGCGAACGCGGATGCGGTGGCAAAGGACGCCATCCTGCAGCACAAGGCGCCGTACCTGAACGTGCCGTTTTTCTTCGTGCGTGCGGCGATTTATTTCACCGTGTGGTCGGCGCTGGCCTTCCTGCTGTCGAAGTGGTCGCTGGAGCAGGAGCGCGAGGGTGAGCACGGCCAGGCGCTGAAGATGCAGCGCCTGAGCGGCGGCGGGCTCGTCCTCTACGCCATCACGATCCTGTTCATGTCGGTCGACTGGATCATGTCGCTCGACCCGCACTGGTTTTCGACGATATACGGGATCCTGTTCATGGGTGGGCAGGGGCTGTCGGCGCTCGCCTTCTCGATCGCGGCCGTGGTGCTGCTCTCGCGCACCGAGCCGATGTCGCGCGTGATTGCCCCGGCGCACCTGCACGACCTCGGCAAGCTGATGCTCGCGTTCGTGATGCTGTGGGCGTACTTCTCCTTTTCGCAGTTCCTGATCATCTGGTCGGCCAACCTGCCCGAGGAGATTCCCTGGTATTTGAAGCGCATGGGCGGCGGGTGGCAGTGGGTGGGCCTGGCGCTCATCTTCGGCCACTTCGTGCTGCCGTTCGTGCTGCTGCTGTCGAGTGATGTCAAGAAGAACGGCCGCACGCTGATCGGCGTGGCGATTGCGGTGATCGTGATGCGCATCGTGGACCTGTTCTGGAACATCGGCCCGATGCACCACGAGGAACAGTTCGGCGTGTCGTGGCTCGATGCCGTGACGCCGATTGCGGTGGGCGGCGTGTGGGTGGCGTTGTTCCTGTGGCAGCTGCAGTCGCGCTCACTGCTGCCCATGGGCGAGCCGTACCTGGCCGAAGCGCTCGAACACGGCCGGCACGGGCACTGATGGCTCGGAACGATATGGCAGCAGATCACGCGCACGGCAGACCAGCGGCAACGCCGCCACTCAACCACGAGCTGAGCGACGCCGACCCCGGCCCGATCCTGAGGTTTCTCGCCTTCCTGGTGGCAGCCACCGTCGTGATCGCATTGCTCGTGGTGCCTTTCTACAACTACCTGGAACGGCGCGAGGCCGCGGAGAAGACGTCGCGTCATCCCATGAGCCTGACCGGCGTGGAACGCCCGGTGCCGCCGCCGCCACGGCTGCAGACGTACCCGTTCCAGGACATCAAGGCACTGCGGCAGCACGACAAGCCGCTGGTCGGTTCGTACGAATGGGTTGATCGGAACGCCGGCACCGTGCGCATCCCGGTCGAGCGGGCGATGGACCTGCTGGCCGAACGTGGCCTGCCGTATCGCAAGGGCGGCCAGCCGCCGGCGGCTCCAGCGCCGGGCCCGGGATCGTCTCGCCGCAGGCGCCGGTGCCGCCCAGGGGGCCACCGGTGCATCAGCGCCAGCGAGCGGCTCGCAGACGCCTGCGGGAAGTTCGAGTGGGCGGCAGCCGACGACCCAGAGTCCGCCGAAGCGATGAGACAGGCTCCGGGCTCCAGGCTCCGGGAGGGGCGCACGGTTAACAAGGGGGCCGGCCTTCGGGCAGGCAACGCAGGTATCTACGAAGGTACGACAAGTGATACGCAGGGTTCTGATCGCGGCAGCAATCGTAACGTGCCTCTTTGCTGGTTCTCTATCGGCACAGAGCACGCCATCGATGTACGAGCGTGAGTCGTCGTCGCAGCCGCCATCGAACAAGCTGCCGGAGCTGCTGACCGAGATCGGCCTCGATCAGAAGCTCGACACCCAGCTGCCGCTCGATCTGCGCTTCAAGGATGAAACCGGCCGTGACGTGCGGCTCGGCGAGTTCTTCGGCAAGCGGCCGGTGATCCTGACGCTGGTGTATTACGAGTGCCCGATGCTCTGCACGCAGGTGCTGAACGGCCTGACGAGCGCCCTGGGCGTGCTGAAGTTCAGCGTTGGCGAGGAGTTCGACATCGTCACCGTCAGCTTCGATCCGAAAGAGACGCCGGAGCTGGCGGCGGGAAAGAAGGCAGCGTACCTGGAGCGGTACAACCGCCCCGGCGCCGGGAAGGGCTGGCACTTCCTCACCGGGGACGAGAAGTCGATCGCGGCGCTGACGAAGGCTGTCGGATTCCGGTATGCGTACAACGCGAGCATCGACCAGTACGCCCACGTCAGCGGGTTCATGGTGCTGACGCCCGGCGGCAAGCTGTCCCGGTACTTCTACGGCATCGAGTACGGCCCTCGCGACGTGCGGCTCGCCGTCCTCGAGGCGGCCGATCAGCGGATCGGGACGCCGGTCGACCAGTTGCTCCTCTATTGCTTCCACTACGACCCGAAGAGCGCCCGCTACAGCCTGGCCGTCATGCGGCTCGTCAGAGCAGCCGGACTCACGACGGTGCTGGCCCTGGTGGCGGGCGTGTTCGTCTTACGGCGACGGGAGCAGGCGGGGCGGTAATCCACAAAATGCAAAATGCACAATGCACAATGCACGGTGAAACGGTGATTCACGCACGGTCCAGGCAACAAATCGCGGACGCCAGGCTTCGGTCTCGTGCCCTGCGACGCGGGATTTGTGCATTGTGCAATGTGCATTGTGCATTACAGGTCTTCTGACACCGCCGATGCCGCCACTTTTTCCCGAACAGGCGTCCACGATCGCCCCGCGCGTGGACAATCTGTACTTCTTCATCACCGCGGTCAGCGCGTTCTTCGCCCTCGTGGTGACGGTGCTCGTCATCCTTTTTGCGATCAAGTACCGGCGGCGGCATCCAGACGAGGTGGGCGCGCCGATTCACGGGTCGCTGACACTCGAGCTGATCTGGACGGCGATTCCGTTCGTCCTGGCGATGGTGATGTTCGTCTGGGGCGCGAGCGTGTACTTCGCGATTGTGCGCCCGCCATCCGAGGCGCTCGACATCTATGCGGTCGGCAAGCAATGGATGTGGAAGTTCCAGCACCGGGAAGGACAGCGCGAGATCAACACGCTTCACGTGCCGATCAATACGCCGGTGCGCATGGTCATCACGTCGGAAGACGTGCTCCACGATCTCTACCTGCCGACGTTTCGCGTGAAGATGGACGCGATTCCCGGACGCTACACGCAGCTCTGGTTCACCGCGACGAAGCTCGGCACCTATCACCTTTTCTGCGCGGAGTACTGCGGAACAAAGCACTCCGGCATGGTGGGATCGGTGACGGTGATGGCGCAGGACGAGTTCCAGACGTGGTTGAGCGGTGGCCCGACGGAAGGCACGCTTGCGCAGGCGGGCGAGAAGCTCTTCACCCAGCTCGCGTGCGTCACCTGCCACGCATCGGGGGACCAGCAGCGGGGTCCGGTGCTCAATGGGTTGTTCGGGTCGCAGGTCACGTTGGCGAATGGTGAGAAGGTGGTCGCGGACAACGCCTACATTCGCGAGTCGATCCTGAACCCGCAGGCGAAGATCGTCGCGGGCTTCCCGCCGCTCATGCCGACCTTCCAGGGTCAGGTGAGCGAAGAACAGCTGCTCGCGCTGACCGAATACATCAAGTCGCTGCCGCCCGGCAAGAGCGCTCCCGGCGCGGGCGCGCAGGATTCCTCCGGTACGACGCAGCCGGCCGGCACCCAGCCGGCCGCGCCGTCGCAGCCCAGGCAATAGAGACCCATGCCTCCCGAAATCACGACCGAGACCACGGCGAGCGCGCACCTGAACGCAGCAGGCGCCGTCATGCCCGCGCGACATTACCTGAACGAGTCGGGCGGCTGGAAGTCCTGGCTGCTGACAACCGATCACAAGCGGATCGGGCTGCTGTACCTGTTCTCGATTACCGTCATGTTCTTCCTGGGCGGCTTCTTTGCGCTGCTCGTCCGCCTCGAGCTGCTGACGCCGGCCGGAGACCTGATGACGTCGGACGTGTACAACCGCGTCTTCACCATGCATGGCGTCATCATGGTGTTCTTCTTCCTGATCCCCTCGATTCCGGCGACGCTCGGGAATTTTTTGATCCCGCTGATGCTCGGCGCCAAGGACCTCGCCTTCCCGCGCATCAACCTCCTGAGCTGGTACCTGTACATCATCGGCGGCCTCTTCGGGCTGGTCGCCCTGATCGGGGGCGGCGTCGACACCGGCTGGACGTTCTACACCCCGTACAGCTCGATGGCCTCGAACTCCCGCGTGCTCACGGGTGCGGTGGGTGTGTTCGTCGCCGGGTTCTCGTCCATCCTCACCGGCCTCAACTTCATCGTGACCGTCCACCGCATGCGGGCGCCTGGGATGACGTGGTTCCGGATGCCGCTGTTCGTCTGGTCGCACTACGCGACCAGCCTGATCATGATCCTGGGCACGCCGGTCGTGGCCATCACGATCCTGCTCGTGGCCTTCGAGCGCGTGCTGCGTGTCGGGGTGTTCGACCCGACGATTGGCGGCGACCCGGTGCTGTTCCAGCACCTGTTCTGGTTCTACTCGCACCCGGCGGTCTACATCATGGTGCTGCCGGGGATGGGCGTGATCAGCGAGATCATCCCGGCGTTCTCCCGGAAGAACATCTTCGGCTACAGCTTCATCGCGTTCTCGAGCCTCGCCATCGCGGTGATCGGCTTCCTGGTGTGGGGCCATCACATGTTCGTCTCCGGCGAGACGCCGTATTCGGCGCTGGTCTTCTCGATCATCACCTACATGGTGGCGGTGCCCTCCGCGATCAAGACGTTCAACTGGACGGCCACGCTCTACAGGGGCTCGATCTCGTATGAGACCCCGATGCTCTATGGGTTCGGGTTCATCGGGCTGTTCCTGATCGGCGGGCTGACCGGGTTGTTCCTCGCGGCGATCGGCCTCGATGTGCACGTGCACGACACCTACTTCGTGGTCGCCCACTTCCACTACATCATGGTGGGAGGGACGCTGATGGCGTACCTGGGCGGGCTGCACTACTGGTGGCCGAAGATCACCGGGAAGCTCTATCCGGAGGCGTGGGCGAAGCTGAGCGCGCTGCTCGTGTTCGTCGGTTTCAACCTGACGTTCTTCCCGCAGTTCATCGTCGGCTACCTCGGCATGCCGCGCCGGTATCACATGTACCCGCCGGAGTTCCAGGTGCTGAACGTGCTCTCGACCGCGGGAGCCACGATCCTGGGCGTCGGCTACGTTTTTCCGATGGTGTATTTCGCGTGGTCGTGGAAGTACGGCAAGCACGCCGGCGACAACCCCTTCAACGTCAGAGGGCTCGAGTGGGAGACGACGTCCCCGCCGCCGACCTTCAACTTCGATCGGACGCCGGTTGTGACCGACGCGACACACAGTTACGCGCACGACACGGAGGCCAGAGTTGTCTGACGCGGCACTCGTCCACGCCGATGCCCACGGGCACGTCCGGCTGCAGCATCACTTCGACACGCTCGGCCAGCAGAAGGCGGCGGCCAGCCTGGGCATGTGGGTGTTCATCGCGCAGGAGATCATGTTCTTCGGCGGGATGTTCACCGCCTACATGATCTACCGCCTCTGGTTCTATGCCGGGTACACGGCCGCCAGCCGGGAGCTCGACCTGATTCTCGGCGGCATCAACACGGCCGTGCTGATCGCGTCCTCGCTCACCGTGGCGCTGGCCGTGAACGCGGCGCACGAGGGGAAACAGCGGCAGATTCTCTGGTACCTCGGCGGGACGCTCCTGCTTGGCCTGGTGTTCCTCGGAATCAAGTACGTCGAGTACCAGTCGAAGTTCCAGCTGCACCACGCGCATCACGCAAACGCGATGGTCAGGCTGTTCCCGATGCAGGGCTGGTTCCATGTGGACGGCGAGCTCGCGCCCGTGGCGAACGAGATGCGCATGTTCATGATCCTCTACTTCGCGCTGACCGGCATGCACGCGCTGCACATGATCATCGGGATCGTGCTGCTGCTCGTGATCATGAACATGGCCCGAAAGGGCGCGTTCACGCCTCGCTGGTACACGCCGGTCGAGATGTTCGGCCTCTACTGGCACTTCGTGGACATCGTCTGGATCTTCCTGTTCCCGCTCCTGTATCTCGTCAATCGGCACCACTGAGCCATGTCGTCATACGAATTCGTCGAACACGAGGAATACGAAGAGCACGTCGTCCCCAAGAGCGTCTACCTGACGATCTTCGGTGCGCTGATGGTGCTGACGTTGGTCACGGTGGTGGTCGCCTTTGTCGATCTGGGCAACCTGAACGTTATGGTGGCCATGACGGTGGCGGTGATCAAGGCCAGCCTCGTCGTGCTGTTCTTCATGCACGTCAAGTACGCGTCACGCACCACGAAGCTGGTGGTCATCGCCAGCATCGTGTGGCTCGGGTTCCTGTTCTTCATCACCCTGAGCGACTACGTGACGCGCGGCTGGCTCATGGCGCCGCCGATTGCTCCGTAAGGGCTGAAGGCTGAAGGGCTAAAGGCCAAAGGGCTGAGGCCCGAAAGGCTGAGGGCCAAGACCTAAGGCGCTCTGTATCGGCTCGTGCCCGTCCCCTTTAGCCTTTGGCCCTTAGCCTTTAGCCCTTAGGCCTTACGCCCACCCTTCCAGCTGCTCGAGCGCAATCTCGGTCATGGCGGCAATCCAGCGCGGCCGATCGTTGAGCCCGCCCACGAGCTGCAGGGTCTCGCCGCCGGCCGCCCGGAACTGCTCGAGTCCGACGTGCCCGATCTCGTCAACCGTCTCCAGGCAGTCGGCAACGAAGCCTGGACAGATCACCATGGCGTGGCGAACACCGGTGCGTGCCAGTCCGACGAGGGTCTCGTCCGTGTACGGCTGCAGCCACGGCTCCCGGCCGGAGCGCGATTGATAGGAAGTGAGGTAGGTGCCTTTGTCCCATCCGGCACGCGCAGCCAGTGACTGCGCGGTTGCCTCGCAATGCGACGCGTACGGGTCGCCACGATCGATGAAGCGCTGCGGGAGACCGTGGAAGGACATGATGATTTGGTCAGGTGGCTGTGCCAGCGACGCGATCGCCTCACGAGCCGACTGGGCCAGCGCGTCGATATAGGCGGGATGGGTGTAGTACGGCGGGACGACCCTCAGTGCGGGCACGAACCGCAACATCGACAGCTGCCTGAACACCTCGTCGTAGGTCGATCCCGTCGTTGCGGCTGCGTACTGAGGGTATAGCGGAAAGAGCAGTAGCCTGTCCGCCCCCCAGCCGACCAGCTCCCGCACCGCCGACTGGATTGACGGGCTGCCATAGCGCATGCCCAGTGCGACTTTGAATCGTTCCGGCTCGCGGCGAGTGAGCGCGGCTTCGAGCGCGCGCGCCTGCGATTGCGAGATGACGAGCAACGGCGATCCTTCGCGCGACCAGATTCGCCGGTAGAGCGCAGCCGAGCGGCGAGGCCGCCGCGGCAGGATGAGCAATCTCAGGTACGAACCACCAGAGCACCCGGTTGCTCTCGACAACGCGCGGGTCGCTCAGAAACTGTCGCAGGTATCGACGAAGCGCCGCCGGGGTTGGCGCATCCGGCGTGCCGAGCTGCGCGAGCAGCACGCCGATCCGGCGATCCCTGCTCTGCGACAGCGGCGCGTCCACACCAGCCTTCCTGCGACAGACCGTGACAATCCGGGAGAGCTTTCCTATCATAGCTGGCGTGTCACCGTCTTCGGTCGTCGTGACCGGCCCTGTCCGACGTGACACTTCGCTCGTTGACCGTCGACCGTTAACCGTTGACAGTTCACCCTTGACCGTTGGTGGCTGCGCCTTAGCCCTTAGCCGATGTTCCCTGACGGCCTGCTGCGGATCGCGAACGACCGGCTGCAGGCGGATCGTCCTTTCGTCTCGAGAGCCCTGTGAGAAGCGTTACAGTCGTCGGGGGAGGCTTCTCCGGGCTTGCGACCGCGTACTATCTGTCGCGGGCAGGAATCCCCGTCGAGATCCTCGAGAAGAGCGATCGGCTCGGCGGACTCATCGCGACGCTCCAGACGCCCCACGGTCCCGTCGAGACCGCGGCGATCGGGATGCGGAACTTTGCCCGCGTCGACGCGGTGTGCCGCGACCTCGGGCTCGACATGCTCTGCTCGAACCGGTCGTTCAGCGGAGCTCGCTACATCTACCGCCAGCGACCCAGGCGGTGGCCATTGAACCCCGGGGAGTGGCTCGCGGTTGCCGCGCGGTTCGCGACGGCGACGGCGCGGGGCTCGCGCTTCCCTCGGCCGCTCGAGACCGTCGAACAATTTGGTGCGCGTGTGGTGGGACGTCGGGCGACCCGGTGGCTCCTCGGTCCAACCCTTCAGGGCATATACGCCGGCGATCCTGCGTGCCTGAGCGCCTCGCTCGTGTTTGGCGCGCGGGAGCGGCCCGCGCAACCTGCACGGAAGGGCCTGGTGTCACCTGCAGGCGGGATGCAGCAGCTGATCGACGCCCTCGAGTGGCGCCTGCGGACGCGCGACGTGAGCATTCGCCTGAATACCCCAGCACGGCTGGATGGCTCGACGCCGGCCGTCATCTGCACATCGGCCCGCGATGCGGCGGAATGCCTCCGGGACGTTGCACCGGGCGCCAGCCAGGCGCTGTCGACGATTGACATGCTCCCCCTCGTCCGCATCACCGCCTTCTACCCCGATGAGGAGACGCATCAACGGGGACGCGGCATCCTTTTTCCGCCTGGTGGAGACATTCGCGCGCTCGGCGTGCTGTTCAACGCCAACATCTTTCCTCACCGCGGCGGGCAGTACTCGGAAAGTTGGATCTACGGAGGCGCGGCCGATCGCCACGTCGTGCATCTCTCCGACGACGATCTCGCCGCGGTGATGGATCGCGATCGGCAGTCGCTCTGCGGCCGATCCGTGCCGCCCGCCGCGCGGTTGGTGCACCGTTGGCGCGCGGCGCTGCCGCACTATGACGTGCAGCTCGAATCGGTGCGGGCAAGCGGCTTCGACCTGCCGAAGGGTGTCTTCCTCGTGGGGAACTACGTGGGAGGCATCGGCGTGACCATGCTGCTCGAGCAGGCCGCTGCCGTGGCCACCCGGGTGAGCGAGATGGCGTAATCGGGTGAGGCAGCCCACACTCGCCTGATGGCGCCAGGTTTCGGCTCTCGAGAGTTCTTGTCCAGTGCGCGGGAGGAGGAAGCTCGATGTTCAGTCGCCCCGATCCTGATGTCCTGGTCGTCGGCGCCGGTCCGGTCGGTCTCGTCGCAGCCTTGTTTCTGCAGCAGTACGGGGTCCGCGTGGAGATCGTCGACGTCAGCCAGCGGACGACCCAACACAGTTACGCCCTCGCGCTCCATCCGCGCACGCTCCGGATTCTCGACGAGGCAGGACTCGCCGAAGGGCTGATCCGCGCGGGGCGGAAGGTGACGAAGGTCGCTTACTACGAAGGACGGGAGAGGCGCGCCGAGATCGACTATTCGGCCCTCGCGTCCAAACATCCGTATCTCCTCGTCACCCGCCAAAGCATGCTGGAAAGGGCCGCCGAGCAGGCGCTCCGCCGGCAGAAGCTCAAGGTCCTCTGGGGACACCGGCTCCAGGCCCTCACCGTGGACGGCGCGACCATCCGGGCGGAGGTCGCGAAGCTCGACCCGGTCGCGACCGGCTATCCCGTCGCGCGAAGTGAGTGGGTCGTCGCGCGAAGCGAGACGATCAGCCCCGCCTATGTAATCGGCGCCGACGGGTACGACTCGGCCGTGAGGCGCATGTCCGGCATCGAGATGGCCGAGCACGGCGCGGCGCAAGTCTTCTCCGTCTACGAAATCGAGGCGACGGGGGAGCTTCCCGCCGAGGTGCGCGTCAATCTCGATCCGGACCTGACGAGCGTCTACTGGCCTCTCGAGGAGGGGCGATGCCGCTGGGGATTCGAGATCCAGGACGCCTCCGGACACGACGCATCGATGGAGCGGCTCGAACAGCTGATCGCCGCGAGGGCTCCCTGGTGCACGGCACGGCCCACTCAGATTTACTGGTCGACGCTCGGCCTGTTCGAGCGGCGTCTGGCGCGATCGTTCGGGAAAGGAGACGTCTGGCTCGCAGGGGATGCCGCCCACCTGGCGGCTCCCGTCGGCGTGCACAGCATGAATTCGGGCCTGGTGGAAGCGCGCGAGCTGGCTGCGCGCATCTCGAGGATCCGGAGCGCGGGGGCAGCGCCGTCGCTTCTCCAGGAGTTCGGGACCGAGACGCACGAGGCGTGGCAATGGCTACTCGACGCCGGGCGGGCGGTCCGCGCGCTTCCGGGGGCAGCCCCGTGGGTCCGGCAGACGGCGCCGAGGATTCTCGCCTGCCTTCCTGCCTCCGGAGACGACGTCGAACCGCTGCTCCAGCAGATCGGCCTCACGGCCGCGCCGTGAGGGTGCGACGCCGGTCTCCGGCCTGCCCTCGCCGCTGAGTGTTCGGCGAGGTCTCGCCGGAGCGCGCGTGACGAGCGAGCGCACGAAGGCCGGCCGCTTGACTCCCGCGATACACGATGATAGAAACGCCGCGCGAGAAAACTCGACGGCGGGGAACAGGCTTGGCCCAAACGGAAGCAGAATTGCTCGACACGCCTGTCGCGGGTGATCCCCCCTGATCCTGCGCTCGCCGGACTTCCACTCAATCACCGACGCCGTCGCGGAGCCGCTCGAGCGGCCGACACCGATCGGCTGGTGGCTGTTCTTCATCCCGTCCCTCGCGCTGCTCAGCCTGCTCGGCGTGGCGGTCTCCTGGCTGTTCTGGGAGGGGATTGGCGTCTGGGGCCTCAACGTCCCCGTCGGCTGGGCGTGGGACATCACGAACTTCGTGTTCTGGGTCGGGATAGGGCACGCCGGCACGCTCATCTCGGCGATCCTGTTCCTCTTCCGCCAGAAATGGCGCACCTCGATCAACCGCGCCGCGGAGGCGATGACCATCTTCGCGGTCATGTGCGCCATGACGTTCCCGGGGATCCACGTGGGACGCGTCTGGGTCGCCTACTGGATGTTCCCGCTCCCGAACCAGATGGGCGTCTGGCCCAACTTCAGGAGCCCTCTGCTGTGGGACGTCTTCGCGGTCAGCATCTACGGAACCGTGTCGATCCTGTTCTGGTACGTCGGCCTGATCCCGGACCTGGCGACGATGCGCGATCGGTCGAAAACGCGCACGCGGAAGATCGCCTACGGTATCTTCGCTCTCGGGTGGCGGGGCTCCGTGCGGCAATGGCATCACTACGAAACCGCCTACCTCATTCTCGCGGCCCTCGCGACGCCGCTCGTCCTGTCGGTTCATTCGATCGTCTCGATGGATTTCGCCGTATCCCTCCTCCCGGGATGGCATACGACCGTCTTCCCGCCCTACTTCGTCGCGGGCGCGATCTTCTCCGGCTTCGCCATGGTGCTGACGCTCATGGTGATCTGCCGCACGGCGTTCCGTCTCGAGCACATCATCACGCTCCGGCACTTCGACTACATGGCGAAGATCATGCTCGTGACCGGGACGATGGTCGGCTACGCCTATGCCACGGAGTTCTACACCGCCTGGTACAGCGGCAACCCCTACGAGCTCTTCACGTTCCTGAACCGCGCGCTCGGACCGTACGCCTGGGCCTACTGGATCATGGTCAGCTGCAACGTGATCAGCCCCCAGATTTTCTGGTCGAAGAAGGCGCGCACGAGCATACCGGTCCTGTTCGTTGTGTCGATCGTCATCAACATCGGCATGTGGTTCGAGCGGTTCGTGATCATCGTGACGTCGCTGCATCGTGACTTCCTCCCGTCAGCGTGGGGCTACTTCACGCCGACGATCTGGGACGTGGCGTGCCTGCTCGGAAGCTTCGGGCTCTTCTTCACGATGTTCTGCCTGTTCGTGCGCTTTCTTCCGATGGTGGCAACGGCGGAGGTCAAGACGGTTCTGCCGCAGGCCGACCCGCATTGGCAGCCCGGTCCCGAACGCGAGGTCAAGGACCACCGGGCCGCGTCGGTGCCCCATGTCGCGCCGGAGCCGGCTCCGGGAGGAACCTCTTGATGCCGCTCCTCTTCTCGCGGCTCCCGAACGGGCCCCACTACGGCATCCTCGCCGAATTCGCGACGCCGGCGGACCTCTATCACGCGTGCGAGCGCGTGCGTGATGCGGGCTTCACCCGGTGGGATGCCCACACCCCGTTTCCCGTCCACGGCCTCGAGGGCGCGATGGGACTCCGGCGCTCGCCGCTTCCCTGGTTCGTTCTCGGCATGGCGCTGATGGGGGCCGCGCTCGGATTCCTCCTGCAGTGGTGGGTTCACGCCGTCGCCTACCCGCTCGTGATCAGCGGCAAACCGTACGTCGCCTGGCCCGCCTACATTCCGATCACGTTCGAGGTCTCAATCCTCTTCGGCGCGCTTGGCGCGGTCCTCGGCATGCTCGGCCTGAACCAGCTGCCCATGCATCACCATCCGCTCTTCCGGTCCAGGGTCTTCGAGCGGGTGACCGACGACGCCTTCTTCATCTCCATCGAATCGTGGGATCCCCGGTTCGATCCGTCAGCGACGGGGAAGCTGCTGGAGTCCCTGGGCGCGCGTAGCGTGGAACTCCTGGACTCCTGATGATCCCCGCACGCGATCGCGTAGCGCTGCGGCCCGAGCAGGTCACAATCCCGCTGGGGCACGCGTGGAACCGCCTTCCGGTCATGGGCGCGGTCGGCGCCCTGCTGGGTGCTGCGGCCTGCGCGATTCTGGGCGCGGCGAATCCGAAGCAATTCTTCTTCTCGTGGCTCGTGGCCTTGCTGTTCTTTCTGAGCCTGGCCCTTGGCGGCCTCTTTTTCGTGCTGATCCAGTACGCGGCCCAGGGTGAATGGGGAATCGTGCTGCGACGGATTGGGGAGACGATCTTCGCAACGCTTCCCGTGATGGCGGCCCTCTTCCTGCCGGTGTTGCTCGGGCTGCACGATCTGTACTTGTGGACGGTTCCCGGGGCAGCTGATCACGATGCGCTGCTTCGCTGGAAGGCGCCATACCTCAACGTGCCGTTCTTCCTCGTGCGGGCGGCGCTCTACTTCGGAATCTGGTCCTTCATGGCCCTCCTCTACTATCGCGGCTCGCGCGGTCAGGACGCGACCGGGGATCCCAGGGTGTCGGCCCGTCTGCGCCGCCTTGCCGGGCCCGCCCTCATCGTCCTCGCGCTGACGCAGACCTTCGCCTCGTTCGACTGGATCATGTCGCTCACGCCGCACTGGTACTCGACCATGTTCGGCGTCTACTTCTTCGCGGGTTCCTTCGTGGGGTTCATCGCGCTTCTCTCCGTCGTCGTGGTGGCGATGCGCCAGGCGGAGCTGCTGAACACGATCATCAGCGCCGAGCACCTGCACGACATTGGCAAGCTCCTGTTCGCATTTACCGCGTTCTGGGCCTATATCGCGTTCTCCCAGTTCTTCCTCATGTGGTATGCGAACCTCCCCGAGGAGACGGTCTGGTTCAAGGCTCGAATGGAGGGGTCCTGGATGCAGGCCTCGCTCTTCCTCATGGCCGGGCATTTCGTGGCTCCGTTCTTCTACTTGATGGGGCGAACGGTCAAACGGAAGGGAGCGACCCTGGCGGCCGGGGGAGCGTGGATCCTGGCCATGCACTTCGTCGATCTCTACTGGCAGATCATGCCGACGCTCCACCCCGAAGGGATTCGTCCGTCAGCTCTGGACGTGGCCGCGCTCGTGACCGTCGGCGGGTGCTTCGTGGCGGCGGCGAGCTGGCTCTTGCGACGGCAGGCGCTCGTTCCGCTGCGCGACCCGAGGCTCGCCGAATCGCTCGCCTTCGAGAACGTCTGACGGCGGTTCGCGGGGCTGCCGTGCGAAGCGCGGCCGGTCCCGGCGCGACGGCGAACCTGTGCCGTTGGTGCGGTACCCGCGCCAGATTGTGGGAGGGTTGCGCAGGGGCTGGGCTAGGTGTACACCTCGGCCCACTCCGCGATAGGCGGTCGGTCTGAACGCATCGTCGACGTGACGGCGGAGATGAGGATGGCGATGACCAAGGAGTCAAGCATGCGCGGAACAGGGATCAGGGTGTGGCTGGCGGCTGTGGTGGTGGCGGTGTCCGTGTGGCCGGGAGTCGCCGGCGCCGCTTCGTCCATCAACGGAACCGTCACCTTCGACGGGAAAGCCCCCACGCTCAGGCCGCTCTCGATGGACGCGGACCCCGCATGCGCCAAGAAGCACTCGGGACCGGTGGCGAACGAGATGCTGGTCCTCGGGAGCGGCAACACCATGGGGAACATCATGGTGTGGGTCTCGAAGGGGCTTCCGGCCGGCAAGACCTGGCCCGTTCCCAAGACTCCGGTGGTGCTCGATCAGCAGGGCTGTCAGTACAAGCCGCACGTGATGGGGATCATGGTCGGTCAGACCTACCAGGATCCTCAACTCCGACGGCGTCCTCCACAATATCCATACGCTTCCCAAGATCAACCCGGCATTCAACCGGGGGATGCCGGCGACGCTCAAGGAGGCGACCACGACGTTCGCGAAGCCGGAAGAGGTCTTCCACATCAAGTGCGACGTCCATCCATGGATGAGCGCCTACATCGCCGTCTTCACCCATCCCTTCTTCTCGGTGACGAGCACGGACGGGAAGTTCGCGATCTCGGGCCTCGACCCGGGGACGTACGAGATTACCGCCTGGCACGAGAAGCTGGGGACGCAGACGGCTTCGATCACGGTTGGCGCCAGCGATACGAAGACCCAGAACATCAAGTTCGCCGTCCCCGCCGCGAAGTAGCGATCCGGAGAAGAGGCCCAATGAGTGAGCAGGCTGGCGTCGTCGCACCCAGGCCGCACGTTGCGCACGAACCCCATCACGAGGAGCTGGGCTTCTGGCGCAAGTACGTCTTTTCCATCGACCACAAGGTCATCGGCATCCAGTACGCCATCACGGGGCTCCTGTTCCTGCTCTTCGGCTTTTCGCTGATGATGCTCATGCGCTGGCAGCTCGCCTACCCGGGCGCGGCGCTGCCGCTGATCGGCAACCTGTTCGGCGAGGCGCGCATGCCGGGCGGGACGATGCTGCCTGAGTTCTACAACGAGCTCGGTGCGATGCACGGCACCATCATGGTGTTCCTCGGGGTGGTCCCCCTCGCCGTCGGAGGATTCGGGAACTTCGTGCTCCCGCTCCAGATTGGCGCCCCCGACATGGCGTTCCCGCGGCTCAACATGGCGAGCTACTGGTTCTTCTTCCTCGGCGGCGTGACGATGCTCGCCAGCTTTTTCGTCCCCGGGGGGGCCGCGCAGTCCGGGTGGACGTCCTATGCGCCCCTGTCCGTCCTGGCGGGCACGGGTCAGACGATGTGGCTCATCGGGATGATCTTCCTGATCACCTCGTCGCTGCTCGGAGCGGTCAACTTCATCACGACCACGATCCAGCTCCGCGCCACGGGGCTCACGTTCATGCGATTTCCGTTCTTCGTGTGGGCCCAGTTCGTCACGTCCTTCCTCCTGCTCCTGGCGTTCCCACCGCTGGAGGCCGCGGGGGTCATGCAGCTGATGGATCGTGTGGCCGGCACCAGCTTCTTCCTCCCGAGCGGCCTCGTCGTCAGCGGCCAGGTTCTCACGAATGCGGGCGGAGGCAACCCGCTCCTGTGGCAGCACCTGTTCTGGTTCCTGGCGCACCCGGAGGTCTATGTCCTGATCCTTCCGGCGATGGGGATCGTGGCCGAGATCATCGCGAACAACACGCGGAAGCCCTTGTGGGGTTACCGTTCGATGGTCTACTCGCTCGTCTTCCTCGGCTTCATGTCGTTCATCGTCTGGGCGCACCACATGTTCATGACCGGCATGGGCACGGCGATGGCGGCGTTCTTCCAGACGACGACGATGATCATCTCGATTCCGTCGGTCGTGATCCTGACGGCCCTGATCATCTCCCTCTGGGGCGGATCGATACGCTTCAATACGCCGATGCTCTTCGCGCTCGGCTTTCTCCCGATGTTCGGCATCGGCGGGCTCACGGGGCTTCCGCTCGGCTTGAACGTCGCGGACATCCCGCTGCACGACACCTACTACGTCATCGCCCACTTCCACTACGTCGTCGCTCCGGGGACGATCTTCGCCCTCTTCGCGGGGATCTATTACTGGTATCCCAAAGCGACCGGAAGGAAGATGAACGAGACGCTCGGCAAGATCCATTTCGCCGGCTCGCTCGTCTGCATGAACGTCGTCTTCATGCCGATGTTCCTGATGGGGCTGGCGGGTGTCTCGCGGCGGCTGTTCGACGGTGGTGCGAGCTATGAGTTCGCGCAGCCCGTCCTGCACCTGAACGTCATTTCCTCCTGGGGTGCGTGGATCATGGCGCTCTTCCAGATTCCCTTCATCTTCAATTTCTTCTGGAGCATCCGGCACGGGGAGAAGACCGACGGGAACCCATGGCAGGCGACGACGATCGAGTGGGCGGCTCCGTCCCCTCCCCCGCACGGCAATTTTCTCCACGCCCCGCAAGCGTACCGCGGGCCGTACGAGTACAGCGTTCCCGGCGCGGCCAGGGACTTCTCGCCGCAGTACGAGGCCTGATTCGCAATGGACATTCCCTATACCGTCGAGGTACGCCGCGACACCGGTCTGACCAACGGCAAGATCGGAATCTGGCTCTTTCTGGCCTCGGAGGTCATGCTGTTCGGGGCGCTGTTCGCGTCCTACATCCTGATCCGCACGGGGGCGTCGAGCTGGCCTCGCGGCGACACGATCCTGAACGTGCCGCTCGCCACGTTCAACACGCTCGTCCTGATTTCGTCCTCCGTCACGATGGTCATGGCGTGGGCGTCGCTGATGCGCCACCGCATCGGGACCTTCCGGATCTACATGGGGGCGACGATCCTGCTCGGGTTCGTCTTCCTCGTGGTCAAGTACTTCGAATACAGCCACAAGTTCCACGACGGGCTCTTTCCGAGCACCAACAACTTCCTGGCTATCTACTTCACGCTGACCGGCCTGCACATGCTCCACGTGGCCGGCGGGATGGCGGTGAACGCCTATCTCCTGGGTCCCGGAGCGAAACTCTGGAAGACGAACCCCGTCTGGTTCACCAACCGGGTGGAAAATTCGGGCCTCTTCTGGCATTTCGTGGATCTGGTCTGGATCTTTCTCTTCCCGACCCTCTACCTTCTGTAGGCAGCATCCATGACGAGCGACCACGCAGCTGACATCGACAGGCACGTCAGGGTCTACATCACCGTCTTCGTCGCGCTCATGGTCCTGACAATCGTCACGGTAGCGGTCTCCCGCGTCCACCTTCCGGTGCCGATTGCCGTGACTGTGGCGCTGATTGTCGCGACCATCAAAGGGTCGCTGGTGGCGTGCTACTTCATGCACCTGATTTCCGAGAAGAAGGTGATCTACGCGGTCCTCGTGCTGACCGCTGTCTTCTTCGTCGCGCTGCTGGCCCTTCCCGCACTCACCTCACGCAACGGCTACTGGATTCACGAATGAGCCTCAGGTGGTTTCACGCGCTCCTGATTCTCCTCTCCGCGGCGCTCGCGGTGCTGTTCGGCCTCTGGTCGCTGAGCCATTACATGCGGGACCACAGGGTCGCACAGCCTGCTCGCGGCGGTGGCCGCGTTCGCCGTGTCGTTCGGCCTTGTCGTCTACGACTCGTGGTTCCTGCGCAAGACGAGGATGCTGCGATGACACGCTACCGGGGGATCGGACGTCTCGTCACGACGACGGGGGCCGTGCTGATCGGCGGGAGCTCGAGCGTCCTCGCCTGCCCGGTGTGCTTCGGGGCGGAAGAGACCTCGATGATCGACGGGGCGAAGCTTGGCGTGCTGGTGATGCTGGCCATCACGCTTGCGGTGCAGGGCGGGTTTGTCGGCTTCTTTCTCTATCTCCGCCAGCGCGCGAAGCGCATGGCGGACCAGGACCTCGACACCGAATGGTCGGAGCTCCAAGGGGCGCCGAAAACATCATGACTGACTGGCTTGGACTCCCGCCGCTCGCCTCGGCTCACGGCGGCCAGATCGACAGCCTGATCGGCTGGACGCACCTGTTCATGCTTCTTCTGTTCGTCGGGTGGGGCGGGTTCTTCGCCTATGCCCTGATCCGTTTCCGGCGATCGCGGCATCCGGTGGCGAACTACACCGGAGTCAAATCGCACGCGTCGAACTATTCCGAAGTCGCCGTGGCCGTGGTTGAAGCGATCCTCCTCTTCGCATTCTCGATCCCGCTCTGGGCCGCGAGGGTCGACCGCATGCCCTCGGCCAGCGAAGCGCTCACCGTTCAGGTCACCGGCGAGCAGTTCGCCTGGAACGTGCACTATCCCGGCGCCGATGGGGTATTCGGTCGCACCGACATCAAGCTGCTCGATCTCCAGGCGAACCCCCTGGGGCTCGATCGCTCCGATCCTGCGGCGAAGGACGACGTCACGACCCTCAACCAGCTGAATCTGCCGGTGAACAAGCCGGTCATCGTCAGGCTCAAGAGCAAGGACGTCATCCACAGCTTCGGCGTGCCGGAGTTCCGGGTGAAGCAGGACGCCATCCCCGGCCTCACGATTCCTATCTGGTTCATCCCCAACGTCACCACGGCGGAGATGCGGACCCGGACGGGGAATACCGCGTTTCAGTACCAGATTGCGTGCGCGCAGCTCTGCGGTCTGGGACATGCCCGGATGCGGGGATTCGTCACTGTCCAAACCACCGAGGAGTTCCAGAAGTGGATGGAGGAACAGGGTCAGCCGAGCAGAGCGAGACGAACCCGTTCCAGTAGCAGCCCCGCACCCCTTCCTGCAAGCGTTCTGACCGTCGGGGCGGCATTCAGCGTGCCCGCTCATCCGTCACGTCCGACGGGATTCAGCAAACCCTCGGGCCGCCGATTCCGTCCAATCGCCCGATGACTGAGATTTTTGCCGACCTGCGGTATGCATTGCGCGGGCTGCGCCGGAGCCCCCTGTTTGCCACCGTGGCCATCCTGTCGCTGTCGCTGGGAATCGGGGCAAACACGGCCATCTTCACGCTGATCGACCAGATTCTGCTTCGCAAGCTCCCGGTGAAGAACCCCGACGAGCTCGTCATGCTCTACCAGGAAGGGGGCGAACAACGGCAGCAATGCGGGCACGCGGATGCATTCGTATCCGATCTACCAGGACTATCAGAAGCGCGCCGCTCCGCTGGCCGAGGTCGTGTGCCGGCGTCTGGTGTCCGCGTCCGTCAGCATCGACAACCGAACCGAACGGCTCGAGGCCGAGCTCGTCTCCGGCAACTTCTTCACCATGCTGGGGGTCAGGCCCGCCGCCGGGCGCGTGCTGAACTCGAAGGAAGACGATCACGTCTATCAGGGCCATCCGGTCGTCGTTCTCGCCTACGACTATTGGGTGAGCCGCTTTGCCCGTGACCCCAGGATTATCGGCAAGAAGATCCTCGTCAACGACTATCCCATGACGATCGTCGGCGTGTCTCAAGCGGGGTTTGCCGGGATCGATCCGGCACAGAGCCCCCAGATTCGCGTGCCGATCCTGATGAAGCCGGTGATGCTGCCCGACTGGGGGTGGCTGAAGATCGACGACCGCCGCGCACGGTGGGTGCAGGTGTTCGCACGGCTCAAGCCGGGCTACACGGTCGAATCGGCGAAGGCGCCGCTCCAGACGCTCTTCACGCAGATTCGCCGGCATGAGATGTCGCTGCCGGCGGCGAAAGACTGGTCCAAGTACGAACGCGACGAATTCATGAAGGGGCAACTGCTCGTCGAGCACGCGGCGATGGGCTACTCCGGCCTGCGCAACGACTTCTCCACGCCGCTGGTCGTTCTCATGTGCATGGTCGGCCTCGTGCTGCTCATCGCCTGCGCGAACGTCGCCAACCTGTTGATTGCCCGCGGCTTCATGCGCCAGCGGGAGATCGCGGTGCGCCTGTCGCTCGGTGCGTCGAGGCGGCAGCTGGTCCGGCAGCTGCTCGTCGAGAGCCTTGTGCTGTCGTTCTTCGGCGGCCTGGCGGGCGTACTGCTCTCGATCGCGCTCACACGAGGTCTGCTCGCGTACATGCCGACCGAGGGCGCCCCGCTCCTGCATCGCGCCATGGCCTGACGCGCGCATCCTCGGCTTCACGCTCGTCCTCACGCTCACGACCGGGATTGTGTTCGGTCTCGTGCCGGCGCTCCGCTCCAGCCGCCCCGACCCGTGGACGACGCTCAAGGACACGGTGGGCTCACTCGCAGGAGGCAGCGGGTCGCTGTTCCTGCGCAAGGGCCTCGTCACCGCGCAGGTGGCGCTCAGCTTCCTGCTGCTGTTCGGCGCGGGACTCTTCGTGCGCAGCCTGCAGAACCTCAAGACGGCCGAAACGGGTGTCGCGCTCGACAACCTGATCACCTTCCAGCTCGCGCCTTCGCTCAGCGGCTACGACGATCGCAAGGCCACGGACTTCTACAGCCAGCTGCTCGCGCGTCTGCGCTCGGCGCCAGGCGTCGATTCCGCGGGCCTTGCCACGGTGTCGATCCTGAGCGGCGACGAGTGGGACAGCAGCATGTCGGTCGAAGGCCATCACCCCGTCGACGGCGAAGACATGCAGGCGTTCATGAATGCGCTCTCGCCCGGATACTTCAAGACCATGCGCATTCCGCTGCTCGAAGGGCGCGATTTCACCGATGCCGACGTGCAGAACCACGCGACGTTCTTTGCGAGCCTGCTCGCCGATGAGAAGTCAGCCACTGTTCACAGCGTTGCGATCGTCAACAGGAAATTCGCCAACCATTTCTTCAAGGGTCGCAGCGCGATCGGCCGGCGCATCGGCTTCGGCACCGGACCCGACGCCAAGCAGAACATCGAGATCGTGGGCGTTGTGGAGGATTCGCTCTACGAGGGTCCGCGCGAGGGCGTGCGGCGCCAGGTGTTCATCCCGAACTTCGGCAAGAACAGCGCGACCATCTATGTGCGGACGCACAACGGCTCTTCCTCCGCCTACAACACGATGCGGAGCGTGGTGCGACAGCTCGACGCAGCCATGCCGATCTACGAAATGAAGACCGTCGAAGCGCAGCTCGACGAGACACTGCTCACCGACCACCTCATCGCTACGCTGTCGGCCGGGTTCGGCTTCCTCGCCACGCTGCTCGCGTCGATCGGGCTCTATGGCGTGATGGCGTTCGTCGTCGCGCGTCGTCGAAAGGAGCTCGGCATCCGACTCGCGCTCGGCGCTCAGCCGGGTCTCGTGGTCTGGCTGATCATGCGGGAAGTGCTGATGCTGCTCGCGATCGGGCTCGCGATTGGCCTGCCATCAGCGCTCGCGCTCGGACGATTCGTCGAGTCGCAGTTGTACGGCGTCAAGGCCCAGGATCCGACGATGGCCGTTGCCACCGTGGTCGTGCTGTCCGTCGTGTCAGCGACCGCCGGGTTGATCCCCGCGCGAAAGGCCAGCCGGATCGACCCGATCCTGGCGCTTCGATACGAGTAGGCGCTCTTCTGACAGGCGGTTGTCGGCCGAGGCACACGTCAGTGCCGCAAGCCCTTCGCCTCGTCTACGCCCGGCTTCGTGTAGCGAACGCCCACATCCGGTCCGATATCGCTGTGGCCGCGTGGCTTGAACCATGTGAACCGCGTGTGGCCGTGCGCCTTGCCCCGGCGTATCTGCAGCACGAGGTACGGCACGAGGATCAACAGAAACAACCCGGCTCCGATCAAGAGTCCGGTGGTGAGTTCCATACGTCAGTCCTCCAGCGGATTCCAAGGTGCAATTGCGACGCCAAGCAGTCCACGAGTGTGCTCGTGGTTCGCGCAGGCTCTTCCGTCACCGTGTCCCGCCGGGATGCTCTCGTCTGAGAGCCCGTGTTCAGCGCGCACCCTCGATCGTGCCGCCGTGGTCGGGCCGGTTCGGAACCGAGAAGACCTGATCGCGGGGCCAAGCGTCCCTGAGTGTCACGGAATCCAACCTGAAGGGGCCAGACCTTATACTGCGTGCATGCGCGTGCGTCTCGTGGACGTGCCCTATGACTGCGGGCAGTTCAATGTCCGCATGGGAGCCGGCCCGGCGTTCCTGATGGAGCGCGGTCTCGAGGAGAGTCTCTCCCGGGCGGGCCACCAGGTGCGAACTCACCCGGTGCGTCTCGCCCCGGGGTTTCACACCGAGTGGGATGCACTCGTTGCCTTGCAGCATCAGATCGCGACTGCCGTGCGGTCGGCGATGGCGGCCGATGAGCGGGCCCTCGTCTTGTCCGGCAACTGCGGCCCCGCGGCACTGGGCGCCATGGCCGCCCTCGGCTCCCGCTCCACCGCCGTGTGCTGGTTCGATGCGCACGGCGATTTCAATACCCCTGAAACGTCGCCCTCTGGCTTCGTCGACGGGATGGCGCTCGCGATCGCAACTGGTCACTGCTGGCGGGCGGCCGCGCCTCGCCTCGAGGCCTTCGACCCTGTGCCCGAAGAACATGTCGTCCAGGTCGGCGTGCGCTCGACCGATCCCGACGAAGAGGACCGGCTCGAGCGGTCACGCGTGACGCGTCTTGGCGCTGACGAGGCTGATCGGCTTTCCGGATTCCTGCAGCGGCTGCCCGCAGCCACCGCCCTGTATCTGCACGTCGACCTGGACGTCATCGACAGTGCGGAGCTTCATGCGAACTCGTACGCCGCCCCCGGGGGCCTCAGTGTCGATCAAGTCATCGGCCTGTTCAGAACAGCTGCCCGACACCTCCCCGTGGCCGCGGCGTCGCTGACGGCCCTCGATCCCGGGTGCGAAGACGAACGCGCGTGGCCGGTGGTCGAGCGCATCGCCCATGCGCTCGCGGACCTGCCCACGCCGCTTCGGCTGACTCAGTGATGGCGAAGGACGGATGTCCGCGCCCCAGAGGCGCGATCAATCGGCAATGACGACAGTGACGCAAGCGACAGCTTGGCCTCTCTGATCGGTGCCCTGCTGCTGGGTCTGGCGGCCCCGGCCCGTCTGCGGCGGTTCGTGCAGCGAACCGTGGTGATCGCCCTCGTGGTAATCAAGTGGACCGTGCTGGTGGCGCTCTCGTTGGTCCTCGCCGTCTACATGGCGCCGCTGGGGATCGTCTGTCTCGCCTTCCACCTCACCGGCTTCGACTTCCTCCCCGACGAGGCCGCGCCGGACACACGACAGCTCTCCCTGCCGTTCGACCGCTGAGACGCGGAACCTGCCGCTGCACCTCGTGGGATCCGTGTTCGGGACGAGGAGGACTGACATGACGACTCGTTCGGACCTGACCGTCTGCTGCCCCGGCCGATCTCCCCGGCCCGCTGGTCTGCTCGCCGTCTACAGCGTGCGTGCCTGTCCCCCTCAGGTGCCGAACTGCCGTTCGTAGCCGGGCTTCGGCACGGCCCACCTCGACTGGCAGTGTTCGCATCGCACATCAACAGGACGTTTCGCTCGGCATAGGGTCGCGGTATACCAGGCCATCAATCTCGGTCCGACCGCAACATCACGGCCCTCGCCTCGGCGCTCGTCAGAAAGGCTCAGAAGGAATTTGCGCCTGCGTCATAGCCTGCCTACAAGGAGGCGATTAGATATGACGGTTGAGATTCCGAGAACCGGCGGACGGATCGAAGCGCAGTTGATACCCGAGAACGATCCCACTCTCCCGCTATGTGTGAAGCTCGGCAAATCGGGGGACGTCGTCTACCGACTGCGCGCAATGCTGAAGATGGAATTTCGGATCGTGGAGTGCACGCCCGGCGAACTGGCCATCATGGAGTCGCACGGGATCGCCTTCACAGTTAGCCCGCCGCCGCTTGTGAGGTGGAGCACCGGCTAGTGCCCCTCGTTCGGAGCCGTATCGCATCCCTGAAGGCGCGAGCGCGAGCAGCGTGGGCTTTCAGCCGTTCACGATGCGCGGTATGGCCGGACGGTCATCGGACTGACTCGTTAGCTGCGTTCCGCAGTTCGGATAGTCGTGGGCAATCGGCGGTCGAATCGGGCGCCCGAACGAATCGATCATACGGCCCGTTCACGACGGGTGAATCGGCACTAGTCGCCCCGCTTCCACCGGGAGTGACGGTGCAGCCAGCCTGAGCCAGACCGAGCGCAAACGCGACGACGAACAGGTGTGTAGGCTGCATGTCGTTGTATCCGAGGTTCCCCAGATTTTTGGGAGAGGGTGTGAAGGTGCGCCTCGCTCCCGGACCCGACTGCACGCGCAGCGCGTGAGGACACGTCGAGGCGCGGGAGCATAGCACACATGAGCTGACCCGCTACGCGACTACTTGAAAGAGAAAGGGAAGGTGCACCGTCCACGTTCGCCGGGGAGTCCAGCGAGGGTAGCGCCGCCGTTAGGCGACGAAATTTTTGGTCCGATCTTCACTCTGGGCGCGATATTCCTGCTGGCGCGTTCCTTCATGGTGGGCGCGTTTGACCGCTGGTTTGCTGCCGGTTATATGGTGATGGTCGTCCTGTACGTCGCCGCGGTCAAGTTTGCTGTCACCGATACGTGGGCCTATCTGGCCACGGCACTCTTCGGCTCGTAAGCCGTTAATTCTCGAGCACACTGACGCCCGTCAGGCTGGTGGACGAGGGCATGGGCACGCAGCGAAGGAAGTACTGCGGAGGCCGCAGCGGGGCAGGGCGACCGGTCCCGCTCGCGGCATCCAGTCAGCGGCCTCTTCTTCCGCTGACAGAAAATCCGACGAAACCGATGTTCGCGCGCCCAGACATGAACGGCTCATCCTGAAGGCCATGAATGTGGGTGCTGGCGACGTTGACGTGGAGGCTGAACGGTTTCTTCTGACGGGGCGGGATGAAATCGAAGAGCCGATAGCCCAGGCCTATGGTGGTTGCCGGCTTCCAGTCGTGACCTCCGCGGCCGTCGGACAGCATGACCAGCATCACGCCCGTGGCAGGGAGCGTCAATCGTCCGACCTCCACCACGCCAATCTGCATCCCCACGACGCCGTAAACCGGCGTGCTTGGATATTGCGCGCGCACCCACAATCCGGTCAGGTGGAGTCGCTGAAAGAACGAAGTCTTGACGACTGTGTCCGCGGGTTTTCCGCCCGACGTCGCCACCGGCGACCCTCGGCGCTGCAGGATCTGGATCGGCTGGTCGTCCCAGGTCCAGAGAATGTGGCAGGCACTCCACAGCTGGTCATCGACCGTGACCGCATCCCCGCAGACCTCCGCGAGCCAGGCAGGCGGTTCCGGCCGCTTCTTACGTTCCCAGATGGGGAAGTCGGCGCCGTTTTTCGCAAGCCTGTTTCCCCAGCGTTCGTACCACTTCTCCCACGCACGGTACTCTTTGAGCCACGTTGAGAGCTCGTCAGACCTTTGTTCGATTGACGGTACGGGAACCGGCGCCAACTCCTGGGCACGAGCGGGAGCTGCGCTGGCCGCGAGGGCCGACGCGACAACCAGCATTGCGATAGCGAGTTTCGTCCGTCCTTCCTTCATGATGCTGCTCCACGCACTTTGCGTCTTTCGGCTCCAGAACCTGATGCCGGCTTAGATGCAGTGGTCCCAGCAGTCGCCGGTTCTGGGGTCGAGGGCCGTTACAGATGGGCTTGCGCCCGATCGCGAGGAAGTATAGGTGATCAGCCATAAGGAGGGCGAGCGGCAAGCCTCTCGAGAGCGCGACGTGATCGCGCCACATTAGCGGATATGGCCTAATTCGCATGTCAGGCTCATCGACAGCCCGTAAACCACTGATTCTGCAGGCATGAAGAGGAGTTCAGGGCGGGTTGAAAGAGCATGGTTGAAAGCGATTTCGCGCGCTACACGTACTCCGTGGTGTCCGTCGGTATGTGTCGAGAAGACGACCGGCGTGGTCCTTCGATGGCGCCGGCCGCTCGGGTCAAAGCGATCTTGCGGCGCTCGAGAGGCGAGTGCGGCATCAAGCCGGCGTTGTTGACGATGACGTCGATCCGGCCGTACTGGCCAACCGCGGCGTCGACGAGCGCCTGGACCTGCGCGGCGTCCGTCACGTCCGTCGCGAGCGCGGATGCCTGGCCACCCGCCCGCGTGATCTCGTCTACCAGCGTCTGCAGGTGGTCGGCCCGGCGCGCGCCGAGGACGACCGTAGCGCCGCGCTCGGCCAGGTGCCGCGCCGTAGCCTCGCCGAGGCCGCTGCTGGCGCCGGTGATGACGACGACTTTGCCGCGGATGTTGTCGCTGTTCATGGTCACGCCTCAGGGATCTCCCGGCCGTAGGTTTCGTACGGACGTGGCATGGCGTCTTATTCCTTCGCAGGCGCCTCCACGCCCGAAAAGACCAGCACCTGCTCCGGGAGCCGCGCCCCGCGGATTTCAATGGCGGCAACGGACGAATTGAGTTCGGCGAGTTCGGATGGTGTGAAGCGAATCTGATCCGCGCCGATGTTGTCCAGCATGTGGGCCATCTGCGTCGTACCCGGGATGGGCACGATCCAGGGCTTCTGCGCCATCAGCGAGGCCAGCGCGATCTGCGCGAGTGTCGCATTCTTTCGTTCGGCCCATTTCTTCACCAAGTCGACGAGCGCCAGGTTGTGGGGCAGATGCTCCGGCGAGAACCGGGACTCCACCTTGCGGATGTCCCCATCCGCGAAGCGAGTATTCGCGTCAATGGCACCGGTGAGGAACTGCACCCCCAGCGGGCTCCACGGGACGAAGCCGATGCCCAACTCCTGGCAGAGCGGAAGCACGGCATCTTCCGGCCCCCGCCACAGCATCGAGTATTCGTTTTGAACCGCGCTGACGGGCAGCGCGGCGTGAGCGCGGCGCAGCGTATTCAGCCCCATCTCCGACAAGCCCCAATGGAGGACCTTGCCTTCAGACATCAGATTCTTGATGGCGCCGGCGACATCTTCGATCGGGACCTGCGGGTCGACTCGGTGCTGGTAGAGGAGATCGATGCGATCGGTTCGGAGGCGCTTGAGCATGCCTTCGACGGCCGCCTTGATATGTTCGGGGCGGCTGTTGAGCCCTCGGCGCCGCTCGCCGGTCTCGAGGTCGATGTTCCAGCCGAACTTGGACGTGATCGCAACCTTGCCCCGGAACGGTGCGACGGCCTCGCCGAGGATACGTTCTACCTCGTGCGGCCCATATGCCTCCGCCGCATCGAAGAACGTGACGCCACGGTCGAAGGCGGTCCGGATGATGTTGATCATCTGGGGCCGGTAGGGCACGGTCGTTTGATACGTACGGCTCATGTTCTGGACGCCGAGGCCGACGCTGGAAACTTCGAGCGCCCCGAGCTTTCGCCGTCCGCTCACGTGGGCTGCGGCGCTGTTGCGAGGCGTTGTTGTCTGGCCGTAGGCCTGCGAGCCCACGCCTGCGAGTACCTGACGCCGCCCCCAGGCTTGCCGCCGCTCCGAAGAAGCGACGACGATTCATTCCGGACGTGTTCGCTCCGTAGTTCCCGCGTCTCCGCTGCCGCATGGCTACCTCCCAACCATCTTCTGAACGTGCTCCGGATACCGGGCACGATGAATTTCGATCCGTGATGCCGCGCGATCGATGTCTCGCAGGTCGTCATCGGGCTGGCGGACGGCACGACGCTATTTGCCGAGCGACTTGGAAACCATCGCGATCGCCCTGGTCGCCTTCGGCCAGCCCGCGTAGAAGGCCAGGTGGGTCAGGGCTTCCGCAATCTGCGCGCGAGTCAGGCCGCTGTCGATCGCGCGATTCAGGTAAGGAGCCAGCTCGCCGTCGTCGCCCATCGCGGCGAGCGCGGTGATGGTGACCAGGCTGCGATCCCGCACACTGAGATCGGACCGCCGCCAGAGGTCATCGAATACGACCTCGTTCGTGAGCTGCACGAACTTCGGTGCGACGGCTGACAACTCATCATTCACGGCCGTGGCCCCTGCGGTGTCTGAGCCGCGAGCCGAAAGACGCGGAGTCATCGTGCGCAACGCTGCGGTGTCGACCTTCCGAGCCGTATACACCTGCTCGTAGATCTCGAGCGCCGAGACCGCGCTTGGCCAGCCGCAGTAGATTGCCAGGTGTGCCAGAAGGCCGGACGCCTCGCTGGGCTGGACACCGTTATCGAGCGCCCGGCCCAGATGCCCGCGCAGCTGCGCAGGCTTGCCCGTCGCGATCAGGACGGAGATGGTGACCAGGCTGCGATCGCGCGGTGACAGGTCAGGCCGCCGCCAGACATCACCGAACAGCACATCGTCAGTGAGCGTCGCCAGGCCGGGCGCGATCCGCTGCTGCACTGGTCCGGACGGCTTGCCGCTGGCCTCTGGTTGACTGACGGTCCGAGGCGGCTGCTCTGACGAAACCCCGGTCTGCGCTGTTTGCCCCGTTCCTTCAGGGTGCGCAAACGAAGCGTTGTATTGCTCGTCGCTCACCTTTTCCATCCATTGGACGGCCGTGCCATCGCGGTGCTCCGTGATTGCGATGTGCGTCATGGAAGACGCTGGAGACGCGCCATGCCAGTGCTTCTGGCCGGCCGGGATCCTGACGACGTCTCCCGCTCGAATCTCTTCGATCGAGTCACCCCACCGTTGCACGCGGCCGATACCGGCGGTGACAATCAGGACCTGACCTCGCGGATGCGTGTGCCACGCGGTGCGGGCTCCGGCCTCGAACGTGACCGACCCGCCGCTGGCGTGTGAAGGATCGAGCGCCTCGAACAGCAGCTCGATACGAGCGCTACCGGTGAAGTTCTCTGGCGGCCCTGGCCGGGCGGCACGAGATTCGCTGCGCGTGACGACCATCGTCTGGGCCTCCGTGGACGCGGGGGTGAGCAGAGCCAGCATCGTGAGCGTTGCGGTGAGACCAATCATGTCTGCGTTCCCCCAATGACAGCTGTCATTCGAGCATCCGGATGGTGCCCACCTTGTCACTGCCGGCCATACGGTACGGAACCGCGACGGCCTTGGCGCGTTCGACGGGCACGAGCACGGTGGTGCCAACGACTGTCCCCCCGGTGGCAGCAGTCAGTCCTTCCTGCAGCACGCGCACCTCGGCGCGGTTGCCTTCGACCTCAGTTGGGCAACGCGCCCCTGGCACCGTGTGGCTCTACTTTCTCGGGCGGAAGCGTGCGAAGGTAGTTCACGATGTTCCAGATGTCCTCATCTGGAATGCGTCCGTCGTAACCGGGCATCATCGTCGGCGGCACGCCACGCTTGATGACCGCGTAGACTTCGCCGTCACTCGAGCCGTGATCCCACTGCTCGTCGGTGAGGTCCGGCGGTTGCTTGCCTCGTTGCTCCTCGATGATGGAGATCGTCATGCCGGCTTTGACCGCGCCCTGCGCAAGGTTCCCGTGGCAGGCCGCGCAATTGGCATCGTAGGCGCGCTTGCCGGCGGCGATTGACTCGGGCGTTGATCGGACGGGATTCGTCACGCTGGCGGTCGGCTGGCTTGGGACGTTCTGACCGGCAGCCGGAGCGGGCATGTTCGCAGGGGACGTCGACGTCGTCGTGGCCGTGGCGCCCACGACCTTCCGGATCATGCCGTCGCTCTTGGTCAGGATGTAGAGCTCGCCCTCACTGTCGACCGCGAATCGAAGGTCGACGCGCCCACGACCAGCCATCGCTCCCATTCCCGGGAGCGCTTCTCCCTTGCCGCCGCGCGCGCGGTAGGTCTCTTCGGTGAGCCGGCGCAGGCCGGCGTCGATCTCGTAAATGGGCGCCACACTCGTCGGGTTGCCGTCGTCGGCCGCCAGGACATCGGCGCGGTTCGCGTACCAGATCCGGCCTGTGGTGATGTCGCCGAAGACGAGCTTGTCTCTGAACGCGGGGACCCGCGTACCGCGGTAGACGAAGCCGTTGGCGATCGCGTCGCCGCCGGTCTCCCGATTGTGGGGGTATTGGATCACCGGATACGTCGGCTTCACCGTGCCCCGTGCCACGGTGTCCGAGATCTGTATCGGAATCATGTCGTCTTCCGGCAGCGGCCCCATCCCATTGGTCGCCGACATGCTCTGCGTGCCCTCACGCAGCGGGTACCCGTAATTAGCCCCCTTGTGGATGACGACGACGGTTTCCCAGGCGACGAGCCCGATATCGAAGGCCAGCAGCGTCGGCGTGCGCGGCTTGCCAGGATCGATGTCCCAGGCGAGCCGATGGGGATTGCGCAGGCCGTAGGCCCAGATCTCCTTGCGCGCACCGTCGATCGTCACGAACGGATTGTCGTTGGGGATGCGGTAGCGCCCGTTCTCGCTGACGGTGCTCGTTTTTGTGTGCTCGCGCAGGTCCGGAACGATGCGGAGGATTTTGCCGACCAGGGTGTCGAGCCGCTGCGGATTCAGCCGACGGCTGTCGCGTTGCTCGCCAGACTGCGCATCGCCGGCCCCCAGATACATGACCCGCCAGTCGGGGTCGCCAGGTCGCGCGGCCGGGTTGAATGTCATCTCGCCCAACGGATGGGGAGCCACCGGATGCTGCACGCGCAGGAGCTCCCGGGCCGTGCCTTCGAACGTCGTATTCGCGATGTTCCGATCGCTCCACTCGACGAGCACGACCTCGCGATCGATTCGATTGCCGACGGTGGGCGTTGCCACTGCCGGCGTTGTCGTGTAGCCGGACAGATCGAGCCCCGGCACCACGCCGCTCCGTGGCGCGGCAGCTCCGGGCGTCGACGGGTCCTCCATGTGGAGGGTGTAGAACACGCCGTTCCGTGCGTAGTCGGGATCGAGAATGACGTTGATGAGTCCGGTCGCGAAGTTGCGGGCGTACGTGAACTTCGGGAACAAGCCGGAGCCGCCGGCGAGGCCGTTGAAGTCGAGATACTTCGTGAATGCCTTCGTCTGTCTGTCGAGGATGTAGAGCGGTCCGTTCAGGTCGCTGACGAAGAACCGGCGGCCGCCCGGTTCGTCCCGCAGATAGTTGACCCGGGCGAGTTGTGCCCGGGTGTTCTGGTCCGTGTTGTCCGCCGTGATCGGCAGCGCGGCATAGTCCTCGAGCTCCAGCGTCAGCCGCGGCGCGGACTGCAGCAGCCGGAAGCCTGGCAGCTGCGAGCGCCAGGCACAATGCGGCGGTCGCAATCCCGGCTCTGTTCGCGGCCGTGCGTGCGCCAGTGGAGCTTGCGCGGATCACTTCTTCGCCCCGCTCCGCTCACTGACGCGCTCGTCAATCCACTTGATGATGCGATCGGCGATCTGCAGATGGTTCTTGTCCTGCATGATCATGTGACTGTTGCCGCGGATGCCGGTCTCTGCCGGGCTGAGCATCTCTGCCTGACCGCCAGCAGCCTTGAGGCGGCCGATGAGTGCCTGGCAGCTCTCGAACGAGCGCCGCCAGAATGGCTCCTCCCCGATACCTGTCGGCGTGTCACGGTTGTCGCCGAAGACGACGAGAACGGGAACCGTGGCCAGCGTCTTGATCTCCTCTTCGCTGTAACTCGGCGGACAACCACCCGGTTCGACGAGCACGAGCCCTTTGGCTGCCGCCGGATTCAGCAGCGCCGCGCCGAGGGGAAACGCTCCCGATTGCGAGTGTCCCATCAGCACGGCCCCGTTCACTTCAGTGGCGAGATCCGACAGCGCCTTGAGGTTGGGGTTCGGGTTGGGGAGGCCGCCAAAACTCACGTCAGGGACACCCTGCTTCGACAGTTCGTCCACGGCGGTCACCGGGAACTGGCTGTCGATGTAGGGAGCGCCCGGTTTCGACCCGAAGCGGAAGTTCGGCCAGGTGACCTCGTCGCTGAAACGAAGCCACCGAGGGAGGCTGCTCGCCTGCGCCGAACCCGCTCGCACGTTGTTGAATGCGGCTTGATTGAAACCTGATCGCCCTCGCCCGACCTGATCCGGGACGTAGACAGGATGGCCCTTGCGCACGAAGTACTCGTCCCACCCCATGCGACCGTCCGGCGTGGTCTCCCAGGATTTGCCGGTCAGCGTCGCGCCATGCACCATCACCACGGGCACGTTGCCATCGCCGCTCTGCGGCACCATGTACCGCACGTACATCTGATTGACGGTGATGTGTCCGCCAGGGCCGAGGTCCCCAAGCTCTATTCGTGTCTCTTCGGCCTTGTCACCCCCAACGAAGAAGCTGCCCTGTGCCTTCAGCACCAGCGGCGTGTCGGGCGTCTGAACGTCCTTGACGGCCTGCGCCGTCACGGGGCCGGCGGTGCCGAGCACGCCAAGGGCAGCACCCACGAGCACCGACGACCGGCACAACTTCGAGAGTCGGTGACTTCTCACGGGCAATCTCCTGTCGAGATGAAGCGTTTGCGCACTCACTGAGCGACCTCCAGCGCCTTCAGCTCTTTCTGTCCCCGGACGAGCAGCTTGCCGTCGACGAGCGCCAGCGGCGCCCAGTTGTCGCCCGGCGCGAGGATCACGGCGCTGGCCAGCGGCTTGAAGCCGGCGGGGCTCGGCTCGACGAGATACAGCTTCGTGTTGCCGTCGGTCATCAGCAGCAGGCCATCGGCGAGAACCGATCCGCCGCGCACGAACGGCGGCTGCTGATCCGTCTTCCACCTGATCTGCCCGTCCATCCCCATGGCGACGAGGCCGTCGCTGCGCTCGTTGATCGTGTAGTGGGAGTAGAAATTGGCGTCGTGGAGCACGGGGGGCTGCGTGTGCGCGCCGAAGTCAGGGTTCTTGAACAGTTCGGAGACCGCGTACGCGTCGCCCTTCTTGTCCACCTTGAGCATCACCGAGCCCGCGCCATAGGCGCCGGTGACGAGCACGCGACCTTCACCAGCGTCGACGGGCTGCGGGACGGGGATGATGCACTGCCACCCGGTGTAGGTCCACAGCACCTTGCCGCTGCGCGGGTCGAGACCGTTGACGCTCCCGTCCCGGGCGTTGCGGCCGCGACCGACCGCTGCCGGTGATCATCACGAGATGATCCTCGCCGCCCACCTTGACGATCGACGGCGTCACGTACCCGGGAATGCCAGACAGCGCGGGAGACTTCCACTTGACGGCGCCAGTCAGCTTGTCAAACGCGACGACCCCGGCCTCCGGGGTCTGGGTCGCCACGATCAGCTGATCGCCGTAGATCAACGGGTTCTGCACGATCGCCCACCGCGGCAGCTCGGCGCCCCCGCCGAAATCCTTCCAGATGTTCGTACGCCAGGAGGGCTTGCGGGTCTTCGTATTGATGGCGTGCAGATCCCCCATCGGCCCGACGGTGTAGGCGTGCTCGCCATCGACGGTTGGCGTCGTGCGTGAGCCCGCGAACATGAAGCTGCCGGCCGCGTCATAGGCAAACGTCCACAGCTCTTTGCCGCTCGCGAGATCGAGTACGCGCAACGTGTCCCCGACGTTTTCGTCCCGGTCCAACAGATACACGTTTCCGCCGCTGACGGCCGGACCGCCGAAGCCTGCGCCGACTGGAACCGTCCAGAGCACCTTCGGACCTTCCGCTGGCCATGTCCGCAGGAGCCCCTTCTGCTCCGAGGTATGGTCTCGGCGGGGCCCGTACTGCCAGGGCCAGTCCGCCGCGAAGAGGGCGGGAGCAGACAACACCAGCATCACCGTGACGAGCTTCAGCGTGTTCTTCATTGAAGGAGTTCGCCTTTCGAAATCGTGAAATGGACCCGGTCGTCTGTGACCTCGGCGAGCAAGGCCTCACTCACGGATCAGCGTAGCGTCCGGCGCAGGGCATTCCTTGCCTATTCCTCCACGAAATGAGCGCCGATCGCGCGCACACTTGCAGGTTTAGGCAATCGTGATGTTCGCGATGCCAGTACCATTGCCGTGATGATGCCCATCCGACGACAAGCTCGGCTGAACCGGCAACGTGCCCCCACCGCGCACGGGCCAGAGACTGTCCCTCGCGTCGAGGGATTCGAGAACGCGGCCCACGCAGCCGGTGAGGGCACGAGTCTCGGCCCCAGCGTACTAGCCTTGCGACGACTCGCCAATCTGCTCGCCAGCTACACCCCGCACGACGGGGTCTTTCAACTTCGCCTGCCGGGCACCTATGCAATCCGCCTCTCGCGAATGACGACCGAGACCGCGTACGCAACGCTGGGCCCGGCCTTGTGCGTCGCCGCACAAGGGGCGAAGGTGGTCATGCTCGGCCGTGAGATGTTCGAATACGATCCCGCGCATCTCCTCGTGTTCGCCGTGGATCTGCCGATCTCCAGCCAGGTCACGCGCGCCAGCCGGAAGGATCCGTATCTCGGCTTCACGATGGACCTCGATCCCGCGCGTGTGGCAGAACTGGCCGCCCGCGTCTATCCGCGCGCCATCCCGAAGGCGTCCGACAATCGGGGGCTCTACGCCGGCCGCTCGACCGACGCGATCGTCGACGCCGTCTCGCGCCTGCTCGAACTGATGGCCCACGCCGAAGATGCGACCTTTCTCGGACCGCTCGTCGTCGATGAAATCCTGATACGTCTGTTGCGCACGCCGATCGGCAGACGTGTCGCGCTAATCGGACAGCCGAAGTCCGGCGTACAGCGAATTGCCGATGCCGTCTCGTGGATCCGCGCGCACTTTACGCTGCCAGTCACGGTCGAGGAGATGGCCGGCGCGGTGTACATGAGCGCCTCGTCGTTCCACCAGCGCTTCAAGGCCATCACCTCGATGAGCCCGCTGCAATACCAGAAGGTGCTCCGCCTGCACGAGGCCCGCCGCCTGATGTTGTTTCAGCAAATGGACGCGGGCGACGCGTGCCGGCGGGTCGGCTACGTCAGCCCGTCACAGTTCAGCCGTGAGTACAGCCGTTTCTTCGGGAGCGCGCCGGCCAAAGACATCGCCCGGTTGCGCGAGGAGGGGTTCGCAACAGCTGACAATGCGGGCTGACTTCCGTACACGCCGTGACTCGCGCCAATTTCGGTCAAGCGACGTGGCGCGGAAACGCGAGCTTTGCGTCTAACCGAAGATCTTCAGGAAGCCGACGATCGCGCCATTCTGGCAGGGATTGAGCTCGTTGAACTTTCGATGGCGAGCACGAGATCGCCTTTGGGGATCTTCAGTCGAGCCTCGAACTTGCCCGTGTTGGTGAGGTCGTTGACGTCGATCTCGGCAGTCGCGACAACCGTTCCAACCATCAGGGCGAGAACCACCAGGCCATTCCGCATGTGTCCCGCCGAAGCCATTCAAGATTTGACTACTGTAACACTGATCGTATACTGAGAAACAAACGTTACACAGTTAATGACATGGCGACTCAGCACATGACACAGCAAACCCAAGCTGATCGGTTGCCCACCGCGACCGTAGCGCCAAACCGTCGCCGCTGGCTGCTGTTTATCCACCAACTCCCTTCTCATCCTTCGAACCTGAGAGTCACGACTTGGCGCCGGCTCCAGCAGATCGGCGCGATTCCGCTGAAACAGGCGGTATATGCGCTTCCCGATACGCCTGATGCGCGTGAGGACTTTGAGTGGCTCAAGACCGAGGTCAAAGCGGCAGGAGGTGATGCGAGTGTCTTCGCCGCCGACAACGTAGATGCGTGGTCCGACGATGCGCTCGTCGAGGAGTTCAGGCGAGCGCGGCAGGACCTGTACGAGGAACTGGGCCGAGACGTCGAACAGGCATTGAAGCGTGCGGCGCGCGCGCGGCGACCGAAGGGCACTCGAGCACCGGCGCTCCGTCGCCTCCTCGACATCTTTCGGGAGCGGCTGGTCGCGGCCGAGAAGATCGATTTCTTTGGCAGTGCTGGCCGCGATCGCGTGCTCACCTTGCTTCGCCAACTCGAGGACCAAATCGGGGGTACCGGAAGACAGCCGGCGCCTTCTGAACCAGGGGATCACTCCGGACGGAAGGCGTCGTTTCAAGGGCGCATGTGGATCACACGGCCTCGCCCGGGCGTCGATCGCATGGCGTCTGCCTGGCTGATTCGTCTCTTCATCGATCGTCAGGCCCGCTTCGGCTTCGCAACTGATCGGGAGTCCGTCCCGGATGACGGCGTGCCGTTTGACATGTTCGGGGTGGAGTTCAGCCACCAGGGTGACGGCTGCACCTTCGAAACGCTGTGCTCAGTCTTTGGCGTCGCTGGACCGGCGCTCTCGAGGATCGCCGCGATCGTCCATGACTTGGATCTCAAGGACGGCCGCTTTGGCGCGCCGGAATGCAGCACGGTCGGCGCCATGATCGAGGGCCTGCAGCTCGCCTATCAGAACGACGACGCGTTGCTCGAGCAGGGAATGACGCTGTTCGACTCGCTCTACCGGTCGTTTGAACAGTCAAGCCGAGCGACCGGACCGAGGGTCGCGGCGAGGCCGAGGCGTCCAGCCACTTCCGAGAGTAAGGCACGGCGAGGCAAGAAAGGGCGGTGAGCGTTCGCCGTGAGCACACGCGTCGCAGCTGTCCGATCCGATGCCGTCGCTGACGCCGCAGACCAAGGGCTGAGCCCGTCAGCCGCGCGCGCCGCTTTGGTCCGGTTGTGTGCTGCCGGATTCGTCGCGTACTGCAGCTACTCGATCTGCCGCGCTCCACTCCTTCCTCTCTTTGCCCGTGAGCTCGGCGCAGGTCCATCTCTCATCGGCTTTGTCATGGGCGCCTCGACGCTGACGGGAGTGTTCCTGAAGCTGCCGGCCGGCGCGCTTTCCGATTTGTTCGGACGGCGCCGATTGCTCGTGGCAGGTGCACTGGTGTTCGCGACGTTGCCCTTCACCTACCTCGCCGTCTCGACGCTGGCGTGGCTCGTGGTTCTCCGCTTCCTTCATGGCAGCGCGACGGCGATCTTCGGCCCGGTCGCGTCCGCCAGCCTGTCCGACATTGCTCCGGCTGCGCGGCGTGGTGCGTGGCTGAGTACCGTACTCCACAGCTCAAGGGGCCGGCCAGGCCATCGGGCCGATCCTGGCTGGATATGCGGTCGCTGCTGGTCGCTTCGATCTTGCGTTCGCCGTCTCCGGACTCATCGGTCTCGGCGCACCGCTCATTGTCGGCACCTGGCGCGGCGTACCGGCTGGAGCGTCGACACGCCCTTCATGGCAGGCATTCAAGCAGGGCGTCAGTGAGGTCATGAGCGATCGACTGGTGCTCATCACCAGCGCCGCCCACGCCGCACAGTTCGTGCTCAACGGAATGCTCAACGCCTTTTTGCCCCTGTACGGGCGCGAGGTCCTGAACCTCTCTGGATCAGAGCTCGGCTGGCTGTTCGGGCTGCAAACCGTCACCACACTCATGGTGCGACCGGTCATCGGCGTGGTGTCGGATCGGATCGGACGCCGAGCGGTGATTGTGACCGGCCTGACGATCTGCAGCCTCGCAGTCTTTTCGCTCTCTCTGACAACCACTCTGACGACGGTTGTCATGGTCGTCTTGACTTACGCCGCAGGTGTCGCGATCACGACGGCGGCCACCAGCGCATACATCACCGACATTACGCGCCGTGCCCGATACGGCGCCGCCCACGGTGTGTTCGGCACGATCTATGACGTCGGTGATGCGCTTGGCCCAATCGCCGCAGGCGTGCTCGTGGCCTGGCTGGGCTACGCGCACATGTTCCAAGTGATGGCGGTTGTCGCCATCATGATGGCTGCCGCGTTCGCGATTGGTACGGCGAGGCAGCCATCTCGAGCCTGACACATGTACGTCCGTAGCGGAGTTCGTGCAGCACGCAATTGCGAAAGGGGACATCCATGCGAAGACTTGGATTCGCGGCGCTGATGGCCGCAGGAATTGTCGTTATGGGACACGCTGAGACGCGAAAAGTGGACTTCACTCAGGATGCGGTCGATCAACCGCCGAAGGGTTTTGAGTTCGGCCACACTGCTGGCGTGGGAAAGCCCGGCAGATGGATCGTTCAGGCTGACGGCACCAACAAGGTCCTCGCGCAGGCGGATCCCGACTCGACACGGTCTCGATTCCCGGTTGCGGTGTTGTCCGATCTGACGGCCGCAGACGTGGAACTCTCGGTCCGGTTCAAGCCGATCTCAGGGCGGGTCGATCAGGCGGCAGGCTTGGTGTGGCGCTACCAGAACCAGGACAACTACTACATCGTCCGCGCGAACGCGCTTGAAGATAACGTCGTGCTGTACAAGGTCGAAGGCGGTAAGCGCACGGACCTTCCGGTCAAAGGGGAGGGGCGGACCTATGGCAAGAAGAGCGAGGTGCCATCGGGCCAGTGGAGCACGCTGCGAGTGGTCGCCAACGGTCGGCTGTTCGAGGTGTACTTCAACGGGACCAAGCTCTACGAGGTCGACGACGCGACGTTCTCGAAGCCAGGGAAGGTCGGCGTCTGGACCAAGGCGGACTCGATCACACAGTTCGACGACCTGACAGTCGTGACCAAGTAAGAGATGACTTCAATGACCCGCGTCACAGCACTTCATGCCGTCATCACGCTCGCGCTCGTCGCCGTCGTCGGATGCCGTTCGTCCGCACCGCCGCCGAACGCAGACCGTTCGGTGACGGTGTACGTGTCGACGGATCGTGTGTTCTCCGAGCCGATACTGCGGGAGTACGAGAAACAATCGGGTGTGAAGGTCAACGCGGTCTACGACACGGAGGAAACGAAGTCGACCGGCCTGGCGAACCGTCTTCTCGCGGAGAAGGCGCGGCCGCAAGCAGACGTCTTCTGGTCGAACGAACCCGTTCGCACGCTCGTGTTGAAGTCCCGGGATGTGCTCGCCTCGTATCGATCACCCAGCGCGAAAGGTATCCCCGATGCACTCATCGATCCCGAAGGCTACTGGACAGGCTTCTCGGCGCGCATACGCGTCATTGCGTACAACACCAAGGCGGTGAAAGCCGTCGATGCCCCGAAATCAATCTTCGACCTGGCGGATCCGAAGTGGAAGGGGCAGGTCGCCATGGCCGATCCCCGGTTTGGCTCGACTTCGTTTCACGTCGCGGCACTCTATGCCCTCGTCGGGGACGAGAAGATGGACGACTTCTTCCGGCGGCTGAAGGCGAACGGCGTTCGCGTCGTCGATGGCAACTCAGTCGTCCGGGATCTGGTCGCACGGGGCGATGTCAAGGTCGGCTTGACCGATACCGACGACGTGAACGTCGCGCTGGAGGATGGGCAGCCGATCGCGATGGTGCTGCCCGACAAGGATGGTCTCGGCGTGCCCGTGATGCCCAACATGGTCTCGCTGATCGCGAACGCCCCACATCCCGCTGACGCGCGCCAGCTCATCGACTACCTGTTGTCCCCTGACGTGGAGCGCCAGTTGGCTCAGTCCGAGGCTGTACAGATCCCGTTGCATGCGGGAGTTCCGGGACCTAAGAACATTCCGGCGATCGACACGTTCAAACCGATGACGCTCGACTACGCGAAAGCTGCGAGCCGAGTCGAGGACGTGACCCATCGCCTTGCGACGATTCTCGGGCTCTGATACCCCGAACGGCGAAGCAATCTTGCGCATCTGGCGAGGACAACACAGTCGCACAGCGGTGATCGGCCTCGCCTTCGTGGCGTTCGTGGTCTGTTGTGTGCTGCCGGTTGCCTACCTAGTGGTGACGACGCTCGGCACAGCGCGCAGTGGGTACGCCGTCATGGCGCTCGACAGCCGTCAGCAGGGACTGCTGCTCAACACGGCGCTTCTCGGTATCGGCACGGCTGCCCTTGCGACCGCGATCGGTGCGCCTCTTGGAATTGTGCTCGCGCGTGTCCCACTTCGCCGGAGAGGCGTTGTGCGTCTTCTCGCGGGTGCGCCCGTTCTCCTGCCGCCCTATATCGTCGCGCTTGCATGGGTCAATCTGGGGTGGGATTGGCTGTCCGAATGGACGTACAGCCTACCGGCCGCCATTGTCGTTCTGAGCCTTGTCCTGTATCCGCTGTCGATGTTGGCCACCGAAGTGGCCCTGCGCCGGATTGATGGCCGCCTGGAGGAGGCTGGACTGATCGTGGCGTCGCCGGGTCGTGTGCTACGAGGCATTACCCTGCCGCTGGTTGCGCCAAGTGTCGTCGCCGCGGCTCTGATCATCTTCGTGCTGGCGGTGTCGGAGTTCGGCGTGCCCGGGTTGCTGCGAGTCCGCGTGTACACGACCGAGGTATTCACCGCTTTTGCAGCGCTGTACGACTTCAGCCGGGCCATTGCCCTCGCCCTGCCGCTGCTCGTGCTATGCGTCGTGGTCGCCGCTGTGGCCGCCGCATTGCTCGGGGATCGGCTCGTCACGACACGTCGGTCGCTTGCCGTCTCGCCGGTCGTGTTCCATGCGTGGCGCCGGCCTGCATTCGTGGGCGTTGTTCTCGTCATCGCGATGGCGCTTGCGCTCCCACTGTTGATCCTGGTGCGCGAGGCCCTGGGCGTGCGGTCGCTCGACAGCGCCACTGGCTCGATCGACGCCATCGTGAACAGCCTCCTGCTGGCGTCCGTAGGGGCGACACTCATTGTCACGATCGCCGTTTGCCTTGGCTATGCGCAGGCGCGCGCGAGTCGTGGCGTGCGACTCGCCGCACAAGTCCTCTTGGTCGTCTTGTTCGCCGTTCCGAGCACGATCATCGGGGTGGGCCTGATCGGCGTGTGGAACCGGCCGGGGCCGTTCGGCGTGCTCTACGGAACTGATGCGATGCTCCTGCTGGCGTATCTGGCCCGGTTCGTTCCAGTGGCTACACTGATCCTGGCGGCAGCGACGCAAACCGTCTCGGTATCTCAGGAGGAGGCATCCGCCGTCAGCGGTGTCGGCTGGCTCCGAACGGTTCGCGGCATCGTCCTGCCGCAGCTGCGAGTCGGAGTTGCCGGCGCCTGGGTCGTCGCCTTCGTGCTGGCGTTCGGCGAGCTGGGTACCAGCATTCTCGTGGCACCGCCGGGTGAGGCGACACTACCGATTCGCATCTACACGCTCATCGCCAACACCCCGTCTTCCAATGTGGCGATGCTCGCGCTCTTGCAATCGGCCGTGATCTTTCTGCCTGTGGCCGCGTTCGGCGCGGTCGTCTCCATGCGTGAGGCCAGGTGAAAGCAGCGGCGATTACGCTTACCGACGTCACGAAGCGATTCGGATCCCACGTGGCGTTGGACGGCGTCTCCCTCGAGGTGCTGCCTGGCACGGCAGCCGTCGTGCTCGGACCGAGCGGGTGCGGCAAGACGACGATGCTGAGAGTCATCGCCGGGCTAGAGGTACCGGATAGCGGACAGGTGCTGTTGGATGGCACCACGGTTTCGGCTGCTGGTCGTGCCCATGTACCGCCGCACCGACGCCAGCTCGGATTCGTCTTTCAGGACCTCGCCCTGTGGCCGCATCTCACGGTTCGGCAAAATCTCGACTTTGTACTTGGCTCAACGGGCTTGTCACGACCCGAACAAGACCGGCGAGCACACGACGCGCTCGCGCTCGTTCGCATTGAGGAGCTCGCGGGGCGCTATCCTCACCAGCTCTCAGGGGGAGAGCAACAGCGCGTCGCACTCGCGCGCGCCATTGTTCCTGAGCCTCGCGTGTTGCTGTTGGACGAGCCCCTCTCCAGCCTGGACGCAGAACTCCGCGCAGACCTGCGATCGGAACTCGCCCGACTTCAGCGCGAGCTCAGTCTGACGACGGTGTACGTCACGCATGACCGGGAGGATGCCGCCGCTCTCGCTGACTGCGTTATTGAGATGCGGGCCGGTCGGATTCTGGCGGTTCATCGCGATCGCAATCGACGGCACGATCCCGCATGAAGCACGTGCTCGTGTCATCGGCGGTTTTGCTCCTACCTGGCGTCCACACCGCCCAAGCCCAGCAGACCACATCCTGTCGCGTGCTGTGCACGCCCGAGTTCAAGGTCGAGCCCACGATCACGTTCACGAACCTGTTCGGCTCACCCCGCACGATCGCTGATGACGGGGCGCGGCGTTGAACTCGAAGGCTCCTTGGACTACGTTGCCACCGGCCTGCCAAAGGTGGGTGATGTGATCAACGGTAGCCGCTTCCTCGACGATGCCAGCGCCTGGTCGGTCTCGCTGGTCTTCGTCGTGCCCATCGCTCCGTTCTCGGTCTCAAATGGAGTCGGAAGCGATGCGCGACGACGGGGGCCGACCGAATCGTTCGTACAAGATCGGAACCACGATCATGTTGAGGGCCGTGGAGCTCAAGAGACCAAACAGGATCACCATCGCCATCGGTGATTGAATCTCGCTGCCAGGTTCGCCGGCAGACAGTGCGATCGGTATGAGCGCCAGTCCCGCCGCGAGCGCCGTCATGAGGATCGGAACAAGCCGTTCGGTGGCGCCTCGGGTCACTGCGGCCCGAAAGTCCGTCACGCCCTCGTGCTCCTGCAAGTGTCGTATGTGCGAGACCAGCATGATCCCATTCCGCGTGGCGATGCCAAACAGGGTGATGAAACCGACGATCGATGCCACCGACAGAACACCCCCCGCCAGGTACACACCGATGACACCGCCAATCAGGGCCAGCGGCAGATTAATCATGATCAACAGGCCATCCCGTGACGACCCGAACGCCGCCGAGAGGATGAAGAAGATTGCGACGACGACACCCAGTGAGAGCCAGAGGAGCTGCCTCGACGCTTGGGCCTCGCTTTCAAACTGACCGCCGTACTCGATGTGATAACCCTGCGGCAGCTTGACGTTCTGGGTGACACGCTCCTGAATGTCGTTGACCACGCTGCGCAAATCGCGGCCGGAGACGTTGCTCTGGACGACGATTCTGCGCTGGACGTTCTCGCGCATGACGAAGTTCGGGCCACGATCTTCCTGAATCGTTGCGACCGCAGACAGTGGAATCTGGCGACGGTCAGGTGTTTGGATCTGCGTCATCGCAATCGCGTCGAGCTCCGTCGAGTCGTCCAGGGCGTAGCGAACAACCAACGGAAAGGCGATCTGCCCCTGAAGAATCTGTCCCACGGCATGGCCTACGCGGGCCGTCTGCAGCGCTTCCGCGACTGCGCCCGACTCAAGCCCCTGACGCGCCGCCGCTGCTGGGTCGACGCGCACCTTCAGCGTCGGAATGTCGGTCTGGGCCTCTGTCGCGAGGTCGACTACCCCGTCGACCTGCGACATCTGACCCTGCACCTGGCTGGCCAGCTGGCGGAGGGTCGGGAGATCGTCGCCGAAGATCTTGACGGCGATGTTCGCGCGGGTGCCGGAGAGCATGTGGTCGATGCGGTGCGAGATAGGCTGGCCGATCGCGACATTGGTGCCCGGAAGCAGTGAGACCTTCTGTCGCAACTCCTCGAGCACCGTTTCGCGCGACCGCTCCTTCATCTCGAGCCGGACGTCGATCTCCGCGGATTCGACTCCCTGCACGTGCTCGTCTAATTCAGCCCTCCCGGTTCGACGCGCCGTCGAAGTGACCTCCGGCACACTGAGCATCAACCGCTCCAGGGCATTGCCGAGTGCGTTTGAATCCGCGAGGCTCGTGCCCGGAATCGTCACGGCGCTCACGGTCAACGCGCCTTCGTTGAATTCAGGGAGAAACGATCGGCCCGCCGCAACGATGCCTATCAGCGCAGCAATCAACAGAGCGACCGAGGCGGTCAGAACGGTCCGCCAGTACGTGAACGCGTGGCCGAGCCATCGCTCGTACGTCGCCTTCAGCCGTTGCGTCAACTTGGGTTCGGTACCTGACGCAATCAGGCGTGACGTCGGCAGGAGCCAGGAGCACAGCACGGGTGTAACCGTGAGCGCGACGACAAGCGAAGCGGTGAGTGCTACGACGTAGCCGAAGCCAAGGGGTCGCAGCAGTCGGCCCTCGATGCTGCTCAACATGAACAGCGGTAGGAAGACGAGCGCCACGAGGACGGTCGCGAAGACGACCGAGTGCCGAATTTCTGTGCTTGCGCGGTAGACGACCTCGAGCACGGGCAAGCGCTCGGACTCTGGTCGTGTCGCGTTTTCTCTTAGGCGCCGAACGACGTTCTCCACGTCGATGATGGCGTCGTCAACGAGCTCGCCGATGGCAATGGCGAGCCCGCCCAGGCTCATGCTGTTGATCGTGAGACCGAATCGATCCATCGCAACGACGGCGGCGACCAGCGACAACGGCAACGCGAGCAGCGTAATGGCTGCCGCGCGGACGTTCATCAGGAACACGACGACCACCAGGATGACGAGGACCGCGCCCTCGATGAACGCGGTGAAGAGGTTGGCGAGCGACTGCTCGATGAAATCCGCCTGCCGGAACAGATCGCGATGGATCTGCATGCCCTGAGGCAGGGCTCGTTGGATATCCTCAAGAGTGGTGTCGATGCGCTCGGTCAGTTCCAGTGTGTTGACCGCCGGCTGTTTCTGAATGCCAACGATGACCGCAGGTTTGGCATTGTGCGAGCCTTCGCCCCGCTTGATCGCCGCGCCTTCGCGAACGATACCCACGTCCTGTATGAGCACAGGGGCTGCGTCCGTGGCCTTGACGCTCACGGCGGCGATAGCGTCGGCGTCACCGAGACGGCCGACACCGCGGACCAGGTACTCCTGCCCTTGTGCGACCTGAAAGCCTGCGGTCGCGTTCTGGTTTGCGGCGACCAGCGCTTTCTCAACTTCCTGAAGCGTCACCTGGTGTGCCGCAAGCCGAATCGGATCGAGGACCACTTCGTACTGCTTCTGTTCGCCTCCCGTGGCGATGACTTGCGAAACGCCAGGCACGGCCAGAAGCCGACGTCTGACGACGGTTTCCGCGATGGTTCGAAGTTCAAGCGGCGAGTGGCGGTCCGATTCCAGGTCGATGAAGAGCACTTCGCCCATGATCGAGGAGACAGGCGCCAGGAATGGTGGCTCGACGTTGGGCGGCAGCGACCCGGACACCAATGTGAGCTTCTCCGTGACCGTCTGGCGGGCACGGTTGATGTCTTGTCCCCAGTCGAACTCGACCCACACGACGGCGACGCCGACCGCGGTCGCGGAGCGCACACGCCGAACGCCGGCGGCGCCATTCAGGGCGGATTCGATCGGGAACGTGACCAGCGACTCGATCTCGAGCGGGTCCATGCCTGGCGCTTCGGCGAGGATGGTCACCGTCGGCGCCGTGAGATCCGGCAGCACGTCCAATGGGATACGAGTCGCCGTCCAGCCGCCCCAAACGAGGAACGCCGCGGCGAGGGCCACCACAATCGGACGATGCCTGAGCGACCAGCGAATGAGTCCGTCAATCATGTTCAGCTCCGCTCAGTGCACGTGCCCGTGCGCCGGAACCGACGTTGACAACGACGCGAGTCGCACGAGGTACGCGCCTTTCGTCACCACGCGATCGCCAGGCTTGAGCCCCTCGGTGATCTGCACCACGTCGCCCGACCGCGGGCCGAGCGTCACCGCCCTCCGCTCGAAGGTTTCGCCTTCGCGCTGCACGAACACGATCGGCCGGCCGGCATCGTCCACGATGGCAGTCGCGGGGACGACCGGGCGCGGCTGCGTGGCCTCCAGCAGCAAATGGAGAAATGCGGTCTGCCCCACCGGCAGTCCGATCGTCCGGTTCTCGAAAGCGAATGTGATGGGCAGCGTTCGTGACTGTGGGTCCAGCACCTTGCCGACGTTCACGAGGCGGCCGGCCGGCAGCCTATCGGCTCGTCCGGCGATCTCGATTTCGGCGGCCTGCGCCAGGCGCGCGCGTGCGGCCTGTGCTTCGGGAACCTGACCGACGACGTGCACCTGTGCGGCATCCACCACGCGGAACAGGACGCTTCCGGCGGTGACGTTCGCCCCAGTTGCGGCATTGCGCTGAGCGATCACCCCACTCACGGGGGCGCGGACGATGAACAACCCTTCGGCGTCGCTGGCGCCTCCCGTGCGTGCGGCGTTGTACTGCGCCAGACTTGCCTCGGCCGCCGTCAGGCGAGCCTTCGCCTGCTCCTCGGCGGATCGCGCCTCGTCCAGACGTCTGGCAGGCGCTGCGCCCGCAGTCGTGAGGCGCTCGGCCCGCTCGCGATCGCGAGTCGCCAGGGGGAGCGCGGTCTGTGCTTCCGCCCGCGCCCGTTGAAGCTGCGGAAGGTCGGCTGGCACCGACGGTGGGGGCAGGATTCGCGCAAGTTCCTGCCCGCGAGAGACACTGGCGCCAAGCGCGACGTCGACGACCCGCGTCAACCGACCGTCGATGGGGGCCACCACGTCGGCCGCACCGCCAGGTCGGGCTTCGAGGCGCGCCGGAACGCGGATCGATTCTCGAACCGCTCGTTCCTTCACCAGGGCGGTCCCGAATTCCAGGCTCCATTGCTGTTCCTTCAGGAAACTGATGCCTGGTGCATCCTCGCCTCCCGCTGGCGCGGCAGCCCGGGCCGCCTCAGCGTTCGGGTGCACGTCGACGTCGCCAACCGGGTGTTCATCGTTCAATCCCGTGGCCTTGAGCACGATCACGAGCTGGCGCTTGCCCGCCTGCGTGGGTTTCACGTCGACACCGAAGATCCCTCGGCGAGACGGCGCGTCCACGCGAAATACTTCCGGTTGCGCCGAGCCGCCTTCGAGTCGAACCTCCACGTGGCCTTCGGTGAGCGCCTTGAAGCCATCCAGGCGCGTCAGGTGAATGGCGAATCGTGACGTGGAACCGACGGCGAGCGGCGGGTACTCGGCGAACAGCTCCGTCTTCTCCGTCCATCGCGTGACGCTCAGCGCCTCGGACTCTTCCGGCGCCGCTTGAGGCGCTGCGGAACGATTGCACCCAGCGGCCAGAATGGCGAGGAGCAAGGTCGAGAACAGGGATTTCAGGGCCACAATGCGCCTCCCACTGCGCGTTCCAGGCCGATTTGTGCCAAGCGCACGTCGAGCCGCAAATCGATGCTGCGAGTCTGTGCTCGTGATGCAGTCCGAGCCGCGTCGAGCAGCTCCAGAATGCCGACCTCGCCCTCGCGATACGCGACCACGGCGATCTGCACCAGCTCCTCCGCAGTCCCCTGTTGCTCCTGGGACAGCGCGGCTTGCCGGAGCGTCAGCACCTCCGAGGCGCCGGCGATCTCACTGCGGATGCGGTCTTCAATGAACATGCGCTCGGCCTCTACCCGTGACCGCTCGGCCTTCCACCGCGCGGCTTCCCGGTCGCCGTCATCGAACAGCGGCAGTGCCACGGTCACCCCGAACACGCCGCCGGTTTTGCGTCCTGACAACTCGTCCGCTCGTTTCATGCCACCGAACAGATTCGGGGAAGGGAGCCGTGCTCGTCGAGCCGCGTCGGCTTCGAACGTTGCGCGTTGACCGAGCTGCTCGAGAGCACGAAGCTCTGCGTGAGTGGACGTCGCTCGGGTGAACAACGTCTCCAGAGGGACTGCCGGCTGCTGCGCGATCGCCGAGCGCGAAACCGTGGTCAGCAAAGCGTCGCGCGGCAACATGCCCGAAACGGTCGCGCGCGCTTCGGCGAGTGCGACCGCAGCGGACGTCACGACCTGGTTGGTGTCGCGGAGCTCCTGTTCTGCACGCAACCGATCGAATCGCGAGCCTTCGCCTTCTCGCTCACGGGTGCGAAGAATCTCGATGAGCCGCTCTACCTCGCGCATGTGGGCTCGAACGGACTCGAGCCGTTCCTGCTCGGCGACGATGCGAGCGACGGCCGTGGCGGCATCCGAGCGGAGCCGCCACAGCCGCAGGTCGCGCTCGGCCTCTGCGGCGGCGGTCGCCGCAACGCCGGCTCGCGACAGCGCGTCACGCGCTCCGAACAACGACAGCGACTGCTCCGCCTGGAAGAATTCGGTGAAGCCCGCCCCTTCTCGGCTGTACGTGACGGAAGGATTCGGATACGAGAGCCGCGCGAGCTGCACACGATGCGTAACCTCCGATTCGGCGCGGATCGCCCTAGCCTGCGGCCCATCGCGCACAATCAGCTCCACGACTTCGCGCTCGGTTCGGTCCTGACCGGCTGCCACAGATGGCGCCAGCAGGCCGACCGCAGCGATCCAGGTACAGACCTGGGCTCGGGTCGGCATACAAACGGTCCTCGATTATTCGAACTGACGGACGACCAGCGAAACGCCGGTCAGGTGATCAGGCGTGGGGAGTGAGAGGCGGGGCGCGAGACGGTGTTCGAGGATCGAACGGCGGACCGTGAACTCGTACGTCGGTGAAAGGAACGGCGGAGCGAATTGGGGCGCTCGCGACCACGATCGTGGGCCCCGGTAGCTCGGCAAGATCGATGTGCGCCTGGATGATGCAAGCGCAGCCCATGCTTACCTCGACCGCGTGTCGACCAGGCTCGCACGGGTCAGCCTGCCAGGCCAGATGGTCCTCGTCGCCAGCGTCAGGGTAATGGTCCTGATCAGCGGGTGCTAAATCATGGTGCTCGTGCGCCGCCGGCCCGTGGTGGTGATCCGGGTGATCGTGCCCGACGTATTCGTGGACGTGCAGAGACGACGCCACGGACGTCGACACGATCAGGGCCTGAGCAAGCAGGAATGCGACAAGCCGGCGCACGGAAGCAGTGTACTACGCCCTGCCGGGACGCTCAGACAGGCGAGGCGTATCAGCCGGTTGGGTGAGTGGACCGGCTACGGTAGCGTCGAAATCTCCACCATCCGCCCTTCAAGACGAGAACTCCGACCACGCCTGCGATGACTGCCAGGGACAGGTGACCGCGAAAAGCAAGGCCAAGGAGTGCGACATGCGCAGCGATCAGCGCCACCACCACGAGTATCGCGATCCATGTGCGCCCGTGAACTCTATGTCCCTGCACTCGGTCACACCGCCGCTACCGCGAGCACGAAGTGAAGGCTGCTAATGCCCACGGGTCCGCTCTCGACACAGCGGAACTGGGCCTCCTCGAGCAACGCCACGAGGTCTCGCGGCTGCACGTGGCCGTGACGGTGGAAATGCGCGAGGACGCCTGTGTGTTGAGCGTGCGCGAAGTCGACGACAAGCACACGGCCCTGTGGTCTGAGCACGCGCCGGATCTCGCGGGCGCATTCTTGGCGCGCTTTGCGCGGGAGGTGGTGAAGCATCAGGGTGCTCACGACAACATCAAATGGCGAGTCGGGTTCGGGGAAATCGGTAACCAGTCTGTCGGTGCTCTTCAGGGACCGCTGACGAGGTCGTTCTCGCGAGTCGCGTCACCGCACCGGTCGCGGGATCGAACATCTGGAAGTGAAGGCCTTCCTTTTCCTCGTAGGTGCACGCCCGCCCGGATCCACGCGTGGATCTGCAGACCAGCGGTCACCTAGGCCTCGTGCGTGCCGACGATACCCTTCGGGTGCCGTGCCGGCGCTCATCAGCAGCCCGGCGGGATCGTCGGGCCTGCCGGGCGAGAAGCGCAGGTTGGGCGTCGAGGGACTGCGTCGAGAGCCATCGAGGCCTTTCGAACTGCCGCGACCGCCTGGGCATCGACGACCAGCGGGTCTGGAAAGCTCGATGCGAGGCTCCGAGAGTCGTTGACAACCCCAGGATCTGATATGGTCGCCACGCAAGGGGCGATTCTCTCCGAACCGCTGGAGGACCCTTCGTGATCGACGTCACCAACGTCTTCAAACGCTATGGCGCGACGCCGGTGTTGAATGGCGCCTCGTTCCGTATCGCCGAGGGCCAGCTCACCACGATTCTCGGGCCGTCGGGCTGCGGCAAGTCTACGATGCTGCGGTGCCTGAACCGGCTCGAACGCTTCGACGAGGGACACATTCGAATCGGAGATGTGGAAGTCCGCGGGACCGCGGCGGTACGGCTGTCGGCCGCCGAGGAGGACGAGCTCGTTCACCGCGTACGAACGCGAGTCGGCCTGGTCTTTCAGAACTTCAACCTCTTCCCGCATCTCACCGCGCTCGAGAACGTGATCGAGGCGCCGATCACGGTCAAGAAGATCCCGCGTGCACAGGCCGAGGAGATCGGAAGGCTGTACCTCAATCTTGTTGGGCTTTCCGGTCGGGAGCCCGAGTATCCGGCGCGTCTCTCCGGAGGGCAGCAGCAGCGTGTGTCCATTGCGCGTGCGCTGGCGATGGAGCCCGACGTCGTACTGTTCGACGAGCCGACCTCCGCGCTCGATCCGCGGCTCGTCCGCGAAGTCACGGGGCTCCTGCGCCTGCTCGACGACCTCAAGCGGACGCTCGTCGTCGTCTCGCACGACCTGGACTTCGCCCAGGCGATCTCCGATCAGGTCATCTACTTCGAGGGTGGGCGCGCGCTCGAGTCGGGAACCGCGCGCGAGGTGTTCAGCAATCCCCGCCGTCTGGAAACGCGCGCGTTCATGGAAAGCTTTCACGACGGCCGTGCCCAGATCATGTCGTGATCTGCACGAATAACGCCGGGACATCCTGATGCTGCGTCTGGTCGTTGCCAGCGCGTTGTCCGTTCTGGTGTTCGCCGAGCTGCTGGTTGCGCAGTCGGCGCTCGACCGCGTGCGCGCCAGCGGCCGCCTGCGGGTCGGCATCGACGCCACCTATCCCCCGTTCGGCTTCGCCGAGGGCGGCGAATTCAGCGGTTTCGACGTGGACATCGCCCGGGCGATTGCGCGCGAGCTCGGCGTCGAAGCGGAACTCGTCAACGCCGGCTTCGACGGCGTCTTCCCCGCCCTTCAGAACGGGTCGTTCGACGTGGTCATCTCGGCCGTCACGATCACCCCCGAACGCCGCGCGACCCTGTTGTTCTCGGATCCGTATATCGCCGCCGGCCAGCAGCTCGTGGTGCGTGGCGACAGCGCCATCACCGGCCCCGACAACCTGGCGGGCCGCACCGTCGGGGTGCAGATCAACACCACCGCGCAGTTCGCGATGGAGAACCGGCCCGGTGTGATCATCGCGAAGTACAACACAATCGACCTCGCTTTGCTGGATTTGCAGAACGGGCGCGTGGACGCGGTGGCGAGCGACGGACCGGTGCTGCGCTACATGCTGCGTTCGAACTTCCCCGGACTGAAGACGGCAGGCGCCGAGTACAGCGACGAGCAGTTTGGCGTGGTCCTCGCGCGCACGAGCGACGATCTGCGGCGAGCAGTCAACGCCGCGCTCTGGCGACTGCAGGAAAGCGGCGAATACGCAAAGATTTACCGCAAGTGGTTCGGCCAAGGCGCCGCGCAGGGAGTTGCGGCACACTCGACGCGCGCCTTCGACACCACCATCATCGCGCGGACATGGTCCGTTTTCCTTCGCGGCGTCTGGATGACGGCGGTCATGGCCGTGTCCAGCCTTCTCTTCGGGCTCCCGCTGGGGTTGTGCCTGGCCCTGGCGCGCGTGCGGTCGAACCGCCTGGTGGCGACGCCGGCCGCAATCTACGTGGAAGTGATGCGGGGCACGCCGCTGCTCGTGCAGATTCTCTTCGTCTACTTCGTCCTGCCAAGCGTCGGCGTCAGCCTGCCGGCCTATACGAGCGGGATTCTGGCATTGACGCTGAACGCGGCCGCGTACATCTCCGAAGTGATCCGCGCCGGCATCCTCTCAATCGACGCAGGCCAGATGGAGGCGGCGCGCGCGCTCGGCATGAGCTACTGGCAGGCGATGCGCCGCATCATCCTGCCGCAAACCTTCCGCCGTGTCGTCCCCCCGCTGACCAACGAAGGGATCGCGCTGCTCAAAGATTCGTCGCTCGTCTCGGTGATCGGCCTCACCGAGCTCGCACGAACAGGCCAGGAGCTGGCGAGCCGTTATGCCGCCCCGCTCACGATCTGGCCGCTCGTCGCGATTCTCTACCTCGCGCTCACGTTTCCGTTGACCCGGGTGGCGGAGTATCTGGAGCGTCGCTGGCGTCCCGTCACGCGCGCGTAGCAGACAGGCTCCCGGAGGCGTCGAATCGCGATGGTCCCGAGCGGCCTGCCAGCAGAATCCATCGTGCGAATCGATCTGGGCCGTTGGACGTCATGACCGATCGCGCCGCATACCCGCCCGGTCCTCGGATACCCGGTGCTGGGGATGTTCCCCCAGCTCCGCTCGGACCCTCTTCGCACCTTTCTCGAGGCAGCCGATCGGCACGGGGATTTCGTCCACATCAAGGCGGGGTGGCATCACGGCTATCTGGTGTAGAACCCGCGGATATCAAGCACGTCCTGCAGGACAACTACCGCAATTACCACAAGAGCCCCTTGTACGAGCGGGTCAGACCTGCCGTGGGTGATGGTCTTCTGACCGGCGAAGGCTCGTTGTGGCTGCGGCAGCGCCGTCTCGCGCAGCCTGCCTTCCATCGCGATCGTCTTGCCGCCATGGCCGACGTGATGGCCGACTCCACCGAGCGAATGCTGGTGCAGTGGGAGCCCGTCGCCGCCCGTGGTGAGACGATCGACCTCGCCTCCGAGATGATGCACCTCACGCAGCGCATCATCGTCCGCACGATGTTCAGCACGGAGCTCGGGCCGGACGCCGAGATCGTGAACCGCACCTGGCCGATCGTGAACCAACGCATCGGCGAGACGATCTGGGCCGCGCCGCTGGAGACGCGTCTGCCGCTGCCGGCGAACCGCCGGTTCCATCGTAGTCGGGGCTGAACCGCGGGCGCGCGTCACGAAGAACGGCCTCGGTGACTCGTACCCGGATGCCTGGATCGACGTGGAGCGTGGCCGTTTGCCGCAGGGGCCGTCGGGACCCGTGGGGCCCGAGCACGTCCGCGCCGCACAGAAGGCCGGCGGAGCGCCAGGCGCCGCGGAGGGCAGCCGTCTTCTGCTGAACGTGCAGCTCACGAAGCCGGATCCGTTCCGACTCCCGCTGAGATCCTGCCGTATCGCCACGCCCTCGTAGTGAATGAGTACAAAGTCGTCGACATCGTCAAGGGCACGTACAAGGAGAAGGCGCCTCGGACACAGCGAGCAATCCACGTACTCCAGGGCGACGTACTGCAGGCGCGCGGCGAGCACGGACTGTGGACCCGCATCGTCTCGGCCAAGCGGCGCGTGCCGGATGTCGAGTACGTCACGGGGCAGCCGTTCCCGGACCCGCGCACGTTGAGCCGGCGCGTCTCGTCCGCCTCCGAATGGGACCGGCCGCCGCAGCCGGATCCCCGTCCAGCCATCGCGCGGTTCAGGCGCGATCTCGAAGCCGGCGGGGTTGCGCTCATCGTGATGCCCACGCCGGTGAAGCCGTCCGTTCATCCCGAAGGGCTCGCCCCGCGGTACGCAGGTATCAGCGGTGTGCTGGACCCGTCAGGCACCGCTCAGCGAACGAGATAGAGTGCGTAGCCGAACGGGGGGAGCCTGACTTCGAGCGACATCGAGGGCGGCCGGCTGCCGGACTCTCGCAGGTCGACGAGCTCCCTGTGGTCGACGCCGCTCAGGTCCACGCGCACGGACTCGGGTGACGAGCGGAAGTTCATCACCACCAGCACGCGCTCGGATCCGTCACGCGCCGTTCGCAGAAACGCGTAGTGCCGATCGTCTGCCGACGTCGGCAGCTGGCGGCGGACGCTCCGCTGGTGCAGCGCCGGATGCCGGCGCTTCGCGTCGAGCAGCCGCGTCGTTTCGCCGGCGATGGGGAAGTCCTCGGGATGGGTCATCGCGACCAGATCTCCGACCAGCGCGACCACCGCCACCGCAAGGGCACGCCTGGCCGGGTCGTCGAACTTTGGCGCGAAGTGATACAGCGAACCGCCGGCCGCCACTACGCGGTCGTGGTAGTCGCGCAGGGCGCGCTCGATCGGACTGGGATCGCCGCTCGCGACCGCGTTCCTGATCACGTCCGACTCGTCTTCCCACCAGATGCCGAGCCCGTAGTCCTGCACCGAGTTCCAGCCGCCTTCCGTGATCCAGGCGACAGGATCCTCGCGGAATGCGCCGGCGCCCTCGGGCTGGCTGTAGCTGTTGTCGTAGCTGGCGATCACGTCGGTCATCCGCCGGCGTCCGATCTCCCAGGTGTGATCGACGTACCAGTTCACGGCGTCGATGATCATGCCGTCGATGCCGGTGTCCATCCAGAAGCGGACGACCTTCTCCATCTCGACCCGCAGCTCCTGGCTGCCCCAGTTGTACTGCGGCAGCCGCGCCCGCCGGCCGGCCTTGTCCACGCCGGCCCACTTGGTCCAGTAGTATCGGTCTGCCCGCTCGCTCTTCGCCCAGAACTCGTGCTTCGACGACTCGTACAACGTACCGGGCTTGCTCCCGGGCAGGTGCGTTGGCCGGACCATGAAAAAGGAGTTGCCAGGCTGGCGGCCCGGCGGCGGCGCGTCGGCGCGATCACTCCAGAGGAAGAACGAGGCTTCGCGCGACTGCCGGCCCGCGCACACGTCGTCGGCTGCCTTGACGAAATCCACCGCGTCAACGCTGGAGTACCCGAGGTTGTCGAACGACACGACCGCCAGCCCGCGATCGTGGGCGAGCGCGATCAGGCGCTTGAAGTCGGCCATCGAGCCGAGCGTCGGATCCACATGGTAGCGATCGATCGTGTCGAGGCCGTCAAAGCTGTCGCCGCCGAGGGCAGGGGCAAACACCTCGATCGCGCTGAAGCCCGAGGCCTTCAGGTCGTCGAGCGCGCGCGTGACCGACGCTTCGTCGAGCGGGAACTGGCGGCGGCCCTTCTCCTTGGCCCCGACGCGCACGATCGCCGCGGCCGATTCCCACCACCGGGGCGCCAGCGTGCCGTCGGCCGTGGCCGCGGACCGTCCCGTCGCACGCCGCGCGTCCGCCGGGGGCATGACAGTGGCCAGGAGAGCCAGCCCGACCCCGCCAGCGATTACCGCGTTCCGTGCGACTCTCATGACAATTACCTGAGCTCCCACAGCCGAATCGGCGAGGCAAGGCCGCGCCCGGCATGAAGCGGCTCGATCCGATCGAGGGGGCGCGTCGGGTAGACACGATCCGAGATCACCATCTCTCCGCCGTTGGCGAACACTTCCAGCGTCGTGCGATCGAAGACGACCCGCAGCGCGACGCGCCCGTTCGCCGATCGCACGGGCCCGGCATGCCGGCCCGGATACTCGTCGTGAAACGGTGTGAGCCGCGACCGCCGGCGATCGACGAACACCTCGAGCGGCTGTCCGCCTACGCCGACAACGACTTCCTCGCCCGCACCGTTGGTCAGGCGCAGACCGGCCTCGGCGGCACCGGGGCCGGTCGTGTCGATCTCGAGCTCGATCTCGGCGGCGCCGGGCAGCGCGCGGCTGGCGTCGATCGGCTGCCCCTCACGTGTTGCGCGCCGCGTCGCCAGCTCGCGGAGTGGCGTCTGCACGAGGCGGATGCCGTCGGGCGTCCGGCGCAGCGACAGCTCCCGCGGAAGCGACTGGACGCCGCGCCACGGCGACGTGGGCTCGACGTCGGCGTAGGCCCAGTTGCTCATCCACCCGATCCACAGCCGCCGGCCGTCGGACGCCGGGATGTTCTCGTAGGACTGGCTGGCGTAGAAGTCCTTGCCGTAGTCCACCCAGAGCGTGAGGCTGTCGGGGTTGTCGTTGACGAAGCGCGTGCCGTCGAACGTGCCGGTGAAGTACTGCGCGCCCGAACCGCCGACGCGGCCGCCCGGGTTGAGGTCCACGTCGAGCACCCAGCGCACGTTCTGGGGGTCGCCGTCGACGGGCAGTGGGAAGAGGTCGGGGCACTCCCACGCGCCGCCCGTGGCGCCTGCAGGGCCGAAGTCGCTAAGCATCTCCCAGCGCTTGAGATCGGACGAGGAGAAGAACCGCACCTTGCGCTCGCCCGCGAGCACGCTGATCATGACCCAGCGCTTCGAGGACTCGTGCCAGAACACCTTCGGGTCGCGATGATCGCGGCGCGACAGATCGAGCACCGGATTGCCCGGGTACTTCGTCCACGTGCGCCCGCGATCGTGGCTGAACGCCAGGTTCTGCGTCTGCCGCTTCTCGGTGTGGCCCGTGTAGATCGCGATGAGGCACGACGCGCCGGCCGTGCCGCACAGCCCGCTGGTGTTCGAGGCATCGACCACGGCGCTGCCGGAGAAGATCATGATGCCGTCCTCTTCGCGCATGGCCAGTGGGAGATGCTCCCATCGCAGCAGGTCGCGGCTGACGGCGTGGCCCCAGCTCATATGTCCCCACTTGTCACCCTCGGGGTTGTGCTGGTAGAAGAGGTGGTACTCGCCGTCGAGAAAGACCAGCCCGTTCGGGTCGTTCATGAAGTTCGTCGCGGGCGTGAAGTGGAAGATCGGCCGCAGCGGGGGTTTCTCGCTGTTGCGGCGGGGGGGGGGGAGCGCGAACCCCACCACCACCGCCGCGGCGAGCGGCAGGACGAGAGCCAGACGCACGCTCATCCCCGCCCGTCCTTCCGCGCGTCGAGCTCGAAGAACCGGTAGCCGAACGGCGGCAGCTCCACGCGCCAGAGCGGCTCGCGCATGGCCACGCCGCCGCCGAGCAGGTCCGTCGCGGTCGCGAAGGCCACGCCGCTCAGGTTCAGCTCTACCATCTGCGCCTCCGCCTGGAAGTTCAGCACGACGATCACCCGCTCGCCGCCGTCGCGAGCGGCGCGCAGGAACGCGTAGTGCCGCTCGGGCGCCGCCACGGGCAGCGCCTGGCGCCGTCCCCGGTTGAAGAGCGCCGGGTGGGTCGCCTTCAGCTTCATCACCTTCGCTTCCTCGGCGTCCGGGATCACCGGCGACCACAGGTCATCGATGACGCTGGACCAGGAGACCAGGTCGCCGACGGCGGCGGTCACGGCGACCGCCAGCCGGCTCCTCGTCGCGTCCTCGAACCGCAGCGGGCTGAAGAACAGCACCCCGCCGGCCTCGACGATGCGGTCGTGGTAGTTGCGCAGGGCGGGCTCGATGGGACGCGGATCGCCGCTGTCGATGGCCCTGGTCACGACGTTGCTGTCCTTCTCCCAGAAGATGCCGAGTCCGTAGTCCTGCACGCAGGCCCACCCGCCGTCGGTGACCCAGGAGACCGGGTCGTCGCGGAACGCGCCGGCGCCCTCCGGCTGGCTGTACTTCACGCCGTAGCCGTTGATCACGTCGGTCATGCGCCGGCGGGTTTTCGCCCAGTCGCACCCCACGTACCAGTTGACGGCGTCGATCATCATCCCGTCGATGCCGGTGTCCATCCAGAAGCGGACGATCCTCTCGGACTCCTCCTGGAACTCGTCGCTGAACCAGTTGTACTGCGGCAGGCGCACGCGGTTGCCAGCCAGGTCCTCGCCGGGCCACCTGGTCCAGTAGTGCCTGCCGGCGCGCGCGCTCGGCTGCCAGAACTCTTCCTTCGGCGACTCGTACCCCCCAAGGTGCGTTGGGCGGATCATGAAGTAGGGATCGGGCCGGCCGGCGCCCGGCGGGGGCGGCGCGTCGGCCGAATCGGCCCACAGGAACATCCGTGCCTCGCGCGAGTCGCGCCCCGCCTTCACGTCGTCGCACGCCTTCAGGAAGTCCACCGCCTCGACGCTGCAGTACCCGAGGTTGTCGATGCTGATGATCTTCAGGCCCTTCGCGTGCGCGAGATCGACGAGGCGGCGAAAGTCGTCCATCGTGCCGATTCGCGGGTCGACGCGGTAGCGGTTGATCGTGTCGAGGCCGAGAAAGCTGTTGCCGGCTTCCGCCGGGGCGTACACCTCCACCATGCCGATGCCGGCGTCGCGGAACTCCTCCAGCCGCCGCGCCGTCGCCGTGTCCGGCTTCAGCGGGAAGACGGCGTCCTTGTTGCCCTTCCGCGGCCGCAGGAAGATCGGCGTCGAGCAGGAGAGCGAGTCGATCCACGACGAGGCCGCGCGAGAACGTGGCGGCGCGGGGGCGTGCGCGGGCCGGGGAGGGCTGGAGGGCGTGGAGACCTGCGAGACGGCCGCCGCGCCGCCGACGACGCCGAGGAAGCCTCGGCGATCGATCACGCTCCGCATCTTCGCTCTCTCCTCAGGGCCGCTGCAGCCACGTGCGGTACTCGCCGCCGGTCTGGCCCGCGTCGGCGATGGGCACCAGCACGAGGGTCATCGGCGTCTTGCCAAGCTCCGCGTTGCCGAAGTAGCCGTCCACGGCGTAGGCCTGCGTGCCCTTGCAGCCCTTGGGGAGCGACGCCGACGCGTCCCGCAGCCTGACATCGGTCGTCGCGAGGCCCGCAAGCCAGAGATCGTTCATCCACGGCGAGGCGCCGGGGTTCAGCCGCTCGTCGGCGGCCAGCACCTGCGGGCCGCGCTGGATCGCGACGCGCCCCGAATAGGTCGGTGCGCCGGAGACCACCATCAGTGAGAGATCCACCCGCACGCCGACCGTGTCGCCGTCCTTCCAGACGCGGTCGACCTCGACGAAGCCCTCGCGCGCCTCGGTCCACTCGCGTCCGCCGCCGGTCACGGTCAGCGCCTTCGACCACGACGGCACGCGTACCGAGAGCGGAAAGCGCATCGGCGACGCCATCTCGAGAGCGAGCGTCAGGTCGCCGTCCACCGGATACCGCGTGGTCGACCGCACCGACACATCGCCTCCGGGAAGTGTGAGCCGCGCCCGGCCCGGCACGAACAGGTTGACGGCAATGCCTCCGTTGCGGACGCCCCACGCGGCTGACGGGATGAGCGTCAGCCCCCGCGGCACGCTGGACGTGCAGCAGCTCACGCCGGGCACGCCCTGGCTGACCGTGCCGTACTGCTTCATGCCGTCGAGCGGCATGAAGTAGCAGATGCGGCCCGACTCGGGGTGCTGTGCGGCGATCAGCGCGTTGTAGATGGTGCGCTCGAGCTCGTCGGCGTACTTCGCCTCGCCGGTCAGCTCCAGCAGCTTCAGGTTGACCTGCATCCAGGTCGTCGTCACGCAGCCCTCTCCCACCTTGCCGTCGGCGCGCAGCAGGTGGTCGCCGCGATAGAGCTCGGCCCAGCTTGCCGTGCCGGTCAGATAGCGGCGGTTCTTCACGATGTCGTCCGACGCGCGCTGCACGGCGCGCAGATAGCTCGCCTCGCCGGTCGCGCGATACAGCTCGAGCAGGCCCACGAAGTTCGACGTCATCTCGTACGCCTTGCCGTTGGCGACTTCGTTCACGCGCCCCTTCGTCAGGAGCGTGGTGAGGATCTTCGGACCCGAGGGCTCGTCCCAGGCGCGCACGATGTAGCGGCAGAACTCGAGATAGCGGGCGTCGCCGGTGAGACGGTAGAGCGTCGCCATCGGCTCGAGCACGCTGGTGTTGGCCATGCCGACGTGCCAGTCGTTGCGGGCGATGCTCTGCCGACCGTCACCGTACCTCCGGCACAGCAGATCGCCGATGCGCCGGGCCGCGGCGAGCGCCGGCTCGAACCCGGTGCGCTGGTAGTAGTTCAAGAGCGCCAGCAGGTTGTACTTGTGCGCCCACACGTCCCAGAGCGGCAGGCTCTCGGATGGCTCGAACTCGGCGTCGCCGTAGTCCTTGAAGCGATCGGGTTCGAGGTATGTGCCGAGATAGCCGTCGTCGAGCTGCGTCGCCAGCAGGTCGCTGACCGCGCGATCGAGCTTCGCCTTCAGCCGCGCGTCGCCGGTGTTTGCCCAGGCGTTGGTTGCCGCGTCGATGAACTTGCCGATGTGCTCGCCGATCCACGTCTGTTGTCCGGGCCGCTGCCGGTAGCCTTTCAGCAGCGGCTCGGGATCCACGCCTTCGAGCAGGCGCTTGTCGACGTTGACCGCCATGCGGTCGCCGAGCAAGCCCTCGATGCGTTGTGCGCCGAGAGGGGCAGGAGAATAGCGGGCCTCCACGCGGTCCGGCACGGGCCGACGCGCGGACAGCACCTGCTCGCCGGGCGCCGCCGCCCATGTGAGGTGCGCGCATAGCCCGGCGGCGACTGCCGCTCCGAGCTTGCTGGTCATGCCCCGCTCCCGCGGGAAAGGCCGCGGAGCTGACGCCGATCGGGCGTCACGTCACTGGCAGCCACAGAGCCGACCGGCAGTCAGAACGTCAGCTTGAGGCTGAGCTGCACGATCCGCCCGTTGCGGGCCTCGGTCACGCGACCGAACGTACTGCCCTCGCCCAGCGCAAAGGTCGTGTCCAGGTATCGCCACTGCGCGTGGTTCAGCGCGTTGTAGAGGTCGGCGCGGAACAGCAGGTTCGTGCCCATAATCCCGAAGGTCTTTCCGAGCGACAGATCCAGGTTGTTGATTCCCGGTCCGCGCAGGATCCCCGGACGCGCGTTCCCCTTCACGTCAGGCCCGGGATCGGCGAAGGCTCCCGTGTTGAAGTACTCCAGCGTCGTCTTCGGCCCGTCATTGGGATCCCCAATCACGTTTGGCATCTCCGGCTCGAAGTCGCGCGCGCTGCTCTGGCCGTTGAAGACGGTGAGCGCGTCGCCGGATTCGACCACGTAGACGCCCGAGGCCCGCCAGCCGTAGAGTGCGCCGCGGGCGAGCCCCGTCAGCGAGTCACCAAATGGCACCTCCCAGGTGGCGGCGGCCACGAAGCGGTGCGGATGCGAGAAGATCGCCTCGCCCCGTCCAAGCTGGATGTTCCAGTCCCAGGCCGGCTGCGACAGATCGTCGATCGGGCCATCGGTCTGGTACCGATCCGTGGTGGTCTTCGAATAGGTGTAGTGCGAAAGGAACGCCAGGCCGTTGGTCAGTCGGTGATCGACCCGCACCGTCCCCGCGTTGTACGTCGATGTGAGGCCGTGCCGGAGTACCCGCACGTCGGCGAAGCGACCGTTGTTGTTAGGCCGCGCGTCGTTGAGTGCGTCCTCCGAGCTCCAGCCGGTCTGGTAGGCCGGGATGTTCTGGTTGATGTAGAAGGGGAGATCCCGACCGCGGCTGCCCGTGTAGAAGACCGAGAGCCCGGTGCGAGGCCCGATCTGCTTCTCGGTCGAGACGACGAAGCGGTGATAGTAGGGGGTGTCGCCGGACTCGTCGTCCATGTAGCGCACGCTGGCCGCATAGTCGAAGTACCCGGTGCCGGGTCCGGTGCTGATCGGATACGTCCCCACAGGGACCGTCGCTGGGGCAGGGAAGACGTCGTCGAGACTCATCACCGGCTCATCGTCGTGAGCGTCGAAGCGGAAGTTGCCGTAGAAGTCGCCGACGTAGCCCGGCACGCCACCGAACCCGTCGCCGAGGCGCGCCACGCCGGTCGTCGTGATGCCGAGGTCGTAGAAGACCCCGTAGCCGGCGCGCAGCACCCAGCCCGGCGTGGGTTGGTACTCCAGGCTGACGCGGGGCGCGAAGTTGTTCTTGTCGGCCGGCAGATAGTGAAGATCGAGCCCTGGGGCGCGCCCGGGAATCGCGAGCTGCCAGCCGTCATAGTTCATGTCCACGATCGCGTTGCCGTAGCGGTTGCCCGAGTAGGTCTGGATGCCGAGGTCGTAGCGCAGGCCGGCTGACAGCGTCCACCTCGGCTTCAGCTGCCATTTGTCCTCGACGTAGAAGCCCCAGTACGGCATCACGAAATTGAGCGTGTCGTCGCCCTCGGTCAGGTTGTACCGTTGCTGCATGAAACTCGGAACACCCAGCAGCAAGCTCGCCACTGAATCGCCGCCGATGCTGCCGTCGACGCTGCCGGAGCGGGTGAACTGCTGGTCGAAGCCGACATAGCGGATGTAGTCGAAGTCCTTTTCCTGCTTGCGGAAGAAGTTGAAGCCCGCCTTCACCATGTGGGCGCCCTTGAGCCAGTTCAGGTTGCTCGAGATCTGGAAGCTGGGGTTGGCGGCGCAGAAGACCTCGAAGGCTCCGAAGTCGTAGTAGTCGCCGATCGACGTCGCGTAGAGCCCTTGGTCCGCGCCCGACCCGATGTTCTGGAAGTACTTGGCCCGAAGCGTGTCGGTCTGGTGCATGTAGTCGACACTCTGCTGATCGGGCAAGCACAGCTCGCCCCTGCCGTAGGCGACCACCAGCTCGTTCGTCAGGGTCGGCGTGAAGATGCGGGCGTAGCTGACCGAGGTCAACCATGACTTGTCGTCGACGTTGCCAGGGAGGACTTCCGGGAAAAGGCCGCCGGAATTCTCGTCGCGGCCCTGCGACTGCGAGAAGTTCACGTAGAGGTTGTCCTTGGCGCCGAGCGCGAAATCGACACGGCCATCGAAGCGGTGCGACGTGAACTTGCTGGTCATGAACGCCTGATGGTTTTCCAGGTTGTTCGGATCGGAGGGATCGACGTAGTTGGGCATCGGGAACAGGTTCAGCATGTCCTGCGCCCGCGGATCGATCGCCGGTGAACCGTCCGGACGCGTGATGTTCCGCAGGTCGTTGTTCGGAATCGGCGTGCGGATGCTTTCGCCGTCGTCGGTGATGACGGTGGTGAAAGGGTTGTAGAGGACGTAGTTCGGATCGTCGGGGAAACGCGACAGAAGCGCGCTGAAGTCGCCCTGCCGCTCGGCCGCCGTCGGCACGCGGAAGAACTCGGGCTCGTCGCCTCTGCGATTGTAGGTCCTTTCGTAGTTGGCGAAGAAGAACAGCTTGTCTTTGAGGATCGGTCCGCCGACGTTGCCGCCGTACTGGTGGCGGTTGAGCGAGGGCTTCTCGGTGCCCTCGGTCACGCGCTGGCGCTCGAGCGGATCCCAGGCGTTCAGCGCGTCGTTCTCGATGTAGTCGTAGATCGCGCCGCGATACCGGTTGGTGCCTGCCCGCGTGGTCACGGTCAGCGTCGAGAGATCGCGGCCGTTGGCGGCCGAGAAATTCGCGACGTCCACTTTGATCTCGTCGACCGCCTCGAGAGACGGCGAGTAGCTCTGGCCGCCGACGTAGTTGTCGTTCGCGTTCACGCCGTTGACGTAGAAGCCGTTGCTGCCGCCGCCGCCGGCGACGTAGTCGATGCCGCCAATCACGTGGTGCGAGCCGGCCGAGTATGTGCCGGCCTCGTCGGCGCGTGGCTGCGTGCTGATGCCAGGCGCGAGCTGGACGAAGCTGGTGAAGTTGCGTCCCTTGCTGGCCATGTTGTCGATGATCGGCTTGTCGACGGCAATGCCGACCGCGATCTGGTCGGTGCGCACGACGGGGGCTTCGTTGACGACCTGGATGGTCTCGGCGACGCCGGCAACGGAGAGCACGAGATTGACCTGGGCGCTGGTGGCGCTGCCGAGCCTCATCGGCTCGGAGACGGCCGTGGCGAAGCCACTGAGCGCGGCCGAGACGGTGTAGACGCCCGAGGCCAGGTTCGAGAACACGAAGGCGCCGTGGGCATCGCTGGTGCCGACCTGGACCTGGTTGCGGGTGGTCTCGGTAAGGGTGACGGTGGCGCCGGGGAGGGCACTGCCGGTGGAGTCGGTGAGGGTGCCTTCGATTCTGCTGCGCAAGGCGAACTGCCCGGCAAGGTCGGCGGGGCAGACGACGGTGAGGAGGAGCCCGCAGAGCAGCACGGCGCCCGTGCGGCGGGCGGGGGCGCCCCCGAGTGCGCGAGTCGGGAATCGGGTGAGGGACGGACGCATGGAAACGCCTCCTCCGAGCAATCGATTTCCGAACGACGGCGGCAGACCTGCGGGGCGGATGATTCTACACAGCCGCGGTCGTGTCAAGAGGGGTGTAATCGAATACCCCGTGTGTTCGCCCCAGCCGGACCCTGGCCGTCCGTCCGGCCGGCGCGCGCATCTCATTCACAAGACGGTCTGACCACCCAAGGGAATTGACGCTCCAACGGCAATCGATTACCCTGTGCCCCGGACCCCGCATGGCCTCTCTCCAACGTGGCCCCAGACATCGTCGTCCGTCGCACAAGACCTGGCGCGCATCCGCGCCCACGATCTACGAGGTCGCCAGCCAGGCCCACGTCTCGGCCGCCACTGTCTCGCGCGTGCTCTCGGGCGCCAAGTTCGTCAGCGGCGAGCTCGCGCAGCGCGTCTGGGACGCCGTGGGCGAGCTGGAGCACCGGCCCAACCAAGTCGCCCGCAACC
>CAVXNR010000021.1:0-126942 GCA_963763095.1 Vicinamibacteria bacterium
CAGTTGACGCGTGCTCGCGGAGCACCACGGACGTGCGACCTCCCGGCGACGAGGCCAGCACGAGTCGAATCCGGACTCAATGACGCCGCTTCGGCTGGCGAAACAAGTCGTCGATCACGCGGCGAACGTCCTTCGGACATTCGAGATACGCGAAACGTCCACAGTTCTTGACCGTGGCCAGGTCGCTCAACTGGATAGGCGTGACATCGACCTGCAAGCCGAGTTAGCCGGCAACTTCCCGGCGCGCGACCGAACGACTACCAGAGCTTGCTCGGGCTTTTGATCGCCCCAGACAGGACGGCGTTCTTGACGTCCGCAATATTCGCAAGGCCGCTCGGCGCGGCACCGCCCCACTCGAACCGAGTCGCGGCGGGCGTCCAGTGAAACAGCGCCACGTGCCACGTGTGAGCGGTGCCGCCCCGCTCGTAGTAAACGAGGCAGTGATCGATCGAGCACCCCGCCGCGACCAGCCGGCGGCTCGGCAGCGTCGGATCGTCGATTGCTCCGGTGTCCTGAAACCTGGCGCCGGGCTCCGCGATGTCGAGCGACGGGCTGCCGAACAATGTCTGCAGCTCGTCGCGGACTCCGAGCGGCAGTCCTCGAATGGACGTGACAAGGCCGAACGGCTCGTCCTTCACGTGGGCGCGCAGCGCCCCGGGTAGTCCGGCGGGGGCCTGGTTGCCGGCAACCGCGGCCGCCCAGAACACGCCAATCGCGCAGAGAAGTCGTATGTGATGCATCCAGTCCCGCCTCTCAACCCCCTTTACAACGTAACATTTTTACAAGACGCCATCGCCGCGCGCGTTGCACCATCGACGGACGACGTGGCGCGGATCAGCGCGTGTATTGGGTGACCGACGTGTACCAAAAGATCGATGGCCGGTGGCTGTGCGTCCTGACGCCCTTGACGCCGGTTGCCGCGTGAACGGTGCCGAACCCACTCCCGCGGCTGCGGCGACTGTGCCTGGCGCTCCCGGGCGCCTGGGAGAAGATGTCGCACGGTGAACCGACGTTCTGGGTGGGCAAGAAGATGTTCGCGACGTTCGCCAGCGCGGCCAATCACCATGGCGCCGGCCGCCACGCCGTCTGGTGCAAGGCCGCTCACGTCACGCAGGACCTTCTCCTGATCCGTGCGCCGGATCGGTACTTCCGGCCGCCGTACGTCGGGCCAAGCGGCTGGGTCGGGATCTATCTGGACCGCGCTCCGGACTGGAAGGAAGTCGCGGAGCGGCTCGCGCATGCCCACGAGCTCGCGGCGCCGCGCTCGAGCAGGCGACGGCGATCGTGAGAAGGCTCCGGCCTAGGCCAGAGAGCGAAGGAACCGCTTCAATTCGGGCATCGGAATCCGCGGAGATGCGCCTCGACGCGATTCTCCACGATCGCGTTCAGCAGGTTCGCGACAGCGGTCAGGTGCTGTTGCCGGAGAACCGCAAGCTCGGCCACCAGTTGAGGCGTCCCGCCAATGTTCGCCAGGTACTGGTCGCCGGCAGGAAAGGCCAGCCAGTCGTTGCCAGGAAAGGCGATGCCTGCTCGTGCCGTGGTGGGAGCGCCACTGCTCTTGAGCGGAAAGTACGTCGCCAGTGGATCGGTCTCCACGGCCGCGGCGAGGCCTGAAATGAAACGCTGCTTTGTCACGGCCGGTTGCAGAAACAACATCGAGTTGTTCGTCGGGGAATTGGCGAAATCAACCTGGGTGAAGCCGGCAAACAGGCCGCTAAACAACGCGGGGTCGATCGTTCCGAGCCGCTCGAAGAACTGGCGGGCTTCATCGCCGCTCAGCGTTCCCCGAAACGTCACGACCGCGTAATCGAGGACGAAGGCGTAGGCCTTGGCGTTGTCGGCGCTGAAGTGCGCCGTACCGCCCTGATTCAGAACGTAGCCCAGCGCGTTGTCGAGCACGTTGACATCGCGCATGCTTGCGGCGCCCGGGCCGGAATCCTTGACAGTGAACACATACGACGGGTTGGTTGCGCCCTCGAACCCTCCGGCCGCGACCACGAACCGGGTGTTTGCTGTCGTAACCGGGTTGATGGTGACCGACGTGATCGCGCCATGGGTCGTCAGCGCCTCGATGACGCTCTCGACCACGAGGCATTTCGAGAGGAGCAGGTTGCTCCATCGTTCGAGGTTGGGATAGCCGATGCTGCGGAGCAGCGTGAGATTCCCCTGCCCCACGACGTCACGGTTGGGAATTGGCTCCACCGACATATATGTGGTGGCCGAAACCGCCTGGGCGGCCGTGAGGAGGACAGCGGCAACGAAGAGTCGAGCGATTCGCGTCATCAGACGGCGTTCTTTGCGTGAGGTTCGCATCGAGGTGCTCCGATGAAGTTGGCCAAGGGTAGCCATCAGTCGAGCACTGGTCCATACAGGCTTTCACGGACCCGAAACCGCACGACTTCCGCTACTAAAAGGGGAAGCGCTGATCAATCTGCGACTTGATCCAGTTGCGCACGTCCTTGCTGTCCACACGTGCCCGATTGTCGGCAGACACACAATCGAGGGCGCCATCGGATGCGACCGCGACCACTCGGCCGTTGAAGAAGGTCGGTGCGCCCGAGTCGCCGTAACAGACGCCAACCGGGTCGCGGTTGAACGTGACCCAGTTTTGATCGATGACCTGGTCCACCGTGGACGTCCCCCAGCGGCGGATGCCGTCGTAGAGCGACGTGTCAGCCGGACCGCCCGGAGCTGGCGCCGTCGTTCCGTAGCCGACGATGGTCATTCTCGTGCCCGTGACACGCGCATCGTCGAGGCTGCGGTTGGCCAGCCTGGCTGGCCGGATACCGAGCACGGGCTCGTCGAGAAAACAGAGGCCGACATCGCTGATCCCCGGTTCGTACAGCCCGTCGGTGTCGTCGAACGGGCAACTCTGCGGGGTGCAGGGTCTCGGAAACGAAGGATGAGCGATGCACGTGCCGCGGGCGCGATTGACGTCGATCCAGGTGGACTGGTCGAGTGCGTTCGGTGCGAAGCTGACGACGACTCGAGCGAATGGCGGAATCCCCGATTCGGCTCGTGCGGCGAAGTGTCCGGCAGTGAGTAGCGTCTGCGAGTGGATCAGAACGGCGGTGACCTGGCCGGCGAGCCCTCCGGGCAGACCAAGCGGATTGTTCGGGTCGCGCCAGACCATGATCGACCCGACGCTCGGATAGGCGTTCGCCTGATCGACAGCTTCAGCCGATGTGAGCGCCATGCCGGGGCGGGTGAATTCCGGACTCGTCAAGACGGTAATCAGCGCGAACGACAGAGCCACATAGAACTTACGCATGAGCTATCTCCTTCCAGAGCCGAGCTGTCAAAGCTGACGCGAGGGCTGATGGCTGGAGCCTAAAAGTGCGCTGCTGCCGCTCGCAAGAGACAAAGGCTGCCGTCGCGACGCTGGCACACTTTGTCTCGCCGCGCGGTCCTCACCGTCTCGGTTGTCCCGGAGGCGACCCTGAAAGGGTCGCCCTACACGACTGGCGGCCTGGCAGGAGCTAGAATGGCGTTCCGAGCCTCTGGGCCTCGATGACTACGGCTCCGTCCCACGCTCCATCGCAAACGGACGCCTCGCCGACCGGGGAACGGCTTGATTCCTGGAAGGAGATCGCGGCCTACCTGAAGCGCAGCGTCCGAACCGTTCATCGCTGGGAGAAAGACGAGGGCCTGCCCGTCCATCGCCAGCTGCACAAAAACCTCGGTTCCGTATTTGCCTACAGGAGCGAACTCGACTCGTGGTCCAGCGCCCGCAGTGTGCACGCGGGTCCACCGGAGGAAACGAACGAGCGAGCGTCAGCGGAGCCCCACCGCCTGATTGTCGCCGGCACCCTGGTGGCTTCAGTGGTGCTCATTGGGGCCATTGCCTATCTGGCGCCACGCCGTTCCACCGCGGCGAGATCAGGGCAGGACGCGTCCGTGGCCGGCCTCGAGCTGATCTCGACGTTCGCAGGATCGCATCGCTGGCCGAGTCTCTCGCCGGATGGTCGAATGGTCGCATTCGTCAGCGATGCTGGCGGTATTCCGCAGGTCTGGATCAAGAACCTCGGGACTGGAGATCCCATCCAGATCACGTTCGGTGACCTTCCCGCCGTCCGCCCCCGGTGGTCGGCTCAGGGAGACCGCATCATTTACACGCGCAGCGGCGGTGGCATCTGGTCCGTGCCGCCACTCGGAGGCGAACCGCGCCAGATCCTGAAGGACGGCTGGAATGCCGACATGTCCCCTGATGGCCGAGGGCTGGTCTTCGAGAAAGCTGGACAGATCTTCATGGCGGACGCTGATGGCGTCGGCGTGACTCAGTTGCCGCGACTTCCCCGACGACTGATCGACCACTACGGCGACAGCTGGCCGACCTTCTCACCGGATGGCAAGTCCGTCGCGGTCTTCCTCGGCGAACAGGGCCGGTACGGCGATTACTGGATCCTCCCTTCTAGCGGAGACGATCCTCGCCGAGTCACGTCAGACCTTCAGGAGGGCGGTGCACCAGCCTGGACTCCCGACGGGAAGGCGCTCATCCTCGCCTCGGCACGATCGGGCAGTGTAAATCTGTGGCGGGTGCCGGTGGACGGCGGCCCGCCTGAAGCTCTGACAACCGGAGCCGGGGAAGATCTCGATCCGGTCGTGTCGCCTGACGGGCGAACGCTCCTCTTCGCGAACGTGAAGCGCACATGGGCCGTCGTCGTGCAGGACTTGCACAGCGGCACCCGGAGGACATTGCTCGAGCAACGGACGCCTCTCGCGTTTCCCCGCTACTCGCCTGACGGAGGTCGCATTGCGCTGATGGGCAGGAATTCCCGCGGTGAAATGCAGCTGTTCGTCATGGACGCAGATGGCTCGAACTTGACCGCCGTCACCGATGGCGGCGGCGAACTCAACATCATGCCGCAGTGGAGTGGCGACGGCGAGACGCTGTACTTCTATCAGGTCCACCCCAACCCGACGTTTCGAAGGCTCTCTCTCACGGGTGGTGCGTCGCGTGAAATTGCGCCCTGGTCCTTCGGACGGCAATACCAGGCGGCCGTCGAGCCTCGCGAGCGCACAGTCGTCTATTCATCGGTCGAACACGGGGACTTACGGCAATCGCGAGCGCGCGATCTCGAGACCGGATCCGAACGCGCGTTTCCATTTGCCCTCTACGAGCAGCGATTCTCGCGCGACGGGCGGCTGATCGCCGGAGAGTCCCGCGCTCACGAAGTCATGGTGTGTGAGAGCGAGAGCGGCCGGTGCCGACCGCTGACCCCGAAGAACGATCGCGCCCCTACCGCCCTTGCGTGGTCAGGGGATGATACGCGGCTTTTCTTCCTGCGCCACACGAGCGCCCGGGTGTGGGGCGAGTTGACGTCGGTCGATGTTGCTGGGGGTGCGGTGACGGTGCACAACCTGGTTGGTCCATTCGAGCGCGATTTTCAGATGTCGATGGACGCGTCGCCGCGCGACGAAATTGTCTTCCCAATCTCTCGCGAAGGTCCGCACGAGTTGTGGCTCGCAAGGCTGCGGTGACCGTTTGCGAGCGTGACCCCCTCAGGCGGCTGCGCGTCCGGTCGAACGCGGTAACAACCGGCCGTACTGACCCCGGGACGTTCGACTCAGCACGCCGGCCTCCACCAGGAAGTTCAGCACCGCCTCACACATGGCCGCACTTGTGGAAAACCTCCGCCGCGCCTGCCGCACCGTCAGCCTCAGGGCTGGCGCATCGAGAAAGGCCTGCTGCATCCTGACGACCAGGTCCTGAATCCGGCGGCGGCGATCGGCAATCATGATAAAACCTCCTCCTTCAATACGACCTTGCACACCGTTCGGATGGGCCAGGTGCGTACCGTTGGTGCGCGAAACGGTCGTTTCGTTACATGCGCCGACCGGCCTGAGCGGATTTCAACTTGATGAGGAGAAATGCAACCACGAAAACTCGAAGACGCGACTTCCTCGCTGGCGTTGCGACAGCCGCGCGTCGACGCATAAGATGGCGCCTGGCCGCCGATCAGGGAGAGAACTCGTGACCGATCCAGCCGTCACGTACGCCAGCTACCTGAAAATTGACGAGTTGCTGGCGCTGCAACAGCCGCGCTCGCAGGGGCCGGAGCACGACGAGCTGCTGTTCATCGTCATCCACCAGGTGTACGAGCTCTGGTTCAAGGAGCTGCTGCACGAATTCGACCGCGTTCGCCAGCTCCTTGACGCCGGGAAACCGCATCGCGCGCAGCACACGCTGAAGCGGATCCTGACCATCCTCAAGGTCATGGTCGCGCAGCTGGACATCCTCGAGACGATGACGCCGCTCGAGTTCCTCAGCTTCCGCGAGCGGCTCGAAGCGGCGAGCGGTTTTCAGTCCGACCAGTTCCGGCAGATCGAGTTCCTGCTCGGCGTGAAGTCGCAGGCGGCCCTTCACCGCTTTCCGGAGGGGAGCCGCGCGCGGGCCGCGCTCGAGCGGCGTTATCAGGAGCCGACCGTGTGGGACGCGTTCCTGCGTTACCTGTCGAAGGAAGGGTACGCGGTCCCTCTCTCGCATCTCGAACGCGACGTGGTCGCGGGCATCGAACCGTCTGCGGAAGTGCAGCGGATTCTCGTCTCGGTGTACAGGGACGACACCAAGAACGCGGAGCTGTGCGAGCGGCTGGTCGACCTCGACGAAGGCATCCAGGAGTGGCGCTACAGGCACGTGAAGATGGTCGAGCGGACGATTGGCGCGAAGAGCGGAACCGGCGGCTCCGCCGGCGCGGCGTATCTGCAGCAAACCGTCGGGCGTCCGCTTTTTCCGGATCTCTGGCAGATCCGGTCGCAGTTGTAGCCCCCGTGGACAACATCGACAATCTCGCTGCCCACTACTCCCGCTTTCGTGTCGCCGAACGGCTGCTGCTGACCGGCCACTCTCATCAGGCGTGGCCGGACGTGTCGTTCGATGCCCAGCAGCGCGCCTGGCTCGACGCGGCGGAGCTGGTCGACGACAAATGGGTGCGCGCGGCGGAGCAGGCCGCCCGCGTGCAGCAGGGTTTCCGTCGCCTGCTGAACGATCCCGACGGCGATATCGCCCTCGGTCAGAACACGCACGAGCTCGTCACGAGGCTGCTGTCGGCGCTGCCGCTCGGCGCCCGGCCGAAACTCGTGACCACCGACGGCGAGTTCCACACCATCCGGCGGCAGCTCGATCGCCTCGCCGAAGAGGGGCTCGCGATCGTCAAGGTCGCCGCCCGGCCGGCCGAAACGCTGACCGAGCGTCTCGCTCGCGCCGTCGACGATGGCGCCGCATGTGTCCTCGTGTCGTCGGTGCTGTACGACACCGCGGAAATCGTGCCCGGCATCGACCTCGTGGCGCGCGCGTGCGAGCGGCACGGCACGACGCTGCTCGTCGACGCGTACCACCATCTCAACGTCGTGCCATTCGACATCGCGACGCTCGGCCTCGGCGGCGCGTTCGTCACCGGCGGGGGATACAAGTACTGCCAGCTCGGCGAAGGCAATGCCTTCCTTCGTGTGCCGCCCGGGTGCCGGCTTCGGCCGGTGCTGACGGGCTGGTTCAGTGAGTTCGGGGCGCTGGAGCGGCCCGAGTCCGCCGGTCGCGTGGAGTACGGCGAGGGCGCCGCGCGGTTCAACGGTGCGACCTATGATCCCGCTTCGCACTATCGCGCCGCCGCGGTGTTCGCGTTTCACGTCGAGCAGGGCCTGACGGCAGAGCGCCTGCGCGAGATCAGCCGCAGGCAGGTCGACTGCCTGCAACAGACGTTCGAAGCGCTGGACCTTGATCCAGCCGTCGCACACGTCGAGCCGATACCCGCCGATCGGCGTGGAGGATTTCTCGCGATTCGGTGCGCCAGCGCGGCGGCCCTGTCGCGCGCGCTGCGGGATCGAGGGGTGCTCACCGACGTCCGCGGTGATCTCCTTCGTCTCGGACCTGCGCCGTACCTGACCGACGCTCAGCTGCGCGACGCGGTCAACGCACTACACGGGATCCACGTAGAGGTCCGCAGGCGCCTTCGCGCTCCAGGAGAAGCTGTGCAAGCCTGCCGCTTCGTCGGGCAGCGTCTCGAACACCATCGCCAGCTTGAGCATCGCGAGAAGATTCTGCGTGCGATGGGTCAGGCGAACCAGCTTGATGTCGCCCCCCTTTTCGCGAACGGTTTTCACCTTGGCAACCAGCATCCCGATGCCCGAACTGTCGATATGGGTGACGCCACCGAGGTCGACCACGATCCTCACACGCCCGCTTTCGACGAGCTCGTGGATTTTCCGGCGAAAGGCCAGGTCTCCATCGTCGAGCAGCATCTCGCCCGTGAGCCCCAGGACGGTCACATCGCTCACGCGACGTTCGGCAATCTGGAGGCGGGGGGATTCGGGCACATTACTTCACCAGTCGGACCACGAAGTCTGGCGAGGGTGCGGCGAAGCCTGCCGTCACGGCGTAAAGCGCATCGCCGAACGCCGCAATCGTAGTCGGAACCCTCGTGGATGGATTCGACGCGAATGGTTCCGTAATGAAGCCCACGATCGCGCCGGACAGGTAATCCGGCGACAGCTCGACGACGGCGATCTGATTGCGGAAGTTCTGAACGACATACAACGTCTTGCCGTCGAGCCACAGGCCATCGGCGTTGGGCAGTGGGTCGCCGCCGAGATCGACAGGGACCGGCGTGTGCGTCACGGTGTCCAGCAGATACAGTTGCGCCGTCGCCCCGTCGACGACAAAGAGATGCTTTCCGTTGGGCGTGGCCGCGATGCCGTTCGTTCTGAAGGTGCCGGGCAGTGGAATCTGAGTGTCGACCGCCGAGGGCTCGCCAGCCGGCCCGAGCGCGACTCGATAGAGGAACGGTCCCTGGCTGTCGGTGAAGTACGCGGCCTCGCGCGTGATGACCACGTCGTTGATGAACGTCGGGGCCGCCTGAAACTGGTACGAGGCAACGACGTCCCCCGACGCCGCATCGAACACGGTTCCCATGCCGCTGCCACCACGGGCAACGAACAACAGGTTGCTCCTCGCATCGTGCTTCATCCCGATCGCTGGCACGCCGTCGGGCGGCACCAGGGTGGCTGTTTCACCGGTCCGCAGGTCGCCGACCAGAATCTGGCCCCGTGTGGATGCCGCCAGTGACCCCGCGTAGAACGTGGAGCCGTGCCCGACGGCGATGCCCTCCGGTCCGAAGTCGGCCGGCAGCGGAATGAGATCGGGGAAAGCCTGTGTGGATGTTCTGACTGATGCGAGAAAGACGAGACCTGCAAGAACAAAAAGACCGGAGTGGAGATGCCGAGCGTGCGTGCGCATGTGCCCTCCTGACGCGTCCCTGAGCATTCGTTCCTCAAGAGACTGTATCAAAACCCCAACCTGCGGCTGTTGGGGTAGAGCCGCGCAAACATTCAGCGGGTGGCTTGTGTCACATCGATGATGATCCGGGCTAGCTCATCGCTGTGTGGCTCCTGGATGAAATGCCTGGCGCCCGCAATCCTGCGATTCGGCTGTCCCTTGGCGCCAGGAACTTCTTCCACAAACCGCTGGTCATGGCCCCGGGTGAAAGGATCGGCGGTGCCGAATGCCGTCACAAACGGCTTCTGCCATTTACGGAAGACGTCCCACGCAGCCAGGTTCGCCGCGCGCGCCGGATCGTCCGCCGTGACGGGCACGAACTCCGGCATCATCAGCGGCCGGCCTGGTACCGCGGCTCTGGAAACGGCGCATCGTATGCCGCCGCCGTCGTCGCGTCGGCCGGTGTGACGAGATTGCCGGCGGGCATGTCTCCCCGCGCGCGCATTTCCGCGGCGCGACGTTTCCAATTGTCGAACGCGGGTGAAAGAGTTCAGTCGCCAACCGGCAACGCGGTATTCGAAATGACGACGGCAGCGAAACGATCGGGGGTTTCAGCTACAACGCGCAGCCCGATGAAGCCGCCCCAGTCCTGTCCGAAGAACGTCACACCACGCAGATCCAGATCGTCACGAGCTTCGTGATCGCCTCGACGTGAAACGCGTACGTATGTGTGGCCTGGTCGATCGGTTTGTCCGACCGGCCAAAGCCGATCAGGTCGGGTGCGATCACGCGCAGGCCCGCCTTCGTGAGAGGCGGGATCAACTTGCGATAGAGATACGACCAGGTCGGTTCGCCGTGGAGCAGCAGGACCGGCTTACCCTGGCACGGACCTTCATCCACGTAATGGACCCGATAACCCGCGATCTCCACGTAATGCGGCTGAAAGTCGAACCCGGGAAGATTCTGAAAACGTTCATCCGGGGTGCGCAGCACACCGGGCCGGATCTCTTGTGAGGCGAGCAGGGGCACCGGCAGACGAGTGCGGCTGTGATCGCGAACGCGGTCTCGAGCCCGAGACGGCGTTCAGTGGACATGTCGGCGTCACCATTCATGTCGTATACGTCGGCCGCGCCGCGCGAGGACACAGTATCGCACCGCAGATGACGGTGTTCGATCGTCAAGGGGAGAGATCGTCCGCCGGGTAGCGGAGCCGGGTATTGATGAGCTGCGCGAAGCGACTTCAACCGACCAGCGAAAGGTATAGGATCCGGCGCGCATTCGAGGCTGAGTCAGCTTTGGTTCGGAGGTCACATGAAACGCATCACCATGGGAACTCTTGCCCAGACGATGATCGGCGTCATCGTCGCGACGTTGGTTGCACGCCCTGCTTCGGCGCAGCTGACGGTGGACCAGAAGATCCACGACTTTGAAAACATCGCGGCCATTTATGCAAAGCGTTATGCACCGTACGAGTGGAAGAAAGAGTTGTTCGGCTTCGATCTGTTCGAGATCGGGCCGTGGCTCGATCGTGTGGCGCAGTCGTCGGACGATCTCGAGTTCTTCGAAATCGCGCTGGAGTATGTCGCCAGCCTGAACGACACACATTCGTCGTTCGCCATGCCATCCAGCTTCGTTGCCGACCTGGGCATCACCGTCGACATCTACGACGGCAAGGTCCTCATCGACGGCATCGATCGCACGCGGCTGCCGCTGCTCCAGTATTCCTTTCAGATCGGCGACCAGTTGCTCTCCGTGGACGGCAGGCCGGTTGAGGATTTGATGGCGGAATTCTCGAGGTTCTTGAAGCGAGGCGGCCTGGTGAGCACGCGACGGAGCGTCGCCGATTTCCTGACCTTCCGTCCGCAGTCACGAATACCACGCGCGATCGATCTACCGGACACGGCACTCGTGGTGATCGAACGGGACGGCGGTACCCAGGAAACGTTTTCCATCCCCTGGGCCAAGAGAGGAGTACCGCTGCGATGGATTGGACCGGTGCCCAGCCCTCAGGCATCATCGTCGTTCACGCTCGCCGAGGACGCCGGGCTGCCCTCGTACTTCGAACCGTGGCTCGAGCTCACGAATTTTCGTCTCCCTGACAACGACCCGCTGCTCGGCGGCGTGACTGTGTCGCCCACGGGAGAGACGGTCTCGCGCCGCTACGTGCTCGGGTTGGGACAACGCACGCCGGTGTTTGCGGCCAGCCTGCCGGCCGACTTCGTGCAGCGGCTCGGACGTGTCGCGAGTGACTTCCACTTCTCCGGCACGTACGAATCCGATGGTGTGCGCATCGGTTACCTTCGGATCCCCAACTTCGCCCCGCCCAACCCGACGACTGCCATCACGGAGCTGCGAAACGAAATCGCGTACTTCCAGCAAAATACCGACGGCCTCGTCGTCGACGTTATGCGCAACACAGGCGGGGGCTGCTACATGTTGACGGCGGCTTCCTACCTCATTCCGTACCCGTTCTTCTTCTTCGGCGAAGAAATCCGCGTGACCATCGATCGTATCAACGGCATTCAGGCCGCCCTCGAAATGGCCGAACGGGCGGGAGCGCCGCCATTCATTCTCGAGATCTACAGGGAGATCCTGCGCCAGCTGGAAGCGGCCTACCGTGAGAATCGCGGCCGCACCGGGCCGATTCCGGCGTGCAGTCTCCAGATGTTTGGCAACCAGCCGGCTCGGGACACGCAAGGGAACCTGCTGGCCTACACAAAGCCGCTGATCGTCCTCATCGACGATTTCTCGATCTCCGCCGGCGACATCTTCCCGACGATGCTGCAGGACAATCAGCGAGGGCCTCTGGTAGGCACGCGCACAAATGGAGCCGGCGGATCGGTCAGCGGCTGGCCCGCCGGCATTTACTCCGAGTCGACGACCTCGAATACCAATTCGCTGGTGACGCGGATTGCGCCGGTGACGATTCCGGGCTATCCGGCGACGCACTACATTGAGAATGTCGGCGCGCACGCGGACATCCAGCTGGACTACATGACGCGAGAAAACCTGCTGGCTCGCGGGGCGCCCTTTGTCGCGGGGTTCACGCGCGCAATCGTCGACCGGGTACGCGGGCCGTTCTACGAGATCGTGTCGCGCGGCAGCCAGAAGTGCCTGGATGTCTTCGGTGCGTTGATCGACGATGCCGCCGGGGTCATCCAATGGGGCTGCCACGGCAACGCGAACCAGCAATGGAAGCTCGAGCCGGCGGCGGACGGCGCGTTCCGGCTGGTGGCCCGTCACAGCGGCAAGGTGCTCGATGTCTTCGGCGGGCTGACCGACGATCTCACCCCGGTCATTCAGTTTCCTTGGAACGGCGGCAACAACCAGCTGTGGACGCTCGAGCCGCTGGCGGACGGTTACGTTCGCATCGTCGCTCGTCACAGCGGCAAGGCACTGGATGTCGCTGGCGCCTCGCTCGATGATGGCGCCCCGGTCATTCAGTACACGCCGCACGGCGGGGCGAACCAGCAGTGGCTGCTGCGCGCGATCGTGCCCTGACAGCCCTTCTGAGCGATTCAGGCAGTCGATCGGCGCAGCTGGTCGAAGGCTTTGAGGAGTTGGTTCCGAGCCGCCGTGTCCACATCGTCGAGATCGGCCTCGGCAAGCGGCCGAACGATCAACCGGCGGGACATTCGATTCAGTGACGGTTATCGAACTGCTTGCGGAGGCGTTCCTGAACGGCCTCCCAGCAGTCACCAGCCAGCCTCTGGGTTGGCCTCGAGGTCCTTCAGGCGCTCGTCAAGGATTTCACCGTGCCAATCCGGAACCGGAATCGTCTCAGGAGTTGCCGCGATTCTGTCCCACAGCGACTGCCGGTAGTCGATCTTCTCGTCGACTGAGGTCGTCGAAGCCGGGCGGTGGAAGCGGGCCTGGTTTGGGCATGAAGCACGTCCACTCGGACGGTCCGGTTCAGTATATCGTGGGCGGCGCTCAGTCCGTCGGCGCGAGCCGCTTCAGTCCCTCGAAGAGTTTGGATCGGCGGGGCGGAAGAAGTCATTTCACGGTTGCCATTCGCGTCTTGAGTCCTTCGTGCCAGTTCAGAACGACATCAATCTGGCGAATCGCTGCAGCGGTCAGCGGCGTGTGGCCGGCGGCAACCGTGATCCCAACGAATCGTTTACCATCGGCGACCACGTCGTAACCGCCCGCCCCCAACGGGATCCCCTGGACCAGCAGCGTTGGAATCCCAAACGTGAACGTCGGCTGGCTGCTGACGCCGGTCGCGAAGATCCGGGGCCCCTGGCCGAAAAAGAGCTGCGTGCCGTCAGCGCATCAGGAAGCACTTTGACGGCGACGGCGCGCTTCAGGTTCGTGTCCGTCGCGCGATATACGTCCCCCATGCCGCCCGCGCCGATTTGGCCGGTGATTTGTACGGGCCGAGTCGAGTGCCAGGATCTAACGACACGGTACCTCAGGCCGCCCCAAGCGAGCGGACAAAGTCGAACCAGTTACGCAAATGCAACCACGAAAACGCGAAGACTCGAAGAAACAAATATCGTCTACTCGATCTCCACCTCTCGAAAGCGGAAGAACAGCTCGTCGTAGTACGCGAAGAATCCGCCTATCGTCTCGAGCTTGAGGCGCGTCGAGTACGGTCCACCCGCGTTCTTGTACTTTCCCGTCCCGCCGACCACGAGTCCTTCGGCGCCGCCCAGGAGCACGACGTCGCCCTGCTTTGGAATCACGAGCGACGGGTCGGCAAATGCGCCGCCGGGATGGCCGCCATCCTGGCTCAGCGTGTAGAGATGGCCGTCCCTCAGCGCGTACAAGACGAACTCCTTGAACTGCAGCGTGCCGGAGGCCGTTGAGAGGAAGTCTTTGCCCCACGCGTGAATCGTCCCCAACCGCCGGGCCTTCTTCGAGTCGAACACGTCGAGCGTGACCGTCGGGATGCACGGATTCCCGTCTTCCGTGTCGGCGCACCACGAGTCGAAGAATCCGGGCAGGAGTCCGCTGTAGGTGTTCGGGGACGCGAACCCCTCCGCAAGAATCATCGAGCCAGTTGGACTTTGCGCCTGCGTGACGCCATCGATGAAGAGCAACGCGAGCAACGTCAGCCACGCCATGCCGCGCATAGGACCTCCATCTCAAGAAGCCATGACACCGTCAGCCGATCGCCGCTCGAGATGATCGCAGTCAACCCAAATGTCGACAAGAGTTTCCGCGCGCCACCCCCGGCGACCTCTGCCGTTCCACCGCGGCCGCGCGTTGCCTCTACGGAAGAGCTGTTAATGGGCCTGCTCAGGTCACCGGGCTTGCAGGTTTTTCATTCGATTGACGCACGGAAGCCCGTGCGTTGTTGAAAGGGAGACTGAACATGACCGTTGGCAAAGCAGCCGCTCTGACGGCGGGATTCTTGGGTGCATTCGCCGTTGGCATCGCGGTCGGTCCGTCGGTTCGAGACAGCATGTCGGTTGACAACTCGCGCGCGGCGGCTCCGTCTGCCGAAGCGGCGGCGACGAACGCTACGCCACCGGCCGCGTCGACGGCACCTGCCAGGGCCCCGCGGGCAAGAGCGACGGCCGCGGCCCCGAAGGCGGAAACGTCGAGCGCGGTGAAAGCGAACGCCGCCTCCAGCTCAGTGCCCGTGTCGGAACCGCGTCTGCACGCCAAATTGAAACCGGTTCTCAATCGCGGCGCACGCATGGAGGTTGCGGCCGAGGGCTTCCGGAGCGCCGAGCAATTTGCAACGGTCGCCCATGCCGCGCGGAACACCGGCGTGCCGTTCATGGTGCTCAAGGATCGCGTAGTGAATGACGGGCGCACGCTGGCCGATGCCATTCACGAATCGAAGCCTGAGATCGACGCCAAGGCCGAAGTCGCACGCGCGCAAGAAGCCGCAAAGTCGGATCTCGCCGCGCTCGAAGGATAAGTCGACAGCCACGCGATCGACCTGGAGCCGGGACCTCGTTCCCGGCTCCCTCAGTTCCTGAATGGGATTTCAACATCTCCCAGAGCGTCTGTTCTCCGGCTCCGCGAAAACGCTCCAATCCAAACTGGATGGTTCCGATGTCGGCACGGCCTCCTGTGCCGAACAGACGGTCCCAGACGCTGAAGACGCAGCCGTAGTGCGAACGCTGGCGTCCTCTGCCAGTCCCATGCTCGAAGTAAGGAAGCCATCGCTCGAGCGTCATGAAGACCGTCATGCTGGCAATCGCGACAACAGGCGTCAGATTGTTCAACCACAGGAGGAGGTCTTCCATGTTTCAGCTCCTGGCGCGCCACCGGTGCCGGGCGCCCCGGTCCGGCAATGGCCCGAACCTGCTAAGACCGCGGCGTCCATGTCAATCTTCTGCCGCAGGTAGTTCGCGTACGGATAGTGAGCGTCCGACGGTCCTCAGATCGCGCGCGCGACGACGACCGTTTCCGGCGTGGGCAACGGATGCGACGAAACGTCGGCAAAGCCGGCTTTCTCGAGCTGATCCCGCAGTTCGTCGAGCGTGTAAGCGTCTCCCGCGGGCGTCCCTCCCAGCATCGTGAGGCTGAACCGGGCGGGGACGACTGGCGTCACCCGATCCGCATTGGGGACCATCTCCAGAATGACCACGCGGCCGCCCGTCTTGAGCGCCCGGCGCACTTTCGCGAGGAACGAGATGCATGTCGGGTGATCGAAGTGGTGCAGGAAGTTGGTGACGAGTGCCACGTCGTACTCCGCACCGAACTCCACCTCGAACGCGTCACCGGGCTTCAGGTGGATGCGCTCGCCGACACCCTGCCCGGCCGCATTCTCCCGGGCAACCTCGAGCACGGACGCCCAGTCCACGGCCGTCACCTCCACCTTCGGGTTCCGCAGGGCGAGCGTGATGCCGAAGATGCCGTGTGACGCGGCGATGTCGAGGACGCGTGTGGGCCCGGCCGACTCGATGCGGAGGGCGTCGGCAATCCCATGCGCCGCCGGCACCATCATCGGCACCATCGCGCGTGCAAACTCGACCCAGATGGGGTTCTCCGGAGCGACGGTGTTCCCGGCGGGGGCCACTCCGCCGCGCTGGACGGCGCCAGTGAGGTCGTCGAAGTTGTTCTTGACCCCAGGCAGCAGCAGAAACCGCGCCGTGGATCCCATGTACATCGGTGACCGCTGGCTCAGGAACGCCGCGGAGGTTGGCGGCAACTGATAGGTGTTTCCGGATTTCTCGAGCAGGTCGAGAGTCGTCAGGTAGTCGCACAGGATACGGATGCCGCGCTCGGACGCCTCGCAGCGGGTGGCCACGGCGGCCGCGGTGCGCGCGCCATCGTCGATCACGGAGAACAGGTCCAGATCGAGCGCCGCCTTGAGGGCGGCGGAGCGCTGGTAGGCGAAGAGCGTATCGAAGACAACGTCGGCGGAGGGCGGCTGAGAGGTGGTCATCCGCGGACGGTACACCGTTGAGCTTAGAGCACGCAAGCAGCAGGCTGAAGGCGAGGCCCGACGGCCGCCGGGGCTCCTTTGTGGACGAACCGGTGCCGCGCCTCGTGGTAGGCGGGATTGGGCCCGAAGAAGCTCCGAGACATCTGCGACAGCTCCTCGACCCTGTAGGCGGCCAACGGCTTTCGGCGTTCGTCAGCGATCCTCCGCTCGCGCTTGGCCTCGAGGAGATGCCGGAAGTCCGGGTGCCGGGCGAGCTCCTCGGCCCGCCGTGCTGTCTCTGCTTCGAACTCGACGATGTCGTGACCGAAGCACTCGTCCAGAAATCCAAGGTCCCTGGCATAGCGTGCGCTGATCGTGAGCCGGCCCTCGGTCAGCTCCAGCGATGTTCGCGCGCCGACGCGCCGCGGCAGCGTGTAGGTCCAGGTACTCCGACCCGAAGAGGCCGCCCATCCCGCTGTAGTGTGGGTTCAGGACGACACCGTCCCGCGCGAAAACGCGATCGCTGGCGAGCGCCATCATCGCCCCGCCCGCCCCCGCGTTGCCACGCAGGGCCGCGATCACGAGGTGCGACGGCGTCTCGATGATGTCGCGCACAAGGTCGTTGATCGCTTGGATATTGGCCCAGGATTCTGCTGCCGAGTCGCGGGCCGCCTCGATCATGTTCAGGTGGATACCATTTGAGAAGAAGGAGCGACCACCCATCAGTGCGATGACCTTGGTGGACCGCGTACGGGCATGACGGTAGGCCTTGCGGAGGCGATGGCATTGCTCAGTACTCATCGCGCCGTTGTAGAAGTCGAAGGCGAGATATCCGACATCTCGCCGTTCCCAGTAGACGATCTCTCGGTACGTGCGGTAGTCGTTGGAGTCGGTGAGCTCGATTGGTCGCTCGGGCACATCAGTCACGCGCGCGCCCAGCACCTGAGTAGCTGGGAGCTTGATGTTCGCGAATGGGCCGTGGTTCCTGGCCTTCAAGTGGCTCAGCCAGATGGCTCCATCGACCGTGCCTATGCAGACCGCTCCAGCTCGACGAGCCAGGACGGCGCCCGGCGATCCCTTGAGTCGGTCCTCCTCGTGAGCGCCGTAGAGGTGGAACTCCTCGCCGAAGAGGCTGCCGTCCAGTACGCCAGGGCTGCTGTCCGCCGCACGAATTTTGCGGGCGATGTGGGCCGTCGAATCCCGACGCCAGTCGATGGCGCGGTCGGCTTGCTTCATCGGCGGACGCACCGTACCCCTCACGTCCGGTCGAGAGTAGTCCAGGGCCTCGGGGACGTAGTCGCGGCGTTGGAACCGCTCGGTGGCGGTGAGCACTGCGCGCACGGCGGCCTCGGTCACCGCGCCTCGGTACAGGCTGCTCTTCGGCGGCGGCCTGCGTGACATGCCGAACTCCTCGGTCGCCCAGATGGGCCCGGTATCCATGCCGGCCTCGGCCTGGAGGACGGTCACGCCCCAGCACTCTTCATCCCGATCGATCGCCCAATCGAGCGACGAGGGACCGCGATCACCCTTGATTCCCGGATGCACGATGAGGCAGGTGTGGTGGTCCCAAATCTCGCGGGGGATCGCCCGCTTCAGCATCGGCGCGACAATGAGGTCTGGTCGGTGCTCCCTCACGGCATTGGTCATCACCTCGTCGCCAGTCGCCAGGTGAATCGCGACGCCGTGGCCACGGTTGGTCAACTCGGCCTGCAGCCGCTGGCTGAGGCTGTTATGTGCTGTCGTGACGAACAGGATGCGCATGTCGCAGTCGTCTCCTCTACCAGACGACTACGCAAAATGGCCTCGGAACCGGACATCAAGCCCCACACCGCGTCTCTTCTCGTTGCCCCGGATGTCACTTTTTACTCCAGGTGGCTCCTATGTATGTGTGCGGCGCCGCCAGGCGCGAAAGGGAGCGGCTGGCTCTTGGCGCGCGAGCGCCGACACCACCCGCAGCCAACCAGCAATCTGGTTCCAACTCGCCCCTGTTCTGGTCGTCGGCAGTCGGCGCCGATTACTTCAGCTTCCCGTACTCTGCCTGCGCCTGCGCCAGAACGGGCACATCAGGGTCGGCGTCCTTCCACAACAACAGGAATTCCTGATACGCGGCCCGCGCGCCCATCTGATCACCTGCGCGCGCCAGCGATCGGGCTTTTTCCAGGAGCGCGCGAGCGCCGGCCGGGTCTCCCATCATCAAGCCCCGGTGGTCGAGGATCTTCTGAAACTCCGCGACCGCTTGCTGATGCTGTCCGTTGGCGGCATAGGCGTGAGCACGAACGTACACGGGATACAGGCTGCCGAAGAAAGCGTTGAATGCCGTCGGCGGGACCGCACGCTCGTAGGGGACGTTTGCCTGCAGCAGTTCGATCGCCCTGGCCGGTTCGTTACGCGCGACTGCCGCGAGCGCGCGCAGCGTCGGCACATACGTGAATCTGACGACCGTGTCGCGTGGAAATCGACCCTCGAGATCGTTGGCCAGCGATTCCGATCGTGTGGTCTCCCCCGCGAGGGCCAATGCGAAGCCGGTGGCATAGCTGACGTCGCGTGCACTCGACATCTTGAGGGCCGTCGCCGCACGCCGCCTGGCCGTTGGAGCGCCCGCTTGGCTGTATCGAAGCGGTCCAGATACATGTTGGCCGAGACCGAGCTGCTGTGGGCAAAGACCAGATCGGGATCGATCGCCAGGGCGCGCTCGGCCGAGTGGATCACATCCTCGTACCTGCCGGTGCCATGCGCGCTGTAGCCACCGCGCAGGCCATGCGCATTGAGATCGCGAGGATAGGTCTGGGTCCAAAGCGTGACGGCCTGGAATGCCCTTTCGAGATCGCCCGTGACGTCGCGGTCGTACGCGTATTCGATGAAGAATCGCTCCGGGTCGGTCGTTCGTTGCCGCAGTTCGTAGCCGCGGGTCGCGCTCTGAATCGCCAACTGCCGCTGGCCGATCCCGCTGTAACACACACCCAGACCGGCGTGGTCCGCGGGCCAGTGAACGGGCGTTGGTGGGCCGATCGCGTTCGATGGAACTAGGTTTGTTCGAACCGCCGCAACTGCGCCGGCGTTCAGCAACTTGCGGGAATCGAGACCGAAAATGAAGGGTTGCCTACCGGATGGTCCAGAACAACCGAGCGAAGCGAGAAGGCTATTTGACCGCTTGGTTGCGCCATTTGGAGCGACTTCGAACCGCGGCATAGTTCGCCGCCCGCGGGGCGAGGCAACGGCCGTCGATCTTCAGACTACGTCAGGCGAGACCCGACACGCGCTGCAACGCAGCGAAGCGCGGCTGTGATCGAAGTCGGTCGAAAAGCGGGGAGACATTGAGAAATGAGAGCAGATAACTGCCTTCCCGTGCTGCCCGGTGGAGCCATTCGAACGCAGCTTCCATGTCGCCTAGACTCGCATGAACCAGGCCCACAATCTCGGCGGGGGGCGCCTGACGCGCGGGGCGTGTGATCAGGTCCTCAAGGATTGTCTGGGCCTCGTCGAAGCGGCCGCACAGCGCATGCATTCGCCCGAGGAGTCCGTGGGCCATCAAGTTGCCCTCCGAAAGGTCGTCGGCCTCCCGGAGCGCGGCTGTGGCGCTGGACTGATCGCCGAGCTGCTCGTACGCCAGTCCAAGGACCCAGTGCGCCAGCCAGAATTGCGGGTCCATCTCCAATGCGCCCAACTCCGCGTCGACGGATTCGGCGTATCGGCGCGCGAGAAAAAGCATATGGCCAACGCCCATCCGCCATGCGACGCTCAGCGGATCGAGTCTGACCGCCTCCGCTGCCTCGCGGACCGCCTCGTCGAACCGGCCTTGTGCCGCAAGGTAGTTCGCGCACCAGTTGCGAGCCGTGGCGTAGTCGGGCGCCAGCTCGATCGCACAACCAAAAGACTGTTCGGCGCCTGCCCAGTCCCACTCTGACGTCATGCGGATGACACCCAGCGCGGCGTGGGCTTCCGCGATGGTGTCATCGATCTCGAGCGCTCTCGAGGCCGCGGCTTTTGCCGTGAGCAGGGCGTCCGGGGCACACGGCCAGCTATGCACTCGGAGAACAACGAAGCACTCGGCCAAGCCGACGTACGCAAGCGCATAGGTTGGATCCAGATCGATCGCCTGCCGGAAATATCCGAGCGCCGCGCGTACCCCATCCACGTCACGTTTCGACCAATAGTGTCGGCCCTTCACGTAGGCGTGGTACGCCTCCAGACTCGTCGTGCGATGTACTCGCGGCCGCTCGTTCAGGAGGGGCTCACTTCCTGTCTCTGACACCCTGCCGACGAATCGATACCCCCGGCGAGCGACGGTGGAGATATACCGCGGATCCGACGGTTCATCGCCGAGCGCACGCCGCAGCACGAATACGCTCTGCGTCAGATTGGCCTCTTCCACGATCGCATCAGGCCACACGCGGCTCATGAGGTCGCCCTTCTCGACCGTCCGGCCCCTGTTGTCCAGCAGCAGTTGGAGGACATCGAGCGCCTTGGGAGGCACCATGATGGCTTCACCGTGGCGGAACAGGCGCCGTCGCCCCGTGTCGAGAGTGAATGGACCGAATCGGTAAACCTGTGCCACGGCTATCGCCAGGAATTGAGCGTTTTTGATGGTTCTCTTGAGGACTTGGTCCGAGCGAGGCCTATAGTATCGCGCCACCAGGAAGGAGACACCAATGGCGACTGTGCCTGCAAACGACGGAATCACGCTCAGCTATCGAGTTCACGGAAGCGGGCCGACCACAATCATGTATCTGCACGGATGGGCGGGGTCGGGTGCGCACTTCGACGAGGTGATCGGAGAGCTCGACCTGAACGCGATTCGAGTCGTCACCATGGACTTCCGTGGCCACGGCGATTCCGATAAAGCGGTAAAGCCGTACGACCTCGATCGGATTGCAGAGGATGTGTGGAACGTGGCTGACGCCGCCGGCGCGACGAGCCTCGTCCTGGTCGGGTTCAGCATGAGCGGGAAGTTCGCTCAGTATGTCGCTCTTCGCCGGCCTGAGCGCGTGTCTGGTCTCGTGCTGGTGGCCGGCTTTCCGGCCTCCGAGATGGCGTTCCCGCAGGACGTCGCCCGGGATTGGGTCTCACGTGCGGGAGACCGCGCACGGTTGCGGGAACTAATCATGCCCTTCATCAGCGAACCTGTCGACGCGGCCGTTCTTGATCGCTACGTGGACCACGCCACCAATGTGCCGGCCGCCGCGCTCGAGTGCACGTTGCAAGCGTGCATCCGCACAACATTCGCCGATCGCGTTCGGATGCTGACTATGCCGACGCTGATCGTGGGCGGAAGACGGGATGCTTACTTTGACGCGGAGGCCGTGGCCCAGCTTGCCCGACGTCTCCCCTGTGCGCGCGGCGTCTGCCTCGAATGCAACCACGAGATACCGATGGAGCGGCCGCATGAATTGGCGCACCTGCTCGAGGCGTTCGTCGCTGGACTTGGCGTCGGGTGCCGCACGCACGCCGACGAGACTCCAGAGCCCGCGATGGGCTGACGGGCTCGCTCAGGGCTGGATGGTCCAGGACCACGTTCGATTCCTGCGCGACTCACCATTTCGACCAATGAGTACGTCCTCGCCGGCTCCGCGGACGCCTACTTCAGGACGCATTGCCGGCCCCTCTCCCCGGGGGAGAGGGGCACGGTGAGGGTGCAGCCGGCTAACTAGACCTTGGCGGCAAGCAGATTCATGAGGTGCTTGTCGATCTGCGCGAGCGCGTTCGGGTCGGCGCCGAACAGGGCGAGGTGTCCGTCGACGGTCTCGATAGGGTGAAACTCCGCATCTGGAATCAGCCGCCACTCCGCCTGGCAATCCGCCGGCGGGAAGAACATGTCGGTGGACATGGGCATCACGAAAGTCTTCGCCTTGATGCGGCCCAGCGCCTCCCGCAGGTCTCCTCCCGTGTGCCGGCTGACGTCTCCGCGCTGCCACTTCCACGCCATGCACAGCAGATCGTTGGGATCCATCACGCTGAAGTAGGCGTACATGAAGTTGACGATGAAGTCGTCGAGGGAAGAGAAGCCCAGCGCTTTGTGCTTGCCCTGCTGGAAGAACTTCGTGCTCCAACCCATCACGGCCCACATCTTGGCGTGGCGCAGCAGGCCTTCCCGGACATCGGCCGGCGATTCGTAGAAGCCTTTGTTGAAACCGGGATCGGACGTGATTGCATCGACCAGCGTCTCGGTGAACAGGAAGTCGTGCACGGTGTTGCGGGCGGTGCCGGCGATCGGGGCGGCCCGCTTCACCATCTCGGGATACCGCACGGCCCACTCGTAGGTCTGCTGCGCGCCCATCGAGCCACCGACCACCAGCGCGAGGTCGCTCAGGCCGAACTTCTCGGTGATGAGCTTATGCTGAGCGCGCACGTCGTCGCCGATGCGCACGCGCGGGAAGTTGGCCATGCCGTCCGGCGCCGGCGTGTTGTGCGGCGAGGTCGAGAGGCCGTTGCCGATCTGGTTGACGACGATGATGAAGTACTTGTCCGGATCCAGCCCGCGTCCCTTGCCGATCAGCACCTGCTCGATGATCTTGTTGGTGCCCGAGTACCAGGTCGGGACCAGGATGGCGTTGTCCTTGGCGGCGTTGAGCGTGCCGAAGGTCGCGTATGCCAGGTTGCAGTTGCGGATGGTGCTGCCTTCCTCCAGCTCCAGGTTGCCGACGTCGTGCAGCTCGTAGGGGCCGTGTAGATCCTGCGAGTAGTAGCTGTTGTTGACCATGCTCTTCTGCTCCCGGTGGATGGAAGGCCTTGCTACTCGAGCGCGAACCCTTCGTAGCCTTTGGCAGCGACCTCGTCGCACTTCTTGCGGTACCCGCCCACGCCTTCCGGGCCGAGGTAGGGCAGGAAAGCGCGCGGCTTGCCCGGGATGTTGGCGCTCATATACCAGGAGTTGGCGCTCGTCATCAGCGTCGTGTTCACGACCTCGTTCACGTGCGCGACCCACTGGTCCTGTGCCTCGGGGGTTGGCTCGATCGCGGTCTTGCCGGTCTTGCCCATGTAGTCGATGAGATCGGAGACCCACTCGACGTGCTGCTCGATCGCCACCGGCATGTTGGTCAGCACCGAGGGGCTCTGCGGACCAGTGAGGGTGAAAAAGTTGGGGAAGCCGACCACTTGGATGCCGAGGTAGGTGCGCGGGCCCTCGGCCCACTCCTTGTCCAGGATCACCCCGCGGCGGCCCTTCAGGTTCAGCGCCTTCAGCGGCCCGGTCAGCGCATCGAACCCGGTGGCGAACACGATGATGTCGAACTCGTACTCCTTGCCGCCGGCGCGGATGCCCTTGTCGGTGATCTCCTCGATCGGTCCGTCCGCCTTGGCATCCACCAGCAGCACGTTGTCCTTGTTGAAGGTCTCGAAGTAGTTGGTGTCCAGCGGCTGGCGCTTGGTCCCGTAGTAGTAGCCCTTCGGGATCAGCTTCTCGGCCACCTTCGGGTCCTTCACCGTCGCGCGGATCTTGCGCTTGAGGTAGTCGGCGATGACGTCGTTGGCTTCCTTGCTGAAGAACATGTCCTGGTAGTTGGCCAGCCAGAACGCGAAGCCGCCGGCGTCCCAGCGCTTGTCCAGCTCGCGTTCGCGCTCCTCCTTCGACACCTCCAGCGCGGACTTCAGGATGAAGTAGTGCTCCTGACCGAAGAACGACTCACGGATGCGCTTGACGATGTTGTCGTAGTCCGCCTTGCGCGCCTTGACCAGCTCGGGGTCGACCTTGCCGTTGCGCGCGGGCACGCAGTAGTTGGCAGTGCGCTGGAACACGGTGAGCTGCTTCGCCTGTTGGGCGATCTCGGGAATCGCTTGGACCGCGGTCGCGCCGGTCCCGACCACGGCGACCCGCTTGGCGGTGAAGTCCACGCCTTCCTTGGGGAAGCGGCTGGTGTGGTACCACGTGCCCTTGAACTTCTCCAGGCCCTTGAACTGCGGCATGTTGGTGGTGGAAAGCGTGCCGACTCCCGCGATCAGGTAGCGCGCGGTGACGCGCTCGCCCTTGTCAGTGTGCACGGTCCACAAGTTGGTGTTCTCGTCGAACTCGCCGCCCGTGACCTTGGTGCTGAACTGGATGTCGCGCTTGAGGTCATGGCGCTTGGCGACATGCTCGAGGTAGCGCAGAATCTCCGGCTGCGTAGGGTAGCGCTCCGTCCACTCCCACTCCTGCAGCAGCTGCTTGTCGAAGGTGAAGCAATAGATGTAGGCGTCGGAATCGCAGCGCGCGCCCGGGTAGCGGTTCCAGTACCAGGTCCCGCCCACACTGTCGCCGGCCTCGTACACACGCACTTTCAATCCAAGCTTGTCGCGCAGCGTCTTCAGCATGTACATGCCGGAGAACCCGGCGCCGATCACGACCGCGTCGAAGTCCGGAGTCTCGCCAGCCATAGTCTGCTCCTCTGTTTTTGTTGCGTCGCCCGGTGTCCCGCCATTCAGGAGAACACAGGCGCAGCTAACCGCAACTTGCCCAGGAGCCTAACAGGATTCGAGCCGAATCGAGTTCCGAAAGCTTGGTCTTGATCGTGCTGCGAGCGACCGGCAGTTGAACGTCGCGCCGAATTGCCTGAGATCGCCTTCAGGCGTCAGCCGTTCGACTACCCGGGTGGGTTGCGGATTCAGCTCTTTAGAATCAGCCACTTGGAAATGGCCTGCCAACCGTAGCTCGCTCACGATTGCAGGCGAGCGAAGGTTGGTGGACCAGAACAGCGCCAGTTGGAACCCAGTGATCAGCTGGCTCTGTCGCGTTGAAGGCTTGCAGCGCGCGGCATGAGTCTGCAGACGCTCGAAATGGCCCACTCGTAGTAGCTGCAGGGGGCGTACCGGTGTGCAAGCAACCATGGGCGCGATCGGTAACCGCCGCCCGGGGAGGCGGATTTCTTACGAAGGATCAAGTAGCCCTTGATCAGCTGCCCGCTCTGGCGAAGTGGCACCGCTCGAGCAATGCTGTGAATCGCTCGTCAGTTTTGAACGGTTCCCACTTCGGATCGCCGGTGAGGAACATGAGATTGACGTCGCGCGCCTCAAACGCGCGGTTCAGCCAGTCGAACACGGCGTCACGGTCGCCGAGTCCTGCATGCACCAGCGCGAACGCGTAAGGCGGCACATACCGTTCGCGTGCCAACTCGGACAGCGCGTGCAACGCTTCCCGCGCTTCGACGGTCCGACCAAGGCTGGCCATGATGTATCCGCGGAGCGAAATGGTTTTGCTGTTCTCGCCGCCTGAGAACCTGGCCGCGTCGGTCAACGTTTCCAGCGCGACGTCGGTTTCGCCGGTCTGCGCATACGCCTGCGCCAACTGCATGTGGCCGATCCAGAACCTCGAGTCCACAAGAGTCGCGCGTTTGGAGTACTTCATGGCGGCCGTGTAATCACGTGCCTGATAGGCAACCTGGGCGGACAGCGCATAGGTCATTGGTGACAATGGGTCCAGTGTGCGCGTCTGCACCATCGCCAATTCCGCCTCGGAATGCGCACCCATCTGCGACAGAACGTGACCGAGCGTGCGATGCGCGGCCACATGGCTCGCGTCGAGCGTTATCGCCCGGCGAAACGCCGATTCGGCTTCCTTCCAATCCCAGTCGAGCAGCCAGTGTACGTAGCCGGCCGCGAACTGTGCCTCCGGCAGCTCAGCGTTCGCACGCACGGCGTTCGTGGCCGCTTGGCGGGCGCGTTGCGTGACCTCGCGCGGATCCGCATCGCTGTTGATCGCACTGGCGGCATACGTGAACGACAGCCCGGCCCACGCCAAGGCATAGTCTGGATCCAGCGTGACGGCTTGCTGGTAGAACTGAATCGCACGCGTTACGGATTCACGATTGCGCTGGTTCTCGAAATAACGGGCGTGCAGGTACGCGTCGTACGCGGCGGCGTCTGCGGTCTGTCGGCGATCGAGCCTGGCCAGGCGTTCCGGCGCAACCTCCAGACTCACGCGCCCGGCGATCGCCATGCTCACCTCCCGCTGCAGCCCGCGGAGCTCGGTCCTGGCCCGGTCGTAAGCGGCCGACCAGATCTCCGCGCCGTCTTCCGCGCGAACAAGTGCCGTGGTGATGCGGACGCGATCGTCTTCGGCAGCGACTCGGCCTTGGACGACGTAGGTCACGCCGAGGGCATCTGCTAGATCCGTCACTCGCGGCGACGCGCGTTGCGCGGCTTCCACCGAACTCCGTGCAATCACCCGCAAGTGCGTGGGATCGATCTGGCTGAGCGATGCAATGGTGTCGTCGCTGATCCCCTCGACAACGTACTGGTCTTTCCCGCCTCGCTCGGAAGAAGAAAACGGCAGGACGGCGATGGTAACCGCCTGCGACGGTGGACTCGACGCCGATCGGTGCAAGAACATTGCTGCGATAACGGCGACGAGCAACATCAGCGCAGCGGCACTTCCTGTCTTCGTCTGCCACGGCGGAATCGCGCGTATCGACGCGTCATCGTCGGACACGGGGGCCGCCACGGGAGTCTGAGATCTCTCAGGCGTGCTGGCCGCCAGCCTCTGATCATCGTCACCTTTGGGGTGCACCGCTTCCACGGAAGCTGCGAATCGATAACCTTTGGCAGGCACGGTTTCGATGTAGCGGGGCGAGTCGGCGGAGTCTCGAAGTGCCGCACGGACTTTCCAGACCACCGTAGTGACACCTGTGTCCACGTCAACGAAAACGTCACGCCCCCAGAGACGCTCGATGATCTCCTGGCGGGTCACCAATTCGCCGCGCCGTTCCACCAACAGGATGAGGAGATCCATCGGCCGGCGCTCGAGCCGAATGGCTCGACCTTGGCGACGCAGCTGGTAGGCTCGCACGTCGAGCTCGAACGGACCGAACCGCCAATTCGGAGGTGAGACGGGCGGAGAGGATTGCATGCGAATGCCCAGATACGATGCCACATGCAATGCCTCGCGCCGAGTTCAGAGCAGAGGCTGGGCCACTCTCGCTGGTGCAACTCCTTTCGGCTGTGTCGCTTGCGAGAAGACAAAAACTTCAGGGGGTATTGACGATACCTCCATGGACCGAGGCGGGCCCCGCTGCGCAGAATGGGGCGCCAGTTCGAAATCGGTTCGTCCATCAGGAGGTCACATGCGTTACCTGTTACTCGGAGTTTGTCTCGTCACTGCGGCGTGCGGTCAGTCGCCATCCGCACCTTCGTCGTTGCCACATCTCCCTCTTGCTTCCGGATCCGCCAGCGCCGTCGCCGGATCGAACCTGCCGTTCAAGGGTGCATTCAGCGCCGAGGAAACGGTCGACAAGCCGCCGCTCCCGCCGCTCCACAATCTGAGCGGCGGGGGAAATGCGACGCATCTTGGCTTATTCACGATCACGTCCAGGTTCAATGTCACGCCGCCCAGCGCGACGGGAACCGCCACATGGACGGCATCGAACGGCGATCAGTTGTCGACGAGCACGGCGGGGATCGTGGTTATCGCCGTCCCGGAAGGGGCCATTACTGAGACCCATACGATCACCGGCGGCACCGGTCGGTTCGCGGGCGCTTCGGGAACGCTCATCGTCGAGCGCGTTCTCAATCTTCTGAGCTTGAAGTCAACCGCAACAGTGAGCGGAAGCCTGACACTGGACAGGTAATCGAGGGGCTCACGCGAGCCAGTGGTCGCGGAGTGGATTCCGCCCGATTCATTACGGCGGCACGGGTGTCGCAGGAGAATCGGTCCAGGACGAATCCCGCAGTCCAAGGGACGTCGAGCGGTTCCGGATGGACCTCCACTACCGCCATGCCAGCTCCACTGGTCCGCTTCGATCGTCGAGGACCACCACGAAATAGTAGCCGCGACTGAGAGTCTGTCCAGGGGGAACACGGAGGGGAACAGGGCCCGACGCGGGGTGTTCCCCTTCTCGGCGAAAGGACGCCGCTAACGGATTCGAGGCAACCGGTGTTCTCGTGAATCGGCCGGCCACTGCAAGTGGTTGTGCGAAAGCGCTTTTCTCGCCCCGACCATGCGGTCGGCGTCTCTTGCCGACCGCTCGACTTCGCCGCGGTCATCGCCGCGCCTGCAGGTTGACCGTGGCGTGAGGCGACCACGAGATTTGACCGCGTCTGCGATCATGCCCGCGGCCTCACTCGAACAGTGGTAACGGTGTGCTGATGAGCAACCCGGTGCGGTCCTCCTTCGCGCTTCGCGCTACGGAGGACACCATCCTTCGCTGAGTCGTGGAACTCGCTACGGATGGCTCGCCATCCGTAGCTCGCCCGGAGGGCGAGCGAAGGATGGTGGCCCAGATTTTCCCCAGATGGAACCGCTTGGAGCATTGGTTCGAACTGGCCGAAGCGTTCCGCATCGCCGCATAGTCAGTTCGCTCAATGATTACAATTGTCATGTTGCCGCGTGACAGCGCCTAGTTGAATGTCACCACGTGGCTGTGCGGGTCGCTCCCGCCCGAATGGGGGTTGCTGGACGACGTCGCGGACACTCGCGACTGTGCCGCGATTTGAGTTACCTCGGCGCCCGAAAGGGTCACGGTGTGCGAATGCCGCGAGTTGGAGATGTCCAGGGTGAGCGCTCCGCCCGCACTGAGCTGGGCCGCGGTAATCACGGCAACGTGTGGATCCGGATGATTATCGGCCACCGCACCAGCAACATTGCCGGAACTGGTTGGCGTCGGGGTTGGGCTGCTGGGGCTGCTCGAGCCACCGCCGCAACCAACGGTGACGGCAGCACCGCCAAGCAGAGTGAGCGCGGTGGCGACAAATTCACGACGATGAAGCAGCGCGGACATGACTGAACTCCCTGAGTTGATTCGCCGTGGCAATTGACGCCCAGGACGGTCTCACGGAGAGGTGACCGTCGGGCAGACGCTTAGGCTTCTCGACCTACTCTTTAAGGGTGTGGGGTCGAGGCTGTGTCAGTGAAAGCGCACGAGACCCAGTGCCTATGGCGTTGACCGGCGCTCCACCATCGATGTCGCGCCGGCCCATGACGTGACGGGTTAGCGCCCGTGGATCCGTTGGTGAACACTGGTGATCACCACCGCCGTGGGCACCATGACCGCCGCCCGGATTTCACGGCCGTTGTCGACGACCACCAACCGCTCTTCGACCAGAGCACCGGATGGTGCCTGGAACCGAATGATGCCTGTGCAGTCGGGGTTCACTTCATACGTGCCGAAACTCTGCGAATCGGGATTCGCTCCGGCGATCGAGCCCTTCAGGTTGGAGACCTGGCTAAAGTTCCCCTCGCCGTCGTAGGTGCGATGGACGATACCGATGACCGACTCGATCGGTCCTCCGGGGACTCCGGGCGCGGGCCTGGTGCCTTGAATCTGAATGCCGTAGTCGCCGCGCACCGTGGCCTCGTTGCACGGTTTCCACGCGCCCGCGCTCGTCGTCCTGACCATCGGCGCTCATGACCCGCGCACCGCCTATCGCCACCGCCACTGTGGCGGCGGCTGTCACTGCCCAACCCATGCGTCGCATATGCCCTCCTTCGAAGCGCCCTGAGCAGATCGCTCAGTGGTGCGCTGCCCTACACAGGCGGAATCCGAAGGAAGAAAGTGCAAGCTACCCCTTCTCTTGCCCGGTAGACTTGTCGGGAGTGACCAAGGATGTCGCGGATCTGACCGGCTTGCTGCAAGCCTGGGGCCGTGGGGACGCGAAGGCTCTGGAACAGCTCGCCCCGCTCGTGCACCTCGAACTTCGCGGCGTGGCAAGGCGGATGCTGTCGCGCGAGCGTCAGACCGATGGGTGGCAGCCGACAGACCTCGTGCAGGAGTCCTACGTTCGGCTCCTCGACTGGCGGGTCGTCCGCTGGCAGAACCGGGCCCACTTCTTCGCGACCACGGCCAGGATGATGCGCCGGGTACTGCGTGGACGCCGCTCGTGCCCGACGCGCCGCAAAGCGTGGTGGCGGCGTGGACGCCGCCTCGCTCGACGGCATGGACCTCGCGGCGCCAGAACTGCTCGTGGACGTCGTCGCGCTCGAAGATGCGTTGACGGCCCTCGCGGCGGTGGACCCCAGGCCCAGCCAGGTGGTTGAGTTGCGCTTCTTCGGCGGTTTCAGCGTCGAAGAGACAGCCGAGGCGCTCGGCGTGTCGGTCCGCACCGTGATCAATGATTGGAACACGCGCGCGCGCGTGGCTCCGTCACGAGCTCACAGCTCGAGACGCCGTATGAGCACCGACCGATGGCAGCTGCTGTCCGAGTGGCACAATGCCTGGCTCGTCGCCGGTGCCGACGAACGCGACAGTCTGCGGCGTCAATTCGTCGAAGGCCATCCGGACTTAGCCGCGCAAGCTAACGCGCTGGCGTCGGCTAGCGCGGGGCTGCGGGGCTTCCTCGAAACGCCTGCGCTCGCGCTCGCGGCCCGCGATCTCGCCCAGGATGACCCGCTGCTGGACGTCGATACGCTTGTCGGACCGTATCGAATTGTCGGCTTGATGGCGCGCGGGGGCATGGGCGACGTCTACCGCGCGACGGACGTGCGGCTGCAACGGGACGTCGCTCTGAAGCTTCTGGCCCACGCCGGCACGGACGACACTCAGCGCATCGAACGGTTCCTGCAGGAGGCACGCGTCACCGCCGCGCTCGACCACGCAAACATCGTCAAGGTCTTCGATGTCGGCGTCATCGATGGACGGCCGTACCTGGTCGCCGAGCTCCTCGACGGCGAGACCCTGCGTGTACGGCTCGGGCGCGGCCCGCTGGCGGCGGAGGAGGCCACACGAATCGCCGGCCACGTGGCCGCCGGTCTTGTTGTCGCGCATGCGGCCGGCCTGGTGCACCGCGATTTGAAACCGGACAATGTCTTTCTGACGCGATCGGGCGTGACCAAGATTCTCGATTTCGGGATCGCCAAACTGACGGACGGCCCGGCCATGGCCGACGGTCTCGCGACCTTGACGGGCGTACTGCTCGGGACGGCCGGCTACCTGGCGCCGGAACAGATCCGCGGAGACGCCGTCGACGGCCGGACGGATCTCTTCGCGCTGGGATCGATGCTGTTCGAGATGTCGACAGGCCAGCGTGCGTTCGCGCGCGAGCACACCATCGACACGCTCCACGCCATCCTGCACGATGACCCACCCGATCTCTTGCAGGCGGCCGGGGTGTCGCCCGACCTCACCGCCATTGTGATGCGTCTGCTTGAAAAGACGCCTGCCGCGCGTTTTCAATCGGCCGCCGACTTGGAGCGGGCACTGGCACACATCGCTCGGACACCCGCCGCGCCTTCGGTCCCGAAGACATCGGCTCGCCGTCTGGTGACCGCTCGACTGCCGCGCCTCGGCTGGATTGTTGCCGCAGCCCTCGCGCTGACGTTGGGGGGAACGATGCTGCTCAACCGTCGTGGCGCGACGCCGGCGGTGCCCGAGCTCGTTGAGTTTCCAATTCTCCCTCCCGAGGGCTCGAGCCACACGAACCTGGCAGTCGACTTCAACGTGTCTCCCGACGGCCGACACGTCGCGTTCATCGCGAATTCGAAAGCCGGGTCGTCGCTTTGCGTACGGTCGCTGGCCTCGGTTGATGTACGGACGATTGGTGGCACGGATGGCGCGCGCAATCCATTCTGGAGCCCGGACAGCCAGTCGATAGGTTTCTTTGTGGGCAATCAGTTGAAAACGGTGAAGGCGAGCGGGGACGCAGCGGTCGTGCCGTTGACATCCGTGTCCATGCCCGAGGGCTGGGAGAGCTCTGGGATGGCCCCAGCCGGGTCGTGGAACCGCCAGGACATCGTCGTCTTCGGGCCGTCCAGCGACGGCAACCTGTATCAAATCGATGTGAAGCGAGGCGGAATGGCGAGGCCGGTCACGACGCCGGTGACGACGCGTGCGACGTCCCTACATCGGCGGCCCTCGTTCCTTTCGGACGGTCAGCGTTTCCTGTACGTCGGCGGTCTTGGGACGAAAAACGAGCTGCGGGTGGGATCGCTGACGACGCCGGACACGGTGGTAATTGGAACGTTCGAATCACCCGTCTCCTACGCTGAGGGACACGTGTTCTTCACGCGTGGCGGGAACGTGATGGCGCAGTCCTTCAATGAGGAAACGCTCCGTCTGGAAGGCGATCCCGTACCCCTTCGAGCACAACTCAGAACTGACATGCCGGGGAATCGCGGGTTCTCGGTCTCCACGAACGGCCGACTCGTGTTCCTGCGAGCGCCAAAAACGAAACCGCAGCTGACCTGGGTGGACCGTAGCGGGCGACCTGTGGGAGTCGTTGGCGCCGCGGAATTTTCCGGCGGCAGTCTCGACGTGAGCCCGGACGGTCAGCAACTGGCCCTTTCCAAACCTGTCCGCGACGGCGAAGGGCAGAACGATATCTGGCTGATCGACCTGGCGACGGGAGGAGCGACGCCTCTGACGGATGACCACGCGGGTGACTATGACCCCACGTGGTCGCCAGACGGAAACTACATTGTCTTCAACTCAGGCCGACTGGGTGGCCAGAGTCTGTTTCTGCGCGCCTCCGATGGCAGTGGGGTGGACGTCCCTCTTGCGAAGTTTGAAGAGTCCGAGTCCAACAGGTTCATGGTCGCCTCCTGGTCGCGCGCCGACGTCCTGATCTTCAACGTCCTCAACAAGAACGGAGATATGGATCTGTGGACACTGTCCATGTCCGGAGACCGGACGCGCCGGGTCTTTGTGAGCTCGAAACAGAACGAACTCAATGGCGCCTTCTCGCCAGACGGCCGTTGGGTCGCCTATCAGTCCAACACGTCGGGCCGTTACGAAATCGTCGTCCGGCCGTTTCCGGACAAGGATCCGTGCCGCGAACGATCTCACGTGATGGCGGGAGGTATCCCCGCTGGCGAGGAGACGGCAAGGAGCTTTTGTTCGTGTCGCCCGCCGGGACGATGATGGCCGCTGGCTTTGACCCGACGAACGGCGTGTCCCAAGGCGTGCCTCAACCGTTGTTCGCCACACAGATCAGGGTCGGCGACAGCCGACCGTACACAGTCGACAAGTCCGGTCAGCGCTTTCTTCTGAAGGTCGGTCCGGAGCCGCAGATGGTCGCCGTCATGGATTGGCGTACGTTGCTCGACCGGTGAACGACACGAAACAGGGCTGCAGAAGGACGCGACCGATGGCCCGCCACGCACCAAGACTTCGAGGCGTCGCTCAAAAGGCGTCGTTCGTCGCCGACGCTAACGTCCTCTCCGCCGTCATCGGTGGACGTGCCGACTTGGCGGAAGAACGCTGCAACCCGGGTAGCGGCGGTTGCAGGGCCCGACGCTCTCCCGGGTGCTCCTGCCACGCATCGGGATCAACGCGTCGATACACGATGCGCCGTCCGGCAGCGAACGAAGGAGGTGGAGCGGTCGCCCCGGAGTCCGAGACTTCTCAGCCGCTGCGCAACGGACGAACCCAAAGCCGCCACCAACAAGTCACAGCGGTTCGATCTGCGAAGTCGGGGGCGATTTCGGTCGTTTAGAATCAATAACTTGGAGTTGGTGGACCTGACCGGGATCGAACCGGTGACCTCCTGAATGCCATTCAGGCGCGCTCCCAACTGCGCTACAGGCCCATGCGGGGAAAATTGATATTACCAGCCCCGTCGAAAGGCCGTCAACGCCGAGCCGGGGCCCGGCGCCGCCATCTTCACGCCGTCTAACCCTTTGTCTCGGTGGCGGAAGCGGCGCTGTGGGCCGGCGGAAGGTGGACACGGCTGGGCGGCCTTCGTCGTGGTCCTGCGGTCTCACATCGCGTCACCGGTCGACGTCCGTCAGGGATCCGGCGGCGAACAGACGTGCGATCTGAGACTCGTCCATCCCGCGCGCGAGCGCGAGCACAAGGACCAGACGGGCCTTGAGGGGATCCAGGTCACCCGCCGTCAGGATCGGCAGCGCGCCGAACGCGTCCGGCCGCGGGACCGTGCCGGCGCCGGTGCGCGACGCAATCACCACCGGCATGCCGGCGCCCGCCGCCCGACGAACCGCGTCTGCCTGCGACGGCGTGAGCGCCCCCGCCCCGGCGCCGGCCAGCACGATCCCTCGTGCGCCCTGCGCGACGGCGGCATCGATCAGATCGCCCGCGGCGTCCTGGTACGTCAGCAGGACGTCCACCCGCGGCAGCGATGCCCCATCCGGCAGCGCGAGACTCCCGGGGATTGAGATCGGGAGGTGTTTTGAGATCGGGAGGTGTTTCGCATCTTGCCCTGAAACACCTCCCGATCTCATTCTCATTTGCACGCGGCCTCGCTTCACGATGCCGAGGCGCTCGGGCTCTGGCGCGTCGAAGGCGTCGACGTTCGTCGCGTGACGCTTCCGGACGTGGCGGGCAGACAGGATTTGCCCGTCCATCACCACGACCGTGCCGAGCCCGCGCGCCGACCGGTGCCCGGCCACCCGTACCGCGTCGGCCAGGTTTGCCGGCCCGTCGGCATCTGCCGCTCCCGGGCGCCGCATCGCGCCCACCACAACGATGGGGCGAGAGTCCGAGAGGGTCAGGTACAGAAACCAGGCGAGCTCCTCGAGCGTGTCGGTGCCGCTCGTCACGACAACGCCGTCGAGCTCACGATCGGCGGCGAGCACCGCCGCGAGGTGGCGCGACAGCCGCGCGCAGTCGTCCATCGTGAGGACGGCGCTCGGCAGGCTGGCGAACGTCTCTGTCTCGAGCCTGGCGAGACGTTCAGGGTGCGGCAGCCCGGCGACCAGATCCCTGGCGCTGAGCCGCCCGGTCAGGGCGTTCCCGATCGTGCCGCCCGTCGCGATGACGCGCACGCGCGGCAGTGGACGGGCGGCGTCCGAATTCGGCGGCACGCTCGCGAGGAGCGCGGCCACGAGCACCGCACACGCGGCAACGCAGGCGCGCCTCCGCGTCCCGGGAGGAGCGGGGATCACCCCGCCGCGCTGCGCTGTGCGCCCGCCAGCCATTCGGCGAGACGTTGCGCAGCATGTTCCGGGGTCGAGCCATAGAACGGCATCATGGCGGCGGGCACGCCCGGCACTCGAACCAGGTGGGCACGCCAGCGATCGGCGCCGATGCGCGAGACCTCGATGTGGTACGTACGACCCTCAATGGTTTCGGTGATGTGTTGCACGAGAGCCCTGGAGTTGGGAGACGGCTGCGTGAACGAGCGTCGCCATTGTAGGCGTCGTGCGCCACGGTTCAAGCGAAAGTCGGCGCGAAGCTTCCCGCACTTTACCAGGGTGCGCTCGATCCGTTCGGCAGGTCGTCCAAAATAGATTTCGACTGACAGCTTCTCCACAGGATATTCACCGAACGTCCACAGGATTTCCACAGGTCGCCTCATCGGGCGTGCGCAACGCGCCGCTGCAGACTCCCCTTGGCACCATCTGCTCCGCCGATCTGGGTCGTTGCGGCGCGTTATGCGACACTAGAACCTTCGTGCTGGTTTTCACCGTCCGCGCCCTGATCCTGCTCTCGATCCTGCTCACGCCCGTGTCCGCACACGCGGAAGAGGCGTCCCTGCTGCGCGTGTTCCTCGTGGACGGGACGACCCTGACCAGCTTCGGCGAGTATGCCCGCGTGGGCGACCGCATCGTGTTCTCGATGCCACTCGGCAGCGGCCCCGACGGCAACCCGACCCTGCAGCTGGTGAGCCTTCCCGAACGCAACGTGGATTGGACGCGCACCGACGCGTACCGCGAGGCGGTCCGCTCTGCCCAGTATGTCGCCGCGCAGGGCGAAAACGATTTCGCGCTCATGACCGGCGACGTTGCCCGCGTGCTGAACGAGATCGCGCTCGCCAAGGATCCCGCTCATCGGCTCCGGCTCGCCGAGCAGGCCCGGGCGCAGCTCACCGACTGGCCCGCGAAGCACTACGGGTACCGTGCAAAGGATGTGAGGGAAATCGCGGCGTTGCTGGACGAAACGATTGCCGATCTCCGGGCTGCCACTGGCGGCAACCAGGTGGATCTCAGCTTCGTCGCGAACGTCGAGCCGCCCGCGCCGGTGCTGCTGTTGCCGCCGCCGACCGGGGCGGAGTTGATTGCGCAGGCGCTCTCGATCGCCGAGATGGCCGACGTCCCCGCGGACCGCATCGCCATGCTGCAGAAAGCGGTGGCGTTCATCGACACCTCACCAGCGGCGGAATCGGACCCGGCGCTGCTGCGCGCGCGCGACTTCGCCTGGCGCCGCCTCGAGCAGGAGCTCGACCTGGACCAGCGCTACACCGGCCTCGTGCGTCGTCTGACGACGGACGCTTCGACGTCTGCCGCGCGCGCGGACGTCCGCGGTGTCGAGCGCGTGATCGCACGCGTGGCTCGCGTCGAAGAGCAGTTCGGGCGTGCGCGTCCTGCCGATGTGCGATCTCTGATTGCGACGCTCCACGCGCAGCTCGACTCGGCGCGCCGCCTTCGGCTCGCCCGCGACCGGTGGCGGCTGCGCCTGGCCGCATACCGCTCGTACTCGCGGTTCGTGAAATCGCCGATGGCGCAGCTCGATCTCATGCGGCCTGGCCTGCAGGACATCAAGACGCTTGCGGGCCCCGAGGCGGTGTCGCTGGGCCGGCTGACCGCGCGGGCCACGCAGGCTACGCGCGCAGCTACGCGGCGTCATCCCGCCGCCCGATCTCGCCCCCATTCATGCTCTGCTCCAGAGCGCGTGCCAGATGGCGAGTGCCGCCGTGGAGACGCGTTTCAAGGCCGTCGCGTCCGGCGACATGGCTGTCGCCTGGAACGCCTCCTCGGCGGCGGCAGGATCGCTGATGCTGCTGGCGCGGGCCCGTGACGAGCTGGAGCGCTACCTCGTGCCACCGCGGCAACCGTGACCACACCACGAGACGTGCGGCTCCTCCGGGCAGGTTCCCTGCACGCCTACCACCGCGCCATCGTCGCGGCGTCGTGCGATGGCGACGCTCTCGCTCGTGCGCGCCACAGCGGTGATCGTGCCGACGCGCGCGGCGGCTCTCCAACTGCAGCGCACGGTGGAACAGGCCCGCCTCGTCGACGCGGGGTCCGCGATCGTCCTCCCCGACATCCTCACGCGTGCAGAGTTGTACGAGCGGCTGCGGGATGCCGCCGCACCGCCAGCGGCATGGCTGAGCGCATTCGATCGCGAGGTCATGCTGCAGGCCGGGGCCCACGAAGCCATCACCGAGGGCGCCGTTCCTCCCTTCCACCTGCGGCCGGCGCTCGTGGGCGAGATGCTCGAGTTCTACGACGAGCTGCGGCGGCGGCGTCGGCAGGTGGAGGACTTCGAGCGGCTGCTCGGGGCGGAGCTCGAGCCGCGCGCCGGGATCGATCGCGGGGCCGAGCGCATGCTGCGCCAGACGCGGTTCCTCATTGCCGCGTTTCGATCGTACGAGCGCCGCATGCGGGAGGCGGACGCGTGTGACGAGCATGCGTTCCGTGACTGGCTGATCGAGGCGCGCCTCCCCGCGCGGTATCGCCGCGTCATCGTCGCGGTGGGAGATCGGCTGGTGGAGGCTGGCGGACTCTGGCCCGCTGATGCCGATCTGCTTTCGCGGCTGGAGGGGATCCAGCGCATCGACGTCGTGGCGACCGAGGCGCAGCTCGCCGCGGGCTTCCACGTGCGCATCCACGATCTACTGCCGGGGATCGAGGAGGTGCGGGTGCCGGAGGAGGCGTGTGCCCTGGACGATCGCACGCTGGTCGTGCCCGCCGACAGCACGAGCCTGCACTTCACGAGCCGCGATCGTGAGGCTGAGCTCGCCGACGTGGTACGGCGGATCAAGGCGCGGCGGCGGGAGTCACCCCTGGAAGCGCCGCGGCTCGACCGCACGGCCGTGGTGTTCGGCCGTCCACTTCCGTACGTGTACCTGGCGCGGGAGGTGTTCGGCGCCGCCCGCGTGCCCTTCCAGACTGATGATGCCCTGCCGCTCGCGGCCGAAAGCGGTGCCGCGGCGCTCGACCTGGTGCTGGCGTTCGTCAGCTCCGGGGCGGGCCTGTCGGCGACCGTGGCGCTGCTGCGCTCACCGCACCTCGTTCCAGCGCTGGGCGCCCCCCCTCTGCCCGGCTGACGCCGTGCAGGCCCTGAAGCAGCGCGCTTACCGACGTGGGATATGGCGGCGACCCCGCCCGGCTGTCGACGCTTGCGGACGAATGGGAACAGCTACCGGCGGCGCCTGACTCACGGGCCACCGCTCTGCGGCGACGGGCCGCGCCCGCCGCACGAGCTGCCACCATCGATCGCGGCGGAGCTCGGGCCGCTGTTCGCCGACGCACCCGCGAGCGTGCACCTGGAGACGCTGCGGCAGTTTGTGCTGACCAGGGGCAGGGTGCCGGACCTGCCCGGGCCCGAGCGCGAGCGCCTGTTGCGGACGCGCACCGCGCTGCTCACCCTGCTCGAAGGGTTGGCCCGTGCGTACCGTGCCCACGGGGACCTGGCGTGGTCCGCAGACGATCTCGCCGCGACCGTCCGGCGCTGGATCGAGGCGCAGACGTTTGCGCCGCGCACCGGCGATGCGGGGGTGCACATGGTCGACGCCGCGGCTGCCCGCTTCGGCATCTACGATGATGTGCATCTCGTCGGCCTCGTGGATGGCGAGTGGCCCGCCGTCGCGCGCCGGAACCTCTTCTACCCGCCAGTACTGCTGCAGCCGCTCGGCTGGCCGTCCGATGCCGCGCGGGTCTCGGCTGCCCGCGCCGCCTTCTTCGACCTGCTGCGGCTCGCCCGGCAGCGCACGACCGTGTCGGCGTTCCAGCTCGAAGACGACTCGCTCACGGGACCGTCAGTCCTGCTCGACGATCTGGCGAGGTCGAGCCTGCAGCCACTCACACGTGCCGACGACCGGACGCCCGATCTTCGCGACCGAGGCCTTGCTGGCACGGCCGATCGTCGAGGGCGTCCTCTCCGCAGCCGCGGGTGACTGGCTTCGACTGCGCCTCGCTCGAACGGATGCCGCCGACGCCGCGTTCCATGGAACCGCGTTGCCGCACGCCCCGCGAACGCACAGCGTCGGCGCGATCGAGTTGTACACGCAGTGTCCCTTCAAGTACTTCGCGCGCCAAGTGCTGCGCCTCGAGGAGGAGACGGATCAGGAGGAGGGCCTGACGCCGCGTGAGCGCGGCATCTTCATCCACGAGATTTTCGAGGCCTTTTTCGATCGGTGGGGCAGGGAGGGCGGAGGCGCAATCACGACTGGCGAACTGCCGCGGGCGCGGGCCCTGCTCGAGGAGGTCATGACGCCTCGTCTCGCCGCGCTCGACCGCGCCGACGCGGCACTCGAGCGCACGCGTCTCCTCGGCTCGCCGGTTGCGCCGGGACTCGCCGACCTGGTGCTGCGGATGGAAGCGGAACGGACGGTGCCGGTGCTCGGCCGCCGGCTCGAGGAGCCGTTCGACGCACTGTTCGAGCTCGAAGGCCAAGGCGGGGCTCGCACGCTGCCGATCCGGGGTGTCGTGGATCGCATCGACCTGCTGGCCGACGGCACGCTCCGCGTGATCGACTACAAGTCGTCGCTTCCCCCGGCGGCCATGCAGCTCGCGATCTACGCGGTGACCGCGGCCCAGCGTCTTCGCGGCCATCTCGGACGGCAGTGGACCGTGGGCGAAGCCGCGTACATCATCTTCAACGGCTCGCGTGTGAAGTCGATCGGCCGGAACGCGGAGGCACGCGCGCAGGTGCTCAGCGAGGCGCAGGCGCGATTCATTGCCGCGGCGGATGGGATCCAGGCGGGGTCCTTTCCGCCGCGCCCGGTGCAGCCACACCTGTGCACGTCGTGCGCGTATGCCGGCGTGTGCCGAAAGGATTATGCCGCGCCTCTCGAGGACGCCGACACCACGCCTGCCGTTTGAGGATCCGGCCGCACCGCCGGCTGCCGATCTGCCCGACGCCGCCGATCGCGCGGCTGCCGTGGATCCCACGCGCAACGTCGTGCTCGAGGCATCGGCGGGTACCGGCAAGACCCGCGTGCTCGTGGACCGCTACACCAACCTGTTGAAGGCCCGCGTGGATCCCGCCAACATCCTGGCGATCACCTTCACGCGCAAGGCGGCCGCGGAGATGCGCGAGCGCATCCTGCAGAACCTGCAGAGCGCCGCTGCCACCGGCGAGATCGACGCGGCTCGCTGGCGCGACCTGCGCGACCGGCTGGGTGACATCGCGGTCAGCACGATCGATGCGTTCTGTCTGTCGCTGCTCCGCGAGTTCCCGCTCGAAGCCGACCTCGACCCCGGCTTCACCATGGCCGACGAGACAGAGGTGCTCCGTCTCATCGATGAGGGGCTCGATCGTGCTCTTCGCGTGTGCCGCGGCATCGCGGCGACCGATCCGGCGGTGGCGCTGCTCTTCGCGCAGCTCGGTGAGCCGAAGCTGCGGGCCGGCCTCGCCGTGCTGCTCGACCGCCGGCTCGTCGCGCACGACGCGTTGCGCCGTTTTCTCGTCCACGGCCCGGGCGATGTGAACCCCGACGTGGTCTGCGGCCGTGCGGCGGCCCGCCTCGCCGAAACGCTGCGGTCGGTCGACGGAGGGCTTGCCGCCTTCCTCGCGGACGGCCCGCGATTCCATCCACGCTTCGCCATGCTGGCACGCGACATCGAGACGCTGGCGCCGATAGAACCCGCCGGTTCTCCCGGTTCTGCCCCGGGCGTGGAGCTGGCCAGCCGGATGCGCCTGATCGCGGACGGCCTGCGCGATCACTTCCTCAACGACAAGGGCGACCCGCGCACCAGATGGTCGTACAAGGCGTCAGACGCCGACACGCCCGAGGCATGGAAACGGCACCGCGAGCGCGCGCAGCGGCTGGCCCCGGCGATTGCCGGCGATCTCGCGCGGTTCACCCGCGACTTGAACGTGGTGCTCTCGCACGCCGTGTGGCGCGTGTTCGAGACTGCCTTGTCGGAGTACCGGCGGACCCTGGCCGCACATGCGGTCGTGGATTTCCCGGACGCGCTGTGGCGCACGCTCGAACTGCTCGCGCAGATGGACGAGTTCGCCCAGAGCCGCTATCTGCTGCAGGCGCGCTATCACCACTTGCTCGTCGATGAGTTTCAGGATACGAGCCAGGCACAGTGGGAGCTCGTGTGGCGTCTCGTGCAGGCGTGGGGCGAAGGCCTGGGCATGGAGCAGGACGCCCCCCTCCCCCCTCCATCTTCATCGTCGGCGACCGCAAGCAGTCCATCTACGGGTTTCGCGACGCGGACGTCGGCGTCCTCGCGCGGGCCGTCATCAGCATTGCGGGCCTCAGACGGGACGGCAGCGTCCGGCGGGCGATCCGCAAGAGCTTTCGCGCGGTGCCGGCGCTGCTCGCCTTCACCAACGACCTGTTCGATGCCGTGGAGAAGCAGGAGCGGCCCGACGCGTTCGCCTACGGCGAGTCGGATCGCTTCCCGGTGGACGCGGCGGCCGCTGCGCGGGAACCCGTTCTGGGTCTCGCGGTTGCGACCGATGCCGCCCTGTGTGCGGAGCGCGTGGCGAGCGAGATCGACAGGCTGCTGACATCCGGACAGGTACGGGACAAGGCCACAGGTCTCGCGCGCGCCATGCGGCCGGGTGACATCGGGATCCTCTTCCGGTCCCGTGAGGGACACCAGGCGTTCGAGTCTGCGCTCGAGGGGCGCGGCATCGGCTCCTACGTCTACAAAGGGCTCGGCTTCTTCGAGGCAGACGAGATCAAGGATGTCTTCGCGCTGCTTCGATACCTCGCGGATCCGGGCTCGGATCTTCGCGCCGCGGCATTCCTTCGTTCCCGGTTCGTGCGGCTGTCCGATCCGGCTCTCCAGGAGCTTGCGCCGCGGCTCGCCAGTGCCCTTCGTGACGCCACGCCGCCGGACGCGGCGCTCGGGATGGAGGATCAGGCAGTGCTCGCGCGCGCACGGGAGGCGTGTGCCGTGTGGCTGCCATTGGTCGACTGCATCCCGCCCGCTGAGCTGCTCGACCGGATTCTGGATGACTCCGCCTACTCGTTCGAAACGGCGGGCCGCCGCGCCGGGCAGGCGATCGAGAACCTGAAGAAAGTGCGGGCCCTCGTGCGCCGCATTCAGAATCGCGGCTACGCAACCATGGGCCGGGTCGCGGAGCACCTCGATCGTCTGTCGGTGGGTGACGAGTCCAACGCAGTGATCGACGCCGTGGATGCCGTGAACCTCATGACGGTGCATGCCGCCAAGGGCCTGGAGTTTCCCGTCATCTTCCTCGTGAACATCGGGAAGGGCGCGGGTGGCAGCCGGTCGCCAATCCGGCTCGTCGCCGATGGCGGAGGAGGGCAGCCCTCGGTGTCGATTGGGGATTACCTGTCCGAGGCGGACGCGGATCTTGTTGACCGCGAGCGGGAGGAAACCAAGCGTCTGTTGTATGTCGCGATCACGCGGGCGCGGGATCGCCTCTACCTCTCGGCTGTCGTCGCCGGCGACCGCATCAGCCGCGCGCGCGGCAGCCTGGCGGAGGTGCTCCCCGCGTCGCTCACCGACCTTTTCACCGAGGCCGCACGCGATAACGGGCCGGTAAGGCTCGAGTGGACGGGGAACACGGGAGGGCACCTGTTCGCCGTGTGCCGGGCCGTCACGCCTGCGCGTCCCGTAGCGTCCGCGCCGGACTTCACGGTTCGACGGAGTGACTTCGGCCCGATCGCTGATGTGCCGTGCGAGGACCGCCTGTCCGCATCGGCGGTGGGCGGCCAATCTCCCGACGGCGGCGCGACCGGCGGTTGGGGACCACCACATGATTCCGCCCGGCTCGTCGGGACCCTGGTCCATCGTCTCTTCGAACACGCCCGGGGTCCGGCAGCGGCAGATCGCGAGGGCCTGGCCGATCGCCTGCGCTCGCTCGTCCATCCGCGCGAGCGGGCGGGCGTCGCAGACATCGACGCTGTCATCCGCGACGCGGTCACCCGCTTCGAGGCAATCGCGCGGCGCCCGGTAGTGACGGGACTGTTCCTGTCGGGCGAACGGCTGCACGAGGTGCCGTTTGCCTTGCGCCGCCAGGGCGAGCTCGTGCACGGGACGATCGACACCCTGGTGCGCGGGGACGGCGTGGTGACCGTGGTCGAAGTGAAGACGGGCCGCCGTGCGCCGGTGCACGCACACCAGCTGGCGCTGTACGTCGAAGCCGCACGCGTCCTGTTCCCTCCGCCCGACCGTGTTGACGGCGTGCTCGTCTATTCAGACGAAGAAGTGTGGCTCACGTCACCGTGATGCGTTCAGTTGCAGACGGTTGAGGCGCCTCTCACGCCGGCACGCCCCGAAGGACACAACGCGGCACTGGCGCGGTTTTTCGGGTGTTTTCTGCAATTACCGGGCGTTCCAGGCCCCCGTGGGAAGTTCACCGGCATCAGTATTTCCAATTGCGTCGTGCTGGGGCATCCCGTACAATCAAGCGTTTGGATGACCGGCCGATCGCCGACGTTTGGATGACCGGCCGATCGCCGAGAGGAGCAGAGCGTTGGCATTGACTTGTGCGAACTGCGGAAATGATCGCAATTTTCAGGTGAAGACGGTGCAGATGCATGTGGTGCATCTCGAAGACGAACGGGTAGAGGTCTCGGACGAGGGGCGGCCGGCCGTGCTCGAAGTGTTGTGCGATGAGTGCGAGAACCCGATCAACTTCGAGGAATTCGAAGACGCCCTGCGCCGCGAAGTGATGCTGACCATCGGCGCGCGCTAGCCATCCGCCCTGGCCGCGCCAGACCCGGCCGCGTGCGGCGGCGTCAAGGGCGTCAGGGGCAGGCCCTCCCGTTTCCCTTCACACTCGCGTCGCGAATTGCTTTCAGGGCAGCGTGCTCCCTCTGTGAGCGCGCGTCGCTGTGCGCATCGACCCTCGCCGACCGCTCAACACGGCTCGGGCACAGGATCGGGATCGTCCTGCGACGCGTCGATGAAGCCGCACAGCAGGCACTGGCGCGTGCCGCCTCCTTCGAGGCCGTTGGGGGTGGCGAGTTCCGCGCTCGTCAAGGCTTCAGAGCCCGTCGGCTGCAGAATCCCACCACAGTCCGGGCAGATGCGAACGTTGCTGTGGCGCCGGTTCATGGTGCTCCTCGTCTTTGCACGAAAGCGCGCGATCGTAACACCGACCCGGCGCCTTGACAACTTTCAGCGCGGCTCGTACCGGTACGGGCACTGCGAGCGGATGAACACGTGTGACTGACTTCCGAAGACCTCTGCACGACGAGACAACGCCCCTGCACGCGGCGCCCGCGCCGTCTTCGCACCGTGGCGTCTTCGACGATGAGATCGCCATCGACTTCCCCTCGATCGGCGCTGTCGTGGAGCGCATGCGCGAGGGATTCCTCGGCGACGATCCATCGAACGCGGAGCACAAGTCCGCGATCAGCCTCTCGCCACGCCAGGCGTTCGCGGGTGCAACCGTCCCGCTGGACGTGCCGTTGCGCCAGACGTGCCGGCACTGCGGGGGACGCGGCGAGACCTGGGCCGAACGGTGCGCCGGGTGCTCCGGATCCGGCGAGTGCTCGCGGCCGCACCAGGTGAGGGTGCTGGTGCCCGCCGGCGTGACAGATGGCACCCGCTTTCGTTTCCTCATCACCGCGCCCCACGGCGTACCGACACGCATCGAGGTGACGGTGCTCGTGGCCTGACGGCCGTGCCGAGTCATCCGCCAGCGCTCCGCTTCGACGGGCACATCGAATTCCTCGGCCTCCTCTACCAATTGTGGGCGGCGTTCAACGCCATCTTCGGTGTGGCGATGGGCCTGTTTGCCGCATCCGCCGCGCTGCTGGCGGTGGCACCGGAGGGCCGCCCCGGGGTGGAAATCGCCGCGGCGTTCACAGCAGCCGCCTTCGCCATCGTCGCCGCCACGGCCGTCGTGTGGGCCATCGTGCACGCGTGGTGCGGCAGAGCGCTTCGCCGCCGCGACCCGTGGTCACGCGTGCTGGCGCTCGCCCTCGCGCTGCTGAATGCACTGCTGTTTCCGCTCGGGACGGTGCTGGCGTTCTACACGGTGTGGCTGCTGCTGCACGAAGACGTACGCGTGCGGTTCGAGCGAGAGACTTCGTCAGCTCAACCGCTCAATGTCTCATGATGGCGGGTCTGGCGTCCCGTCCTTCGTCCACGGTCCGCACCTCACAACGCGTTTGGCGGTCAGCCACGCGCCCGCCGGGAGACCGTGCGCTCTCAGCACCGCCTCGGCGTAATGGCTGCACGTGGGCCTGAAGCGGCAGCGCACGCCAAGCGCGGGCATGAGCGGCGAGGCCGTCCGCTGGTACAGGTGCACCGCTCCGAGGGCGGTGCGGGTAGACCACTGAGCGGCCGGAGGCCGTCTGAGATCGAACGTGCAGGCCCCCAGCGCCAGGACGAGCACCAGGGTCGCGACAAGCCGGCGGCGCCTGAACATCGGGCAGGTGGTGGTATGAAACACGCCGGCAGGCGGTGGGGTTGCCGTGCCGGCGTGTCAATGCAGGTGGCGCGCGTCAGAAGCGCGCGGCGTACTCGCTGACGCCGGGGATAATCAGCCGTCCGCCGTTGACGCCCTTCACGATGGCGACGACGTGGACGACCAGTATCGCGAGCCAGAGTCCCATCGTGAGCAAGCTGACCACACAGCCCAGCGCACCGCTGACCATGCTGACGATGGTGGTGACGATCATGATCGCGATCCAGAGGACGATTTCGGCAACCATCAGCACGATCCCGTGCTTGGCGTGCCACTGCACCTCCCTGTCGTCCTTCTCGACCAGGAGTGGCACGAGCGCGAGCAGCCACAGGTAGGACAGGACGATCATGATGCTCCGGTTCTGCGACACAGAACCCGGCGCGACCGGTTCACTCATCGGCGGCTCTCCTTCGGTTCTCTCAGGGGTGACTCGGGACGCGCGACAGTCTACAGAACCACGCTCCAGTCGTCCAGCGCGCGATGCCGGTGGGAAGCAGCCCGTTTTCGGCCGATTCATGCGGCCGCTCCCTTGTCACCCGGCCGGGGCGGCCGGTAAGCTTGAATGAGCGGCGGTACCTCGCCGTGAATTCCGGGACCCAATGATGCCTTCATCCGTTCAGGAGACCGCCGTCCTCAGCGCGCTCGCGGCCGTGCGCGATCCCGACCTCGGGCGGGATATCGTGAGCCTGCGCTTCGTGAAGAACCTGAGCATCGATGGGGGGCGGGTGCGATTCACGATCGAGCTGACGACGCCCGCGTGCCCGGTGAAGGACCAGATGCGCGACCAGGCGCGGGCCGCGGTCCTGCAGCTGCCCGGCGTTTCGGAAGTCGAGATCGAGATGACGGCGTCGGTCCGCTCGGCCGGCATCCCCGACGGCACGCGCGTGGCGGTTCCCGGCGCAAAAAACGTCATTGCGGTCGGCGCAGGGAAGGGCGGCGTGGGGAAAACCACCGTTGCGGTGAACCTCGCCGTGGCGCTTGCGCAGCGCGGCAGCCGGGTGGGGCTGCTCGACGGCGACATGTACGGCCCGAACGTGCCGCTGATGCTCGGGCTGCAGACGCAGCTGACCACCGACGGCAAGAAGATTGTTCCAGCCGAGAAACACGGCATTCAGGTCGTGTCGATGGGGTTCCTGACGAACGACGACTCGGCCGTGATCTGGCGCGGCCCGATGCTGCACGGCGCCATCCAGCAGTTCTTCCGCGAGGTGGCGTGGGACGACCTGGACTATCTGATCGTCGACATGCCCCCGGGGACCGGCGACGTGGCCCTGAGCCTCAGTCAGACCGTGCCGGTCTCCGGCGCGATTGTCGTGACTACGCCACAGCAGGTGTCGTTGGCCGACACACGCCGGGCCGTGCGGATGTACCAGAAGCTGAACATCCGGACCATCGGCCTGATCGAGAACATGAGCCACTTTGCGTGCCCCTCATGCGGGCACGACAGTGACATCTTCGGCGCGGGTGCCGGCGAGGAGCTCGCCACCGACATGGAGATCCCGTTTCTCGGGCGCATTCCTATCTATCAGCCGATCCGCGAGGGCGGAGACGCGGGGCGGCCCATTGTCACGACCGAGCCCGATTCGCCGGCGGGTCGCGCCCTGTTCGCTGTCGCGGAGCAGGCGGCTGCCCAAATCTCGATCGCGAGCTACACGAGGCCGACCATCCCCCTCACGGTGGTGCGCTGAGACGTCTCCTGGCCTGCGGCCTGTTCGGTTATTCGGGAACCGCAGTTATCTGACTACATCGGCCGCTTTGCCAGTAGCATTCGACGACGCGCCTGCTCTCGCCGGCCCCACGTCTTCGGGCCTCCGGCGGGTGTGGCCTACGCACCCCGGAGCCCGTTTGATGAACATTCCCTTCACGCGCCACGCCCTCGACAATGGCTTGTCCGTCATCGTCCACGAGGATCACAACTGCCCAATCGTGGCCGTAAACGTCTGGTACCACGTCGGCTCGAAGAACGAGGTGCCTGGCCGCACCGGGTTCGCGCACCTCTTCGAGCACCTGATGTTCGAAGGCTCGGCGCACCACGACAAGGGATATTTCCATCCACTGCAGGAGGCCGGTGCCCTGCTGAACGGATCCACCAACGCGGACCGTACCAACTACTGGGAAGTCGTGCCGACGAGTGCCTTCGAGCTGGCGCTCTGGATGGAATCCGACAGGATGGCCCACCTCCTGCCGGCGCTGACGCCCGCCAAGTTCGACAACCAGCGCGAGGTCGGTACTGAACGAGCGCCGGCAGAATTACGAGAACCGGCCGTATGGGCTCGCGACGATGGCGACGGTGGCGGCGCTGTTCCCGCCGGATCACCCCTACAGCTGGCTCACGATCGGCTCGGCTGATGATCTCCGGGCGAGCACCCTCGATGAGGCGCGCACGTTCTTCGAGACGTTCTACCATCCCGGCAACGCGTCGCTCGCCATAGCGGGCGACATCAACGTCGAGGAGGCGATCGATCTCGTGAGCGCGTACTTCGGCGACGTGCCCGCCGGCCCAGGCGTCGGCCCGGTGCGACGCGCGTCGGAGCTCGCGGGACCCGTGCGCCTGCTGCACGAAGACCGTGTCGAACTGCCGCGTCTCTATCTGGCGTGGCACTCGCCGGCGATGTTCGCCCCGGGTGACGCGGAACTGGATCTGATCGCGGACGTGCTGACCAACGGGAAAAACTCGCGTTTGTACCACTGCCTCGTCTATACGCGCCGCATAGCGACGGAGGTCGCCGCGTTCCAGAACTCACGCGAGCTGGCGAGCTTTTTCCAGGTCATCGTGACTGCCGCGCCGGGACACACACTGGCCGAGATCGAACAGGTGGTCCTCGAGGAGATTGCGTCGCTGGCGGCGACCGGGCCGACCGAAGACGAGCTCGAGCGCAGCCTGGCCCAGGCGGAGGCACAGTTCGTGTACAGGCTGCAGACAGTGGGCGGGTTTGGCGGCAAGTCGGACCAGCTGAACGCGTATACGGTATTCCTGGGCGAGCCTGGTTACTTCGACCGCGACCTGGCCCGGTACCAGCAAGCGTCCGTGGCCTCCCTCCGCGACCACGTGCAGCGGTACCTCATGACGGACCGGCGCGTCACGCTCAGCGTCGTGCCGCAAGGCAGCACCGACCTTGCCATCGTCGGCTCTGAACCGGTGGTGGTGCGTTGACGCGCGTCGACCGCTCTCGGCTGCCGGACGTCGGGCCCGATCCCGTCTTCCATTTCCCGGCCATTGCCCGCCGGCAGCTGCCCAACGGCCTTGGCGTGTGGACCGTCGAGCATCGCTCGGTGCCGGTTGTCACCTTTGTGCTGCTCCTCGGAGTCGGGGCCGCCACCGATCCCGCTTCGTTTCCTGGTCTGGCCTCATTGACGGGCGACATGCTCGACGAAGGCGCGGGCGACCGCACGGCGCTCGAGGTGAACGACGCGCTTGCGCGCATCGGCGCCCAGTTCGACACGGAGGTCGGTCCCGACGCCACCATCCTCACGATTACCACGGTGGCCCGTTTCGCGGCCCGCGGCCTCGCCCTCCTGGCCGACATCGTCGTACGGCCGCAATTCGAGACGCGCGAGTTCGAACGGGTCCGCCAGCTGCGCGCGAACCGCCTGCGCCAGCTGCGCGACATGCCTTCCGCACTCGCCGACCGCGCCTTCGCGCCACTGCTGTACGCGGATCACCCGTACGGGCACCTCGCGATTGGGACCGAAGACGCCCTGCAGCGGATTACGGTCGATCAGGTGCGCGACTTCCACCAGCGGGCGTACCGGCCGGCTGACGCCACGCTGATTGTGGTTGGCGACGGTGCGCACGCGGATCTCGCCGATGCCGCGGCCGCCGCGTTCGGTGGCTGGGACGGATCCGCGTCGAGGGACACGGCCATCGACACCTCACTGCAGCGCGCCCTCAGCCTGCCGGAGATCGCCCCGAGTCATCTCGGCGTGATCGATCGCCCGGGGGCCGCGCAGTCCGAGTTGCGGATCGGGCACGTGGCGGTTCCGCGCAGCACGCCGGACTATCCGGCGCTCCTGCTGCTCAACATGGTGCTGGGCGGACAGTTCGTCAGTCGCATCAACATGAACCTTCGCGAGGACAAGGGCTACACCTATGGAGCCCGCACGGCGTTCGATTTCCGCCGTGGTCCCGGGCCATTCCAGCTGCAGGCGAGCGTCCAGACGGGCGCGACGGCAGCCGCCATCGAAGAGGTGCTGAAGGAAATTGAGAGTATCGCGACGTCGCGGCCCGTATCAGACCCGGAGCTGGCCCTGGCACGGGCGGCCCTTACCCGCGGATACCCGCGCAACTTCGAAACCGCAGAGCAAATCGCGCGGTCCGTCGCACAGCTGGCGCTGTACGATCTGCCGGACGACTACTTCGCGCGCTTCGTGCCTACCATTGCCGGGCTAGAACTCGAGACTCTCGCCCGGGTCGCCGCCACTCATCTTCATCCCTCGCGCCTTGTCGCGCTCGTCGTCGGCGATCGCGCCGTCATCGATTCGTCGCTCCGAACGCTGCCGTTCGGGACGCCGGCCGCGGTCTCGCCGGTGTAACCGGCCGAACCACTGCGAGCGCCCGTTCGTCGTATGTCGCAGGCGAGAGTGGTAGGCTATGCCCGTGAGAGTCTGCCGCCGCGCCGAGCGGCGGCGATGCACGCCGGCTCGCCCCGCGAGTGTTTTCGTTATGGAGTTGGTGCGTTGGAGTGTCAGCCTCTTCGGCACGATCGCCATCGTGTCAGCGGTGTTCGCCGCGGCCACGATCTGGCTGTTGCTGACCGATCCCGTCACCGTCGCTGACGCGGTAGACACGGGACAGGTGTCTCCCATCGTCAAGGAGCTCGCAACCGTCCTCTACAACGCCCTCGCCGGCCTGCTCAAGTACCTCTGACGGTCTGCCAGCGTAGGGGCTGGGGCTGAACGGTCTGCCAGCGTAAGGCCGGGCCGAACTGTCTGCCAGCGTAGGGCCGGGGCCGAAGCGCCCCGGCCGAATCCGATGTCACAGATTGGCGTGCAGAAACCTCGTCAGCACGTACGCATCGAGGTACTTGAACGGCGAGGCGCCGGTGCTGTAGTGGCCGCACGGCAGCACGTTCACCTGGTGCGGGATACCCCGCCGTGTGAACTCGCCGACGAGCGTCCGCGAGAGATCGACGGGGAACGTCAGGTCGTACTTCGCGTAGACGAGCAGCGTTCGCACGTCCCGGATGCGATCCAGAAACGTCCAGGGACTGATGGGTGACCACAGGCGGCGCAGGTCCTCCAGCGTCACGTGTCCCTCGAGCCCTTCGCGCACATGTCGGGTCGACAGCCCGCGCCAGACGACGTCCGCGAAATGCGGAGAGATGTGGTTCAGCGCCTGGGCCCTGACGAGCGGCTCGTGCGATGCCGTGAGCATCGAGAGACAGGACCCGAGGCTGGTGCCCAGGATCCCGATGCGGTCGTAACCCTGGCCTCGCAGCCACCAGATCGCACGACGGGCGTCGAGCACGGCCTGCCGGCAGACCTCGAGCGTGCGTCCGACGTTCGCGCTGACGATGTAGTCGGCGCGCGTGAGCTCGGGCGGCATGCGCCAATCGTGGTATGGAAGACTGAGCCGCAGGGCGCTCATGCCGAAGCGTGCCAGGACCTTCGCCAGCCCGATGTGCCCGGCCGCATCAGAATTCCACTGCGCGAGCACGAGCACCGCACGCTTGCTGCGCTCACCGCGTTCTCGAGGTCCGCGCCTGGAAATATCGCGCGTGGACGACGTTGTTCTCGGGATGCGGGGTCAACAGGGCGCTCGGGAACGTCAGGCGCGCTGGTTCGGCCCCATGGGCCGGACGAAGGTCGTAGTCGGCCGTGGGCTCCGGTGTGTAGAACGCGTCGCTATCGGCAAGCGTCCGCGCCACATAGTGCTCCAGCTGCTCGCGCGGGGCGGCCGGGCGCACTCGTCCATTGGACGGAACCCACTCGTCACCCCACTGGAACGGGCGCACGAGACGGTCGGTTGCGAGGGAGGCGAGCCGCCTCTCCCACCGATGGAACAGCGGAGCCAGCATGTGAATGGAACGGGAGAACAGTATCGCACGCGACCGCCGCGGGCCAGGGGTGCGCCTCGTGGGCCTCGATGTTGCAGACGGGATGGCATGATTGAACAGCCCAGCAATCCGCAACCCATCGGCGTGCCGGATGTCATCGATGCGCCGCCCCCGGACATCAGTCCGGTGCCGCCGCCGGACATTCAACCCGTGCCGCCCCCGGACGTGTTTCCGCCGCCGCAGCCCACGGTGCCTCAGCCTGGGACGCCGCGGCTGCCGTAGGTCAACCGTTAACCGTTAACCGTTGACCGTTAACGGTTAACCGTTACACCCGCGATTCACTTGTGTAGTCACGTGGGGCAGGCCTTCAGGCCTGCTCGCGCGTACCGATTTGCAGGGCTGAAGCCCTGCCCCACATGAGTGGCGTACCGATTTGCAGGGCTGAAGCCCTGCCCCACATGAGTGGTTCAGTGACAACACAAGCGAGCACTGGGTCTAGCCGTTTGCCGTTTGCCGTTTGCCCTTTGGCCGTTAGCCGTTAGCCCTTAGCCGTGAACGGTCAACGGTCAACGGTCAACGTGTAATGACGGCCTCGCAGGCGAGCGCGGCTGCGAGCAGTCGCATGGTGCCGCCGCGGCGCCCAATCAGCTGCACTCCGCAGGAAAACCCCCGCGACGTACGTCCGGCAGGAAGCGTCACCGCGGGGTGACCGCTGACGTTGAACGGCTGGGTGAGCCGCAGCATCACGTTCGCGTACCGGCTGCGCGGTGCCGGCGATTGTGACGGCCGCTGCACCAATCGGCGGCGGCTCGATTGGCAGGGTAGGGGCCATCAGCACGTCGCAGCCGTCCAGTGCGCGATCGATCGTCGGTCCGAATCACCTCGCGGCCGCGCATGGCGCGCAGGTAGTCTTCGGCCAGCACGAACCGGGCAGCTTCCAGACGCAGGCGCACGCCGGCCTGGTATCGCTCGCTGCGGCTCTCCATGCGCTGCGGCGTGGTACGCCGCAGCCTCAGCGAACACGATGCCGAGGTAGACCGACGCGATCTCTGGTGCGTGCGGCAGCTGCACATCGGTCAGCGATGCGCCCGACGCGCGCAGTCGCTCCTGCACGCCGAGCAGCGCCCGGCGCACGTCGTCCTCCAGCAGATCTTCGAAGTAGTCGCGCAGCACACCGATGCGCAACCCTCGCACGGGCCTGGCCGCTGGCAACTGCGGCCCTCCGCCCGCGAGCGCGCCGTAGACGATCGCCGCGTCCGTTACGGTGCGTGCCAGCGGGCCGACGTGATCGAGCGTGCCGCTCAGCGGAACGACTCCGCTGCACGAGAGCTCGCCGAAACCGGGCTTCAGCCCCACCACGCCGCACGCAGCGGCGGGGATCCTGATCGATCCGCCGGTGTCCGTGCCGATGGACGCGAGCGACATGCCGGTGGCCACCGCAACCGCCGATCCTCCGCTGGACCCGCCGGGTGACCGGTCGCGATCCAGCAGGATTCCGGACCGGGCCGAATGCGGATTCGTCGCTGGTCGTGCCGAACGCGAACTCGTGAAGATTCGTCTTGCCGATGAGCACGGCGCCGGCTCGACGCAGGGCGGCGGTGACCGATGCATCCTGCGCAGCCTCTGTCCGATCCGGCACGCGCGACCCCGCGGTCGTGACCACCCCCTGCTGATCGATGAGGTCTTTCAGCGAGATCGGAATACCGTGCAGCGGGCCGCGCCACTCGCCTCGTGCGATCTCCGCGTCGGCCGTCCGCGCCGCCGCGAGCGCCTCGTCGCGGGTGATGGTGATGAACGCGTTGAGCTCGGGATTGAGCGTATCGATTCGCTGAAGGCAGCTCTCGGTCAGCGCCAGCGAGGTCAACGTCCGATGACGGAGCCGCTCTGATGCCAGGGCGATATCCAGGGTGTGGAGGTCGTCTGATGCCGGTGGTGGCGGCAGTCCTCGCGCGGCGTTGACGGTTGTATCGGCCGCCTCTTCGCCCGCTTCCGGTGAGCCCGACGACCGGCCGCCATCGTCGACACCGGCACTGGCCGGATGCGCCTGGCTGGTGTTCCACTCCGCCGCACGCAGCGTCGTCATCCCGCGTGCGAACGCCTCGAGCACCGGCACGGCGCCCTCGAGCCCGCGCGCCCGCACGTCCGCAACCGCGGAGGCAAGCCAGCGCTCGACGCTCATGCTCATGGTGCGTGCTGGGCGCGGCGTCCCTGGCAGCGCTCCCGTCCACCGCCGACCGCCCACCGCCAAGCGCCTGCTCTTCACGACCGTTCCAGCTTGACGGACACCGCTACGCCGTCACCCACCGGCAAGAAGGTGGTGAGCAGCCTCGGATCGGCCGCGAGCCGCGCGTTGTAGCGTCGTATCGCTGCAGTGTCGGCCTCGTCGCGCTGCGGCGGCGACACGTAACCCTCCACGACCTCGCCATTCCACAGGACGTTGTCCGTTACAAGGACGCCACCAACCCGCATCAACGCCACGAGGCGGTCGAGCATCGATTCGTAGCGCTGCTTGTCGCTGTCCTGAAACACAAGGTCGAAGGGTCCCGCGATCTTGTGGAGATAGCGGCTCGCATCGCCCACGATCACCGAAATGCGATCCGCGAGGCCGGCACGCTCGACGTTCTGACGTGCAACGGCGGCGCGATCGGCGTCCGCCTCGAGAGTAACGAGCATGCCGTCCGCCGGCAGCGCCTGCGCCATCCAGATGGCTGAGTACCCGATGCAGGTCCCGATCTCGAGCACCCGGCGCGCGCCGGTTGCGATCACGAGCGATCGGAGCAGGCGAGCCGATGCCGGCTGCACCAGCGGCAGGTTCTGCGCGCGTCCGTCGGCATCGATCGCCGCCAGCGGTGCTTCGGGCATCGGATGGAGCCCGTCTAGATACGCTTCAATCGGCGCGTGAATGATTTGCCCCATGACAGAACCCGATTGTAAGCTGAGGGCCGGATGCGCCACACGAAGATCGTCGCCACTCTCGGCCCGGCCAGCGACCGCGATGACGTCCTCGACGATTTAATGGTCGCCGGTGTGGACGTGTTCCGGCTCAACTTCTCGCACGGTACGCATGAGACGCATGCCGCGACCTATGCGCGGCTGCGTGCGGCTGCGGATCGGGCCGGGCGCATCGTCGCCGTGCTGCAGGACCTGAGCGGCCCGAAGATCCGGACGGGCCGCCACGCGGGCGGCACCCCGATCGCGCTGAGGCGCGGTGATGAACTGTCCATCACCACCGGTGATTTCGAGGGCACCCCGGGTCGGGTCTCCACGACGTATGCGCCGCTCGCGCGCGCCGTCCGCCCTGGCCAGGACCTGCTGCTGGACGACGGCCGGATTGTCCTGCGCGTGATCGCGAGTGATGGCGAGGAGATTCGCACCACGGTGGTGCACGGCACGGCGCTCGGCGAGCGCAAGGGGATCAACGCTCCCGGCGTGACGCTGCCTGCAACCGGTCTGGCGCCGAAGGACGCGGACGACGTGCGGTTCGGACTGGCCCTGGGCGTGGACATGGTCGCCCTCAGCTTCGTCCAGACGGCAGCCGACCTCGAGTCAGCACGAAGCGTCATGAACGCGAGCGGTCGTACCGGCGTCCCACTGGTCGCGAAGATCGAGCGACCCGAGGCGCTGGACCATCTGGACGAGGTGCTGAACGCCTGTGACGGGGTGATGGTGGCGCGCGGCGACCTGGGCCTGGAGCTGCCGCTCGAACGGGTGCCGCGCGTGCAGAAGGACGTGACACGGCGAGCGCGCGCCCGTGGGCTGCCGGTCATCGTGGCGACGCAGGTGCTCGAGTCGATGCGGACGGAGCCGCGTCCGACGCGTGCCGAGGTGAGCGACGCGGCCAACGCCGTCGACGATGGCGTGGATGCCATCATGTTGGCAGGGGAAACCGCCGCGGGCGCCTTTCCGGGGCGCACGGTGCAGACCCTCGATGCGATCATCCGGGACGCGGAAGCTGTTGCGCCTCTCACCGTGGAAGTCACCGGCGCCTCCGCGATGCTGGCCGGACACGGCCGCGCGATCTGCGAGGCGGCGGTGACGCTGGCTACGCGCGGCGACGCCCACGCGATTGTGGCCATCACACGCGAGGGCAACACCGCGCGGGTGCTGTCGTCGCTCAGGCCCGCGGCCCCCATTGTCGCGGCCACAGTCTCACCTGACGTGGCGCGGCGGTTGTCCCTGCACTGGGGCGTGCAGCCATTCGTCGTCCCCATGGAGGGCGACCTCTCCACGGTTGCGCAACGCGTTGGTGCAGCGCTCCTGGAGGCGCGTCTGGTGCCGCCCGGGACGACGGTGGTGTTCGTGAGCGTCAGCGAGGATCTGTCGCAGCGGTATTCAAACTACCTCAAGTTGCAGCCGAGCCGTGTAGCACGTGCGTCAGCCGCTCTCGACACTCATTCCATGCCTGGTGGCTTTTGCACTCGCCACCCCTGTGCAGGCGCAGCAGGCACCCGCGCCCCAGGTTGCTCCACACTTCTCGTTCATAGCCCGGAACACCACTCGCGTCGAGATGTGGAGCTTCTTCGACCCGGCTGGAGCGGCCGATCCCGATTACGCCCACGTGGGAAATCGCCTGTTACTGGGCCTCGAGGGGCGACGCCGCCGGGCCGAATTCACGGTTGGCCTGCAGTACGTGCAGTTCGGCGGGTTGCCGGAGAACGCGATCGGCCCCGGCCCGCTCGGAGCCGGCGGCGCGTACTTCCAACACGCCGGCCGCAGCGACAGCCGCCAGCTGTATCTGCGAACGATCAACGTGAGGCTCAAGGATGTCCTTCCCGGACTGGACCTGCAGCTTGGCCGTATGGGCTACGCGTCCGGAGCCGAGGCGGCATCCGGTGTCCCGAAGATCGAAGCCGTGAAACGCCAGCGGCTCGATTCACGCCTGCTGGGCGAGTTCGAATGGTCGCTCTATCAACGTACGTTCGACGGTGTTCGCGTGGATTGGGCGCGAGGCCCCGCACGAATCACCGCGTCGGCGTTCCACCCGACGCAGGGCGGCTTCGAAGACGCCGCGGGCGTGTCGATTGACGACCTGACCGTCGTCAGCGGGGTTGCCAGCTTCAGACCCGGTGCACCGATTCGGGGCGCGGAGTGGCAGGTGTTTTCGCATTACTACGACGACACGCGAGTCGTCACGGCACGGCCCGACAACACGGGCCACGCGGCCGGGCGGGCGGACGTGCAGGTCACGACCATCGGCACGAGCGTCGTCGGCGCGTACGGCACACCGTCAGGGCAGATCGATGCGCTCGGCTGGTTCGCAGGTCAGGGGGGCTCGTGGTACGAACAGTCACACCGGGGGTGGTCGCTGGGCCTCGAGGGCGGGCCACCAATGGACGCAGGCCCCCTGGCGGCCGTGGATCCGGGCAGGCGTGCTCTACGCATCGGGGGATGACGACGCAGGCGACACTCGGCACGAGACGTTCTTCCAGATGCTGCCCACCGTTCGTCGTTATTCGATGACGACCGCGTACAGCCAGATGAATCTGAACGATCGTTTCGTGCAGGCGCTGCTGAAGCCTCATGAGCGGCTGACCGTCAGAGCGGATGTGCACAGACTCTCGCTGGCGCAGGCCGCCGACGGCTGGTATTTCGGCAGCGGCGCAACTCAGGAAGAGGGCGCTATCTTCGGGTTCGCGCTGCGCCCGTCGGGCGGCCACACCGGTCTTGGCACCTCCGTCGAAGCCTCCGTTGACTACTCGATGAACACACACCTCTCGGTGAATGGGTTCATCGCTCAGATGCGTGGTGGCGACGTCGTGGGGCGGTCATTCGTGGGAAGAGACTTGCAATTTGGCTACATCGAGACGCTGGTCAGGTTCTGAGATGCGCGCCCGATGAGGCTGCAAGACGGAGCTGCATTACGGAGCTGATACAGTGCTTCACGCCATGCATTCGCAGCCGCTCGCGTACCTCATGCCGGAGTTCCTCGGGAGCGAGGAGGCACGGCCGATCCGCATTCTCGCCGAGTATTTCGAACCGCTCCGCCGGTTCCAGGCGCAGAACATCCAGGACACGGTGGTCTTCTTCGGATCGGCACGCACGCGGAGCCGCCAGTGCGCGGAGCAGGCGCTGGCCGCGCTTCACGAGCAGGATGGGGCCGCTTCTGACGAAGCATTCCAGGCCGAACGCACGCGTGCCGATCGGGCGATCGCGTGGTCGCGGTACTACGAAGACGCGCGCGAGCTGGCACGCAGGCTCACGCACTGGAGCGTCGGTCTCGACGCCACGCACCACCGCTTCGTCGTGTGCTCCGGCGGCGGGCCCGGCATCATGGAGGCCGCCAATCGGGGCGCGCGGGAAGCGGGCGGGAAGACGATCGGCCTCAACATCCGCCTGCCATTCGAGCAGGGCCCCAACCCGTACATCAGCCGCGACCTGCACTTCGAGTTCCACTATTTCTTCATGCGGAAGTTCTGGTTCGCGTACCTGGCCAAGGCGCTCGTGATATTCCCCGGCGGGTTCGGCACTCTCGACGAGCTGTTCGAAATCCTGACGCTGTCGCAGACGGAAAAGCTCTCCAAGCAGATCGACATCGTCCTCTACGGCACGAGCTACTGGGACAGCATCCTGCAGCTCGAGCCAATGGCCGAATGGGGTGCCATCTCGACCCAGGACCTCGCCCTGATTCATCGTGTGGACACGGTCGGCGCGGCGTTTGCCATTCTGACGAAGAACCTGGTGGAGAAGCACCTGACGCCCGAGACCGCGCAGGAGGCGAAGGCCCCTGGTATTGCGCGAACACGAGCGTGACGGGACTCTCTGTGGGGCAGGGCTTCAGCCCTGCAGTCTCGCGCTCTCCCGGACCACTGCAGCCGTCATAAGGAGCGAAGACGATGATGGACGAAGGGACTCGACGGGAGTTGATCGCAAGATACCGGGCCGGATACGGTCAGGTGCAGCGGGCGCTGGAGGGCTGCACCCCCGAGGAGCTCGACCGCCGGCCGAGACCGGGTGCGTGGACGGCCCGGGAGATCGTCCACCATCTCGGTGACAGCGAGATGACGTCGGCGATCCGGCTGCGGCGGTTGATCGCGGAGGACGGGCCGCTGATCCAGGGGTACGACCAGGATGACTACTCGCGACGGCTGTTCTATGACAGGCCCATCGAAGCGTCGCTCGCCGCGTTCAAGGCCGCGCGCGAGTCGACCGCGGAGATCCTCGAGCGGCTCCCTGCCGATGCGTGGGCCCGGCAGGGGACCCACTCGGAGTCGGGCGCCTACAGCGTCAGCGGATGGCTGGAGATCTATGCGGCCCACGCGCACAAGCATGCCGATCAGATCCGTCGGGCGCGGGGCGTGGCGGGGTGAGACACGGGTATCCGTTCAGCGGAATCCGGCCTGCCATGCCATAGCCGCCGGGGATGGGTGCGTTCGCGTCAGTGCTTGATCAGATGTCCGTCGATCGAGCCGGCCGTGAGCGGGTCGGCGAAGTCAACCGTTCTAGTGACGACAAATGAGCCGCCCGCGTCTGCGAATCGACCCGTGCCGCCAGTAATGGTGTGGGTTTCCGCGACGGTGAACACGTTCGGCGAATCGCTCGGCCTGGCCTCTCCCTCAACCGTGGTCTTCAGCGTGTCTCCGTTCGCGGCGGTAAATATGGCTGCTCCGGTGCCCTTCAGGTCCATGAGGATGACCCGGTGTGAGTAATCCATCGTAAAGCGGCCAAGATGCGTCGCATTGCCGACGGCATGAACGTGCACGTCGAGGAACGTCGTCGTGGGTGTGATAACGGGAGGGAAAGGCTCGGCGTTGCCTTCCAGTTTTCCCTTGAGTGGCACCGCTGTTGACGTTGCCGAGAGAGTGTCAGCTCCACCTCCCGCTGTAGTTTCTGCGGATCTCGCGACCAGGGACGGGCTCGTGGGTGTCGAGGCCGTGTTGCACCCAGCAGATAGCGCAATCACGACCATACCGGCGACTGATGAACGCATGGCACGCTCCTCTACGTAGAGGGCTGACGCATCACGCGTCACCCTGCTGGGACGGAGTCTGCCGCGAGCCAGCGGTGGTCCGCCATTGCCGGCGCCTGAAAATTTCCTGAAATCATCCGCGACCACGTAAGTGGCGTCTTTTCATCATTTGTGGCACGCTGGGCGGCCTCGATGAACGGTGGATCGCTGTACCGATTCGGTGAGTTCGAGTGCGACACGGTAGCCTACGAACTTCGGCGCCGCGGAAGGCGCAGGGCCTTGGCGCGCCAGCCGATGGAGGTGCTGCTCCTGCTGCTGGAGCGACCAGGGGCGCTGGTCTCCCGTGACGACATCGCAAAACGGCTGTGGCGCGACTCCGTGTTCGTTGACGTGGACGCGGGGATCCACTCCGCCATCCTGAGAGTGCGCCGAGGCCTCGGCGATAGGCCGGAGTCACCAAAGTTCGTGGAGACGGTGCCCGGAAAGGGCTACCGCTTCATCGCGCCTGTGTGGCGTATTGCCGCTCCGACGCGTGAGCCCGGCACGTTGTCGGTTCCAACACGTGCGGTCGCACCGCGTCGCCGATCGCTGCCGGCCGAGCTGACGAGTTTCGTCGGCCGCGCGCACGAGCTCCAGGCTCTGCGCCAGCATCTGACGGCGTCGCGATTGGTCACCCTTGTCGGCACGGGAGGAGTGGGCAAGACGCGGCTCGTCATCCATCTGGCGACTGGATGCGTTGAGACGTTTCGTGATGGCGTGTCGTTCGTGGATCTCGCGCCGATCAGCGACGCGCAACTGATTCCGGAAGCGATCGCGGCGCGGCTGGGTGTTCGCGAGAGTACCCGCCGCTCGACGCGCGACGCGCTCTTCGCCTTCCTGGGCGCTCGCGAACTCCTCCTCGTACTCGACACCTGCGAGCATCTCATCGACGGCTGTGCCGCACTGACCGAGGACCTACTCAGCGCGGCACCCGGCCTGCGGGTGATAGCCACGGCACGCGAAGCCTTGCGAGCGAGAGGCGAGCTGGTGTTCCACGTTCCACCGTTCTCGTTGCCAACGGCGTCGGCGGTCAGCTCCCAGGACTGTCTGCACACCTACGAGTCCACGCAACTCTTCGTCGAACGCGCACAGGCCGTCGACGTTCGTGCCAGACCGCAGGGCGGGCTGAATCCCCCGGCGGTAGCGCGCATCTGTATTCGCTTGGACGGAGTACCGCTCGCCATCGAATTGGCGGCGGCGCAGGTTGGCGTGCTGACGACGGAGCAGATCGAAAGGAAGCTGGAGGATCGGTTTCGCTTGTTGAGCGGCAGTCGGTACCGCCGTGCCCCGGCAACGCACACTCGAAGCCACGGTGGACTGGAGCTACGACCTGCTGTCCGAACAGGAGCGGCGCGTGTTCTGCCGTCTCGCCGTGTTTCCTTCTTCGTGGACGATCGACGCAGCCGATCACGTGTGCGCGGGTCGCGGCGCGGACGACACGCTCGATCTGCTCTCGCGGCTCGTCCGCAAATCATTGGTCATCGTCGACGGCGGCCCTGGCGAGGAACGCAGGTATCGCTTCCTCGAGACGCTGCATCACTACGCGCGACAGCGGCTGCTGCAATTGGAGGATGTCGACGCCCTGCGCGATCGCCATTTCGAGTTTTTCTACACCGCGTTCCGCGATGGCCTCCGCCTGTTGAGCGGTCCGGGCCAGGTCGACGGGCTGAGACGACTGCAGCGCGAACACGACAACATCCGGGCGGCGCTGGACTGGGGGCTCTCCTCCCCGGCACGGGCCAGCAAGGGCATCGAGCTGGCCACGGCGCTGATCTGGTTCTGGGTGAAGCGCGGCCTGTTCGAGGAAGGCAGACGCTGGCTCGACCGGGCGCTTTCCCTCGCAGGCCCCGGCGTGCTGCGGGCGCGCGCGCTGATGGGCCGCGAGCACATGCACTTCTGGCAGGGACGCGACAACGACGCGAGCGCGATGGACGAGGCGCTGGCTCTGGGACGTGAGCACGACGATCCCTGGTCAACATCGTTTGCACTCTTCGCTCGTGCGCTCGTCGACTTCGATTGCGGCGATTACGAGAGCGCCGCGTCGCGCGCTCTCGCGGCGCGCGAAGCTGACGCAACCGGAGAGGCAGTACCGAATCGCGCGGCCCTGCTCGTACTGGGAAACGTCGCGCTGGTCAGAGGCGAAGCGGCACACGCGTTGCAACTGTTTGACGAGTCCATCGCGCTCCACCGCCAGTTCGCCGATGCCTGGGGACTCAGCATCCTGCTCACGCTGGCTGCCGGCCTGCGACTGCAGCGTGAGGCGCTCGACGAGGCACAGGCGCAGGCGGCTGAGGCGCTGTCGTTATGTGAGGCACTCGATGACCCGCGCGGGATCGCGTACGGGCTCGACCTCCACGCGAGCCTGCTCGCCGCGCGTGGCGACGCCGCCGGGGCGGCGCGCCTGTGGGGAGCAGCCGACGGTGCGCTCGCGACCGTGGATGGCTCACTGGTGCCCACGATGGGTTGGATTCGCGCGCACTACCTGCCATCCGTGAGTGCGGCGCTGGGCGATGCATACGAAGGCCTCAACGCCGAGGGACGCGCGACGGCAATCGACGAGGCGATCGCACTCGCGCATGCCCGCGGCGGGCGTTGAAGCGTTCGCCCAGAATGAGCACAAGGAGAACACGAGCATGAAACCAAAGAACACGATCTGCCTCTGGTTCGACAAGGACGCGCAGGAGGCGGCGCGCTTCTACGCCGCCACCTTTCCGGATAGTGAAGTGAAAGCCGTTCACAAGGCGCCCGGTGACTACCCGGGCGGCAAGGCGGGCGATGTGCTGACGGTGGACTTCACCGTTCTGGGCGTTCCCTGTCTCGGTCTCAACGGCGGCCCGGTGTTCCGGCACAGCGAGGCCTTCTCCTTCCAGATCGCGACGGACAATCAGGAAGAGACGGACCGCTACTGGAACGCGATCGTCGGCAATGGCGGCCAGGAAAGTGAGTGCGGTTGGTGCAAGGACCGGTGGGGCCTCTCCTGGCAGATCACGCCGCGCGCGCTGACCGACGCGCTGGCGGCTGGTGGCGGTGAGGCAAAGCGTGCCTTCGAGGCGATGATGCCGATGAAGAAGATCGACATCGCCACCATCGAGGCGGCGCGGCGGGGCTGACGCGCAGCGTGGTTTACGCGCATCTGGCACGAGGGCCACGGCGGCCAGCGCCTGCGCCTCGCCGCCCACATCGAAGCAGGCTTCGCTGACTTGAACGACTGTGCTCTCCGTACGCCGGTTACGGCGCCGGCGTAAGGCCATGGCGGCGCATGATGTCGGCCATCTTGACTCGGTCCAACGGCCCGCCGGCGGCCGCGTTGATCACCTCGGCAGACTCGCGAAAATACTGCGGCCCGATCGCGGCGGGCGTGATGGCACAGAGGGCCTTCACGGCCTGGCTACCGGCGTTGTCGAACCGGTGAACGGCGCCCCGCGGAATGCACAGGGCCTGCCCTGGCCCGACGTCAACCCGTTTGCCGTCCACAGTCCAGGTCAGCACCCCCTCGATGCCGTAGATTGTCTCTTCGTAGTGATCGTGACTGTGCGCCGGGGCCGCCAGCCGCTGCGCGGCCGGGACCGTGAGCTCGAAGAGCGCGACGCTGCCAGTCGCGTCCTCTCCCGTGATCAGGAAACGCACGGCCAGCGGCCCGAGGTGGATGGTCTCGTCGGAGGGATTGACGTGCACGTCGGTCGTCTGCCGTGCCATAGCAAGCCTCAAGGTAAATGGCGTTTACGGATGCCTACTGTGAATGCCATTTACTAACGACGTCAAGCTCCTCATCGCCACCCTCCGCGCAGGTCGTCCCGAAGGAGATGCTGATCGGCGCCCTGCTCCGGGTGCCGGCCCAGGCGATTCACGGCCGGATCATTGCCGAGCTCAATGCGCCGGTTTCGAGGCGCTTCGCGTGCCGCACATGGCGGTGCTGCAGTTTCGGGGTCCGGATGGGGTCCGCCCGGGTGTGAGGGACGATTTCCGCAGCAAGCTCGACGTCATGATGAATGAACGCTATCCTCGATTCGGCCGAACCACCGTTCGTGAGTACGTCGTGAAAGAAGGGCTCCGAGCATCATGAGGCGAGACAAGAGCGTGACATGGCATCGCGTCGATCCGTCGAATGTCGACGTCAAAGGATGGAAGGTCGCGGTAGTAGGTGGAACGGGTGGCCTAGGCCGGGCGATCAGCCGCGTGCTGGCCGCCCGGGGCGCGAACGTGATCGTCGTTGGCCAGACGTTCCGCGACCCCGGTGTCCGTGGCATTGAATTCATCGAAGCGGATCTCAGCCTGATGCGTGAAGCAGAGCGCGTTGCCAAAGCGTTACCCGCAGAGACGCTCGACCTCGTTATCTTCACCACCGGGATCTTCGCCGCGCCGAAACGCCAGGAAACCGCCGAGGGCATCGAGCGCGACATGGCGGTCAGTTACTTGAGCAGGCTGACGATCCTGCGCGAGATTGGCCCACGTCTCGGGAACGGCCGACCTGCGGCCAAGATGAAACCGCGCGTGTTCATCATGGGCTATCCAGGCACTGGCCAAACAGGAACGCTCGAGGATCTCAACGCTGAAAAGTCGTACCGTGCCCTTCCGGTGCATATGAACACCGTCGCGGGCAACGAGTTGCTCGTGCTCGACGCCCCGACGCGGTACCCCAACGCGACGTTCTTCGGCCTCAACCCCGGTCTGATCAAGACAAACATCCGGGACAACTTCCTCGGTAAAGACACCCTGAAGTCGAGCGCTGTGGAGTGGCTGATTGGCCTGATGGCTCCGAGCCCGGAGACGTACGCCGAGCGCATGGCGCCGCTCCTGGTGTCCCCGGATCTCGAGCGCCACAGCGGAACGATGTTCGATCGAAAGGGCAACGCCATTCTGCCATCGCCGAAGCTGACGGACGCGTCGTATCGAAACGCGTTCATCGCCGCCTCAGAGGGGCTGGTCTCGCGCGCGACCATGCCCGGTTCCGCATAACGCCCTGACTCCGGACCCTGACTTTATGCGAGAAGCTCCGCTAGCTCCTCTGGCCGAGTCCGGAACCGACCTGCCCGAATGGCGGGGGACTGCGCCGCCGACCGCGCGCATACTGCCCATACTTCAAACACGATCGGCGCAACAGGAGTGGTGGTCATGAGCAGCAGAGTCGGGATCATCGGCTCGGGTGTCGTCGGGCAGACCCTTGCCAACGGCTTCGTGGGCCACGGCTACGACGTGACGATAGGCACCAATTCGCCGGGCAAGCGAGAAGAGCTGCGTACGAAGACTCACGGGAAAGTGACCGTCGGCTCGTTCGAGGACGCCGCACGGTCGGGTGACACGGTCGTAGTGGCGACAAAGGGGAGTGCCGCTGAAGCGGCGGTAAAAACGGCTGGCGTGTCACACCTCAGCGGCAAGACGGTCATCGACACCACCAACCCAATCGCGGACGCTCCGCCGGTGAACGGCGTCTTGCAGTACTTCACTGCTCAGAACGACTCGCTGATGGAACGGCTCCAGCGGCTCGCTCCCGACGCTCACTTCGTGAAGGCCTTCAGCTGCGTGGGGAACGCGTTGATGGTCAATCCAGATTTTGGCGGCGCGAGGCCCACGATGTTCATCTGCGGCAACGACGACGGGGCGAAACGGGAGGTGGCAGATATCCTGGGACGATTCGGGTTCGACGTGGCCGACATGGGCGCCGTCGAAGGGGCGCGTGCGATCGAGCCACTCTGCATGCTCTGGTGCATTCCGGGATTCCGGCAGAACCGCTGGACTCACGCGTTCAAGCTGCTGACGCGGTGAGCGCGTCGGCCGGGAGGATAGTCCGGATTGGCTCCGCGTCATCCGTCCCGCCGCTCGGTGCGCTCCACTTCGATCGTGCAGTGGGCCAGCAGCGCCACGAGCGCGCCGATGGCCGCCGCCACGGGCGCGAGCACTGTTCCGACCACGCCGACGGACAGTGGAAACTCCGCCACTATTTGTCCCTCCTGCTTCACGACCACTCGCCGGACGTTGCCGTCGGCGATCAGTTGCTTCAATCGATCCAGTAGTTCGCCGCCTTTGTTTTCGACGGTTTCCCACCACGTCTTTTCGGCCATGTCTCGCCTCCTCTGTTCATGTTTCGCTTCTCGGAGCACTGGACGCCGGAAACGTCCCCGGCCGGAAGATCCTGCGGGGCCGCGGCGCTGGTGCGCCCGCCGCAACCGATAGCTGAACCGCGCTCAATCTGCGCGGCGCGCATGTCTCCAGCGTGTACTACGCATGCACGTGCGCCCGGTTCGTCCTGCACATGGCGATGCAGGTCACACCGCCAATGAACTGTCGGGCTTCGCAAGCTCGCGCAGGGACGTCTGTGTTTCGAAACGACTGTCCAGTGGCCCGGACATTCAAGTTGCTCACACCTCATGGACGCAGGAAGATGCAGAATCGGCAAATCGACCCTACCCCATCGGAGGCTTGACCCGTGGCACTCCCTCTTCTCGACCAAGCCCGGCTCGACGTGCGAGTGGGTCTTCGCGCCATGGCGCGAGACCGTGGTCCGACGATGATGGCCATCGCATCCATCGCGCTCGGCATCGCCGCCACGACCGCGATGTTCAGCGTCGTTTATGCCGTCATCATCGATCCGTTCCCATACAAGGACGTCGATTCCCTCGCCAGCATCAAGGTCTGGGAGCCTGGCGCGCGAGGGTTCCGGACGGGGTATACGGTCGACCAGTACCTCGAGCTGCGTGAACGGAGTGCCATCTTCCAGGGGATGATTGCGTCGACCATCAGTGACGTCGAGTGGACCGGCGGCGACACGCCGCAGCGGCTCCGCGGCAACCATGGTCCATTCGACACGTTCGACGTGATGGGTGTTGCACCGCTCGTCGGACGGACGCCCTCGGCCGCCGACGCCGCCCCGGGCGCCGCGCCCGTTGTTGTCCTGGGCTATCGCTTCTGGGAGCGCCAATTCGGCGGCAGTCCCGCGGTCATCGGCAGGCACCTGACGCTGAACGGCGTCGCGCGCGAGGTCATCGGCGTCATGCCGCCGCGATTCATGTGGCGCGGAGCAGACGTGTATCTGCCCACCGCCTTCCGGCGCGGCGAGTTGGTCGAAGGCGTCAGGTTCGTCCACGTGCTCGGGCGCGTGAAACCCGGGGTCAGCGAGTCGCAAGCCGAGGCCGATCTGCGGCCGATCATCGCGCACCTGCGCGAGGTGGAGCCGAACGCGTTTCCCGAGAAGTGGCGCGTCGGCCTGCTGCCGTTCAAGGAGACGTTCCCGAGTGGCATCCGGCCGGCGCTCTGGATTTTGTTCGGCGCGACCGGTCTGCTGCTCCTGATCGCCTGCGCCAACGTCTCGAATCTCCTGCTGTCCCGTGCAGAGGGGCGCCGGCTCGAGATGACGATCCGCTCCGCGATCGGTGCGACCCGACGGCGGCTCGCACGCCAGCTTCTGACGGAGAGCGTCATGCTCGGCGTCGCCGGCGGCGCCGCCGGTGTGGCACTCGCCTACGCGATGCTGCGCGTCATGATCGGCATCGTCCCCCCGGATACGATTCCGGACGAGTCAGAGATCGTCATGAACGTGCCGGTGCTGGCATTCAGCGCCGCGCTGTCGGTCGGGACGGCTCTCCTGTTCGGATTGGTACCCGCCTGGCAGGCTGGCCTCACGGACCTGACGAACTCGCTCAAACAGGGTGGTCGTGGCGCCGTGTCCTCGTCGCGTGCCTTGCTGCCGAGCGGGCTCGTCGTGGCCGAGGTCGCGTTGTCGCTGGTGCTCCTGACGGGTGCCGCGCTGCTGCTCCAGGGGCTGCTGGCGCTGCAGCATCTGTCGTTGGGATTCCCGGCGGAGCAGGTGCTGACCATGCGGCTGCCGCTCTCGGCGCAACGGTATCCCGATGCTGCCCGTCGCAACACCTTTCTTCGTGAGGTGTTGGCCAATGTTGCGGGCGTGCCCGGTGTCGTCGCCGCAGGCATCGGCACGGGAGTGCATCCGTTTGGCGGATGGGGCGTGCAGGTGGACGTCGCGGGTGGCCAGCGCGACACGCGACGCGTGCAGTTGCATCAAATCGACCCGGGCTATCTCCGCGTGTCCCAGCGGCGGCTCGTGACCGGGCGTGATCTGGGAGAACCGGAGGTCTTCGCCGCGCAGCGAGTCGCACTGGTGAACGAGGCGTTCGTGCGCCGCTTTTTGCCAAACCGCACCGTCATCGGAGCGGCCGTGCGGATTCCGCAGCTGGAGCGCCCGCCGGCGTCGCTGACGGATTCGTCGTTCCGGGTCACCGGCGTCCTGCAGGACGTGCTGAACGGCGACCCCAGGGAAGGCGTCCAACCCGAGGCGTTCATCCCGTACACGATCCTCGGGGCTGCACAGACGTTGCTCGTGCGCACCTCGACGCCGCCCTCCAGCATGATCCGGGCGATCACCGCGCAGGTGTACAAGATTGACAAGGATCAACCCGTGACGGAGGTGCGCACCGTCGACGAGCTGATGCAGCGATGGGTGCTGTCGAGTGCGCGATTCAACGTGATCCTCCTCGGGGTGTTCGCAGGTCTCGGCCTCGTGCTCGCCACCGTCGGCGTGTACGGCGTCATCTCGACGATGGTGTCGCAGCGCACGCCGGAGATTGGGCTGCGCATGGCGATGGGCGCGACGATCCCTGACGTCCTGTTGCTCGTCTCGCGACGCGGGTTCGTCCTGGTCGCGACCGGTCTGGGTCTCGGGCTGGCCGGTGTGCTCGCCGCCGGTCGCTTGCTCGCGAGCACGATGGACAGCCTCGCGGCCTTCGACGTGACAGCGTTCGCCGGCGTATGCCTCGTCCTGTCAGGGGCGGCGGCGTTCGCGTGTCTCTGGCCGGCGCAGAGGGCCGCGCGGATCGATCCGGCGGCGGCGCTGCGCAACGAGTGAGGGGCTTTCAAGGCTGAGAAGGCAGCGTGCCCGCTCGCGGCGAGCAGGGGCTTCGCGGTGTGCCTGGAGGCGTGCCGACCAGGCGAGACCGAGCGAATGCGAGGATTGGCTGGGTGTCAGGTACGACCTTCGCAGCTAGCTGGCGGCCGCGGGGTGATTCTGGCTTGAAGGTCGGATGGGTGCTGCGGATCAAATCTGGCACCAGCAGATTCATCCCGTCGGCCCGCGCCGCTTCGTTCACCCCGAGGCCGCGATCGAGCAGCAGCCTGACGATACCGGCGTGGCCGCCAAGCGCCGCCGCGTGCAGGGGGCCCGCGCCATCGTTGTCGAGCGCCCGCAGATCGGCACCGCTCGCGAGCAGCGCTTGGACGGTTTCTCCAGACCGAAATAGGCGGCAGCCGTCACGGCAGGCTGTGTCACTGCATCACGAGCATTCGGGCCCGCGCCCTGCTCGAGTAGCAGCGCAGTTCTTGGCTCATCGCGTTTGTTGATGGCGTCGATCAGGTGAGCTCTTGGTTCATTCCGTTATAGTTCACGGCAGCTGACATGATGCGGCGATATTGGCTGCTGGTCGGAATTGGCATCACCGTGGCGGCATGGACGCCGCGCGCTGAAGAGGACGTGCCGGCGCGCATCATGGGCGCAGCGCTCACCCGCGGCGGCGCGCTCGCCTTTCTCGAGACGCTCACCGACACGATCGGCGCGCGCGTGACCGGATCACCACAGAATCGGGCCGCATCCGAGCTGATCCTCGCGACGCTCAAAGAGGCGGGGTTCGAGAACGCGCACTTCGAGGAGTATCCGCTCGAGTCGCGCTGGCAGCGGGGTCCCGCTACGGCTCGGATCGTAGCGCCAATCGCGCGGCCGATCCTGGTCGGGTCGATGGGCTGGGTGCCGGGAACCGCCGGCGAGATCACTGCGCCGCTCCGTGACGCCGGCGCACCGGCATCGCGTGACTGGGTGCCACCCAACGACGCGCGCGGCGCCATCGTGGTCGTCGACCCGCGACAGGTCGCTGAGGACGCCGGGTTCGTGATGCGCGCGTTGATCGCGCAGCGACTGGCCGCGGCGGGTGCGGTGGCGATGCTCATTCCATCGGACAAACCCGGCCGAATGCTCTACACCTCTGCCTTCGGCTTTTATCCAAAGGGGCCGCTGCCTGTCATTTCCGTCGCTCGCGAAGATGCCTTGCTTCTCCGCCGTCTCCTCGCCAAAGGACCGGTCGCGCTCGCGCTCGACGTACGCAACACCTTCGATAGCACCCCATACCGCGAGCGCAACGTCATCGCCGATCTATCTGGCGACGCATTGAAAGATGAAGTTGTATTGATGGGAGCCCACTTCGACTCGTGGGACCCGGCCCAGGGCGCCAGCGACGACGGTGCAGGGGTCGCCGCCGTGCTCGAAGCGGCGCGCATTCTGAAGTCGCTCGGAGTGACGGCACGTCGGACCATCCGCTTCGCATTCTTCTCGGGCGAGGAGCAGGCCTGCCTGGGCTCGCGCGCCTACGTCGTCCAGCACGAGAACGAACTCGATCGATTGAAGACGGTGTTGATCATGGACGAAGGACCACAGGCCCCGCTCGGATTCCAGCTTCACGGCCGCGCCGACCTCGAGGCCAACGTCCGTAAGACGCTGACAGCGCTCACGTCGCTTGGCGCTGCCGGTGTCTCGCTCGACGCCACCTTCGACCAGGATCACGGCCCGTTCGTCGTGGTCGGCGTCCCTGCCTTTTCGCTCCGCGTCGAGCCGGGCGAGTACGACATCCACCATCACGCCGTCACCGACACGTTCGATAAGGTCGATCCGCGGCTGCTGGCGATCGACACGGCAGTGATGGGCGTAGCCGCGTGGTCGTTCGCCGACGCGCCGAACCCGGTGGGTCGTCGGCTATCCGAAGCGGAGGCCGAAGCGGTCATCAAAACGAGCGGCGTCGCATCGACGCGACAGATGCTGTACGGGTCATCTCGACGCTGATCGGTGGCCGTTGCAGGCGTAGAATCACGCGCATGGCCGAGCCTCACGAAAGCGTTGCAGGTCTCATCGGTGCAAGCCGGTTGTACATTCCGGAGGCCGAGCGCGCGCGGGCGACGCACTGCGGAAGTGTCGAAGCCTGGGAGGCATTGTTCGCGAGAACGCGAGAGCGCCCCGACGAGTTCTGGGCCGACGTTGCGCGACCTGGTGGACGACCAGGCTGGCGGTCGGCGTGCTCCCGATCCGATCAGGCCTTGTGCCGGCGGCGTTCGTGACGCTCAAGGTGGGCCAGGCCGCGTCGTCTGAAATCGAGCAGTCCATCCGCACGCAGGTCGCCGAGAGCATCAGCAAGATCGCGGTGCCGGAACGGGTGATCTTCACCGATGTGCTGCCCAAGACGCCGAGCGGCAAGATCATGCGGCGCCTGCTCAAGGAGATCATGGCCACCGGCGAGGTCGGGTCCGACGTGACGGCGCTCGAAGACGCTACGTCCGTCGAGAAGCTGAAGGCGCTCGTGAAGGCGGACACGAGGTGACGACGCTGACGAAGTCGCATGACAAGCGACTGCAGCTTTCGTCCGGTATCATCGCTGGTGTTGCGGACACTTCAACTTGGCTTCGCCATCGTCATCGCCCAACGGTCGTCCTACCGCGCGCTCAGCCAGACAACAGGCCGGGGAGCGCCCTCATGAACAGGCGAATGTCGCCAATCTGGGCGGTCGTCGAGATGAACTCGAACGCGGTCGGGCTGACGGACGTCGTGCGGCGCTCGAGAACGGCTGTCAGCGCCGCGGGCAGGATGGGACATTCGTCCAGCAATCCGAGCACGCTGATCCAGGCGGTCATGTCGAGCATCGCGAGCACGTCGGCGGCGTCGCGCGCGAGCCACGGGGTGCCGGCCTCGCGCTGTTCCACGAGCTTGAGCCGCAGCGCGCGGAGTCCGCGGCGAGTGTCGGCGTCGACACAATGAAGATCGGCCAACGTCGACATGAGCTGATCCGCCACGAACAGGCTCACGTCCCGGTACAGCACCGACCAGCCCACTTCGAACGCCGTCACGAGGCCGTGATTCACGAGGAACGCGTCGGGAGGCATGGCCGTGTCGAGTTCTCGGGGCGACGACGCACGGGAGGTCGCGCCCGGCCAGACCGCGCGGCCAGCATTCGAGACCCAGGTTGCAGATGCACGCAGCCGCATCGGACGCTTCCTGGGGCGTGAACGGCCGCGACTGAACGGAGGACCCCGCGAGCAGCGTATTCGCGAGGAACGCAAGCTCACGGCTGCGCGTGAGATACGCGGTCTCCTCGTGGTGCAGCACGAACTCCATCAGCCGCCTCAGGAGCGGGAGTCTCGCGGCTCGAGGGTCCTCGTCTGCGGCTTCGAGCAGCGCCCGCGGCCGTTCCGGCATCACGCCAGCCTCGGCCAGCAGTTCGATGACCGCCTCGATCGTCGTGGGAATGTCGTCGTCGCCGCGCGCGGAGACGTCTGTCGCGTCGTGGCGTGGCGCACATTCAGGCGCACCTGCAGACGTGCCTTCTTTTGTGGTGTCCGCTTCTTCTTCGACCGCGCGAAAGTAGGCGGTAGCGATGGGGTTGATCGCGATCGCCATCGGCGCCGACGCCGCCCGCGGCTGCCGCGCCATCTGAAGGAAGGCGCGCGCGTCGGCCGGTGTCGCATAGCCCTGCCGCGACCGCCGTCGCTCCCGTTCACTCGCGACGTCGTGGAGGTGCTGCTCCGGTGCCATCAGCAGATCGTCGAGGCCGTCGATCTCCGGCCTGGAGTTGGACAGGCGCCGGCATCCCTGCATCACCGCGTGAAAGTAATCGTTCTGCTCGGTCTCGAGCGTGACGAGGAGCGTGACGATCGCGTCCCATGCATCGGTTCTCCGCGCCCGCACCAGATAGCCGCCCACTTCACACTCGAGCACGTCACCGCTCGTCTCGCTGTTCATCATCTCGTTCGCGATCCATCGGCTCGTCATCACTCGATGCTGTCGGTTCGAACGTGCCCGGGTCGAATACACGCAGGTAACGGGAGAGGCCGGCGATCACCAGGTGCTTGTCGAGGGCGGCGACGGTGCGTGCTGCCACGGAGTCTCCGGTGTTCACCAGCACTTCGAGCCATTCGCCGAAGCGATCGACATCGAACTGTTCGTCGCGTCCCCGCTGCGCGTGGCGCCACAGGTCGAGGTCGAGCAGGGAGGTGAGCTGCGCGGGCGTTGCAGACGTGACGAGCTCGCCGCACGCATCGAGTCCGCGGTACCGAATGAGCTGATGCAGCGTCTCCGGCGCGAGGTGCGGAACCACGCGCGCGAGGAATGGCGTGTCCAGGAGACGCGCGAGCCGATGGTCCACCGAGCCCCGATTGCGGGGCGCCGTTTCGCGGTTCGTGGTTGTCGACATGGGCCGGCGATGATACCCGTCCTGCGGCCCAACAAACAGTCTTGAAGAATGGGGTGGTGTGAGGGGATACTATTAATGGGATTGACGTTCGTCATCCCATCCTGATCCGCCGGCGGCTCACCTTCCGACTGCGTCCCTCACCTTCGGGTTCCTCAGCTTCATCCCGGATTCGCGCGCCCGATCCTGGCGAGCTGATTCGCCGCAGACCGGCTCGACGGAATGGGAAATGACCCGTAGATGCCCACGGCCGTGAGGAGCAACGCGGTCTTCCTTCAAGGAGTCTCGCGCATGGTACTCAGCTTGACTATAGACCCCAGGCGATCATGTCAGCGGCGGTCGTGCGACACAACCGCATATCTAGTGGCGCTTGCAGTGTTTCCTGCCACGTCCGTCGCTGTGGCGATCATCGCATATTGGCGTCCGTCGGTGTCTTGCCCACGGCGGCGTGCCTCCAAATAGAGCGTGATTTGAAAAACGCCGTTCGTCACCGCCGCCACGCCGGATGGCTGCACTGAGCCGTAATCGTCGACGATTGTGTAAGACACGTTGGAGATTTCGGACACGTTATCCGACACACTTCCCGACAACGTCACCCGCACGAGTCTTCCACCGGCGGCCGAGATCCGTGCTGTATCACCAGCGAGTGAAATGTGCGGAGGAGTCGTATCACGCTTGTTTGCGACGACTACCGGCACGATTGCGGTACCAACGTTGCCGGCCAGATCGTAAGCTCGGATCTCAACGGAGCAATCGCCGTCTGGTGACGCTGTACTATCCCAGTTGATCGAATATGGCGCGACTGAATCGCTTCCGATCTGTGCTCCGCACGCCAAAAATATTACGGTGGCGATCTCGTCGTCGTCCTCCGCCGATACGCTCACGGTCTCGGTGCTGCGGATGTTGGCACCTCGGACCGGCTGAAGTACCGAGACATTCGGACTGGCCGTGTCGCTCAACCTCCGGGTAAAGAGCAGTCGATTCGGGGAGCCGACTCCCGCGTCCTGAATGACGCCCAGCGTCGCACTCTCAACGATGGCCGCGGCGACGTTCCGGGCCGATGCTTTCGGATTGTGCTGCAGGTACAGGGCCGCGGCACCCGCGACGTGTGGGGCAGCCATCGATGTTCCACTCATCGTCCCCGCGGCCGTATCGCTGCTCGCGTATGCGGACGTGATGTTTCCACCCGGAGCGAACAGATCGATACAGGTCCCATAGTTCGAGTACCACTCGCGCCAGTCGGTGTAGCCGGAGGCGCCGACCACCAGAGCGTCTGGCACGCCCCCCATCAGCCCGACGCAGCTGTCAACGTTCTCGTTACCGGCCGCACCGACGAATGTTATCCCGGCGGCGATAGCGCCGCGAATGGCATCGTTCGTCGCATCGCTCAACGTTGCGCGGATGCTCATGTTAATGACCGCTGGCTTCAGGTGATAGGCCGTCGTCCAGTCGATTCCTGCTATTACGTCCGAGATAAGGCCATAGCCATCGCATCCAAGCACGCGAACCGAATGAAGGGTCACGAGTTTTGCTACGCCAAAACGCACCCCGCCCACGATGCCAGCCACGTGCGTGCCGTGGCCATTGCAGTCCCCCTCCACATTTTCGGTGGATCGCGCATCGAACGCAGTGAATGCGCGGCCACCAAACTCCACGTGGGTGGTGCGAATGCCAGTATCGATAACGTACACGTTGACTCCGCTGCCATCCGCCGCGTGGCGGTAGGTGTGGTCGTAGCCCGCACCGTCGGCACTAACTGCGCGTTGGTCAATTCGATCCAGACCCCAACTGTCGGACTCGTCGAGAGACTGCTGCTCAGTCGTCTGGGCCACGCCGTCCTCCTCGACGTAGGCCACGCCTGGATCCTCGGCGAGCGCACGAGCCGTGGCTTCCGATGTCTCGATCGTGAAACCTCGAAACGCGTGTCGGTAGACGTGCCGCACTCGTCCGCGGGCCTGTCTTTGCGCCGCTCCCGCGATTGCGTCCGGATCGTCGTTGCTGCGCACTGCGACAAGATAGCGGCCCGCAACGGGCCGCCGACTGCGGCGGATGATGTCGTTTTGGCGTCGCCCCTGAGCCATGGCGGGGTCCCCGACGGCGAGCAGCGACAAAGCAAAAACTGAGGCGAGGACCAAAGAGCTTGAGCGGTGAATTGAGCTGGCACGTTGAGTCATGACTTGGTTCTCTCTGGACCACACCGATCGTCACCGCACATTACGCATGGATTGCTGCGCCTGACGCGTTTCGGGCCGATCTCGCTGAGCTGAGCGAGTTCGACGTGTTTGTCGTAAATTCGCCCTTCGGTCACTAACACGAGGGAAACATAGAGAGCTGTTTCAGACTTGCGCAGCAGCGCTGCAAGGTGCCTGGCGCGGGCTGGCCAGCACGTTGGCCGATCGGGTGGTATGTTGACCGCGCTGTCGAGTAGGCGTTCTGATGCACCAGCGCGGTTCCGCAGTGACTAACGCCGTCTTCCGTGCTTGGGCAGTGGTCAGACGAACTCCATCACGGCCCTACAAGCCAGAGCGCGATTGCTCCCCAGAAGACCCCCGGCACCACGATCCACGTGAAAACAACCAGTGCCGCTTGGATGGCCTGCTCGCGTGGGCTGTCGACGTCGCTCCTGGGAACGGTCGGCACGAGACCGGCGCGCTCAGGTCGTAGGTCGTACGTCCGGAGGTGCGTCTGCATTTGACTGTTAGCCCTGCTCCTGACGGCGGGATGCCGCGAGCGTCCGTAGAGCAAATTGCGCGCCTACTCGGAGCCGTACACAGTGGGAGTGTGCAGTGAACGACGCGGCACGGTGGGCGCCAGTGGTGCAGGCGCGCCCAAAGCCAGACTATCTCCGGCTGCGGCGCGTGTGGGCGCTCCGGAAGGACACGTACGAGGCAGCCATCGATCTCAAGGCGGTGCCCGGCGTGGGCGTCGAGATCCGTGTTCACGCTGAATGGCGAGTTGGCCGGACGCGGCTACTCCGCTCGCACGACGAGGCGGAACTGGTCGGCGCGATTGCGTTCACACGGGCGATGTTCGCGGAATAGGGGTGGACGTTGATCCCGGCCGAGGCACGAGGGGATCAACGGGCTAAGGGCGCCGAGCGGTGACCGTACTCATTCCGGTGGCCGGCCACACGATCGAGGCGGAACTTGAGGGCTGGCGCGCAGGGGACCTGTGGATTCACGAGTTGCGGCCCGCCGCGGGTGACCGCATCGTCTCGTGGGACCTGGTGGCGGTGCTCGCCGCCGGGCGAAACCGTGGAACCGGTCACCACAATCGCGGACGGCCGTAAGCTGTCGCGAAAGCAACCAGTTAAGGATTGGCTGGGTGTCAGGGCCGGAATTCGCAACTGTTCAAGTCGGCCATGGCTGACGCCGGACTGGCGGATTGAAGCTCGACCGACCCAGGGACCAATGCCGGAATATCCTCCCGGCCGATTCGCTCCAATCCGAATCGCTGGAAGTAGCCACGGTCAGGGGAACCACGACCGGAGCAGCACCCCTGGGGCGAGTGTGAGTGCCGCCTCGGTCAGTTGCTGGCCGACTCCCTTTGCGGCAGGCTGAAGCGTCATGGATGTGGCACGCCCGATTGCACGATCCCTGCGACCCTCAATAGAGCATGACGCGCTCGATCGCGACCCACTGAGTGCCCCGCCGTTGAAACACGAGCAGCTCCTGACCTGACGCGCGATCGGCCTTGCTGTCCTGGATCCACGCCATCGACCAGTCGAAACGCGCGACCGCCGTATCCCCCCACCGATCGACGGCGTGACCAGACTCGGCGTACTCCGTGATTTCAGATTTCGTCATGAAGTCGGCGTAGCTCTTGACGAGAGCGTCCCGCCCGCGAATGAGCTCGATCAGGCCCGGTCCCCGCATGACGACCGCATCGTCGAAGCACCTGGCCAGGTCAGCGAAGCGCCGCTCGCGCCACGCCGCGTTCAGGCCATCGAGGGCTCGACGGATCTCGTCGGTTTCATCGCGCATGGTGAGCGATCGTAGCATCGGAAAGCGGCGCTGTGTGGCGGGCGCGGAAGAATTGTGACTTCGGAGCTGTCAGTTGGTCGAGAAGAATCCGGCGGCCACCCGGCACTGTTGCCGAATGTGACTGATCAAGGCAACTCGACCTGGGCGACGTCTGCTAACGCGGCGCGACAGCGACGCTGGTTGGCCTTCGCAATCAGATCCGGCCACTTGTGCTGTGAAACATAGCCAGCATGACTGCCGACCGCGTTGTGGTGCCGGCGCTCAGCTGAGTTCTTGGGCGAGTCCGATGAGAAGCCCTTCAGGCCCGCGGATGTAGCAGAGCCGATACGCGTCTTTATACCGGACTACCTCGCCCACGAGCTGCGCTCCGCGCTTGCGGAGCCTCTCGAGCGTCTCGTCGATGTCGTCAACGGCGAACATGACGCGCAGGTAGCCTAGAGCGTTCACCGGGGCGTTTCGGTGATCCGCGACGACAGGCGGCGTGAGAAAGCGCGAGAGCTCGAGCCGGCCGTGGCCGTCAGGCGTGCGCATCATGGCAATTTCGACGCGCTGATCGCCCAGTCCAGTGACACGTCCGGCCCATTCTCCTTCGATCGTGGCCCGCCCTTCGAGCTCGAGGCCGAGCTCGCGAAAGAACTCAATCGTCGCCGCAAGGTCATCGACGACGATTCCTACGTTGTCCATCCGTTTGAGCGCCATGTGTTCAATCTACGTGAAGTGCCGATCCCTTGTTGGACCGCTACGGCAGAGTGACGGGGAGCCGCAGCGTAGGTACAGCGGCAAAGTCGTGGGCGCGGCATTCGCTGCGGGAGCCGTCACTCATGCCGTCCTTTTCCTCGGCTACGGGCTTTTCAAGGCCGGCGTGATCGGCAATGCGGGCCTGCTGGGTCTATGCCGCCGCGGTCGGTTTCACGCCGATCATCTTGGCGGCCTTCGCGAGCCGGTTCTTCAAGCCTGAGTTGCTGCGGCCCGTTTTCGGCGCCGAGCCTCCCGCGTTTCTGAAGAAGACGCTGCGCGGCGCTCGGCATCGAGCGATTCCTCGGACAGGCCGACCTCGGAGGCACGCCCCGACAGATGGTCCACGATTCGATTCGGCGATTCGGCGAGATCGTCGCTAGCCGTCCGTCACGTCCTTAGCACGAGCAGTACGGCCTGAGTTCGATAGTGGAAATCACCCTGCGCTGTAAGTTATTGAAAACACAGGGCAAAATTGCGTGGCTGGGTGTCAGGGACGATTTTCGAACTTGGTTCGTGCAGAACGCCGCGTGAGCGGTTCAATCCGCCCTACCTACGGAGATCAGACTCTCGACCGACGACGGGGCTGATCATCGCCAGTACGGCCGCCGGCGACAGCACACTCGCGTTCGCCACGAGCCCGTCCAGCCTGCCCTTCGGAATCGACGCCTTGAGCGCATCAATGCGATTGACGACACCCGGGTCCATCGGGTGTTCGATCACAATGCCCGCTCGCTCGCTCAATGCGTGCGCGGCGGCGGCGATCGCGACGGCGCGTTCCGAGCGGCCGTCGGCAGCGTCGACAGCAGCGAGCCCAAGGAGCGCGAGGCCGGTCCCCTTTGGGCTGCCGACGCCTTCGTTCGCCTCCACGCCGAGGTGGAAAGCTCGTCGAGCGGCGGCCACATCGCCCGCGGCGAGTGCGGTCCAGCCCATCTCGCAGTGCACGCGCGCAACCTCGGGCTGATCACCGATCGTGGCGAGCGACTCGAGCGCCTCGCCGTACACGACAAGCGCACGAGCGTGATCGCCCTTCGCGAACGACATCTGGGCCAGGAAGCTGAGCGCCAGGCCGCCGCCTTCACGATCGCTCAGGCGTTCCTGGATCCGACGCGCCTTTTCAATCAGGACCATGCCGGCTTCAAGATCGCCGGTCACGAAAAGCAGCACCCCTCTGAGCGTCATTGAGATCGCCTGCAGGAAGTCGCAGACGCCGCCGGCACTTCGTGCCATCGCCTCGTCGAGCGCCGCAGCAGCGTCGTCCATCCGCCCGAGGCTCAAACAGCAGTAGCCCACACCCAACAAGCCCTCGGCTGCCACTGCCGCGTCGCCGATCGCCTTGCCGTCTTCGTACCCGCTGGCCGACTCGCCGAGTGAGCGCTCCCATTCGCCGGTCGCGGTGGAGGCCATCCCGGCGGCAATACGCGCGAGCGCGCGGCCACGGCTTGGCGGAGCTTCAGGCGCGAGCGCGAACAGCGTGTCGAGCAGTACGCGCGCAGTGAAATGCTGCCCGCCGATATGCCAGAACCAGTTCAAGTGGCCGCACAGGAGCAAACTCTTCTCGAGCGCTGCTTTGTCCCCTGCGTGAGCGCAGGCGGCGAGCCATTGGATGGCGGCGTGCGTGTTCGCGTTCTCGTTACGGGCGGAGCGCACAGCCTCGAGCTGCTGCGTTGTGCGGAAGCCTGCCGCCACTCCAGCCGCGAATTGCAGATAGTAGTCCGCATGCGCATGCCTGGTCGCCGCCACCTCGCCACCCGCGTGGAGCTGTTCCGCCGCGAAGGCGCGGATCGTCTCGAGCAGCGCATAGCGCTCGGCCGAGCCCACCACACGGACGAGGCCCTTCTCGACGAGCGAGTTGAGTTCGTCGAGCGCGCGGTGACGCTCGTCATCGCGGTAGCAGACCTGCTCCATCGCTTCGAGTGTCCAGCCTTCGTGGAAGCTCGATAGCCGGCGCAGCAGCAGCTGTTCCCCCGCATCGAGCAGCGAGTAGCTCCAACTGATCGTCGCTCGCAACGTGCGCTGCCTGAGCGGGAGGTCGCGATCGCCCGACGTCAGCAGATCCAGCGCGTGATCGAGCCGCTGGAGCAATGCGGCCGGGTCCAGCACGCGCACGCGCGCCGCCGCGAGCTCGAGCGCGAGCGGCAAGCCGTCGAGCTGCCGGCAGATTGCTGCGATCGCCGCCGAGTTCGTCGTCGTGAGCGAAAAATCCTGCTTCACCTTCTCCGCTCGCTGGAGGAACAGCGCAACCGACGGGCAGTTGCGAAGCGCGTCGAGCGAAGTTATGTGCGGCGCCGGCAGCTGGAGCGGCGGCAGGCTGAACTCGGTCTCAGTGCTGATCTTGAGCGGCGCACGGCTCGTCGCGATCACCTGCAGGGCCGGGCATCGCGCGACGAGTGCCGCTACCTCTTCGGCGACATCTATCACCTGCTCGAGGTTATCGAGCACGATCAGCATGCGGCGCCGCCCGATCACCGTGCAGAGCGCATCGAGCGCCGAGCGCCCGTGCGCCTCGGGGATTTCCAACGCAATGCAAACGGTCGGTAACACCGACGAGGCTGCCGTCACCGCCGCGAGCGACACGAATGCGGCGCCGTCGGGATACTCCGGCACCAACCGGTGGAACAGTTCGATCGAGAAGCGCGTCTTGCCAGTGCCGCCATAACCCGTCACCGTGAGCAGGCGCGCACCACCGCGGACGCGAGTGGTCGCGGCGTCCAGCGTCTCCTCACGGCCGAGCAAGGGTGTGGAAGGCGTCGGAGGGGCCTTGAGGATCGTCGCGGCGACATCCTTTGTCATCGCCGCGCGCCGCAGTTCGTTGCTCACATCACGCGCGGTCTGGATACGCGCGCGCGGCTCCTTCTCCAGGCAGCGCGCGATGACGCGCTCGAGATCCGTCGGAGCGTCGGCCCGCACGCTCGACAGCGACCTGGGCGTGTCGCGAAGGATCGCGCTGCTGATCAGACCCAGCGTGGCGCCCTCGAACGGCCGGCGCCCGGTCGTCAGCTCGTAAAGCAGGATGCCGAGCGCGAACAGGTCCGTGCGGCTGTCCACGGGCTCGCCACGCACTTGCTCCGGTGCCATGTACGGTACCGTGCCGACGACCTCACCCGCAGCCGAGACCGGCGCTCCGATCGTCACCGCCTGTGCAGCCTCGAGATCGGTGGGCGGATTGGCCAGCTTCGCAAGTCCGAAATCCAACACCTTGACCCGCCCGTCGTTCGTCAGCATGACATTTGCGGGCTTGAGATCGCGGTGCACCACGCCCTTGTCGTGCGCCGCCGCGAGCGCATCCGCGATCGCGACGCCGAACTCGATGACGCGCGCGATGGTCAGCCCACCTGGTGTCACCTGCCGCTCAAGCCCGTGGCCCTCGACCAGCTCCATCGTCAGGAACCGAATGCCGTCCTCATCCTCGACCGAATAGAGCGTGACGATGTTCGGGTGGTTGAGGCCGGCGACGATGCGGGCTTCATGTTCGAATCGCGCCAGGCGTTCCGCGTCCGCGGCCACGCCGGCAGGCAGTACCTTGAGCGCAACGTCACGACCGAGGCGGCTATCCCGCGCCCGATACACTTCGCCCATGCCGCCGGCACCGAGCGGCGCGATGATGTCGTAGCGACCGAGTCGGGAGCCTGCGAAGAGGGGCATCGCCAGAATGTACGCTACGAGGCGGGAATTCAGCTACGCATCGCCGAATGTTTGAGCTGAATGACCTTCTTGGGATTCGAACTCTTGCCGATTCGCGCCAACATGTTGGGTACGTTGGCGTTCGTGGGTGCTGACACCTGCGACGCGCCTTTCGGCGCTGGAGTCGGCAGCCCGGCTAGAACCGGCAATCTCTTGCTCTACAAAGTGTTCGGGCCCTTCGAAGAGACTGGCTGGGAGCCAGGGATTCGAACCCCGATAACGTGATCTGAAGCCACATTCAATACAGCAGAAATCCAGCCCTCGTCTCCTCGAAAGCTGCCACATCGTCCTGCCAACTTTCGACGATGTCCTCGAGCGGCACCTGCGCTTCGATTTGCTGGCGCAGCGCAGGAGAACCAGCAAGGATGTCGATCGGCATCTTGGTGGCCTCGTACTCGTACGGAGGCTCGCGCCACTCGAATCGTGCCGGGTCGGTGCGGTAGCACTCGAGCAGCAGCGCCGCCGCGGTCGCGCACGGGCTGAACGTGGCGCGGTCCAGCACATGGATCTGGCAGCCCCCGCACGGTGTCCTGGCGTGCTTCTGAAACGTGGGCTCGAAGACGGCTGGCCGGAAGTAGACGCCGTCGAGATGCCGCGCATTCAGCGCGGCGGCAAAGGGCTCGGCGTGAATCCACGGTGCGCCGATCAGCTCGAACGGGCGTGTCGTCCCGCGTCCCTCGGAGATCATCGTCCCCTCGAAGAGCACGGCGCCAGGGTAGACGATGGCCGTGTCGAGCGTCGGGATGTTGGGTGACGGCATCACCCACGGGACGCCAGTCCCGTCGAAGTACATGCCGCGCGACCAGCCCTCCATCGGGATCACCTCGAGGTCCGCTCCGAGCGCAAACCGCTCGTTGAAGAGCCGCGCCAGCTCGCCGATCGTCAGGCCATGGCGCATCGGGATCGGGAACAGGCCGACGAACGACTCGTAGCCGGGCTCGAGCGTCGGCCCTTCGACGGCGACGCCGCCGATTGGATTCGGGCGATCGCAGACGATCACCTTCACCCCGTGGCGGCCGCAGGCGCGCAGGCAATGCGCCATCGTGTAGATGTAGGTGTAGATGCGGACGCCGACGTCCTGCAGGTCGATGACGAGCGCGTCGAGGCCCTCGGAGCATCGCGGCGGTCGGCTCACGGGTCTCGCTGTAGAGCGAGTAGATCGGGACGCAGCGCGTGGGGTGCCTCGCGTGGCCCGTTTCGATCATGTTGTCCTGCACGTCGGAGCGGAACCCGTGCTGGGGCCCGAAGATGGCCGCCAGCGTGACGCCGGGCTCCGATGCGACGCGGTCGAGCACGTGCCGGTACGCCGAATCGATCGACGCCGGATTGCAGACCACGCCTACGCGCTGCCCTCGCAGCGCTCCGGAATCCAGGAGACGTTCGCTCCCAAGCCTCACAGCCATACGGCCGATGATAGCTCGCATGCGTCGCATTTGACGGGCGTGTGCGGCGGGCGGCAGACTGGCGGCGTGGGCATCTCGCTCGGGGCCGTGTTGACCGATGCGCTGGTAGACCGGCTGGGTGGTCGCGAGCTGGAGCGGTATGGAGCTCTCGTCGTGCCCATTGCCACCGTGGATCCGGCCGGCTGGCCGCACATTGCGCTTCTCAGCTACTCCGAGATCGTGGCGCCGCGACCGCGGTATGCTGCGCATCGCGATCGGGACGCGCAGCGGTTCGGCGGCGAATCTGCGGCGGACTGGCCAGGCGACCATCCTGTTGTTCGATGCCGGGCTCGTGCACTACATCAAGGGCTCGGCGCGCGAGCGGCGGCCGTCGATGAAGTGCTCACCGTGGAATGCCATGTTCGAGGTGAGCGTGACAGACGTGCTGGCGGACGCGGCGGATCCCCGCCGCGAGGGCGAGTCGTTCGTGCGCGGCGGCCTGACCTTTCACTGTGATCCGTCGTGGGCCGCCGGGCGGTCCGCGGTGCTCGCGGAGCTGCTGTCCGACAGCGACTGATGACATCCTCCACACCTCGGCGCCTGATCGTCGGCATCACCGGCGCCAGCGGCACGATTTACGGCATCCGCCTGCTCGAGCGTCTCCGCGCGCTCGATGTGGAGAGCCACCTGATTCTGAGCCGGTGGGGTGCCCGCACGCTGCTGCACGAGACGAGCTATACGGTGGAGGCGGTGCAGCAGCTCGCGACGAAGGTCTACGCGCAGGGGGACCAGGGAGCGGCCGTGTCCAGTGGATCCTTCGTCACCATGGGCATGATCGTCCTGCCGTGCAGCATGCGCACGCTCGGCGCGATCGCGCACGGCGTGGGCGAAACGCTGATCCCGCGGGCGGCGGATGTCGTGCTGAAGGAACGCCGCCGGCTGGTGCTCGGCATCCGCGAGGCGCCGCTGCACGAGATACACCTCGAGAACATGCTGAAGCTCGCGCGCATGGGCGTCATCATCTCGCCGCCCGTGCCGGCGTTCTACAACAAGCCGCGCACGGTCGAGGACATCGTCGATCACACGGTCACGCGCATGCTCGACCTGTTCGGCCTGCACACGTCAGATACCGTGCGGTGGGATGGGGAGATGGGACGCCGGGGAATGATCATGTCCATTCTTCCCGTCATCGATAAGTTCACGGGGGAGCGATTCGGAGAGGTGCCAATCGCCTCGCCTGAGGACGTGGACCGTGCCGTCCGTGACGCCGAGCGCGCGTTTCCGGCCTGGAGCGAGACGCCGGCTCACGAGCGATCGCGCGTGTTGCGCCGCGCCTCGGAACTGATCGAGGCGCGGCGCGAAGCGCTGGCGACCACGATCGCCCGTGAGGCGGGCAAGGCGTGGAAGCATGCCGCCGGCGAAGTCTCCCGCAGCGTCGAGACCTTCGTCTTCGCGGCCGAAGAAGCCAAGCGCATCCATGGCGAGACGATCCCGATGGACGCATCGGCCGCCGGCGAGGGCCGCATCGGCTTCTACCTGCGGACGCCGATGGGTGTGATTGCGGCAATTACGCCGTTCAACTTCCCCCTGAATCTCGTCGCGCACAAGGTCGCACCCGCGTTGGCCGCCGGCAACACGCTCGTGCTCAAGCCGGCGGAGGAAACACCGCTCACCGCCGTCGCACTCGCGGAGATCCTGGCCGAGGCGGGACTGCCGGACGGCGTGCTGCGGCTCGTCCACGGCGAGGGCCCGACCACGGGAGAGGCGCTCGTCCGCCATCCGGTGCCGGCGAAGATCTCGTTCACCGGCAGCCCGCCGGTCGGGCGGCTGATCACGCAGCCTGGCGGGACTGAAACGCGTGACGCTCGAACTGGGCAACAACTCGGGAACGATCGTCGAGCCCGACGCGGATCTGGCGCGTGCGATCCCGCGGTGCGTCATGTCGTCGTTCGCCAACGCCGGGCAGGTGTGCATCAGCCTGCAGCGGTTGTACGTGCACGAGGCGATCGCGGAGCCGTTCATCCGTGAGTTCGTGCGGCAGACGGAGGCGTTGACGGTCGGCAACCCGCTCGATCGCAAGTGCGACGTCGGGCCCGTTGATCTCGGATGACGCGGCCGATCGCGCCGAACGATGGATCCGCGAAGCCGAAGCCGAAGGCGCCCGCATCGTGACCGGCGGCCGCCGCGAGGGACGCCTGATCTGGCCAACGGTCCTCACCGGGACGCGGCCCGAGATGAAGGTGATGTGCCAGGAAGCGTTCGCGCCGCTGGTGTCGATCGTCACCTACCGCGACTTCGACGAGGCGTTGCGGCTCGTCGGCGATTCCCCGTACGGCCTGCAGGCGGGCGTCTACACCCGCGACCTGCACAAGGCGTTCGCAGCCGTCCGCCGGCTCGACGTTGGCGGCATCATGGTCGAACGACACCTCGATCTTCCGCGTCGACCACATGCCCTACGGCGGCAACCGCATGAGCGGCATCGGGCGCGAAGGCGTGCGCTTCGCGATCGAGGAGATGACCAACATCCGAATGGTTGTGATCAGTCCGTAGCGCCCGCCGCCCGGCCCCGCCGCCGTTCTCAATTCTTGAGAAAAATCCGCCGGTAGCCGCCGGCGATGAGCGCCGATACGTCGGCGAGGATCCGCGGCAGGGCAAGGCCCCCAGGGTATGCCAGATAACGAGGTTCCCATTCCGGGTGAAACTTTTCTTTGTACGCGCGCAATCCCTTGAAGTTGTAGAACGTTTCCCCATGGCCGTAGACGAAGCGGCCGACCTTCGACCAGAGCGGCGCGACCGGTGACTCCTCGATCCCCGACAGCGGCGCGACGCCAAGATTGAAGAATTCGTAGCCCTGCTCGCGGCCCCACGTCATCAGCTGGGCGAAGAGGGCGTCCATGATGCCAGGCGGCGCCGACGGGCGGTGCCGCATCAAGTCCACGGATAGTTCCCGGCGGCCCGCGCCGGGCCAGACGTTCGCGAACGCCTCGACGCGTCCGTTCCGCTCGATCAGCGCGATTGGAAACCGTGCGAGGTACGCTCATCGAAGAAGCCGAGCGAGAAGCCCTTTTCAGCGGTGGCGCGGTCTGCGAGCCATTCGCTCGAGACCTCACGCAGTTCGGCCATGAGCGAGGGCGTCAATGCCGTGGGCTCGACCACGCGGAACGCCCCGCCATCCTTAGCACGCGCCGCACGACGTCCGCAGGGTCTTCGCCGTGCCGCCGCCTTCGAGCGTGAAGCCGGAAAGCGAGACCCGCGCCTCTTCCCCAAGCTTCGCGAACGTGAGGCCGAAATCCGCATAGCGGGGGAGCCATTCGCCCGTGGTCTGGTAAAAGACCGGGATGCCGTCGTAGTCGTCGGCATGCTCGAGGAACCGCTTGACCAGCGGCTCGGCGGCGGCGCGCGGCCCGACCGGGTCTCCAAGCGCCACCCACGTGCGCCCCTGGACGCCATACATCAGGAAGGCATCGCGAGCATCGCTCCACATCAGCGCCTTGTCGCGCAGGAACACCAGGTTCGCTGACGTCTGCGGCTGCCGGCCGATCACCCGCGCGGCATCCGCGAGCTGCTGTTCGTCGGGCCGCTCCGCCTCGGCGTGGCGGGGGGCGCAGCAGCTGGCGCAGTCCCAGGGCGAGCATGGCCACGAGCACCCCGACCGTGGCGCGCAGGAACCGCGGCGCGTCCTGCCGTTCCTCGAACACCCACCACAGCTGGTGCGAGTACTCGACGTGCCGGTAAGCGAACAGCCCCAGCGCAACCGAGGCAGCACGACGGCACAGATCGCGGTGAGCCAGGCGGGCGAGAACGGCACCTCGAAGAGCGACGCCTTCCGGTCGAACTCGCGTCGCGCAGGGACCAGTATGGCCAGCAGGCCGACCATCAGCGTGGCTTCCTCGTAGTCGCCGCCCTTCAGGAGCGACGCCAACAAGCCGAGCACGAGGCCGCCCACGGCCAGGTAGTACGCGGCGTCGAGGCGTCGTGAGAGTCCCCACGCCACGATCAACAGGCCGAACCCGGCCAGGCTGCCGATGAAGTGCGAACCCTCCAGAGCGGCGAGCGGGACCATGCGCGAGAGCCACGCGATGCGGTCCGGCTCCGAGGGCGTCGCCCCCGAGAACATGAGCACGGCGCCCGGCGAGCAACGTGAATACCGCTAGCAGCTTCGGGGCAACGGCTGTCGTGAGCGTGCCGAAGGCGTTGCCCCACTGCACGACGTGGTGCCTGCGCTGGTAGAACTCGTCGACGAGCAGCACGGCGAGCGCGGCGACGAGCGGCAGCAGGTAATAGACCAGCCGGTAGACGGCCAGCGCCGGCAGGAACTCGTCGGCCGTCAGCCACGGCTTCAGGAACAGGATCATCAGCGATTCGAACACGCCGATGCCGCCGGGCACGTGGCTCACGAGCGCGATCAATTGCGAGGCGAGGAACGCGCCCAGGAAGAAGGTGAAGTCAGGTCGTGTGGCTGGCAGCAGCACGTAGAGCACTGCCCCGGCGAGCGCCCAGTCGAGCGCAGACAGGACGAATTGTGAGGCGATGAGCCCCGGCGCGGGCAGCCGGATCTCCGTCCCCGCCACAGACAGCGGCGTCTTCCAGTACAGGGGCGCTGCCGCGTACGCGAGCGCCATCATCAGCAACAGGAGTCCTGCCGCGCGTGTGAGCCAGAGAGGCGCAATGCCATCCACGCGCGCCGCCGGACTGAAGAGCAGACTCCAGGAACCCAGGACGATGAGGCCCAGCCAGAACGTGCCCGAGTAGAAGATGACCACCCGGGAGATGTCGCCGCCGCTCAGACCCCAGCGCGAGTAGAAGCGATACCTCGCCGAGGTTCCGGACAGCAGCGCAAAGCCCACGTTGTTGGCAATGGCATACCCCACGAACGACGCCATGGCGACCTGCCATCTCGAGGTCGGGCGGCGGATGTACACGAAGGCCAGCTGGTCGTAACAGGTGAGGATGATGTAGTTGAGCACCGTCAGGAAGGCAGCCAGCGCCACGGCTGTCCGGGGCAGGCTCCGGATCGCGTCCGACAGGGTGTGCAGCGAGAGATGCCGCACCTCGCGGTTGAGCACCCACAAGGCGGCGGCGAAGAGCAGCAGGCCGAGCACCGGCGAGAGGCGGGTCCAGAGACGCCCCATCGGTCAGCGGTGCCGATCCGTCCGCGCCCATCGGCGGGCGAGCGCCTCGGAGCGCCCATCGAGCTGGAACGTCGAGGGGTCCTGATCGTTGCGGCAGGTAGTGTTGCGCGGCCACGACCAGAGATGATGAACGAACCGCTGCTGGAAATACAGCGGGAGGGCGGCGTCAGTACCACCACCGTGTGGTCAGCCGTTCGGCGCCCATCCAGATCGCGACAAGCGACACCAGCACGATGGTGGCGGTGATCTCCGGCCAGCGATAGCCGAAGTACAGCCCTGCCGCGAGCACGATGATGCTCACGAGCAGCCATATCGGGATGAACAACAGACGTCTCCGGCGGGTGGTGTCGCCCATGTCCCGGGCTCGAGCAACCAGGGTGCCACGTCCGGCGGTCGCCGCCCGTGTGCCGCTGGAACCTGTTCAGGTCGACCCTCGTCTCCCGATGTGAACAGCAGTCCTCAGCAGCTCATCACCATGCGCACCACATCTCCCGGCCTCCCGGTGCTTGCCGTCGCGCTCTGCCTCGCGGTGGGCGGTCGGGGCCGCCGCCCGTTCCGCGCAACCCACCCGCACCTCCGACCTCGACGCGTTCATGGCGCAGGTGCTCGCCAGGCGCGACGAGAACTGGAGCAAGCTGCAGCAGTACGTGCTCGACGAACGCGAGCGTGCCCACGTGGTCGGCCCCGCCGGTGCCCGGCTGTATGGGCTCGACCGCGAATACACGTGGTACATCCGTGATGGCGCGTTCGTCCGGAGCCCGGTCCGCTTCGACGGCGTCACGCTGAGCGAAGCCGAGCGCCAGGCGTACGAGCGCGAGTGGATCGAACGCGAGCGGCAGCGCGAGGAGCGGCGGCGCGAGGAGCGGCAGTCGTCGCGCGATGCGGCCGCGGCACCGGCCGCGAAGGGCGCGGGCGAGCCACCCACGGACATGGACGCCCTCGTGAAGCTGACCCGGGAGCCACAGTTCGTCTCGTCAGCCTACTTTCTGCGCTTCAAGTTCGAGCCGGGCCGGTACGCCCTGGCAGGACGCGAGCCGTTCGAGGGACGCACGGTGCTTCGAATCGAGTACTACCCGGAGCGCCTGTTTTCCGACGATGAATCCAGGCGTGAGGGTGCCGCTCCGGACCGCAAAGACGATGACATGGATGCTCGGGTCGAGCGGCAGATGAACAAGGTGGCGCTCATCACGCTGTGGGTCGAGCCCACCGCGCATCAGATCGTCAAGTACACCTTCGACAACGTGGGCTTCGACTTCCTGCCGGGCCGGTCGCTCGTCCGCGTGGACACCGTTCGCGCCTCGATGCAGATGGGAGAGCCGTTCCCGGGCGTCTGGCTGCCGCGCGCGATCGACGGCCGCGGAGCATTCACGCTCGCGAACGGCACCTACACCATTCAGGACCATCTGGCAGTACCTCAACTACCGACAGGCGGACGTGAAGGTGAAGCTGCGATGACGTATCCGGCAGCGGTGCTCGCCCTGCTGATCGTCTTGGCGCCGCCGGCTCAGGCCCAGGAACCTTCCGCAGTCGAGACCGTCGTCGACATCCGCGTGCACGGCAATCACACCACGCCGGACGCCGAGATCATCCGCATCGCGGGAGTTTCGACAGGAACGCCGTTTTCGCCGTCTCTCATCACCGACGTGGAGGGGCGTCTCCGGCAGAGCGGCCGGTTCAGGAGCATCGAGGTTCGCAAGCGATACCAGTCCATCGAGGACGCGAACGCCATCCTGCTCATCATCCTCGTCGAGGAGCAGCCGGGCGTCTCGGAGAGCATCCCGAGGCCCGGTGTGCTCCGGCGGATGAGGGCAGGCACGATGTGGCTGCCGGTGCTCACGGCCGAGGACGGCTACGGCCTCACGTACGGCGCACGCGTGAGCCTCGTCGATGCGGTGGGTCGGCACACCCGTCTGTCCGTGCCCCTGACATGGGGCGGTGAGCGTCGCGCATCAGTAGAGGTCGAGCGGCGCTTCACCCACGGGCCGCTCACGCGCCTTACGGCCGATGCGGGCATCACGCGGCGTGAGCACCCGGGCCTTGATCTCTCCGACCGCCGCACCGGCGTGGGCGTGCGCGCGGAGCGCGCGCTGTCGTCCTGGTTCCGCCTCGGGGGCCAGGCGCGCCTCTCGGACGTGCGGTTCGGCGACACCGACGATCGGCTCCGAACGGTGGGCGTCGAGGCCACGCTCGACACGCGGCGCGATCCCGCGTTCCCGCGCAATGCCGTGTACGCGTCAGCGACCGTCGAGCGACTGTGGTTCGAACACTCGGACGCCACCGGGCGCGTGCTGACCGACGTCCGGGGCTACGTCGGGATCGTGCGGCAGGTGGTGTTCGTCGCCCGGCTGCAGCAGGCATGGGCGGCGGACGCCTTGCCGCAGTTCGAGCAACCGCTGCTGGGCGGCGCCGCATCGCTGCGCGGCTTTCGTCTGGGCTACCGGATGGGCGATCGCCTCGTGGCCGCGTCGGCGGAGGTGCGGATGCCGATCAACTCACCGCTCCGGATCGCACGTACGGGCGTGGCGCTCTTCACCGATGCGGGCACGGTCTACGGCGCCGACGAGCGGCTGGCCGACACGCGGTGGGACAGGAGCGTCGGGGCCGGGGCCTTCATCACCGCCCCCATGGTCTCATTGCGGCTCGACGTGGCCCACGGGCTCGACGCCGGGACGCGCGCGCACTTCACACTCGCCTTTGCCTTCTGAGGCTGAGGCACTCACACTGTGGACGTCATTCTGGCGACCGTCTACCGGGTGCCGCCACCACTGAACCCGCGTTGCTCGAGCAGCGCCTTCACCTCGGGATCGCGCCCGCGGAACAAGCGATAGGCTTCCGCTCGATCAATCGTATTGCCGTTCGAGAGGATGTACTGGCGCATTCGCTGCGCGACAGCCTTGTCCCATGGGCCGCCCGCCTCGAGGAAGGCCCTCCATGTGTCCGCATCCATCACCTCCGACCACAGATAGCTGTAGTAGCCCGCCGAGTACGAGTCACTCGCAAAGAGGTGTGTGAACTGGGGCAGGCGGTGTCGCATGGCCACCTCGCGCGGCATGCCGATGCGTGCCAGCGTGTCCCGCTCGAACGCACCTGCGTCGACGGTGCCGTCAGGGGTCATGTGCAGGTCCATATCGACGATCGCCGAGCTGAGGTACTCCACCGTCGTGTAGCCCTGGTTGAAGGTCTCGCTGCGCACGATCTTGTCGACGAGCGCCTGCGGCATCGGCTCCTTCGTCTGGTAGTGCCGTGCGTAGCGATCGAGCACTTCGCGCGTCAGCAGCCAGTGCTCGTTCACCTGGGAGGGGTATCGACGAAATCGCGCGGCGTCGCCGCAAGACCCGGGTACCGCACGTTCTGCAGCAGGCCGTGCAGCGCATGTCCGAACTCGTGGAACAGCGTCTCCGCATCGTCGAGCGAGATGAGCACGGGCTCGCCCGGCGCACCCTTGACGAAGTTGTTGTTGTTCGACGTGATCGCGGTCACGGGGCCCTCAAACGTGCTTTGCGTGCGGTATGAGAACGCCCAGGCACCGGAGCGCTTGCCACTCCGGGCGAAATTGTCGAGATAGAACAACCCGCGGTGCGCTCCCGTGGCCGTGTCGGTCACCTCCCAGACGCGGACGTCCGGATGGAACACCGGCACGCGGCCGCTGATCTCACGAAACGTGATCTCGTACCGCTGCTCCGCGGCCCAGAGCGCCCCCGCGACGATGTTGCCGAGCTCGAAGTACGGTTTGATCTCGCTCTGCTGCAGGTCGTACTTCGCCTTGCGCACCTTGTCGGCGTAGTAGAGATAGTCCCAGGGCTCGATGGTGATGGCGTGCCCCTCGGCGGTGGCGATCGCCTGCATGTCGGCGACTTCTTCCTTCACACGCGCGACGGCGGCCGGCCACACCTGCATCATCAGCTCGCGAGCGCGCACCGGATCCTTCGCCATGGTGTCGGCCATGCGCCAGTGCGCGTGCGTCGCGTACCCGAGCAGTGCGGCACGCTCAGCCCGGAGCTTCACAACGCGGGCAATGATTGACTTCGTGTCGTTGGTATCGCCGTTGTCACCGCGGCGCTTGAAGCGGGTCCAGACCTGCTCGCGCAGGTCGCGCCGGCTCGCATAGGTCAGGAAGGGGTCCACGCTCGATCGCGTGTTCACGATCACCCATTTGGCAGCGAGCCCGCGTTCCGCCGCCGCGGCCTTTGCAGCCGCGATGAGCGATTCCGAGAGGCCCGCGAGATCCGCTTCGCTGTCGAGGACGGTCCACGTGTTCTCGTCAGCGAGCACCTTTGCGCTGAACTCCGAGAAGAGGCCGGCCAGGGCCTGGTTGATCTCCCCGAGCTTCGCCTTGCCGGCGCCATCGAGCTTCGCACCCAGGCGCACGAAGCCGTCGTAAACCACGCTCGTCAGCCGTTGCTGGTCGGGCGCCAGTCCGGCCGCGGCGGCCGACGCGTGCACCGCCTCGACGCGCTTGAACAGGCGCGAGTCGAACGCAATCGCGTCGTCTGCGGCGGCAAGCTTGGGCCTCCACTCGCGGTCGAGCGCCTGGTATTCCGGCGAGTTCATGTTCGACGTCATGACGGCGAACAGCCGCATGAGACGGTCCCGGGCCTTCCCGGCGCGCTCCATGGCGGCAATCGTGTTCTCGAACGTGGGCGGCTGCGTGCTCCCCGAGATCGCCTCGATCTCGCGGTGTTCTTCAGCAAGCGCGGCCGCGAACGCTGCGGGGAACAACTCCGGCTTGATCACGTCCCACGGCGGGACCCCACCGAAGGCGCCTCTCCACTCCGCAAGCAGGGGATTGGCGACACCGGGAGAGGCCGCTTGCGGGGATGGCGCCACTGGTGCGGCCACCTGCGCGCCGGCCGGAGCGATCGTGTGAGAGAGCGTGACCGCCGCGATGATGAGCGTGCACAGCTGACGCATGATGGAGCCTCGAACAGGAATGGATGTCGCGATGAATCCGCTGAAGGGCAGCAGGGTCGCGATGCTCGTATCGCACCGTTCAGCTTGTCACTAAGCCCGGGCCGGCGCAAGCGCCACGGGCCCGCCGCGAAGCCAGCGCACCGTCATGGGGATCCTCGTGGGGGAAGTGGACGTTGATCGTCGGCTTCCGGGTCGTGTTCAGATCCGCCACTGTTCAGGCGGCACGCACGTTGCTGAATCTGAGGAGTATGGCTGCGTGGTGGAAACGGAACGGCCTGTCCGTGACCTTGGCGATGATGTTCGTCGTGGTCTTCGCCGGGCAAGCCGTCGCGGGATTCCTGACACACAATCAGGAACTGGCGGAGCACGGGCAGCCCACGATCCCACTTGGTGCCTACCTGCTCTCTGCTCACTTCTACGAAGCGACCTTTGAGAACTGGGAGAGCGAGTTTCTTCAGATGGCGGTCTTCGTGCTGCTGACGACGGTCCTCTATCAACAGGGATCGTCTGAGTCGAAGCGCCCGGGCGTGATCGAACCAGTAGATGTGGACCCGCGTGAGGTGACACCAGCCAGCGATGCTCCGTGGCCGGTGCATCGAGGTGGACTCTGGTTGAAGTTCTACGAACAGTCGCTGGGGCTGGCTTTCGCCCTGCTCTTCTTCCTGTCCATCGCGGGCCACGCGATTAGTGGAGCGGCCGAACACAACGCCGATGCGCGGATGCACGGCGGTGAGACGATGACTGTATTCGGCTACCTCGCTGAGCCCCGGTTCTGGTTCGAATCCTTTCAGAATTGGCAGAGCGAGTTCCTGGCGCTCCTGGCAATGGTGGTGCTTTCGATTTTCCTGCGGCAGCGCGGGTCACCGGAGTCGAAGCCCGTTTATGCACCTCATTCCGAGACTGGCAAGTAGTCGAACGAGGCCAGACGGGGACGTACGGGACGTGACGACCTGGAGTGCGGATCGTCGAAATCCTGAATGAAACCGCATCAGACGCAACGACACGCAACGGGTCTGATAGATTTGCGTGTTGTGCCGCGGCACGTCTGTGCGGCAGGGATGAGGATTCATGGCCACTACCGTCAGCACGCCATCGCTGCTCGCGAAACTGCAGCTCGAGAACGTGAATCAGGGCGCTTCGGCGGGCGCGGATCGCTGGATAAGCGACCCGGACGCCCAGGAACTCGTGTCCTACAACCCGGCGACCGGCGAACCCATCGCGCGCGTGCTGCAGGCGTCGGCCGAGGCGTACGACGAGGTAGTCGGCGACGCCGCGGCCGCCTTCCAGTCGTGGCGGATGACGCCTCCGCCCAGGCGCGGCGAGCTCGTGCGCGATCTTGGCAACGCACTGCGCGAGATGAAGGAGCCGCTCGGCGATCTCGTGTCGCTGGAGATGGGGAAGATCCGGGCCGAGGGGCACGGCGAGGTGCAGGAGATGATCGACATCTGCGACTTCGCGACCGGCCTCTCGCGTCAGCTGTACGGCCTGACGATGGGCTCGGAGAGGCCGGGGCACCGGATGATGGAGCAGTGGCATCCCCTGGGTGTGGTCGGCGTCATCACGGCCTTCAACTTCCCCGTGGCCGTCTGGGCGTGGAACAGCGCCATCGCGGCCGTGTGCGGCGATCCGGTCGTGTGGAAGCCTGCCGCCCCGACGCCGCTCTGCGCCGTCGCTGTGCAGCACATCGCCAACCGGGTCATGGCTGACCACGGCGTCCGCGGCGTGTTCACCCTCGCCATCGGTGCCGGGCGCACGGTGGGCGAGCGGATGCTGAACGATCGACGACTGCCGCTCATCTCGTTCACCGGTTCCACGCAGGTGGGCGAGCACGTGGCTGCGACCGTGGCGAAGCGGTTTGGACGCACGATTCTCGAACTGGGCGGCAACAACGCGATCATCGTGACGGAGGACGCGGACCTGGATCTCGCCACGCGTGCCATCCTGTTCGGTGCCGTGGGCACGGCCGGCCAGCGCTGCACGTCCACGCGGCGCATCATCGCGCAGAAGACGATCGCGGGCGAGCTCGTCGAGCGCCTGGTGCGCGCCTACAAGCAGGTTCGGATCGGCGACCCGCTGGACCCGTCCACGTTGATGGGTCCCCTGGTGACCCCCGACGCGCTGACCGACATGTTCGCGGCGATCGATCAGATCAAGACCGAGGGGGGCGAGATCGTCGTCGGTGGTGGCCGGCGCGCCGATCTCGGGCCGCAGTTCGTGGAGCCCACGATCGTCCGCATGCCCGCGCAGAGCGCCATCGTCAAGGCGGAGACATTCGCCCCTGTGTTGTACGTGCTCGAGTACGACACCTTCGAGGAGGCCCTGTCACTTCATAACGACGTACCGCAGGGTCTGTCGAGCGCGATCTTCACGGAGAGCATGCGCAAGGCGGAGGAGTTCCTGTCGGCGAAGGGTTCCGACTGCGGCATCGCCAACGTGAACATCGGTACGTCGGGCGCAGAGATCGGCGGAGCGTTCGGCGGCGAGAAGGAGACGGGCGGGGGTCGCGAGTCGGGCTCCGATTCGTGGAAGACGTACATGCGCCGGCAGACCAACACGGTGAACTGGTCGACCGCGCTGCCGCTGGCCCAGGGGATCACGTTCGGGGAGTAGGTCGCGAGCTCCGCACCGATCGGCGGCGCACGATGTGGGGCAGGGCTTCAGCCCTGGATGACAGCTCACCAAGGACACGAAGGGCACAAAGCAGAATTGAATTGCGTGCCGCCGCCGATCACGCATTTTGCCCACTGCCCCCGCTGCGGGGCGCGACAGCCGGACGGTGACCCGCCGGCCGAGGGGGGCCGTTTCGCTGCGTGTCGTGTCGCTTCACGCTGTTCTTCAACGCCGCCAGCGCCGTCGCCGCGATCCTTGTGCGCTCGGATGGAGACGCCCTGTTCATCAGGCGCGCGAAGGACCCGGGGAAGGGCAGGCTCGGGATGCCGGGCGGCTTCGTGGATGCGGGCGAAAGCGCCGAAGGCGCCCTCATTCGCGAGATACGGGAGGAGGTCGGGCTCGAGGTCGCGGGGCTGCGCTATCTGAGTTCCCATCCGAATCTGTACGCGTACGCCGACGTCACCTACACCACGCTCGACCTGTTCTACACGGCCACGGTCAGCGACCCGCAGCGCGCCGTCGCACTCGATTCCGTCGAGAGCCTCGTGTGGGCCGATCCGCTGACGGTCGATCTCGATGAGATTGCGTTCGACTCCATGCGCGCGGCGTTGACCCGGTACCGCGGAGGGCAGTGACGGCGGCCTCGGTCCGCCGCCCTCCACCGCCTGCCGCCGGCCGAAGGGAGCCCACACGTGCCATCGGCACACGTTCAGTCACCGTTTTCCCGCACAGCCCTGATCGCCGGTGCAACCGGGTTGGTCGGGCGTCACCTGCTCGACGCGCTGCTGGCATCACCACAGTACCTGGGGATAACGGCTGTCGTGCGCAGACCCCTGGCGCGCAGCGACCCGCGTCTGGACGTGCGCGTGGTCGCGTTCGATCAGCTCGCGGCTGCACCGCCCGTGCCCGCGACGGATGCGTTCTGTGCGCTCGGGACCACGATTGCCGCTGCCGGTTCGCCGGACGCGTTCGCCGCCGTCGATCTGGGTCACGTGACGGCGTTCGCCAGGTTCGCGCGCGCCGGCGGCGTGCGGCGGTTCGTCCTGGTGTCCTCGGTCGGCGCCGACCCGGCCGCCTCCAACTTCTACCTCCGGGTCAAGGGGCAGGCGGAACGCGCCGTGGCGGCGATCGGGTTCGAGGGGCTCGACATCATCCGGCCCGGGCTCCTGCTGGGGGCCCGCAGCGAATCGCGGCCGGCGGAGGCAGTGGCGCAGCGCCTGATGCCGCTCATGACGTTCGCATTGGTCGGCCGGCTCCGGAAGTACCGCCCGGTGGAGGCCAGCGTCGTCGCCGCCGCCATGATCGGAACAACCCTTGCTCAGCACGAGGGCGTGCGTGTGCTGGAGTACGACCTGATCCGCAGGATGGCGGCATCCGCACGCGCTGACCGATGACGTATCGGTGCTGCCGTGAAGCTCTGGCGGTACGGGTGGGCACGCGCGGATGACGGGCGGCGGTAGCGGAATGGCAGAGGAGGCACGATGAAGTGGCAACCCGGTGACGACAGGTACGTCGAGGACCGCCGCGGCATGTCGATCGGCGGCCGTGGCGTTCCCGTGGGGATCGGAGGCGTGTTGGTTCTGCTGGTTCTCAGCTGGCTGACCGGCACTGACCTGCTGTCGCTGCTCGGGCCGGCCACGGAGCAGGGCGGGGAACAGACAGTGCAGCGGCCCGTCGACCCGGCGCAGGAGCCGCTCGCAAAGATGGCTGGCGCGCTGCTGACCGACCTCAATCAGACGTGGGCCCGAACGCTCGGTGATCGGTACCAGCCAACCACCGTCGTGCTCTTCACGGACCGGGTCGATGCGGAGGGATGCGGAATCGCAGGGTCGGCGACAGGGCCGTTCTACTGCCCGGCCACGCGCAAGGTCTATATCGACCTGGGGTTCTACCGTGAGCTCGAGGAGCGGTTCGGCGCGCCGGGCGACTTCGCCCAGGCGTACGTGCTGGCGCACGAAGTCGGACATCACGTGCAGGCGCTCCTCGGGATCGAGTCGCGGGTCCGGGGCGCGCAAGGATCGGACCCGCAGCAGGCCAACGCGCTGTCGGTGCGGATGGAGCTGCAGGCCGACTGCTTTGCCGGCGTGTGGGGACACGCCGCCTCCCAGGGCGGTGGCCGCGTCGAGCTCGAGGCCGGCGACGTGGACGAGGGCCTCCGGGCGGCCGCCGCCATCGGCGATGACCGTCTCCAGCAGCAGGGTACCGGACGGGTCGCCCCGGAGAAGTTCACCCACGGGTCGTCAGCGCAGCGCGTGCAGTGGTTCCGTCGCGGCCTCGAGAGCGGCAACCCGGACGCGTGCGACACGTTCGGGAATGCAGCGACGTGGTGAGAAGACGTCTAGGCGCTGGCGAGCTAGGCACCAAGCGCGCCAACGCCCAGCGCCGTAGAGCCTGCCAGCGCGCCCGTGAGACAATGAGCGTTCCTCACCCCTGGAGTCCCTTCGCTGATGGAAGCTCTGATCGATATCTTTCTGCACCTCGACACGCACCTCGCCGAGCTGACGGCCTCCTACGGTCCGTGGATCTACGCCATCCTGTTCGCGATCATCTTTGCTGAAACCGGGCTCGTCGTGACCCCGTTTCTCCCCGGCGATTCCCTGCTCTTCGCGTGCGGGGCGCTGGCGGCGGTCGGAATTCTGAACCCGTGGCTGGTCGTGCTGCTGCTGCTCGTGGCCGCTATCGCGGGCGATGCGGTCAACTATGCCGCCGGCCGCTACGTGGGCCCACGCGTATTCATCGCGCAGGATCGCACCAGCTTCTGGCACCGGCTGCTCAATCGGGAGCACCTGGATCGCACGCACGCCTTCTTCGAGAAGTACGGCGGCAAGGCCGTGGTGCTCGGCCGCTTCGTCCCGATCGTTCGGACCTTCGTGCCGTTCGTCGCCGGCGGCGGGGCGATGACCTACGGGAAATTCGCCTTCTTCAACGTCTCCGGCGCGATTCTCTGGGTCGGGATCTGCTTCGGCGCGGGGCTGCTGTTCGGGAACGTGCCGATCGTGAAGGACAACTTCTCGCTCGTGGCGATCGGCATCGTGCTCGTCTCCGTGATCCCGATCGGCCTCGAGCTCTTGAAGAAGCGGCGCACGCCAATCGTCGCCCCCGACCGCCTCTGAGGCCAGGGGATCGGGGCCGACCTGCAGCGATAGCGCCCCAGCCGACTCCCGGCACCGGCTCCTGCCGCCGCCTTAGAACCGCGACGCCGTGATCGTGACGTCCGCGCGTACCCAGGCGCGGCGGAAGCGTCGCCATGCGTCCTCGGCATCCGCGTTCTTCTGCTGCCCCTCGAGGCTCCTTGCCAGGCCGAACAGCGACCAGCCGTTCTCGGGATTCCGGCGCAGATCCTCGCGGTAAACCGATTCCGCTTCGGCCGGGCGCCCCGCCGCCAGCAGCACCGCCCCAAGTGACTGCCGCACTGGATAGTGCCACGTAGGCGGCTCGTTGTAGCGCTGCGCGTCCTGCATCGCAACCGCTGCCGTGAGGCTCGCGACGGCCGGATCGAACTTCCGCTCCCGTGCGGCGAGCTCACCCTCGAGGATCTTCGCTGCGAGATCGGCGATCGCAGGCAAAGGCGTGCCGGCCAGCTCCGCCCCCTTCATCGATGCGCTCGATTGCTGTGCCTCCAGCGCCTCGAGCTCTTGTCGCGCGCGCTCGTACTGTCCACGCGCCGCGAACGCCACGCCGCGGCCGTAGTGCCACATCGCTGTCGTGAACGCGAAGTCCTTCGGCGGCTGCCCCTCGGTCAGCATCTCCTCCCAGCGGCCGAAGCGGACGAGCGCGTAGTAGGGAACGCTCTGGAAATCCTGAAGCGCCACCGCATCGTGCAGCAGGTCGTGATTGAGCTTGGCGGCCACCTTGCGGGCGGCGTCGATGGCCACCGCGCTTCGCCCCTCCATCGTTGCGGCCGCCCAGAGGAAGTGGACGTTGTGCGGGTAATAGGCGACAGGATAGAGGCCCTGCGCCTGGCATTGCGCGAGGTAGTCCTCGTCGGCGGCGATAGCCCGCACATTGCTCTCGGCGGCGTCCGCATACCGGCCGACCCGCATGTAGATGTGCGCCGGCATGTGGACGAGATGTCCCGCACCGGGCATGAGGCTCTCGAGCTTCTCCGCGCTGGGCACGCCGCGCTCCGGCGTGCCGGTGGCTTCGACGAGGTGGATGTAGAAGTGGTGCGCGCCGGGATGATCCGGATGCTCCCGCATCATCCGCTCGAGCGTCGCGAGCGCGCCGGCGATCTCCGGTTCTGGAACGTCGGCCTCCTTCCAGGTACCGCCACGGGCGCGCCTCCATCGCGGCGGCGGCGTACATCGTGTTGATCTCGGGGTCCTTCGGGAACCGCGCGGCCAGCGCTTTCATCGCTGCGGTGAAGGCCGCATCGCGCGGTGCGCGATCGCTCGTCGGCGCGTCCGAGTAGCGGGGCGCAAGGGCATCGATGAGGCCCCGCTCGGCGTCCGTTGCCCGCGCGGCGAGCGCCTTCGCCTTCTGCAGGACGGCGTGGGCTTCCTTCTCGCGTTCGGGCGTGAGCGGATCGTTGACGTTCGGGCCGAGCGCGTAGGCCTCGCCCCAGTAGCACATGGCGCAGTTCGGGTCGAGCCGCTGCGCCTCTCTGAACGAGCGCACGGCCTCCGCATGGTTGAAACCGTAGACGAGCCGCAGCCCCTGGTCGAAAAAGGTCTGCGCCTCCGGGCTGGTCGTCGTGACCGCGTAGCGGAGGGTCCCGAGGTTGGTGAGCAGCGGTGCAAGGGGCCCGGCAGGGGGTGCATCGGCCGCGCGGCCGGCGGACGGCATGCGGACGAGCGCGATCAGCACAAGCAGTGGGAGGGCCCAGGTACGGCGCATGTGGGTCTCCTTTGTGGTTGATGCGTTGACTATACCGCGGGCGTCAGCAGGGCTGAAGCCCTGCCCCACATGCTGTTTGGCTGTCGGCGTCAGCAGGGCTGAAGCCCTGCCCCACATGGGTCAGTCCTCCCCGGGGTCAGAGTCCCCTCGGCTCAACCGTGCCCGCGGTCCCCTCGTGGTGATCTCGGCGCCGCGGGCCGTCGACTGAAGGAGGTCCCACGCACCCCCGTCGTGCGGCAGCAACAGCAGCCCGACGAAGAACAGGCCCAGGGCGACGAATGCCGCATATCCGGTCGCCGGGGCGTGGTATTCGAGCCCGAGCCCGCCGAGCGTCAGACCGTCGACGGCCGTCGTGAACAGCCGGTGGGCGAGGCTGCCCCCCGGGGCCGCCAGCCCATTGAGCACGACGAAACGCAGCACCAGCGCGGAGCCAAACACCACGGCAAGGCTCCTGAGCAGGTGACGCGCGCGAGGTCTCGCCGCGGCGGTCGTCCAGAGCAGCACGAGGTAGAACGCGCTGAAGAGGATCCCCATGAGGCCGGCTTCCGGCGTCAGCATGGTGAAGACCTGTGCGGCCGCGAAGAGCAACGCGAGCAGCACGGTGGTGCCGTTCGCGTTCGCGAGTGCCGATCTCCGGGACGAGACCAGGCGCTCGGGCACGAGCACGCCGGCGCGGAGCAGCAGTCCGACCAGCATCACCGCGAGCACCAGCGAGAGCAGCGTCGGGCCGACGAAGCGCAAGGCAGCCCCCTCGCCCACTCTGACTGCAGACAGCAGTGATACGGACAGGAACAGCAGGGGCAGCGTGAACGCCTCGCGGCCCGCGTGGGTGTGCGGCTGCGTGGGGCACATCGGAAGCAGGCCTACTGGCGCGGGCGCAACACGCGCATGGGATTGAAGTCCGACAGCTCTCGCGTGAGGCCGCGTTCGAGCTCAGCGCGCAGTTCGTCCGACGAGCGCAGACCGAGCGTCGGATCGTCCACGTACACGCGTCCGGACGCGGCGGCCACCGCACGATCCAGCGCCCGCAGCGCCTCGCGGAACAGCGCATCGTCGTTGTACACGCGACCCCAACCTTCCCGGTAGAACGCGTAGGCTGTGTAGAACTGGGTGGGGGCGTGGCGCGCGGCCGGATCGGCCCGGGCGAACGCGAGCCGCGCTTCCCGGAACCTGTCCTCGCGAAAATACCTCAGCCCCTCGTCGAAGGCCGCCTGGTCGATCCGGTAGAGTCCCACGCTCGCTGCCAGGCCGCCGCTGACGTCAGCCATCGTCGCGGGCTGGGTCGCGAGCAGCCAGGCCGCGAACGCGGCCGTGCCGAGCGAGGCGATCAGGCCGCCAACGCGAATAAGGGTCTCGCGCGGCGCAAGCGCATGCACGCGGATCACTAGGCCACTAGGCCGCCGGAGAAACCGGTCGAGCCCCTTTCGGATGTTGCGGTCGATCTCGTGGCGGATTGCGCGGCCGAGGAGCGCTTCGGTGTTGATCGCAAACGCCGGGCTATCCATGGATCCCGTGACCCGGAACGGCACTTCCACCTCGCCCTGCTCGTTGCTGGCCGCCGAAATCTCTCTGACGCTCGCGATCAGCCGCGCGCTCGCCTGGCGCGAGAACGCGGCCGTGCCGGTCATGTCGATCGTACGATCGAAGCCGAGTGCCCCGGCGGCGAGCGCCGTCAGCTCTCCGGCGCGTAGCGACGCGTTCCGTGTGCGCATGACGCCGCCGTTGAGATCGAGCGTCGCGGAGAGGCGCTCGAAGCGGGTGTCGGTGTCATTCCCGCCGGTGATGCGCAGCGCGCGGTTCAGGGTGGCGAGCAGCGGGAAATTCCGGATCACGCCGTTCGACAGTGCCATGTCCATTGTGCCGCTCATGTGCCGCTCGAGCGGGGTCTCGGCGGTACCCCGGAGACGCGCGACGATCTGCCCGACCCCGAGCAGCCGATCCGCGGCCTTCGTGTTCGCCGAGAGGAAGGCGTTGATGTCGAGGCCGTCTGCGCGGGTGTCGAGCGACCACGCCGCGGGCATCTGGTCATGGCGGACGCGGAGCGTGCCGCGTTGAGTGCCACCGTACGCCCTCAACGTCAGAGGCGCCACGATCACCTCGTTCGCGGTCGCCCGGAATGGCGCAGCGACGTCCGTGATTGTCAGGGTGCCGAACTGCACGCGTGCGGCCTTCAGCTGGCCTGATGCCGTCATCGCGCCGGTATCTCGCGCCACTCGCACCGAGAGTTCCAGGGGTGCTGCTCCGGCGATCCCAAGACTCGCGGGAGCCGTGGAACCGATCAGCGCGAAGAGCGCCGGCAGATCCTCATTTCGCAGCGACGCCGACCGCAGCGCGCCGACAAGTGCCTGCGGGCCCACCTCGATCCTGCCGATGAGCGGCGACCCCCCGAGGGCGGCGCGCATCGACAACACGCCTTCGCCGTTGGGGCTGCGCGTCAGCTCCGCCTGAATCCCGCTGATGACCGCGACTTCTGCCGAACCATCGCGTGTCCGCAACACATCGTCGAGCACGGCGATCCGTCCATCACGCACGCCGATGCGACCGACCGCCAACGTGTTCGAGGCCGGCGCGCCCGGCAGCCCGGCAACGCCGCCGCCACCGCCTCCGCCCGCGGTGCCGCCGCCGGAGGAGCTCACCGCTGGCGCCGGCCCAGGAAGAATCCACCGTCCCTCTCGGTCACGCCGCACAGCCAGCGCGAGCCCCTCGAGCTCGACGGCATCGATCACGAGCGGTTTTGACAGGACTGTCCGCCACTGGGGAAAGATGCGGATCGCTCGGAAGGACACCGAGGGCCCGGTCGCGGTGCCACCCGACCCGGTGCGAACGTCCGTTCCGACGACCGCCGGCACCGGGAAGACATGGACCCGCATGCGCCCGATGGTGACCGGCGTTCCCAGCGCCGCGGTGACCCGGCGTTCGGCCAGCGCGCGCAGCGCCTCGGGGTCGAGCGCCCTGTACGCCGCGAACCCGCAACCCAGCACGAGCACGGTGACTATTGCAATCGAGAGCAGGCATCCGCGGCGGCCGGTCATGGCACGCTCCAGTCGAAAGAGGTAAGAGGAATGTCGTCCCGATTCTACTCTCCGGCCGGCGCGCCGTTCAGAACCGGTCGTCCGAGGCGCACCCGCGCTCCGTAAAGTAGTCCGTCAGCCGCGCCGCTGCGCGGTTCCGTGAAACAATGCAGGCGGGATGCGTCACCCATGAGATTCCTCCCCCTGCTGTTCGCAAATCTGCGCCGCCGGAAGATCCGGACGATCCTGACCATCGGGTCCTTCGCGGTGGCGATGTTCCTGTTTGGCATCCTCGGCTCCATTCACTACGGATTTCGACAGGGGATCGACATCGCGGGTGCCGATCGGCTCGTCGTGATCGGGCGGACGTCGATCATGCAGCCGCTCCCGATCACTTACCTCGCGCGCCTGAAGCGCCTCCCCGGTGTGCGCGACGCGGCCCACGCGACGTGGTTCGGCGGCGTGTACCAGGACGTCAGAAATTTCTTCCCCCAGTTCGTGATCGCGCCCGAGGACTGGCGGCGGATGTACCCCGAGTACGCGGTGGACCCGGCGCAGTGGTCCGCCTTCCTGGCCGATCGCCAGGGCTGCGTCATCGGCGCCAAGCTGGCGCAGCGGTTCGGGTGGACCGTCGGCAGCAAGATTCCGCTCAAGGCGCCGGGGTATCTCGGCGGCGGCAGCTGGGATTTCAACGTGCGCGCTATCTACCGCGGCACGCGCCAGGGTGATGACGAGACGCAGTTCTGGCTGCGGCACGACTACTTCTACGAGAAGGCTCCGAGCTACTGGCAGGGGATCGTCGGGTGGTACGTGGTGCGCGTGGCGAACTCCGACCGGGCGTTGTCGGTCGCCCGCGCGATCGACGCGGAGTTCGGCAACTCCGCGTCCGAGACACGCACGCAGACCGAGTCCGCGTTCGCGGCGGGCTTCGTCCAGCAGATGGGCAACATCCAATTCCTGCTGCTGGCTATTGGCGGCGTCGTCTTCTTCACGCTGCTGCTCGTCACGGGCAACACGATGGCTATCGCCGTCCGGGAGCGCACGGGGGAGCTGGCAGTGCTCAAGGCGATCGGGTTCTCCGACCGGTTCGTGCTGGGCCTCGTGCTGGCGGAGTCGCTGCTGATTGCGGCGATTGGCGGCGCGCTGGGCCTGTGGCTGGCGCACGGTGTCACGCAGCAGGACATCACGAGTGGTTTGATCCTGCTCTATCTGCCCCCGGCCGCACTCGCGGGCGGCGCGGCGTTCGCCATCGGCACCGGCATGCTCGCCGGGCTGCTGCCCGCGGTCGGAGCGATGCGCCTCAACGTGGCGAGCGCCTTGCGGAGGGTCTGAGATGGCGGTTCCGCTCGCCTACAACATCCGGAGCGCGATGCAGCGCTGGCCGTCGTCGCTCGTCGCGATCCTCGGCATCGCAGGCACGGTGGCCGTGTTCATCGCAATGCTGGCGCTCGCACGCGGGTTCAAGGCGACGCTCGTATCGTCGGGCCTGCCGGAGAACGCGATCGTGCAGCAGTCGGGCGCTGATTCGGAGATGACCAGCGTCATCGCGATTGACGCGTTGCGGGTGGTCGAGGATGCGCCGCAGGTGGCGCGGCGCGGGACCGAGCCGCTCGTCAGCGCTGAGGTCGTGGTAATCGCCAATCTGCCGCTGCGGGGCGGAACGGGCGACGCGAACGTGCAGATGCGCGGCGTGTCGGAACGCGTGCTCGCCGTCCGGGATAACGTCCGGGTCACGCAGGGCCGATTCCTGCGGCCCGGGCTGTACGAGATCGTGGTCGGAACGAACGCGGCGCGGGCGTACGCCGGCCTCGACCTCGGGGCCTCCGTGCGTATCGGGGCGGGCACCTGGCACGTGGTCGGCATCTTCGACGCGAACGGCAGCGCGTTCGACTCCGAGATCTGGGCCGATGCCACGGTGGTCAACGGCAGCTACCAGCGGCCGCCGGGCGTGTTCCAGTCGGTCACCACCAGGCTGCGGTCCGCCGACGATTTTCCGGCCTTCAAGTCGATGCTGGAGCGCGACCCGCGTGCGCACCTGCAGGCCGTCCGCGAGGCGGAGTACTACGAGGCGCAGTCGCACACGGTCACGACGCTCATCACGGTGCTTGGCGGCCTCGTGGCCATCGTGATGGGGCTGGGGGCGGTGCTGGGCGCGCTGAACACGATGTACTCGGCGGTGGCGGAACGCTCGCGTGAGATCGCGGTGCTGCGGGCCCTCGGGTTCGGCGGGGGCAGCGTCGTGATGGCGTTCGTCGTGGAATCGATGTGGATTGCACTGATCGGGGGCGTGCTCGGGTGCCTGCTCGCCCTGCCGGTGAACGGGATCACGACCGGCACCATCAACTGGCAGACGTTCTCGCATCTGGCATTCGCATTCCGGATCACGCCGGACCTGCTGGGGCTCGGTCTCGTCTTCGCCGTGCTGATGGGTGTGGTTGGCGGCGTACCACCCGCGATCCGTGCCGCGCGGGCAAACGTATCGCGCACGCTGCGATCGCTGTGATGTACAAATCAGGCTCCAGGCTGTTGGGCCGCCTCCTGAGCCCGACAGGCCTGCAGTCTGCCGCCTGTAGCCTGTAGCCTGGCGTCAGCGTCAGTTCCCCAGCCCCGAGGAGTGCATGGCAGCTCTGATTGAAGCGATCGCTATCAAGCGCAAGATGTTCTTCGAATACGACGGTGCGCCGTACCACTGCATCGACGTGGAGGTCTCGAAGCCGACCGCCCGGGGAGGCCAGACGCTCGTGCGTCTCAAGATGCGGAACCTGCTCACGCGCGCGGTATTCGACAAGACGTTCAAGGCCGGCGAGAAGTTTTCGGAGCCGGACCTCGAGAAGGTGTCCGCGTCCTACCAGTACGCCGGCAACGACGGTTACCACTTCATGGACGGCGAGACGTTCGAGACGCTGACGCTCACTGCCGAGATGCTCGGCGACGATCGCCTGCTGCTGGCCGACAACATCGGGGTGCAGATCCAGAAGTACAACGGCGCGCCTATCGGCGTGGAGTTTCCCGCGCACGTGGAGATGACGGTCGCCCGCACCGAGCCTGGCACGCGCGGCGACACCGCCAGCGGCAGCGTGACGAAGGCGGCGACGACCGACACCGGGCTCGAGATCCGGGTCCCGCTGTTCATCAAAGAAGGCGAGCGGGTGAAGGTCCACACGGAGACCCGCGAGTTCGCCGGCCGCGCCTGATGTAGATGTGGGGCAGGGCTTCAGCCCTGCCATCAACCCATGTGGGGCAGGGCTTCAGCCCTGCTGACAGCAGCCCTGAAGGGCTGCCCCACGGCGTTCGCTACGCGGTGACGATCCCGAGCTGCGGACGCTCCTGCCACGCGCCGCGCGTGAAGTCGGGGCAGTCGACGGGCTGGCCACGGCTGGCAATGGACTTCTCGGTCAGCTCCGAGACCGAGCTCCACGCGGCGCCGTCGTAGACGTCCATGTCGGTCGGCGTTCCCGCGCGCAGGCACTGCACCAGCCGGAAATCCTCGATGTAGTCCATGCCGCCGTGACCGGCATCCTTCGATTGCTCCTGAAGGGCCCGCCAGATCGGGTGCTCGTATTTGTCGGCGTACTTCTGCAGCGTGTCCCACTCGTCGTGCGGGCTGGTGCCCTCGATGTACACGCGCGCCGGCGTAGGGTATTTCTCGACGACGCCCCGTGTCCCCTGCAACACACCGCGCCGGCTGTACGGTCGCGGCGTGTTGGTGTCATGGGTGAGCAGAATCGTCTCACCCCGCGCCGTGCGGATGAACGTGTTCACCACGTCGCCAAGCGCGTACTTCTGGCGCGCCTCCGGGCTGTCGGCTCCGAACAACTTCGCCGCCCAGAGGTTGAGACCGCGTGACTTCGTGCTCACCGACATCAGGGATTCGAGACGGTTGCCGCGGTTCACGTCGAGCCACTGGCACACCGGCCCGAGACCATGCGTGGGGTAGAGATCGCCGTTCCGCCGCACCGAGTGAGCCAGCCGCCATCGCCCTTCATAGTAGGTGCGGCTCAGCTTGTGATTGCGGAGATCGTGCAGGTACCCGCACTCTGCATGCAGCAGCTCACCGAACACTCCCTGCCGCACCATGTTGAGGATGATCATCTCCTCGCGGTCGTAGCAGCAGTTCTCCATCATCACGCAGTGGCGGCGCGTGGATTCGGACGTGTCCACCAGCTGCCAGCACTCGTCGATCGTCGGCGCCATCGGCACTTCGGTGGCCGCATGTTTCCCCTTGCGCATCGCCTCTACGCACATCGGCGCGTGCAGTTCCCAGGGAGTGACGATGAACACGAGGTCCAGATCGCTGTCGACCAGCCGCTTCCATTCCTCCGGCCCGCCCGTGTAGGTTGCGGCGCGGGCGCGCCCGCCTTCGCGCACGCCGCGGCGCCGCGTTCCACTTTCGCCGGCACGAGATCGCACAGGGCACGCACCTCCACGCCTGGCACCTTGAGGAAGTTCGAGAGGTGCGACTTACCCTGGTTCCCGAGACCGATGATTCCCAGCCGCACACGGTCGATCGGCGGAGCGGCCAGGAGCGTCTGTCCGGTTGCGGGCTGTGCGGCCGGTGACTGCGAGGCTTCGGTCCCCGCTGCTCCGCCCGCGACTGCTGCGCCGAGGCCGGCGGCGAGGGTTGTTTTCAGGAAGTGACGGCGATCGGTCGTGTCGGGCATGACGGCTCTCCTGGACGCGCCTCGGGACGCGGCGCGGCTGCGCGGGTGCTGGTCGAATACCTGTTTCTCAGGCAGTGTTAACGTCCGAGATACGCGGCTGGAATAGTGACGCCGGCGCGTTCGGCATCCCACATGATCGAGGCGACCCACCACCGCGGCCCGAGCTTCACGAGCTGGATGCTGTTGATGCCTCGCGAGAACGGCGCCGCTTCCTTCTCGTGTCGCGATTCGTAGGTGCTGAAGACGTGGGCGATGTTTGCGAACTGCTCGACTGTGTTCGCCACACCGGTCTCGAAGAACCCCTCCTTCAGCAGCATTGGCGTGGAGCGCTCGATGAAGCCCTCCGCGTCCATCACACGGTAAACGTCCTGGCCATCCGGGCGGTGTCCCGCGGGCATGAGCCGGCACTCGGGGAGGAGGAGCGACTTGAAGCGGTTCCAGTCCCGCGGCCCGGGCGGCCCGGAGATGGTGTCGTACACGGCACCGACGATCGCCTCAATCGTGCTGACGTCGTCGGCGCGCGCCTTCGGGCGCAGCGTCGCAGGGTCGACGAAGGGCGGCGGTGCTGGTGCCTGCACAGCGGTCGCAGTCTCAGGTGCTGGCATTGTCTGGGCACTGGCACCGGGCGTTGTGGACGCCAGCCCGAGAGCCAGGAACAGAAAAGCGACAGGGCGCGGGAACGGCATCAGGGCTAGTGTAGTCCGGGGGTCATGGTTCTGGCTCAGAGCGGACGTGGTGCGAGGAGCCCGGGCGTTCCTCTGACTCGTCAATGGCCATGGCACGCCATCATCGCGGCGGCGCGGCCTGCGGGGCGAGCCTTACCGTGCGCCCGTTCTCGGCCGACTCGCGGGCGGCCGCGAGAATCTCCGTGACGATCAGGTTGTTCTCGAGCGACGAGCGGCCGGCAGGCTTGACGCGACCACGCACGACGGCGACCAGATATGAGACCGCGTCACCTTCGTCCGCGGGAAGTGCCGCCGGCGTACGGCTCTCCTCCTTGTTTCCGGGCAGCCGCACGCGCATGTCGACAGGCCCCGTGCTGATCGCGTAGGCGCGCTCGGCGTACACCTCGAAGTCCTTCCGGCTGAATGGCCAGTTCCACGAAGCCTGGATGATTCCCTGTGCGCCGGCGTACTCCACCAGGATCGTCGCCTCATCGTCGACATGCGGGTAAACGGCCGGCTTGAACTGGTGCCGCATGGCGGTGACGGCGCGCGGCCGCTCGTTATCCATCATCCACGTCATCAGGTTTGCGCCGTAGCAGCCGAAGTCGAAGAGCGCGCCGCCGCCGTTCTTGACCGGGTCGGTCAGCCAGGCGAGGAACTCGGGGCCGACGCCGATCTCTTTCGGGCCCTCGTGGCCGTCCATGGCGACCATTTTTCTGATGGACCCGTTCGCCCGTTCCGTTTTGATGAGCTTCGCGGCGGCCACCAGGCCCGGGTACCACGTGGTCTCGTAGTTGACGATCACCGGGATGTTCCCGCTGCGGGCCGCGCGGCGGATCCGCTCGCCATCGGCCACGCTCACGGCCAGCGGCTTCTCCATCATCACGGCGACGTGTCGCATCGCAGCCGCTTCAACGACCTGCGGGTGATCGAGCGTGCTGGTAAACGCGGCCACCGCGTCGGGCCGCGTGCGCTCGAGCATCTCGTCCACATCGGCGAAGCCGGCGGAGGCCGCCAGCGAGTACTGCTCGAGCGCCGCCCGGAGGAGGGTGGCGTCGGGCTCGGCGATGCCGACGAGCTCCACGTCCGTGCGACCGTTGAGGCTGTGGAGGAAGCCGCGCACGTGCCCGTGGACCAGTCCCGCGACGGCCAGGCGCACGCGGCGTTCAGGGCCGGTCGATGCGACCCCCTGGTCACGCGTGGTCGGCGCGGCCGTGCACGCCACGACGACGCAGAGCAGGACGAGTCGAGTGCACACAGGCAATGTTCAGCGCTCCTCAGCACGCCGCCGCCCCGGGGTTCCCGGCGCGTGCAACGGGAGTGTAGCAGCGTATAATCCCGGCCTCCCGCGTTTTCACCACACCGCTGTGGGCCGCGGAGCTGAGACATGAAGATCCTCCTGCTCTCGATGCCAGACTCGTTCGAGCACACTCCGGCGCTCACCATGCGCTTCCCGAACGGCGCGCTGGCGTCGCTGGCCGGCAACGTCGACCCGCAGCACACGGTCTCGATTGCCGACCTGATCCTGGCGCAACGTGCGGTTCGCGAGACGGTCACGCGGTTGGTCAGGGCGATGCTGCCGGACGTCGTGGGCCTGTCGATCATGACGTTCCAGCGGAAGACCGCGCGGAAGGTGATTGCACTCGTGAAGAGCCTGCGGCCGTCCGCGACAGTGGTGGTGGGCGGGTACGATCCGAGCCTCGCGCCGGAGGCTTACGTCGACCCCGGATCGGGCGTGGACGTCATCGTGCACGGCGAAGGCGACATCACGTTCAGAGAGCTGGTGCGCGCGCTCGAGGCGGGCCGCTCGCCGGCCGGCATCGACGGGCTCTCGTATCGGGGGGCCGGCGGATTCGTGCGCAACCCTCCTCGTGCGGTCACGCGGCTCGAAACCGGCGACGTGCGCCTGCCGAATCGGGCCGCACGCGTGCTCGCGGGCTACACCATGATGGGCCGGTCCGTCGACGTCGTCGAGACGTCTCGAGGCTGCACCTACGACTGCAGCTTCTGCTCGATCATCGAAATGCGGGGACGGAACTTCCACACCTGGGGCCTCGATCGCGTGATCGCGGACATCGCCGATGCGCGCGCGCGGGGCGCGGGCGTCATCTTCCTCGTGGACGACAACATCACGCTCAACGTGCCGCGGTTCCGCGCGCTCTGCAGGGCGATCACCGACGCCGGATTGAACGACATCGATTTCATCGTGCAGGGCATGACGTCGGCGATGCTCGCCGGAGGCGACGACCTCGCCCGGGAGATGCGGACCGCGGGCTTCCGCTATGTCTTTCTGGGTATCGAGAACGTGCTTGATGCCGACCTGCGCTTCCTCCGGGCCGGTGCAAAGAACGCCGAGCGGCAAGGCGGCAGGACCGTCGGCAGCGCAAGCACCCAGGCCATCGAGCTGCTGCACCGGCACGGGATGTTCGTGGTTGGAGGCCTGATCGTAGGGAACCCCGGCGATACGCGCGAGTCGGTGGAGGCGAATCTGGCGTTTGCGCGCACGTACGTCGACTGGCCTTACATCCAGCACCCCACGCCCTACCCTGGGACCCCGATGACACGCGACTTCCGCGACGCTGGCCTGATCGTCAACCAGGATGAACAGCAGTACGACGGTACGACCGCAGTCGTGCGCACGGAGCACCTGGACGTCGAGGAGATCGAATTTCTACGCTGGCGCGCCGAGCGGTGGATGAAATGCCGGCACCTGCCGGTGGCCTTCGCCCATGATCCGCTGTTCGTGCTGCGGCACGGCCTGAAGATGTGCCGTCACACCTTCCGCGGATCCACGTGGAGGACGTGGCTTGGGCTCGAGCCCGAGCGTGACGCGTTCCGCCGCTACCGGGCGATTCGGCAGCGCGAACGCGAGTATCTGGCCGGACCATCAGGTCCGCACGTATCCACTGGAGAGCACGTCGCCCGAGCGGAGGTGCCGGCGTGACACCCAGCCAGCCAGCGTACGGCGCTTGCCGTGTGTTGGCGACTTGAAAAGCCTCAATCATGGCTGGCGCCCGCCTCACGATCCGCCAGAAAGGCGGCGAGCTCAGGGTTGTCAGGGAAGTTGGCTGCCAGGCGTCTGGCGACATCCGTCGCTTGCACGAGGTCCCGCTCGCGGACCTGCATATCCCACAGGGCGAATTCCGCTTCCGTGTGACTGAAGAAGTCCGCTTCTATCGAAGCGGCGTCCCGCACGGCGACAAGGGCCCGCTTCCTGCTGCCCCCGCCCAGTACCCAGCGAGTGCCCCACGGCATCTTCGTGTCCACGATGTAGTCAATCCACGCGCGTGCAACCAGCGCCCGGACGTGCCGCGGCTGCTCCTTGAGCACGGCGTCCAATGAGCGGCGTGCCTCCCAGGTACTCATCCCATCCTGTCTTACGGCCCAGGGGGCCGAGTTGCAGCCAGACAAAGTTCAGATCCAGCTTGCCGAGATAGAACAGCGCCGATGCATCGCGCGGGTCGCGACGCAGCATGTCCCGTGCGGCCTTCTGTCCTTCCGCGATGTCCTTGAAGAAGTTGGTCATGAGTTCAGGACACGGCGCGCAGTTCTTCAGCGCCCGCTCCTTGTCGCGCTTCGCCGATGTGGTGTGTTTCTCGCCCGGGGGCTCGAGCAGGCGCTTGAGCTGAAAGAGCAGCGCTGAGGACCGGAGCTCGTGATTCGCGAGATCTGCGGCGTCGGCCGATCGCAGCGCGAGCGCGAGATCGGCAGCGGCGGCATACCGTGCATTGTAGAAATGGGTCTGCGCATCCGCGAGCGTGGACTCCGCGGATGCAACCGGACCGGGTTGCGGCAGTGGCGGGTCTTGGCCCGCCCGAACGGATGCAGCAGCGCCTCCACACAGAATTAACGCCACCGCCCAGAGGAGGCGGCAGGTGCGCAAGGACGAGGGGGCCTGGTCTCGATTCAAGACGCCTGTTCCGTTCCGAATGTGCGCGTCCAGCCGGTAGAGTATGCAGCAGGACGGCCTCCCGGCAGTCCGTCGTTTCGAGCATCACGGCCGGCCGGCCTGGCTCATAGGCTCTTGGAATGCCTGCACAGGTGGAACGGTCGGAACATGAACACCCGACCGGCTCGTGCAAAGCTGATACTACACGCTCGTCTGCGCGTGGAGCGGCTGAAGGGACAGGCGCAGCTGGTCGTTATGCCAGGCGCTGTCGACGACGTGCGAAACGCTCACGCCTCTCTGCGTGCGCCGGACGCTTCCGCGGCTGCAAGTGGCACCTCGGCCGCGAATATGCACCCCTTCCCCGGGAGATTGCGTATGACAATGTCCCCCCCGTGCGCCCTGATTCCCTGCCGGGCAATCGACAGCCCCATGCCGAGGCCGGTCCGCACCCGCCCCCGCTGCTCGCCGAACGGCCGGAACGGATCCCGCGTATGTTCGGGGAACCCCCCGCACTCGTCTTCGACTTCGATCAGCATGTTCCCGCCCTTCCGGCGAGCGGTGAGCACGACCTGACCGCCAGGCTTCGTGTACTTCAACCCGTTGAGCACCAGGTTCATCACCGCGGACGAGAGGACCTGCGGGTCTCCTTCGACCACGAGCTCGCGATTCACGGCGCCGACGACCAGCGTCGCATCGTGGTATTCGGCGTGGAGGTTTGCGACAAGGGTGACGGCGTCGATGAACTCGGAGACGTTGATTCGCTCATGCCACGCCGTGGGCGCCCCCATGCGAACCTCCGATAGCGTGCTGTCGATCATGCTGCGCAGGCTCATCAGGCTTCGCCCGAGCACCATGCCGGCGCTTCCGTTGAAGGTGAGCTCGGTGTGCTTCATCGCGTGGAACGCCAGAACCGCGGCGTTCAGCAGATCGCGCCACTCGTGTGCCGCCCGGCCCAGCCGCTCGACCTCACCCCTCGCGCTCCGCTCAGCAACGACGCGCGCATGCTCCGCCACGGCTTCTGTAATCGCCGTTTCGAGACACCCGGTCAGGGTGTGGAATTCCTCGGCGGTGATCGGCGTGTGCTGTTCCACGGCACACGCGGTGATGGCCTGACACAGTTCCCCATACACGTGGACCACCTGCGAGACTGTGTAACCCCGGTCGACCAGGTTGCGGCCGTGGCGCGCCGCGGACGAGCCGATCGCACTCGCAGTGGCTGGCACTTGAGACGTTCCGGCGGTGAGCCTCTCGGCCAGCTGCGTCAGGAACATCGGCAAGCCGTTCTCCAGCGACTCCAGCGAGCCTTCCGTCGCGCCTGCGCCGGCCTGCGTGTGGTCGCTTCCGGTGCCCGCTGCAGCGGTGCCGGCCCTCGTAGGTCCGATCGTCTGCGCCCTGGCAAGAATGGCATCCCGGTGCGTGACGACCAGGTTGTACAACATATTGTGTTTCCTCCGGTCCGAGCAGGACCGGTCGTTCTGGACGATGAGTTGGAGGCCCGCCGTCACCGTAGCGTTTCACACATAGGCCACCGCTTCAGGCGACACAGTTCAATCTTGCACAGAACGTCGAGTTCCATGACGATCCCGCGGAGCCCGCCAGGAGAAGACCGAAGGCGGGCACCGGGCGTGAGACGCATGAGCGACGGTGCGTGATTATACGCCCGTTTGTCACCTCCGCCGCCGTTGAGGCATCCTACAAGCCTCCATGGATCAGGACGTTTCGGCCGGCCTCGATCACGCGGAGGACTCGCCCACGTTCCCGGCACACCGGTCCCGTATGATGGAATGGCCGTGCGAACCGTCACACCTGCACTCGTCGCGTGGGTCACGCTGCTCGTGCTGTCCGCATCGTCCTGTGCCACCGCGCGGAGCCAACAGCGGCCCGATACCGGGACCGTAACAGTCGGCGTGACAACAAGCGGAAGCGGCGTCTCGACGATGACGTTCAGAGTGACGGTCGAGCCCGCGGGCGTCAGCGGAACGGTGAGCGCCGATGCGGGTGTGTTCACCAGAAGCGGCGTGCCCGCCGGCGACCATGTCGTGCGGCTGCTCGATCTGCCGGCTCGCTGCCGTGTGGAGGGTCCCGCCGAGCGAACAGTCACCATTTCGCAGGCGCGCCGGAGCGCCGCTCTGCGCTTCCACGTGGTGTGCGGCTGACGTTTCCGCCACACCTCACAGATCACGATCCTGGTCGTGCGGGCGTGAAGTGCTCCTTCAGCACGTCGAGGGCCATTCTGACTTTTGCGGGCTGAGGGTTCCGCGCAGGCATCAGAGCGTCCACGCTCAACGCCTGTGTGGCCCAATCCGGAAGCACGCGAATCAATCTCCCATCGCCGAGCTCCGCTCGAATCTCAGGCGCCGTCTGGAATGAGAGGCCCGCACCCTCCAGGGTCAGCTGTCTGACCAGCGCCTGGTTGTTGCTGACCACTCGCGGCTTTACAGTCACGCGGTGCTCCTGACCGTCAGCGCCGGTCAGGACATCGGTTGGGTGGTGCGTCGGCGGCAGCGCCAGGAGGTCATGGCGCGCGAGGTCGCCAGGGGCGTGCGGTGTGCCCTTGCGTTGCAGGTAGGCGGGCGCGGCGCAGAGGATCAGGGGCCAGTCGGCAAGGTGGCGACGGACGAGGCTCGAGTCGCGCAGGGGTCTCGAGATGGAGATCGCCAGGTCGATGCGGTCACGCACAAGATCCAATGCCTCGTCGGTCACCACTATCCGCAGTGACAGTTTCGGGCTTCTCGCCAGGAAGGGTCGCAGGGCCTGTGCGAGCAGGCTCGACAGCCCCGTCGGCGCGCTGATGCTCAACTCGCCAATCGGTGCGTGCTGGTACGCCGCGAGATCCTCGCGCGCGCGTGCGGCCGCGCGGGTCATCTCGGCACATCCCTGGTAAAAGGCGGCCCCCGCGTCGGTCAGCGACAGCCGGCGGCCCGCACGTCCGAACAGCGCGACGCCCAGCTCCTCTTCGAGCTGTCGAACCTGCTGACTGACGGCTGACGGGGTCACGCGCAGTTCGCCGGCGGCTCCCCGAACCGAGCCGGTCCTGACGACGGTCGCAAAGATCGCCATGCGCAGGTAAGGGTCCACTGTGCAGCGCAGCTTAACACCAGCATCAGTGACGCGGCGCGTGCCTGCACGAATCTGGCAGCGCGTCTGCTTCCACGCCGGGCATCATCGCGTTCCACGACGAAGGCCAGCCGACGCTCGGTGCTGCTGTCTCACATCAGTGACGCACAGCGTCCACTTCAGGACACGGTGGACGCGGGCGAGGCGTTTCACGCCGGAACGCTCGGATCGTGCTCATCGGATCGCGGTTGGCGAAGGCAATCAGGTGCGGTGGGCGGGCATGGGATACAGGTGAGGGATTTCTGAGATGGCACATCACGAGCACGACGACTTCGGCGGTCTTCACCGGGATCTCGCCGCCACGGGCGCCGCGATGAACCGGCGTGGGCTGCTGCGACTGGCGGCCGGCATCGGGGCCGGTTTTGGTGCGATCCAGCTGCTCGGCTGCGGGGGAAGCAATCCGACGGCACCGACGACGAACACCGATACGAGCACTGCACCCGCGGAGACGGGAAGCAGCGCGTGCAGCGCCATTCCTCGGGAGACGGCCGGACCGTTCCCGGCGGACGGGTCCAATGGTCCTACGGTCCTCGGCGCGAGCGGCGTGGTCCGGAGCGACATCCGACCGAGTTTCGCCGGTCTCAGCGGAACCGCCGACGGCGTACCGCTCACGATCGCGCTCACCATCGTGTCGGCCTCGACGTGCTCGCCGCTTGCCGGCCGCGCGGTGTACCTGTGGCACTGCGACAGGCTCGGGCGGTATTCCCTGTATTCGTCGGGAGCCACCGACCAGAACTACTTGCGCGGCGTGCAGGAGGCCGACGGCAGTGGCCGGGTCACGTTCACGTCGATTTATCCGGCGTGTTACTCCGGCCGTTGGCCGCACATCCATTTCGAGGTGTACCCAAGTCTCGCGGCCGCGACCAGCGTGGCCAACAAGATCGCGACCTCGCAGATCGCGCTGCCCAAGGACACCTGCGACCTGGTCTATGCGACGTCCGGTTATACCTCGAGCGTTTCGAACCTCGCGCGGGTGTCGCTGGCCAGCGACAACGTCTTCAGCGACGGCTCAGCGCTGGAGCTCGCGACCGTGACTGGAAGCGTCGAGAGTGGATTCACGGCGTCCTTGACGGTGGCGGTGTAGGCAGACTGCCCGGCCCACAGGCGAGCCGCAGCGCCCCGGCTCGACGCAGCTCGCCTGGTCTGCTGCTATTGGATGTGCTGAGTGCGACTGGCTGAGCAAGGCCCGACACTGGCGAGGTGTATCATCGCCCGCGACAGGAGAGCGCCATGCACAACGCTGACGACAGGAAAGTAGACAGGCGGGCATTCCTCGGTGCGACTGCGGGGGTCGTTGCGAGCTCGGCATTTTCGTCGACCGCGCTGTCGTATCGCCGCATCCTCGGCGCGAACGATCGCATCGCCCTGGGGCACATCGGCGTGGGCAATCGAGGCTCAGGGCTGCACAAGATGGTGTCGCACCTGAAAGACAAGCACAACCTCGAGACCGTTGCCGTTTGCGACCTCTGGAAGACCAATCGTGAGCGAGCTGCGGCGGAGAGCGAGCGTTCCTACGGTCGCGCGCCGCGCGCGCTGCCGTATCTCGAAGATCTGCTGGCCCTCAAGGACGTTGACGCCGTGCTCATCGCTACGCCCGAGCATTCGCACTCACCCGTCCTGAAGGCGGTCGCCGAGGCCGGGAAGCACGCGTATTGCGAGAAGCCGATGGGCAACGTGCTCGAAGAAGTGAAGGCGGCACGCGACGCGGTCAAGGCGCGCAACCTCATCGTCCAGGTGGGCACGCAGCATCGCAGCGAACCGTACCAGCTCGCCGCGCGTGAAGTGCTCCGCGGCGGCGCTCTCGGCGATGTGAGCAAGTATGAGATCGTCTGGAACTACAACGGCCCGCGCTGGCGCGGACGGCCCCAGGTGAAGCAGATTCGCGAGCAAGACACCGACTGGAAGAAATGGCTGATGACCAAGCCATATCGCCCATTCGATCCCCAGTTGTACTTTGAATTTCGTCTGTACAGGGAGTTCTCCAGCGGGATCCCCGATCAGTGGATGAGCCACGGCATCGACCTCGTCCACTTCTTCATGAACGAGGTGCCGCCACGATCGATCGCGGCACATGGCGGCGTGTACGCCTGGCACGACGGCCGCGAGAACGCCGATACGTTCCACGCGCTGGTCGAGTACCCGTCCTTCCTCGTCAGCTACTCCACCAGCTTCGGCAACGACTCCGACAGTTTCTCCCGCATCATGGGCAAGAAGGCCACGCTCATCAACATCGGCGGCGAAGGCAGCCCGCGCTGGAAGGTCGTCGAGGAACGTGGCAACCACGAGGACAACCCCACCATCGAGCGGCCCGAGCGCTGGGTCACGCTGCCCGGCGACGACAAACCCGGCCCCATCAACATCGGGGACGAAGACCTGTCGCATCTCTCGAACTGGTTCGAGTGCTTGCGCAGCGGAAACACGCAAACCAACGCCACCGTGGACAACGGATTCCTGCACTCGGTGACGTGCATCATGGCGGCGCAGTCGTACTGGCAGGGGAAGCGGCTGTACTACGACGCGACTGCCGAGCAGATTCAGGACACCGCGCCCGCGAAGTCCTGATTGACGGGTTTCCCGGTCGGCGAGAGCGTCGCGAAGGAAGTCCCGAGGTTCTGAAGCGTTGTCGTTCTGTTTCAACCGTGAAGGAGGTTATATGGCCGACGGAACGCGCAGGCGGAGTCTCTTCCGGTGCCTGTGCCTGGGCCTCGCGGGCGTAATCGTCCTCAATGCACCGCACGCGACCGCGCAGGTTCTCTATGGTTCGGTGGTCGGGGATGTCACAGACGCGACGGGCGCTGCCCTGCCTGGCACCATCCTGGTCATCACGAACCGGGGCACGGGCCTGACCCGCCAGGCCGCAGCAGACGCGCAAGGGCACTTCAACTTCACCGATCTGCCCGCGGGCGTCTACAGCCTGAAGGCCAGCCTCCAGAGTTTCCGAAACTTCGAGCAGACCGAAGTAACCGTCAACATCAACAACGTCACCCGCGTGGACGTCACGCTCGAAGTGGGCGCGATGGGCGACACCATTACGGTGAACGCGGAGCCCCCGAAGCTCCAGACCGACACCGCGGAGGTCCATCAGAACCTGGTCGCCGCGGAGTTGACGAACCTCCCGGTGCCGCTCGGGCGCAACTACCAGCAGATGTACCGGATGCTGCCGGGGTTCGCCCCGCCGATCAACTCGCACTCGATCCCGACGAACCCGTCGCGGTCCCTCCAGTTCAGCGTCAACGGGACGAGCGACGACCAGAACAACACGCGCATCGACGGCGTCAGCACCGCGCACATCCAGCTGCCCCACGTGGCCTCCTATGTTCCTACGCTCGAGTCAATCGAGGAGGTCAACGTCGTCACGAGCAGCATGGACGCCGAACAGGGACTTGCCGGCGGGGCCGCGATCAACGTGCAGACGAAGAGCGGAACGAACGCGCTGCGCGGCTCCGGTTTCGAGTACTTCACCAACGAGCACCTGAAAGCCTGGCCGATGCGGTTCGACGATGCCGCGTTGAACACCGGGGACAAACCGGAGGCGAGCTACCACCAGTTTGGAGCCACGGCGGGAGGCCCTCTGAAGCAGAACAAGGCCTTCTTCTTCGTCAGCTACGAGTCGACGCGGGACCACCGGGTCGTCGACAACACCGTGTCGGTGCCGCTCCCGGCGATCCTCCGGGGCGATTTGTCAGGGTCGCCGACGCCTATCTACGACCCGTTGTCCGGCAATCCGGACGGCTCCGGGCGCACGCAGTTCCAGGTGTCTCCCGGCGATCCCAACTACGCGCTCTGCAACACGGCGACGAACCCGGGCTGCCTCAACATCATCCCTGCCGGCCGGCTGGATCCGATCGCGCAGCAGATCGCGAGCTACGTTCCTGCAAACAACATCGCGAGGGAACGGGACAACTACTTCGTGTCCGCGCCGTTCGAATTCGATCGGCAGCAGGTGGATTCGAAGGTCGACTTCAACGTGAACCCGAACTTCAATCTGACCGGGACGTTCGGCGTCCTGCACTACCGAACGTCGGTACCTACCGTTTTCGGGGAAGACGCCGTCGGCGAGCCCATCGGCGGCAGCAGCAACCCCGGACACGGCCACGGCAACACCTACCGGTTCACCGTGATGGGCACCTACATTTTCACGCCGACGTTCCTGATGGACGCGCATTACGGGTGGGCTCGCCAAGGCACCGCGTCGGAACAGCCGGGCCTCGGCACCAACATCGGCAGCGACGTATTGGGAATTCCCGGAACGAACGGCGCACGCGCCTTCGAGAGCGGCTGGCCGACGTTTGATTTTGCCGAGGGCGACGACTTTGCCACCGTCGGCGTCAACGAGAACTTCATGCCGTACTACCGGCACGACCCGCAGTCGCAGTACGTGGTGAATTTCAACTGGATCAAGCAGAAGCACAACGTGCGGTTCGGCGCGGACATCTACGACATCGCGTTGAAGCACGCTCAGGCCGAGTTCATCACCGGCGGCTTCGGCGCGCAGGGAGGCTTCGGCTTCGACCGCGGCATTACCGGGCGCTGCGAGGTGGTCGATCCGGCGACGGGTAACTGCGAGCAGACGTCGGACGGGTCGCGTTACAACACCGTTGCGGCCTTCCTGATCGGGCAGGCCAGCCGCGCGGGCAGAACGCTGCAAGCGCCAGACGAATACCAGGTGCGGGCACGGCTGTACAGCCTGTATGCCCGGGATCGCTGGACCGTCGGAAACAATCTCACCCTCGACGTCGGCACGCGGTGGGAGTACTTCCCCGTTCCCACACGACCCGACCGGGGAATCGAACGCTACGACGTCGCGACCAACAAGGTGTGGCTCTGTGGCGTCGGCTCCGTGCCGAAGAACTGCGGCATCGAGTCGAGCAAGACGCGCTTCGGTCCGCGTGTGGGGCTGGCGTATCGGTTCGGGGAGAAATGGGTGGCCCGCGCGGGTTACGGCCTCACCAACGATCCCTACTACGGCATGGAGTTGATTCGGGCGAACTACCCGATTCTGTCGCAGGTGAAGCTCGAGTCCCCCGATGGGCTGACGCCGGCGCGAACGTTGTCGCAGGGGATTCCCGCGTTCCAGTTGCCCGATCCGGGTAACGGCGTGCTCGACATCCCGAGCGACTACGCGTGGGCGGGGTATCCGGAGAACCTGGACCGCGGCTACATCCAGTCGTGGAACGTGACGGTGCAGCGAGAGCTGCCGTGGAATTTCACGGGGCAGATCGGCTATGTCGGGACGCAATCGACGCGGCAGCTCGGGCTGCTCGACGTCAATGCCGGCCAGGTCATCGGCGCTGGAGACGAGGGCAAGCCCCTGGAGGTCAGCTACGGCCGCACCGCGTCCACCGTGTTTCTGCAGCCGGTCGGGAAAGGGCGCTACAACTCGCTGCAGGCGCAGCTGCAGCGGCGGTTCGCCGGTGGTTTGAGCCTGGGCGTGAACTACACGTGGAGCAAGGCGATGAGCGATAACGAGAACAGCTCCTTGTCCCTCGGCGAGAACAAGACCCAGGCGCTGGCGTACTTCGAGCGCAACTATTCGCGCACCAGCACTGATCGGACGCACAACCTGGGCATCACGAACGTCTGGCAGCTGCCGTTCGGCCCCGGCCGCCACTGGGCGAGTGAGGGGGGCGTCCTGTCGCACATCGTCGGCGGGTGGCAGATCAACAACGTGATCAGCATCATGAGCGGCACACCCTTCAGTGTGCTCGCGGACGACACCTCGCTCAACCTGCCGGGCAGCATCCAGACGGCGGACCAGGTGAAGCCGGACGTGGAGAAGCTCGGCGGAGTCGGCCGGGGCACGCCGTACTACGATCCGACAGCGTTTGCCGAGGTAACCGAGGCGCGCTTCGGCAACACCGGCTATTACTACCTGCGCGGGCCGGGTCTCTTCAACTGGGACTTCGGGCTGACACGCGAGTTCGCCGTGACTTCCACCGTGAGGCTGCAGTTCCGGATGGAGGCGTTCAACTTCACGAACACACCCCACCTGGCGAATCCGAACAACGACGTCGGCGACGGCGAGGACTTCATGACGATCACCGAGGTGCAGGATCTCGGCCGCGAAGGGATCGACGAACGCCAGTTCCGGCTGGGTCTTCGCGTGGTGTTCTGAGGGCTTGCTCACTTCACGAGAGGTCATATGACTCAGCACGTTCGCCGCCGGGAGTTCATCAGGGCAGCCGGCGCGGGCGCCGTCGCATCACTGGCGTGGACTCCTGCCCATGCCGCTCTTCCGGGCGAGACGTCACTCTCGTCCCGGCCGCGGCTCCTCGTGGGCTGCTGTGCCTACTCCTACCGCCAGTACCTCGAGAAGAAGCAGATGACCATGGAGGATTTCATCCTCAAAGCCGTGGAACTGGGAATCCAGGGCGTGGACATCACGACCTACTGGCTGACGTCGACGGAACCCGGCTACCTGGCCGGCCTGCGTCATCTCGCCTACGTCAACGGCGTTCCGTTCTCGGGCGCGGCGATTCGCACCAACATGTGTCAGCCCGATGCCGCCAAGCGCCGGGAGGAGCTCGAGAACATCAGGCGGTGGGTGGATGCGACTGAATGCCTCGGTGCCGCCCATGTCCGCGTGTTCGGCGGTGACCTCCCAGAAGGAGCCAGCGATGAGCAGGGCATCCAATGGGTGGTCGAGACCATGAAGCCCGCCTGCGATTATGCCGCAGGCAAGGGCATCATCCTGGGCATCGAGAGTCACGGCGGGATCACCTCGAAGGCTGCGAACATCCTGGAAATCCTCCGCCGGGTGGACTCGCCCTACGCCGGGTGCAACCTGGACATCAGCAATTTTCAGGAGAATCCGTATCAGCAGATCGAAGCCTGCCTTCCCCACGCCACGCACACGCACATCCGTGACTTCTACGGAGACTCGAAACAGCCGCTGGACCTGGAACGTGTCTGGCAGATGTTCGCCAAAGCCGGGTACAAGGGTTACATGTCGGCCGAATACGAGGGCGATGAAGATCCGATGTCTGGCGTGCCGAAACTCGTCGAGAGAATGAAGGCACTCTGCCGGCAGTATTCCAGCGTGTGAATTCCGCGTCGCTTCACGTCAGGAGACAGAGATGTCGAACCGCCGCACGTTCGTGGGGCAGTGCGTCAAGGGCGCCGCCGGACTCGCCGTGTCCGGGCTGGTTTCGTCCGGGCGAATCCTGGGCGCCAACGATCGGATCCGGTTCGGCCTGATCGGATGCGGCAGCCGCGGGAAGGAAATATTCCGCGCCGCGATGGGCTGTATCAATGCCGAGGCCGTCGCGGCGGCCGATGTCTACACGCGGCGGCTCGACGAGGTAAAAACCATCGCGCCGCAGATAAAAGCCTACCAGGACGCCCGGCACTTGCTCGAAGACAAGAGCATCGATGCCGTCCTGATCGCCACGCCGCAACACCAGCATGCCCTGAACTTCGTTCCCGCGATCCAGGCCGCCAAGGACGTCTATCAGGAAAAGACCATGGCGTTCAGCCCGGATCACGCCAGGCGCATGCGAAGCGCGCTCGCCGGCTCAGGGCGCGTGGTCCAGGTCGGCATCCAGATGATCAGCGGGCCCGGCATGAAGACCGTGCGGGAGCTCGCCACGCCCGAGCGCATGGGAGTCATCACCGCCATTCACACGCATCACTACCGCAATGCGCCGTACGGCGGGTGGATGCGGGACATCCCTGCGGATTGCGACCCGGATCACGTCGACTGGAAGACGTTCCAGGGCGAAGCCACGGCGTGTGCCTTCGATCCGCAGCGCTATGTGAATTGGCGGTTCTTCTGGGACTACTCGGGCGGCAACGTGTTCGAGAACATGGTTCACCAGGTGGGGTATTGGCACACGGTGCTGGGCCTCACGATTCCACAGGCCGTCACGATGACCGGTGGCAATTATCTCTCGCCCAGGATGGAACCTCCGGACGTGATGGACGTGACCATGCGTCACTCGGAGAAGTTGCTCTTTACCTGGAACTCGATGTTCTCCAACTCCTATTACGGCGAGGGGCACGACCTCCTGCTGGGCACCAAGGGCACGATCGTTCACGATCCGACCGACAAGCCCCGCTATCTGCCGCAGGGAGAGAAGTCGACCAACCCGTCCGAAGCGGGGACGGGCCCGACCGGCGACTATGCGGACGCCACCGAAGCGCACATGCAGAATTTTTTCGATTGCGTGCGGAGCCGGAAGGAGCCCAACTGCCCGTTCGAGATCGGGTACCGAAGTGCCATCGCGTGCCAGATGGCGGTCCGCTCCTACCGGGAGGGCCGAACCGTGACCTGGGACGAGAAGCGCGAGGAGATTGTCTGAGATGTCGCAGCGGTTCCTCAACCGCCCTCGATAATTCGGAACAGCTGAAAGGAAAGGGCCAGCAAAAGCGCTGGCCCATTATCTCTGGTGTGCCGGATTAGGGGCACTGGGGCTCGAACAGCTCCTCTGAAACCAGAACGAGTGTCCCATCCACCGTTTCGTAGACACGGGTGAGTCGGCCCTGCCTGATTGATCCGTCGGGTTCGCGCCAATACGAAACTGACCCCCCGCGGCCAAGCCGTTCCCCGAGATATGCAGGCTATATTCGCCCGTGAACGTGGGCAGCGTTGAGAAGGCTGACGGAACCGACCTCAGACGATCCGGTCACGGCCTTGGGCCCCCGCGGCATCTTGGCGCGGTCGTTCAACTCGCTCGAACGGCACCCGTGCACCGCACGAGTGCCGCGATATCTCAGCGCCGCTGCCGCCCTCGCTCGCCTCCCTGTCACGGGGAAGGCCGCACCATCGAACCGAGCTGCAGCGGGGGACCCTTCTAGCGGTCCGTTCTCGAAACAGTCGAGCCGACCGGAACCAGCGTCGCGATTGCGGCCGACACCCGCTGCCGCCGGCAACGCGCCGCTGAACGAGGCTGCAGCGGCCGGCGCGCAACGATAGTTAGGTGGGTGTTGGATGAGATGAAAAGCGGTTACTGCCCGCCTGCAACGTGACGAACAAGATCCGCGCGTCCGCGCGCTTCTGCGGGGCGGGATTTGAACCCGCGACCTTTGGGTTATGAGCCGCAAGGAACCGCGAATTCGATCAATGTTTACCGGTGTGTCAGCGGAGTGAGCAGTGTCAGCCGTTCTACCCTTCTCGGCGTCGGCTCGCCAGTGACCGCCTGGCCGCGAGCGCGGCGATTGCGCCACCCACGAGGAACAGCGTCCCGGGCTCCGGCACCGGCTGCGGCTGCACGAACTCGTACCGCATAGGGGAAAGGAGGGAAAAGTGCTGGCCGTGCTCATCGTCGAAGAGGCCGAAGAAGCTCGCCGACGCCCTGCCGCTGCCTGTGAGTTCGACTGTGAAGAGCGCGCTCCAGGTTGCCCTGGACCAGGTCCCCGAGGTACCCGTGCATCAGGGTATTGAAGCTGAACGGAACGTCCACGAACGACTCGCCGAGCTCGGTCAGCGTCACCCTGGGCGTGGTGATTGTTCCAGACTCGAACCCCACCCAGACGTGCGGGTAGGTGACGCCTTCGATGACTCCGGTGCCGCTTCCGGGTTCGAGAGCAGTTGTGTTGAGCGTCGCCGCGATCCACGACCCCCGAGGCACAACGGGCGCGACGCACACGGGAGGCACTCATCAATATTGGGGAGGAATCCCCCGATGGGGCCGCCGCTGGTAAAGAACGAGAACTCGGGCCCTTGTACGTTCATGATCAGATGCGAGACGCCGGACCCTTGCGCGTGGCCGGTGGCCAAGCCGGACGAGATGACGATCGGATCGGCGTGGGCGACGGTCGGGGAAGCAAGGAACCATAGTGACACCGCCACTGCGCACATAGAGCGGAGAACGGGCATCATCACGGCACCTCCGGGGCAAGCCCCTGTGATGCGTCGCGCGGAAGCAAAAACCACTCCTGTCGCGCGTCGGGGTGCCGTGTCACTCTCGGGTTGGTTTTCAATGCACTGTCCTGTCCGTGTCGGTTGCAGCGGTGTCGGAGCCGTGGCTGTTCGAACCGTGTCCCGCGCCGTCAACTGGCCCATCCAGATCCGGCTTCCACCCCTTGAACCGCCCGGTAAGTATCTCGCTCGCCTGTTTCAGCCGACTGGCGAGCACCGGGGCGTAGTGCTTCCGCGTCGTGCTGACCTGTCGATGGCCGAGCCAGCCCTGCACGTCGCCGATGTCGATCCCCCGCTCGCCGAGCTCGAGCGCCACACTATGCCGCGCCTGATACGGGCGCACGTCTGTCGGCCAGCCAGCCGCATAGAGTGCGACCGTAGGTACGAGTTTGTTCGTGAATGCTCGAAGGGTCCGTCGTCGTACGCTATGCCCAGCCGATCCGTTAACCGCGAGGCTATCCGTTGACCATTCGTGCCCAAGACCAGCAATCCGCACGGGGCACAATGCGCAAGTCGCAGCGCAGGAGGTTGAACTCGAAGCTGGCGAGCTTCAGGCGCGTCCAAAATGATTCAGTCGGCTGCTCAGCTATCTCCGTGCCGCCCGCACACGGGCTCAAGCGTCATGTAAATCGAACCCGCCGAACCTGATGGAGCAGAAAAATCGTCATGTCAGCACGCATGCAAATCTTGTTTGCAGCCGCCTGCATGATCGCCTGCGCCGGCTGCCAAACCCCGCACACCGACGAATCGACGCCCGTCGTCAGGCACATGGAGGTGAACGGCATGCTCCTGCCGTACGTCGAACAGGGCCGCGGCGCGCTGTTAGTGCTCGTCCATGGAGCAGAATCCGACCTGCGCACCTGGGAACGTCAGCGCGCTGCACTCGCGGCGCACTACCGGACGATCGCATTCACCCAGCGCTACTACGGTACCGCGCCGTGGCCTGCGGACTGGCCTCAATACCGCATCGGTACACACGCCGACGACCTGGCAGCGTTCATTCGTGGGCTCGGTGCCGGGCCAGCGCATCTGGTGGCGTGGTCATCGGGCGGCCACATCGTGTTGAACGTCGCGTTGCGCAACCCGGAGCTGGTTCGAAGCGTCTTTGTCTATGAGCCCGTCGTGCCGAGCTATGTCGATGATCCGGCAGAGCTGAAGGCGATCGGCGACGACGCGGTTGCGATGGTCGGATCTGTGTTCTCGCCGATGAAGGCGGGCGATACGGAACAGGCAGCACGGCTCTTCATTGACGGCGTTGCCGAACGAAGCGGCTACTTCGATGCGCTCCCGCCGGCGCAACAGGCCATCGTGCTCGACAACGCCCGCGTGCTGCCGCTGATGTTCGACGGCGGCGAGCAGGACGCGCCGATCAGTTGCTCACAACTGGCGCAGCTCAAGCCGCGGGTGGCGATTGCCCGCGGCGAGAAGGTCCGTCCGTTCTTCCGTATCATCGCCGACGCCGCGGCGCGCTGCATGCCGGCAGCGCGGCGCATCGTGGTTCCGGGTGCGAAGCACATGTGGCCGGGTGAAGACCCGGTCGCCTTCAGCCAAACGGTACACGGCTTTGTCGATGGCCGATGAGCCGAAAGCGGCTGGCAGCATCGAGCCTTGAGTT